>CAVOKW010000001.1:0-21362 GCA_963696585.1 uncultured Alphaproteobacteria bacterium
CTCGACAAAATCCTGCCCAAGGATCTGGGCTTCGCCGGCTTCCGGGTACTCAATGAAGGCAAGGACGGGCCGGATTGGCTGGCGTTCCAGGGCGCGAGCTACTTCCGCACCAGCGGTCCACTGGACCAATACGGCCTGTCGGCTCGCGGCGTCGCCATCAACACCGCCCTGCCCGAGCCCGAGGAATTCCCGCTGTTCACCCAATTTTGGCTGGATCAGGCCGAGGGCGGTGAACCGGTCACGATCTATGCCTTGCTGGAAAGCCCCAGCCTCACCGGTGCCTATCGCTTTGTCTGCAAGCGCGGTTCCAGCATCACCATGGAGGTGAGCAGCGTGGTGTTTCCCCGCACCGCGATTACGCGCTTGGGCATTGCACCCCTGACCAGCATGTTCTGGTACAGCGAGGCCAATCGCCGCCAGGGCACGGATTGGCGCCCGGAAATCCATGACAATGACGGTCTGGCGCTGTGGACCGGCGCGGGTGAACGCATCTGGCGACCGCTCAATAATCCCCACAACGTGATGACCAACAGTTTTTTCGACAACAATCCGCGCGGCTTTGGCCTGCTGCAGCGCGACCGCAACTTTGATCATTTCCAGGACGATGGGGCCTATTACGACCGCCGTCCCGCCCTGTGGGTGGAGCCTTTGGGGGAATGGGGGGAAGGTGCCGTGCAGCTGGTGGAAATCCCCACCAACGATGAAATCCACGACAACATTGTCGCCTATTGGGTCCCCAAGGCTGACGTCACGCCCGGTTCCCGCTGGGCGTTCGATTATCGCCTGCACTGGGTGGACCAGGAGCCTTATCCGCAGGAGCAGATTGCGCGGGTGGTGGACACCTGGATCGGGCGCTCCGGCATTCCCGGACAGGAAAAGGGCATCCGTCCCGAGAATGCCCGCAAGTTCGTCATCGATGCATCGCTTCCCACAAATCGCTACGTCTCTGCACGTTCAGCCAGAAGTCGGGGCTGTTTCCGAACACGCGGGCGAGAATGAGCGCCGTGGCCGCCGTCACATTCCTGCGGTCATTGCACAGTTCGTTGACATGCTTGCGCTGGACGCCCATCGCCTCCGCCAGCGCGGCCTGGGTCAGCCCCATCGGCTCCATGAACTCCTCGACCAGAATCTCCGCCACCGTCACGGGCTTGCGCTTCGTCATCAACATGGCTCGCCTCAGTAACTATGGTCATCCAGATAGACGCCGGATGCTTCACCCTTGGCGCCATCCCATTGAAAGATGAGTTGCCACTGCTTGTTCACCCGGATTGAATGAAAGGCGGCCAGATCGCCGCGCAGTTTCTCGAGGTGATTGCTCGGCGGAACACGCAAATCTTGATCTGTCGTCGCATCGTCGATCATCTGGAGTTTAAACTCCAGATTCAGATTGCCTTCCGACAGGGCCGGAGCGAGCTTTTCCTTGGCTGCTTTCGTCTTTACAAAGACGATCCGCATGGGGTTGCTGTTGGCCGTTGTCGGTGCCCATTTGCAGAGATCATAAATGGCATGCAGTTCCGCATCGCTGACGGGCTTGTCCGTCCATGCGTTTTGCGTGCGCGCCGTGCGAAACAGAACATCGAGCGCGTCGTCGCTCAGAATGCCACTCATCTTATTCTCCTTATGCTACGGATCGGTCAGGCAGATGCCGGTTCGGGAACAAGATAAATGTATAAATGTTTCATGCGGGGACGCCAGCCACAAAGAAACGATTGCGGCTGTTCAGACCTGACGAACTTCAGTCACTTCCGGAATATAATGCCGCAGCATTTTCTCGACACCGTTTTTCAGTGTGACGGTGGAAGAAGGGCAACCGGCACAAGAGCCCTGCATGTTCAGATATACGACGCCATCCTCAAAGCCCTGAAAGGTGATGTCGCCACCATCCTGCGCCACAGCGGGCCGCACACGCGTGTCGAGCACTTCCTTGATCTGGGACACGATTTCAGACTCGTCACCCGTGGCATGGCCCGTATCATCGGCCTTGCCATAGAGCACAGGCGCACCCGAGGTGAAGTGCTCCATGATTGCGCCAAGCAGGGCCGGTTTCAAATGCTGCCATTCGCCCTCCGACTTGGTGACCGTGACAAAATCCGAACCGAAGAAAACACCCGTGACGCCATCAACCGCGAAGAGCCGCAAGGCGAGCGGCGAGCGTTCGGCGGCGGCAGCGTCGGGAAAATCGGCGGCGCGGCCTTCGCCCAGAACTTCGCGGCCAGGCAAAAACTTGAGCGTGGCGGGATTTGGTGTCGATTCAGTCTGGATGAACATGTCGAAAACCCTTTATTCCGCATGGCTTTAGCCACGCGTTCCATGGCTACAGGTGGCCCGTTCTCAGCCCAAAATCAAGCCTGTTCATACTGTAGCTTCGATAATACCAGACCTGGGTTTCGTTTATTTCAAATTCTAAGCTATTGATTTTATGCACATATAGGTCATTATCTGGATAACGTAATAATTATTAGGTTATGAAATGGCCAGTTGGGGATTCTATGGGCGGCGGGCCGAGCTCGACGAAGTCCAGCGATTGCTGGATCGTCACGAGTTCTTCTTCTGCTCTATATCCGGACGGCGGCGTATCGGCAAAACGTCGCTCATTCAGGAAGCACTCCGACGTAAAGGTCAGTCCCAGCGGGCCTTGTATGTGCAAATTCCCGACAGCGATGAGCGGGGCGTCATTCAAGTGTTCGAAGACGCCGTGGAAGACATTTTGCTTAACCAACAATTTGCACAACAATTTTGTGGGAATTTTTCCGATATATCGTCATTGCTGCTATTCCTTTGGAACGAAAATTTTGTAACTGCCATCGATGAGTTTCAATATTTTTATCGCAAGGCGCTTTCCGGGTTTCTTTCCCATCTTCAATATCAAGTTGATGCAGCACGCTCGAAGTCGTCTCGCGGCGGGTTATTTGCACTCGGGTCAATTCATACCGAGATGACGGCCGTGCTTGAAGACAAGACGTCGCCACTCTTCAACCGGGTTACGCATCGCATTCATATCGGACACTGGGATTTTGAAACGCTTTTCGAAATGTTCCGTGAACACGGTATTTATGATCCCCATCATCGCTTGTTTCTCTGGTCAATTTTCGAAGGTGTGCCCAAATTTTATCGCGACTGTTTCGACAACGGGACACTTGTTGCGGGCGACAATCATCGTCATGACACGTTACGTCGCATGTTCTTTGAGGGGGCCAGTCCTCTTAAAGATGAAGCCGAGAACTGGTTCCTGCGCGATCTGCGAGGACGCTATGACAGCGTACTCAAGCTAGTTGCCCGAACGGGACCATGCTCTCATGGCACACTAATGGAGGAGTACAAACGTACAGGCCCCGGCGGGGACAAACAGCTTGGTGGATATCTGAAAACGCTGATTGAAAAATATGAGATGATTGAACGCGTCAATCCCATATTTTCCAAAATTGAGAGCCGAAAATCCCGGTATCAAATCACCGACAATTTTCTTTCTGCCTGGCTGGCGGCCATTGCCCGTAACGTCCAGCTCGCACGTGTGCGGCCCATTGATGAAGCCGTAGCAAAGGCGGACGAAAGCCTCAAAATACACGAGGGCCGCACTTTCGAAAAACTGGTTCGTCTCTCAATTGAAGAATGCTCGCGCAAGGGTGTTGGCGATTTCAGCCTCACTGAAATTGTCCGCGGTTATTGGAACAAACCCGACGGCTCAGATATCGAAATTGATCTTGTTGCCATCAATGAGACGGACAAGATAATCAGAGTTGGTTCATGCAAGCGCAACGCCATCAAGCACGACAGCACGTCTTTATACAAATTCGCAGGCCATATCGCGCGATTTCAGAAAACGGAACTCGGGAAAAAATACGCCGATTGGAGCGTGGAAAAAGCACTCTACTCGCCCACTTTTGATAACGATCAACGCAGTGCCTTCGAAACTCGCGGCTATATTTGTGTTGATATGAATGACTTTGACCGCTGGCTGCAACAGGCCAACCCAAGATAGTCCGGGAAATCAGGCGAGCGCGCGCAGGGCCTCTTCGCTGAGATTGCCGGGGACGACCGTCACGGGGATCGGAAAGGCTTTTTCAGCCGCACTCGACACCATGGAAACCAGCGGGCCGGGACCTTCCTTGCCGGTGCCCGCGGCAAGCACGAGAATGGCGATGTCGCGATCCTCGGCAATGATCTGCTTGACCTGTTCATGGCGGCGGCCTTCGCGAATGACGAGCTCGGGCATGATGCCGGCATATTCATTCACATGCGCGGCCAAGCGATGCAGCAGCTTTTCGGCTTCGGCGCGGGCTTCCTCGCGCATGATATTGGCCACACCGAGCCATTGCTGCGAGGTGTCGCCCGGTTCCAGCACGGCAAGCAGGGTCACCACGCCTTGCGTGTGCAGAGCGCGCAGACTGGCAAAATGGATCGCCACTTCGGATTCGGGCGTTCCATCGACAATCACGAGGAACTTGCGGCGCTTGGCCTCAGCTTGCGGCTGAGCGGGGGTCGGGCTGTCTGTCATGGCGCGATGCTGCCACCCCGCGCCGATTTCGGCAAGACGGGCTTACTTGAGAAGAATGTTGGTAATTTCCCGCAACTGGGTTCGGGCCCGCAACAGATAGAAACCCTGTGCGGCAAGATGGCTCGGGCGGAAAAGCGCGTCAGGCTCGCCATTGACGACAACCCAAGGCGCCAGTTCGGCCCCCATGCGCATGCTTTCAAGCATTTGCGCCCAGGGCGCCTGCAGATTGCGCTCCTTGAGGACGGGCGCAAAATCCTCGCCCAGACCGCGCAGCACCAGATAATAGGCGTAGAGCTTGCCCTTGGTGAAATAGAAGACATTATCGGCCTTGAAATCGTAAAGATCGCCAGAATGTTCCGTGACCTGACGATCCAGCACGGCCGAAGCCGAGCCAAGGTCAGCGGCAAATCGGTCGAGTGTCGCCAGGAGATTGTCACCGCGCGCGTCAAAGACTGCCTGACCCTTGGCGAGACGCGCGTTATAGGCGAGCAACTCCCTGCGGGCATCGCGGTATTGCGATTCCGAGCTTGCCCGGATGGCCAGCGACACGCCCGGATTCCACAGCCAGACATTGCCGGGATATTGCAGCAAGCCGCCGGCGCGCTGGAGATTGGCATCAGCTTCAGACGAACCACGCGTGCGGCCGATCTGGTCGGTCAGTTCAAAGCCAAAGCGCGCCAAGGCCGACATGATGCCCTGCTGGAAATTGGGCATGTTGTCGAGCATATAGCCGGGCTGGAAAAAGGGATCATTGGCGGTCCAGCTCTTCTGATCGACCTCGCGATCAATCAGGGCCGCAGCGATGGCGACAGACTCACTGCCACCGGGAATGCGGTCGCCGGGCGGGGCGGTAAAATCGGCATCATCGTCGATGTTGTGAACCATCAACATGCCAACGGGGTAATAGAGCAGCAAGATGGCGAGCAGAGCCAAGGCGCCGCGCTTGATATAAACCGTCCAACCGGTCGAACCGGCAATATCATCCATCGCGGCGCCGGTTGCACTGGTGGTCGGCTTGCGACGCCAGAAATCAAGGGATGGCATGGACCAGTCTCCTTTGCGGTAGAGCCAGCGCTGGCGCAGGCTGTCCCACAGGGCGGACAAACGGTCGATCATGCTCATCATATCTCCTCGGCTTCGGCCCAAAACACGTATGGCAGGAAACAGGTAATGTGGCTTTGGTCGCGATCAAGACGGATCATGACACGGGTCGGGGCGAGCGTCTCAGATAAAGCCGACAATTTCGCGAACGCGGCGCATGACAGGTTCGGCAAGCGCCCGGGCGCGCGCGGCGCCCTTGACGAGGAGCGCGTCAATGTGACCCGGGTCGTCCATCAAACGCGTCATCTCACCGGTAATGGGCGAGAGCTTGGCGACCGCGAGTTCGGCGAGCGCGGGCTTGAAGACGCCAAACTGCTTGCCGCCAAACTCGGCCAGAACCTGCGCCCTGGACTGACCTGACAAGGCTGCATAAATGCCAATCAGGTTGTCAGCACCGGCACGCCCCGCCAGTCCCTCGACGGTTTCGGGCAGCGGCTCGGGATCGGTCTGAGCCTTGCGGATTTTCAGCGCGATGGCGTCGGCATCATCCTTCATGGTGATGCGCGAATAATCCGAGGGATCGGATTTCGACATTTTCTTGGTGCCGTCGCGCAGGCTCATGACGCGCGTTGCCTCGCCCATGATGAGGGGCTCGGGCAGCGGAAAGAAATCAGCCCCGCCAAACTCGGCAAAGTCGTTATTGAACTTCTGCGCCACGTCGCGGGCGAGCTCCAGATGCTGTTTCTGGTCCTCGCCAACCGGCACATGCGTTGCGCGATAGGCCAGAATATCGGCCGCCATCAGCACGGGATAAGCATAGAGGCCGACGCTTGCCTTTTCGCGGTCCTTGCCCGCCTTGTCCTTGAACTGGGTCATGCGATTGAGCCAGCCGATGCGGGCCACACAATTCAGGATCCAGGCCAGTTCGGCATGGGCCGGAACGCGCGACTGGTTGAAGATGATGTGTTTTTCGGGATCGATGCCGGAGGCAATATAGGCGGCGGCGACTTCGCGCGTATTGGCGGCCAATTCGCGCGGATCCTGCCAGACGGTGATGGCATGAAGATCGACGACGCAATAAAGGCATTCATGGCTCTCTTGCAGGCCGACGAAATTGCGGATCGCGCCCAGATAATTGCCCAGATGCAGGTTGCCTGTGGGCTGCACACCTGAAAAGACGCGGTTTGTCGGCTGGTCCATGACTTCTTTCCTGAAAGGCTTTGGTGGCGTTTATGCGTCCATGCCTTGACCAAAGCAAGAGGGGACCAAAGCAAGAGGGGACCAAAGCAAGAGGGGACCAAAGCAAGAGGGGCTCAACGCAAGAGGGCGCGGCGCATCTCGGCAAAGCGGGTGGCGCCGGTCAATTCACAAAGCAGCCCGTAAATCACCAACCCGCCCGCCACAAGGCCCGCCAGCACCGAAATGCTCGCCAGAGCATGGCGTTCAAACAAGGGGGCAAGCCAGACCGCCCCGCCATAAAGCGCAAGCCCCATGCCTGCGGCTGAGAGCAGGATCAAGGGAATCCGGGCCATGAGCTGGGCATCGGGCCTGAAGTCACCGCGCCGCCATAGCGTGAAGCCCAACTGTCCGGCATTGACCCAGGCGGCAATGGTCGTCCCCATGGCGATGCCGGCGAAGCTGAAAAGCTGGAAGAGGGCGAAGGAACTCACAATATTGACCGTGATCGAAATGGCGGCAAAGCGCAGCGGCGTTTTCGTGTCCTGACGGGCGTAGAAACCGGGCGAAAAGACCTTGTTGAGGACGAAGGCGGGCAGGCCCAGCGCATAGATCATCAGGGCGAGCGCCGTGGCCTGCGTATCTGCCGCGCCGAAGGCCCCGCGCTCGAAAAGGACCTTGATGATGTCATAAGGAATGACGGCCAGACCCATGGCGGCCGGGACGGTCAGCAGCATGGAAAACTCTATCGCGCGGTTCTGGCTCCAATTGGCGCCGCCAAGATCATCGGCGCGCAACCGACGCGCAAGATCGGGCAGCAAGACAACACCCATGGCAATGCCGATAACGCCAAGAGGCAACTGATAAATGCGGTCAGCGTAATAAAGCCAGGACACGGCCCCTGCCTGAAGGGTGGCAATCATGGTGCCAATCGTCAGATTAAGCTGGCCGATGCCGCCGGAAATGATGCCGGGCACACCCAGCATGACAAGCTGGCGCATGTCGGGCGTCAAGCGGGGCATGCGCAAACGCAGGACCATGCCAACACGCCGGCAGGAAAGGAGCAGCCAGATGAACTGCACAACACCCGCAGCCGCCACGCCATAGGAAAGGGCGAGGCCGGGATTTTGCGTGAGCGGCACGAGAAACCAGATCGCCGCGATCATTGTCACATTGAGCATGACGGGGGCGGCGGCGCCGGGAAAAAAGCGGCCCATGGAATTGAGGATCGCGGCTTGCAGCGCGGTCAGCGAAATGAACAGGAGATAGGGAAAGTTGATGCGGGTAAACTCGACCGCCAGCGCCACCTTCGCCGCATCATCGCCAAAGCCCGGTGCAAAAATCCACATGAGCCAGGGCATGAAGATCTCGGCGATGATGGTGAGGAGCAGGAGGGCAAGCAAAAGACCCGAAAGCGCATCTTCGGCAAAGCGGCGGGCAGCCGCCTTGCCCTCGCCCTCCAGATGACGGGCAAAGAGCGGCACGAAAGCCGAATTAAACGCGCCTTCGGCAAAGATCGAGCGAAACATGTTGGGGAAGCGGAAGGCGACAAAAAAGGCATCCGCCATGGGGCCGGTGCCGAGTGCGGAGGCCACCAGCATATCGCGCAGGAATCCAAGGATGCGGCTCAACAAGGTTGTGCCGCCGACCGTTGCGGCAGAGCGAACGAGATTCATTGCGCGATTCAATTCTGGCGAGGGGTCATGGGTTATCGGTTCAATCGGCGGCGATCAGCTCTTCGCGACGACGCTTTTGCGGGCGCGCCTTGCGCAGCGGATCGGCAAGGGCTTCCAGCAAATGCCGCTCGACGGCCTTGCGCTTGTTGGCATTCGTGACTTTATGACCAATGACATCCTTCACATAGAAAACGTCAACAGCCCGTTCGCCATAGGTTGCGACATGGGCTGAGCCAATGGTCAGGCCGAGATGGAAAAGGGCTCGGGTCAGGGCATGAACAAGGCCTGGCCGGTCGAGCCCGTTGACTTCTATGACGGTATAGGCGTCGGAGAGGTCATTATCGATAAAGACTTGCGGTGCAACGGCGACCGAGAAGGCATCGGCCCGGCGCTGGCGCTTGCTGCGTTCTTCGATGGCGTCGGGTGGCAAGACCTCGCCCGAAAGAACCTTGCGCAATGTGTCCTTGAGACGTTCGACGCGGCGATCCTCGGAAATGGCGCCGCCATCCTGATCCTGCACCCAGATGATATCGAGCGCCATGCCATCACGCGTCGTATAGATCTTGGCATCCACGATATTCATGCCCAGCACGGCGCAGGCACCGGCAAAACGCGAGAACAGGCCGGGGTGATCCTGCGTGTAAAGCGTGATCTCCGTCACATCACCTTTTGGCTCAGGCCGCGCATCAATGACGAGCGGGGCATTCTTTGCATCCAGGATCAGCTTGGCGTGACGCTCATGGAAATCGGCATCAAGCGAGAGCCAATAGCCATCGGCATGACGATTGGCATAGCTCTTCTGCGCCTTTTCGCTCCAGTCGGGCAGACGCCGGAACAGTTCGGCCTTGGCTTCGGCGACGCGTTCCCTGCGATTGAGCGCGTTGTCGCCGCCTTGCAGGAGTGTCGCCGTGTCAAAATAAAGGTGGCGCAGCAGCGACCCCTTCCAGCCATTCCAGACGCCGGGACCGACCGCCTTGATGTCGACAACGGTGAGCACATAGAGCATGCGCAGACGCTCCGGGCTTTGCACGAGATTGGCAAAGTCGCGCACGGTTCTGGGGTCGGAAATGTCTCGCCTTTGGGCCACGTCGCTCATCACGAGATGGTTCTTGACAAGCCAGGCAACCGTTTCGGTTTCGCCCTCGCTCATGCCGAGACGCGGACAGAGCTTGCGCGCAATGGCTTCGCCTGCTTCGGAGTGATCTTCCGGCCGGCCCTTGGCGATGTCGTGCAGGAAGACGGCCATATAGAGCGCGTTGCGGCTTTTCATCTTGCTCATGAGCTCATGGGCAAGGGGATATTCACCGGGCTGGGCATTACGCTCGACTTCGGAAAGAATGCCGATGGCGCGCAGCAAATGTTCGTCCGCCGTGTAGTGGTGATACATGTTGAACTGCATCAGGGCGACGATGCGGCCAAAATCCTGAATGAAGCGACCGAGCACCCCCGCCTCATTCATCAGGCGCAGCGTGCCTTCGGGATCCTTGCGCGAGGTCAGAATTTCGAGGAACAGCCGATTGGCCTCCTCGTCGCGACGCAGACTCGCATCGATCAGCTTCAATGAGCGCGTCACAAGTTTCAGGGCGTCCGGATGAATGTCGAGACCATGCTGATCGGCGACATGAAACAGGCGAATGAGATTGGCCGGGTCCTTCTCGAAGAATCTGGACGAGGTCACATCGAGCCGACCGGTTTCCACCTTGAAGCCGCGAATGACTTTCTTGCGGCGAAGCGCCTGCATGAAGCGGCCGATTGAGGGTTTTTTCTTGCGTTCCTGCTCTTCGAGTACGGCGCAAAAAATGCGCGTGAGATCGCCGACATCCTTGGCGATCAGGAAGTAATGTTTCATGAAGCGCTCGACATCACGCAGCCCCGCATGGGCATGATAATCAAGACGCTTGGCCATTTCGGTCTGTATGTCGAAGGTGATGCGCTCTTCGGCCCGTCCGGTCAGGAAGTGCAATTCGCAACGCACCGCCCAGAGAAAGTTTTCGGCCTTGCGGAAGGTTGCATATTCTTCTTCGGTAAAAACACCCGCCTTGACGAGTTCCGAGGGCTCCTTGACGCGATAGACATATTTGCCGATCCAGAACAGCGTGTTCAGATCGCGCAGGCCACCCTTGCCCTCTTTCACATTGGGCTCGACCAGATAGCGGCTCTCGCCGGCACGGCGGTGGCGGACATCGCGCTCGGCAAGCTTGGCGTCAACAAATTCGTCACCCGTGCCCTTGACCACTTCCTCGTCGAACCGCTTTTCGAGTTCATCGAAGAGGGGGCGGTCGCCGATAATGTATCGCGCTTCGAGCAGTGCCGTGCGGATCGTGAAATCCTCGCGCGACAAGCGAATGCAGTCGGTGATCGAACGTGTCGCGTGGCCGACCTTGAGGCCCAGATCCCAGAGCACATAGAGCATGTATTCGACCACGCTCTCGCCCCAGGGGGTCTGTTTGTAAGGCAGGAGAAACAGCAGATCGATATCCGAGCCCGGTGCCATGGTGCCGCGCCCATAGCCGCCGACAGCGGTGATGGTCAGGCGCTCGGCACCGCTGGGATTGGCGGCGCGCGAAATATAGCTGATGGCAAATTCATAAAGCGCGGTGATGATCGTGTCTTGCAGACAGGAGAGACTTTCAGCGCAAGCCAGGCCGCGCAAGGTGCCCTTTTCCAGATGCTGACGGGCAAAGACACGGCCTCTCGTCATCTCGTCTTTCAGTGTCTCGACCACACGGCGTTTCACGGCGAGATCGTCCTGGCCATGCTTGGCGGCAATCTCGCTCAACCGGACGCGCAGGGCGTCCAGATTGGCAATGTCGGTCGGGCTCGGCGCATTTCGGGCCATATTGCGTCAATCCATCTCGGGGCGGGCCATTTCGGGTCGGCAAAATTATGCGCCTTGTATAGCATGGTAATGTCGCTCATGCCTTCATGATGCCGCCGACCCGATCTGTCGCCCGGTCCGCCCCCCAACTGGCACTCTCGGCTTCCGCCCAGACCCAAGGATGAGACGGCTCCCGGCTTGACAGCGCCAGGCGATGCCAACACTCTGCCCGCGAAAGCCTTTTGACCGCTGACGTGGAAGACGCCGACTTTGTCACAACCCCTCTCGACTCCGCCTGCCAAAATCGACAAACGCAAGATCTATAGCCGCCTGCTGCAAGCCTGGTGGAAGGATCGCGGCCAGTTTTCGCGCAAGAAAATTGCCCGCGATTGTCCGATTTGCGGCTATCACGGCACATTCGTTTCGGTGGGTCGCCCCTCACGCTGGGATACGCGCTGCCCCAATTGCGGCTCGCGGGAGCGCCATCGCCTGATCCAGCTCTATCTCAATGATCACAAGATTGACCTGACGACGAAGAGCATCCTGCAATTCGGGCCGGAAAAATGGCTGATGCGGGCGATGAAAAACAATCCGGCCTATGAACCGGCCGATCTCTATTCACCGATTGCCAAATATCGCCTCGACATTACGAAGATCGAGCGACCGGATAATTTCTTTGATGTCGTGATCGCCAATCATGTGTTTGAGCATGTGGATGAAGATGCGCTGGCGATGCGCGAGATGTATCGCGTGTTGAAGCCCGGCGGGATCGGCTTTTTCTCCGTGCCGATCAACCTGTCACGGGCTGAGACCTATGAGAACAAGGCGATCACGGACCCGGATCTGCGCTTTGCGCATTTCGGCGGAACGGACCATAAGCGCTTTTATGGGCGCGACTTCGGCCAGAAACTGGAAGCGGCGGGATTCCGTGTCGAAGCCTATCGCCGCGCCCCGGAAGAAGAAGTGAAATGGGGCCTGTTGCGCGATGAATGCATTTTCATCGGCCATAAGGACTGAGCGGGCGATGCGAAGGCAGCGCCTGCCGCGGATTGTCATTGCCGGGTCAAGTCCGGGCATGACAAATCTCTTTATCGATGCCCTTGGGCAATAGGGCGTCAGTCCTGTTTCGTCAGCAGCGCCTTCAGGCGATAGAGCCATTCCAGCGCCTCCTTGGGGCTGAGCTCATCGGGATCGACCTCGCGCAATGCCGATAGGGCCGCATTTTCGCGGGGCGGGGCGACCTGAGCCCGACCTGCCGAGAAGAGCGGCAGATCATCAATCAAGGTCGTCTTCGGGCTTTGTTCGCGGCCTGCTTCCAGTGCCGCCAAAACATGACGCGCCCGGACAATGACACTTTCGGGCAGACCGGCGAGCTTGGCCACCTGAATGCCGTAAGAGCGATCCGCCGCGCCGGGCGCGACTTCATGCAGGAAGACGACATCGCCTTCCCATTCGCGCACTTTCATGGTGGCATTGGCAAGATGGGGCAGCTTTTCGCTCAGCGCCGTCAACTCATGGTAATGGGTGGCAAAAAGGGCGCGGGAGCGGTTGACCTCATGCAGATGCTCAACGGCGGCCCAGGCGATGGAGAGGCCGTCAAATGTCGCCGTGCCGCGCCCGATTTCATCAAGAATGACGAGAGAGCGCTCGCCGGCCTGATTGAGGATGGCGGCGGTTTCGACCATTTCGACCATGAAGGTCGAGCGACCCCGCGCCAGATCGTCAGCCGCGCCGACGCGGCTGTAGAGCCGGTCGACGATGCCGATATGGGCGCTTGCGGCGGGCACAAAGCTGCCCATCTGGGCGAGAATGGCGATGAGCGCGTTCTGGCGCAGGAATGTTGATTTGCCCGCCATATTGGGGCCGGTCAGGAGCCAGAGCGTGCGCGCTTGCGGACCGTCGCCTGAAAGATCGCAATCATTGGGCACAAAGGGACCCGCGCTTGTGCGCTCCAGCGCCGCCTCGACGACGGGATGGCGCCCGCCGATGATGGCAAAGGCGCGGCTCGCATCAACCTGGGGCCGCGTGTAGCGCCGTTCAGCCGCCAGTTCGGCGAGCGCGGTCGTGGCATCAAGGGCCGCGAGCGCCTCACTGACATGCGCAATTGTGGAGGATTCCTTCATGACATCGGCAAGCAGGTTGTCAAAGAGGGAGAGTTCCAGTTCCAGCGCCTTGCCGGCTGCTTCGGCGATGCGCGTCGCCAGCCCCGCGAGCTCCGCTGTGGTGAAACGCATGGCATTGGCGAGCGTCTGGCGATGGATATAGATGCCTGCCTTTGAACCATCGAGCAAAGCGTCGCCATGGCGCGGCGGCACTTCGATATAATAGCCGAGCACATTGTTGTGGCGAATCTTGAGGGCGCCAATCCCTGTCTCATCGGCATAGCGGGTTTGAAGACCCGCAATGAGGCGGCGGGCATCGTCGCGCAGCAAACGCAATTCATCGAGCTCGCCCGCATAGCCCGGCGCGATGAAGCCCCCATCACGGCTGAAAAGGGGCAACTCACTTGCCAATGCGCGAGCGAGACGCTCCTTCAACTGATAGGCCGCGCCGCGCAAGACATGGCCCGCATTCATGAGTTCGGCAGGCAGGGGCAGAAGCCCGGCCGGGGCGGCATCAAGGCGCGCCGCCAGATCGTGACCGGCGGCGAGCCCCGAACCGATCTGGGCGAGATCGCGCGGACCGCCGCGGCCCAGCGACAGGCGCGATAGGGCGCGGGCCATATCAGGGGCCGCCTTCAACCTTGCGCGCAAATCCTTGCGGCAGTCCCGCGCCTCAAGGCACCA
Source organism: uncultured Alphaproteobacteria bacterium (assembly GCA_963696585.1). Taxonomy (GTDB): domain Bacteria; phylum Pseudomonadota; class Alphaproteobacteria; order Parvibaculales; family Parvibaculaceae; genus Parvibaculum. The sequence goes on from CAVOKW010000001.1 coordinate 13,993, forward strand.
CGCTACGGCATCGAGACGTGCATTGATCCTGTCAGGTGAGGTTAAGGGCGCCGCAAGCCTGCGACTCAATTCACGCCCGCCAGCGCCTGTCAGCGTCCGGTCAATCACGGCAAAGAGCGAGCCCGCCGTTTCGCCTTGCAGGGTGCGGGTCAATTCCAGATTGGCGCGGGTGGCGGCGTCGATTGACATGGCGTCGCTTGCCGAGACCTGATGGGGCGGGCTCAGCGTCGGCATTTTGCCAACCTGCGTCAGCGCCACATAATCGAGCAGGGCCCCCATGGCGGCAACTTCCACCCGCGTGAAGCTGCCAAAGGCGTCAAGCGCGGCGACGCCCAGATGCGTGCAGAGGCGGCGCTCAGCCGCTGTGCTGTCAAATCGCGCGGCGGGAAGCGGCGTCAGGCAGCGCTCCTGTGCGAGAAGCGGGCGCAGGCCCTCATCCCCCAAGAGACTGTCCTGAATGAGCAATTCGCCCGGTGCAAGCCGGGCAAGCTCGGCGGCGAGGGCTGGCGCTTCGAGCGCCATCACCTCAAAGCGACCCGTCGAGACATCGCACCAGGAAAGGCCGAACTCGCGCCCGGCGCCGAGCCGGGCAAGGGCTGCCAGATAGTTATCGGCGCGCGCTTCGAGCAATGTTTCTTCGGTGAGCGTGCCCGGCGTTACGAGCCGGGTGACGGCACGGGCGACGACTGATTTTGAGCCGCGCTTTTTTGCCTCAGCCGGGTCTTCGATCTGTTCGCAGACGGCGACCTTGAACTCCTTGCGGATCAGGCGCTCAAGATAGGCCTCATGGGCGTGGACCGGCACGCCGCACATGGGAATGTCCTCGCCCTCATGCTTGCCGCGCCTGGTCAGCGCAATATCGAGGGCGGCGGCGGCTTTAACCGCATCTTCAAAGAACAGCTCGTAAAAATCCCCCATGCGATAAAACAGCAGCGCATCGGGCTGCGTGGCCTTGATCGCCAGATATTGCGCCATCATGGGGGTAGCGTCGCCTGGAATGGACGGCAGCGAGGCTGTGGCCGGGTTTGGCGAAATGTCGGGCTGGTTTTGCATCGGCGAGAGACTATCAGAAGACGGCCGATCTAAAAGAGGGGTCAGCAAGGGCAATTTGCCCGGTTTGCGGCCCGTCCCCACCCTACAGGATGGTCAGTATCCTTCTCTTTCCATTCGGTATTTTGCCCTGGCGGCGGTGCGCCGCTTGTACTTGGCGTTTGGCCAGCCTACAAAACGGGCTTCCTTTGGGCCGACAAGGCCCCACCAACGGACAAACCGAGATGAGCAAGAAACGGCGCGTAATTACGGATGAGGAAGCCCTCCTTTTCCATTCCATGGGCAAACCCGGCAAACTCGAAATCACCCCGACAAAGCCCATGGCAACACAGCGCGACCTGTCGCTGGCTTACAGCCCCGGTGTTGCCGTTCCCGTTCGCGCCATCGCTGAAAATCCTGACGCCGCCTATGACTACACAGCCAAAGGCAATCTCGTGGCGGTGATTTCCAACGGCACCGCCATTCTGGGTCTTGGCGATCTGGGCGCCCTTGCCTCCAAACCGGTAATGGAAGGCAAGGCCGTGCTCTTCAAGCGCTTTGCCGATGTCGACTCGATCGATCTCGAAATCGAGACGCGCGATGTTGACGAGATGATTGCGGCGATCCGCTATCTCGGACCCTCCTTTGGCGGCATCAATCTCGAAGACATCAAGGCCCCGGACTGCTTCATCATTGAAAGCCGCTTGCGCGAGCTGATGAATATTCCGGTTTTCCATGACGACCAGCATGGCACGGCGATCATCACGGCTGCCGGTCTCATCAATGCGCTCTATCTGACCGGTCGCGACATCAAAGATGTTCGCATGGTCGTGAATGGCGCAGGCTCGGCGGGCATTGCCTGTCTTGAGCTCGTCAAGGCCATGGGCCTGCCGCATGACAATGCGATTCTCTGCGATACCAAGGGCGTCATCTATCAGGGCCGCACCGAGGGCATGAACCAGTGGAAATCGGCGCATGCCGTCGTCACGGATCGTCGCTCACTGGAAGAGGCGATGGTGGGTTGCGATGTGTTCCTCGGCCTCTCGGCCAAGGGCGCGATCACGCCGGCCATGGTGGCCTCGATGGCCCCCAAGCCGATCATTTTCGCGATGGCCAACCCCGACCCGGAAATCACGCCGGAGGAAGTCGCGCTTGTGCGAGACGATGCGATCATGGCGACGGGCCGCTCTGACTATCCAAACCAGGTCAACAATGTTCTCGGCTTTCCCTATATCTTCCGCGGGGCGCTGGATGTGCGCGCCACAACGATCAATGAAGAAATGAAGATTGCCTGCGCGGAAGCGCTCGCCAAGCTCGCGCGCGAAGACGTGCCGGATGAAGTCGCCGCCGCCTATCATGGCGAGCGTCCACGCTTTGGCCCGAGCTACATTATCCCGGTGCCGTTTGATCCGCGCCTGATCCGCGAAATTCCCCATGCGGTGGCGCGGGCGGCGATGGATTCCGGCGTTGCCCGCAAGCCCATCGTCGATATGGTCGCCTATAAGAATGAACTGTCGGCTCGTCTCAGCCCGACGGCTGGCACATTGCAGGTCATTCTCGACAAGGTGCGCCGCGATCCCAAGCGCGTGGTCTTTGCCGAGGGCGAAGAAGAGCGCGTGATCCGCGCAGCGCTGTCGTTCCGCGACAATGGCTTGGGTCACCCCATCCTTGTCGGTCGTGAAGAGCAGATCCGCGACACGTTGAGCCAGATCGGTCTTGATCCGCATACCCAGCTCGACATTCGCAATGCCCGCAATTGGCCCAAGACACAGGAATATACCGACTATCTCTATGTCAAATTGCAGCGCAAGGGTTTCCTCTATCGCGATGCCCATCGTCTGGCGAGCAATGACCGCAATATCTTCTCGGCCCTCATGGTCGAGCGCGGCGATGCCGATGCGATGGTGACGGGCGTGACGCGCACTTATTCGGTGGCGCTTGAAGAAGTCCGCCGCGTGATTGACCCGATTGACGGCAAGCGTCCGATCGGTGTGACATTGGTGGTGGCCGGTGGCCGCACCGTGTTGGTTGCCGACACCAATGTGCATGAAATGCCGACCGCAGAAGAGCTTGCCGATGTCGCCATTCAATCGGCTGATGTAGCGCGTCGTCTGGGCTATGAGCCGCGCGTCGCGCTGCTTGCCAATTCGAGTTTCGGTACGCCTGCCGGTGAGCGCCCCAACACGGTGCGTGAAGCGGTTTCCATACTGGACGCCCGCAAGGTCAATTTTGAATATGACGGTGAGATGGCGGCTGACGTGGCGCTCAATCGCGACACGATGGCGCTTTACCCGTTCTGCCGATTGACAGATGCTGCCAATGTTCTGGTGATGCCTGCCATTCACGCGGCCTCGATTTCGACCAAGCTTCTGCGTGTGCTTGGCGGCTCGACGCTGATCGGGCCGCTGCTGGTCGGATTGCAGCATCCGGTGCAGATCGTGCCGATGACGGCAACGGTGTCGGACCTCGTCAATATGGCGGCACTCGCCGCCTATGACCTGACGAAATAAGGCCGCAGGGCTTTATTCCAGGGCTTTAGTCATTGACGGGCGGCACCCCAAACTTCGCCGCCCATTTCGACAGATAGCGTTCCGAGATTTTCGAGACCGGTAAAATGATGAGCACATCGGTGGTACCGAACTGCTCGTCAACCACCGCCCCATCGCCAATATAGCAACCGGCGCGCAGGTAACCCTTGATCATGGGCGGCATGGCGCGAATGGCATCACGCGCATCGATGCTCTCACGCGGCATGCGGTTCATCTCGACATAGCGTTCGGGAAGGGCTCGGACATACCATTCGGGCGGCGCTGCAAATTCGTGATGCAGATAAGAAAGCGGCAGCGCGATCGCATCGGGACTGGTCGTTGCAAAACTCGCGCAACCAAACATCACGTCCATCTCATGCAAGGCGAGATAGCGGATGATGCCCTGCCAGAGCAGCTCGACTGTCGGCTTGTTGCGATATGGCAGCAGAACGCAAGAACGGCCAAGCTCCAGAAAATGCATCGTTGGGCCAACTCGCTTCAAGAGCGGGGCAATGTCATATTCGCTCGCCGTGTAGAAACCGCCATGGCGCTCGGCGACATCCTGCCGCAACAGACGATAGCAGCCGATCACGGATTCGATCGAATCCCCCAAACGGTGGTCGATGACGAGCAGGTGATCGCAAAAATCATCGAAGCGGTCGAAGTCGCGCTTGCGGGCCAGCGTCTCGGCATCGGGCCGGGCCGACATCTCTTCATAGAAAACGTGATAGCGCAGCTTTTGCGCCGCATCGATTTCCTGCTCGTTGCGTGCGAGCCGCACTTCCAGGCTGCCAATGCACCCGAAACTGAGGGGGTCCTTGCCCGAAGGCGCCGCCTGACCCTGGTTTCCCGGGTTTGAGTCCGTTGTTGCAGATGTCATTGATCGGACTCCACTAGCACCCATGTTCGTCAGGCCATGCATATCAGGCCATGTCCTCATGGGATCGGGCTGAGGCCCGATTTTCCCGGATACACTTACCAGCATGACTGCCGGATGCGCATCTTTTCATCATCAAGCCACAATGCCAAGCCGACAACAGCATGGCTGACAGGTTGTGACGCCTGCCTATGACAACGTGATGTCAACCGCAAGCATTTGATGACATTAACTTAATTTATACTTCTGGGGTTTCATCGGCGGTCGGGGACAAGGGGTCGCGCCGCCAGAACCATAAAATCAGAAGGATGGCGGGCAGGCCCATCAGCCCGGTCGCGACGAAAAACGGGGCATAACCGACCGTCTTTTCCGTCAGGCCGGGGGCTATCGCCATGAGCCAGTCGTGCCAGACGCCGGGTTGGGAATAGAAATCGACCATGCGGCCCGATTGCCCGCCAAGCAGCTTGCCGGGCAGGGCATAGACCGAACTGAAGAGGGCATATTGCGTGGCCGTGAATTCGCGATTGGTCAGGCTCGACATGAAGGCAATGAGACAGGTGCCCGCAAAGCCGCCAGCGAAGTTTTCCGAGCTGATGGTCAAGGTCAGCGCCGTCAGATCATTACCCTGTGCGGCCAGCCAGACGAACATGAAGTTGGTGAACGAGACAGCGACCGCGCCGATCAACATGGCGCGCAAGGTGCCAAGGCCCGCAACGGCGAGACCACCCACAATCGCACCGCCAATCGTCATCCAGATGCCGAAGAGTTTGACGACCGTACCGATCTCGACCTTGGAAAAACCGGCATCGATATAAAGCGGATTGGCCATGACACCCATGACAAAATCAGGCACGCGATAGGAACCGATCAGGCCGAGGACAAGAAGTGCCTTCCACCCATAACGACCGAAAAAGTCAACAAAGGGCGCGATGACGGCGCTGTAAAGCGCTTCAAGAACATGGCCGAGACGGGCCGAGAGATGATGCTCGCGCGCCCAGTTGCCAACCATGGCTTCGCCGATGATGGAGTTGGGCCGCTCTTCCATGCGCGGTGCCGCAAAAGCGGCTGCCATGCCGAGCCCCATGAGCAGCGCCATCGACATATAGGCCATATGCCAGGATGCATATTCGGCAATGAACAAGGCACCAGCCCCCGAGGCGATCAGGGCGAAGCGATAGCCAAGCTGATAGGCCGCCGCCATGGCGCCCTGTTTTTCATCGCTGGCGGCTTCGATGCGCCAGGCGTCTATGGCGATGTCCTGCGTCGCTGAGGCAAAGGCCAAAAGCAGCGCAAACAAGACGAGCGGCATCAGGGCGGCGGAGGGATTGCAAAAGGACATGCCGATAAGGGCGAGCGCGATGACGGCCTGCGAGGCGACCATCCAGGCGCGGCGGCGACCGAGAAGGGCACTGAGCACCGGCAGTTTCAGCCGGTCGAGCACGGGGGCCCAGGCGAACTTGATCGTATAGGCGAGGCCAACATAGCTCATGAGGCCAATATCGGTGCGCGAAATATCCGCTTCGCGCAGCCACAAGGACAAGGTGCCAAAGACCAGCAGAAAAGGCAGACCGGAGGAAAAGCCCAGGACCAGCATGATGAAGACACGCGGCTCGGTATAGACTTTCCACGCCGCGGCAAGGCGCAGGCCCCAGCCACGCTGTTCTGCTTTTTGGTTCATCACGTCCCCCAGATCGGGCCGCAACGGCGGCACCCCAGGATAGCACTCTAGGCGAGATTTGACCGCTTGGCAGGGGGCGTATGCGGGTCTGAGCCATGCGCCGAACGATTGCCCTTCCAGCGCGCCAGCGTCTCTTCCAGGGCTTGGGCGGCGACCGGCTTGGAAAGATAATCATCCATGCCGGCATCCAGACAGTTCTTGCGATCCTCAGCCATGGCATTGGCGGTAAGGGCGATGATCGGGATGGCGGCGCGATCCGGATCAAGCCCACGGATGCGGGCGGTCGCCTCAAACCCGTCCATGCCCGGCATATGCAGGTCCATGAGCACGAGATCAAAATGATCCGGCTCGACCCCCAGGAGTACATACCGCCCTCTTCGGCCAGCGCGAAATGCCCAGGGTCTCTTTTCCGCCGAGAGCAAGGGGGGCTCGCTCACGCAACAACAGATAGAGAGAACCGGCGACCGGTCGCGGAATAGCATCAACCGGGCCTGCCGGCGGTGGAGGATTCACCTATGAACGCTTTCTTCGGCAGCGATCACGCGGATGTCCCGGACTTCATGGTCGACAGCGACCTTTTTCGCTCGCGCTGCTTTATCGACGGCGAATGGGTGGCGGCACGGGATGGGAGTGTCATCCCGGTTTTCAACCCGTCTACCGGTAAACGCATCGGCAGCGTTCCCAAGCTGGATGGGGCGGACGCCCGGCGCGCCATCGAGGCCGCCCGCACCGCATTCCCTTCCTGGCGCGCCAAAACCGCCAAGGAGGGGGAGGAGGTCGATCTCGTCGATCGTCACCGCGGTGGACAGCGTGGTCCGCGTCGTCACCGTCTGCCCCGCGGTCCCCACCACCGTGAAGAAGAAGGAGACGACCTTCATCGAGTCGCCCCGCCCGGCGGGACTGATCAGGAGATAGATCACCCGTCCCGGCTGGCCCGCGTTGATGGTCGGGGCACCGAGGTCTCCCGCGCGCGCGCTGTCGTAGCGGACCACGCTCTCGTTGTACTGCAGCTCGGCCTGCAGCGCCCCGAGCAAGGTCCCATCGGGGGCGTCGCGGAGGTCGTAGCTCACGTCGAGCCGAGCCACGGTGCCGGCGGGCGCCGGGCTGGTGGCCCAGCGGTTCCGCAGGACGTAGGGGCGGGTCGGATCGGGCTCCTCCTCGGCGGCCAGGCAGGTCACGACGTACGCGACCGTGTCGATGGCGAGGGCGGTCAGCCCCGCGCTGCGAACGGTGCCCCCCGCGACGCTGCACCTCGTCC
>CAVOKW010000002.1:0-3362 GCA_963696585.1 uncultured Alphaproteobacteria bacterium
GCGGTGCGTCCGCCCAGCGCATCGTTCAGCGTATAGGCGGCGATGAACAAGGCCGTGCCGATGGCATAGTAGACGCCATGATGCTGGTGCATGGCGCCGGGCGCGGCCTTGCGCCAGGCGAGGCTGATGATGCCCAGCACGATAAGGGCAATGGCGAGCGTGGTATTGAGGGAGAGCTGTTCGCCCAGAAACAGGAAGCCGATGGCAGTGATAAAGGCTGGTGCCAGGCCGCGGGCCAGAGGATAGACCTGCCCATAGTCGCCATGCGTATAGGCCTGAACAAGGAAGAGTTTGTAGCCGATGTGAAAGAGCAGGGAGAGGAAGATGATATGCCAGACCTCTGGCGTCGGCCATGGCGTAAAGGGAATGAGCGGCAGCATGGCAAGGGAATTGGTGATGCCGATCCAGGCCATCATGGAGAGCCGGTCGGCATTGGTTTTGACAAGCGCATTCCACACCGCGTGAAACAGGGCGGCGAGCAAAACCAGCAGGGCAATGGATAAGGACAGGATCAGCTCCCGCGCTGCAAAGAGCGGGGACTATGCCGTTTCAGGGGGCGCTTTCGCAATGTGGATTTAAGCCAGAGGCTTTGCGCCAATCATGTGACAGGTTCAATCTCGTCATCCGCCCGACGGACCACATAGGCGCCGGGAGCATCTTCAATCACCTTGAGCATGCGGTCGCCCGGCACGCGGGCGGGCACCATGTCCCCCGAAAGGGGCCTGAGCCATGCTTCCCAATCCGGCCACCAGGAGCCCGGATGCTCTGTCGCACTCTTGCGCCATTCGGCGGGCGTATCCGCCGGCTTGTCATTGGTCCAGTACTGATACTTGTTCTGGCTCGGCGGATTGATGACACCGGCAATGTGGCCCGATCCGGCGATCATGAAACGCACCGGACCCTTGAAAAGTTTTGTCGCCTTGAAGACGGAATTATAGGGCGCGATGTGGTCCTCGATGCTTGATTGCAGGTAGATCGGGATTTTCACGTCATTGAGATTGAGCTTCGTGCCGCCCAGCACCATCTCGCCAAGGGCGAGTTTGTTTTCCAGATAGCATTCACGCAGATAGAAAACATGCATCTTGGCAGGCAGGGCCGTGGAGTCCGCGTTCCAGTAGAGAAGGTCAAAGGGGACCGGCGCACGGCCGAGCAGGTAGTTGTTCACGACATAAGACCAGACGAGGTCGTTTGAGCGCAGCATGTTGAAGGTCGTGGCGATGACGGAGGCTTCGAGATAGCCGCCTTTTTCTTCCATGCGATGTTCGATGTCGGAGAGCTGTTCTTCGTCAATGAATACTTTGAGATCGCCTGCTTCGGAAAAATCGACCTGTGCGGCAAAGAAGGTTGCCGATTTGATGCGCGTATCTTTTTTCTGCGCCATATGGGCGAGCGTGGCGGCGAGCAGCGTGCCGCCGATGCAATAGCCGATGGCATTGACCTCCTTCTCGCCGGTGGCCAGTTCGACAGCGTCGAGCGCGGCATAAATGCCTTCAATCATGTAGCTTTCGAAACTTTTCATCGCCAGTTGCGCATCGGGATTGACCCAGCTCACGACGAAGACCGTGTAGCCCTGCGCTGTTGCCCAGCGCACGAAGGATTTTTCCGGCGTGAGATCAAGGATGTAATATTTGTTGATCCATGGCGGGAATATGAGAAGCGGACGGCGATAGACCTCTTTGGTGGTCGGCTCATATTGAATGAGCTGCATGAGGTCGTTCTGAAAGACGATCTTGCCCGGCGTGGTGGCGATGTTGACGCCAACCGTGAAGGCGGACATGTCGGTTTGCTGGATTTGCAGCTTGCCCTTGCCGCGCACGACATCATCGAGAAGGTTGCGCATGCCTTTGACGAGGTTCTCGCCATTGGTTTCCATCGTGACGCGCAAAACCTCAGGATTGGTCAGAACGAAGTTTGAGGGCGAAATCGCATCAGCCATCTGGTTGACGTAGAACTTGGCCTTTTCCCGCGTATGCGGATCGACCTCATCGGTGGTGACGACCTGCTGGGTCAACCAGTTGGCGGCAAGCAGATAAGACTGTTTTACCAGGTCGAAGACGATGTTCTGCTGCCATTCCGGATCGCGGAACCGCTTGTCCGAGCGGGCGGGTATGACGACGGGCGAAACATCCTCGCCCATCAGGCGGCGCGTGGTGGCGGCGGCAAGATTGAAATAGGACGTCCAGAGATCGGCCTGCGCTTCAAAGACGCGCACGGGATTGCGGATATAGCTTGCGGCAACATCCATGATGGTGGCGCCCATGCGCTTCAGGTCGATGGTTGAATGCTCAAGGGCCGAGCCTTCCTCGCTCGCAGCCATCAGTGACGCGGCCTTTTGACCCAGAGTTGCGGCTTCCAGCAGATGCTTGGCGAGCGCCGCAAAATCGGGAATCGTGAACGATTTTCCGGAACCTGTAGCCTGTGCCGGTTTTGGCTTTTCGTGGGCCGTCGCTTCAGGTGCCGGGGCGGCTTCTGCGTTATGTCGCGCTGCGGCGAGGTCATCGGCCTTTACGGCAGGCTGTTTGGCCGCTGCCGGTTTTTTCCGCTTCGGCGTTTCAGTCTCGGGCTTGTCAGCCTTGAGCTTGTCAGCCTTGGGCTTGTCAGCTTTGGGTTTGTCTGGCTTGGGGGCCGGTTTCGCCCTGATTGCCGATTCGGCAGCGGCGGGGGCTTTTTTGCGCGCTGTTTCCGGCTTGGCGGCGGGCACAAGCTCAGGCTTTGCGTCTGGCTTTGTTTCAGGCCGGGCTTCAAGCCGGGTTTCAGGCTGGCGTTCTTGCGTCGGGTTATCTTGATCGCTCATCATGCTTGTCCTGGGCGGTCTTGGTCGATGTCAGTTTATCTGGTGCCAGTTTATCTGGTGTCAGTCTATCTGGTGTCAGTCTATCTGGCTGATGCGCCACAAATCCGGGCCCTGATTTTTTTGATTCCGTCACAAAAATGACCGGAATATCCCCGAATTTGACGCGCGGGCTATGTGTTTCCTTCAGAAACCGTATACTATAAGCCTCTGTGCGTCCCGCCCTTGAAACACATCCGGACGAATAAAATAGGGTCTAAAGGACGCAGTGGGATTGAGGTGGTGCAGAGCGTCATCGTCCCGACAAAAATGACGTCATCAGGAGTTCGACATGTCTGTAACGGCAACTGGCAACATTCGCACTGGCGCAACCTCGTTTGCACGTCTTGCAACCCGTGGCGCTGCCTTCGTGCTGGCCGCCGGATTGCTCGCGGGCTGTTCAGCCGTGCCGGACTGGGCAAATCCGATGTCTGATTCCAGCAGCACGCCGCCTGCGGCAACGACAGGCGAGGGCGCGAGCCAGTTCCCCGATCTGGCCAATGTGCCGGAGAAAGCGCCTGAGACAACATCG
>CAVOKW010000003.1:0-26602 GCA_963696585.1 uncultured Alphaproteobacteria bacterium
CGCCCGAGTCTCCGGCGCGACTAGCCAATACTTCCTCGGCAGCATCGTTCTGATCAAGAACGACCGGGAGCCGAAATCGTCGGTGGTCGACGGCCAGCAGCGCCTGTCCACGCTGACGATGCTGTTCGCGGTGCTGCGCGAGGCCATGCCGCACGCCGCCGACGACATCACCGATTTCCTCTACAAGAAGGGCAAGGTCAGCCTCGGCGAGAAAAACGAATACCGCCTGACCGCCCGTGAGGAAGATGCCGACTTCTTCCGCACCAACATTCAAGAGCCGGGCGGCATCGCGCAGTTGGTCGCCAGCACCGACAAGCTGGAAGACAGCCAACTGCGTTACCGCGAAAACGCCACGCTGCTGCTGGGCAAGGCCAAAGCGCTGTCAACCGCCGACCTGACCGCGCTGTGGCAGTTCCTTGCCAACGACTGCTCGCTGGTTGTCATCTCCACGCCCGATCTTGAAGCCGCGTACCGCATCTTTTCCGTGCTCAACAACCGGGGGCTCGACCTTGCGCCTATCGACATCCTCAAGGCGCAGGTCCTGGGCCTGATCCGCACCATGGCAGGCGACACCAAAAGCCGCGCCTACGCTAAGGAATGGAGCCGGATTGAAAACGCACTGGGCCGCGACGCCTTCGGCGATCTGTTCGGCCACATCCGCACCATCTACGCCAAGCAGAAGCAGCGGGCCACGCTGGTCAAGGAATTCCAGGAGCACGTCACCGAGTACAAGGCTCCCATCGACCTTGTCGACAAGGTCATCAAGCCCTACGCCGAAGTGTGGGACTTCGTGCGCGACGCCGACTTCGAGGCCACCGAGCACGCCGAGACGATCAACGAGCACCTGTCTTGGCTCAATCGCGTAGACTTCAAAGACTGGGTGCCCCCTGCACTGGTGTATTTCAAGCGCTTCCGGCAAAAGCCCAAGCTGCTCGCAGAATTTTTCCAGTCGCTGGAACGACTGACCTATTTCCTGCTGGTCACCAAGGTGGGCATCAACGAGCGCATCGAAACCTACGCCGCGCTCACCAAGGAAATCGAACCGGAGACCTTCAAGGGCGAGCCGGCCGAGCTCATCACGCTGGCTCTAACTGACGCGCAAAAGCGCAAGTTCGTTGCGGCACTCGATGGCGACGTTTACGACGATCTGCCCAAGGCACGGATGGCGCTGGTCTTGCGCCTTGAATCATTGGTGCGGGCCCCCGGAGTGCAACTGCAGAACGCCGTGTCGTTGGAGCACGTGCTACCGCAAACACCACCGGATGGCTCGGACTGGCTCCAGTGGTTCCCCGACGAGAACGAACGGGAAGCGTGGACACACCGCCTGGCCAACTTGGTTCCGCTTGACCGGAACAAGAACTCGTCCGCCAGCAACTACGACTTCGCCAAGAAGAAGAATGTGTACTTCAAGGGCAAGGGCACTGCGTCACCTTTCGTGCTGACCCAGGAAGTCCGCTCGGAAGATAAATGGACACCGGCGATGCTGATTGATAGGCAGAACCGCCTCGTCGGCGTGCTCAAAAAACACTGGGCTCTTGAGGTGTCGCCAACCGAATCTGTCAGCAAAGCGCCTGACACCACAACAGCTATGCAAGGGCAGGCTTGATGAAACCCGTAAAACAACAAGACCAAAGCAACCTGAAGTGGGTCGCCGACTTCATCTGGAACATCGCAGACGACCGCCTGCGCGACGTCTACGTGCGCGGCAAGTACCGTGATGTGATTCTCCCCTTCATCGTGCTGATATCCGTGCCGCACCGACACGCCGCCGCAAGGCGGTTTTTTGTTGCCTTTCGCTGTCTCGGTCGCGTGCTCCCGAGCAAGCGAAGAAGCAAACCCATCGCCCGCAAACCCGCGCCAATACACGACTTCGTGCCTTGAATGCTCAAGAGGGCGGCAGAGAACAGAGAGAGGAAAACGGCGGAATGCGCGCCAGGAACGACGACTTCCGGAGGGCCGTGCTCAAGAGGCCAAGGCGCGAAACCGCGCCAACACAGGGGGAACGGGCAAAAAAAATCCCAACCGATCAGGGTTGGGACTTTGCTAAATGGTGGAGCCAGACGGAATCGAACCGACGACCTCTTGCATGCCATGCAAGCGCTCTCCCAACTGAGCTATGGCCCCGCCGTAAACCGGCGCGGGATGGGACCCGCGCCAGAGGTGGCGGAACTTAGGTGGGGTTCCGCCAATGTTCAAGCAAAACTTGATGCCTGATGCCAACCAGGTCGGCTTATTCGTCGTCGCCCTTGCCGCCACGGATCAGGCCGGTCATGTCGTCGTCCTCATCCTCGTCATCGGGGAGGAAGGCGTCATCTTCGGCGTCATCATCAGGACCGGCATCAATGTCGAGATCATCATCGACATCGGCTGCCAATTCCTCGTCGCGCAGCGCATCAAGCGATACATTATCCTCGTCGTCATCAGCCAGAATTGGCTTGACGACCTTTTCCTTGGGCTTCTCAGCCGGTTTGACCGTGCGCTTCACCCTGGGTGCCGCATCGGGAACAAACTCATGCTTGCACTTGGGGCAAACAACAGGATGCTTTTTCAGATCGTAGAACTTCGCGCCGCAGCTCGGACAGTCGCGCTTCGTTCCCAACTCCGGTTTCGACAAGCTCGTCACTCCCTCGCGCCGAGACGCGAAAATGGCCTGATGTTCAGGCTCGATTTGGCCTCAATGGATTTTCCCATTGCCACGTTAAGTGGCTCCTGTCAAAACCTATTCGCGCCCGGCAGGGCCTTCCATGCCCTGCCCCCGCCGCCCCCAGACCGCCAGCCCGATATGGAAGCGCCTTGGCCCATAGCACATCTTCAGCCGCAAACAGCCTGACAGCCCATGCCTCTCCCGGCCTTCAGGGCAAGGTCAAACTGCCCGGCGACAAGTCGATTTCGCACCGTGCCCTGATTTTCGGGGCCCTGGCGGTTGGCGAAACCAGGATTACGGGCCTGCTTGAAGGCGCGGACGTTCTGGCAACCGCTCAGGCCATGCGCCAGCTCGGCGCCGAGGTCATCCGGCATGGCGAGGGGAACTGGTCGGTTTTCGGCGTTGGCGTTGGCGGGTTGCATGAGCCCTCCCAGCCGCTCGATTTTGGCAATTCCGGCACCGGGGCGCGGCTCGTCATGGGGCTTGTTGCCGGCCATCCGATCACGGCGACCTTTGTCGGCGATGAATCGCTCTCGCGCCGCCCCATGGGCCGCGTCATCACGCCCCTGACCGAGATGGGCGCTGCCTTTACCGCCCGAGACGGGGGCCGCCTGCCCCTGACGCTCAAAGGGGCCCGCGCGACGCTGGCCCTCACCTATCCCTCGCCTGTGGCCTCGGCGCAGGTCAAATCGGCCATTCTGCTCGCCGGGCTCAATGCGCCGGGCCAGACAAGCGTGATCGAAGAAACCCCGACACGCGACCATACCGAACGCATGTTGCGGGCCTTTGGCGCCGAGGTTGTGACCGAGGCCGGTCCGCATGGCATTGTGGTTGTCAAACTCACCGGTCAGCCCGAACTTCGCCCCTGCCCGGTCATCGTGCCGGGGGATCCCTCTTCAGCGGCCTTCCCTGTGGTCGCAGCGCTGATCACACCTGGCTCGGACATCGTGGTGCAGGGCGTCATGATGAATCCGCACCGCGCCGGGCTTTACACGACGCTCATGGAAATGGGCGGCGACATTGAAATCATGAACCAGCGCGAAGAAGGCGGCGAACCGGTTGCCGATTTACGGGTTCGGGCCAGTTCGCTCAAGGGCATCACAGTGCCACCTGCCCGCGCCGCCGCCATGATTGACGAATATCCCGTGCTGGCCGTCGCGGCGGCCTTTGCGCAGGGCGAGACCTCGATGCTTGGCATTCACGAGTTGCGCGTCAAGGAAAGCGACCGCATTGCCGCGACAGCGGCCGGGCTGCGTGCCAATGGCGTCAAGGTTCGCGAAGTTGATGATGGCATGATCGTTGAGGGTCGTGCAGGCACTGTTGCGGGGGGCGGGCATGTCGTCACCCATATGGATCACCGCATTGCCATGTGTTTCATGGTCATGGGGCTTGCCAGCACCAAACCCGTGACCATTGACGATGGCTCGATGATTGCGACGAGTTTTCCGGAATTTGTCCCCCTGATGCGGGGACTTGGGGCCCGCATCGGAAACGATGTGGCCTCCGTGTCCGCATGATTATCGCCATTGATGGGCCAGCGGCATCGGGCAAGGGGACGCTTGCCCGCGCCATTGCCGCCCATTATGGCTATGCCTATCTCGACACCGGATCGCTTTATCGCGCGGTCGGCCATGGCGTGATGCAGGCCGGCTTGCCCCCGGAAAACGAGGCGGCGGCGCTCAAAGCCGCCCAATCGCTTGATGTGGCCAAGATCGATCACGAGGCGATCCGCACGGCCGAGGCGGGACACGCCGCCTCCGTGGTGGCCGTCATGCCGGCTGTCCGGGCGGCAATCCTTGATTTTCAGCGCCAGTTTGCCCAAAAAAAGCCCGGTGCCGTGCTGGATGGGCGCGATATCGGTACCGTGGTCTGCCCTGAAGCCGATGTGAAGTTTTTTGTGACCGCGCGGCCCGAAATCAGGGCCCATAGACGCTGGTTGGAACTCAAGGATCAGGGGTCAAGCCTGACCGAGGCACAAGTTCTGGACGATGTGCGCGAAAGGGACCGCCGCGATAGCGAGCGGGCCACAAGCCCGCTCAAGCCTGCCGAAGACGCGCACTTGCTCGATACGTCTGATTTGAGTATAGAAGCGGCGTTCGGCGAAGCCGTCCGGATCATAGACAAGTCAATGCGTTAGGCCGCCTGAAGCCGTTTTCGGCGTTCAGGGGTTTGGGCATTGGCCTTGGCGTGTTTCCGGATCGGGTGAGCCTTTATCTTGAACCCTTAACCACTGCCTCATATCCACATGCTCTCGGGCATTTTACGACCCTGGGAGAAGACCTTCGGATACAACCGTCGGCCGGATTAAAGCACGATCAGGAGACTATCACTTTGGCCATCAGCATGGGCACTCAGTTCAACCCAACCCGCGAAGATTTCGCGGCACTGCTCGAAGAATCCTTCGCCTCCTCCGACATGCAGGAAGGTGCCGTTATCACCGGCACCGTTGTCGCGATTGAAAATGATCTCGCGATCATCGACGTCGGCCTCAAGATGGAAGGTCGCGTTGCTCTCAAGGAATTCGCCGCTCCCGGCAAACCGGCCACCATCAAGGTCGGCGATCAGGTCGAGGTCTATCTCGAACGTATCGAAAACTCGATGGGCGAAGCTGTGCTGTCGCGCGAAAAAGCCAAGCGCGAAGAAAGCTGGATCCGTCTCGAAGTTGCTTTCGAAAAGCAGGAACGCGTCGACGGCCAGATCTTTGGTCGCGTCAAGGGCGGCTTCACTGTCGACCTCGATGGCGCCGTTGCCTTCCTTCCCGGCAGCCAGGTTGACATCCGCCCGGTGCGCGATGTCACACCCTTGATGAACATTCCGCAGCCTTTCCAGATTCTGAAAATGGACAAGCGCCGCGGCAATATCGTTGTGTCGCGTCGCGCCGTTCTCGAAGAGACACGCGCCGAACAGCGTCAGGAACTGGTCGAGAACCTCAAGGAAGGCCAGATCCTTGAAGGCGTCGTCAAGAACATCACCGATTACGGTGCATTCGTTGACCTCGGCGGCGTTGACGGGTTGCTGCACGTCACCGATATCGCATGGCGTCGCGTGAACCATCCGACAGAAGTGCTTTCGATCGGCCAGTCCGTCAAGGTGCAGGTCATCAAGGTCAATCAGGACACACAGCGCATCTCGCTCGGCATGAAGCAGCTTGAAGCCGATCCATGGGAAGGCGTTGGCGCCAAGTATCCGGTCGGCGCGAAGCTCTCGGGCCGCGTCACCAACATCACCGATTACGGTGCTTTTGTTGAGCTGGAGCCCGGCGTCGAAGGTCTCGTCCATGTCTCCGAAATGAGCTGGACAAAGAAGAACGTTCACCCCGGCAAGATCGTTTCCACTTCGCAGGAAGTTGCCGTGATGGTGCTGGAAGTTGATCCGGTGAAGCGTCGCATCTCGCTTGGTCTCAAGCAGTGCCTCGACAATCCATGGACGACTTTCGCTGAGCGCTTCCCGGTCGGCACACTTGTTGAGGGCGAAATCAAGAACATCACTGAATTCGGTCTCTTCATCGGTCTTGATGCCGATGTTGACGGCATGGTTCACATGTCCGATCTCGACTGGAACAAGCCCGGCGAAGAAGCCATGGCGGACTATCAGAAGGGTCAGGTGGTCAAGGCCATCGTGCTCGATGTCGACACCGAGAAAGAACGTATCTCGCTGGGCATCAAGCAGCTTTCGGGCGATCCGATGGAAGCGGCTGGCGACACCGTGCGCAAGGGTGCGATTGTGACTTGCACCATCACGGCTGTGACTGAAAACGGCCTTGAAGTGACAGTTGGCGACGAAGCCATCCCGTCCTTCATCCGCCGCGCCGAACTGTCGCGTGATCGTGGCGATCAACGCCCCGAACGCTTCTCGGTTGGCGACAAGGTCGATGCCCGCGTGACGCAGTTCGACAAGTCAGCCCGCAAGATCCAGCTTTCGATCAAGGCGCTTGAAATCGCCGAAGAGAAGGAAGCCGTTGCCCAGTTCGGTTCGTCGGATTCCGGCGCGTCGCTTGGTGACATTCTCGGTGCCGCCCTGAAGGCTCAGGACAGCGAGAAGAAGTAACAACCCCTCCCGGGGTCGGACCTCGGGTCAGGACATTGGGGCCACGAGTTTGGCGCGACAATTGTTGCCAATCACGGTAAGGTCCAAATCCCTGTCCCCTTGTCCGGAGATGTCTCGTGTCAATTGATGCGGAAACATTGGTGGACAGGCGGCGCCTCAAGCGCCGCCTGTTTTTTTGGCGGATCACTGCTCTTGTCGGGCTGTGCATCGCGCTGATCGCCATTTTTGCCCAGACTGGCGTCTATCCAGGCGCGGCCCATGTGGCGCGTGTGACAATCAGCGGCGTCATAGTGGACGATCCGGCGCGCGATCAACTGCTCGCCAAGATCGCCTCGGACGCACGCGTCAAAGCCGTGATCCTTTCGATTGACAGCCCTGGCGGAACAACCACCGGCGCAGAAGCGCTTTATGAATCAGTCCGCAAGCTCGCCGCGCAAAAGCCCGTCGTCGCCGTGCTCGGCACCCTTGCGGCATCGGGCGGCTATGTTGCGGCCCTTTCAGCCGACCATATCGTCTCACGCGGCAATACGCTGACCGGCTCGATTGGCGTCATTTTCCAATGGACCCAGCTTGCCGAACTGCTCGACAAGGTCGGTGTGGAAATCCGCGAACTCAAATCAGCCCCGCTCAAGGCCGAGCCCAGTCCCTATCACAAGACCAGTCCCGAAACGCTTATCGCCATGCAAAGCCTGATCGGCTCCTCCTATGACTGGTTTGTGGGTCTGGTGGCGGAACGGCGCCATCTCAGCCCGGCCGCGGCCAAGACGCTTGCCGATGGCCGTGTCTATACCGGCTTTCAGGCCGTCAAGAATGGGCTGGTCGATGAGATCGGCGGCGAGGATGCGGCGCTTGCCTGGCTTGCTGCCAAAAGGGGCATCACGCCGGGTCTGACAGTCGAAGACTGGGCGACGCCTGAAGATGAGTTCGACATGGCCCGCTTCACCGGCAAGGCCATGGGCGAGGCGGCGCTTCAGGCGCTCACAGGCCTGAGCGAAAAAACACAGCAGACAAAAAGACTTACCCTTGACGGGCTGACGAGCCTTTGGCACCCTGAGTTTCCTTGACGGCATTGATACCGCGCGGCCTGTCAGGCCGACGCGGGCGTGCCATGGATGCGGAACCGGGGCTTGCCCCACCCATGCTTGACCCAGCGGGGCATGACCCGGTCGGACATGAGTTTGGGCATGACTTAGCCGAGTGGACGTTAGACATGATCAAATCCGAACTCGTCGCCCGTCTCGCTCAGGCGAATCCACACCTCTACCAGCGCGATGTCGAGCGCATCGTCAGCACGATCTTTGATGAAATCAGTGCGGCGCTATCCCGTGGCGACCGGGTGGAACTGCGTGGTTTTGGCGCTTTTTCCGTCAAAAGCCGTCCGGCCCGTACCGGACGCAACCCGCGCACGGGCGCACCTGTGCATGTTGAAGAAAAATTCGTGCCCTTCTTCAAAACGGGCAAGGAATTGCGCGAACGCCTGAACAATGCCGATATCCCGGATCATCTTCTGATGGAAGATGACGGCAAGGATGATGACGGCGAGTGAGCTTGATGGCGTGCATGATGCCCGCCTTGGCTGAAGCGGCCAGACGACGAAAGAGGCAAGACCCTGAAACTGTTGCGCTGGATCATATTCCCTCCGCTCGCCTTGCTGATCGTCGCATTGGCCATTGCCAATCGAGGCATGGTTCAGCTCAGCCTCGACCCTTTTGACACCATCGCTCCGGCCATCACCCTGGACGTGCCGCTGATCGGGATTATTTTTGTTTCCGTGCTCATCGGTATCGTCATTGGTGGCCTGACAGGTCTGGGACAGGCCAAGAAGCGCCGCGCCAAAGCGCGGAAAGCGGCTGAAAGGGCCGCCATTCGCAGTTCAGCCAATCTGCCGGCGGCGCTGGACATCTGAACTGGCAGGACGATAAATATGAGCCGGGGGCCGACAGCGCGCTCCTCTGGTGCTATAAGCCGCGCCATCAGGCAGGTTAAGCAAACATGCGTTTCAGGAATCCGATTTTCTGCGCCATCGATACGACCGACATCCAGCGGGCGCGTGTCTTGTCACGCGCTGTCGGCGAGAATGTGGGTGGGCTCAAAATCGGCCTCGAATATTTCTATGCGACGGGCGCGGAAGGCTACCGGGCTATAGCCGAAAGCGGCTTGCCGATCTTCCTTGATCTGAAGCTGCATGACATCCCCAATACGGTCGCGGGCGGCATCCGCTCGATCCTGCCGCTGAAACCCGCGATCGTGAATGTTCATGCCGCAGGTGGCAAAGCCATGATGCAGGCTGCGGTGATGGCGGCGCGTGAGGCAGGCGCGGCCCGCCCGCTTGTCATCGCTGTGACCGTGCTCACAAGCCTTGACGCCACTGACCTTTCCCGGATCGGCGTTTCGGGCAACCCAAGCGAGCAGGTGCGCCGCCTTGCCGGGCTTGCCGCCGAGGCTGGCCTTGATGGGGTTGTTTGCAGCGCGCATGAGATTGAACTTCTGCGCCGCGATGTCGGGCCCGACTTCAAACTCATCGTGCCCGGCATCAGGCCAGTCGGCAGCGCGGTTGGCGATCAGAAACGCATCATGACGCCGCCACAAGCCTTGTCACTGGGCGCTGACATCCTTGTCATCGGTCGTCCGATCACCGAGGCTGATGATCCGGGCGCGGCGGCTTCTGATATTGCCGCCTCGCTGGCAGCCTGAGCCATGTCCGTTCAAGTCAAGATATGCGGTCTTTCAACACCCGACACGGTTGCGGCGGCGATTTCGGCTGGCGCGGATTATCTTGGCTTTACGTTTTACCCCCGCAGCCCGCGCCATCTGAGCCTGACGCTGGCAGCAAGCCTTAGCGCCATCGTGCCATCCTATATCCCCAAGGTCGCGCTCAGCGTCGATGCCGATGACGCATCGCTTGAGGCCATCATCGCCGCGCTTCAGCCGGATATCTTGCAACTGCATGGCGGGGAAACGCCTGCCCGGCTTGGCGAGATCAAGGCGCGTTTTGGCCTGCCAATCATGAAGGCGATTGCCGTGAGCGAGGCCCTCGACCTTGAAGAGGCGCGTCTTTACCGTGATTGCGCCGATTTGTTGCTGTTCGACGCCAAACCACCTAAATCTATGGCCAACGCCCTGCCGGGCGGCAATGGGCTGGTATTTGACTGGTCGCTGCTGGCGGGGCAAAAACCCGATCTGCCCTGGATGCTGTCGGGTGGCCTGACGGCTGCGAATGTGGCCGAGGCCATAGCGATTACCGGTGCGCCGGCAGTCGATGTTTCTTCAGGGGTTGAAGATGCGCCCGGGCGCAAATCGCCCGGGATGATCGCCGAGTTTATTCGGGCAGCGAAATCTGCCTGAGGGCCTGAATGACGAGAGATGCAAGTGAACGCGCCAAGCCATCCCAATTCCTATCGCTCCGGTCCCGATGAACGCGGGCGCTTCGGCATTTTTGGCGGACGCTTTGTTGCCGAAACATTGATGCCGCTGATCCTTGATCTGGAAGCCGCCTATGAAGCGGCAAAGAATGACCCGGCCTTTCATGCCGAGATTCAGGATCTGCACACGCATTATATCGGTCGCCCGAGCCCGCTCTATTTTGCCAAGCGCCTGACGGAAAAGTTTGGCGGCGCGAAAATCTATTTCAAGCGCGACGAGCTCAACCATACCGGCTCGCACAAGATCAATAATTGCATTGGTCAGATCCTGCTGGCGCGACGCATGGGCAAGACACGCATCATTGCTGAAACAGGTGCAGGCCAGCATGGCGTTGCGACCGCGACAGTGGCCGCCCTCTTCGGCCTGCCATGCGTTGTCTATATGGGTGCGACCGATATTGAACGGCAAAAACCCAATGTGTTCCGCATGAAATTGCTCGGCGCGGAAGTTGTTCCTGTCACATCAGGTTCGGGCACACTCAAGGACGCGATGAATGAAGCCCTGCGCGACTGGGTGACGAATGTCGAGAACACCTATTACCTGATCGGCACGGTGGCTGGTCCGCACCCCTATCCGACACTGGTGCGCGATTTCCAGTCGATCATTGGTCGCGAAACCAAAGAGCAGATGATGGCGCGCGAAGGCCGCCTGCCTGACTCGCTTGTTGCCTGTATCGGCGGCGGCTCCAATGCGATGGGGCTTTTCCATCCCTTCCTTGATGATGCAAA
This sequence comes from uncultured Alphaproteobacteria bacterium, assembly GCA_963696585.1. GTDB lineage: Bacteria > Pseudomonadota > Alphaproteobacteria > Parvibaculales > Parvibaculaceae > Parvibaculum. The sequence continues at coordinate 10,843 of CAVOKW010000003.1, forward strand.
TGTGCGCATCATCGGCGTCGAGGCGGCGGGCCATGGCATTGAGACGGGCGAGCATTCGGCCTCGCTTGCGGGCGGTTCACCGGGCGTGTTGCACGGCAATCGCACCTATCTGCTGCAGGATGATGATGGCCAGATTCTTGAGGGCCATTCGATTTCGGCGGGCCTCGATTATCCGGGCATCGGACCTGAGCATGCCTGGCTGCGCGATATTGGCCGCGTTGAATATGTTTCGGCAACCGACAAGGAAGCGCTGGCCGCTTTCCAGCTCAGCTCGAAACTGGAAGGCATTATTCCAGCCCTTGAGCCCGCCCATGCGCTTGCCCATGTCGCCAAGATCGCGCCAACTTTGCCCAAGGATCATCTGCTGGTCATGAACATGTGCGGACGAGGCGACAAGGATGTGTTTGCCGTTGCCGAGCATCTGGGGGTGAAGCTGTGAATAATCTTCCAGTGAACCCTCTTTCATTCACCTCTCCCTCCAGGGGGGAGGTCGAAATGCACCGCATTTCGGGTGGGGGGCCTCTTCTGGAGAGTCCTTCGCTCGCCTCCTCAACCCCCTCCCCACCCTCCCCCCTCAAGGGGGAGGGCGTTCAGTCGAATCTGGTGAGGCTTCCATGACGGAAATTTTGACTGGCCGTGTTGGACGACTAAAATCTGGCGGACCATTAATGACCGTTACAAGTGTGCAAGGCCCCGCCGCAAATTGTCCGCGGTTTGATAAAACAAAACTGATGGCTGGACGATTTGCCGTCGCCACCCCGAATGTCATTAAGGGTGATAAGGAATGACCACGCGTCTCGACAGGCGCTTTGCCGCGCAGCAGGCCAAGGGCCGCGCCACCTTTGTGACCTTCATCACGGCGGGTGATCCGAGCCATGAGGCGACGCTTGAAATCCTCAAGGGTCTGCCGGGCGCGGGTGCCGATGTGATCGAGCTTGGCATGCCCTTTACCGATCCGATGGCCGATGGCCCCGCCATTCAGGCCTCATCGCAACGCGCACTCAAAGCAGGCGCGACGATGAAGAAAACGCTGTCACTGGTGCGCGAATTCCGGCAGGGCGACAATGACACGCCCATCGTGCTGATGGGCTATTACAACCCGATCTATCACATGGGCGTTGAGAAGTTTCTCGCCGCTGCCGTCGAGGCGGGCGTTGACGGGTTGATCGTTGTTGATCTGCCGCCCGAGGAAGATGACGAGCTTTGCGTGCCCGCCATGGAGGCCGGTCTCAATTTCATACGGCTTGCAACACCGACAACGGACGATAAGCGCCTCCCCGCCGTGCTCGCGCATACATCCGGCTTTGTCTATTACGTTTCGATCAATGGCATCACGGGCTCGGCGAGCCCCGAAGCGCGAAATGTGGCTTCGGCTGTGGCGCGCATCAAGCGTCATACATCGCTGCCTGTGGCTGTCGGCTTTGGCATCAAGACACCGGAGCAGGCAGCCGACATCGCCCGCGCCGCTGACGGGGCCGTTATCGGCTCGGCGATTGTCAGTGAAATTGCTGATGAGCTTGACGCGAATGGAAAGCTGAAAGCCGGGGGCGCGGGCCGCGTTCTGGCCGTGGTGCGGCGACTGGCTGATGGTGTCCATCAAGCCCGCGCAGCGGCGGCACAATAGTTTGCAAGGAGAGATCAGGTGAACTGGATCAACAATGTCGTCCGCCCGAAAATCCAGCGCGTCTTCCAGAAAAAGGAGACGCCAGACAATCTCTGGCACAAATGCTCAGCCTGCGGCGAGATGATTTTCCATCGCGATCTTGATGCGGCGCTTCGCGTTTGCCCGAGCTGCGACCATCACATGCGCCTCGGCACGAAGGAACGTCTCGCCTCGCTTTATGATGGCGGCGAATATCAGACTGTTGCCATTGATGCCGTGCAGGTTGACCCGCTCAAGTTTCGCGACCAGAAGCGCTATCCCGATCGCTTGAAGGAAGCCCGGACCAGGACGGGGCGCGACGATTCAGTCAGCGTCACGTTTGGCGCACTCGATGGCGTTGAAACGGTTATCGCGATCCAGGACTTCGACTTCATGGGTGGCTCGCTCGGCATGGCAGCAGGCGAGGCGCTGATCAAGGGGGCTGAAGTCGCGCTGGAAAAAAACTGTGCCTATATCCTGTTTACGGCGGCAGGTGGCGCACGCATGCAGGAGGGCATTCTCGCGCTCATGCAGATGCCTCGCGTGACGGTCGCCGTGCAGATTTTGCGGGAGTCCGGCCTGCCGTTCATCGTCGTGCTATGCGATCCGACAACAGGCGGGGTATTGGCGTCCTATGCAATGCTGGGCGACATCCAGATTTCCGAACCCGGCTCGCTGATCGGCTTTTCGGGTCGTCGCGTGATTGAGCAGACCATCCGCGAAAAATTGCCAGACGGGTTTCAATCTGCCGAGTTTGCCTATGATCACGGTATGCTCGACATGATTGTGCACCGTCACAAGATGAAAGAAACGCTGTCACGCCTCATTCGTTTGCTGACGCATCGCAATCGCTATTCAAATGAGCCGCAGACAACATTGCCCGCGCTCAACGACAAAACCTCAGCGCGCGGCTGATCGGTCTCCATGGCCGATCGCAGCGATGTCATTCTGGAACGGCTGACAAAGCTGCATTCCAAACTGATTGATCTGACGCTTGATCGAACCGAGCGTCTGCTTGGTGTGCTTGGTCGCCCTGAAGAAAAACTTCCGCCAATATTTCATATAGCTGGAACAAATGGCAAAGGCTCGGTCAGCGCCTATCTGCGCGCGGGGCTTGAGGCGGGCGGCTATGGCGTTCATGCCTATACATCGCCGCATCTTGTCCGGTTTCACGAACGCATAAGGCTGGCAGGACATCCCCATAGCGCCCCCATCAGCGAAGAAGCCCTTGCGGCCCTGCTTGATGAATGCGAAGCGGCAAATGGCGGCGCGAACATCACCTTTTTCGAGATCACGACAGTTGCAGGCTTTCTGGCCTTTTCGCGCGCCAGGGCAGATGCTCTCCTTCTGGAAGTCGGCATGGGGGGACGGTTTGATACAACCAATATCGTCAAACATCCGCTCGTCAGTATCATCACGCCTGTTGACCTTGATCATCAGGCTTTTCTGGGCAATACGATTGCCGAAATTGCCTATGAAAAAGCGGGCATCTTGAAACGTGGGTCTGTGGGCGTCATTGGTCCGCAGACGGATGAGGCACGTGAGGTGATCGAGTCTGTGGCCGCCAAGATTGGCGTGCGACTCAAGATCCACGGGCAAGATTTTTCGGCCCATGAAGAGCAGGGACATCTCATTTATCAGGACGAAGGGGGGCTGCTTGATTTGCCGATGCCGCGCCTCCTGGGCCGACACCAGATTGATAATGCGGCTATCGCCATTTGTGCGCTTCGTCAGGCCGCGGCAACGCTTCCCCTGGCAGATGCCGCCTTCTCCCGTGCCATGCGCGAGGTTTCATGGCCCGCACGCATGCAGCGTCTCACACAGGGGCCCCTGGTTGAACAGGCGGGTAATCCGTTTGAACTTTGGTTGGATGGCGGGCATAACCCGTCAGCCGGACGCGCCCTGGCGCATCTGCTTGCCGATCTGGCGCAGCGCGATGCGCGTCCCGTCATCCTGATCGCGGGCATGCTCGACACGAAGGATGCGCGCGGTTTCTTCGCGCCCTTCGCCGATATTGTTGCACATGTTGAAACAATCACGATAGCTGACGCCCCGGCATCGCTCAGCGCCGCAGCGCTTGCGGATGCCGCACGGCAAGCGGGCCTGGCGGCGGCAGAAGCGCCAGATCTTTCAACAGCACTCGCGCGCGCCATGCTGCATGCCGGCAAGGATGGGGGGCGCATCGTGATTTGCGGTTCACTCTATCTCGCCGGTCATGTTCTGGCGCAAAATGGCTGAAACGAAAAAGGCTGGCGCGAGGCCAGCCTTGTCCATGTGTCCTGAGGCTCGCTTAGAGCGAATTATCGATCCATTCGACAATCTTGCCTTTTGGCATGGCGCCGACTTTTGTCGCGGCGACCTGACCATCCTTGAAAATCATCAGGGTCGGAATGCCCCGCACGCCATATTTGGTCGGCGTGTTCGGATTTTCGTCGATGTTGATCTTGGCGATGGTAATCTTGCCGCCGTAATCCTTGGCGATCTCTTCCAGCGCCGGGCCAATCTGCTTGCAGGGGCCGCACCACTCGGCCCAGAAATCCACGAGCACCGGGCCGGAAGCATCAAGCACATCCGACTCGAATGAGGAATCGGTCACTTTACTGGTCGACATGTCTGTTCCTTTCATTGACCGCGTCACCCTTTGGCGACACGGCACGCCGTGAGGCGCTCATGCATTCTGTTGGGATGAATCTAGGAACGCCACACCTTGCGGTCAAGGCTTGGCTGTCGTTCGCTTTCCCTCAATGATGCTATCCAGAAGGGCGTCCGGCAGGACCATAAGGAGGGGTCCCTCGGTCCAAACCAGCGCAGATCTTATCTCCTTATCAGGATATATCTGGCGCAAAACCGCGCGATAGGCTGCCATCTGCGCCAGGTAAGCCGGGCTCACCGACTCGAGGTTTGACGGTCCCGGACGGTTGGTTTTGTAGTCGATCACAAGGACGTGACGCGTGGTCACACAAAGCCGGTCAATCTGACCCGAGACGAGAACCGGCTTGCCCGCAAACTCAATATGGCCGACAAGCGGCACTTCTGCCTTGCTACCCGATACAAAGAGCTCGGCAAAGGCTGCATCGTCAAGAATACCAAATACGGCCGATTTGATTTCGGCCTGTTGCCCGGCATTCAGGTGATAGGCCTCGCGCGCCAGAAACCGTGTGGCAGCGGCTTCGCGTTTCCCGGGCGCAAGATCAGGCAATGTCTGGAGCAGGCGATGAATGAGTTTGCCGCGCTGGTAACGTGTGGTGTCGTCGCCTTGAAGAGGTGAATTCACAACCTGCATCGGCAGGTCCTCGGGGGGCATGCGTGAGGGGGCGAGCGGGCGCGATGTCACGACCTCCAGCGGTGCCGGGCGCCGCGTCCAGGCCGCCAGATCTTTTTCCTCGTCGAGTGTGGCTTTCTCCTCTCCGGGCATGACAGCGTCCTGTTCGCCCTCAATGCGCCAGGCGGCATGACCATCCGCCAGCGCTACAGGGGTCGCGCGTGCCTGAAGGCCCTGCAGGATCAGGGCGTACCAGCTATCCTCTGGCAGATTTCTGCGACCGAGATAACCGCAGACATAGAGCCTGTCACGGGCGCGGGTCATGGCGACGTAGAGCAGGCGCCGATATTCTTGCATCTGGGCCTTGGACCAGGCTTCACGCGCGGCCCCTGTCACGGCATCATCCAGCGTGCTGCTGACCGGCCAGAAGATGAGACCCCCAGCCTCGGCATCGTCAAGCAAGGCGGGGGCTGATTGCCCCCCTGGAACAGCGCACGTGTCCGGCATGAAGACGATGGGGGCTTCCAATCCCTTGGCCCCATGCACCGTCATGATGCGCACTTCGTTGCGACCCTGTTCCATGTCGCGCTTTATTTCTGCACCGCCGCGTGCCAACCAATGCAAAAAGCCCTGCAGGGATGGTGCATGGCGTCGCTCAAACTCCAGCGCCAGCCCGAGAAACTCATCAACGGGATCAATCGCATCGGGCCCCAGGCGCGTGACGAGTTTCTGGCGGCCGTTTTCGCCGGACAGGATATGCGCATAAAACTCGTAGGGCGGCTCAAAGTCGACCCGCTTCAAGAGACGCGAGAGAAATTCATGCGCGGAGGCATAAACGGGCTTTTCGGTCCTGCGCTTCTCAAGCGTTTGCCATAGCGCTTGCCCCTCGCGACCATATGCGAGATGCATCAAATCATCTTCGCTCAAGAGGCAGAACGGACCCTTTAGCACGGTGGCAAGCATCAGATCATCGCCCGGCAAAAGTGCGAATTGCCCAAGCGCCATCAGATCCATCACGGCCATCTGCTCGGTCAGGATCATGCGATCTGCGCCAGCAACCGGGATACCGGCCTTTTTCAGAGCCCGCACCATCTCGGTCAAAAAAGCATTGCGGCGGCGCACAAGTATCAGAATATCGCCAGGCCGAATGCATTTCCCCGTCGCCTTTAGGCGTTCGCCGCTCACCAGCCACTGCTTGATTGTCGATGCGATACGCGCAGCCAACCGCGCTTCGGGCGCCTGTGCGCCAATATAATCGAGCGGCAGATACCAGGGTGTCTGCTCTTCCCTGTCATTCGGTTTGTCAATATCCCAGATTTCAACGAGACCGGCATCCATCTTGCGCGCCGCCTCATGTGTCACCGCTGCGGCAGAGGCCGTCAATCCGTCACTTGCCATTTCCAGTTCGAAAACAGCGTCGACGCTTTCAAGAATCTGGGGCACGGAGCGAAACGAGCGAACCAGCGGTACTGTTTCCCATGGTTTTTTCGCCGCGCGCACATGATTCTCGAAATAGCGCTTCATTTCATCAAACTTGGCGGGATCAGCCCCTTGAAATGAAAAGATTGACTGCTTTTCATCCCCCACCGCAAAGATTGTGCGGCTGCCGGGTCGCGCCCCTTCGCCGGCAAGAAACTCCTCGCTCAGCATACGAATGATTTCCCACTGATCGGGACTTGTATCCTGCGCTTCGTCCACAAGGATATGATCGATGCCACCATCGAGTTTATAGAGCACCCAAGGCGCCATATCGCTGCGTGTGAGAAGATTTTTGCTGCGCTCGATCAGATCGTCATAGTCGAGCATGGCGCGCGAACGTTTGGCCGCCTCAAAGCCCGTCAGAATGGCTTCCGCCATTTCATAAACGGCTTGTGTGGCTTCGGCGATCCGGACGGTACAGAGTTTTTGATGCAAGGCAACGATGCGTGTTTGTTCTTCCATCAGGGCTTGTGCAATGGCTGGATTGTTTTCGGTCGGATTTTTGGTCAGGATTTTAACGAGCGGTGCGGACTCCGCCGTCAGGAACACTTTTTTGTAGAGATTGAGATTCTCCGCCCGGCGATCTTCAACCGCCAGAAATGTCGCCAGCGCCTCGCCCTTCTGAACATCCGTTTTGCTGCCGCTCGCAAAGACGCTGACTGCTTCGCGCATGACGGATTCTGGTATATCGAGCAGCTCCGCCAGGACAGTCTGGGGGCTCTCACCTTGGCGCAGGCCCAAACGCTGGCGCATGGATTGCACCAGCGCATCAAGCCCCTGATGCTGCTCGATCAGATCGTGGAAACGGGCGCGGCGATTTGATATGCTTGCCAGCAAGTCAGAAAAGCCCGCTTCATCCACCCGTTCAACAATGACCTTGAGGGCCTGTCCAATAGGTGAGTCAGGGGCATGGCTTGCCTGTCGCAGGATGTCGTCGCGCACCTGTTGGCGCAATTCATCTGCCGCATTGTCGTCAAGTATATCGAAATGCGGTGGCACACCGGCTTCAAGCGGGAAGCGCCCCAACAACCGTTCGCAAAAAGCATGGATGGTCTGGATCTTCAATCCGCCCGGCGTCTCGATGGCGCGCGCAAAAAGTTGACGGGCGAGCGCAAGCTTTTTGCGGTTCGGCTTTTCGTTCTCAATCTCTTCCAGAATATTGACGAGACCTTGATCATCGCACATGGCCCATTGACCAAGACGTTTATAGAGCCGCGCTGACATTTCTGCCGCGGCTGCCTTTGTGAATGTCAGGCAGAGAATATGCTGGGGCTGGCTTCCCGAAAGCAGCAGCCGCGCAACGCGGGTTGTCAGCGCATGCGTTTTTCCAGAACCCGCATTTGCAGATACCCAGACAGATGATTGCGGATCAGATGCCTTGCGCTGTTGCTCGTCGGGTGCGGTTTGCGTCTGGGCTGGGCTGTTCATTCATCCCCCTCCCCGGCGGATGCCCATTCGCGGACCCGTGCAAGATGATCATAATCGCCAATTTGCGCCTGAAACCTTGGCCGCAACCGCGACAGATAGGGCTGCGTCAGATTTTCATAGCCACGCAATAACGTGACGAGCTCGGCATAAGTACTTTCGGCAAGCTCACCAGCTGGATCATCAATCCTTGAGGATTTATCCGACTTGCCATCACCCTTGAGACGCAAATGCATGACGGCGCTGACAGGGCGCGGCCCAAATTCGGCAAAGCCTCCGCGCACCGCCATCGCTGCCTCAAGCGGCAATTGGGGGGCCAATCCCAGCTTGACCTGTTTATCAGATGGCGCCTGCCCGGTTTTATAATCAATGATAATGAGACTGCCATCATTCGCTTCATCAATGCGATCGGCCTTGCCGCATAGCGTGACCGGGCGTTGCAAGTCGGTGATGACGATGCTGCCGGTGATTTCCGGATGAGACCGCTTGATGCCGGTGCGATGGCTCATTTCAAAATCCAGGAACCAATCAACAATGCTTACAAAGCGTGGCCACCAGAAGGCAGCAACGCCGGGCCTGTCCAGGAAGGGAGCGAAAGCCCGACGACCATGTGCCAATAACTTCTGATGCGCGTTTTCAGGCAGCCTGTCGGGATAAGCGCGAACAAAATCTTCCAGCGCCTTGTGGATGATATTGCCACGATCCATTGCGGCGACATCGGCATCTATCGGATCCGTCACACGCAACTCCAACACCTTCCTGGCATAGATTGCGTAGGGGTCACGGATGAGTGTTTCAATTTCGGTGACGGAGAAACGATCAGGACGCCAGGCAACAGGTGGCGCCGGTTTTGGTTTGATGATGACCGGGGCATCCTCGGCGCGGTCCAGAATGCGCGCCATATCGGTCCATGCCGACGCAGCGACCTTGTCTGCCTTGCCGAGACCTTCAAGCAGACTTGTCAGCCGCAACAGCCAACGCGACGCCACCGTTGGCGTGCCCCCTTGCTTCAAGGCTCGCGTCAAGAATACCTGTGTGGCACAAGCCCCTTCCACAAAATCATGCGCCGAGAGGCCGATGCGGCGCTCTGGTGGCTCAAGGCCCAATGCCGTTCGCATGGGGCGGTTGAGCCAGGGATCAATCTTTGCGTCAGTCGGCCATATGCCTTCGTTCAGGCCGCCAAGGATCGTGATGTCTGCATGTTGCAATCGTGCTTCCAGGGGGCTCCAGATTGCCAGTCGGGGATGGCGGCCATATTGGGGGCGCAGGGCGCGCGCCATGGCAAGATCCGTTACAAGGCGTGGCCAGATCCGGGGCGGGGCGGCGTCCATCAGAGGAATGGCGTCCGCAAGATCGCGCAGAAAATCGCGCGCGGCTTCCCCTGCTTCGCGGGACCAAAGAACAAGGGCGCCAGATGTTTCGTCGCTCGCTGCAATCCGTTCCGCTGTCGCAACATGCGTGGCCAGAAGCGCCGCAAGGTCAACTTCACGCGCCGACATGATGTCGATGAGTGGCGCAAATACCTGCTCAAGGCGATCAAGGAATGCGCTGATCGATTGTACTTCGCTCTCGCGCCCGCCTCTCTCTTCTCGCCATTGGGCAAGCGCCCCCCGCAGACCCGCAATACCCGGTCCCGGTCGTGGTCCATGCAGCAATGCCGCTTCCAGCCGTCGTGCATCGGCACGCGTCCGAGCCGGCGCTTGCCCCAAGGCGGTCAAGGGATGCTTGAGAAGTGCAAGGAGCGGGATCGGCGCGAAGTCCTCGGCCGCGGCGTCTGCCACATGACGCAGAAAAACAAGGGGAGGGGTCAGGGCCAAGGGGATGCCTGCGGAATCATCAATGGCAATGCCCCAGCGCTGAAGCTCCATGGCCACGCGGCGCGCGAGCTGGCGATCGGGTGTCACCAGGGCGGCCGTCTGGCCTGGCGTTTCAAGTGCGTGGCGCATCAGCAGCCCTATGGCGCCGGCCTCCTCGCGCTCATTGGCCGCCTCGATGAATGAAAGCCCGTTTATGCTCTCATCGGCAAGGGGCGCAAGCTCCGACAGGATGTCACGCCAACCATCCGTTGTTGCCGCAGGACGCAAGGCCTCCGAGATCAACCGTTGACGCGGCGAGGTCTCAGTCGCAACGCCCGGCCAGATCATGACGTCGGTACGTGACGCCCCCAGACTGGTCAGAAGTTTCTTCAGTCCATATTGGGGATGGGATGCCGTATCAGGCGAACCGATGGCGTCCCAGCTTGCCGCATCCATGACCAGATCAAGCCCGGGGAGAACGAGTGCCCCTTGTGCCAGACGGGCAACAACATTCATGAGGCGCGCTGTCGCCGGGATTGAGCCTGTAGAACCTGCCGCGATCACGGGCCCGCATGGCGGGGTGGCGCGCCAGCGATCTGCCTGACCCGCCAGCAACCGATTGCGACGATCGGCTTGATCAATCATGCCGAGCATATCGAGCTCTCTCGGCCATTGTTCGGTCAGGACCGCAAGGAACTCGATTGTCAGTTGCCAATTGCGCGCAAACTCGTCTGGTACAATCGAGGCGAGCTGATCGAATGCCACACCTTCTGTCAGGCCCATATCGAGAAATTGCCCGAGGTCACTGGCCAGCGACAAGGCGCGAACAATATCGGGCACCCCCCGTTCGCTGTCTCTTTCCCAATAATCGAGAATGAGACGGGCCAGACGCATTTGCCGCATCAAGGGGGGGATCGCCGGTGGCAGATCCAGCGTCTCTTCGGCAAGCCCCACCGGATCCAGCAGCAGCTCATCCTCATCAATATCGCCAAGAGGTGTAATCCCTGGCAAGATCATCGCCTTGCCGTCACCCGCACGCAGGAATGCATCAGCCAGGGCGCGAACGGCGCGACGCGTGGGCAGGAGAATGGTGACATCTTCGAGCCGGGTTTCGCTCGAAAATCGCCCGCGTAGCGTCGGGTCTGCCAGCAGGGTTCTGGCCAGATGATCCAGAAAGGCCGCACCCGGCGGCATGGTGTACAGGGTCAGGGAATCGTGCGCCATGGCACGACTCTAGCAGGGCAATACCTGCAAGGCAGGCGATAATTCAGGCGGTAGCTCAAAGCCGCCGCATAAAATCCTCAGCCTCGGCCAGATCGTCGGGTGCCCCGACATGCATCCATGTGCCGCCCATTCGCCAGCCATATAACCGCCCCTGCTCAATCATGCGGTCCCATATGAGATTCGTCGAAAAGGCACCTTCAGGACCCTCCTTGAAAAAACCCGGTTTGATGACCTGCACCCCCGCAAACATGTAGGGGACCGTTGTGCTGGCGATACGACGGGTCAAGGCGCCATCGGCTGTCATGTTGAAATCGCCGCGTCCCACATAGCCGATGGTGCGCACCGCATCGGCGATCATCAGCAGGGCGTCCATGCGGTCCGGATCAAAGGCGTCCATCAGACGCGACAGGTTCTGACCCCAGCCTTCGACCCAGACGGAATCCGAATTGAACGTCAAAATCGGTTCGTCACCCAGAAGGGGTCGTGCTTTCTTGATGCCGCCGCCAGTTTCCAGCAACAATCCGCGTTCATCAGAGATGACTATGCGTGGCCCGCGTCCTGATGCCATGCGGGCTTCGAGATGCGCCTCCATCAAATCGGCAAAGTGATGAACATTGACAATGGCTTCTTCGATGCCCGCTTCGTCCAGCCGATTCAATGCGTGATCTATCAGCGCCTTGCCCATGAAGGGCACCAGCGGCTTGGGCAGCTTGTCGGTCAAAGGCTGCATGCGCGTGCCTTTTCCTGCCGCCAGAACCATCGCCCTTCTTATTTTCACACTCATATCTTCAACCCGTCAGGCAGGACATTGGCTTGCGCCCAGCGACGCAAATCGGCAAGCGCCGGATGGGCAAGATTGCGCATGAGATAATCCATCGAGCGCGGCATATGGGCCATGTAGTGCGGCTTGCCATCGCGCTTGAGGAGACGCGGCCAAAGACCGATGAGACGCATGGCACGTTCGGCCCCCAGCGCCGCATAAGCGGCGCGGAAGGCTTCCTCTTCAAAGCTCTCAAGATCATGGCGGGCGCGCGCAACATAGTGGTCGAGCATTTGGGTTTCGCGCTCACGCGGCACATCGCGACGCGCATCCTGTAGGAAGGACACGACGTCATAAGCTCGCGACCCGATCAACGCATCCTGATAATCGATCAGGCCAATGCGCGCCACGCCCTCGCGGCCTGCCAACCAGAGCATGTTGGGGGAGTGAAAATCGCGCAGGAACAGGGTTTTGTGACCATCATCGAAGAGCGGCTTCAAACTTGTCCAGATCGCGTAATATTCGCTGCGCGCCTCTGCGTTCATCTCCTGCTGGCGGACCACTGGCATATACCAATCGAGCAGCACATCAATTTCGGCACGAAAAACCGTTTCGTCAAAATGCGGCACGACATGCATGTCACCATTGCCGATGGGCAATTCCTTCGGCGTCTGCTGAGCCTGCAACACAATTATCGTTTCGATGGCGGCGGCATACATTTCGTCGAGGGCTTCACCCGTTGGGCCATGACCCGCATCGATGGCTGGTCCGTAAAGATCGTCGCCCAGGTCTTCGAGCAACAACAATCCGTGGGGCAAGTCGGCGGCGAATAATTCGGGAGCTGAAAGTCCGAGGCGGCGGAGATATTCACCAACCGCGACAAAGGGTCGGCAATCTTCTGCCAAATGCGCAATGCGGCTATAGGCTTCGCGCCCCGGCACAACCACGGCATCCGGCCCTGCCGGCCAGTCCATCAGCACAGCCTTGCCGCGCGGACCGGCAAGACGCTCGTAGCGGCGCGAGGAGGCGTCGCCCGCCAGAGGCGCCCGCCGCGCCGCCGCCCATCCTGCCTGATCGAGAAATGTCGCGATCACCTGTTCGCGGCTCATGCGATCTCTATTCCTTCCAGTCGCCTTACCCATGTCCCATGCCCGGTCAGCACCACACGCCTTGCACCTTCTGGCATAAGCGTCAGCGAAATGTCGAGCCGGTCCGGCGAGAGGGTTGCCAGTTCGCGATCTGCCTTTTGCGGCCATTCGACGAGAACAACACCCTCATCAAGGGCCTCCTCAAGTCCGAGTTCACGCAGCTCGCGCTCATCGTCAATACGATAAAGATCGACATGGGTGAGGTGTGGCCCCGGACAGTCATAGGTCTGCACCAGGGTGAAAGTTGGACTTGGCACATCTTCGTCGAGACCGTATGTCGCCAATCGCGCCTTGATGAGCGCCCGGGCCAGCGTGGTTTTCCCCGCCCCCAGATCACCACGCAGCAACAGCAGATCGCCTTGCCGCAAAAGACCTGCCAATGCCGCGCCCAGCTGCCGGGTGGCTGCTTCATCGGCAAGATCGAGGATTCTGGCGACATGACTCATGCCAGCGGTTTTACCTTGCGTTGCGGCACGGGGGAAGCAAAGCCATGCAAGTTGTCGCAGCAGCAATTTTGAAGTTGACGCAGGCGTCATTATTTGTCGTTCTATAAGAAAAACAAGGCCATTTCCCAAGCATTGCGTGACGTCATCATGGCAGGCAGCTACAAGGAAATGGAAAAGAAGAGGGTCACGAGGCCCTGCTTTAGGGGAGGGAACTATGGGTGAGCCCATCATTATCATCGGCGCCGGCCAGGCTGCCTGTCAGGCGATCATGAGCCTGCATAGCGAGGGGTATGACGGTCCGATCACGCTGATTGGCGAGGAGCAATATGCCCCCTATCAACGCCCCCCCCTGAGCAAGAAATTCCTTGCCGGTGAAATCGGGTATGACCGCGTCGAACTGAAGGCCAAAAGCTTTTACACCGAAGCTGGTGTTCATGCGCATTGGGGTATGCGTGTCACTGAAATTGATCGCCGCGCCAAGCAGGTTCTGACTCAGGAGGGGCAGAGGTTTGCGTATTCAAAGCTGCTCATCACAACGGGTGCGCGGGTGCGCGAAATCAACGTGCCGGGATTTGATCTTGCCGGTGTCAATTATCTTCGGGACATTGAAGATGTGCATCGTCTTCAGGCTGGCTTCAAGCCCGGCGCCCGTATGGTGATTGTGGGCGGTGGCTATATCGGCCTTGAAGTGGCGGCCGTTGCCGTGAAGCGTGGTCTGCATGTGACGGTGCTGGAGACGGCTGATCGCGTCATGGCGCGCGTGGTTGATCCGATTGTTTCGCATTTTTATGAGCGCGTGCATCGCGCGGCAGGTGTTGTCCTGCGCACTGGCGTCACCGTCTCCGGGTTTGAGGGGAATGGCCGCGTGGAGGCCGTTGTCTCTGGCGAAGGCGAGCGCTTTCCTTGCGATGTGGTGCTTGTTGGTATTGGCGTCATTCCCAATACGGATCTCGCGCATGAGGCCGGGCTTGATGTTGCCAATGGCATCAAGGTTGATGAGTGCGGACAAACCAGTGATCCGGACATATGTGCCGCAGGCGATTGCACGAGCCACCCCAATGACATATACGGCCAGCGCCTGCGGCTTGAAAGCGTTCACAACGCGATTGAGCAGGCCAAGTCTGCCGCCGCAACATTGGTGGGAAAATCAAAACCCTATCATCAGGTGCCCTGGTTCTGGTCGGATCAGTATGATCTCAAGCTGCAAATCGCCGGTCTTTCAACGGGCTATACGCAGGCTGTTGTCCGTGGCGATCCTGACACCGGTACTTCTTTTGCCGTTTTCTATCTCAAGGAAGGGCGCTTGTTGGCGGTTGATGCCGTCAATCGGGCGCCTGAATTCATGATGGGTAAATTGCTGGTCGCACAAAAGGCGATACTCGATCCTGCCCGCATCAAGGACGAAACAATCAGCGTCAAAGAACTGGTTGCAAAATAATCTGTTGACGGAGAATAAGGGAAAAATGCCGAAGATAACTTTTGTTGAATTTAACGGGACTGAGCATATTCTGGACGTGGCCGAGGGCCTGACGCTGATGGACGCGGCAACCAAGAACTCTATCCCCGGAGTTGATGCCGATTGCGGTGGTGCCTGTGCCTGCGCCACCTGCATGATCTATGTACCGGCTGAGTGGAAAGACAGGCTCGGCGAGATTGAAACCATGGAAGAGACCATGCTCGATTTCTGCGAACATTCGACGGAAAACTCGCGTCTGTCGTGTCAGATCAAGGTGAGCGCTGACATGGACGGCCTGCGCGTGACCATGCCGGAAAGTCAGCACTGAAACCTCAAGAAGCGCAGGCGTGGACTTGTCAGTCTGCTGCCTGCGCAAATTTTCCAGCCGATGAGAGATCGTGTTTGCCGAGTGGCAATTCACGAACGCGCTTGCCCGTCAAGGCAAAGACGGCATTGGAAACGGCGGCGGCCACAGGTGGTGTTGCCGGTTCGCCAAGACCGCCAAGCGGTGCACCACTTTCAATCAGATGCGTTTCGATGACCGGCACATCCGCCAAACGGATCATTTCGTAATCCGGGAAGTTGGCCTGAACGACGGCACCCTGCTCAATCGTGATGTCGCCATGAAGCGCCGCTGTCAGGCCAAAAATGATGCCAGATTCAACCTGGGCGCGCGCTGTGTCCGGATTGATGACTTCGCCGCAATCAACGGCTGCGACGACGCGATGCACCCTGACGGCTCCGCCCTCACCGATCGAGATTTCTGCTACTTCCGCAACGACGGACGAAAAACTCTGCTGAATGGCAATGCCTCGGGCGTGCCCGGCTGGCAGAGGCGTGCCCCAACCCGCTTTTTCAGCGGCGAGATCAAGGACGGCGAGGTGGCGCGGCTGATCCTTGAGCAGATCACGACGATAAGCGTAAGGGTCTTTGCCGGCCGCATGAGCCAACTCGTCGATGAAACTTTCCGTGAAGAACGTGTGCTGACTATGCGCGACAGAACGCCAGGCGCCATAGGGCACATGGGTCTTGCTCTCGACATAACGGATTGACTGATTTTCGACTGCATAAGGAATATGCGCCGCATCAGATGGTTCATTCTTGCCGATATAGCGGTTGTGC
>CAVOKW010000004.1:0-75220 GCA_963696585.1 uncultured Alphaproteobacteria bacterium
GGAGCTTGGTTGCGATGGCGTGCTGATGAACACTGCAATCGCCGAGGCCAAAGATCCGATCATGATGGCGCGCGCGATGAAACTCGCTGTCGAGGCGGGGCGTCTGGCCTATCTCGCGGGCCGCATGCCAAAACGCCTCTATGCCGATCCAAGCTCGCCGCTGGCGGGTCTGATCTGAGCGCCTATTTTTTCTTGCGCTGCTCTTCGAGAATGCCCTCAAGTCGCTCGCTATCCAGCGCGCCGGGATAGAGCTTGTCGCCAATGATGAAGGCAGGCGTTCCCTCAATGCCAAGCGCATCGGCCAGGGCATAATTCCTGTCGATGATTTTGCCGATTTCAGGGCTCTTCATGTCGGCGGCAAGTTTCTTGATGTCGAGGCCGAGATCACGCGCAATCCCGATCACTTTTTCGTCGCTCAGACTGCCTTTGCTTTCATACAAGGCTTTGTGCATCTCGAAATATTTTCCCTGACGCCCTGCCGCCATGACCGCGCGTGAGGCGGTGATGGATGTCGGTCCGAGAATGGGAAACTCTTTCAGCACCAGACGAATGCGGCTATCACTCTCCAACGCCTGCATCAACGGGCCAAAGGCGCGCTTGCAATAGCCGCACTGATAATCGAAGAACTCGACAATGGTGATGTCCCCAACGCGGTTGCCCGCCACAAACGAGCCGGGATCGTTGTAAATCTGCTGCCGGTTCCCGGCCAAAGCCTTGTCAAACTTGTCAGCGCTCTGCGCTTTCTCGCGCGCCTCAAGCTCATGCATGGCCTCCACAATGACTTCGGGATGGGCCAACAGGTAGTCATGCACGATTTTTTCAATCGCCTTGTTTTGTGTCGATGAAAAAACAGGCTTGGCGCTATCGGCATATACGGGCGCTTGCATCAGGCTTCCAGCCAGAATGAGAACGCCAACAAGCATCAGGCAAGAAAACAGACGAGACATGAAAAGTCTTTCAGTGAGATGTCGGAAGGGAAGGACGGCGGATCACCCGCGCTCTTTATCTGCGGGTTGCGTGGCAATGTCCTGCGCCCGCAGCCAGTCAGGGGAGCCATTCTTGAGCAACTGGCTGGCGCGGATGGCATGCATGCGCGCTTCTTCAACACGCCCCGTCACGTCAAAATATTGCGCCGTGGCAAGCTCGGCCATGCCGATCTGATTGAGCCGCCCATAAGCAACCGAAAGTTGATAATAGGGAAAGGCCAGATCAGGCCGCGTCTTGATGGCCGATTGCAAATGCGGGATCGCCTCTTGCGCCGCGGGCACACTGTCGCGCCCGAGAATGGATTGCCCCAATCCAAGCTCCAGAAAAGCATCGCCCGGCTTGAGCGACACGGATTTGCGATAGGCCTCAATCGAGGGTTCGATCATGCCGCTTTCAAACAGCACCTGCCCTTTGAGTTCCCAGAAATAGGGGTTCCTGGGCTGTTTATCGATGCACATTTGCAATTCGGCCAATGACGCGTCGAGCTTGCCCATCTTGTGATAGGCGACAGTGCGGGCGTAATGCGCATAAAGGCTCTTGTCGGATTCAGGATAACGATTGAACGTCAATTGCGGATCATCCATGAAGCCATGCAGCTTGGCTTGCACGAGCTTCAGACGTTCGATGCTCTCAGGCGAATCCAGCTTGTCGTAGAAGCGCGACGACGTCACGCGATCTTCAAGAGCCGAAAGACGATCTTCAGAGATGGGATGCGAGCGGACAAACGGGTCTTGCTGCGTATCGCTCAAGGCTTCCTGATCGCGGAAACTCTCAAACAGATCCATCATGCCTTTGCCCGAAAGTCCGGCGCGTTCGAGAAAGGTCGCACCGGCCTGATCGGCGCGCGCTTCCTGTTCGCGTGAATAAGAAAGAATGCCACGCTGGGCAAGCTGCGCTCCGCCCGCAAGGATGGCCATGCCCGCATCTGGAGAACCCGCTGCAATCGCGCCGATGCCGAGCAGCATCGAGGCGTAATAGGGCATCGCCATGCCACTTATGGCTTCATTGCTGCGCGTCAGATGGCCGCCAGCCATGTGGCCGGTTTCATGCGCAATCACGCCAATGAGTTCGGACGGGGTTTCGACTTCGGTGATGAGGCCTGTATTGATGAACAGGCGCTGGCCGTTCGACACAAAGGCGTTAATCGTGTTGTCATTGACGAGATAAACGCCGACCGCATTGGGGTCGACGCCGCTGGCATGCCAGATCGGCATGGAATAGTCGCGCAACAATCCTTCGGTCTCGGAATCGTTAATCAGCGAAAAGGCCCGCGCGGGCGTAGCGGCAAGGCCAACGGCGAGGAGCAGCGCTGGCATGAGAATGACGGCACGGATCGCCGATGTCAGTTTGCCCGGTACGCGCAAACCTGAAACGCGCAGCCCCGAAACATACAACAATGTCTGATTTGTCATTTTTTGCCTGGTTTGCCCCCGAGATTTTACTCTTTTTCGGGCGTTGTCTTCGCTACTGTGAATGCGCGTTGACGGTCATGGCTTTTGCCGACTAAACGGTAGGAGGGGCCTCACCATGCGTCAATCGTTCTACGCCGGATTATGAATTATCCGGCGGTAAAAATGAGAAGATGACATAAGGAAATATCGGGAATGCGGCAGAAATTGGAAGCAGTAACCATGAAGCGCGTCACAACTCGACAAATCATCCCGGTTTTGGGCCTTGCAGCAGCCCTGTCGCTTGCCGGTTGTTCGATGTTACCCGGTTCCAGCGATACGAGCGCCCCTCTGGGCACGACCGTCAGTTCCGAGTCGAGCCTGACCACGCTTTATGAACGGCGCAGCCCGCTCGCCAATCGCAAATCCGTTCGTGCGAATGACTCATTTGCCGGTGCGGTTGTTGCCGATGAACCGACCGCTGCACTTGCCGCACGCGATATTCTCGAAAAGGGCGGCAATGCGGCCGATGCCGCAACGGCGCTTTATTTTGCGCTCTCGGTGACTTATCCCGCTGCAGCGGGCCTGGGCGGGGGTGGCATCTGCCTCGTCCATGACGCTGACAAGCCCGGTGTCGAGAGCATTTCCTTCCTGACGCGCAATCCGACAAGCGGCGGGGCGATCGGTATTCCCGGCAATGTACGCGGCTTTGCCCT
Organism: uncultured Alphaproteobacteria bacterium; assembly: GCA_963696585.1. GTDB lineage: Bacteria > Pseudomonadota > Alphaproteobacteria > Parvibaculales > Parvibaculaceae > Parvibaculum. The sequence continues at coordinate 3,092 of CAVOKW010000004.1, forward strand.
GCTGCATGCCCGTCATGGCAAATCGGGCTGGACAAGTTTGATCGCGCCAGCCGAACGCATGGCCGCGACAGGGTTTCAGGCCTCGCGCAGCTTTATCGAACAAATGCGCGACAATGCCGGCATGATTCACGCGTCAGCGGATTTGACATCCCTTTATAGCGGCGATGGCGGCATGGACTATCAGGAGCTTGATCGCGTGGTGCAGATCAGGCTGGCGACAACTCTGGCGCTGGTGCGCAGTCAGGGCGTTGTCGGTTTTTACGGCGGCCATAATGCGGCCCGCCTGGTGGAGGATGCCGCCAGCCGCGGCGGTCTGCTGAGTCTGGCCGATCTGCGGAACTATCGTCCCGATGTGGCGCCCGCCCAGATCCAGTCGCTCGAATCTGATGAAGTGGCGATGCCAGCCAGCAATGTCGGCGCTGGTGCTTTTGCCGCAGCTTTGTGGAAACGCCAGGCGGGTGCAACACCTGCAAACTTGCAGGACATGGCCAATGAGACAGCGATCTCACTGGGCGCCCCGGCAAGCAGCCGCGAGGCCCTCAATGGCGATTTCGGCTCCACAGCCTTCGCCGCTGTCGATGGCGCTGGCGGGGCCGTTGCCTGTGCGGTCACGATGAATGGTTCATTTGGCTCCGGTCAGGCTTCGCCTGAAACAGGCGTTGTCTTTGCCTCCAGCCCGAAATCCCCCCTCAAGGGTCTCGCCTCGGCGTTTCTCGCGCCGATCATGATGACGAGCAAGGATGCCAAGACAGTCTTCTTTGTGGGCGCTGCTGCCGGCGCGCCAAAGGCCGCCGCCTCGATCCAATACGCCTTGTTGCAGGCCTCTCAGGGCAATGCCGATGCCAGTGCATCGCTGGCGGCAAGCCCGGCAGATACGCGCTCCCCTGCCAGTGCGATTGTGTGTCCCGATGGATTGCCCGGCGACACCTGCGACCTCAACGTCAACCCCAAGGGGGCGGGCGTTGGCTTGAGCGCCGTTGCCTCGGGCGAATAAGCCCGGTCCGAACCGCAAATGAAAAGGCCTGACGATGATCGTCAGGCCTTTTTGCCGGGATTGTTCCGGTCGCTCAGGTCGAGCGGCGCTGCCACCAGCCGCGACGCGCTGGCTTGGCTTCGCTATCGGCCGGCGTATCGCCACCACCATTATTGGCGGCGGCAATGCCCGCTTCGACAAGTTCCGGCTCTTCAACCACGGGCGCCTCGGGAACGGCTTCCGCCTCAGCTTCTGAAACGGCTGTCGCGGCGACAGGCTGTTCGCCTGCCGGACCCGTGATGATTTCATCACGGGAATAGGAGAGCAGGACAGGCGGCTCGGCGGCGGATGCGGTCGCAGGCATCATGCCATCATCGCTGGCATGTCCGGCCTGATCTTCTTCAGCGGCCGAAACACTCGCCTCACCGGCAACGGCATCACCTTCTTCCGTGCGACGGCGATTGCGACGGCCACCACGACGTCCGCGACGCCGACGTTTGCGCATCCGCTCATCGGCATCGGCCTGTGTCTCGTCACCACGCGGCTGTGCTTCCAGCCGCTCGGCTTCGCTGTCATCGCCCTCATCACTCTCGTCGGCACTTTCGCTTTCGCTCGAAGCATCGCCCGAGGCCTGACGTTCATCGCCTGTACCTGTTTCGCCATCAGCATCCGGACGGCGACGACGGCGGCGACGGCGCTTGCGCTTCTGGCCATCTTCATCGCTCGCGGCTTCCGGCGAGGTTGAAAGTGTAGCGGTCTCTTCGTCGTCTTCCTCTTCATCCTCAATCACGTCAACGACAGCATTGTCATCAGCATCATCGTGGTATGTGGATTCGATATTGATCGCGCCAATCGCGGGACGTGCGCGCGTCAGGGCTCGGGCTTCGGCTGTTTCCAGGCGGTGATCGGACCCTTTCAACAGATGATCGGACTCGATATAGACCGACACGCCGTAGCGATCTTCAATGTCGAGCACGCTGGCGCGCTTCTGATTGAGAATATAGATCGCAACCTCCGGCGGCACCTTGCAGGTGAAGGCGGCGGCGCGGCCCTTGATCGCTTCGGCTTCGACGCCGCGCAACACATGCAGCGCGAGCGATTCAACAGAACGCACGATGCCTGTGCCAGAGCAGGCCTGACAGATGACTGTCGAACCTTCAAGCACGCCAGAGCGCATGCGCTGGCGCGACATTTCAAGCAGGCCGAAATGGCTGATACGACCGACCTGAATGCGGGCGCGGTCAAATTTCAGGCAATCCTTGAGCTTGCGTTCGACGGCGCGATTGTTGCGGCTCTCTTCCATGTCGATGAAATCGATCACGATGAGACCGGCCAGATCGCGCAGCCGCATCTGACGCGACACTTCTTCAGCCGCTTCAAGATTGGTTCGCAATGCCGTCTGTTCGATATTGCGTTCCTTGGTCGAGCGACCTGAGTTCACGTCGACCGAGACAAGCGCTTCTGTCGGATTGATGACGATATAGCCACCCGACTTCAGCGTGACGACGGGGTTGAACATCGCATCAAGCTGCTGTTCAACCTGGAACTTCTGGAACAGGGGCTGCGTCTCTTTATAAGGCTGAACATTCTTGGCATGGCTCGGCATGAGCATGCGCATGAAGTTCTTGGCCTCACGATAGCCCTCGTCGCCTTCAATCAGAACCGTGTCGATGTCTTTGTCGTAGAGGTCACGGATCGAGCGCTTGATCAGGCTGCCTTCTTCATAGACGAGCGTCGGCGCAGAAGATTTGAGCGTGAGTTCACGCACGCTTTCCCACATGCGCAGGAGATATTCATAGTCGCGCTTGATCTCGGCCTTGGTCCGGTTGGAACCGGCGGTGCGCACGATCAGACCCATGCCTTCGGGCACATCGAGCGACTCGGCAATCGTCTTGAGCTTCTTGCGGTCCGCAGCCTGCGTGATCTTGCGCGAGATGCCGCCGCCACGCGCCGTGTTGGGCATCAACACGCAATAGCGGCCAGCCAGCGAGAGATAGGTGGTGAGGGCCGCCCCCTTGTTGCCGCGTTCTTCCTTGACGACCTGCACCAGCATGATCTGGCGGCGCTTCACAACTTCCTGAATCTTGTAATTGCGGAAATTGGGGCGCTGCACACGTGGCGCGGCTTCTTCCATGGCGTCTTCATCGCCAAGCGATTCAACAGGCTCATCGGCATGAGCCACTTCCGTGACATCGCCCACAGATGCGGACTCGCCGGAAGCCGCCGATGTGTCGGCAACGGCATCGGCGACATGTTTATCATCGTCATGGGCCTCAGCGGCGCCGACATCAAGCGATGGCTCATCCTCATGATGATCGTCCTCATCATGACGGTCTTCGTCGTGATGCTCATCATCATGATGGTCATGTTCGTCGTCGTCCGAGTCGGCCGCACCGGCATTGGTGACGATTTCCTCGACGTGATCATCATGATCGTCATGGTGGTCATCATCATGTGGCGCGTCAGCCTGATCCTCGGCATGAGCCTCATCGCCGGGGCTGATCGAGTCAGATGATTTGCGCGCGCGTGCCGGGCGCGAACGCGACGAGCGGCGATGCTCGGCATCTTCTTCTTCATCAGCGCGTTTGGCAGCCGCCGCCTGATGCCTGAGGATCGCTTCGCGATCGGCAACGGGGATCTGGTAATAGTCCGGATGGATTTCGCTGAAAGCGAGGAAGCCATGGCGATTGCCGCCATATTCCACAAAAGCCGCCTGCAGCGAAGGTTCGACGCGCGTTACTTTGGCGAGATAGATATTGCCTCTGAGTTGTTTTCTGGCTTCAGCCTCGAAGTCAAACTCATCAACGCGATTGCCGCTGACGACCACGACCCGAGTTTCCTCGGGGTGCGATGCGTCGACCAACATTTTTCTTCCCATGGGTAGTATCTCCAGGACGCCGACGCTCAAGCAAGGCCAGGCGCAATGTCATGCGGCCGGGCAGCGGAGGGCGGGCGTCGATGATGTGGGTCCAAGGCCCCGCGCCTGCGCCAGTGCGGCGCGAAACGGGTTCCTCGAACCGGGTAAGTGAAAGGGGTGTTGTGTGAAAAACGGAAACCGAAGCGGCTGAACGGGTCACGTCGCAACACCTGTGAGGGTGATCGCGCCTGGCCTGTTCATCTGCTCGCTGTCTTTCCGCGTCGTGCATTTTGTCCTTTGCGCACCCCTGGGTCGTCGCCGGGTGCGGAGCGGACGCTGAAAGCGTCAATATGCTGGAGCCGATGGTCATCGCCCAAGACCCAAAGGGTCGTGAAGAGGGCTGGGTCTGGGCCGGGTCAGGGCTGAAATCTGCCAAAAATCGCCGAGTATGGCGGTCCAAGGTGCAGAGTTCGAGCCGGGAAAACCGGACATCCATCAAGGGAATGCCAGATCGGCTAGCACAGTCCTTTTACTTGGTGCGGTCCTGATTTGGCAAGTGCCGACTCCAGAACAAGCACCAGAACTGGGCGAATGAACCATTAACCACGCTAATCATTGAATTTCTATGAATTTTCATGGCAGTAACCATTCCGAAACCAATACAACGCGAATATCATGAATCTGTGTTGCATTCAGGGATTCGTGTCGTTTTCAGATCGGGCCAATGGGGTATTACGGGGAATTAGCCAGACGGGCCAGCCGCGCTTGCGCGGCAATGAGCGTCGCTGCCCTCATTCTGACCTCTGCTGCCCTGGCGGGTCCTGGCAAGAGTGCCGGGCGTCCGGTTGAGGCCGATACAGGTGAACCGTTCATCGTGGGCTCGATCCAGCAGCCCGAGGGTGTCACCGAATTCTCGCAATTGCTTCAGGGCAGCGATGCATCGGGTCAAGCCGGCATCATCAATCTCCGGCTGGGCGATCGCGGCGCCGAAACGCGTTTTGTTGCCGAATTGTCGCGTGATTTACCGGCGCAATACCAGGTCTTCACGCTTGCCAATCCGTGGCGCGTTGTAATCGATGTCAAAAACACCCCCTTCGCCCTGGGCGACAACACGGCAAGCCATGCGCTGGGTCTCGTCACGGCCTATCGCTTTGGCCGCTATCAAAATGACATCTCACGCATTGTGATCGAGACCAGATCACCGGTGACGGTGACACGCAATTTTGTGCTGGAGCCGCAAGGTGGTTTTGGCCGTCGCATCGTGCTGGATATGGCCGCGACGGATGATGCGACATTCCTGCGCACGGCACAGGCCGCAGATATGCCGGTCAATCCGGCCGTCCCCCCTCAAGCGGCCCCCGTCGCCGCCCTGTCGGTCCCCTTGGCGCCCCCCTATTCCCGCCCGGCGGATCGTCATGTCGTCGTCATTGATGCCGGGCATGGCGGCGTCGATCCCGGCACGCACAGCCGCAACGGCATCGATGAAAAGAATGTCGTTCTGGCTTTTGCCAAGGCATTCGCCAAAAAACTGCGCGCCACGGGCCGATATGATGTTTATCTGACGCGCGACGATGACACTTTCATCCCGCTGCGCCAGCGCGTCGCCATCGCCCGCCAGCACAAGGCGGACCTCTTCATTTCAATCCATGCCGACTCCATCCAGAAGTCGGATGTGCGCGGCATGTCGATCTATACCCTGTCAGAAACAGCCTCCGACAAGGAAGCGGCCGCGCTGGCCGCCAAGGAAAACCAGTCCGACCTGATCGCGGGTGTCGATCTTCAGGGGGAATCCCCGGAAGTGACGGGCATCCTGATCGATCTGGCCCAGCGTGAAACCAAGAATTATTCAGCCCGTTTCGCGCGCTCGGTGGTCGACTATGCCAGCCGCACGACAACGCTGCTGGACCCGGCGCATCGCTTTGCCGGGTTTGTCGTGCTCAAAGCGCCCGATGTGCCCTCGGTTCTGGTCGAGCTCGGCTTCCTGACCAATCGCAATGATGAAAAGCAGATCACCTCCAGCAAATGGCGCAGCAACACCGCCGATGCCTTTACCCGTGCCGTGGACCGTTATTTTGGCGAGCGCATGGCCGAAGGTCCGCGCTGAGTGGATGCCTCGATGTCGCGGTCAGGGCAGGGGCCGAGCCATGAAGAGACGTGTCACCCTGCTGCCATATTCTCCCCTTACCCGTTGCGGCCTGGGCCGTTTTCAGCCAGGCACGGGTATGGCGGACAGAACTGTCATGCTAAAGAAGGCGGGGCATTGTATAGGCTCTTGCCGGTGCTGCGCGATGCGACAGCCGGATGAGTGTGTTGGATAGAGGACGGGCGGCATGAGCCCCAGAATGAAAATCCTGTCGATTGTGGCGACGCTGTTTCTGGTGGCCATTCTGGGCGCCGGTCTGGCCGGATCGGTTTATTTGTGGCACCTCAATCAGGATCTGCCCGATGCTTCCAGGCTCGCCAATTACGAACCGCCAGTGATGACGCGTGTGCATGCCGGCGATGGCAAGATCATCGCCGAATATGCCACCGAGCGCCGTCTCTATGTGCCGATCAACGTGATCCCGAAACCCGTCATCCAGGCTTTCCTCGCCGCAGAAGACAAAAACTTTTACAGCCATGGTGGCGTCGATGCCTTTGGCATCATGCGCGCGATCATGGATAATGTGCTCAATGTGTTTCGCGAGCGGCGTCTGGTTGGCGCATCCACCATCACACAGCAGGTTGCCAAAAACTTCCTGCTGTCGAATGACCGCACCTTTGAGCGCAAGCTGCGCGAAATGCTGGTCTCGATGCGTCTGGAGAAAGCCTATACCAAGGACAAGATCCTCGAACTTTATCTCAACGAGATTTATCTCGGCGTCGGTTCCTATGGCGTCGCTGCGGCAGCCTTGAATTATTTCGGCAAGCCGCTGGACGAGCTGACCGTTGCCCAGGCCGCCTATCTTGCCACCTTGCCCAAGGCGCCGAATAACTATCATCCCTTCCGGTTTCATGACCGTGCAGTGGCCCGTCGCAACTGGGTCATCAGCCGCATGGAAGAAGATGGTTTCATCACCGACGCGCAGGCCGAGGCCGCGCAAAAGACGGACCTTGACGTGACGCTTCGCCCCGTCGGCGTGCAGATTGCCGATGCCGAATATTTCGTCGAGCAGGTGCGCCGCGATCTCTATGCCAAATATGGCGAGAAGAAACTTTATGAAGGCGGGCTTTCGGTTCGCACCACCATCGACACGCGCTTGCAGGGCATCGCCACGGCCTCCTTGCGCAAGGGTCTCGTTGAATATGATCGCCGTCAGGGCTGGCGCGGTCCGGTTTCAAGGCTCGAACCCGGCACCACCTGGACCGATGCGCTGACCAGGCTCAATTTTCCCGCCGATCTCAAGCCATGGACTTATGCCGTTGTGCTCGCCGTTGCTGATGATCATGTGACGATCGGCCTGCGACCGCGCGAACTGGAGAATGGCGAATTCGCGAAAGAAACGCGCAAGGGCAGCATTCCGCTCGTCGAGCTGAAATGGGCGCGCCCGAGCCTGCCCAAAGGCTATCTCGGACCGGAAGTGAAAAAAGCGGGCGATGTGCTGAGCGTCGGCGATGTCATCTATGTCCAGCCGGTCAACAAGAACAATGCGACGGGCTCGACCGCGGTCGATCACTACGCGCTGATGCAGGTTCCCATTGTCAACGGCGCGGTCATCGCCATGGACCCGCATACCGGCCGCGTGCTGGCCATGCAGGGAGGCTTCAGCTATGCGCTCAGCGAATTCAATCGCGCCGCCCAGGCCTTGCGCCAGCCCGGTTCATCCTTCAAGCCTTTCGTTTATGCCGCTGCGCTTGATAGCGGCTTCACCCCGGCAAGCCTTGTGCTGGATGCGCCCTTTGTCAGCGAGCAGGGACCGGGACTGGCATTGTGGAAACCGGAAAACTACGAGCATGACTTCCACGGCCCTTCGACGCTGCGCTATGGCCTTGAGCATTCGCGTAACGTCATGACCGTGCGCCTGGCGCAGGCCGTCGGCATGGACAAGATCGCAAGCTATGCGCAACGCTTCGGTATCATGGACAACATGATGCCCGTGCTCGCCATGTCGCTTGGCGCTGGCGAAACCACGCTGATGAAGCTCGCGGCCGCCTATGCCATTCTTGACAATGGCGGCAAGAAGGTGACGCCAACACTGATCGATCGTGTTCAGGACCGCTTCGGTCGCACCATCTATCGCAATGATGATCGCGTCTGCGAGGGCTGCAATGCCGACTGGACGGGGCAGGCGCCGCCTGAACTGCCGGACAATCGCGAGCAGGTTGAAAATCCGCAAACCGCCTATCAAATCACTTCGCTGCTTGAAGGCGTTATTCAGCGTGGCACAGGTTCGGCCGCAAAGCGCGTGGGCATTCCGCTCGCTGGCAAGACGGGTACGTCGAGCGAGGCGCGTGACGCCTGGTTCATGGGCTATTCACCCAATCTGGTTGTCGGTGTTTTTGTCGGTTACGACGATCCCCAGCCGCTGGGCCGCGCCGAAACCGGTGGCCGCACCGCGGCACCCATTTTTGCCGACATCATGGCGGACGCCATCGGCAAACAGCCGGCGGTGCCTTTCCGGATACCTTCAGGCGTCACCCTTGTCCGCACCGATGTGGCAACAGGCCGCCCGGCCGGCCCCGACAGCACCAATGTCATTCTCGAAGCCTTCAAGTCAGGCACAGAAATGCAGGCTGGAACCGGCAGCACGCTGGGCGTTGTCGGCGGCAATGTCGGCAATGACACGGCGAGTGCAGGCGGCAGCGATACCGCCAGTGGCGGCATTGCGACGGGCACGGGCGGTCTTTACTGACCTTACCGCTTTTTGCGGCCTTGCCGGGTTTACAGGCAGGGCCGCAGCGCCTATTTTCCGCACCGCTGTCAAACGGGAAGTGAGTCACATGCGCGCCGAAACGCAGGCCATCGCCGATGAAATCAAGCAGTCCCTCGGACTGCTGAGGAGGCATCTTTGACTGGGATTCTGCCCGCAAACGCCTTGACGAACTGAACGCCAAGGCCGAAGACCCTTCACTCTGGAACGATCCTGAAAAAGCCCAGGCCCTGATGCGGGAACGCACGAGGCTGGAGGGCGCCATTTCGACTTATCTGCGGCTCGAAGCCTCGCTCAACGACAATATCGAGTTGATCGAGATGGGCGAAGCTGAGGGTGATGAGGATATCATTCGCGAAGCCGAAACGGCTCTCAAGGCAGCGCGCGTTGAAATCCGCGCCGCCGAGATCGAGACATTGCTCTCGGGGGAGGCCGACGGCAATGACACTTATCTCGAAATCCATTCCGGCGCTGGCGGCACGGAGAGTCAGGACTGGGCTTCCATGCTGTTGCGCATGTATACGCGCTGGGCGGAGAAGAAGGGCTACAAGGTCGAGCTGATCGAGCGCCATGATGGCGAAGAAGCAGGCATCAAGTCGGCGACTCTGCTCATCAAGGGGCATAATGCCTATGGCTGGCTCAAGACCGAGTCCGGGGTGCATCGTCTGGTTCGCATTTCGCCCTATGACAGTCAGGCGCGTCGCCACACCAGTTTTTCCAGCGCCTGGGTCTATCCGGTCATCGACGACAATATTGAAGTGGATATCAAGGAAGGCGATTGCCGCATCGACACCTATCGTTCAAGCGGCGCCGGTGGCCAGCACGTCAACACGACAGACAGCGCCGTGCGTATCACCCATGTGCCGACGGGCATTGTCGTGGCCTGTCAGAATGAACGCTCGCAGCATAAAAACCGCGCCACCGCCTGGGCGATGCTGCGTGCGCGTATCTATGAAATGGAATTGAAGAAGCGCGAAGACGCAGCGCAGGCCGAAGCCGACAGCAAGACCGACATCGGCTGGGGCCACCAGATCCGCTCTTATGTGTTGCAGCCCTATCAGATGGTCAAGGACCTGCGCACCGGCGTTGAAAGCGGCAACCCGACCGCCGTGCTCGACGGCGATCTCGACGCCTTCATGGCGGCGGCTTTGGCGGCGCGCGTCGAGGGCTCCGACACACAGGTTGAAGATATCGATTAGAGCCCTGTGCCGTGTTAAAGGAAAAAGCCATGGCGCGATCAACGCCATGGCTTCCTGTTTTTGATGCAGCCCGGATTACTGGGCGGCAGGACGCTTGATGACCACACCGCCGTCATTGACGACGACCGGGCTTTCCTCGGCCGGACGCGGTGTGGGTGCCGGACGCGAGCCGGCCGGGGCGCCATTGGCATAGGTCGGCGCGCTGCTGGCCGGGCTGTGGCTGCCTATCGGCGCAACGCCGGAAGGAACATTCGGACGCAGCGACGGACGCGCCGGTGTGTTCACATGACCGATGGGATCATCTGAATGGCGGCAATTGCCTTCAAAGAAGGCACCGGTTTCAACAGCCAGCGCTTCATGAAGAATGTCGCCTTCGACATGAGCCGTGGATGCAAGCTGCACGCGACGGCCACGAATGGTGCCGACAACGCGACCACGGATGACAATATCCTCGGCGACGATTTCGCCGGAGATGGATGCTTTTTCGCCAACAGTGAGTGACTGGCTGCGAATATCGCCTTCCACTGTGCCATCGACCTGGATATCACCAGTAGCGGTCATGTTGCCATGCACGACCAGATCGCTGGAAATAATGGAGGGGGCCGTTCGCGGGCCGGGACGTTTGCCGGCAGCTGGCGCCGTCGCTGGCGGCGGTGCCATGACCTGAGTCACGACAGGCTTCTCGGAGTCTTTATCCTTGTTTCGCGAAAACATAATGACCTGCCTCAATGAACTTTGCGGGATCGCGGACGATGCCGTTGTACCAAATTTCGTAGTGAACATGTGGTCCGCTGCTACGTCCAGTGGACCCGACCTTGCCGATAATGTCTCTGAATGCAACTTTCTGGCCAACTTTGACGGAGATGGCGTTCATATGGCCGTAACGGGTGCGGAATCCATTGCCATAGTCAACTTCAACCATGCGGCCATAGGGGCCTTTCCAGCCCGCATAGGTCACAACGCCAGCACCTGTCACATAAATGGGAATGCCATAATCGGTCGCCATGTCGAGGCCGGCATGAAACGCCGTGCGGCCATTAAAGGGATCGCGGCGCGGACCAAAGCCGCTGGAGCGGTGATAATAAAGGACCGGCTCGGCCATCGGCATCCTGGCGATTGTATCTTCCAGGCTCGCCACCTTCGACAGGTTGCGGCTCACACGATCAAGCTGCTTGTCGAAAGCATCGTCAGCGCCGCCACCAGCGAGCTTCTCGCCGATATCCAGGCTCATGAACGGACCGCCCTGGGCATCATCGCCTGTTCTGGCGGTCGCCTTGCGCAGGACCTCGTCCGGATTGACGACCCTGGTCATGGCGATGATCGACTTGAGCTCACGCAAACGCTTGTCGGTGGACTCTTCAACAGAGGAGATCAGGCTGTTCTGGGCACGTTCCAGCGAAGACAGGCGTGCGTCAATTCGGGACTCTGTCCCTATCTGGTTCTCGCCGCCGCCATTGGCCAATTCCGAGAAATTGATGACCTGACCTTCCGGTGCATCCTCGTCCGTGACCAGCGGCTCGCCACTGGCTTCGCGCACGGGACGTGTCGATGTGTGGACGACATCCATGCCTTCATCTGTCTGCTCGACCGACATGAGCACCGTATTGTTGCGTTCGGGATTGAGGCTGCCACGCGATGTATCGGCATAGCGGCGCAACGCCCGATCGAGTGAATTGCTGGCCGATTGACGCTGGCCCATCAGTGCGGCGAGCTGACGATGCTTTTCTTCGAGGTCGCGTGTTGTGGCCAGAAAGCGTTCCTGCGTGATGACAAGCTGACCGTTCAACTCGTCATAGGCATTCTGCACCTGCGCCAGTCGTTCTTCATAAGCGCCCTGCATCTTGACATAGCGCCGTTCCTTGGACGCAATGATCTGCTCCTTGAATACGACGTTCACGGAAGAAAAGGCGATCCAACTGAAAAAGACGAAGGCGATGCCGACAAAGATGGCCTGCGTCAGCGGCGACAGGGAGATGAATTGCACCTGGCCATGACTGCGAATGTAGATCTGACGTTCGACATAGTGATGCCGCCAGATCCTTGAAAATCTGGCCGACCAGTTCATGTCGCGTTCGTACATGCCCATCAAAGCGGTAAAACCCCCCGGTTTCAGTCGCGTATCACATCCAATTTGAAGCAAGATTTCAACATCTTGTTACCAATATATGAAGCGCATGGTTAACAGCTTTTCACGATAATGGTGTGACGACGGTTTTCTTTGACAAGTCAATTGCCAAGAAAAATGCAGAAAGCCCATATTTCATCGATGCTTTCCGCATTACACCTTGTCAGTATGCCGGGTGGCAAGCGGTTCATAAAAATTTGGCATGAGGCCCGCCAATTGTCTGGCCGGGACATTAAACGGTGGTTTCAGAATACCGCGAAAGTATTTCCGCACCAGACTATGGAAAGTACTCTCCGGATCCATCTGCTTTTGCCCGCATAAATACGTGAACCAGACTGTGCCAGCCCGCACATGGGCCCGTTCTTCTTCATAGATGATGCGGAGGATGGCGGCGCTGGCTTCATCCTGCGAAGTCTCAAGCCGTGCAATCATGCCGGGTGTCACATCCAGCCCGCGCGCTTCAAGCACCATGGGGACGATGGCCAGGCGGGCCAGAAGATCGTGCGCTGTGGCTTCGGAGGCCTGCCACAAGCCGTCATGGGCGGGGAGGTCGCCATAGGTAGCCCCTAAAGCCTGCAAGCGGGATTGCAGCATGGCGAAGTGGCGGGCCTCGTCATCGCCGACCTGCACCCAGTCGTCCAGAAAGGTGCGCGGCATATCGGCCAGACAAAACCGACCGACGAGGTCAAAGGCGAGGTCAATCGCATTCAGTTCGATATGCGCAATGGCATGGAGAAGCGCGATGCGTCCGCGCAATCCCTTGAAGGAACGGCGCGGCATGTGCCGGGGCTCGACAAGCTCGGGCTGGGCTGGCCGACAGGGACGCAGGGGCATCTCTGCGGCGGGGGGCGAGGGATGGCCCGGCAGCGCCAGCGGCAAGTCGCCCGCGCGCCAGGCAGCAGCAACAAGCCGCGCCATGCGGGCTTTTTCATCCGCCTGACCGGTCAGCAGGACGGCCCGCGCCCCCTCGGCAAGCGTGGCAAAGCCGGATTTCATGTCCTAGAGGGCCTTCACGGCTTCGAGAACGGCCTTGGCATGGTCCTTCACCTTGACGTTGGTCCAGACCTTGACGACAACGCCTTTCGCATCGATCAGCACCGTGCTGCGCACAATGCCCATGAACTTGCGGCCATAAAGCGTCTTCTCGGTCCAGACACCATAGGCTTCGAGCATGGCGCCGTCTTCATCCGAGAGCAGCGTGATCGAGAGACCGTGCTTGTCGCGGAACTTGCAATGCTTTTCGATGCTGTCGCGGGAAATTCCATAAACACTGGCACCGGCTGCCTCGAACTGGGGCTTGAGGGCGGTGAAATCCAGCGCCTCGAGCGTGCAGCCAGGCGTGTCATCCCTGGGATAAAAATACAGAACCGCCGCACGGCCCTTGAGCGTCGCGAGCGAGACCTTCTGCCCCTGATCGGACAGGCGGCTGAAGGCCGGGGCCTTCTGGCCGATGGCAGGCAGGCCAGAGGCCATGGGCGCCGCTTTGACGGCGGATTTTTTGCCGACAGGTGATTTTTTTGCAGGGGACTTATCCCCGGTCGGTTTTTTGGCCTTAGGTTCATCGGCTGGGATAGCGGGCTTCTTGCTGGTGGCCATGTGGCGGCTCCTGACTGAGGGGGGCTCAAACCCGGATACAGACCGAAATGGCCCCTGTCGACGTTAACCTTGAAGCCGCGAGGGTGAACCAAAAGGTCGCATATGAGAAGACTTGAAGCACTCAACCCTATAAAACAATCATGCTTGCGGTGATCGCGAAACGGATTCGCTACATGCCGGAATTCGGGACAGGAAAGACCGCTCGTTGATACGCCGTACCAGTAAAATAGCCTTGGAAGTGATCGGTGTGGCTGTGGCAGTCACAACGATATTGCTTGCTGTCCTGGCCTATCGGTTGTCGTCCGGGCCGGTGCCCATTTCCATTCTCAACCAGATCATCAAGGACGAGGCGACGAGCGCCTTGCCCGGCGGGCGCTTCGACATTGACGACACGGTGCTGCTCTGGTCAGCGGAAGATCGCCGCCTCGGCCTGCGTCTCGTCAATGTCCGCCTTTTTGGCGAAGACGGCACGCTCATTGCCAATGTGCCGCAACTCGCCTTCAATCTCGCTTTGCCGCCGCTGCTGCGCGGTCACCTCGCCCCCACCTCCATCGAGTTCATCGGTGTCGAAGCGCAACTGCGCCGACGCGAAGGCGAGGGCGTGATACTCGGCCTGACCAATCTGCCGAACCTGTCCGATGATGGCGCGATGGCGCGTGTGCTCGCGCCCATTCTGGAGGCGCTGGCGGGCGACGCCTCCAAGATGCCGCTCCTTTCGCGACTGACGCGTTTTGGCATTCGGCAGGGCACGCTGCGCATCGTCGATGAAATCAATCAGGTGAGCTTCACCGCCCCCAATGCCAATCTGGTAATCTTTCGTGGCATGGGTGGACTGGCCGGCACACTCAACACGGATGTCATGCTCGGCACCTCAAAAGCGCATCTGGACCTGAGCGGGGCGCTCCCTTCCGAAGGCAATCTCGCCAATATTGATGCCCATGTGACCGGTCTGGTGCCCGCAGCCCTGGCGGCCATGTCGCCGAACTTTTCAGATTATGCCGCCTTCGACGCGCCCGTTGAGGCCAGTGGCACTCTCAGTATCGACATCAAGGGCGATGTGCATTCCGCCGCGCTCACACTCAAGGCCGGTGAAGGCAAGATCCGTTTGCCCAAACCCTGGTTGCAGGAACTGCCGCTCGAAAAAGCACAGGCCAATGTGACGCTTGACGGGCTGGCGCGTCATCTCGATATTTCCAAACTTGTCATTGAGGCCGGCCCCCACAGCGCGACCCTCAAAGGCAGCGTCGATTATGTGATCAAGTCAGGTCTGAATATTGCTTCCGCAAAGGTTGATCTGACGGCCAGCAACATCAAGACCGAAACACCCGGCTTTTTCGAAGGGCCGATTGCCGTCGATGAAATGCACATGAAGGGCGATCTCGATCTTGGCGGACGCCGGTTTGATCTTGAGACGCTGTCACTGAAAATCGGTGAAGGTCGTCTGGCGCTCGCAGGCAGTGTCGCGCTTGCGACGCGATCACCTTCGGTTCACATCAAGGGGACACTCGATACGATGCCGCTCGCCGCAGTACGGGCGATATGGCCCTTGCCGGTCGCCGATGGTGCGCGCGTGTGGATGAGCGAAAATCTCAGCGGCGGCACCGTCACCAATGGCAAGATTCGCGTTGATCTGGAAGATGGCATGATTGCGGATGCCGACAATCACATTCCCATGCCGGAAGACGCCATCGACGTACAATTCGACATGTCAGGATCGACAATCCGCTTCATGAAACAGATGCCCCTGATCGAAGGCGCATCGGCGCATTGCGTTCTGCGCGGCAACAGTTTCAAGGCCAACATTCCTACCGGTCGTGTGACCCTGTCAGAAAATCAGGTTCTCGCACTGACAGACGGACAGTTCTTCGACGACAACATCAGTCAAAAGGGCGCACCCGGCGTGATTGATTTTGGCATCAATGGCAGAACCCCGGACATTCTCGCGCTTCTCGATCATGAACCGCTCAACCTCATCAGCAAGTTCGGGCTCGACCCGTCAACGGTCGGCGGCACGGCCAAGGTCAAGGGCCGCGTGACGCTGCCCATGATCAAGCACATCACGCTGGATGACATTGACGTGTCCGGTCAGGTCCATGCCGAGAATATCTCTGTGCCGCATGTCCAGGAAAAACTCGACGTGACGGACGGTACCCTCGACATCGCTGTCACCAAAGCCGGCATGACATCAAAAGGGCTGATCTATCTCAATGGCGCGGGGCCCATCTCGCTTGACTGGTATGAGAGCTTCAAGAAAGATTCCGCCAAGCCATCGACCTATCGTCTGCAAGCGACACTGGATGATGCCGCGCGAACGACGCTCGGCCTTGGCCTGACGGATTTTCTGCGTGGCCCTGTGACCTTTGATGCGCAACTGTCGGGTCAGGGACGATCCGTCAACAAGGCCAAGGTCAAAGCCAATCTCACGGATGCGGAAACCAGATTGCGCTATGCGGGCTGGGTGAAACCCAGGGGCGTGGCGGCGGAAACGACCTTCAATCTTGAGTTTCTCAAGGATGCCAAAAAAGACGAACTCTATCGTTTCACCAATTTTGTGCTGACAGGTAAAGGCATTGATACGCGCGGCGCCATGACGATTGCCAAGGGCGGGCATTTGCAGTCGGCGAAGTTTGAGAATGCCAAACTCGGCCCGGACAATGATTTCACCTTCACGGCTGGCCCGGACAAATCAGGCCAGTTGCAGATGAACATGCAGGCGTCGCGCTTTGATGTGCGCGGTATCTTGAGCGACATATTCTCGGGTGGCGAAGAAGCGGCGATCCCGGCCGCGCCCGTGATATTGCCCCAACCCCGGCCTGGCAGCATCAAGCCGCCGGTCAGGGCCAATAAGGCGGAAACAACCCCCGATGCGCAGGCCGGGGCGGCAACGCCTGAGCCGGTTGAGCCCGTTGAGAAACCAGCCCTCCTGCTGACGGCGGACATTCTGGCGGACGCCACGCGCCGAACCCACATCGTCGCGAATATTGATCACGCCGTAGCGCATGGCGGCACGAGCTTCAGCAAGCTGAAGGCAGACGTCACGATGATCGACTCGAGCCTTTATCTGATGGAGGTGACAGGCATCGATCAGGCAGGCATTCCCTTTACGGCGACAACGACAAAGCCCGCCAAGCAGGTGCGCCAGCTTCTGGTCGAGTCCGAAGATGCCGGCACCATGCTGCGCGCGATTGATCTGTTCAGCAGCACGATTGGCGGGTCTATGGTTGCCAAAGGCACGTTTGACGACCTGCAGGCCGGTTCACCCATGAAGGGCACGGTGAGGGTCGAAGACTTCCGCATTGCCAATGCGCCGGTGCTTGCCAAAATCCTGACGCTGGCCTCCTTCACCGGCATTGGCGACGCTCTCAATGGTGATGGCATTCAATTCGACAAGCTCGATATTGACTATCGCCTGACCGAACACCGCATCCATATCGATGATGGGCGCATGACGGGCCCCTCGCTCGGCCTGACCATGAAGGGGCAGGTTGATCGCAAGAACGACAAGGTTGATGTGGAAGGCACGATCGTGCCGGCCTATTCGATCAATTCCATTCTCGGCAATGTGCCGCTGCTCGGACCCTTGATTGTCGGTCGCGAAGGCGAGGGCATTTTTGCCTTCACCTATCGCGTGCGCGGCAAGACCGATGATCCGGGTGTTTTCGTCAATCCGCTTTCGGTCGTCGCGCCGGGTTTCCTGCGGCGGCTTTTCGAGTTTGGCAACAAGATGGCGCCGGAACCTGATGCGGCCAGGATCGCACCCGCCGTGCCGACACCAACACCGGCGCCGCAACCGGCACCTTCTGCGGCACCGGCGACGGGGACCAAACGGTAAAGTCGTGGATGCCCCGCCTGAAGCGGGGCATGACGGGATTGGCGTTTTGAGATTGTCATCCCGGGATTTATTCCCGGGATCCAGGCTTACGGGCGAAAATCAATCAATCCGCAGGCTTCAGCAGCACATGTTTCTTCTTGCCGAGCGAGAGCTTGATGACGCCTTCAGGTGTGATGTCTGACTTTGTAATTATTTTCATTGGATCGGTAATAATGGCGTTATTTACACTGACTCCTGAATTGGCCACCAATCGTCTAACTTCACCATTCGATTTAGCTAGACCAGCAATAACGAAGACTGAAAGTATGCCAAGCCCGGCAGAAAGCTCAGCCGACGCAATCGCCACAGTCGGCAGGTCGGCACTGATCGCGCCGTCTTCAAATGCGGCGCGGGCTGCCTCAGCGGCGCGTTCAGCCTCCTCGCGGCCATGCAGCATGGCGGTTGCCTCGGTCGCAAGAATTTTCTTGGCATCATTCATTGCCGCGCCTTCGAGGCGTTCAAGGCGACTGATTTCATCCAGCGGCATTTCCGTGAAGAGACGCAGGAAGCGGCCAACATCGGCATCTTCGGTGTTGCGCCAGAATTGCCAGTATTCGTAAGGCGAGCGCATGTCCGCGTTGAGCCACACAGCACCCGACGCCGTCTTGCCCATCTTGGCGCCTGAGGAGGTGGTGATAAGCGGGCAGGTGACGGCGAAGAGCTCCATGCCCGAGACGCGACGGCCAAGGTCGATGCCATTGACGATATTGCCCCACTGATCCGAACCGCCCATCTGCAAGCGGCAGCCATAGCGGCGGTTCAACTCAACGAAGTCATAGGCTTGCAGGATCATGTAATTGAATTCGAGGAAGGAGAGCGGCTGCTCGCGTTCCAGACGCAGCTTGACGCTGTCAAAACTCATCATGCGATTGACCGAGAAATGGCGGCCATAATCGCGCAGGAAGGGGATATATTCGAGCTTGTCGAGCCATTCGGCATTATTGACCATGATGGCATCGGTCGGGCCATCGCCGAAAGTCAGGAAGCGGTCAAAGGCCGTCCTGATCGAGGCCATATTGGCGGCAATCGTCTCGTCGGTCAGGATCTGGCGCGCTTCATCCTTGCCGGACGGATCGCCGACCTTGGTCGTGCCGCCACCCATGACGACGATGGGCTTGTGGCCCGCCTGCTGTAAACGGCGCAGCATCATGATGCCCATGAGATGGCCGACATGCAGGCTGGGGCCGGTGCAGTCAAACCCGATATAGGCGGTGATGGTTTCCCTGGCGGCATAGGCGTCCAGCGCTTCCGGGTCTGAAGCCTGATGGATATAACCGCGGGCGGAAAGCTCGCTCAGGAAATCGGATTTGAAGGTCATTGCGGCAAACTTCTGTATCTTGCTGTGAAGGCGCTGATGTATCACGGTTCGTCACGGGTTTCACCCCGCTGTGCGCAATTTGGCGTTCCGGCCCGGCAGGCTGTCCGGACGCAAGGAAAATGCGACCATGAGAAAACGGATATGAGCCATTTGATCCGAGCCATTGGGCTGATGAGCGGCACCTCGCTTGACGGGATTGACGCCGCCATTCTGGAAACGGACGGGGTCTTTGCCGTGCGCAAGGGCGCGAGCCTTTCCCAGCCCTACAAGCCGGAAGAACGCCTGCTCCTGTCGATGGCGCTGGAAGCGGCCAAAACCTGGGAGCCGGGCGAAAAGGCGCCGGAGGAAATTGCCGAGGCTGAGCGCCACCTGACGCTTGCCCATGCGCTGGCGGTGCGGGCGCTGCTCAAACAGGCCGGGTTGAAGCCGGAGGATGTCGAGGTTATCGGCTTTCACGGGCAAACCGTGCTGCATCAGCCCGAGCGTCGCCGGACGGTGCAGATCGGCATGGGCGAGGTATTGGCCTCGCTGACCGGCATTGATGTGGTCAATGATTTCCGCGCCGCCGATGTGGCGGCTGGCGGCCATGGGGCACCGCTCGTGCCGCTTTATCATCAGGCTCTGGTGAAAAGTCTCGGCATTCGCGAGCCGGTCGCCATCATCAATATTGGCGGCGTCTCGAACATCACCTATGTCGGCACAGGCCCGGAACTGCTGGCCTTCGATACGGGTCCGGGCAATGCGCTGATTGACGATTGGGCGCATCGTCATACGGGCGAACCACTGGACCGCGATGGCGCCATGGCATCGGCAGGCGAAGTGGATATGGCGGCGCTCGAAGCCCTCATGACGCACGATTATTTTGAGGCGCCGCCACCCAAATCGCTCGACCGTTTTTCATTCTCGCCCGAGCCTGTGGCGGCGCTTGCGCCGGTGGATGGCGCGGCCACGCTCACCGCTTTCACGGTGGAGGCGATTGCCCGCGGCATCGCGCATATTCCCGGCGTGCCAACGCGTTTCGTGGTCTGCGGCGGTGGCAGGCGCAACCCTGAATTGATGCGGATGCTGAGCCGTCGTTTGCAGGGTGGCGTGCTGGCGGCCGAAGACCTCGGCTGGGCGGGCGATGATGTCGAGGCGGAGGCCTTTGCCTATCTCGCCGTTCGTTCCCTGCGCGGCCTGCCGCTCAGCCTGCCTGAAACGACGGGCGTTCCCACGCCCATGCCTGGCGGTGTCCATCATCGGGCAAGGCGGGTGCTTTAGGCTGAACGTCATTGCCGGGCCCTCACTTTGACCTAAGGGGACCCGGCAATCCAGCGCCACGAATGCTGCGCCCGTCGCCCTGGATGCCCGGATCACGTCCGGGCATGACAAATTTTCACGACTTTTCGGGACGCGCGGCGAGCCGCTTGTCGAGATAGTCGCCGATGACGCGTTGCAGCGGATCGAGATGGCTTTCAAAGAAGTGATTGGCACCCTCGATCGGGGCATGTTCGATGGTGATGCCTTTTTGCGTCTTGAGCCTGTCCACAAGCTTCAGCACATCAGCCTGCGGCGCGACCTGATCGGCGGTGCCGTTGATGATGATGCCGGAGGACGGGCAGGGCGCAAGGAACGAGAAGTCATACATGTTGGGCTGCGGCGCCACCGAGATGAAGCCTTCGATTTCCGGACGGCGCATCAAAACCTGCATGGCGATCCAGGCGCCGAAGGAAAAACCGCCAATCCAGCACTGAGAGGCGTCCGGATTTTGGGCTTGCAGCCAGTCCAGCGCCGAGGCGGCGTCTGACAACTCGCCAATGCCGCTGTCAAAGCTGCCCTGCGAACGGCCAACACCCCGGAAATTGAAGCGGAGCACGGAAAAGCCACGCTGCACGAAAGCCTGAAAAAGGGCGTAGGTCACCGGGTTGTTCATGGTGCCGCCGAACTGGGGATGGGGATGCAGCACCAGTGCGATGGGGGAATTGGGCTTGCGGCTGGGATGGTGCCGACCTTCGATGCGACCGGCAGGGCCGTTGAAAATGACTTCAGGCATTGATTTTTCTCAGGCTTTCATGGGCCACGGGACAAGTTCCGGGCAAATCTCCGACAAGGCGTCTGGGTATTCTTTTTTGTCACAATCGCTAGTTTTTGCTGGAAAAATGGTCCCCAGATGCTAAGTAGTTGACTGTGGCACTCGGATTACCTAGGCCATGTGCATGTCTTCCGCTGATGTTCGGTCTGGCCCGCTCTGAAAAGAGGGCGGCAAGCGACCGCAAACCAGCGGTAAGGGCACGTTCTTAACACAGGCAAAGCCCGGTTGTGCAAGGTTTTGCCTGACCTTGTGAGGAGTTTTTCATGAAACTCACGACCAAAGGACGTTACGCCGTGATGGCGATGGCCGATCTGGCCCGCAATTCGGCCGGCAAGCCGGTGGCGCTGGCCGATATCGCTTCACGACAGGAGATTTCGCTCTCTTATCTCGAACAGCTCTTTGCCAAGCTGCGCCGCGGCAATCTGGTCAAAAGCGTGCGCGGGCCGGGCGGCGGTTATCTGCTCTCGCGCCATGCTGACGAGATCCGCGTCTCGGATGTCATTCTCGCGGTGGATGAACCCTTGAAGGCGACGCGCTGCGAACTGGGCTCGCCCAAGGGGTGCCTGACTTCCTCAGGGCGCTGCATCACCCATGATCTGTGGGAAGAGCTGAGCCATCAGATTCACAATTTCCTCAATGCCGTGTCGCTGGGCGATGTCATCAGCGGGGCGGTTGTGGGCCGGGCTGGCACCGAACGCGGCGCACTCGCCGCCCGCGTGCTGGGTGAAGTCGCGGCTGACTGAGCAAGCCGCTTCGCCAAGGCAAATCTTTGGATCAACCGAGTAAGCAGTCATGACGCGCGCCTATCTCGATCATAATGCGACGACCACCTTGCGCCCGGAAGCGGCGCAGGCGGTTTTGCGCGCGCTTGAGATGACGGGCAATCCCGCCTCGGTTCATGGCGAAGGCCGCGCGGCGCGCAAGCTGATAGAAAATGCCCGTGTCGATGTCGCCCGGCTGGTGAATGCGGCCCCTGCCAATGTCACCTTCACGAGTGGCGGCACGGAAGCCAATCATCTGGCGCTGCATGCCGCGCTGGCGCATGGCGTCAGGCGCATTCTCATGTCGTCAATCGAACATGAGGCGATGCGCGCGCCTGCCGAGGCCTGCGGCCTGCCAGTGACACTGCTCCCGGCGGATAAGGACGGCGTCGTCGAACGCGAATATCTGGCGCGCGAACTGACGGCGGGCGAGGGCAAGCCTCTCGTCATTTTGATGCTTGCCAATAATGAGACCGGTGTCATTCAGCCTGTCGCGCAAGCCGCGCGGCTGACGCATGAAGCCGGTGGCCTTATCATCACGGACGCCGTGCAGGCTGCGGGCAAGATACCGGTCGATATTGTTTCATCTGGTGTCGATATGCTGACACTTGCCGGCCACAAGATCGGCGCGCCCATGGGCGTCGGCGCCCTTGTCCATCGCAAGGGCCTGGCGATTGCCGCCTTGCAGATCGGCGGCGGTCAGGAGCAGCGCCGACGTGCCGGCAGCGAAAATGTTTCAGCCATCGCGGGCATGGGGGCGGCGGCGCGGGTCGCACGGGAAAACCTTGCGGACATGTCGCGCCTGCGCGAGCTGCGCGACGCCTTTGAAGCGCGCATGGCAGCCGCATTTCCCGACATGGTTTTTTTCGGCAACAAGGCGGAGCGCCTGCCCAATACCAGCTATTTCGCCATGCCAGGTCTTGAGGCCGAGCGCCTGCTGATGGCGCTTGATCTGGATGGCGTCGCGGTCAGCGCGGGTGCGGCCTGTTCTTCGGGCAAGATCGGCAAACCCCGCGTGCTGGCGGCGATGGGTGTTGACGACGCGCTCGCCCGCAATGCGATCCGGTTGAGCCTCGGCTGGACGAGCTGCCAGGAAGATATTGACGCCTTTGTTGCGGCCTGGACGCGCCTTCATGCGCGAACGGCAGCACGGGACCCGTTGCGTGAGACAACAGATGCGGGCGCAGCCCCGCGTCTGGCAGAAGCAGGACGTTGAAATGGCAGCCATCCGGGAAACAGTTCAGACAGTCGGCGAAGTCGAAAAATACAAATACGGCTTCTCGACCGACATTGAATCCGACAAGGCGCCACTCGGTCTCACCGAAGAAACGGTGCGCTTCATCTCTGCCAAAAAGAACGAGCCCGGCTGGCTGCTCGAATGGCGGCTCGATGCCTATCGCCGTTGGCTGACCATGGAAGAGCCGACATGGGCGAAAGTCAGCTATCCCAGGATCGACTTTCAGGACGCCTATTATTATTCGGCGCCCAAACAGAAGGCTGCGCCGACCAGTCTCGATGAAATCGATCCCAAACTTCTTGAAACCTACAAGAAGCTCGGCATTCCGCTCATCGAGCAGCAGATGCTCTCCGGCATCGCCGTCGATGCTGTTTTCGACAGCGTGTCGGTTGTCACGACCTTCAAGGAAAAGCTCAAGGAAGCCGGCGTCATCTTCTGCCCCATGTCGGAAGCGGTGCGCGACCATCCTGAGCTCGTGCGCCAATATCTCGGATCGGTTGTGCCGACCACGGATAATTATTACGCCACGCTCAATTCGGCGGTCTTTTCGGAAGGCTCCTTCGTCTATATCCCGCAAGGCGTTCGCTGTCCGATGGAACTTTCGACCTATTTCCGCATCAACGAGCGCCAGACCGGACAGTTTGAGCGCACACTCATCATTGCGGATAAAGGCTCCTATGTGAGCTACCTCGAAGGCTGCACCGCGCCCCAGCGCGATGAAAACCAGCTTCATGCCGCCGTCGTCGAACTTGTCACGCATGATGATGCCGAGATCAAATACTCGACCGTGCAGAACTGGTATCCAGGCGATGCAGATGGCAAGGGCGGCATTTACAATTTCGTGACCAAGCGTGGCGATTGCCGCGGCAACAACTCGAAGATTTCCTGGACGCAGGTCGAAACCGGATCGGCGATCACCTGGAAATATCCAAGCTGCATCCTGCGCGGCGACAATTCGCGCGGCGAGTTCTATTCGATTGCCATTTCCAATGGCCGTCAGCAGGTCGATAGCGGCACCAAGATGATCCATCTCGGCAAGAACACATCAAGCCGCATCATCTCCAAGGGCATCTCGGCGGGCCATTCCTCCAACACCTATCGCGGGTTGGTGAGTGTGCATCGCAAGGCCGAAGGCGTGCGCAATTTCACGCAATGCGACAGTTTGCTGATCGGTTCGCATTGTTCGGCCCATACCGTGCCCTATATCGAAACCAGGAATCCGAGCGCGGTTCTTGAACATGAAGCAACAACATCGAAGATCAGCGACGAGCAGCTTTTCTATTGCCGCCAGCGCGGCATCGGCGAAGAAGAGGCCGTGGCGCTGATCGTCAATGGTTTCTGCCGCGATGTGTTGCAGCAATTGCCGATGGAGTTTGCGGTCGAAGCGCAAAAACTCGTCGGCATCAGTCTTGAAGGAAGTGTCGGGTGAGGAAATCGGATTTATCACTTGTCACCCCCGGGGCAAGCCCGGCAATGACAAGTATGAGAGATTCAGATGTGTGAGAACGAACGGAAGATTGCGTAATGCTCGAAGTCAAAAACCTGCATGTGACTGTTGGCGACAAGGAAATCCTGCGCGGCATCGATCTGACGATCGGCGCGGGCGAGGTCCATGCCATCATGGGCCCCAACGGCTCAGGCAAATCGACGCTTTCCTATGTGCTGTCAGGCCGCGAAGGCTATGAAGTGACGCAAGGCTCGATCACCTTCAAGGGCCGGAACCTTCTCGCCATGTCGGTTGACGAGCGCGCCAATGCAGGCGTGTTTCTCGCCTTTCAATATCCGATCGAGATTCCCGGCGTCACCACCATGACGTTTCTGAAAACGGCGCTCAATGCGCAGCGCAAGGCGCGTGGCCTGGAAGAACTTGACGCCGTGCGCTTTCTCAAGCTGGTGCGCGAAAAGGCAAAGCCCTTGAACATCAGCGACGACATGCTGAAGCGCGCCTTGAATGTCGGCTTTTCGGGCGGCGAAAAGAAGCGCGCCGAAACCTTGCAGATGTCCATTCTGGAGCCGGTGCTGGCTGTGCTCGACGAAACAGATTCCGGTCTCGACATTGACGCGCTGAAAGTCGTGGCCGAAGGCGTCAACCGCCTGCGCTCGCCCGAACGTTCCATGATCGTCATCACACATTATCAGCGTCTGCTCGATTATATTGTGCCCGATGTCGTGCATGTGCTGTCGCGCGGTCGCATTGTGAGGACCGGCGGCAAAGACCTGGCGCTGGAACTTGAACGCACCGGCTATGCCGGATTTGGCGCGGATGCGGCATGAGCAAAAGCATGACAGCAGCAGCCACTTCATTCGTCGAAACCTTCGAGCGCGAGCAGGACAACCTGCCCGGCGCACAAGGCTGGCTCGCGCTTGCCCGCAAGAATGCCGTGACGGCTTTTGCTGCGGCTGGTTTGCCGCATCGCCGCGTTGAGGAATGGAAATATACCGATCTGCGTCAGTTGCTTGACAAGGCGAATTTTGAGGCAGCGCCGACACATCAGGGCGCGGTCTTGCTGCCCACACGCGCCAGCGCGTGCGCCTTCAAGTCGATTGCCGCCTATAAAATGGTGTTTGTGAACGGCGCCTGTCGCGCCGACCTTTCACATCTTGCAGGTTTGCCCAAAGGTGTTGAACTGCACCCGCTCGCTGATGTTCTGAGCGAGCATTGGGCCAAGAACCTGATTGAGCATGACGCGCACGAAAATGGCGCCACCCGTATCATTGATTTGAACACGGCCCTGATGCGCGATGGTGTCGCCCTTCGTATCCGTAAAGGGGTGACGCTCGACAAGCCGCTGCATCTGGTTTTCCTCTCGGCGGACAAGGGCGCATCGCATGCCCGCAATCTGATCCAACTGGAAGAGGGGGCCAATGCCACCATTCTCGAAAGCCATCATGAGGCAGATGCGACGACTTATTTTGCCGATCGTGTTTGCGATATCGCGCTCGATAAGGACGCCAGACTGGAGATGGTTCGCCTCATTGATGAAGCCGCCTCAGCGCTGCATCTTTCGAGCCTGCGTGTCAGGCTTGGCGAGGCCTCAGAGTTTGCAGCCTTCACGCTGCTGATGGGCGGCGGCATGTCACGCTGCCAGACATTCGTGACGTTTGCGGGCAAGGGCGGCAAGGCGCATGTCGATGGCGTGATGGCGCTGCGCGGCGCTGCGCAAGGCGATGTCTTCTGCCATACGGATCATGCGGTTCCCGGCTGCGAAAGCGACACGCTTTATCGCAGTGTTCTGGATGATGAAGCGACGGGCATATTCCAGGGTAAGGTCATCGTGCGTCCTGACGCTCAAAAAACCGATGGCCGACAAATGACGAATGCTTTGCTCCTGTCGCGCGATGCGGCGATGAACGCCAAACCAGAACTCGAAATCCATGCCGACGATGTGCAATGCGCCCATGGTTCAACGATTGGCGAATTGAGCAAGGAAGCGGTTTTCTATCTGCGCTCGCGCGGCATTCCCGAGCTTGAAGCCCGTCGACTGCTGGTCACGGCTTTCCTTGATGAAGCCATTGATCGTATCGCCCATATTGAGGCGCGGGATGCGCTGCGCATTCTGGCTGCTGGCTGGTTTGCCACCGGAACAGGGGGCGCAGCATGAGCGCACATGCCAAAATCGTGACACAAGCCTATGACCTTGCGCGCATTCGCGCCGACTTTCCGATCCTGTCGCGCGAAGTCTATGGCAAGCCGCTCGTCTATCTCGACAATGCGGCCTCGGCGCAAAAGCCCAAGGCTGTGCTCGATGCCATGAACGAGGTCATGGAAAATGAATATGCCAATGTCCATCGTGGCATGCATTATCTCTCCAATGCCGCGACCGAGAAGTTCGAAATTGCGCGTGAACAGGTGCGTGGTTTCATCAATGCTCGTGAGACAAGTGAAGTCATTTTTACGTCCGGGGCGACAGATGGCATCAATCTCGTTGCCTCCTCCTTTGGCGAGATGAACTTCAAAGCCGGTGATGAAATCATCCTGTCGGTTCTGGAGCATCACTCCAACATCGTGCCCTGGCATTTCCTGCGCGAGCGTCACGGCATTGTTCTGAAGTTTGTGCCCGTCGATGATGCGGGCGACCTGCTGATGGACAAATATCAGGCACTTTTCACGCCGCGCACGCGCATGGTCGCGCTGACACATATGTCGAATGCGCTCGGCACCATCACGCCCATGCAGGAGATCATTGCCATCGCTCATGGTCATGGGGTGCCGGTGCTGGTGGATGCCTGTCAGAGCGCGGTGCATCTGACGCTTGATGTGCAGGCGCTGGATTGCGACTTTCTGGTTTTCTCCGGCCACAAGATTTACGGGCCGACGGGTATCGGCGTGCTCTATGGCAAGCGTGAACATCTCAAAGCCATGCGGCCCTATCGCGGCGGCGGCGAGATGATCAAGGAAGTCAGCCTTGAAACGGTGACTTATGCCGCGCCACCTCATCGCTTTGAGGCAGGCACACCGGCCATCGTCGAAGCAATCGGCATGGGCGCGGCTGTTGGTTACATGGAGTCGATCGGGCGCGCCGCCATCCATGCCCATGAAGCGGCACTGCTCGCCTATGCAACCGAAGCGCTCAGCGCGATTGCGGGCTTGCGCATCATCGGCACGAGCCAGAATAAAGGCTCGATCCTTTCCTTCGTGATGGAGGGCACGCATCCCCACGACATTGCAACGATCATTGATCGGGCGGGTGTCGCCGTCAGGGCAGGGCATCATTGCGCCCAGCCGGTGATGGAACGCTTTGGCGTGGGGGCAACGACGCGCGCGTCATTTGCCATGTATAACAGTTTCGAAGAAGTCGATGCGCTGGCCAAGGCGCTCATCGACGCCAAGAAATTCTTCGGGTGAGGTCATGATGTCCGAAGAAATGGAAATGACAGAGCCGCGCGAGCATAACCTCCTGGAAGGGGGCGCGCCTTCGGGCGAGTCCGCCATTCCGAAGGAGGAGCTTGACCAGCTCACAGACGACATCATCGCGGCGCTGAAAACGGTTTATGACCCTGAAATCCCCGTCGATATTTATGAACTGGGCCTGATCTATCGCGTGGATATATCCGATGACCGCGATGTCACGCTGGACATGACCCTGACTGCGCCCGGCTGCCCGGTGGCGGGCACCATGCCTGTCATGGTGGAAGACGCGATCCGGACGGTTGAGGGAATCGCCGATGTGAAGGTCAATATGGTCTTTGATCCGCCCTGGGACCCAAGCCGCATGTCGGATGAGGCGCGCGTCGCGCTCAACATGTTTTGATGAGACAGTCTTGAAGAAGTCGGCGCATACTTGAAGGACAGCCACTCACCTATCATATGAAGGGGCAGGAGAGACCGGAATGGCAAGACAGATGCCCAAGGCCATGACATTGACGGAGCGTGCCGCTGAGCGCGTGAAAGCGATCATGTCTGAAGCGCCCGGCAAGTATGTCGGCATCCGCGTTGGCGTCAAGAATGGCGGCTGCGCGGGCATGGAATACACCATGGATTATGCCGAGGCGGTCAATCCGCTCGATGAAGTCGTCGAGGATAAGGGTGTGCGCATTCTGATTGAACCCAAGGCCGTGCTGTTTCTGCTCGGCACGGAAATGGACTATGTGACGGACAAGTTCTCGTCCACCTTCAAGTTCAACAATCCCAATGTGACGGATGCCTGTGGCTGCGGCGAAAGCGTGACCATCACGCCGGCCACACTCTGAATTTAAAAGGCGCCGCCCGAAGGCAGCGCCCTATGGAATCAAAAAGGCGCCGCCCGAAGGCAGCGCCCCGTGATCGCAGTTTCCAGATATTACTCGCCTTTGAATTTGGCCGGACGCTTTTTCAGGAAGGCGATGACGCCTTCGCGGAAGTCGGCCGAGTTGCCGGCGAGGCGCTGTGATTGGCGCTCAAGATTGAGCTGTTCTTCATAGCTGTTATCCATGCTTTCCCAATAGAGCTTGCGGATCAGGCCGAGCGAGACGGTAGGGGCATTGGCCAGATCCAAGGCGAGCTTGTGCGCTTCGGCCATCAGTTGGTCGTCTTCATGGACGCGATTGATGAGCCCCCAATCGAGCGCCGTTTCAGCGGGCAGTTTCTCGCCCAGAAGCGAGAGTTCCATGGCGCGCGCCTTGCCGATGAGGCGCGGCAGGATCCAGGTTGAGCCGCCATCAGGCACCAGACCGACACGGCGGAAAGACTGAAGGAAATAGGCGGACCTGGCGGCGAGCACGAGATCGCCCATCAGCGCAAAGCTCATGCCGACACCGGCGGCAGGGCCGTTGATCACTGTGACCAGAGGCATCGCCAGATTGCGCAACCGGCGCAGGAGTGGGTGATACATGGTTTCAAGCGCGTAACCGGCATCCGGCGCACCGCCATTATGATCCTCACGTACCTGCAAATTGGCACCTGCGCTGAAGGCGCGGCCCTCACCTGTCAGCAACAGGCAGCGAATGCCATTGGCCTTGTCTTCCACATGGTCGAGTGCCCGCATCAACCCGCCAAGCATGGGGGCAGATATGGCATTCATCACTTTGGGGTCATTCAGCGTCAGCGTGGCAACGGCGCCATCAATGTCGAGACGCGCGAGTTCGAACTCCATTTTTCTCTCCCTGTTTTTTTGCTGTCGTTTGTAATTTAGCTGAAGCCGGGTTCGCGTCTGGTGGCGGCGACTTTTTCACCGGTAATCGCCCTGGCGCGGGCGCGCGCCTCGTTCATCAGCGGCACAGTGAGGCTGTTGAAAACGCCGGGACGGTTCAGCGTCAACAGGCCGATACCATCGCGCAGGTCATAAGTGATGTGGTTCATGGATTTCCCCAGATCAGACATGTCTGGGATCGAACATAGTCGCGCCCCTTCGCGCGTGAAAGAGCATCACGCGCGAAGGGGACAGAGCTGAATGACAAATATGTTCAGCGGATGCGCTTAGCCTGCAAGCTGACGCAGCGATTCAGGCCGATTGACCTCGCAGATGACCTGGTTGCGGCCATTATGCTTGGCTTCATAGAGACAGGCATCTGCACGCTCGATCAGCGCGGAGGGCTCATCGCCACGACGGTAGACACCTATGCCGATCGACAAGGTGACCCGACCCAGCGTCTTGCCCGTCGAGCGTTTGACCAATTCACGCCCCTGAACCGTCTCGCGAATCTGATTGGCGATTGTCTCTGCCGCCTCCGGCGTCACATCCGGCATGATGACGGCAAATTCTTCGCCGCCATAACGGGCCACTGTGTCGCTGGTGCGCGCACCGCCCTTGAGACAGCTTGCCACCAGACGCAACACCTGGTCGCCGGTGCGATGACCATAGGTGTCGTTGAACTTCTTGAAGAAATCGATATCGCCGATCAGCAGGCAGAGGGAGCCGTTTTCGTCTGCGGCCCGTTTCATCTCGCGGTCGATGACTTCGTCAAATGCCTTGCGATTGGCAACGCCGGTGAGGCCGTCGGTGCGGGCTTCATTGCGGGCCTGGTCAAGGTTGCCCTTCAATTCGTTGATCTCGGCTTTGGTCTGCTGCAGACGCTTTTCAAGAAGCTGACTGCGCGTCTCCATGTCGCGTGTCGCCATGACAATGGCTTCGACGGCGCTGCGCACTTCATTCGGTGTCGATTGGCTGGTCAGGCCCTGGCTGGCCTCGCGAACCGAGGTGCCAAAGACCGTGTGATCGTCAGCCGTCGCCTCGACAAGTTTCAGGATCTTGTCGACTTCGCTGCTCAGGCGCGTGCTGCTGTCAAGCGCGAGCGCCGACAGGTCACTCTCAGCGACATATCGCTTTTGCAGGTCGCTCGAGATATGGGCGCTAATGGGCGAACCGGAGGCCAGCCGCAAATCGACTTCCTTGTTCAGCTCGGGCTTTTGCCCGGTCGCATAGGCGTACCAGACGGAATAATTGTCCGGATGCGGGGCAAGCCCCTGCTCTTCAATGAGATGAAGGGCCCGCTGGCTCCAGTTCTTGGCTGCCGCGATGTCGTCGCTATAACCCACAATATCCTCGCCCCTTAATGGTCAGCTTCGCGACCATGTATGTCCTGCAGCGGAGGCTAGGCGAATTCGGTTACGGCGCCGTAAACTTGGGGCGGATATTTCGGGAAAAATCCTCGCTTTGCCCAAGGGGAAACCCTAATGTCTTCGCCTTGGACGACCATGCGGCGAGACAGGGCTCGCATCGGCAGAATTGTCATATATATTGGTAAAAAACCAAGGGTCGTCTGCCAATTCCCGGTTTCGGGGAAGGGCAATGGTGAGGGGCCCGAACAAACATTGATCCCACCCACGGGGTCGGGATGAGCTGGCAATCGGAGGAATACGAATGAGCCTGGCAGCAACAGCATCGCAGGAATCAGATATCCAGGCGATCTCGGCATCCATCAGAGAGATACTGGAC
The DNA here is from genome assembly GCA_963696585.1 of uncultured Alphaproteobacteria bacterium. Classification (GTDB taxonomy): domain Bacteria; phylum Pseudomonadota; class Alphaproteobacteria; order Parvibaculales; family Parvibaculaceae; genus Parvibaculum. Next base: position 34,304 of record CAVOKW010000004.1, read on the forward strand.
CGTCAGAAGGCCGTACATATCGCCAAGGGGCCGCTGAGCGAGCGCGAACGCATTGACTGGCTTGATCGCGCCATCGCCCTCATTGTCGACAATCAGAAAGAAATTGCCGAGGCGCTGTCTTCCGATTTTGGCCATCGCAGCACCGACACCTCCATGATGACGGATGTCATGGGGTCCATTGCACCGTTGCAGCACGCCAAGAAACATCTGCGCCAGTGGATGAAGCCGGAAAAGCGCAAGGTCATGTTCCCGCTCGGCCTGATGGGCGCCAGGGCACGCGTTGAATTTCAGCCGCTCGGCACTGTCGGCGTCATCAGCCCCTGGAACTTCCCGGTCAATCTGACCTGGACGCCGCTGGCCGGCATTTTTGCTGCCGGCAATCGCTGCATGATCAAGCCCTCCGAATTCACGCCTGCCACATCCGAGCTGATGGCGCGCATGTTCCGCTCGGCTTTTGATGAAACGGAAGTGGCCGTCGTCAACGGCAGCGCACAGGTCGGTCAGGTCTTCTCAAGTCAGCCTTTCGACCACCTGCTTTTCACGGGCGCAACCTCCATCGCCCATCATGTGATGCGCGCCGCCGCCGATAATCTTGTCCCGCTGACATTGGAACTGGGCGGCAAGTCCCCCGTTCTTGTGTCGCAATCGGCTGATATTGCCGATGCCGCCGCCCGCATCATGACCGGCAAGACGCTCAATGCCGGTCAGATCTGCCTGGCGCCGGACTATGTTTATGTGCCGGAAAACAAGATCGACAGCTTCGTCAAGGAAGCCACCAAGTCCGTGACGAAAATGTATCCGACGATCAAGGATAATCCCGACTACACCTCGGTCATCAACCAGCGTCATTATGATCGCCTCAACGGCTATGTCGAAGATGCGCGCGCCAAGGGGGCCCGTATCGTTGAAATCAACCCGGCCAATGAAGACTTCACCCAGCAGCAGACCCACAAGATTCCGCCGACGCTCATTCTTGATGCCACGGATGACATGAAGGTGATGCAGGATGAAATCTTCGGCCCGCTGCTGCCGGTGCGCACCTACAAGAAAATGGATGACGCGATCGGCTATGTGAACAGCCGTCCGCGGGCCCTCGCGCTCTATTATTTCGGCAATGAACCAGCCGAGGAACGCAGGATTCTCGACCGAACGACGACAGGTGGCGTCACCATCAACGACGTCATCATGCATGTCTCGCAGGAAGACCTGCCATTTGGCGGTGTTGGCCCGGCGGGTATGGGGTCTTACCATGGCATTGATGGATTCAAGACTTTCAGCCATGCCAAGGCGGTCTACACGCAAACTAAAGTCAAGATGGTCGCTGAGATGATGCGTCCCCCCTATAGTGAAAAGTTCCGCAAGCAGATCAGATCCATGATCAAGAAATAATCATGTACGGCAATCAACAATAATGATCGGGCGGCAATAATCGGGCGGCGCCATGGAGCGCCGTCCTTCTTTTTCGGGGAAGCATGATGAGTGACATCAAACATTTTCTGGATGAGGCCGAAGCCCTCCTGCCTGCGGCAATCGACCTGCGCCGGGACATTCACAGGGAACCAGAGCTTGGCCTGCATAACCCGTTGACGACCCGGAAAGTGCTGAATGCGCTGGAGGGGCTCGATGTCACGATCAACACGGGGCCCTCAACCTCGGGTCTGATGATTTCAATGGAGGGGCGAAAAAAGGGAACCCAGGGCGGACGCACGATTTTGTTGCGGGGCGATACGGATGCGCTGCCCATGTCCGAAGAAACCGGCCTTCCCTATGCGAGCGAAATTGAAGGCCGCATGCATGCCTGCGGACATGATGCCCACACCGCCATGCTGGTTCAGGCAGCCCATCTGCTGCACGCGCATCGCGACGAATTTGCAGGCACGGTCAAATTCATGTTTCAGCCCGGCGAAGAGGGCTATCAGGGCGCCCGCTTCATGATTGACGATGGACTCGTTGATGGCGGCATCAAGCCGGATGGCGCCTTCGCGCTCCATATCACACCCAATTTTGCCGCAGGCAGCATCATCGGCAAACCGGGCGCCATGATGGCGTCTGCCGATGTCTGGAAAATCAAGATCAAGGGCAAGGGTGGTCATGCCTCCATGCCACATATGGCTGTCGATCCCATTCCGGTCGCGTTTGAAATTGGCCTCGCGCTTCAGCAAATGGTGACGCGCCGCATTGATGCTTTTGACCCCGTGGTCTTGACCTGCACCAAGGTGAGGGCTGGCACAACGGACAATGTGATCCCCGAGACGGCTGACATGCTCGGCACGGTGCGCGCCTGTTCGGAAGCCGCGCGCCGTCTCGCCCATCAGGGGATTGAGCGCGTCGCCCAGAACATTGCGGCAGCCCATCTTTGCGAAGCCACGGTCGAAATCGAAGAGGGTTATCCCGTCACCGTGAACGATGCGACCTTCGTCGATTTTGCCCGCGGTGTCGTGAATGATCTGATCGGAGAGGATCGCTATATCGCGCGCACGGCCCCGGTCATGGGGGCTGAGGATTTTTCATATGTGCTGCAGCGGATTCCGGGCTGCATGATGTTTCTCGGCACAATGCCCAAGGATCATCACGGGCACGCCCATGTCGCGCCGTGCCACTCAAATCATATGATCCTGAACGAGGAAAGCATGGCGGTGGGCATCGCGCTTCATGCCGCCATTGCCTGGCGCTTCCTTGAAACCGGCATGATGCCAGCCTGATGCCGGCGTGAGACCTGGGTCGGGGAGGCTCAGGCCTCCTCGACCTCCACGTCCTCGACAATTTCCTCGATGTCGTTGACGATTTCGAGTTCCGAAATCTCGTCTTCCTCTTCGTCTTCCGCTTCCGGCCGACGTTTTGGCAGTTTCACAGCGCGAAGCAGGAAGGCGGGCACATGGTCACCAAGGCCGATCACAGGCGCGCCATCATCGTCACGGTCGCGACCCCGGCCGCCGCGTTCACGCGACGGGCGCTCGCTGCGCTCAGCGCGATCAGCATTGCGCGGGCGTTCAACCGGACGCGGCGTTTCGATTGCGACGGCGACAATGTCTTCCGCCGCATCTTCAACACCGGCCACATCGGCAGGTGATTCATCCTTGCGGTTGCGACCACGACCGCCTCGGCTGCGTCGTGCGCGTGCCGGTTTTTCCTCGCTGGCGACCACTTCGGATGCGGCCTCGCCATCAAGGGGCGCCTCAGGCACAGGAGATGCGTCAGCATCAGCGGCTTCATGCGGCGTTTTCTTCATGTCGAATGTCGGAATGGTGCTGCCAATCAGCTTTTCAATCGCCGTGAGATATTTGCCGTCTTCGCGCGTTGCCAGCATATAGGTCGTGCCAGCCTTGCCGGCGCGGCCCGTGCGGCCGATGCGATGCACATAATCTTCCGCATGCGTCGGCACGTCGAAATTGAAGACATGGCTCACATCAGGGATATCAAGACCGCGTGCCGCGACATCGCTTGCCACCAGCAGGCGAATGGTGCCGGAGCGGAAACCGTCCAGCGTGCGTGTGCGGACACTCTGGTCCAGGTCGCCATGCAGCGAGCCAACGGAGAGGCCGCTCTTTTCAAGCGCATTGTGAACGACGGTTACATCGCGCTTGCGATTGCAGAAGATGATCGCGTTTTTGACATTTTCGTTTTCGATCAGTTCACGCAGCACGTCGCGCTTGGCGTCGCGCGAGGTCTTGACCAGATGCTGGGCAATGTTGCTGCTGGCTGTTGAGGGCCGCGCCACTTCAATACGTTCGGGATTTTGCAGGAAGGCATCTGTCAGGCGCTGGATCTCGGGCGCCATGGTGGCGGAGAAGAAAAGTGTCTGCCGCGTGAAGGGGATTTTTTTGCAGATTTCTTCAATGTCGGGAATGAAGCCCATATCGAGCATACGGTCGGCTTCATCGATAACAAGGATCTGCACACCGGTCAGCAGCACCTTGCCGCGCCCGCAATGGTCAAGCAGTCGACCCGGTGTCGCGATCAGCACATCGACGCCACGATCCAGTTTCTTTTCCTGATCGCCAAAGGATACGCCACCAATGAGCAGCGCCATCGAGAGCTTGCTGTATTTGCCATAGGTCTCGAAATTTTCAGCAACCTGGGCGGCAAGTTCGCGGGTCGGCTCCAGAATGAGCGAGCGCGGCATGCGCGCGCGTGCCCGGCCACGCGCCAAACGGTCGATCATCGGCAGCGTGAAGGACGCCGTCTTGCCTGTACCGGTCTGGGCGATGCCAAGCACGTCACGGCCGGCCAGCACCTGCGGAATGGCCTTGGCCTGAATGGGCGTGGGTTCGGTGTAGCCCGTTTCGGCAACTGCCTTCAGCACATCGGGCCCGAGACCAAGTTCGTCGAATGTCATAGATGAGACCTGTTCGCAATATGAACGCGCCTCCCCGGATACAGAGCCTTCATCCGGGAAACCGGCAGAAAGGGGGAAGGCTTGACGGACTATATATATGCAGCCCGCCTCAGCGAATTTGGCCGCAAGATAGGCCCTTAGCCTCAAATGTCAACTGATCCGGCCATGCTCAGGCGGCGTCTTAAGGCAAGATCGGGATTTTCCACACTTCAAGTCGTTGCTGTCATGGTTCCCTGAATGCCTCCGGCAGGGGGGAATGAAAATGGCGAACCTGTCCGCCAGGACTGACATGGATGCGGCTTGCGCGCGCGGGCCAGCCTGGCTCGCACGCCAATGAGATCGAAATCGCGCTCACGCCATTTGGTCAGGTTGCCAATGGCAAGACGATAGGCGGCACAGGATTGGGTCTGCCACTCTCAAGCGTCTTGACGCAAAATCAGATGTCGAGATCCTTGGCGAAGGCGGCGCGTTCCTGAATGAACTGGAACCGCATTTCCGCCTTGTTGCCCATCAAGCGCTCAACGGAAGATGATGTGTCGGCCGCCTCTGACTCAGGGATCACGACCTTGAGCAGGGTCCGCTTCGATCTTGTCATGGTGGTTTCCTTGAGCTGCGCCGGCAGCATTTCGCCCAGACCCTTGAAGCGGCTGATTTCAACCTTGCCACGCGAGCCGAACATCGTTTTCAGCAATTCATCCTTATGCGCATCATCGCGCGCATAGGCCGTCTTGCCGCCCTGAGTCAGTTTGTAAAGCGGCGGCACGGCCAGATAGAGATGGCCATTGCGAATGAGCTGCGGCATTTCGCGGTAGAAAAAAGTGATGAGAAGCGACGCGATATGCGCGCCGTCAACATCGGCGTCCGTCATGATGATGACTTTTTCGTAGCGCAGGTCTTCATCGCGATATTGCGAGCCCGTGCGCACGCCAAGCGCCAGAACAAGATCGCCGATCTGCTGGTTCTGTTGCATCTTGCCGGAACTGGCATTGGCAACATTCAGGATCTTGCCACGCAGCGGCAAGATGGCCTGTGTCGAGCGTTCGCGCGCCTGCTTGGCCGAACCGCCAGCCGAGTCACCTTCGACGAGGAAAAGTTCCGAACCCTCCGACCCGGACTGAGAGCAATCGGCGAGCTTGCCCGGCAGGCGCAGTTTTCGTGTCGCGGTCTTGCGCGCCACATCTTTTTCAAGCCGACGCCGCAGGCGATCTTCCGACCGGTCAATGATCCAGTCGAGAAGCCTGTTCGCCTGCTGTGGGGCGGCGGTCAACCAATGGTCAAAATGGTCACCAATCGCTTTTTCAACCAGGCGTGTGGCTTCCGCACTGGAGAGTTTCTCCTTTGTCTGACCCTGAAACTCGGGCTCGCGAATAAAGACCGAGAGCAGGGCATTGGAGGTGCCCATGATGTCTTCGGCCTGAATCTGGCTGGCCTTCTTGTTGCCGACGAGTTCGCCATAGGCCTTGAGGCCCTTCATCAGCGCCGCACGAAGACCGGCTTCATGCGTGCCGCCTTCAGGTGTTGGAATGGTGTTGCAATAGGAGCTGATGAAACCTTCATCTGTCGCTGTCCAGGCGATTGCCCATTCAACGGAGCCATGGCTGCCAGCGCGCGCGACTTTGCCCGAGAAGGGTTCCGTCGTCACCATCTCGGCGCCATCAATCGTGGCGCGCAAATAATCGACAAGGCCGCCGGGGAAATGCAGTACCTCGCTCGCAGGCGTTGCGTCCTTGTCTTTCAGAAGTTCGCTGGCGCAAGACCAGCGGATTTCGACGCCGCCATAGAGATAGGCTTTCGAGCGCGCCATCTTGTAGAGCCGCGCCGGTTTGAAGGCGGCATCCTTGCCAAAAATCCCGGCATCGGGATGGAAGGTAATGCGTGTGCCGCGACGGTTCTGCACACGGCCTTGCTCGATCAACTTTGTCTTGGGGGCGCCGCGTTCATAGCGCTGTGTGTAAAGCGTCTGGTCGCGCGCGACCTCCACATCAAGCCAGTCTGAAAGCGCATTGACGACAGAGACACCAACGCCATGCAAACCACCGGAGGTTTCATAGGCCTTGCCGCCAAACTTGCCGCCCGAATGCAGCGTCGTCAGAATGACCTCAAGGGCTGACTTGTTCTTGAACTTGGGATGCGGATCCACCGGAATGCCGCGGCCATTGTCGGCCACGGTCAGGCTGCCATCAGCATGCAGCGACACATCGATCCAGTTGGCGTGGCCCGCCACGGCTTCGTCCATCGCATTGTCGAGCACTTCAGCAAAGAGATGATGCAAGGCCTTCTCGTCAGTGCCACCGATATACATGCCGGGGCGACGGCGCACGGGTTCAAGGCCTTCCAGAACCTCGATGTCTTTGGCCGAATAGCTCTCGTCACGTGGTGACGCTTTCGCCGAAGCCTTTGCAGGCTTTGCGCTTTTCGCGGGCGTGGCGAACAGATCACCTGTTCTGTCAGAGGCAGGGGCGGTCGACTTGCGGGCGGCCATGAACTCTTGCTGCGATGTGGGAGGTCGAATCAACGTGATTGTAGGGGGAGGGGGCACAAAGCGGCAACGCTAATAGACCCTGACATGAGGATGATTTGCCACTCACGATCAATGTGGCACAATCCGCCCCAGCAAATGGGGGACACCGCCCCAATCGACAAGAAGGAAAGAACCCATGCGTGTCACCATCGCTTCACCGCTTCTCCTGCCTTGCGGCGCGACGCTGAAAAACCGCATCGCCAAGGGGGCCATGACGGAGGGTCTGGCGGACACGCGCAATCAGGCAACCGAACGCCATGTGCGTCTCTATCGCCGCTGGGCGCAAGGCGGTGCGGGCATGTTGCTCACGGGCAATGTGCAGGTTGATCGCCGCCATCTCGAGCGCCCCGGCAATGTGGCGATTGATGGCCCGCAATCCGATGTGGCGCTGGAGCGGCTGCGCGCCTGGGCCCGCGCTGGCACGGAAAACGACACGCATCTCTGGATGCAGATTTCACATGCCGGTCGTCAGACGCCTGCCGCCGTCAATGATGCGCCTCTGGCGCCGACGGACAAGCCCCTCGAAATGCCCGGCAGCCGGTTTGGCAAGCCACGCGCCATGACCGAGGATGATATTCGCGATGTCATTGCCCGCTTTGCTCATGCGGCGGCTGTCGCGCGGGACACGGGTTTTTCGGGGGTGCAGATACATGCGGCGCATGGCTATCTGATTTCGGCGTTTCTTTCGCCCGACGTGAACACACGCAAGGATCAATGGGGCGGCTCGCTTGAAAATCGCGCCCGCCTGTTGCTCGAAACGGTGCGCGCCGTTCGCGCCGCTATCGGCAAGGATTTCCCGCTTTCGGTAAAGCTCAACTCGGCCGACTTCCAGCGCGGCGGGTTCAGTCATGAAGAGTCGATGCGCGTTGCTGGCTGGCTCAATGACGCAACTGTCGATCTGCTTGAAATATCGGGCGGTACATATGAGCAGCCGCGCATGGTCGGCGGCGACAATCTGACGCTGCATCCCGAAAAATCCGAAGCCCGTCGTGAAAGCACCGTGGCGCGTGAAGCCTATTTCCTCGATTACGCCCGCGACATTCGCAAGGTCGTGGCCATGCCCCTCATGGTCACAGGCGGTTTTCGTTCGGTTGAAGGCATGAATGCCGCACTCGCCTCCTCTGAAATGGATGTCGTTGGCATTGCGCGCCCGCTCTGCGTGGATGCCGCCGTGCCGGGCAAGCTGCTCTCGGGCGAATTGCTGGCAGCACCCGCGCCCGAAAAGACACTGCGTATCGGGCCGGGACTCTTTGGACCCACCAGCCCCATCGCCATGTTGCGCGCGCTGAATGGCTGGGGCCAGCAGGGCTGGTTCTGCCTTCAACTGTTACGCATGGGCGATGGCAAGGAGCCAGACTTGAAGCTCGGTGTCTTCAAGGCCTTCCGCGATTATCAGAAAAACGAGACGACGACGGCCAAGGCCATGAGCCGCTGACCGCTCATTAGCCCGTGCGGCGGCCCGTGTGGCGGCCCGTGTGGCAAAGCACGCAACCCCGCTCAAGCGGAAGCCCCGGGTGATCCTGTCGGGCGTTCCCTCGCGGGGCTGCTGCTGGATGTGCCTCCGGCACTCGCCCACACCTATAGGCGGGGCAACAGACGGCCTTCACCCTGAGCGCTCAATGGCGATGCTCTGGCGTCAGTTCGGGTTTGCGCCGGGTTGGCTTCAAGTTTGCACTGACCGGGCAACGCGTCAGATACGCGTTTCAGGCTTCAGACCGAATATATTGGAACCTGACGTTTCAAGTCAGGCCAGGGACGTTCAGACGTCATGCGTAGGTGGAGTCATCTTTGTAAACCTCCTGCCTTTCCAACAAAGAAAGCCTACGCTTGCATAGACTCTGGCGTCAACAGGAATGAGGGACAGCCAGGCTGACCAAATAATTCATCCGTATAAGGACGAAAACGGTCTTGCCGCCAAACAGAAAGGCCGGTGTTTCCACCGGCCTTTCCATTCAGTCGCAATCTGCGAATTAGCAGCTGTAATACATGTCGAATTCAACCGGATGCGGCATCATTTCGTAGCGCATGTTTTCTTCCCACTTGAGTTCCATATAGGAGTCGATCTGGTCGTCGGTGAACACGCCACCCTTTGTCAGGAAGGCGCGGTCGGCGTCGAGAGCGAGCAGGGCTTCGCGCAGGCTACCGCAAACCGTCGGGATCTGCTTCAGCTCTTCGGGCGGAAGCGAGTAGAGATCCTTGTCCATCGGTGCACCCGGATCGATCTTGTTCTGGATGCCATCAAGGCCCGCCATCAGCATGGCTGCGAAAGCGAGATAGGGATTGGCCGTCGGATCGGGGAAGCGGATTTCGATACGCTTCGCCTTGGGCGACGTGCCATGCGGAATACGGCAGGATGCCGACCGGTTGCGAGCCGAGTAAGCCAGCAGCACGGGGGCTTCATAGCCCGGGACCAGACGCTTGTAGCTGTTGGTCGAGGGATTGGTGAAGGCATTGAGCGCCTTGGCATGTTTCAGAATGCCGCCGATATACCACAGGCATTCCTGGCTGAGGTCGGCATATTTGTTGCCGGCGAAAAGCGGCTTGCCATCTTTCCAGATCGACTGGTGGCAATGCATGCCCGAACCATTGTCACCGAAAACCGGCTTCGGCATGAACGTCGCCGTCTTGCCGAAAGCGTGAGCGGTGTTGTGGATCACGTATTTGTAGAGCTGGAGATGGTCAGCAACCGTCGTCAGCGTGGCGAACTTGATGCCGAGTTCGTGCTGGGCCGAGGCCACTTCGTGGTGATGCTTTTCAACCACGACACCCATTTCGGCCATCAGTGTCAGCATTTCGCCGCGCAGGTCCTGAGCGCTGTCGATCGGGTTGACCGGGAAGTAGCCACCCTTTGTACGAACGCGGTGACCGAGATTGCCGGTTTCGTAATCCGTGTCGGTGTTGGTCGGCAGTTCGATCGAGTCGAGTTCAAAGCCGGTCTTGTAGGCAGAGGTCGAGAACTTCACATCATCGAAGATGAAGAATTCGGCTTCGGGGCCGAAAACCACGGTGTCGCCGATACCGGTCGACTTGAGATAGGCCTCAGCCATCTTGGCTGTGCCGCGCGGGTCACGGGCATAGGCTTCGCCCGAAGGTTCGAGAATGTCGCAGAAGATCGCGAGTGTGGTCTGCGCATAGAACGGGTCGATGGCAGCTGTTGCAGCATCGGGCAAAAGCACCATGTCGGATTCATTGATGGCCTTCCAGCCAGCAATCGATGAACCGTCGAACATCGTGCCTTCAGCAAACATGTCTTCGTCGATGAGACCGATATCGAAAGTGACGTGCTGCATCTTGCCGCGCGGGTCCGTGAAACGCAGATCGACGTACTTGACGTCCTTTTCCTGAATGATCTGCTGAATCGTATTGAAGTCAGCCATTGGATCCTCTTTTCCCTGTTATTCCGGAAGTGTAGGTGGGTCGGGCAACTGCCCGGTTGGGGTATTCAGAACCGGGGGAGCGACCCGTCGGCGCTGTTTGGGCCAAGGCCCGGACGTAAGGAATGGTGCCGGTGAACCGGCAGTTCCTCAGATAGCTTCCACGCCAATTTCACCGGTGCGGATGCGAATTGCTTCTTCAACATTCGAGATGAATATTTTGCCGTCGCCGATGCGACCGGTACGCGCTGCCTGCTGAATGGCTTCAACGGCTTTCGCGACCATATCGTCATTGAGAACAACTTCGATCTTCACCTTGGGCAGAAAATCGACAACATACTCGGCGCCCCGATAGAGCTCGGTATGACCCTTTTGTCGGCCAAAGCCCTTAGCCTCGGTCACGGTGATGCCCTGCAGGCCGACTTCCTGAAGCGCTTCCTTCACCTCGTCGAGTTTGAATGGCTTAATGATGGCCTCAATCTTCTTCATCTATCTTTTCCTTCAGCTTGGGTCGGCTTGCCCGCCTCTATGCATCTCGCCTGAGTAGCATGGGCCGTGCCAACCGGGGGTCTCCATAAAATATAATTCATAACAATAGGTTAGCTCTTCCATCGGGAATCGATGCCGCTATCTTGGGCATAAGGAATGCACACAATATGTGCAATATGGATGAAATCTAGCCATTAACAATTTTTGCCCTAAGAAAAGGCAATTTTCGGCACGTGTCGCCTGAAGAGGCCAGAGAGCCGCCATTTGACAGTCTGCCCGCGCGCCGCGACAAGATCGGATCAGACAGGGCGCACAAACAGCGCCCGCAAGCAGCATATGACCGGACGAGGCACCAATGCAGACCACCAATCAGGTTTTTGCCGGACTGGGCACAACCATCTTCACGGTGATGTCAGCCCTTGCCAGCGCGCATGGCGCGATCAATCTGGGGCAGGGTTTCCCGGATGATGAAGGTCCGGACGACATCAGGGCGGCGGCTGCCAAATCGATTGTCGAGGGGCCGAACCAGTATCCGCCGATGATGGGTGTTCCGGCCTTGCGTCAGGCCGTTGCCGCCGCCAACAAGCGCTTCTATGGCCTGGATGTGGATTGGCAGACGCAAGTGCTCGTCACCTCCGGCGCGACAGAGGCGCTGAGCGATTGCCTCCTGGCGCTGTTGCAGCCGGGCGATGAAGTCATTCTCCTTGAACCTTGTTATGACAGCTATCGACCGATCATCGAAGCGGCGGGCGCCAAAGCCGTCTGCGTGGCGCTTGAGCCGCCGCATTGGTCCCTGCCGCAGGCTGCACTGGAAGCCGCTTTTACACCGCGCACAAAACTTGTGCTCCTGAATTCGCCGATGAACCCGACCGGCAAGGTTTTTACGCCCGACGAACTGGCGAAAATAGCTGAACTCGTTCGCACACATGATGCCTATGTGCTCTGTGACGAGGTCTATGAGCATCTCGTTTTTTCCGGCCATCCGCATGTGCCGCTGATGACCTTGCCGGATATGCGCGAGCGCTGCCTGCGCGTCGGCTCGGCAGGCAAAACCTTCTCGCTCACGGGCTGGAAGATCGGTTATGTGACCGGACCTGCCGCGCTCATCGCCGAGGTCGCCAAGGTGCATCAGTTCATCACTTTCACGACGCCCCCCGCCTTGCAATCCGCCATTGCCTATGGCCTCGGCAAGGCAGATGCGTATTTTGAAGACCTCGCAGCCTCCCTTGAAGCCAAGCGCGACCTGCTGGCAAAGGGGCTCACGGAGGCAGGGTTCGACGTCTTGCCGACAGATGGCACCTATTTCATCAGCGCCGACTTTCGCCCGCTTGGCTTCAATGGCACGGATGAAGATTTCTGCCGCGAGATCACGGTGAAGGCAAAGGTCGCTGCCATTCCCCTGAGTGCCTTTTATCCGCAGGGCGCGAGCCATGCCCCGCGCCATCTCGTCCGATTCTGCTTCTGCAAGCAGGACGCCATTCTGGCAGAGGCAAGTGCGCGTCTGTTACAATGGTCGCGACGCCGCTGACAAAACAATCCAGGCAGAATGCAGCCGTGCCGTCGCGTCTTGTCGGGGCGCAATTCATGCGCAGGCCTTCGCATTCGCATGGGCATGGGCATGGGCATGGGCATGGTCGTGTCACATGATCGCGGTATCAATATTTTCACGTCGGCATAAGCAGCATATCAAAGGACGAGACACATGAAAGGACGAGACACATGGCCCGCATTTTCATGATCCGGCATGGTGAGGCCGCAGCAGGTTGGGATCGTGATCCCGATCCCGGATTGAGTGCGCTGGGCCGTGAACAGGCTGAGCGGGCGCGGCTCGGATTGCTCGCCTTGCATCAGGGCCCCCTGCCTGTCCTGTCATCACCCTTGAAGCGTTGTGTGGAAACGGCGATGCCTCTCGCGACGCATTGGGGCGTTACGCCGATCATCGAGCGCCGGGTGATCGAGCTGCCATCACCGAGTAAAGACCTCGTCGCACGCACGGCATGGCTTCGCAGCATGATGGGGTCGAACTGGGCTGACGTGATGCCAACACCGGACGCGCCAGCCGATTTTCTTGAAACGCTGGCACGCTGGCGGGCAGGCATTGTCGAGACACTCAAAACTGTGACGTCTGACACGGTGATCTTCAGCCATTTCGTGGCGGTCAATGCGGCTGCTGGCTTTGCAAGCGGCGATGACCGGGTTGTCCTGTTCCGGCCCGACAATGCCTCGATCACGATTTTTGAAACGGACGGCAAAACACTTCGCCTTGTCGAACGCGGCGCCGAAGCTGAAACCAAAGTCAATTAAGTGCTTTGATCCTTTCAAGACGTGGATGACCCGCCTGAAGCGGATTATGACGTATCTGTTCTGAACCGTCATGGCCCGGTTTATCCGGACCATCCACGACTTTCCGATTGTCATCCCGGGATTTATTCCCGGGGTCCATGGCAATGGCTGCTTGCCCGGCTATAGTTGCTCCATGAGAAAGCTGCCGATTCCCCTGCTGACGACATCCGAAATGGCCGAGGCTGACCGCCTGACCATCGAAGGCGGCAAGCCGGGCATCCTATTGATGGAAAATGCCGGCCGGGCTGTCGCCGAGGCCGTGCATGAGCATCATGCCAAATGCAATCTCGTCGTCCTCTGCGGGCCCGGCAATAATGGCGGGGATGGTTTCATTGCCGCCCGTCTGCTGCGCGACTGGGGTTGGCAGGTGACGCTGTTTCTGCTGGGGACGCCAGAGCGTTTGACGGGCGATGCCGCGCAGGCCGCGCATCGCTGGGCAGGCCCCATTCATCCCATGACGGCTGATGCCTGCCTCGGGGCGGAACTGGTCATTGACGCGATTTTTGGCGCCGGTCTCGCGCGCGACATTGATGGCGTCGTTGCCGACATCATAGGGCGCGTGAATGGTGCGGACATTCAAGTGGTTGCGGTCGATGTGCCCACCGGACTTGACGGCAATACCGGGCAGGTGAGGGGACATGCCTTTCAGGCCTTCAACACGGTGACTTTTTTTAAAGCCAAGCCGGGTCATTACCTCATGCCGGGCCGTTTGCTCTGCGGCAAGCTCAATGTGGCCGATATCGGCATGGCGCCGGAAACCACATCCCGTCTGGGGGTGAAATGCTTTCTGAATACGCCCACGCTATGGGGCGCCACCTTTCCGCGACCCGCCCTCGACACGCATAAATACAAGCGCGGCCACGCGCTGGTCGTGTCCGGCGATATGACACACACAGGCGCCGCGCGTCTTGCCGCCCGCGCCAGTTTGCGGGCCGGTGCGGGGCTGGTGACGGTTGCCTCGCCATCTGATGCGCTTGCCACCAATGCCGCGCAACTCACCGCCATCATGCTGATGCCGTTTCAGGGGGCTGATGGACTGACGGCGATCCTCGACGACAAGCGCAAGAATGCCTGCCTCATCGGACCGGGGGCGGGCGTTGGCGCCGCCACGCGGGAAAATGTTCTGGCGACCCTCCTCTCAGGCGCGGCGCTGGTCCTCGATGCCGATGCGCTGACGAGCTTTGCCGAAATCCCGCGCGACCTCTTTGTCGCCATCAAAGGCTATTTTGCCGGGCCCGTGGTCATGACCCCGCATGAGGGCGAGTTTGACCGTCTGTTTCCCGATCTCGCAAATCCTGCCCTTGGCAAATGCGCCCGCGCCAAGGCCGCAGCCCAAGCCAGTGGGGCGGTCATGGTATTGAAGGGCCCTGATACGGTGATTGCTGCCCCGGACGGGCGATTGGCGATCAATGCCAATGCCGGTCCGGAACTGGCGACGGCTGGCTCAGGCGATGTGCTGTCGGGCATCATTTTGGCGCTTCTGGCACAGGGCATGGCCCCCTTTGAGGCTGCCACTGCCGGCGTCTGGCTGCATGGCGAGGCGGGGAGCCATTTTGGCCCCGGTCTTGTCGCCGAAGATCTGCCCGAAATGCTCCCGGCGGTGCTGCGCGACCTGCTTTCTGCCCTTTCATAAGCCATATCGGGCGCTTTGCCGTTTTCTCTCGGCTTTTGCTGGCAATCAGATGAAGCCCTTGATATAGAGGCAGCCAAATTGGGTACGGCTGGCCTCACCGGGCTTCCGCCGACAGACTTCGCGGGCGTGGCGGAATTGGTAGACGCGCTGGATTTAGGTTCCAGTGCCGCAAGGCGTGGGGGTTCGAGTCCCTCCGCCCGCACCAGGCTGAAACCCGGCGTACCCGCATTAAAGCATAGGATAGAAGAATGCTGGTGACTGTTACGAGCGCGGATGGATTGAAGCGCGAACTCAAGATTCAGGTTCCTGCCGCTGAATTGCAGGCGCGCATGACGGGCAAGCTCGACCGGATGAAAAATCAGATCCGCCTCAAGGGCTTTCGTCCCGGCAAGGTGCCGGTGGCGCATCTCCGCAAGACCTATGGCAAGTCGGTCATGGGCGAAGCCATTCAGGAAGCCGTGAACGAGTCGAGCCAGAAGGCACTGGAAGAACATTCCTTCCGCCCCGCCGTTCAGCCTTCCATCGCCTTTGAAGGCGAAATTGAGGAAGTCATCGACGGCAAGG
This sequence comes from uncultured Alphaproteobacteria bacterium, assembly GCA_963696585.1. GTDB lineage: Bacteria > Pseudomonadota > Alphaproteobacteria > Parvibaculales > Parvibaculaceae > Parvibaculum. The sequence continues at coordinate 49,564 of CAVOKW010000004.1, forward strand.
CCGACCTGACCTTCAAGATGAGCTTTGAACTGATTCCGGCTTTTGAACTTGCCGACTTCGCCAAGATGACGGTTGAGCGTCCGGTCGCCGAGCCGTCTGACGCTGATGTCGAAGAAGCCTTGACGCGTCTTGCCGCCAATCAGAAGAGCTTTGATGCCCGCCCTGAAGGCGACAAGGCTCAGTCCGGCGATCTCCTGACCATCGACTTCATCGGTCGCATCGATGGCGAAGCCTTTGAAGGCGGCAGCGCGGAAGATGCCTCGCTCGAAATCGGGTCGGGCCGTTTCATCCCCGGCTTTGAAGATCAGCTCATTGGCACCAAGGTTGGCGACAAGCTCGATGTGGTCGTGACCTTCCCGGCGGACTACGGCGCAGAAAATCTCGCTGGCAAGGAAGCCGTGTTCGAAACGACCGTCAAGGAAGTCAAGGCGCCGGGCGAAACCAGGCTGGATGATGACTTCGCCAAGCGTTTCGGGATGGAAGGCATCGACAAGCTGCGCGACGCCATGGCCGATCAGATGAAGCAGGATTATGCGCGCATGTCGCGGATGCACCTGAAGCGCGCCATGCTGGACAAGCTCGACGAACTGCACAGCTTCGAGCTGCCGCCCTCCATGGTTGAGCAGGAATTCAGTTCCATCTGGTCGCAGTTTGAAGCCGAGCTGAAGCAGCAGAACAAGACCGCTGCCGAACTCGATGAGCCGGAAGACGACATCCGCGCCGAATATCGCAAGATCGCCGAGCGTCGTGTGCGTCTGGGTCTGGTACTCGCCGAAGTTGGTGAGGTCAGCAAGGTGACAGTGACCGATCAGGAAGTGAACCAGGCCCTCATGGAGCGTGCCCGTCAGTTCCCCGGTCAGGAACGTCAGGTGTTCGACTTCTATCGTCAGAACCCGCAGGCGCTTTCAGAAATCCGGGCCCCGATCTTTGAAGACAAGGTCATCGACTATATCGCTGAGCTTGCCACCGTGACCGACAAGGTCGTGTCACGTGATGAACTCTTCGCTGAAGACGACCATGACCACGACCATCATGACCACGACCATCATGACCATGAGGGTCACGGCCATGAGGGTCACGTCCATGGTCCCGATTGCGACCACGACCACGACCACGACCATGATCATGCCGGGGCGGCACCTGCTGAAAAGAAAAAGCCGGCAGCCAAGAAGGCCAAGTCGGAAGACTGAGCGCCGTCACATGCCGAAAGCTCAAAGGCCCGGACATCATCCGGGCCTTTTCATTTGCCGATACGTTCAAGGTCGCGCGCCGGGCGGCATCGTCCTCAACGAAGGCTGGAGGACACAGGCGTTGATGACAGTTGGCAGATGCGAGGTTCTGAAGTCGGTCCGGATCGGGCCAGAATGGATTGCGGCAGAAACATGATCGCCACATTAAGGAATCTTTAGTAAAAAACTTTGCCACAAGCCAAAATAATCATTGCGCAGACTCATCATAGGACATATTTCATCGCGCATAGACGCACACGCACGTGCCACTGGCCCTAGTTGGTTTATGCAACGACGGAAGCGTCCTTTTTGATCACGCCGGCATTGCCGGGTCTTAAAGGGTGTTGACGATGTTCGCTTCCGAGCAGGGCCGCCGTGCCCGTTCGCGCTCCTCTTCCTCAAAAATCGCAACAGCGGCCAAGGTCGCACCGCGCAAGAAGCCCAGGCTGCGGCTTGTGCCCCAGGCAGCCGAGCTGCCTGGCGAGCGGGGTGGTCTGCCGCCCAAGATTGCCCGCTATCTGAAAACGGCTGCGCTGCCGTCGCCTTGCCTCGTGGTCGATGTGGACATTGTCGCGCATAATTTCGACGATCTGGCCCGTTCGCTGCCCGACGCGCGCATCTTCTATGCCGTGAAGGCAAATCCGGCCGATGAGATCATTGAGCGTCTGGCGCAGCAGGGTTCCTGCTTCGACACGGCCAGCATGGGCGAGATTGATCTCTGCCTGTCGCACCGCGTCAGCCCGGACCGCCTGTCCTTTGGCAACACCATCAAGAAGGAACGCGACATTGCCGAGGCTTATGCCAAGGGCGTGCGCATGTATGCCTTCGACAGCTATGAAGAGCTCGACAAGATCGCCCGTTCGGCCCCCGGCTCCAAGGTTTACTGCCGCGTGCTGATGCAATGCGAAGGCGCTGAATGGCCGCTGTCGCGCAAGTTTGGTTGCGAGCCGGAAATGGCCGCCGACCTGCTCGTGCGCGCCAATGAGCTTGGCCTGGATGCTTATGGCCTGTCTTTTCATGTCGGCTCGCAGCAGACCGACCTGACCCAGTATGACAAGGCGCTGGCGCTGGCCGCCTCGCTCTTCGACACGCTGGCCAAGCGTGGCGTGAAGCTGCGCCTCGTCAATATGGGCGGCGGCTTCCCGTCGCGCTACCGCACCGACGTACCCTCGATTGCCGCTTATGGCGCCGCCATCAGCGAAGCCCTGTCGCGCCGCTTTGGTGCCGACATGCCCGATGTGATCGTCGAGCCGGGCCGCGGTGTCGTCGGCGATGCCGGTGTCATTCAGGCGGAAGTCGTGCTTGTGTCGCAGAAGGGTGGCGACGATGCGCGACGATGGGTCTATCTCGATGTCGGCAAGTTCCATGGTCTGGCAGAGACGATGGATGAAGCGATCAAATATCGCCTGCTGACGCCGCATGATGGCAGCGTGACCGCGCCGGTCGTGCTGGCGGGCCCGACCTGCGATAGCGCCGATATTCTCTACGAGAAGACCGACTATCGTCTGCCCACCGCGTTGAAGGCGGGCGACAAGGTCCAGATCCTCGCAACCGGTGCTTACACGACGACTTACTCGGCCGTCGCGTTCAATGGTTTCCCGCCGCTGGCCAGCGTCTGCATCTGAGCGGCGCACAAGCGACGGGCTTTCAGGAACAAGAATCATTTGGGAGAGCCGGCAGGCGCGGATATCCGCTGCCCCGGTTCCGGGACAAGACCATGCAAATCTCCGTTGAATCACCTGCCGATCAGGCAGACGTGAATGCGCTCGTCGCCGACGCATTCGGCCCTGAGCGGTTTGCCAAAACCGTCTATCGTCTGCGCGATGGTGTGAGCGCGCTCGGAACGCTCTCGCTTGTTGCCAAGGATGGCGATGACGTCGTCGGCACGCTGCGCTTCTGGCCGATCACGATTGGTGCGGGCACACCTGCCTTGTTGCTCGGCCCGCTGGTCAGCCACCCCGACCGTCAGGGGCAGGGCATTGGCATGGCCCTGATGCGTGAAGGGCTGGCGCGCGCCGCCGCTGAGGGCCATCGCATTGTTGTGCTGGTCGGCGACGAGCCTTATTACCGCCGTTTCGGCTTCAGCCGGGCACTCGCCCGCAGGCTCGAATTGCCGGGCTGGGTCGATCCGGCCCGGTTTCTGGCCCGTGAACTGGTCGCAGGCGCCATGCTCGGTGTTTCCGGCATGATTGGCCGCCCCGGCGAGGTTGCCCCAGCGGTCGCCTATGATCAGGCCGTCAGTCTTTGAACAAATCTCCCTGTTCTTGTGGCAATCAGGGGAGAGGGCGGCGTTTCCACCTTATCTTTTGCTTGCGATAAAGTCCTGAACGCTCCATTTACCGAATCGTACTATCCCTTTTAGCTTGGCATGTTGGCGTGAGAGCCTTGGTTTTGGCGCTCATAATGACTATATCGTCTAGCAGTCAGACGCGCCGCGCTCAGGAGAGATGATGAAAGACCCACTCGATACTTACATGAATCTGGTGCCGATGGTGGTCGAACAGACCAATCGCGGCGAGCGCGCTTACGACATTTTCTCGCGCCTGCTCAAGGAACGCATCATTTTCCTGGCCGGTCCGGTTGAAGACGGCATGGCCATGCTGGTCACGGCGCAGTTGCTGTTTCTTGAGGCCGAGAACCCCAAGAAAGAGATTTCGATGTATATCAACTCGCCCGGTGGCGTGGTGACATCGGGTTTGGCGATTTACGACACCATGCAGCATATCCGCCCGCCCGTGGCGACGGTTTGCATGGGGCAGGCCGCTTCCATGGGCTCGCTGCTGCTCGCGGCCGGTGAGAAGGGCATGCGCTATGCCCTGCCAAATAGCCGCATTATGGTACATCAGCCTTCGGGCGGCTTTCAGGGACAGGCAACGGATATTGAAATCCATGCCCGTGAAACGCTCGCCATCCGCGAACGCCTGAACAACATCTATGTCAAGCATACCGGCCAGAGCCTGAAAGATGTGCAGGATGCGCTGGAGCGCGACAATTTCATGAGCCCGGAACGGGCTGTTGAATTTGGTATCGTGGATTTCGTCGGTGTTCAGCGCCACGAGGAAGACGAGAGCAAATAAGCGTCTCCCGACGGATGAAATCAAGCTGACATGCGGGGAAAGATATTCCCCTCGCGTCGTCCTGAAACGAATCATTTGGCGCATTTCTGCACAAAACATCCATCCGACCGGGATGCATCCAGTCTGATGAATAACGTTTTCGGGATGTAATGAAATCTTGATCCCTCGGCAAATAACATGCTCGTATGTCGGAAAGGTGACGGGATTCCGATCTGACCGGGTGTCGTTAACGTAGTTTAAGACGAGCGCCTTGAACCGTCGAATGAAGACAGGCACGTTTGGTGCATGATTTGTGATGTTCCAAAGCGGGGCGACAGGCCGAAGGCCTAAGGAGTGTTTATGAGCAAGGTAAGCGGCGGCAACTCCAAGAACACGCTTTACTGTTCCTTCTGCGGCAAGAGCCAGCATGAGGTACGCAAGCTGATCGCGGGTCCGACCGTTTTTATCTGTGACGAATGCGTCGAGCTGTGCATGGACATCATTCGCGAGGAAAACAAATCCTCGCTGGTGAAGTCGCGTGACGGCGTGCCGACGCCACAGGAAATCTGCAAGGTGCTGGATGATTATGTGATCGGCCAGAAGCATGCCAAGCGCGTGCTCTCTGTGGCGGTGCACAATCACTACAAGCGCCTGAACCACGCCGCCAAGAACAACGATGTTGAACTGGCGAAGTCGAACATTCTGCTGATCGGCCCGACGGGTTGCGGCAAGACGCTGCTCGCGCAGACGCTCGCCCGTATTCTCGATGTGCCCTTCACCATGGCGGATGCCACGACGCTGACCGAAGCCGGTTATGTCGGTGAGGACGTGGAAAACATCATTCTGAAGCTTCTGCAATCCGCCGACTACAATGTCGAGCGGGCGCAGCGCGGCATCGTTTATATCGACGAAGTCGACAAGATCAGTCGCAAGTCCGACAACCCGTCGATCACGCGCGACGTCTCGGGCGAAGGTGTGCAGCAGGCGCTTCTCAAGATCATGGAAGGCACGGTTGCGTCCGTGCCGCCCCAGGGTGGTCGCAAACACCCCCAGCAGGAGTTCCTGCAGGTCGATACGACAAACATCCTGTTCATTTGCGGCGGTGCTTTCGCCGGTCTCGAGAAGATCATCGGCCAGCGCGGCAAAGGGTCGGGCATTGGTTTCGGCGCCAAAGTTCAGTCCCATGAAGATCGCCGCACCGGCGACATCCTGAAGGAACTGGAGCCGGAGGATTTGCTGAAGTTCGGGCTCATCCCTGAATTTGTCGGTCGTATGCCGGTTCTGGCAACGCTTGAAGATCTCGATGAACCCGCGCTCGTGCAGATCCTGACAGAGCCGAAAAACGCGCTGGTCAAGCAGTATGAGCGTCTCTTTGAAATGGAAAATGTGAAACTCACCTTCTCCGATGAGGCCCTCAAGGCCATTTCCCGCCGCGCGATTGAGCGCAAGACGGGGGCGCGCGGCCTGCGCTCGATTCTCGAATCGATCCTGCTCGAAACCATGTTTGATCTCCCAACGCTGGAAGGTGTCGAGGAAGTCGTCATCAGCGCCGAAGTGGTCGATGGCAAGGCCCGCCCGCTTTACATCTATGCCGAACGCAAGGGCGATGTGGGCACGGGTGCCTGAACATCCGGTCAATAACTGAACAGGGGGTGGCCTTGAAAGCTCATGCTTTCGGGGCCATCTTCATCTCAACGAAGGTATTCCGGCCTTCGGATACCGAAGGGGTGCCTCCCCAGGGCGCCCGCCGGTCGGCAGCGAAATCGCAGGGACAACAGCCATCCAGGACTGTTTTCCCCCCTCTCCCGAATCTCGCTAAGCTGACCAGAGGCGCAACGCTCAGCATTCATTCAGGAATGAAATGCTAGCCTTCAAGAAATCGCTGTAGGCCGGATCAGAGTGAAAGCAGGTAAGCGAATGAGCGACAAGGACGATAGCAAAAAGGCCACGGATGCCCCGAGCGCGGGTGACACGAAGCTCACGGGCGGCAAGCTCGTGCTGCCGGTACTTCCGCTTCGGGACATCGTCGTTTTCCCCCACATGATCGTGCCGCTTTTCGTCGGTCGCGAAAAATCCGTTCGCGCTCTCGAAAATGTCATGCAGGACGACAAGCAGATTCTGCTCGTTGCGCAGAAGAATGCGGCCGACGATAATCCGGATACGGATGAAATCTACGAGATCGGCGCCGTCGGCACGGTTCTCCAGCTACTGAAATTGCCCGACAACACCGTCAAGGTGCTGGTCGAGGGCGTGCGCCGTGCGCGTGTTCTCCGCTACACAGGCAATGAAGAGTTCTTCGAAGCTGAAATCGAATTGATTGATGAATCCGACGAGGTTGATGACCAGCTTGAGGGTCTTGCCCGTTCCGTCGTCAGCCAGTTCGAAGGCTATGTGAAGCTCAACAAGAAAGTGCCGCCGGAAGTTTTGGGTTCGATCGGTCAGATCGAAGACCCCTCAAAACTTGCCGACACGATTGCAAGCCACATCAGCATCAAGATTCCCGAGAAGCAGGAATTGCTGGAAATGCAGTCCGTTTCGGCGCGTCTGGAACGTGTCTATTCGCTGATGGAAGGCGAGATCAGCGTGTTGCAGGTCGAAAAGCGTATCCGCTCGCGCGTCAAGCGCCAGATGGAGAAGACCCAGCGCGAGTACTATCTGAATGAGCAGATGAAGGCCATTCAGAAGGAACTTGGCGACGGCGAAGAGGGCAAGGATGACTTGCGCGAACTTGAAGAGCGCATTGGCAAGACAAAGCTCTCCAAGGAAGCGCGCGAGAAAGCGCTTGCCGAATTCAAGAAGCTGAAACAGATGAGTCCGATGTCGGCGGAAGCCACTGTCGTACGCAACTATCTCGACTGGCTTCTCTCCGTGCCGTGGAACAAGAAGAGCCGCGTCAAAAAGGATCTGGCCAATGCGCAGGCCATTCTCGATACCGATCACTTCGGTCTCGAAAAGGTCAAGGATCGCATTATCGAATATCTTGCTGTGCAGAGCCGCGCCAACAAGCTCAAGGGCCCGATTCTTTGCCTCGTCGGCCCGCCCGGCGTCGGCAAGACCTCGCTTGGCAAATCGATCGCCAAGGCGACGGGGCGTGACTTCGTGCGCATGTCGCTTGGTGGTGTGCGCGACGAGGCCGAGATCCGCGGCCATCGCCGCACCTATATCGGTTCGATGCCCGGCAAGGTCATCCAGTCGATGAAGAAGGTGAAGCATACCAACCCGCTTTTCCTGCTCGACGAAATCGACAAGATGGGTGCGGACTTCCGTGGCGATCCCTCATCGGCCTTGCTCGAAGTGCTCGATCCCGAGCAGAACAATGCCTTTGCCGATCACTATCTCGAAGTCGATTACGATCTCTCCGACGTCATGTTCGTGACGACGGCCAATACGCTGAACATCCCCGGCCCGCTCATGGACCGCATGGAGATCATCCGCATTGCCGGCTACACGGAAGACGAGAAGGTCGAAATCGCGCGTCGTCACCTGCTCGACAAGGCGCTTGAAGGCCATGGCCTGCGCAAGGGCGAATGGTCAATCGACGATGCCGCGCTTCGTCAGGTGATCCGCGTCTATACGCGCGAAGCTGGCGTTCGCAACCTTGAGCGCGAGCTGAACACGCTCGCCCGCAAGGCTGTGAAGGAAATCCTGACCAGCGACAAGAAGTCGATCCATGTCACCATGGACAACATCGAAGATTATGCGGGCGTGCCCAAATATCGCTTCGGTGAAGCCGAGGGTGAAGATCAGGTCGGTGTTGTCACAGGGCTCGCCTGGACGGAAGTGGGCGGTGAATTGCTGACCATCGAAGGCCTGATGATGCCTGGCAAGGGCCGCACGACGGTGACAGGCAATCTGCGCGACGTGATGAAGGAATCGATCTCGGCCGCAAGCTCTTATGTCCGCTCACGGGCCACGACCTTCGGCGTGCAGCCGCCCGTCTTCGATCGCAAGGATATTCATATCCATGTGCCCGAAGGGGCCACGCCCAAGGACGGTCCGTCTGCCGGTGTCGCCATGGCAACCGCCATGGTCTCCGTGATGACGGGCATTCCGGTGCGCAAGGATGTCGCCATGACCGGCGAGATCACGCTGCGGGGTCGTGTGCTGCCGATTGGCGGCCTGAAGGAAAAACTCTTGGCGGCGCTGCGCGGTGGCATCAAGACGGTGCTGATCCCGCAGGACAATGCCAAGGATCTGGCCGACATTCCCGATAACGTGAAAAACGGAATGGAGATCATTCCGGTGAACACGATTGATGAGGTGTTGCGGCGTGCGCTGACGCGTGTGCCGGAGCCGATTGAATGGGATGAGGAAGCCTATGTCGCTGAACAGGCGGCACGCGGCAAACCATCCGATGCGGGCGAGGCCGTCGTCGCCCATTGACGAGATCGATGTGGCGCCGCACCCCTTGAAACGGGTGCGGCGATCCTCCGTCTACGCACTAATATGGTGGACTTGACGACTTGATCCTCATGCTGCACTGCGAGAGATATGATTTTTCCGCAGATTTCCGCTGTTTTTACTTTGACCCTCTTAACCATGCGCGAGTAGACTCTGCCCACTTGAGGGAGATTTTCCCACTCGCATCGAAAGGGGCCCAACGTGAACAAGAACGATCTCATTGCAGAAGTCGCAGACCGCACAGGTCTGTCAAAGGCCGATGCGACTAAAGCCGTCGATTTCACTTTCGACATCATCACCGACTCGCTGAAGAAGGGCGATGAAGTGCGATTGGTTGGTTTTGGCACATTCAATGTGTCGCAGCGCCAGGCAACTGAGGGTCGCAATCCGCGTACCGGCGAAACCATTCAGATTCCGGCCTCCAAGCAGCCCAAGTTCAAGGCTGGCAAGGGTCTCAAAGACGCCGTCAACGCGTAATGAATGGCGCCATGCGCGAACCGGGAATTGATTGAAGTCATAGGCCGGCCGCGTCATCCGATGAGTCGGCCTATTTTTTGACGTCATCGCCCGTCTGATCGGCGCGCGGATCAAGCTCGCTCGGCACCGAGGCTGAGGGCTGCGGCACGGCAACGAAGTTGCTGCGCTGGTCGGCTGCGGGCGGCGGGTTTGTCATCATGCGATAAATCACAAACACAATGAAAAGCGCATGTGTGGCGGCACCAAAAACAAAGATGAAGCCAAGACCGTAATGGTCGGCGCCGAGCGATGCCAGAAACGGCCCGACAATCGCACCAGCGGCATAGGCAATCAGCAGGCCACCTGACACGCTGACAAAACTCTCGCTGGCGGCATGGTCGTTCATATGCGCGACGACCACCGAATAGAGTGTGAAGGCGAAGACGCCATAGCCAAAGGCAATCGCGAGCAGGAGTTGCGGCTGGCCGAGACTGCCGGCAAAGACAAAACCCAGCTCGGCGAGCCCGGCCCCGATGGAGACAAGACAAATGATGCGGCGCCGGTCCATGCGGTCTGACAGCCGCCCGATTGGCCATTGCGCCACGGCCCCGCCAATGATCGCCATGGTCATGAAAAGCGAGATGCCCGCTACATCGAGGCCCTTCGATTTGGCGAATAACGGCGCAAGCGTCCAGAACGGGGCATTGGCAAGGCCCACCACCATCGAGCCGAGAAGACCCACAGGCGAGAGCCTGTAAAGCCGGGGCAGGTTGATTCGCGTGCTCTGGAGGGGCTGGGGCTGGACCGACGTGGTCAGCGCCACCGGCACAAGCGCCAGCGAGGTCAGGATCGAGCACAGCGCAAAAAGCGCAAAGGCCGCCGGATCGGCCAGATTGAGAAACACCTGACCGAGCATCATCGCGCTCATGTTGATCATCAGATAGATCGAGAAAATCCGCCCGCGCGTTTCATTGGTGGCGGTTTCGTTGAGCCAGCTCTCAATCACCATATAAAGCCCGGCAAAGCAGATACCGGTGATGCCGCGCATGATCGCCCAAATGGCCGGATGGTCGCTCAGCCCGTGGATGAGCGGGGCAGTGGAGGCAATGGCGCAGAGAATCGCAAAGCTGCGGATATGACCGACGCGCCGCACGACATAGGGCGTCATCAGGCAGCCGAGCAGAAATCCGGCAAAATAGATCGAGCCGATCATACCGATCGTGGCCGTGGAAAAACCGTCAATCCCCGCCCGAATGGGGATCAGCGTGCCAAGCATGCCATTGCCGACCAGCAGGATGGCCGTGGCAAGCAGCAGGGAGAGCAGCGGTGCAATCGTTCGGATCACGTGACTTTTCCAGTCCATTATCGCGCCCTGGGGCGTTCAGATTTAGCCTATTGAACCGCATCTGTAATGACGTGATTGCAAAGATTTCGCGCATCCGCTAGGAGAGGGCAATCCTGGCAGCGCGACGGGGCCAAGGTTGGCCTGGAAGCGTCACCTGGGGGCGGTTAGCTCAGTTGGTAGAGCGTCTCGTTTACACCGAGAATGTCGGGAGTTCGAGTCTCTCACCGCCCACCATGACTTTTGAAGACCCCGGCCTTGATCTTGCGGGATAATGCGCAAGAAAGGTTCCTTGACAGGGCTTGAGCCTTGCCTTACGAACCGCCCACCTCAGCGTGTCATGCGCCGACGAGTTGGGGGTGTAGCTCAGTTGGTTAGAGCGCCGGCCTGTCACGCCGGAGGTCGCGGGTTCGAGTCCCGTCACTCCCGCCACTTTTCCCAGATACCCGGTTTTCGAACGCTTCCGGCCTTGCCGTTTTGCTGCATCTGCGCCTTGGCATCTCACGCCTTGAAATGACTGGCATTTCAAGGGCTGAGGAATTGTCAGCGGGGCCTTTGATTCTGCAAATGCGAGGGCTATACTCCGCCCGCATAAAAGACACGATTATGGCGTGACGGGCGGGGCGCTTCGCGCTACATCCTGAGCGGTCGTGAGCTTTGAGTCGTGAGCTTTGAGTCGTGAACGTTGAGTTGTGGGATCTGAGTCGGGGACACGTGAGGCACGACCATAGTGTCGGGCAAACACGCAGGCTGTGAGGGCGAGTACATGGAAGACCTTTTGCGCGAATATCTGCCCATCATCATTTTCATGGGTATTTCGCTTGTCATCGGTCTGGCCTTGCTTGTCGCCCCCTTCCTGATCGCGCCCAGCAAATCCGATCCCGAAAAGCTTTCTGCATATGAGTGCGGCTTCGACGCGTTTGAAGATGCCCGCATGAAATTCGACGTAAAATATTATCTCGTCGCGATCCTCTTCATCATCTTCGACCTCGAAGTGGCGTTCCTGTTTCCCTGGGCTGTGGCGCTCGGCGATGTCGGGATGTTCGGCTTCTGGTCGATGATTGTTTTCCTTGGCGTGCTGACCATCGGCTTTGCCTATGAATGGAAGAAAGGCGCGCTGGAGTGGGAATGAGCACACAAACCGAAATTGCGACCGCGCCGAAAGGCCTCACCGATCCGTCAACGGGCAAACCCTTCGGCGCGGATGATGGCTATTACCGTCAGGTCTCCGACCAGCTCTCCGACAAGGGCTTTGTGCTGACGACAGTGGATGACCTCATCAACTGGTCGCGCACGGGCTCGCTGATGTGGATGACATTTGGTCTGGCCTGCTGCGCCGTCGAGATGATGCAGACCTCCATGCCGCGCTATGACGTCGAGCGGTTCGGGTTTGCCCCGCGCGCTTCTCCGCGCCAGTCCGATGTGATGATTGTCGCCGGGACGCTGACCAACAAGATGGCGCCGGCGCTGCGCAAGGTTTACGACCAGATGCCGGAACCGCGCTATGTCATCTCCATGGGCTCCTGCGCCAATGGCGGCGGCTATTATCATTATTCCTATTCCGTGGTGCGGGGCTGCGACCGGATCGTTCCGGTTGATGTCTATGTGCCGGGTTGCCCACCCACCGCCGAGGCGCTGCTTTACGGCATTCTCGCACTCCAGAAGAAAATCCGTCGGACGGGCACGCTCGACCGCTGATTTTGTCAAACGCGCCCTCTCAGCCGTTCGCCTGAACGGTGTCCGAGGCGCATAAGTTTCGAGACCGAATAATGGACGAAAGTCTCAAGGATCTTGGCGAACACATTCTCGGGCAACTTGAGGATGCCGTATTGGGCCAGGGCATCGCTTTTGGCGAGTTGACCTTGCATGTGCAAGGGGCCCGCATCGCCCGCGTGCTGAAGTTTTTGCGCGATGATACGGCCTGCCAGTTCAGCACGCTGATCGACATTACCGCTGTCGATCATCCTGAACGCGCCCAGCGCTTTGATGTCGTCTATCACCTGCTCTCCATGTATCAGAACCAGCGTATCCGCGTGACGCTGGCCACCGACGAGGGCACAGCCGTGCCGAGCGTCGCCAGCGTCTATCCCGCGGCCAACTGGTTCGAGCGCGAAGCCTTTGACATGTATGGCGTGCTCTTCTCGGACCATCCCGATCTGCGCCGCATCCTGACCGATTATGGTTTCAGCGGTCATCCGCTGCGCAAGGACTTCCCGCTGACGGGCTATGTCGAACTGCGCTATGACGATGATCGCAAGCGTGTGGTTTACGAGCCTGTGAAACTGACGCAGGAATTCCGCAGCTTCGATTTCATGAGCCCCTGGGAAGGCGTGGATTATGTCCTTCCTGGCGACGAGAAGGCGGGGAGCTAGATCATGAGCGAACAGCAGCTCCGCAATTTCCATTTGAACTTCGGCCCGCAACATCCTGCTGCCCATGGCGTTTTGCGCCTTGTGCTGGAACTTGATGGCGAAGTCGTCGAACGTGTCGATCCCCATATCGGGCTTCTGCATCGCGGCACCGAAAAGCTCATCGAATACAAAACCTATCTTCAGGCCGTTCCCTATTTCGATCGCCTCGACTATGTGGCGCCGATGAATCAGGAACATGCCTTTGCGCTGGCGGTTGAGCGCCTGCTCGGCATTACCGTGCCGCGGCGCGCCCAGTTCATTCGCGTGCTCTATTCCGAAATCGGCCGACTGCTCTCGCACCTCTTGAACGTCACGACGCAAGCCCTTGACGTTGGGGCCCTGACGCCGCCGCTCTGGGGCTTTGAAGAGCGCGAAAAGCTGATGATCTTCTATGAACGCGCCTCCGGCTCGCGCATGCATGCCGCCTTCATCCGTCCCGGCGGTGTGCATCAGGACCTGCCTGAGCAATTGCTCAGGGACATTCATGATTTCTGCGACCCTTTCCTCAAGGTGGTGGACGACATCGAAGGTCTCTTGACCGACAACCGCATCTTCAAGCAGCGCAATGTCGATATTGGCGTTGTCAGCCAGCAGGATGCGCTTGATTGGGGCTTCACCGGCGTCATGGTGCGCGGCTCCGGCATGGCCTGGGATCTGCGTCGCGCCCAGCCTTACGAAACCTACTCGGAACTCGACTTCAAGATTCCGGTCGGCAAGAACGGCGATTGCTATGATCGTTATCTCTGCCGCGTCGAGGAAATGCGTGAATCCGTCCGCATCATGAAGCAATGCATCGAGATGATGCAGCCCGGTCCGGTGCATTCGCTTGATGGCAAGATCGTGCCGCCCTCGCGCGGCGAGATGAAGCGTTCCATGGAAGCGCTCATCCATCACTTCAAGCTTTATACCGAGGGCTATCATGTGCCCGCAGGCGAGGTTTATGCCGCTGTTGAAGCGCCCAAGGGCGAGTTCGGCGTGTTCCTCGTTTCCGATGGCACCAACAGGCCCTACAAATGCAAAATCCGCGCGCCGGGTTTCGCGCATTTGCAGGCCATGGATTATCTATGCAAGGGCCACATGCTCGCGGACGTGTCCGCGATCCTCGGTTCACTTGATATCGTTTTCGGTGAGGTTGACCGATGAGTGTGCGTCGTCTGGCTGCGAACCAGCCTGAGAGCTTTGTCTTCACGCCGGAAAATCTGGCCTGGGCACAAAAGCAGATCGCCAAATATCCTGCGGGCAAGCAGGCCTCGGCGATTATTCCCCTGTTCTGGCAGGCCCAGAAGCAACAAGGTGGCTGGCTGCCAGAACCTGCGATCCGCCATGTCGCCGACATGCTGGGCATGGACTTCATTCGCGCGCTCGAAGTCGCGACCTTCTACACGATGTTCAATCTCTCGCCCGTCGGCGAGCATTATGTCCAGCTTTGCGGCACGACACCTTGCTGGCTGCGCGGCGCGGATGACCTGAAAGAGACCTGCCGCAAGCATATCGGGCCGGAAGGTCAGGTGAGCGCCGATGGCAAGCTCTCCTGGCTGGAAGTCGAATGCCTCGGCGCTTGCGTCAACGCCCCCATGGTCCAGATCAATGATGATTTCTACGAAGACCTCGACGCCGCCAAGCTCGAAAAGATCATTGCCGATCTGCGTTCGGGCAAGGAAGTGAAGCCCGGTCCGCAATCGGCGCGTCACTCTTCAGAGCCGCTGGGCGGGCTGACAAGCCTGACCGAAACTGTGACCCATGTCAGGGAGAGTGAATGATGCTTGAAGATAAGGATCGCATCTTCACCAATCTCTATGGCCTGCAAAGCTGGCAGCTAAAATCAGCCCAGTCGCGCGGTGATTGGGACGGCACGGCGGCGCTCATCCAGAAGGGTCGCGACTGGATCATCGACGAAATGAAAAAGTCAGGCCTGCGCGGTCGCGGCGGTGCCGGCTTTCCAACCGGTCTCAAATGGTCCTTCATGCCGAAGGAGTCCGATGGCCGTCCGCATTACCTCGTTGTCAATGCCGACGAGTCCGAACCCGGCACCTGCAAGGACCGTGAAATCCTGCGCCACGATCCGCAAAAGCTGATCGAAGGCTGCCTCATTGCGAGCTTCGCCATGGGCGCGCATGTCGCCTATATTTATGTGCGCGGCGAGTTCATCCGTGAACGCGAAGTGCTGCAAGCCGCCGTTGACGAAGCCTATGAAGCCGGCCTCCTCGGCAAGAACGCTGCCGGTTCCGGCTGGGACTTCGACCTCTATGTCCATCACGGCGCGGGCGCTTATATTTGCGGCGAAGAAACAGCCCTGCTCGAAAGCCTTGAAGGCAAGAAGGGCATGCCGCGCCTGAAGCCGCCCTTTCCGGCCAATTGCGGTCTCTATGGCGCGCCGACAACCGTGAACAATGTCGAGTCGATTGCGGTCGCTCCGACCATCCTGCGCCGTGGCGCGACATGGTTTGCGGGCCTTGGCCGTCCGAACAATACGGGCAGCAAGGTTTTCTGCATTTCGGGCCACGTCAACAATCCCTGCAATGTCGAAGAAGAAATGGGCATCCCGCTGCGCGAGCTGATCGAGCGTCACGCTGGCGGCGTGCGCGGCGGCTGGGATAATCTTCTCGCTGTCATTCCGGGCGGTTCATCCGTGCCGTTGCTGCCCAAGTCGATCTGCGACGATGTGCTGATGGATTTTGACTCGCTCAAGGCGGTGCAGTCAGGTCTTGGCACAGCCGCCGTCATCGTCATGGACAAATCGACCGATGTCATCAAGGCGATTGCGCGCCTCTCGGCCTTCTACAAGCATGAGAGCTGTGGCCAGTGCACACCTTGCCGCGAAGGCACGGGCTGGATGTGGCGCGTCATGGAACGTCTGGTGGCGGGCGACGCCGCGGTCGAGGAAATCGACATGCTGCTTGATGTCACCAAGCGTGTTGAAGGCCACACCATCTGCGCGCTGGGCGATGCGGCGGCTTGGCCCATTCAGGGTTTGATCCGGCATTTCCGGGGCACAATCGAAGAACGCATCGCCTCCAAGCGCGGTGCTCAAGTGGCGGCGGAGTAAGTCATGCCCAAATTGACCATCGACGGTATCGAAGTCGAAGTCGAAAACGGAGCGACGCTCCTTCAGGCCTGCGAGGAAGCGGGCGCGGAAATCCCGCGCTTCTGCTACCACGAGCGTCTGTCGATTGCGGGCAACTGCCGCATGTGCCTCGTCGAAGTCGAAAAATCACCCAAGCCCGTCGCTTCCTGCGCCATGCCGGCAGGTGAAGGCATGGTCGTTCACACCAACACGCCGCAGGTCAAGCGCGCCCGTGAAGGCGTGATGGAATTTCTGCTCATCAACCATCCGCTGGATTGCCCGATCTGCGATCAGGGCGGCGAATGCGATCTGCAGGACCAGTCCATGGCCTATGGCATGGATGGCACGCGCTTCCATGAGCACAAGCGCGCGGTCGAAGAAAAGTTCATGGGCCCGCTCGTCAAGACCGTGATGACGCGCTGCATCCAGTGCACGCGCTGCGTGCGCTTTGCCTCCGAAGTTGCTGGCGTGCCGGAAATCGGCGCGATCGGGCGCGGCGAAGATATGGAAATCACGACCTATCTCGAACAGGCGCTCACATCCGAACTTTCCGCCAATATCGTCGATCTTTGCCCCGTGGGCGCGCTGACCTTCAAGCCGACGGCCTTCACGGCGCGGCCCTGGGAATTGCGCAAGACCGAATCCGTGGACGTGATGGATGCCGTTGGTTCGGCCATTCGCGTTGATACACGCGGCCGCGAAGTCATCCGCGTCTTGCCGCGCCTGAATGAAGACGTGAATGAGGAATGGATTTCCGACAAGACGCGCTTTGTCGCCGATGGTCTGAAAACCCAGCGTCTCGACAAGCCCTATATCCGCGAAAACGGCAAGCTGCGCCCGGCGACATGGGATGAAGCCTTTGCCGCGATTGGCGCGAAAATCAAGTCAACCAGCGCCAGCCGCATCGCCGCCATTGCCGGCGATCTTGCCTGCGCTGAATCGATGAAGGCGCTGAAAGACCTTTTTGCCAAGATCGGTTCGCCAAATCTGGATTGCCGTCAGGATGGCGCCAAGCTCGGTTCGGCTGGCCGCGCCGGATACATTTTCAACACGACGATTGCCGGCATTGAAGAGGCTGACGCGATCCTGCTCATCGGCACCGATCCGCGCAAGGAAGCGCCCGTATTGAATGCGCGCATCCGCAAGGCAACGCGCAGCGGCAAGGTCAAAGTCGGTGTTGTTGGCCCGCGTCTCGCGCTGACCTATGCCTATACACATCTGGGTGCGGGCCCGCAGACGCTGAAAGAATTGGCCGATGGCTCGCATGCGTTCGCCGCCACGCTGAGCGATGCCCAGAATCCGATGATCGTCATCGGGCAGGGCGCTTTGACCCGCAGCGATGGCGAAGCTGTGCTGGCTGCGGCGATTGCCATTGCCCGCAAGGCCAATGCCGTGCGTGAAAACTGGAACGGGTTCAACGTGCTGCATATGGCAGCCTCGCGCGTCGCCGGTCTCGATCTCGGCCTTCTGCCGGGCGCGGGCGGGCGCGATGTCGCAGGCATTCTCGATGGCGCCGCCAATGGCGAGATCGACGTTGTCTATCTGCTCGGCGCGGATGAAATCGACATGACCAGGCTCGGTTCCGCCTTCGTCATCTATCAGGGCACGCATGGCGATGCCGGTGCGCACCGTGCCGACGTGATCCTGCCTGCCGCCGCCTATACCGAAAAATCGGCGACATGGGTCAACACCGAAGGCCGCGTGCAAATCGGCGCGCGCGCTTCCTTCCCGCCCGGCGAGGCGCGTGAAGACTGGACCATCCTGCGCGCGCTTTCCGCCACGCTCGGCATGACGCTGCCCTATGACGATCTGGCAACGCTTCGCGCCGCGATGGCCGCAGACGCGCCGCATCTGGCCGACCGCGATGAGGTGAGCGCGCCAGGCGATCTGGCCGATCTCGCGCTGGGTGCCATGGGGTCGG
Organism: uncultured Alphaproteobacteria bacterium; assembly: GCA_963696585.1. Classification (GTDB taxonomy): domain Bacteria; phylum Pseudomonadota; class Alphaproteobacteria; order Parvibaculales; family Parvibaculaceae; genus Parvibaculum. Next base: position 67,444 of record CAVOKW010000004.1, read on the forward strand.
ACCCCTTCGAGACACCGATCAAGGACTTCTATCTGACGAACCCGATTGCACGTGCAAGCAAGGTGATGGCCGAATGCTCGGCGAGCCTTGGTGCGGCCAACCGGGAGGGGGCGACGGGAACGCATGGCTGATTTTCTGACAACCTATGGCATTCCGCTGGCGATCATCGTCGGCCAGTCGCTCGCGCTGATTATCGCGCTGCTGCTCTTCACGGCCTATGTCCTGCTCGCAGATCGCAAGATATGGGCTGCCGTCCAGCTACGCCGTGGCCCGAACGTGGTCGGCGCCTTTGGTCTCTTCCAGTCGTTTGCCGACTTGCTGAAATTTGTGTTCAAGGAAGTCGTCATTCCCTCCGGTGCGAACAAGGGTGTCTTCCTGCTCGCTCCGCTCATCACAGTGACCTTGTCGCTCTCGGCCTTCGTGGTCATCCCGCTTGATGCCAGGATGGTGATTTCCGATATCAATGTCGGAGTCCTTTACATCCTTGCAATCTCCTCGCTCGGCGTCTATGGCGTCATCATGGCGGGCTGGGCGTCGAATTCGAAATATCCCTTCCTCTCGGCGCTGCGTTCCGCCGCCCAGATGGTCTCCTACGAAGTCTCCATCGGCTTCGTTATCGTCGCCGTTCTGATGAGTGCCGGTTCGCTCAATCTCTCGGCCATTGTCGAAGCGCAGAAGACCGTCTGGTTCTTCATCCCGCACTTCCCGATGTTCGTGATCTTCTTCATTTCGGCGCTCGCCGAAACCAATCGTCCGCCCTTCGATCTCGTCGAAGCGGAATCCGAGCTTGTCGCGGGCTTCATGGTGGAATATTCCTCCACCCCCTACATGATGTTCATGCTTGGCGAATATGTGGCGATCATCCTGATGTGCGCCATGACGACCATCCTCTTCCTGGGCGGCTGGTTGCCACCCTTTGCCTTCCTGGATTTCATTCCCGGCATCGTCTGGTTCCTGCTCAAGGTCTGTTTCGTCTTCTTCATGTTCGCCATGGTCAAGGCCATCGTGCCGCGTTATCGCTACGACCAGTTGATGCGTCTGGGCTGGAAGGTCTTCCTGCCATTCTCGCTTTTCTGGGTGGTATTGACGGCGGGCGTGCTGGTTGGTTTTGGATGGGTGCCCCATGCATAAGATCAACACAGTGATTTTGGTATCGTCGAAAGGAAGGGCGCAATGAGCAGACTCGCACAGACAGCGCGGTCGCTTTTCCTGCTGGAGTTCGTGTCGAGCTTCGCCATGGCCATGCGCTATTTCTTCAAACCCAAATCCACGCTGAACTATCCCTTTGAAAAAGGTCCGCTCAGCCCGCGCTTCCGCGGCGAACATGCGCTGCGCCGTTACCCCAATGGCGAGGAGCGTTGCATCGCCTGCAAACTTTGCGAAGCGATCTGCCCGGCACAGGCCATCACGATTGAAGCCGGTCCGCGTCGCAATGACGGCACGCGCCGCACCACGCGCTACGACATCGACATGACGAAATGCATCTATTGCGGCTTCTGCCAGGAAGCCTGCCCGGTCGATGCGATTGTCGAAGGGCCAAACTTCGAATTCGCCGCCGAAACGCGCGAAGAACTGATGTATGACAAGGACCGGCTGCTCGCCAATGGCGACCGCTGGGAACGCGAGATCGCCAAGAATATCGCGCTCGATGCGCCATATCGTTAAGACGGAACGCCCTCACAGGCGCAAATGAGTTGCCGGTGAAAACCGGACAGGAAGAGGGACAGGGGTCCAAATGATTGCGAGCGCCATTGCTTTTTACATCTTTGCAGCGATCACCATCGCCGCAGGCTTCATGGTGATTGCATCGCGCAACCCCGTGCATTCGGTCCTGTTCCTGATCCTCGCTTTCTTCAATGCCGCCGCTCTCTTCGTGCTGATGGGGGCGGAGTTCCTCGCCCTCATTCTCGTCATTGTCTATGTCGGCGCCGTCGCGGTTCTCTTCCTCTTCGTCGTCATGATGCTTGACGTGGATTTCACCGAATTGCGCGAAGGCATCCTGCAATATATGCCCATCGGCGCGCTGGTCGGCATCATGCTGCTTATCGAGCTTCTGATGGTGCTGGTGACATGGATTGTCTCACCGGAGGCAGCCTCCGTTGCGGCAGCTCCTGTCGCAGCTGCGGCCGAACACATAGACAATACGCGGGCGCTGGGCCGCCTCATCTATACCGACTATGCCTATCTCTTCCAGACGGCAGGTCTCATTCTGCTGGTCGCCATGATTGGCGCGATTGTCCTGACCCTGCGGCCCAAAAATCCGCGCCTCAAGCGTCAGGTCATTGCCGATCAGGTTGGCCGCACGCGGGATCAGGCGATTGAAATGCGTGATGTGGAGCCGGGTCAGGGGCTCTGACTTTTTGAAGGTGACAGCTCTTTCGCTGAGGCGGCAGGGCAGGAGAACAAGATGACTATCGGCCTTGGACATTATCTGACTGTGGCAGCGATCCTGTTCACGCTCGGCATTTTCGGAATCTTCCTCAACCGGAAGAACGTCATCATCATATTGATGTCGATCGAATTGATGCTGCTCGCCGTAAATATCAATTTCGTGGCCTTCTCGACGTTCATGGGTGATCTCGTCGGTCAGGTTTTCGCGCTCTTCGTGCTGACAGTGGCCGCAGGCGAGGCGGCCATCGGCCTTGCCATCCTTGTGGTTTATTTCCGCAACCGCGGCTCCATCGCGGTTGAAGACATCAACATGATGAAGGGCTAGGGGACATGTATACCGCTATCGTCTTCCTGCCGCTTCTCGGCTTTCTGACCGCGGGCCTTTTTGGTCGCTGGATCGGCGCGCGCGGCGCCCAGATCGTCACCTCGGGTTTTCTGGTGCTGGCCGCCATCCTCTCGATGATTGCCTTTTTCAAGGTCGGCTTTGGCGGCGAGTTGAGCCGTATCCAGGTCATGACATGGATTGACAGTGGTGCTTTTGAGGCGGACTGGCGGCTGCGCATCGACACGCTCACAGCCGTCATGCTGGTGGTTGTCACCTCGGTTTCCTCGCTCGTGCATATTTACTCGGTTGGCTATATGAGCCACGATCCGCACCAGCCGCGTTTCTTTGCCTATCTCTCGCTTTTCACCTTCGCCATGTTGATGCTGGTGACGGCTGATAACTTCGTCCAGCTTTTCTTCGGCTGGGAAGGGGTGGGGCTGGCGTCCTATCTGCTCATCGGCTTCTGGTATCAAAAGCCCAGCGCCAATGCCGCCGCCATCAAGGCCTTTGTCGTCAACCGCGTCGGCGACTTCGGTCTGATCCTCGGCATCGCCACGCTCTTCCTGACGATCGGGTCTGTGGATTTCGACACGGTTTTCGCCGCCATCCCCAGCCTTGCCGGTCAGAGCTTCAGCTTCCTTGGCCATGATGTGCCAATCGTCACCACGGCCTGTTTGCTGCTCTTCATGGGCGCGATGGGCAAGTCAGCCCAGTTCATGCTGCATACCTGGCTGCCCGATGCGATGGAAGGCCCGACACCTGTGTCGGCGCTGATCCATGCCGCGACCATGGTGACCGCAGGCGTCTTCCTTGTCGCGCGGTGCTCCCCGATTTTCGAGTTCTCGCCCTTCGCGCTCACCGTCGTCACTTTCATCGGTGCGACGACGGCCTTCTTTGCGGCGACTGTCGGCCTCGTGCAAAATGACATCAAGCGCGTCATCGCTTATTCGACATGTTCGCAGCTTGGTTACATGTTCGCAGCCCTTGGCGTCGGCGCCTATGAAGCGGCGATGTTCCATCTCTTCACCCATGCCTTCTTCAAGGCGCTCTTGTTCCTGGGTTCGGGTTCCGTCATTCATGCCATGGATGGCGAGCAGGACATGCGCAAGATGGGCGGTCTCTACAAGCTCATCCCGGCGACATGGATCATGATGGTGATCGGCACGCTGGCGCTGACCGGCTTTCCGTTCACGGCGGGCTATTTCTCCAAGGACGCCATCATCGAGGCAACCTATGCCGGCCAAAACGTCATGCACAGCTATGCCTTCCTGATGACGGTCATTGCCGCCTTCCTGACGTCCTTCTATTCCTGGCGTCTGATTTTCATGACCTTCCATGGTGAAACACGCGCCTCGAACGAGACGATTTCCCATGTGCATGAATCGCCCATGGTCATGCTTATTCCGCTGATCCTTCTGTCGGTCGGCGCCTTGCTGGCAGGCCTTGTCTTCGAGCGTTTCTTCATCGGCGCGTTGCACGAAGCCTTCTGGCTGGAAGCGATCTATCATGGCGCGACCAACCACATTCTCCACGAGATGCACAATGTTCCCGAATGGGCCGCACTCCTGCCCACGCTGATGATGGTGCTTGGTTTCTGCCTTTCTTATCTCTTCTACATTTCGCGTCCCGATCTTCCCAAGGAGCTCGCGCGCACGCAGGAGCCGCTTTACCTGTTCCTGCTCAACAAGTGGTACTTCGACGAGATCTACGACTTTATCTTCGTTCGTCCGGCCTTCTGGCTTGGTCGACTGCTCTGGAAACAGGGCGACGGTCGCATCATCGACGGCATGGGGCCAGATGGCATCTCGGCGCGTGTGCTTGATGTGACGCGCGGCGTTGTCCGGCTGCAAAGCGGTTATCTTTATCACTACGCCTTCGCGATGTTGCTCGGTGTCGCGGCGCTGGCGACCTACTTCATGCTCGGGGGCGTCCACTGATGTTCGACGGAAACATTCTTTCGCTCATCACCTTTCTGCCCTTGGCGGGTGCCTTCATCATTTTCATCATCCGGGGCGATGAGAAAACCGTGGCGCGTAACGCGCGTCGCGTGGCGCTCTGGACCACCGGCTTCACCTTCCTGGTGTCGCTTTACCTCCTGTGGAAGTTTGATTCCACAACCGCCTCTTTCCAGTTTGTCGAAAACATCGACTGGCTTGGTGGCGCGATCAATTATCACATGGGCGTGGACGGCATTTCCGTCCTCTTCGTCATCCTCACGACATTCCTCATGCCTGCCTGTATTGCGGCAAGCTGGGACTCGATCAATGTGCGCGTGAAGGAATATATGATCGCCTTCCTTGTGCTCGAAACGCTGATGATCGGCGTCTTCTGTGCGCTTGATCTCGTGCTGTTCTATCTCTTCTTTGAAGGCGGCCTCATCCCGATGTTCCTCATTATCGGTGTCTGGGGTGGCAAGCGTCGTATCTACGCCTCCTTCAAGTTCTTCCTCTACACCTTTGCCGGTTCCGTGCTGATGCTGCTCGCCATCATGGCCATGTATTGGCAGGCGGGCACAACCGACATTCCGACCTTGATGGCTTTCCCGTTCCCGCCGGAAATGCAGACTTGGCTGTGGCTTGCCTTCTTTGCCTCCTTTGCTGTGAAGATGCCCATGTGGCCGGTTCACACCTGGTTGCCTGATGCGCATGTGGAAGCGCCAACCGCTGGTTCCGTCATCCTGGCCGGCATCATGCTGAAGATGGGCGGCTATGGCTTCCTGCGCTTCTCGCTACCCATGTTCCCGCTCGCCTCGGCTGATTTTGCGCCCCTGGTCTTTGCGCTCAGCGTCATCGCCATTCTCTACACCTCGCTCGTCGCGCTGGTGCAGGAGGATATGAAAAAGCTCATCGCCTATTCGTCAATCGCCCATATGGGCTTTGTCACCATGGGCATTTTTGCCGCCACGCAACAAGGCGTGCAGGGTGCGGTTTTCCAGATGCTCAGCCATGGCTGGGTGTCTGGCGCACTCTTCCTGTGTGTTGGCGTCATCTATGATCGCATCCATACACGCGAGATCTCGGCCTATGGCGGCCTCGTCAATCGTATGCCGCTTTATGCCGTGGCGCTGATGATTTTCACCATGGCCAATGTCGGCTTGCCGGGCACCAGCGGTTTCGTCGGCGAGTTCCTGACCATTATAGGCACCTTCAAGGTCAACACCTATGTTGCGGCCCTTGCCGCCATCGGTGTCATTCTGTCGGCAGCCTATGCGCTTTATCTCTATCGCCGCATTGTCTTTGGGGCGCTGGAAAAAGACACACTCAAAAACATTCTCGACCTCAACTGGCGCGAAGCGGCAACGCTTGCCCCGATGGTCGTGCTCACCATTCTTTTCGGTGTCTATCCGGCGCCGATCTTCGACCTCACCGCTGTATCGATCGAGCATCTGGTTGCCAATTACAATGCGGCTGTCGAAGCCAGCAATGTCGGCACCGGCATGCTGACGCAGTTCGCTTCGCTCATCAGCGGTCACTAGCAGGAACGTGCAAGGTAGCTCCATGGAACAAGTCCTCACCTCAATTCCTGCCTTTGGCCCGGCCATTCCGGAAATCATGCTCGCCATTGGCGCGATCATCTTTCTGATGTTTGGCGCTTATGGCCGCGAGAATGAAACACGTATCGTGCTGATCGGTTCGGTGATCCTGTTCATCGTTGCCGCTCTCATCATCATGGGCGGCGAGGGTGGACGGGTTGAAACTTTCGGCGGCATGTTTGTCAGCGACACCTTCACGCGCTTCATGAAACTGCTGATCCTGTTTGGCTCCGGCACAGCCCTCATGATGTCGCACAGCTTCATCAAGCGCGAAGACATGGAGCGCTTCGAGTTTCCCGTGCTGATCGTGCTGGCAACCCTCGGCATGTTCATGATGGTTTCGGCCAACAGCCTGATGTCGGTCTATCTCGGCCTCGAATTGCAGAGCCTCGCGCTCTACGTGATTGCCGCCTTCAATCGCGACAATGCCCGTTCAACCGAAGCCGGCCTCAAATATTTTGTCCTCGGCGCGCTCTCTTCCGGCATGCTGCTTTATGGCATGTCGCTGGTCTATGGCTTCACCGGCTCGGTCGCCTTCGGGCCGATCGCCAGACTGCTGGCCGCAGGTGACGTGCCGCTTGGTGTCACCTTCGGTCTTGTCTTCATTCTCGCCGGTCTGGCGTTCAAGATTTCCGCCGTGCCCTTCCATATGTGGGCGCCGGATGTTTATGAAGGCGCTCCAACGCCCGTAACGGCCTTCTTCGCCGGGGCGCCCAAGGTCGCGGCCATGGCCATGATCATCCGCCTGCTCTACACAGCCTTCCCGACAATGATGCTGGAATGGCAGCAGATCATCGTCTTCATTTCCATCGCCTCGATGGTGCTGGGCGCCTTTGCCGCCATCGGCCAGACCAATATCAAGCGCCTCATGGCCTATAGTTCGATTGCGCATATGGGCTTTGCCCTTGTCGGCCTCGCGGCAGGCACGGAGACAGGCATTCGCGGCGTTCTGGTTTATCTGGTGATCTATGTCATCATGAATGCGGGCGTCTTCTGCTGCATCCTCGCCATGCGTCGCAAGGAAGGCATGGTCGAGTTGATCAATGATCTCGCCGGTCTCTCGCGCACCCAGCCCATGTTTGCCTTCGCCCTTGCCATGCTCATGTTCTCGCTGGCGGGCGTGCCGCCGCTCGCGGGCTTTTTCGGCAAGTTCTATGTCTTCATGGCCGCCGTGCAAGCCGGTCTCTGGCCGCTCGCCATCATCGGCGTGCTCTCAAGCGTCGTTGGCGCCTTCTATTATCTGCGCATTGTCAAGATCATGTATTTCGATGAGCCGGCCGAAGCCTTCATCCAGCCTGTACCGGGCGAGTTGAACGCCATTCTCACGCTCTCAGGTCTCTTCACGCTGGTCTTCTTCGTCTACCCGGCACCCCTGCTGGTCGCGGCGCAGTCTGCCGCTGCCGCGCTCATGCCCTGACGCATGGCGGATCATCAACCGATCCTGCCATCAGGCGTAGGTCATCGGGCCTTCGTCGAAATCGACAGCACCAATGAAGAGGCGCGCCGTCTCGGCGAGAGCGATGCGGCCG
>CAVOKW010000005.1:0-10935 GCA_963696585.1 uncultured Alphaproteobacteria bacterium
AAACATCAATGGCGCGGCGCGGCTCGGACAGATAGTCATGGAGCTTGGCAAGGCTTGATTCATGGCCGTCGATCAGGGAGGTCAGCCGAAGATGCAGCCCCATGAAGGGCTCATTATGCGCGGGAAGCACCAGGAGATCGGCTGGCAGATTGGCGCGCAGGCGATGGCAGCTCTCGATCCATTCCTGCAAGGGATTGTCCGAGAGGTCGGTCGGATGGACGCTGACATTGGATGAAATGCGCGGCAACACCTGATCGCCTGAAATGAACAATTTCAAATCCGCGCAATAAAGGCAGACATGCTCCGGCGCGTGACCCGAACCGACAACGACGCGCCAGATATGATCGCCGATTTTCATTTCATCGCCTTCGCGCAGGCGACGATAAGTGTCCGGCAGGCGCGACACGCGCTCTCCGAAATTGCCAAAGCGTTGGGCATAGTCATCGAGACCGCGCTCGCTGAAACCCGCCGCCCTGTAGAAGGCAAGCGCTTCCTTGGGCGCTTCGCGGCCTGTGTCGAGAACGAGATTGCGGCAGCTCAGAAAATCAATCCGCGACATGTGCAGATCGACATTCCATTTGCGCGTCAGCCAGCCGGCGAGACCGACATGATCCGGGTGAAGATGCGTGACGATGACGCCCTTGATCGGCTTGTCCATGAGATGTGTGGCAAAGACCTTGCGCCACAGTGCCTTGGCGTCATCCGTGGCGACGCCGGTATCGACAATGAACCAGCCGTCCGTGTCTTCGATCAGCCAGACATTGATATGGTCGAGCTGAAAGGGGATGGGCAGGCGTACCCAAAGCACGCCCGGCCCTACCTCGATCACCTCACCGGGCGCGGGAATGCGGCCCAGCGGATAGGTCAAGGATTCAGCATCAGGTGTGGCAAGCGATACATCAGACATGGGGTCACCGACTTCTGCGCAAACGGGCTGGCATCCATTCGTGATAGGCGTCTCGGTGCCTCTGGTCAAATTGTTCGCGAAAAAACACACTCACGCTGGGGAAAGCATCAACTCGCAAGGGCTGTGGCATCCAGCGCATAAAGCGTCTCTGCCCCGGCACATGCCGAGTGTGCCAGCCCTGAGGCGGCAGGTAAAATATTGTCAGCATAAAATTGCGCCGTGACGAGACGCGTCTTGGCAAAGGCAGCCGGATGCGCAGCCGATGTGGCGACGAGTGCCGCGCGGATCAGGAAATGGGCGCCGAGCACAGTGCCAAAGAGGCGCAGATAGGGACTTGCGCCGGCCAGCGCATTTTGGGGCGTCGATTTAAGTTGTTCTGCCATATAGACATTTGCGTCTTCAAGGGTTTTGCATGCGTTAGCCAGCTCCTCGCCCATGGCCAAGAACGCCTCACCCCTGGCGGCGGCATCGCGCGCGGTCTGGGCGATTTCTTCCATCAGGTCCGACACGACAGCGCCATTCCCAAGTGGCAGTTTTCGCGTCACCAGATCAATCGCCTGAATGCCATTGGCGCCTTCATATATCGGCAAAATGCGGGCATCTCGCAGAAACTGCGCGGCGCCCGTTTCTTCGATATAGCCCATGCCGCCATGGATCTGAACGCCCATGGAAGCGACTTCGACAGCGATGTCGGTCGAAAATGACTTGGCAATCGGTGTCAGAAGATCAGCTCGCGTCTTGCCGGATTCGCGCGTCTCAGCGCTCGTCGCGATATGCGCCTGATCCAGCGCGACGCCTGTGGCATAGCAGATCATGCGGGCGGCTTGCGTCAGCGCCTTCATGGTCATCAGTGTACGTCTTATATCGGCATGCTCGATGATGGGTGACATTTCGCCCGCTGGGGCGCTTGTTCCTGCGGCACGTCCCTGTTTGCGGTCACGCGCATAGGCGAGCGCATGTTGCGTCGCGCGATCAGCAAGCGCCACGCCTTGCGTACCGACCAGCAGACGGGCGTTGTTCATCATGGTGAACATGCAGGCAAGGCCGCGATTTTCCTCGCCGATCAACCAGCCTGTGGCACCGCCTTTTTCACCATAGGACATGACGCAGGTGGGGCTGGCATGGATGCCGAGTTTTTCCTCGATGCCGATGCAATGGGCATCATTGCGTTCGCCGAGCGAACCGTCTGCGTTGACGAGAAACTTCGGTACGAGAAAGAGCGAAATGCCGCGCGTTCCGGCTGGTGCATCGGGCAGGCGCGCCAGCACGAGATGGACGATATTCTCGGCCATGTCGTGATCGCCATAGGTGATGAAAATCTTGGTGCCGGTGATCGCATAACGACCCTCGCCAAGCGGTATGGCTTTCGCCTTCAAGGCATTGAGGTCGGAGCCCGCCTGCGGCTCGGTCAGATTCATGGTGCCGGTCCATTCACCCGAAATGAGTTTGGCGAGGTAGCGGTCTTTCAGCGCCTGCGAGCCATGGGTGGTGAGCGCTTCGACCGCACCTTGCGAGAGAAGCGGGCAGAGACCAAACGAGATATTGGCGGCGTTCCACATTTCCTGCGCCGCAACGGCGACACTGAGCGGCAGGCCCTGTCCGCCAAAGTCGGGCGTTGCCGCAAGGCTTGCCCAGCCGCCCTCGACCCATTGACGATAGGCCTGAGCAAAGCCCCTGGCGGTTCTGACGCCATCGGATTCCAGACGGCAGCCCTCCCGATCGCCCGGCCCGTTCAGCGGCGCCAGAACCTCGCTTGCCAGCTTGCCTCCCTCCTCCAGCACGGCGTCAACCAAGTCGCGCCCGAGATCGGGAAAACCCAGTTCCTGCAGCCCGAGGACATCATTCAGGATAAAAGACATATCGCGGGTCGGGGCGTGATAGGCCATAAGGTTCTCCGGGTGGCTGCAATTTTGCGTATTGGGCGGCTTATTGGTTGTGATGGGCGCTTTTACTGTATTCTCTGCGCCAGTTGAACTGCTGACTGGCGTGTTGGCAGTGATTGTGCGCCTGGAGAGACGGATATGATGATGGCACAGGGTAACAAGGCTCGCACAGCGCTCATCACGGGGGCATCTGCCGGGATCGGGCGCGAAATGGCGCTGGTCTTTGCCGCCCATGGCTTCAATCTGGTGCTTGTTGCCCGTCGCCGCGAGCGGCTTGAAGCCCTGTCGCAAGAGGTCAAAGGCAAATATGGCGTTGAGGCGCATGTGATTGCCGCTGATCTGGCCGACCCTGCCACACCACGTCGTCTGTTCGATGAAATGGCAAGCCGCCACATCATGATTGATGCGCTGGTCAATAATGCGGGTTATTCGGTCACCGGCTTTTTCCGGGACACAAAATGGGCCGATCAGGCGGCACTCATTCAGGTCATGGTGACAAGCTATGCCGAACTCTGCCACCTCTTCGGGCCGGGCATGGCGGCGCGCGGCTATGGCCGCATCATCAATGTCGCCTCCCTTGCCGGGCATTTGCCGGGTGCGGCGGGCGGCACGCTTTACGCCGCCTCCAAAGCCTTTGTGATCAAGATGTCGGAAAGCCTGTCGCTCGAAAACATCGGCAATAATGTACATGTGACAGCGCTCTGTCCCGGCTTCACCTATTCCGAGTTTCATGATGTGGCGGGCAATCGCGAGGCGATGAACAAGCTGCCAAAGTTCATCTGGATGACAGGCGATGTGGTGGCGCAGCAGGCCTACGACGCCGTGATGGCGGGTCGCCCCGTTATCATCAATGGTACGATCAACAATGCGATTGCGCTGCTGGCGCGCCTGTTGCCGCAACGTCTCGTCCACTGGACGATGGCGCGCAATCGCCGCAATGCCAAGCCGAAGTCGCCCCATGCCGCCTGAATTGATAGCTGCCGATGACGACAGCATTGCCAGGGCGGGTCGGCTGATCGTGCAAGGGGCGCTTGTCGCCTTTCCGACAGAGACCGTTTACGGGCTTGGCGCCGATGCAACGAATGATGGGGCGGTTGCCGCCATTTTCGAGGCGAAGGGGCGGCCGCGCTTCAATCCGCTGATCGTGCATCTGCCTGATCGCGAGAGCGCTGATCGCCATGTCCGCTTCACTGATGATGCTGACAAGCTGGCGCGCGCCTTTTGGCCGGGTGGGTTGACACTTGTCCTGCCACGCCGCCCTGATTGCATCCTGTCGCTGCTGGTCAGCGCCGGGCTCGACACCGTCGCGCTGCGTGTACCCGCCCACCCTGTTGCCCATCGCCTTCTTCTGGCTGCGGGGCGCCCGATTGCCGCACCCTCGGCCAATGCCTCAGGCCGCATCAGCCCGACACGCGCCGAGCATGTGTTGCAATCGCTTGGGCAGGCAAGTGCGCTCAAACTCATACTGGATGGCGGTGCCTGCGCCATGGGTCTTGAATCAAGCGTTGTCGGCTTTCCGGCTGCCGGACCGACATTGCTGCGGCCCGGCGCGATTGCGCGCGAGGCCATTGAGGCGGTACTGGGGTGCAAGCTCATCGAGGCCGTACCGCTTTCAGGCGAGGCTGGACGCGCTTCGCCCGGCCAGCTTGAAAGTCATTACGCCCCGGATGTCGCGATCCGGTTGAATGCGCTTGAGGCGCGCGCCGGTGAGAGCCTGTTGGGATTTGGGCCGCTGATGCCGGATGTGCCGGGGCTGAACCTCTCAACCGCAGGCGATCTGCGCGAGGCGGCGGCGCAGCTTTTTTCGATGCTGCGAGAACTTGACGCCATGGGTAAACCCATTGCCGTCATGCCCATACCCGAGACGGGTCTTGGCGAAGCCATCAATGACCGTCTGCGCCGCGCCGCTGCGCCGCGCTGATCTGTCAGTGCTTTTTGACGGTCATGTTGTCGAGCCAGGCAAGCCCCACAGCCGAGATCACGAAAGCCATGTGCATGATGGTCTGCCACATGATCTTGTCAGAGGTATATTGGCTGACATTCAGGAAGACCTGAAGCAGGTGGATCGACGAAATGGCGACAATGGCGGACGCAACCTTCACTTTCAGGCTGCCGGAATCGAGCTTGCCGAGCCAGGTCAGGCCGGTCTTTTCCTCGTCAAACCGGCTGACAAAGTTTTCATAGCTTGTCAGCATGACCATGAGCATGAGGCCTGCCACCAGCGTGGCATCGATGAGGCTCAACATGGCCAAAATCATGTCTGCTTCAGACGAGATCAGCGCATTTTCAGCGATCTTGTAGAGCTTGACGAGGAAGGAGGCGGCATAGACGGCGAGCGCCACAGCCAGCCCCAGATAGAAGACGACCAGAATCCAGCGGCTGAACAGCACCAGACGTTCGATCAGCAATTCGAATGACTTCATCTTTCCCTCGGCCCCTCGGCATCCCAAAATATGTGCTGGCGACAGCCTGTCAGATTTTAAGCCATCTGTCAGGCGGGTCCGACCAACAAAGTGGGGACGCCGAAGGTTTCCTTGCGGATGGTGCAAACCGCCGTGCCTGCCTTGCGGCCTTCACGCACTTCGGACACATCCAGACCGGCAGCGGCGAGACGCGCCTGAGCGGCAGCGATGTTCCTGACCGACCAGGCCAGACCCCAGAAGAAATCCGCCTTGGGCGCCTTGCTGGCATCGAGCGACTGGGCAACCTCAATCGTCATGCCCCCCACCCGGAAGAAGAGCTGGCGCACGCCCCATTCGGGCTTGGTCTGGTCCAGCGCCAGGCGGATGCCGAGCATATCGCCAAAGAGCGTTTTGCAGCCATCGGCATCCGGCGTCAGCACGACGACATGGTCAGCCGCCGAGACGGCGGCATCGGCACGCACGCCAGCCACAAGTGGCGCCATGGGCAGGGCATCAGCCGGATCGAGATGCTCGATACCGAGCATGAAAAGCCCATGTGTTGCCTCGCCCGGCATGGCAAATGTGTTCCAGTGGCGGATATTGCCGGTGATTTCGTCGCGGCCTGAGCCCTTCACGGGATCGCCGGCCGGAAACCCGCGCGACCTCAATGTGGCGGTTGCGGCAGCCGCATTGGCAACACCCAGCACGATGCCATAGAGGCCCTGACCCTTTTCAGCCAGACGCTTTTTCAGATCATCCGCACCGGGGCCTTCGCCGACCACACCAAGAACTTCAACATAGGTGTTATCGAGGCGATAAAGGACATTGCCCGTGCCACGGCCCGGATGCATGCCGCGCCAGGAGGGGCCACGGCCAAAAATGGCGCTATAGGCCTTTTCAGCGGCGGGGAGGTCATCGACCGCAATGATGATATGGTCAACGGATGTAAACGCGCCCGCGTGGCTGGCTGTGTCGTTCATGATGCTTTTGCTCCCTTTTCGGCGCGGCAATCTAGAACGGCGCTGGAGCCTGCGCCATAACTATATGACATTGCCCCAGCCCCTCATGCGGGAAGCCAAGACACCCATGCCAAGGCCAGAGACCCTTCAGAAGTTCCGGGACATCGTCGGCGCCAAAGGCTATGCCGATGAGGCGGCGGTGCTCGCCCCGCATCTGGTGGAATGGCGCGGCCTTTATCAGGGGACTTGCGCCGCGATGCTCTCGCCTGCCTCGACGGCGGAGGTTTCGGCAATCATGGCGCTGGCGCATGAGACACGCATGATGATTGTGCCTCAGGGTGGCAATACGGGGCTTGTCGGCGGGCAGATCCCGTTTTCGCAAGATGCCATCCTGCTTTCGCTCAGCCGGATGAACAGGCTGCGCGGTATTGATCCCCTCAACAACACGATGAGCGTTGACGCCGGCATGACGCTGGCTCAGGCGCAGGCCCATGCGAGCGAGGCCTCGCGCCTTTTCCCGCTGAGCCTTGCCTCGGAAGGTTCGTGCCAGATCGGCGGCAATCTCGCGACCAATGCGGGCGGCACGGCGGTGTTGCGCTATGGCAATATGCGCGATCTGACGCTCGGCCTGGAAGTGGTGCTGGCCGATGGCCGGGTGCTCTCAAGCCTCAAGGGGTTGCGCAAGGACAATACAGGCTATGACCTGAAGCAGCTTTTCATCGGCTCGGAAGGCACGCTCGGCGTCATCACGGGCGCGGTGCTGAAACTTTTTGCCGCGCCTGTCGCCATCGAGACGGCCTTTGTCGCCGTGCCGGATGCGGCAAGCGCCGTGGCGCTGTTGCGCCTTATGGAGGGGGCGGCAGGTGGTCAGGTCAGCACGTTTGAACTCATTCCCCGTATTGGCCTTGATTTCGTTCTCCGCCATTTGCCGGGCGCGAGCGACCCGCTCGACCAACCATCCCCTTGGTATGTGCTGGTGGAGATGACGGGCGGGCGCAAGGCTTCCGATTTGCAGGATGTGATGGAAGCCGCACTGGCTGACGGGCTTGACGCCAGGCTCGCAATGGATGCCGCTGTGGCGCGATCGGAAAGCCAGCGTCAGGCCTTCTGGCGGTTGCGCGAGAGCCTGTCTGAAATCCAGAAAGCAGAAGGCGGCAGCATCAAGCATGATGTGTCAGTGCCGGTCTCATCCATCGCAGCTTTTATCGAGCAGGCATCACGCGCCGTCGAAGCGGCCATGCCCGGCATTCGTCCCGTGCCCTTCGGCCATATTGGCGATGGCAATGTGCATTTCAATCTCAGTCAGCCCCTTGGCATGGACAAGGCGGCCTATCTCGCCCATTGGGATGAAATGAACGCCATCGTGCATGGCATTGTGCGCGGCATGGGCGGCTCGATCAGCGCCGAACATGGTGTCGGCATCATGAAACGCGACGAAATTGCCGCCACGAAATCATCTGTCGAGACGGACCTCATGCGCGCACTTAAAAAGACGCTTGATCCGCGCGGCATACTCAACCCGGGCAAGGTCGTTGCGGCGGATTAATCAGCGGCGCGGGTCGAGGCCTTGCCGATGGGCAGGTTTTGCGCGGGCACGATCATGATCTTGTCGATGCGGGGACCATCCATATCGACGACTTCAAAGCGATAGCCATTCCAGCCGAAATGATCGCCCTCATTCGGCATGCGTCCGAACCAGTTGAAAATCACGCCCGCCAGCGTATTGACCTCGGCACTTTCATCGCCCGGCAATTTGGCGAGTTTCAGCAGGCGGCGCACTTCATCGACCGAAACGACGCCGTCGATCAGATAGGAACCGTCGTCGCGCCGGAATATCGAGGGATGTGGATCGCCCGCATGATCTGAAATATCGCCGACCATGGCGAAAAATATTTCAGCCATGGAGAGTGTGCCAACCACATCGCCATATTCATCGATGATGAAGGCCATGTACATGACTTCGGATTGCAGGATGCTGAGCGCTTTCAGCACCGACGCCGTGCGCGGGATATAGAGCGGCGGCGACATCTTGGCAAAAAGTTCCTGATTGGTCCTGGGTTCATTCTCGTGGAACAAATCCTCCAGACGCGCCATGCCGACAGGCGCACCGCCCACCCCCTTGCGGATGGGATAGCGCATGTTCTGGTGACGGCGAATGGTCGCCAGATTTTCGGCCAGCGGCGCTTCGGTATCGAGCCAGACCATCTGGATGCGCGGCGTCATGATTTCGCTGACGCGCATGTCGCTCAGGCGGAACACGCGATTGACGATGTCGCGCTCGACGCCTTCGATCGCGCCCGTGGCGGCACCTTCCTCAATCAGATGCTTGATTTCATCTTCCGTCACCTGCGGCACATTCTGACCGGTGATGCCATAGAGGCGGACAACCGCTTCCGTGGACCATGACAGGAAGGTCACGAAAGGCTTGAGGACATGCGCGGTATTGTTCATCGGGCCGGCCACGGCGGCGGCGATCTTCTCGGGATTGGAGAGCGCGATGCGCTTGGGCGCAAGCTCGCCAAGGATCAGCGAGAGATAGGTGATGATGACGACGACAAAGGCAAAGGCGATGGCCCCGGCATAAGCGCCGATCAATGGCAGGGGTGCCAGCCATGCGGCGAGCGGGGCCGACAAGGTGGTCGCGCCGAAAGCGCCGGTGAAAACACCGACAAGGGTGATGCCGATCTGGACCGCCGAGAGAAAGCGCCCCGGCTCCTGATGAAGCTCAATGGCCGTCTCGACCGGGATGACCGAGCCGCCCATGCGCAGCCGCTCGGACTTGAGCGCCTCCAGGCGCTGACGGCGCGAGGAAACAAGCGCCATTTCAGACAGCGAAAAAAACCCGTTCAAAAGGACAAGAACGAGCAGGATGATAATGTCAGAGAGCATTGTGTTCCCAAGACCAGACCGGGCCTCAGTATATAGGAAGGCAGGGGCCGCACGCGAATATCCTTTAATCGTCATTTTTTTGCTGTGGAACCCGCAGGCGCCATTTGCGCTGGTGAGGCTGGTTGTGTCAGATTTCTCCGCTTTCCCTGTACCCAGGCGACTGGAGAGCATCATGGCGGCAGATCGCCTCACCCCCCGCGCCACCCGCCGGTCCGGCGAAAGAATCAGGCGGCGGGGTTTTATGAAGAGATCGGGTACCGGCGGAGTGAGGTGTTTTGATGCAGAAGGATTTGGGGTGGGGAGTGGTGACCTCGTCCTTCGAGACGCGGCTTTGCCCTCCTCAGGATGAGGGGCAAATAAGTGATACCTCATCCTGAGGAGGGCCGAAGGCCCGTCTCGAAGGATGGCCGCACATGAGATAGCCCCTCAAGCAGGGTTTTATCGACGTTGTTATGTTGTATCATACCCGCACCCGGCTGAGAGGAGATGCCACGCCTTGATCGCGACGTCAAAAAATCAACATCCCCATGAAGCGCATGGCGTGCATGACCATACCCATTGCGTGGGCGATGCGCTGGCGCGCGCGCATGCGTTGTGCGCGACCCGGCAGGTGCAGTTGACGCCCTTGCGCGAGAAGGTGCTGCAGATTGTCTGGCGTTCGCATCGGCCTATCGGCGCCTATCAGGTGCTTGATGAGCTTTCACGCAGCCACAAATCGGCGCGGCCCCCGACGGTCTATCGGGCGCTTGATTTTCTGATGGCGGAAGGTCTCATCCATAAAATCGAGTCGCTGAATGCCTATCTCGGCTGTGCCGAGGCCGGCGCGCCGCATAGCGGCCAGTTCCTGATCTGCCGCCTTTGCGGCATGACACAGGAAATCTTCGACAAGCGGCTTGATGGCGCGCTCGACAAGGCGGCAGCGGCGAAGGGCTTTGTCGCCGAACACAAGGTCGTCGAGATATCCGGACTTTGCGAGCGTTGCGCGGCGTGAACGCGACCCTTTTGGCGCAAGTCTTTCGCGCCGGGCAGGGTTGCGCATGGTAATCATATTGAACGGTCGGGCTGAATGGCTAAGATCGCAGTCCGGCGCCATTTCGTTCTCCATCGTTTTATTCATAGTGAGCCAGCCAGCATGATTTCAAGGCTATTGAGCGGCATCAGCGCCCTGCTTGTTGTTGCTGCCATGATGCAGCCACTGGCTGCCGCGCCGGGCGACGCCTTTGTCGCAGGCACGCGCTCTGGTCCCTTTGTGGCGACCGAGAAGACACTCACCACGCTATTGAGCGAAAGCTATGAGATCCGTGGCAATCTCGGTTCGGCGCTCGTGTTGCAAAAAGCGGCCTCGGTTTATTCCTGCCAGATTCCGCCGGACCCGGAACATCTGAGCTATCAGCCCTATTTTGTCTGTTCGGAATTGCGTGAACTGCGCGCAGGCTCAAAGCCCGACAAGATGATGCCGGAAATGGATCGGCTGCAACCCCTGCCAGGGGGAAAACGGCCCGCCACCCAGGCCGAATAAGCAACGACAACAAAACGCAAAAGCAAAAAATAAAAAGGGAAACGCATGACTTACAAACCATTTGATCTGACCGGCAAGGTTGCACTGGTGACGGGCGGCAATGGCGGCATCGGTCTTGGCATGGCGCAAGCCATTGCGGCATCGGGCGGCGATGTGGCGATCTGGGGCACGAATGAAGAGAAGAATGCCAAGGCTGCCGAGAAGCTGCGCGCCCATGGCGTGAAAGTGCTGACGCGGCGCGTGGACGTTTCGAAGGAAGAAGAAGTCGTGGAGGGCATGCTTGCCACGGCCAGGGAAATGGGCCGCATTGACAGCGTGTTTGCCAATGCCGGCGTCGGCTTTGGGGCGCCATCCTTCCTCGACATCACGACGGAGA
>CAVOKW010000006.1:0-9778 GCA_963696585.1 uncultured Alphaproteobacteria bacterium
GACGAGAATTTCATGTTCAAGGTGACGCAGCGCGTCCAGAACGACAGCGGCCAGACCGTCACGCTCTTCCCCTACGGCCTGATCGCGCGTCACGGCACGCCGCAACTGCTCAACTACTACATCCTGCATGAGGGGCTTCTCGGCGTGCTCGACGGCACGCTGATCGACAACGTCTCCTACAAGAACATCCGCGAGAAGCAGCAGATCAATTACAGCTCGACCGGCGGCTGGCTCGGCATCACCGACAAATACTGGCTGGTGGCGCTGGTGCCCGAACCAGACGGCCAAGATTTCGGCCCGCTTCAGCCATTCGCTCCAAGGGCAAGACCGACCTTTATCAGGCCGACTATCGCGGCGAGGCCGACCCGCTTGCCGCCGGTCAATCCGCCGAGAACAGCACCCAGCTCTTCGCCGGCGCCACCCTGCGAGTTCGACGTTCCCCTGTCGCCGCAACGTCGGATCGAAGAAGACGGAAAACGCGTCGGGCAGCAGCTTCTCCCCGAGTTTCTTCTTGAACGTCTGCCCTTCCGTTTCGACCTTCTGGCGGTGTCCTTCGACGCGGTGGCCGAAGACCTCGTGGAAGAAGACGCCGCTCGCCCGACCCGAGAGGATCGCCGGTACCGTGATGGCCTCGACCACCGGTGCCTGTTTCAGGGCCTGTAGGTCCGCAATCATGCGATCGACGGCCCTGAGCACCGCGGCGTCATTGGGCAATCCCGCCGCCGTCGTCGAGACGAACGATTCGTAGCGCGGCATGACCATGCCATCCGTGGCCTTCGAACTCGCCGAGATGATCAGGCGATAGAGCACTGACGACGTCTGCAGCTTTGAGCCGTCGCTGTTCACGTACCATCGGGTCTCTTGCTGGGCCGTCAGCGCGGCTTCGCCATCGTAGATTCCCTCGACCCGTGCGAAGGGTCCTGTGTACCTGCGCCCGTCTGGCGCGGGCGCATGACTTGCCCAGGCTCTCCATGGGCATGAGCCATGATTTTGAGACGGCCATTGCCTGTGGTGCGACGCATGTGCGGATCGGGAGCGCGCTTTTCGGCGCGCGGGGCGCTTAGCCGATACGCATCATGGTGTCTGCTTTGCAGAGTGCCAGCACATCAAGTAACTGGCTGAGCGGGAGGGCGACACAGCCCGCCGTCGCCTCAAGGCGACCGTTTATTTCATTTGCGACATGAAAGAATATGGCGCTGCCACGCCCATCGATAACGGGATCGTCATTGTAGCCGAGCGGCACAACGATGTCGTAAAGAGGGTCCGGCCGCCACATATGTTCGGCGCTGGCCGGATAAGGCAGGGATACGGGGCGATTGTAATTGGGATCGCCGGGGGCGTCGCACCAGCCATCATCGGGTGCAATGGGCATGAGTGGAAGGGCGCTGCGAGGCGCTGAAAGCCTGTCCTGGCGATAACGGATTGCGCGCAAGGCAAAGGTGCCGACCGGCGTGCCGCCATCGCCTTCGCGTTTGTCGCTGACAAGGCCGCTGCGGCCAAGCGCACATTCAAAACGCAGACCGGCCATGCGCAGCAGGCCGGTATGGGCGCCGGGGGCGGCGGTGACATGGATGTGCGGGGCGCGTTTCATGGTGGCAGATTAGGCGGACCGGGTGTCCAGCGCCAGATGGGGCGAAACTAGAATTGCGCTGATGTGGTCGATATGGCACCTGATTTGAGGGCCTGATATTTATCCAGCGCCTCCTGCATCCTGGCCATGAGATCGGTCGGGGTCTGCGTTGTGGCGGGTGTTTTTGGCAGCAAAGCCAGAGGGGCCGCCGGTTTAGGGCTCTCGCTGGTCGCAAGGGTGGCGGGCGCTGCAGGCTTGTTCTCAAAGGCATTCATCAGCGCGTCAAAAGCCTGCGGGCTCATTTCGGGGATGGGTTTGTCGGTCGTCTGTGCAATGCCCTGCGGCGCGATGCTGGCCGTCTTCTCATTTGCCTCGCGGCTTTCGCGCAGAAGGGCATCAGGCGTCGCCGGGATGGCTTCATCTGTCACGCGGGCGCGTTTCCCGGGGGCTGCCGGGGTTTCTTCATCGGGACCAAAGACGGCGGCAATCGCCTGTTGCCCCGGGCCCTCGCCATCATTTGCCGCCGCAATCGCTGCCGTTGCCACCGAAGAGATCAAGCCGATGGGGCCGCCATATAGCGTACCGCCCATGACACGGGCCTGTTCGCTGATGCTGTCCCCGGTCAATTCCCGATAGATATCGGAAATGACCGGGATGTGCTGGAGCGGGTTCAGGGTGTCGAGAAAATCATTGAAGGAGAGTTTGCCGCCTGCCTCAGCCTTGCTGCCATCCCGCCGCGCGGCTCGTAATGCCGCAAAGGAGTCGGCGGCCATATTGTGTTTGCCGGCGTGAAGCGTCAGGTTCGCGGAGGAGAAGTCGGACATGGCTTGCCTTTGTCGTGCAGAGGGATATTGCTGATGCACAGCCATCACTTCGCAAGAGGCGGGCCAGTTGGAATGTCAGTGTATCCGCCGCTTTCAAGGCCCTTTTCGGTGGCCGGGTTCCTGCTATAGGCAAATTCTGCCGCTGTTCCAGGTAAACTCTACATTGTCGGGCACCACTTGGTCATCTGCGTTCAATATGTCAAAATCAGCCAAACAATTAAGGAATTCAGAGAGATGGTCAGGATGCCACCCAAGTCGGGAAAACCGCGTGCCTTATTTCCCGGCCAGGGACAAGGAATTGGCGGCGGAACGGTTCCTTTGCCTGCGGGGGTTGGCGCCATGGCCCGCCTTGATCCCGATGCTGAGCGTGCTGCGCTGACTGAAAATGTCCGGCGTGGTGCAATGGAGATGGAGAGCGGGCAGCTTGGTCGTGCCTTGCAGCGGGCCAAGGAGGTTCTGCGCCTCGACCCAAGGCATGGCGATGCGCTGCATCTGGCGGGTGTGGTCGAATTCAAGCTTGGCAATCTTGAACAGGCAAAAATGCTTCTGGGTTTGGCCGTCAAGCGGCTGCCCAAAATGGCGCTGGCCTGGGCCAATCTTGGCAATGCGCTGCGTGACCTTGTGGAGGAAAAAGAGGCACATGAAGCTTTTGACCAGGCACTGCGTCTTGATCCACACAATATCGTTGCGCTGGTTGGGCGCGCGCAGCTTTATCGCCTGACGCGGCGCCTGAATGATTCCATGGCCGACTTTGATCTCGCCATGAAGTTGCGGCCCGATAGCGCCATCATTCGCGTACGGTCATGCGAGACCTTGATTGATCAGGGGCGTTTTCGGACCGCGCTTGAATATCTGCACAAGGCCGAGGAACTCATCAATGAGCCTTTGCCGGATGTTTATGCGTTGATTGCAGAGATGAATGAGCGCATTTCCGATCTTGAGAAAGCACTGGTTTACGCGCAAAAGGCGCTTGATCTTTCCCCGACCCATCCGCTTGGCTTGCGCACGAAGGTTAAATCGCTGCGGCGCCTGAAGCGATATCAGGAAGCGCGTGACGTACTGAAGAATGTCAACATCAAGGACATGGCGCCGGTCCATAGCGGCCTGCTTTATGCCGAGCTTGGGCAGGTTTGTGACAAGCTCAATGATATTGATGCGGCCTTTGAAAACTTCACACTGATGAATGAGGCTCATGCCCGCAATACCGAAACCAGAAAAGTCGACACGCAATTTTATACTCGTCATCTTGATGAGATGCTGGCGACATTCACGAAGGATTTTGTGGCGAGCTGGACAGAGTTGCCGCCCATCGAGCTGGAGCCGGGTCACAAGTATCCCCCTGCTTTTTTGATCGGCTTTCCGCGATCCGGCACGACATTGCTCGACTCGATACTGGACGCTCATCCCGATGCCGTTGGTATCGAAGAGCAGCCGATGACACGCATCATGCGGGAAAAGATCGAAACATTCCCGGGCGGTTACCCCGGAGCGCTTGTCAATCTCACGTCGGCGCAACGACAGATCGCACGCGATGTTTACTGGGATGCCGTTCGCGAGCAGGGCTTCGAACCCGGTCAGAAACTGATCGTGGACAAGATGCCGCTCAATCTGACCAATGCGGCAATGATCCGGCGCATCTTTCCCGAGGCAAAAATTATTTTGGCGCTGCGCCATCCGGCCGATTGTGTCTTGTCCTGCTTCATGCAGGACTTTGTCATCAATTCCGCAATGGTCAATTTCCAGCGGCTCGACACTGCTGTGCATACCTATGACCAGGTGATGCGTCTCTATCAGATTTATGAGCATCTCCTGCCTATAAATGCGCTGCGTGTGCGCTATGAAAATCTCGTCGTTGATTTGCGCGGCGAGGTTGGCCCCGTTCTTGATGCAATGGGGCTGGAATGGCATGACGCCGTCAATGACCCTGCTGCCCATGCACTCGCGAAGGGTGATATTCGAACCCCATCCTATTCGCAGGTGACGGAGCCGCTCTATACTGCGTCGCGGGATCGCTGGCGCCGGTATGAAACCTATCTGAAGCCCTATTTGCATGTGCTGGAGCCGCATATCAAATATTTCGGCTACACGATTTGAGACATGAATGAGCAGTGTGAAGAAGATTCTTCTGGTCGATGATGACAATACACTTCGCGAGTCGCTGGTTGAGCAATTGCAGTTGCATGAAGAATTTGAGTGCGGCTCGGTCGCCACGGCAACGGCGGGCATTGAATATGTCCGCGCTCATCATGTCGATCTTGTGCTGCTTGATGTCGGCCTGCCGGATATGGATGGGCGCGAAGCCTGCCGCCTGATGCGCAAGGATGGCGTCAAGGCGCCGATCATCCTGCTGACAGGAGTCGATACGGATAGCGACACCATTCTGGGTCTTGATGCCGGTGCCAATGACTATGTGACCAAGCCGTTTCGCTTCGGCGTTTTGCTGGCGCGGCTTCGAGCGCATTTGCGCAGCCATGAACAGAGCGAGGATGCGGTCTTCAAGGTTGGGCCCTATCAGTTCCGTCCGGCGGCAAAAGTGCTGCTCGATGCGCAGGAAAAGAAAGTGCGGCTCACCGAGAAGGAAACCGCCATCCTCAAATATCTCTATCGCGCCGGCCAGAAGGTGATCGGTCGCGATGTGCTGCTGGCCGAAGTCTGGGGCTATAATTCAGGCGTTACCACGCATACGCTTGAAACGCATATTTATCGTCTGCGTCAGAAAATCGAGAAAGACCCCTCTCACGCCGAAATACTGGTGACGGAAGCAGGCGGCTATCGACTGGTGCCTTGAGCGGTGTCAGATATTTTCTTCGCGTGGTGCCGTCAGTGCATAAGCCTTGATGAATTGTTCCGGCATGCGCGCCGGTTTGCCGGTTTCGATGTTGATGCAGATAAAATCGCTCAAGCCGCGCAGTAGTGTTTTCCCCGTTTGGGCATTCATTATCTGAAAGCGCCGCCGCAAGCGCAGCTTCTCATCATTGCCCGTGATCCATGTCCCGACCATGATCTTGTCGCCCTCATGGGATGGCGCAAAATATTCCATCTCGTGGCGGCGAACGACCATGCCGCGATTGATGGCACGATAGGCCGCGAAATCGAGCCCCAGCGCTTTGGAATGTTCCCAGGCGGTCTTGGCCATCCAGGTCAGATAAACAACATTATTGGTATGCTGGAACTCATCAATATGGGTCGGGCTGACTTGAACGTCGTGGATGAAAGCATTGGGAAAATCCCATTCGATCATTGGCGTCTCCCGTTTTCCATCCTGCCGCCGGGTCAATTTCCTTTATACGGTCACATATGCGCGGCGGCATGCCTGGCACAAGACTAGGCTCGTTCATCGCGCTCGACTAGACTGAAGCCATGAGCCTTGCCACTGAGATCAGATTTCTGCAAGCCCAACCGCTTTTTTCCGGTCTCGATCCGGTGCGGCTGGAGGTGCTTGCCTTCACGGCGGCGCGCCAACAATACGAAGCGGGTGCGACAGTCTTTATGCAAGGCAGCCAAGCAGACGCGGCTTATCTCATCACGTCGGGTGAAGCCGTTTTGCTTGACCATGATGCATCGGGTCAGGCGCGCGCGCGGCGTGTCGACGCTGGCGATCTCATTGGTGAGAACGCCCTGTTCAAGTCTGAGATATGGCGCGCCAGTCTGCGGGCTGTCACGCCCATTGAAATGCTTCGCATCAGCCGCGACATGTTTCATCGCCTGATGGGCGAGTTTCCGGAAATGGCAGGTCAGATCGCCGCGACGATTGCCGATCGGCTTGAAGATATCGGTCAGGCGCTTGCCGGGCTTGGCAAAAAGCATGGCGAAAAGGAAAAACAATAATGAGCGATGCAACAAGCAAGAGCGATAGCTGGCCACCAAACATCAAAGCCGCGTTGAAGCGCATGGCGCCTGCCAGCAAATATCTCGGCCTTGAAATCCTTGATGCGGACAAGGAGCAGGGCATCGTCAAACTTGCCTTCAATGCCGGGCCGGAGCTCTGCAATATGTGGGGCGGTATTCAGGGCGGCATGGTGGCGGCCATGCTCGACGATGCCATGGCTTTTGCGGTCGGGCTCAATCTCGAATGGGGTCAGATCAGCCCGACACTGGAACTGAAAGTCAGCATGATTGCCCCGGCGCGACCGGGGCGCATTTATGCGACGGGCAAGGTCATCAAGCGCGGCCGCTCGGTTGGTTTTGTCGAAGGCGAACTCACCGCCGAAGACGGCACCCTGCTCGCCACGGGCAGTTCGACGGCCACTTTCGTCACGCTCAAGCGCAAGGACGAGACGCCCGCTCAGGCATAGGCATGGGCGCTGAAATAGCTGCGCGCCTCGGAAGTCAAATGCAGATCAAGCAGGGTGAAATGATGCTTGATACCGGCATTCAGCGCCGCCTTGTCGAGTTTGACCACCCGCATCGCCTCACGCAGGAAGCTCGGCCAGTAGCGCACGATGATCCAGATATTGTCAGCCAGGGTTGGCAGGTCGCTATCCGGCAGATTTAGGTGTCCGGCCGCGAGCATCTGGCGATAGAAGGTTGTCAGCATCGTTGTTGTCATCTGATAGACGTGGCGCACGCGACCTTCGAGCTCGGGTGAGGAGCGGCCATAATCGGCCTGGTCGCGATAGAGGAACTGATAGTTCCAGACCTCCTCGAACATCATCCGGTTAAACAGCGCATAGTTTTCGAGCACGCTTTCCGGTGTGCTCTCAATCGTCAGGCGCGTGTCGATGATGGCGAAGAGCGCCAGCTGATGGGCGCTGACCAGGTCCTTCTTGCTGCGAAAGTGATACCAGAGATTACCCTCGGATATGCCGACGTCTTCGGCGATGCGCGAGAGGGGAACGGCGTCATAGCCCTGTTCGTTAAACAGACGCAGACTGGTGGCGAGAATTCGCTCTTTCGTATCGTTGGCCATACGCTCTTCTTTCTCGCTCCGCTGCGGCTCTTCACGGTCGCATCCGGATCAGGCGTTTCACCTTCAGGTGTTTGAATATGTTGGCCGTTCCGCCTGTGACGGTCAACACATGACTAAACGTCAAGCACGGCCAGAACGGGGGCATGGTCGGATGTCTGCTGCCAGCCGCGCGCATCTTTGCGCACATGCATGGAGACCGGTGACTCCGCCAGCGCCGGCGTCACCCAGATGTGGTCAAGGCGGCGGCCCCGGTCTGCCGCTTCCCAATCCTTGGCGCGATAGCTCCACCAGGAATAAAGCTTCTCATCCGCCGGTACGAAACGTCGCATGACATCAATCCAGTCATGCGACGCCATGATCTCAGCCATGAGTTCGGTTTCAACAGGCGTATGGCTGACTATTTTCAGAAGCTGCTTGTGCGACCAGACATCATGTTCAAGTGGCGCGACATTCAGATCGCCAACCAGCACCATGCGGTTTTTCGATCTGGTTTTATGTCCGGCATACCAGTCCGTCATCTCACGCATGAAATCGAGCTTGTGGGCGAACTTGTCGTTAATGCTCACATCCGGTTCGTCGCCGCCAGCGGGCACATAAAAATTATGGATGCGGACAGGATCCTTGATGTCGAGATCGACGCTGATATGACGCGCATCGCCCTTGTCGCAAAACCCATGTGTTTCGATTTTCTTGAAGGGAATGCGGCTCGCTATGGCGACGCCGTGATAGCCCTTCTGGCCGAGAATGGCGAGGTGCTCATAGCCTGCCTTGTGAAATGCCTTGGAAGGAAAGGCATCGTTGATGCATTTGATTTCCTGAAGACAAAGGACGTCAGGGGATTCTTCAGCCAGCAGCCGTTCAACAAGATTGATCCGCAGGCGAACGGAATTGATGTTCCAGGTGGCGATTTTGATTTTCACGGGCGTCAGGCTTTCGCAGAAGGGGAGGATCAGAAAAGATTGAGCGTCATGCCAGCCACGCCAATCGGCCAGCGCCCGCGGGCAAAGAGCGCGAGCTTGCGGCGGAAGGGGTGGTCATATTCGGCGCCTGTCACCAGTGCGAGGGCGGCGGAATGGACCGTGCGCATGGCGTCGCCAGCGGCGGCGTCCATCAAGCCTTCATCTTCGACTTCCCAGAAGGCAGCGGCATCGCGGATGGCGTTGCCCAGACGTTCGCCGAGCAATGAGGCCATATGGGTCAGCGCGATCGAAAGCGCTTCCTCGCTGATCACCATCAAGGCTTCGGCGGCGAGATGGGCGCGCAGCGATTCCTCGGCTTCCCATTGGGCGGTGTCGATATCCAGACTGAGCGCGGCGTCGCTTGCCTCTTCCCAGTCGCGCAAGCGGGCGACCTCAACTTGTGGCAGGCCGAGACCGTCAAGATAGGAACGGGCAAGGGCCCGGGTTTCCTTGTCGATCGGGCGGCTGAGCTGCGAAAACCAGGGCAGGTGGACAGCCTCCTCCGAAAAACTGCGCAGGCCTGCCAGGATCGGGATTTCGCCCTCCAGCGCCAAGAGGTCCGCGCCTTCCATCTCGAAATCATGGTCATCATCAGTAAAGCGGCCCATGGGGCTTTGTCTCCCGGCGTGAAAGCGTCAGTGCTTCTAGCATTTTCTGGCAAGTACTTAAAAAAGTTACGCCCCGTCGGGGGAGGACGGGGCGTAACGGCGCTCATCGCGCGGACATCGGGAGGGGGGGCTTCCGATGTCGGGGGCCAGAACCACGAACGGATGGCGGGGGGGCTGGCCATCGGTCCGTTTTGAGGTTCTGCCCTCATAGCCCAAGAAATAGGAAGCCAATGACCAAGCTTCAAGATAAGGTTTTAAGAATCTCGCAAGAAATCGGAAATCCCGACATTTTGCGTTTATCCTTTATTTTCAAGATGTTGTGGCATTTACCCGCCCGGGAACAGGCCGGGCGCGGCAGGTTGCCGCGCCCATGCCGCTTTTCAGATGACGCCAAGATCCCTGGCGATCAGATCGATGCAAAGCTTGGCAAGGCCGAACAGCTCGTCAATTTCTGACACCGAAATGATCAAAGGCGGGCTCAAAACCATGGTGTCGCCAATGGCGCGCATGACGAGACCATTGTTGAAGCAATGATTGCGGCAGCGCATGCCGACATCCATGGCGTCGTCAAACTTCTCGCGGGTTTTCTTGTTTTTCACCAGTTCGATGGCGCCGAGCAGGCCAACGCCGCGTGTTTCGCCGACAAGCGGGTGGTCATTGAGTTCCGCGAGCCGCTTCTGGAAATGCGCCCCAATTTCACCACCCGCCTTTTCAACGAGCTTTTCCTTCTGCATCAGTTCGATATTGGCGAGCGCGACGGCACAGGCCACCGGATGTCCGGAATAGGTGAAGCCGTGGCTCCATTCCTGATCGGAATTGAAAATGACTTCACCCACGCGACCCCCGAGACCAACAGCGGCAATCGGCTGATAGCCAGACGAGAGGCCCTTGGCCATGTTCATCATGTC
>CAVOKW010000007.1:0-14813 GCA_963696585.1 uncultured Alphaproteobacteria bacterium
TCCAAGCTATATCATCCAGCGTCCAATGGCGGCTCATCAAGGCAACTCCAACATTTCACCCCGGCACTATAGGGTAATACGGGCTTGAGCAGAAATGGGACATCCGGTCGCCCCAAAACCACCGGCATCGCCAAAACAGAAAAGGGGTGGCACCCCAGGCACCACCCCCAATCACCACATATCGGTCGTCAAACTTTGGCTTGAACTCAGAGCGCCTGGCGCATCTCGCGCAGGTGATCGAGTTTCTGCTGGGCCATCTGGCGCTTTTCCTCGGTCTTGGCGTCGGAAAGATCTTCCTCGGCATGCCCGATTTCGCGCTCGATGACATCCGAATTGAGGTCTTCTACCGGCACGGCGAACTCAGCCAGAATGGTCAGCCCGGCAGG
This sequence comes from uncultured Alphaproteobacteria bacterium, assembly GCA_963696585.1. GTDB lineage: Bacteria > Pseudomonadota > Alphaproteobacteria > Parvibaculales > Parvibaculaceae > Parvibaculum. The sequence goes on from CAVOKW010000007.1 coordinate 387, forward strand.
CGTGACTTCGGCAAAACCGCCCCGCACGAAAATGCGGCGCTCCGTCTGGCCATCCACCTGAACCTGAACAATGCCCGGGCGCATCGTCGCCACGACGGGCGCATGCAGGGCCATGACACCGAATTCGCCTTCGCTGCCTGGAACGACAACGAGATCAACCATCTCCGACAGCAGGAGACGCTCGGGCGAGACCAGATCAAACTTCAGCTTTTCAGCCATTCAACTTCACCTTGCAATGCGCAAGCCCGAAAGATCAGGCCGCTTCCTTGGCCAGACGTTCGGCCTTGGCAATCGCATCCTCGATCGTGCCGACCATGTAGAAGGCCTGCTCGGGAAGATGGTCATAATCGCCATTGCAAAGACCCTTGAAGCCCTTGACCGTGTCCTTCACATCGACGAGCACGCCGGGTGAACCGGTGAACACTTCGGCGACGAAGAAGGGCTGGCTCAGGAAACGTTCGATCTTGCGCGCGCGCGATACGGTGAGCTTGTCTTCTTCCGAAAGCTCGTCCATGCCGAGAATGGCGATGATGTCCTGAAGCGACTTGTAGCGCTGCAGGATCGACTGCACCTGGCGCGCGGTGTCGTAATGTTCCTGACCCACAACGCGCGGCTCAAGAATACGCGATGTCGAGTCGAGCGGATCCACAGCCGGATAGATGCCCTTTTCAGAGATGGCGCGGTTCAACACGGTCGTCGCGTCAAGATGGGCGAAGGATGTGGCAGGCGCCGGGTCGGTCAAGTCGTCGGCGGGCACGTAAATGGCCTGCACCGAGGTGATCGAACCTTTGGTCGTCGAAGTGATGCGTTCCTGCATCGCGCCCATGTCGGTTGCGAGTGTTGGCTGATAACCCACAGCCGAAGGAATACGGCCCAGAAGCGCCGACACTTCGGAACCAGCCTGCGTGAAGCGGAAAATATTATCGACGAAGAACAACACGTCCTGACCCTTGTCGCGGAAATATTCCGCAACCGTGAGACCGGCCAGCGCGACGCGCGCGCGCGCCCCCGGCGGCTCGTTCATCTGGCCGAATACGAGGGCGCATTTCGAACCGGCTGTCGAGCCGTTGTTTTCATGCGGGTCCTTGTTCACGCCGGACTCGATCATTTCGTGATAAAGGTCGTTGCCTTCGCGCGTCCGCTCGCCCACGCCGGCAAACACCGAGTAGCCGCCATGCGCCTTGGCGATGTTGTTGATGAGTTCCTGAATGAGAACCGTCTTGCCGACGCCTGCGCCGCCGAACAGGCCGACCTTGCCGCCGCGCGCATAAGGCGCGAGCAGATCGACAACCTTGATGCCGGTGACGAGCATTTCAGCTTCGGTTGACTGGTCGGTGAAGGCGGGTGCTTCGGCATGGATTTCGCGGCGCTCATCGCCCTGCACGGGGCCCGCTTCGTCGACCGGCTCACCGATCACGTTCATGATGCGGCCAAGCGTTCCTTCGCCGACCGGTACCGAGATCGCCTTGCCGGTGTCGCGAACTTCCTGGCCACGGGTCAGACCTTCAGTCGTGTCCATGGCGATCGTGCGCACTGTCTTCTCGCCGAGATGCTGGGCAACTTCGAGAACGAGGCGGTTGCCGCCATTTGTTGTCTCAAGCGCGTTCAGAATCGCTGGCAGGCTGTCGGTGAACTCGACGTCCACGACGGCGCCGATGACCTGGGCTATCTTGCCGATTGCGTTGCTCATTTCGTCTATCCCTGCTTCGCGTGCTTGGAGGAAATGAATCTCCTCCGGGTTCGGTTCTTCCGGCGCAACCATATCCGCGCCAATATCTGTCGTCTCAATCCTGTCTGGCGTCATATCCAGCACGACAGCCGGGGTCTCGGTGGAGACCGGCGGCGGCAGCAAAATCTGACCACCACGGGCATCAGGCAGAAAACGCGCCATCAGCCCTCGCATTCTTTCCAGCAAGCGCCCTACAAAGCCACGCTCGCCCGATAGATCCGCCATCACAACCCTCCGGTACTCATGCCAGCCTCCCTGGCCAGCTCCGTCGGGCGATTGCGCCTTCTATATGTATCGTCTGTATGACTGTCCGAAATTTTCCGTCGCCGCCGACGCTTAGAGCGCTTCGGCACCAGAGATAATTTCAATCAGCTCTTTCGTAATCATCGCCTGACGCGAGCGGTTATAGGTGATCGAAAGCTTGTCGATCATCTCACCGGCATTGCGTGTGGCGTTATCCATGGCCGACATGCGGGCACCCTGCTCGCTGGCAGCATTTTCCAGAAGCGCCCGAAACACCTGAACCGCGAGATTGCGCGGCAGCAGTTCCTTGAGGATTTCCGCTTCCTCGGGCTCATAGTCGTAAACCGCGCCACCAAGTTCGGCGAGGGCCTTCTCGGCATCCGCCACTGACCCGACTTCGGCCGGGATCAGCGAATGCGCGGTCGGAATCTGCGTCACAACCGACTGGAACTCGGAGAAGAACAAGGTGCAGATGTCGAACTGATTTTCGTCAAACATCTTCAGGATCATGCGGGCGACAGCGTCTGCCTGCTCGAAACCAACCTGCTTGATGCCGGTGAATTCAAACGTGTGAATGATCTTGTCGCCGAACAAGCGCTTCAGCGCATCGCGACCCTTGCGACCCACGCAGATGATCTTGACGGTTTTACCCTCGCGGATCAGGCCATGAATATGCTCGCGTGCCTTGCGCGAGATCGAGGAATTGAAACCACCGCACAGCCCGCGATCCGCCGTTGCCACAACCAGCAGATGCACATCGTCCTTGCCGGTACCGACAAGCAAGGCCGGCGCATCGGCGCGCCCCTGCATGCCCGCGGCCAGATTGGCCAGCACACCACTCATGCGCTCGGCATAAGGGCGCGCCGCTTCGGCTGCGTCCTGAGCACGGCGCAGCTTCGCGGCGGCGACCATTTGCATCGCCTTCGTGATTTTCTGCGTCGCGCGAACACTCGCGATGCGGTTTCTAAGTTCCTTGAGGCTCGCCATGCGCCTTTACCTGATGCCTATTCCCCGATGCCCTTGCCTGAACTCAGGCAAAGGACTTCGAGAAAGCTTCGACGATTGCCTTGAGCTTGCTTTCGCTGTCAGCCGAGAGCTGCTTTTCGGTGCGAATGGTTGCAAGCAGATCTTCATGCTTGCCACGCACGGTGCGCAGCAATTCCTGCTCGAAACGACCGACATGACCCACGGGCATCTTGTCGAGATAGCCGTTCACGCCGGCATAAATCACGATGACCTGTTCTTCGACCTTGAGAGGCGAGAACTGGGGCTGCTTGAGAAGTTCCGTCAGACGCGCACCGCGATTGAGCAAGCGCTGCGTGGCGGCATCGAGATCGGAGCCGAACTGGGCAAAGGCCGCCATTTCACGATACTGGGCCAACTCGCCCTTGATCTTGCCGGCAACCTGCTTCATCGCCTTGATCTGCGCCGCAGAACCCACGCGCGACACCGACAGACCGACGTTCACGGCAGGACGGATGCCCTGATAGAAGAGATCCGTTTCAAGGAAGATCTGACCGTCCGTGATCGAAATCACGTTGGTCGGAATATAGGCCGACACGTCATTTGCCTGGGTTTCAATGATCGGCAGAGCGGTCATTGAACCGGCGCCATGCTCGTCATTGAGCTTGGCGGCGCGTTCCAGCAGACGGGAATGGAGATAGAACACGTCACCCGGATAGGCTTCACGGCCCGGCGGACGGCGCAGCAGCAGCGACATCTGGCGATAAGCCACGGCCTGCTTGGAAAGATCGTCATAAACAACCAGCGCATGCATGCCATTGTCGCGGAAATATTCGCCCATGGTGCAACCGGCAAACGGGGCCAGATACTGGAGCGGCGCGGGTTCAGACGCGGTCGCGGCCACGACGATGGAATATTCCATGGCGCCGTTTTCTTCGAGCGTCTTCACGATCTGGGCAACGGTGGAGCGCTTCTGACCAATGGCGACATAGACGCAATAGAGCTTCTGGCTCTCGTCATTGCCCTGGTTGAGCGGCTTCTGGTTGAGGATCGCGTCGATGGCGATAGCGGTCTTGCCCGTCTGACGGTCACCGATGATCAACTCGCGCTGACCGCGGCCAATCGGGATGAGGGCGTCAATGGCTTTCAGACCCGTCTGCATCGGTTCATGCACCGACTTGCGGGGGATGATGCCCGGCGCCTTCACGTCCACACGGCGACGCTCTGTGGCAATGATCGGGCCCTTGCCATCGATCGGATTGCCGAGCGGATCAACCACGCGACCCAGAAGACCCTTACCGACCGGCACGTCCACGATGGAACCCGTGCGCTTGACGGTGTCGCCTTCCTTGATGTCGCGGTCGGTGCCGAAAATCACGACGCCGACATTGTCACTTTCAAGGTTCAGCGCCATACCGCGAATGCCGCCCGGGAACTCGACCATTTCGCCCGCCTGGACGTTGTCGAGACCATAGACGCGCGCGATACCGTCACCGACGGAAAGCACCTGGCCGATTTCGGAAACCTGCGCCTCGGCGCCGAATCCCTGGATCTGCTGTTTGAGGATTGCGGAAATCTCCGCAGCCTGAATGTCCATCAGGAGGCCTCTTTCATGGCAAGCTTAAGTGAATCGAGTTTGGTACGAAGCGAGCTGTCGATCATTCGGCTGCCCACCTTAACAACAAGCCCGCCCAGAAGACCGGCATCGACACGCGTGTTGATCATCACATCACGCCCCGTCGCCGACTTGAGCGCAGCCTTGAGTGCTGCAATCTGGCTGTCGTCAAGCGCATGGGCGCTGGCCACGTCAGCCGTCATTTCACCGCGCTTGCGCGCCAGCAGGCTTTTATAGCCCGCGATCATGCCCGGCAGCGCAAACAAACGGCGCTTGCGCGTGACCAGACCGAGAAAATTGAAAACCAGGCCGCTGATACCGGCCTTTTCGAGAATCGCCGAGACGGCGCGCCATTTCACGTCGGCACCAAAAACCGGGCTGCGCATCAACCGCAGAAGATCCGGGCTCTGGTCGAGCATGGCGCCAATACGGCCAAGATCAGCCGCAACGGCATCGAGCGCGCCTTGCGCATCCGCCAATTCAAACAGTGCCGTTGCGTAACGGCCTGCCATACCGGAAACGAGTTGTTCTGATGACACGTTCGGGCGCTCGCCTGTCTGTCCGGAGACATTTGATGGGCCAGAAAGGGTGGCTCACCAAATCATTGAAATCATTGACTTTTATTCACCCGATCACGCTGCGTGTTTTGCACCGCTCCCAAGGCCGCGCGTTAGGTAACACGGGACCTCGCAACGTGCAACATCTCGCCCCGAGATTAGAGCGCATCTGCGGCATTTTGGGCATTCAGAGGCTGATTTTCGGTATTTTCATCCCGGCCCGGCCCTTCAAAACAAGGGGTCGTGAACCACGCGCAGCTCAAAACATGACAAAAGCCGCCGCATCGCCCCGGCGCAGGATGATTTTGGGGTCAAAGGACTGGAAAATCAGACGTCTGGGCGCGGCCTGATCATTCCCAGGCCAGTCAATGCCAATGCTGCTGCACCCAGGGCACATTGCCCAGTTCATGTGGTTTGGGGTGCCCATCAAAATTGATCACCCGGACCGCCGGATCGATTCGCATCGGAATGCTATAGCCACCGCCAATGGTTGCGCAGAGCTGGAACTTGAATGACTGCACCCCCTTGGGCATGGCGTCGTCGATGAAGTCCACATCCTTGAGGTGCTGCCAGATATAGAGCTGATCGCCGCCTTCAAGCTTCAGAACCTGCGGCAGGTCCTTGCGGAAGGCATCATAAATAAACGCAAGTTCGGGATGTCGATAATAGAGCCAGGACGAATTGATCTCTGAACCCATCCATTTCAGCGGATCACGATAAGTCACGAGTTTCGCCTCGGACTGACGACAGGCCACCAGCAAAGGCGTGATATTGCCAGTGATGATCTGGTCAAGATCAAGATAGAGAATCTCACCCTTGGGCATCGCCGGCGAAAACAGGAACAGCTTGTTCCACCAGCCCGGCACATTGAAGAGCGGTTTGATTGTCTTGATGGAGCGCCCCAACCCTTTCGGGTTTTCGGTGATGCACCAGGCGACAAAATCCTCATCAAGATGCCGCCGCAGCATGGAGAACATGCGGTTCACATAGTCAGCCGAATAGGCCGAGCCATATTTGACGGTCACAATGTTGAGCTTGGCCATTTGTCGATCCCACCAATCATATGAAGGTGGATTGAACACGGCCCATGGTTAAATCCGGGTAAACCCCAAAAACGCCTATAGAAAACTATAGGGGTCAATATCAACCGAAATGCGCACCGCATTCGGCACCTTGATCCCGGAAAGCCAGGCCTGCGTGAAGGCCTGCACATTCACATTGCGTCCGGCCTTCACAAGAAAGCGCAATCGCGTGCGGCCGCGCAGCAATGACATGGGAGCTGGAGCCGGTCCCAGCACGGTTATATTATCCGCAGACGGAACATGACGCGCCATGTCACGTGCCGTCTTGCTGGCGAGGGCCGCATCGGCTGAAGACACCACCACCCCGACCAATCGCCCGAATGGCGGCAAGGACAATCTCTCACGCGCCATGGCTTCACGCGCCAGAAAGGCATCACGATGACCAGCCACCAGCGCCTGCATCACGCTTTGCTCGGGCATATAGGTTTGCAGCAGCACACGGCCCGGACGCTCGGCGCGTCCCGCACGACCGGCCACCTGCTGAAGGAGCTGGAAGGTCCGCTCCGCCGCGCGCAGATCGCCATTTTCCAGACCCAGATCGGCATCAACAACGCCCACAAGCGTGAGCCAGGGAAAGTGATGGCCTTTGGCGACAATCTGCGTCCCAACAATGATATCGACCTCACGCGCCTCGATGGCATCAAACACTGCCTTATGCGAAGCGGGCCCGCGCAGATTATCGCTCGACAGAACACGCATCCGGGCCTGCGGGAAAAGCTGAGCCACTTCTTCGGCAATGCGCTCCACACCCGGTCCGCAAGCGACAAGCGAATCCGCCGCACCACAGGAAGGACAGGTGACCGGCACCGGCGCGCTATAGCCACAGTGATGACAGGCAAGCTCGCGACGAAAACGATGCTCGACAAGCCACGCCGAACATTGCGGACATTCGATGCGATGGCCACAGGTTCGGCACAAGGTCAGCGGCGCATAGCCGCGGCGATTGAGATAGAGCATGACCTGCTCGCCAGCGGCCAGAGCCAGTCCTATTTCATTTACAAGCGGCGGCGAGAGCCATTGGCCGCGCTCGGGGGGAAAGGCCCGCATATCTATGGCTTCGATCTGCGGCATCACCGCGACGCCATGACGCTCGGACAAAACCAGACGCTCATAGCGGCCCTGATCGGCATTGACCGAGGATTCAAGCGAGGGCGTGGCCGAACTCAGGATAACGGGAAACTGACCAAGTGAGGCGCGCACCACGCTCATGTCGCGCGCATGATAGGTGACGCCCTCTTCCTGCTTGAAGGCTGATTCATGTTCTTCATCAACGACAATGAGGCCGAGATCAGGAAAGGGTAAAAACAGCGCCGATCGCGCCCCGACAACGACACGCGCCTGCCCCTCTGCCACGCCGCGCCAGACGCGCCGCCGCTCGCGTGTTGAGAGTTCGGAATGCCACTCTGCCGGCCGCACGCCAAAGCGCTTTTCAAACCGGGCCAGAAACTGGCTGGTTAACGCAATTTCCGGCAACAGGATGAGCGCCTGATGACCTTTGGCAATCGTTGCCGCCACGGCTTCAAAATAAACTTCCGTTTTTCCCGAGCCCGTCACACCATCAAGCAGCAGCGCGGCAAAGCCCCCCTTGGTCACAAGATGACGAAGATGTTCAGCAGCCGCCAATTGTTGCGCGGAAAGCACGGGCCCCGCCATATAGACATCCGGCACGGCGAAAGGGACTTCAGACGGGAGTTCAACGGACACAAGACTGCCCGCCTCTATCAACCCTCGGACAACACTGTCAGAAACGCCCGCTTCATCAGCCAGCTCACGGATGGTGCGCGCAAAGCCATCGCTGGCCGACGCGACCACGCGCTCACGCGCCGGTGTCATGCGGGCAGGGCGTTTGTCGCATAAATGATAGGCAAGGCGCATCCGCGCCGGTTCCAGGGCACCCGGTACACGCATCGCCAGCCGCAGGACCGAGCCAGGCGGATTGAGCGTATAGCTTGCCACCCAGTCGATGAACCGGCGCAAAACCGTCGGCATGGGCGGCACATCAAGAACCTCAATGATCGCCTTGAGACGCATGGGTGAAATCCCCGATCGTCCCTCGCCCCAGACAACGCCAACCAGTTCCTGTGTGCCAAGCGGAACAACGACATAGTCGCCCACATCCACGATTAACCCCTCGGGAACCTCATAGTCGTAAGGTTTAGGCAGGGCGAGCGGGATAAGGACACTGACGCATTGCGGCGAAATTTTGCTGGCTGGGTTCATTTGATTCTTGGTGACGGAATGCTTTTACGAGGCGACACTGTAACGTCTGATAAAGCAAGTATGACGAGAAGGCCTTGCATATGGCGTGGCATGGCCTCAAAAGAGACAACCATCTGCCTCACGCTCTCGCCTGACAAAGAGACATCATGAAATTTTTCGTCGACACGGCTGATATTAACGAAATCCGCGAACTTGCGAGCACGGGCTTGCTGGATGGGGTCACGACGAACCCCTCGCTGATCGCCAAGAGCGGTCGCCAGTTTCTCGAAGTCATTGAGGAAATCTGCGACATCGTCGATGGTCCCGTCAGCGCCGAAGTTGCGGCCCTTGATTACGCAACCATGCTTGCCGAGGGCAAGAAACTCGCCAAGATCGCCGACAATGTCGCCGTCAAGGTGCCCCTCACATGGGACGGCCTCAAGACCTGCAAGACACTGAGCGATGACGGCATCATGGTCAATGTGACCTTGTGCTTCTCGGCCAATCAGGCGCTGCTCGCCGCCAATGCAGGCGCCACTTTTATTTCGCCCTTCATCGGTCGTCTTGATGACCTCAATCTTGAAGGCATGGATTTGATTCACGACATCCGCCAGATCTATGACAATGACCCTGACATTGAAACGGCGATCCTCGCCGCCTCGATCCGCTCAGCCAATCATGTCAAGGACGCAGCCTTGGCCGGTGCAGACGTTGCCACCGTGCCGCCTGCCGTTCTCAAGGCCATGGTTTCGCATCCGCTGACAGAGAAGGGCCTTGAAGCCTTCATGGCGGACTGGGCAAAAACCGGTCAAAAGATTCTCTGACGATTTTCCAGGCAGTCTGGGGAGGCTGAGCAATGAATACAAAAACGGATATGACCAATAGTCAGATGATTGGTCTCGCCTCTTCGACCATCTCGGCTGAAGATGTCATGACGTTTCTGCGTCTCAACCCTGATTTTTTCCAGACCAACGAAGCCTGGGTCGGCTTCATGGTGCCGCCCTCCATGTCGACGGGACACAATGTCCTCGACATGCAGCAATTCATGATCTCGCGGCTGCAATCACAGGTGCGCACATTGCGCGACATCCAGTCCGAACTGATCGAAGCCTCCTCCCTGAACAGTCTGGCGCGTGAACAGGTCCATCAGGCGGCAATCGCCATGCTTGAGGCACGCAACGTGGAAGAACTGATCGAATATATCGTCGGCGTCGACGGTCTGGCCAGGACTGTCGGCACCCGCGCCGCAACGATCTGCATTGAAACCACCAAAGGCGTCTCTGCCATCGGCATGAATGGCCTGCGCCTTCTCGAACCCGGTGGCGTTAGCCGCATCATGGATGGCCAGCCATCCTATCGCCTCATCGCCAATGTGGAAGGCCGCTACAGCCTTTATGGTTCTGCGGCCACTGACGTGCGCTCCGAAGCGCTGGTGCGTCTGAATTTCTCACCCGCCACCCCGCCGGGACTTCTCGCACTTGGTGGGTTTGATCCCGAACAATTCCATCCTGAACAAGGCGGCGACCTTCTCGAGTTTCTGGCCCGCATCGTCGAACGCTGCTTTGCCCGATGGCTCGACCTGCCCCCGACGAAATAAGCCTCTCGCCAGAGGCCATGGCGCGCGCCATTCCGGCCGCAGAAGATGCGCGTCTCCAGATCAGAAACTGGCTTGCCCATCTCAATGGCGAAAGACGGGCAAGTCCGGCAACCACCATCAACTATCATCGTGACCTGTCGCGCTTTTTCGAGTTCCTTGTCGATCATCATGGTGCCGCGGCAGATCTCGATTTGCTTGCCGCGCTTGAAACACGCGACTTTCGCGCTTTTCTGACAGCCCGGCGCAATGAAGGCCTTGAAAGCCGAAGCCTGGCGCGCGCGCTTTCAAGTCTTCGGTCTTTTTTCCGTTTTCTGGATCGAAGCGATGTCCTGACCAATGTCGGCTTGAAGGGCCTTCGCACACCCAAGCTGCCACATGCGCTGCCCAAGCCGCTCACAGTCTCCAACGCGCAAGCCCTGATCGAGGATGTCACACAATTGCCGGGTCAGCCCTGGATCAGGGCACGCGACGCCGCCATCATCACGCTGCTTTATGGCTGCGGGCTGCGCATCTCCGAGGCGCTTTCGCTCAATCGCCGCCAGGCGCCGCTTGGCGACACGCTGCGCATCATCGGCAAAGGCCGCAAGGAACGTCTCGTGCCCGTGCTGCCTGTCGCGCGTGAGGCTGTCGATACCTATCTCAGCCTATGTCCCTTCGGACTTGAACCGGCTGATCCGCTGTTTGTGGGGGCGCGTGGCAGCCGTCTCGATCAGCGGCGCATTCGTGAGGTGATGATCGGGGCGCGATTGCGGCTCGGGCTTCCCGACAGCGCCACGCCACATGCGCTGCGCCACAGTTTTGCAACCCATCTGCTCGCCCATGGGGGCGACTTGCGCGCCATTCAGGAGCTGCTGGGCCATGCCAGCCTCTCGACAACGCAAGTCTATACGGAAGTTGATTCCGCGCGTCTTCTCGATGTTTATGACAAGGCCCATCCGCGTGCGCATCCCCCGGCAAAAGGACCGGACCGTCACTAGCTCACATGTGAATGGGCAGACCCGTGGTCGCAAGCGCTGCTTCCTTGATCGCTTCCGACATGGTCGGATGTGCGATGCAGGTGCGCGCAATGTCCTCCGAGCTTGAGGAGAATTCCATGGCGATGACCATGGCGGCAATCATCTCGCCAGCGCCCGCACCAATGATGTGGACGCCAAGAATCCTGTCTGTTTTCTTGTCGGCGAGGATTTTGACAAAGCCTTCTGTCGTCTTGTTGGCCTTGGCCCGGCCATTGGCCGTGAACGGAAACTTGCCGATATTATATTCGACACCCGCTTCCTTGAGCTGCTCTTCGGTTTTGCCGACAGCCGCAACCTCAGGCGAGGTGTAAACGACGCCGGGGATGAGATCGTAATTCACATGGCCGTAATGCCCGGCAAGCTGTTCGGCAAGCGCCACGCCCTCTTCCATTGCTTTATGCGCCAGCATGGGGCCGGCAACCGCATCGCCAATCGCATAAAGGCCCGGCACATTTGTTTTGTAGCCCTTGTCGGTCACAACGCGGCCACGCGGATCAAGCGCCACGCCCAAAGCCTCAAGCCCGAGACCCGAAGTGAACGGCACGCGGCCCACCGCAACCAGAATGGCATCGACATCAAGTTCGCTGGCAGGACCCCCCGCTGCTGGCTCGACGGTCGCCCGCACAGAGCTGCGACGCTTTTCCGCCTTGGTGACTTTCATGCCGAGCTTGAATTCAAAGCCCTGCTTGCCAAGAATGCGCTGGAAGTTTTTCGCAACTTCGCCATCCATGCCGGGCAGTAGCGCGGGCATGAATTCAACGACCGTGACCCTGGAACCAAGCCGCGCCCAGACCGAGCCAAGCTCAAGCCCGATTACACCACCCCCAATGACAAGGAGCCTCGGTGGCACCTTGTCGAATGACAAAGCGCCCGTTGAGGAGACGATGACCTTCTCGTCGATCTCGATGCCGGGCAGGCGCGCGACATCCGAACCCGTCGCAATCACAATGCTCTTGGCTTCCAGAACGCGTTCGCCGACTTTCACCTTGCCGGGCGCGACAATTGTGCCGAGGCCCTTCACCCATTCAATCTTGTTTTTCTTGAACAGGAACTCGATGCCCTTGGTATTGCCGTCAATCGCTTCCTGCTTGAAAGCGAGCATCTTTCTGAGGTCAAGCTTGGGCGCGCCAACCTTGATGCCCATTCCTTCAAACGTGTGACCGGCTTCTTCGAAAAGCTCGGACGCATGCAGCAGTGCCTTGGAGGGAATACAGCCGATATTGAGGCAGGTGCCGCCCAGCGCCTCGTTCTTTTCGACGCAGGCAACCGAAAGGCCAAGCTGTGCCGCCTTGATCGCGCATTCATAGCCGCCGGGTCCAGCGCCAATCACCACGAGGTCGAACGTATCAGCCATGACTCAAAGCCCTTTATGTCACATCGTCGCAATCAACACTTAAAGATCGAGCAGCAGACGCTCCGGGTCTTCCAGCGATTCCTTGACCCGCACGAGGAAGGTCACGGCTTCTTTGCCATCCACGATACGATGATCGTATGACAAGGCGAGATACATCATCGGACGGATTTCAACCTTGCCATTGATCGCCATCGGTCGATCCTGGATTTTGTGCATGCCGAGAATGCCGGACTGAGGGGCATTGAGAATGGGTGTCGACATCAGCGAGCCATAAACGCCACCATTGGAAATGGTGAAAGTGCCCCCCTGAAGATCTTCAATCTTGAGCGCACCATCACGCGCCCGCTTGCCAAACTCGTTGATTGCCTTTTCAACATCGGCGAGCGAGTAGTCCTGCGCTTCACGAATGACCGGCACCACCAGCCCGCGCTCCGTACCGACCGCAACACCGATATTGTAATAATTCTTGTAAACAAGCTCATCGCCTTCAATCTCGGCATTGACCGCCGGGATTTCCTGCAAGGCATGGATACAGGCTTTCACAAAAAAGCCCATGAAGCCCATGCGCACGCCATGCTTGCGCTCGAAGACATCCTTGTATTTTTTGCGCAGCTCCATGACCGCGCCCATATCCACTTCGTTGAACGTGGTGAGCATGGCGGCCGTGTTCTGCGCCTCCTTGAGGCGGGTCGCAATCGTCTTGCGCAGGCGCGTCATCTTCACACGCTCCTCGCGATCACCCACTTCCCGGGCAATGGGCGGCACGAAAATGGGCGCGGGCGCAGCACCGCTCGCCGCGGCCAATGCGTCGCCCTTGGTGATGCGGCCATCTTTTCCCGACCCGGCGATCCCGGCCGGATTGAGCTTGTTCTCTTCGACCACCCGGCGCACGGCAGGCGCAAGGGCGGCGTCTGCGGGGGCCGTCCGGACAGGCTGGGGCGCCGCTGGCGAAGGCGCTGCCGCGACAGGCTTGGCGGGTTCCGGCGCGCTCTGAGGGGTGGCAGCTTTGGGGGCGACAGCCTTTGGTGCTTCAGCCTTCGGTGCTTCAGCCTTGGGCGCGGCAGGCTTTGACGTAACCGTCACCGCAGCACCTGCTTCGCCGATTGCGCCCAGCAAGGCGCCGACATTCACCGTCTCGCCACTCTGAACCATGATTTCCGACAAGACGCCCGACGCAGGTGCTGGCACTTCGACCGTCACCTTGTCCGTTTCAAGTTCCACCAGCGGCTCGTCAACCGAGACCGTATCGCCGGGTTTCTTGAACCACTGCGCAACCGTTGCCTCGCTTACCGATTCGCCCAGTGTGGGCACTCTGATTTCCGTCGCCATGGATGGTTAGCCTTTCGGGGGAAAATCGTCAGTCAGTTGTCAATGCTTCATTGAGGAACTGATGCAGCTCCTGATTATGCTTGCTCATGAGGCCCGTTGCCGTTGATGCCGATGCCGAACGCCCCGCATAGCTCGGGCGGCGGAAGCGTGTGCCGATATGGCCGAGCACCCATTCGATGTTGGGCTCCATAAAGCTCCAGGCGCCCATGTTCTTGGGCTCTTCCTGACACCAGACAAATTCGGCTTGCGGAAAGCGCGACAATTCGGTGATCAGCGACTTGGCAGGGAACGGATAAAGCTGCTCGATGCGCAGCAGATAAACGTCGTGGATATCGCGTTTTTCACGCTCCTCATAAAGATCGTAATAGACCTTGCCGGTGCAAAGCACGACGCGCTTGATCTCTTTGTCCGGCACGAGCCTGATCGGCTGGTCCTTGAGGATTTCAGCATCGTCCCACAACACGCGATGGAACGAGGAGCCCGGTCCCATCTCATCAAGCCGCGACACGGCCCGCTTGTGACGCAGCAGTGACTTCGGCGTCATCATGATGAGCGGCTTGCGGAAATTACGATGCATCTGACGGCGCAGAATGTGGAAATAATTCATCGGCGTCGTGCAATTGGCGACTTGCATATTGTCTTCAGCGCAAAGCTGGAGATAGCGCTCCAGTCGCGCCGAAGAATGCTCCGGACCCTGACCTTCATAGCCATGCGGCAACAGCATGACGAGACCAGCAATACAT
>CAVOKW010000008.1:0-59927 GCA_963696585.1 uncultured Alphaproteobacteria bacterium
TAGGTCGAGCTTCCGAGGGCCTGCACGGCAACCCGCAGATCCTCGGCGGTAATATACCCGAGTTCATGCGCGATCACTTCCGGGCAGGCAATCTTCAGGCCCTGACGGTGTTCGATCGTCCTGACAAATTCCGCCGCCTCCAATAGCGCGTCATGTGTGCCGGTGTCGAGCCACGCATAACCGCGCCCCAGTTGCTCGACCCGGAGTTTGCCTTTTGCAAGATAGGCCAGGTTGACATCGGTGATTTCGAGCTCGCCGCGCGGAGAGGGGCGAAGGCTTTTGGCGATCTCGACAACATCATTGTCGTAGAAATAAAGCCCCGTCACCGCCCAGTTCGAGCGTGGCGCGCCCGGTTTCTCTTCAATCGACAGGACATTCAACTCGCCGTCGAACTCGACAACGCCATAACGCTCCGGATCAGCGACATGATAGGCAAAGACGGTTGCGCCTTCACGCTTTGAAACCTCACGCATTTTTGCGGGCAGTCCGTCTCCGTAAAAAAGATTGTCGCCCAGCACGAGAGCGCAGGACGCATCGCCGATAAACTTCTCCCCAATCAGGAAAGCCTGCGCCAAGCCGTCCGGGCGGGGCTGTTCGGCATAGGAGAGGCTTATGCCCCATTGCGATCCATCGCCCAGCAGGCGCTGAAACAGCGGCAGGTCATGCGGCGTCGAGATAAGGAGAATGTCCCTGATCCCCGCCAGCATCAGTGTCGTCAACGGATAGTAGATCATCGGCTTGTCATAGACAGGAAGTAGCTGCTTGCTAATGGCACGCGTCACCGGATAGAGGCGCGTACCGGAACCGCCCGCAAGAATGATGCCCTTCATGATACGTTTTCCATATCTGTGCTTTGCAGAAGCTCATTGAGACATTGGCCCAGGCTGGTTTTCCAATCCGGAAGCGCAATTCCGTATGCGCCCTTGATCTTCTGACAATCAAGTCTCGAATTCATGGGTCGTTGGGCCGGGGTCGGATAGTCGCTCGTGGGTATCGCGATCACGTTTGGGGACTTCATGCCCAAAGCCGCCGACTGTGCAAATATTTCACGCGCAAATCCGCACCAGGTCGTCTCGCCACTTCCGGCGAGGTGATAAGTGCCATAGGCCCCGTCACCATTAAGCAGACGCGCGGAAATCACGCCGATGGCGTCAGCGATGTCAGTGGCGAAGGTGGGGGCGCCGCACTGATCGTCGACCACCCTCAATTCGTCACGACTCTCCGCGAGCCGCAGCATCGTCTTGACAAAATTGCTCCCGGTCGAGCTGCAAACCCAGCTTGTACGCAGGATCACATGCTCCCTCAACAGTCCGCGAATGGCCGCCTCGCCTTCCGCCTTCGATGCACCATAGACATTAAGCGGGGCGGTCGGATCGTCTTCGACGTAAGGCACTCTCTTGACGCCATCAAAGACATAATCTGTCGAAATATGAATGAGAGGAATTCTCGCTTGCGCGCAAAGTCTTGCAAGAATGGCGGCTCCATCGCTGTTGACGGCGAAAGCGAGATCACTCTCGCTCTCAGCCTTATCGACGGCTGTGTATGCCGCCGCATTGACGACAAGTCTCGGGTTATGCGCCGCGAAAGCCCGCTCGACTGAACCGGGGTCCGTCAAATCGATCTCGTCGCGTCCAAGCGCAACATGCCGAACACCATCAAAGCCCCGGGCATCAAGCGCCTGCGCGACCTGTCCGTAGCGGCCAACGACAAGGATCGGGCGCTTGTCCGCCTGCACTGCGACCGGCTCGGCTCGCCCCTTGCCATCAGGCAGAAGGCCCAGTCTCTCGCCGCCATAGATGCCCGATCGCAGCGGTCGCCACCACCCCTCGTTTGCAAGATACCATTCGATCGTCTTGTGAAGTCCGGTTTCGAAGTTCTCCTGCGCATGCCAGCCAAGTTCGTCTTCAAGTTTGGTGGCATCGATCGCATAACGCTGATCGTGTCCGGGACGGTCGGCAACAAACTCAATGAGATCCCGACGGCGCTCGACGGTCGCCGCAGGCTGTTTTTCGTCAAGATAATCGCAGATCGCTTCCACGACTTCGAGATTTGTGCGCTCGTTCCGTCCGCCGATATTATATTTTTCGCCGGGAAGGCCTCGCCTCAGAACGAGATCCAGGGCGCGCGCATGATCATCGACATAGAGCCAGTCTCGAACATTGTTGCCTTTGCCATAAACGGGCAGCGGCTTTTCCTCCAGCGCGTTAAGTATCACCAGAGGTATAAGCTTCTCGGGAAAGTGATAAGGCCCGTAATTATTCGAGCAATTCGTTATCAAAACCGGAAGTCCGTAGGTGTGATGCCAGGCATTCACAAGGTGATCGGCTGACGCCTTGCTCGAAGCATAAGGCGAGTTGGGGCTATACGCCGTTGTCTCGCAGAACAATCCCTCCGATCCCAGGCTTCCATAGACCTCGTCGGTTGAAACATGAAGGAAACGGAAATCTCTTTGCCGCGATTGCGGCAACCCTTCCCAAAATCGCCTTGCCGCCTCAAGCAACGTATAGGTCCCGATAATGTTGGTCTGTATGAAATCAACCGACCCCGTGATCGAGCGATCTACGTGCGACTCTGCCGCAAGATGCATGACTGCATCAGGTTCATGGGTCTGAAATATCTCATCGAGCAAACCACCATCGCAAATGTCGCCCTTGATGAATTGATAGCGCGAACTTCCTGCCACCGGCGCAAGCGAATTCAAATTGGCTGCATAGGTCAACTTATCG
This sequence comes from uncultured Alphaproteobacteria bacterium, assembly GCA_963696585.1. Classification (GTDB taxonomy): domain Bacteria; phylum Pseudomonadota; class Alphaproteobacteria; order Parvibaculales; family Parvibaculaceae; genus Parvibaculum. The sequence goes on from CAVOKW010000008.1 coordinate 2,727, forward strand.
ACATTGACGACTTCAGCGTCAGTCTTTGCGATGAGATGCCTGCATACAGCCGAACCGATAAATCCGGCGCCTCCGGTAACCAGTACTCTCATAATTTGCCCCCCGGCAACTTTCAGAGATTCACGCGTCTACAGCGCGAAGACAAAATCCCAATCACCTATATTTCACCCACGCCGTATTCGAAATATGACGGCAGGTCAGCAAGCAAAGGATGTCGGCAATCTTTCTCCGACAGGACAGGCGTGATGCCATCCAGTCCCCAATCGATTCCCAATGCCGGATCGTTCCACAAGAGCCCGCTATCATGCTCGGCAGAATAGAAGTTCGACACCTTGTAAACAACTTCGGTGTCATCTTCGAGCGTGACCAGCCCATGCGCAAACCCGATCGGGACAAGTATCTGGAGACCGTTTTCGGCACTAAGAACGGCGCTCGCATACTTGCCGAAAGTTGGCGAGCCCTTCCGGATATCGACCACCACGTCAAGAATTCGCCCTCGCGTCACGCGGACGAGTTTATCTTGCGCGAAAGGTGGCGTTTGAAAATGCAAGCCACGCAGCGTACCGCGCGTAGCAGACAATGAGTGATTGTCCTGCACGAACACAGCATCGATTCCCGCCTGCGAAAACGCACGGAAATTATAAGTCTCTGAAAAAAAGCCCCGAGAATCTCCAAATCGCGGCGTCTCGATCAACTTTACTTCAGACAAAACCGGTAATGGCTTAACGACAAGCTGCGCACTCAACCCCCTCACTCTCCCCCCGTCTAAAATATAGGTTTTTCTAGTTAGCACCACCCCTCCAAAAAAGTCACGAAAAAAGGAATACTTCCGCCATCGAAGATTGACGTCATGGGCGATGACGCCCTTGCGGGCAGGTTGAGTGTGACACACAGGTGTGCTACACAGAAAAATATCGCCGTTAAGCTTTTGTTATCGTTGATAAAAATTTTAGTCGAGTGGGTCCTAGTCCCCCAGCCAATCGGAACCGGTATCCTGTCGCAAACACACATATCTGCCGCTTCTGTTCAGTGAAAGTGGAACGGAATATCAAAAACGAGATCCGCTTCACTGATATTCGCAGGCGTTGGGCCGAAGGGAGCGGCTTGCCGAATGCTTGACAGGGCGCGCGCATCGAGCGCGTCGTTTCCGCTTGATTGGGCGATGCGCAGTGTGCGGATCTCTCCTGTCAGGGTCAGGGAGAAGTTGACAACAACCCTACCCTCAACATGAATACCTTTTGATCCGTGTTCGGCGATTTTCTGCCAGATATGGCTGGCATAGTTTTGCAATCCCTCTGCCTCGGTCGGCTTGACAACAGACGGCGCGGCGATGGCAGAGGATGAATCGCGGGCGCTGTCATGCACGATGGCGGGTTTGGGAGGCGGTTGCGTCTTTGGCGCTGATGGCTGTGTGCGCTGTTTTGGTTTTGGCGATGACGCAGCAGGCCGTTTTATCTCGAGGACGGGAACCGGCTTTTTCGCTGGCTGCACTTTGTCTACTTGCAACGGGAAGATCTGCACATTCACGACTTGCGTAGTTGCGCCCGTGCCCATCAAGGTCACCGGTTCATACTGCCAGAAATGGAAAATCAGCCCGGCATGCAATGCCAGGCTGATCACTCCAATGAAGATATGCCGAGGCGGGTTCGACATATGGGACCCAAACAATGACAGCATCAAAGTTTGAGCGTGATGCCAAGTATGAAGCTGCGGCCCATTCCCGGCACGGGACGCAATTGTCCGGTGACTTTGTAGTCGCCAAGCGACATGCCACCCAAGGGGTCGTCATAGGCCGTATCAAAGAGATTATCGACCCCGGCATCGAGACGGACATTCTGCCAGCTATAGGAACTGCCCAGATTGACCAGCAGGTATGACGGTGTTTCTGGCTCGGCACGCTGCGTATCAACGCGTGTCTTGCGCGCGACCCCCTGCAATTCCAGGTGACCGGTCCAGGACTCATAAGTCTCTTCAAAGCGGATCGACGCGTTCAGCGGCATGACATGATAGAGATTGCCGCCCTGTGTCAGATCGCGGCCATGGACATAGGCAATTGTGCCCGTGACCTTGCCCTCGCCTGCCGTCTCGCTTTGCCACAGCCGCATGGCACCGGACAAGTTGAGGCCATAGAGCTCGGCATTGTGGTTGACGAACTGGAATTGCGAGAAACCACCACCAAGGGAAGCGATTTTCGTGACGCCGATATAATCCTCGACATAGGTGTAATAAGGCGTGATTTTTGCCTGCCAGGCGTGGTCGGATGCATGAAAATCTGCCGTCGCGCTGACCGTATGCCCAACCTCTGAATCAAGATCGAGATTGCCGACATAGCCGTTGCCATCGCCAAACCAGCCAATCATGCGGCTGGCCATGCCACCTCGTCCCCAGGCATAAAGCTCGTAGAGATTGGGCGCGCGCGATTTACGTGCATAACCGAATTCGTAGGCTGATGTTTCTGACGGCTCATATTTGGCAATTGCCGTTGCATCGAAGTTGACGAAACTGCGTTGATGCCCTGCCGCATTGAAGGCGATAGCGGCTGCATTGTCGGCCGCGCACATCATGCCGCAACCATAGGACTGCACATCGCCCGCATTCGTCCAGACAATGTCGTTGCGCAGGCCCAGTTCGCCCGACCAGTTGCCGCCGAGGCGCTTGTCCCATTCGACAAATGTTCCTAAACGGTCGCGCTTGCCGCCATTGATATTGATGAATGTATTGGGGCTCATCATCATGCTGCCCGCAACGGGCGGCCACCAGTCATCAAGGCGCTCGGCATGAAGCTCATTGCCGATACGGAGCATGTCGCCGTCGGCAAGCTGGAAGGATGCCTTGATGGCATATCCGAAATTGTCGGCACTGGTATTCATGGGCATGCCACCTGATGCCGTGCCGCCCTTGTCCTCAAGGAAATTCATTTCATGCTCGACACCCTGCCAATAGGCACGGGCATCCAGCCGACCCCAATCATACCGACCTTCAAATCTGCCATTGATCGCATTGGCATGATTGTCGGTCATGTCCATATACTGGTTCGGATAGCCTTCGTAGGGGACATATTGCTGACTGGCTTCGATCACAACAAGATGGTCACCTTCGCGTGCCGCCAGGGTCAGTGCATGGTTGAATGATTTATACGCCGTGGAGCGCACTTCGCCATCGTCGCCGCCGCCATTGAAGTTTTCGGCCCTTGCAGCGAAGCCTTCATATCCGACGCTGACACCTTTATTGGCGACAGTGGCGCTGACAGAACTGCTGAAACCATCGCCATTGCTGCGATAAAAGCTGGAGGCTTCAGCGGCGACAACGGATACATCGGATGTTTCGCCAAACACCGGATCCTTGGAATCAACAATGATCGTTCCCGAAATACTGTCACCACCGAGGCTGACCGGCGTGATGCCTGCCAGCACGCGTGCCGAGCCCACCGCCGAAGGTGCGACATAGGAGAGCGGCGAATTCATGTGATTGGGACAGGCCGCGTTAATGGTCATGCCATCAATGACCACGCGCACGCGATCATCTGCCAGACCATTGATCATGGGCAGTCCCGAGACGCCACCGGCTTTGGAAACGTTGACGCCTGCGATATTGTCAAACAGCGAGGCGGCGTCATCCGTGCGGGCGAGACGCGTCTGGCGCTCAAGCGTCGTTGACGCCGATTCAGTCAGAGACGTATAGCCCTGACCTGCCGTTGCATCCTCGGGTGATGCCACCTCGACTGGGCGAAGTTTTGTGACGCCATCAGCCTGAGACATGACGGGGCAAAGCAGCAGTGGCACAACGAGGAGAAGGTTGGCGTGACGCGGCAACGCCCTTGTGGCACGACGTCGGTCGACAACAGATACATTCATTGGAAAGTCTCCTTCCTGAGAGACAGGCATGAACAACTCAAACCCGTGTCGGCATGGCCGGAACACGGGTGCGATCAGAGTTTGGTCAGATCGTCAGGAAGGGAGGCGCTCGGGTGAGTTGGCGCTCAAAACGGATGCGCTCATGGGGCAGGTCCATGGCGCGTGCGGGCGGCGCCAGGATGAAGGTCGTTTGATAAAGTTCAAGATCAGCCGGTGCATGGCTCACCGCGACATGCGATGCCGCCGCATAGGGGCATTGAACAAGATGTCGCGTGGTCTGGTCGTCCCGCTTCTCGCCTGGCTTCTGGTCAAGATGCACAAGACCGGACGAGGTGCAGATGACCAGAGGGAACCAGCCAGACATTTTGGTGTCGGTGGAGAAATCCGGCATCCAGCCATCTGGCAGCAAGGCGCGCGACAGCATTGCGACAAACGCAATGGTCAAGCCGACCTGTCTGAGTGCTGGCATCTTCATGGAACCCCCAAGGTAAGCCAGTAGCAAGCGGCTCCTGTCAGATCAAGGGCGGGCTATCGGGCAAATTGCCGCGCCGGCTGTGATTTGCAGGACGCCACGGGATTGGACCTGGGGGCTGAACAAAACCCTGAGGAAAGAAGTGTGGAAACCGTCAAACCAGCAATCGTTCCGGTGCAATCATGGCGATGATCCCTGCATTATGCTTGCGAAGATAGCCGTTCTCGAAATTAAAGAACCAAGACGTAGTTCTGCATACGTCACATCCCCATATTCCCAAAGCGTCCCCCAATTTATTGAGCAAACAACATTTTGACATCGTGTTCAGGGCCTGCGATTTTTCCAGACACGCACTCCCTTCGCTTTATACGAAAAGGCGCTTGCAACGATTGAAGCCTTATATGCAATGGGGGCCATGCGACTGAAGCACATGTGAATAGCCCCGTATAGATGCAAGCGTCCCTCTGGCGAGATTACGAGCGTGAAACTGTATTGGGGCGCACTTACCCCAGAAGCCGAAACGGCTGTGACCCCAAGAGGGGTTAATTCTAGGCATTTGTATTTAAAGGATTTTTTGGTGGGCGGGCATGGGCTGTCCGTCAATCGGTGCGCGGAACAATGCGTGTGCGGCGTTCGCGCACAGATTGTAGCAGACGCTGTTTGACCGCCTTGAACAACTTCGGCGGCAACATGCCATAGGCGATAGTCGAAACGCCCTGGTTGGACAGAGGCCGCAAGTCGGGACCGGGCCACCTGAACCTGTTCGCTTCGCCGAATATGATCCAGGACCGTTCGCCGTCGAGACCAAGACGATGCTTGACGGCAAGTGGAATCTCCAAGGCAAGGCTTGGATCGGTCGGCGGGGTATGTGTGACCGGCAGCACAGTCACCACCTTATCGCCGTCATCTGCTTGCGTGACGAGAACGATGGCACATGGCCGATCCTTCACGCCTTCTTCCCTCCCCTGAAGATGTTCGGAATTCCAGAGGTAGGCGTAGCGAATGACGAGGCCCGGAACTGGTGCCGTCAGGTTCACGGTTTCCAGTCTTCTATTTCTTTATCAAGATATGCGTATTCGGCAGGGACTTCGGCCTCGGCAATCGCCGCAAGGTCTGCATCGCTGAAATCGTCAAGGGTCAACACCTGACGGTCACGGCGTTTCAGGCGCTGATATTCCTCGACCGACATCATCACAAGCCGGGGGCGTCCATTGCGCGTGATCCCGACCGGCTTGAGCAACGCCCGATCCTGCCACAGGCTGAAATTGCGCTGTACATCGGCGGCTGGCGCTGTCTCCAGATCGTCCTTCATAATGCCTCCAAATGTTTCTGCCAACTTATGCTAGAAACTCGAATTTCTCAAGTTACTAGAATAATACATACTTTCTCCCGCTGTAAATTCAAGAAGGCGATGCAGCGAAAGCAAAAGACAAGGCATGCCTTGCCCTTTCCGGCAAATTGCCACCCATTTTGCTACCCAGAACAATCCGGCTATCTTGAAAGGCCCAAAGCGCCCCATAAGCCATTTATTTTATTTGATTTTTTGGTGGGCGCACGTGGGCTCGAACCACGGACCCGCTGATTAAGAGTCAGCTGCTCTACCAACTGAGCTATGCGCCCGCCGTGCCGCCCGGCGTCAAATCAAGCCGGCAGCCGGTGGAAACCACCATCCCTTTGTGGGGGAGCGGTGGCTATAGCAAAGCCCGCAGCGCCTGTCCAGCCCGCTCTCAACCCATCTGTCATTTGATTGAAGAACAGCACAAACAAGCCGGATGAGCCCCCTGGTGGCGCGTTGCCCGCCTTACCAGAAGGCGCTCGGACCGCGCGGGATTTCCTGATTCCGGTGGATATAGGCACTCATCAAAAGCCCGAAAGCAAACATCAGCGAGAGCATGGATGTACCGCCATAGGAAACCAGCGGCAAAGGCACACCGACCACCGGCAACAGCCCCATGACCATGGCCGTATTGATGAACACATAGAAGAAAAACGTGACGCTGACGCCGAGCGACAGGAGCCGCCCAAACTGGTTGCGACACTCCAGCGATACATTGAGCGAGAGCATCAACACGATGAAATAAAGCGTCAGCAGCAGCAGGCCGCCAACAAGGCCCAGTTCCTCACCCAGCATCGTGAAAATGAAGTCCGTGTGTTTTTCCGGCAGGAAGTTGAGATGGCTCTGTGTGCCTTCCATAAAGCCCTTGCCGAAAACGCCGCCGGAACCAAGCGCGATCTTTGATTGCAGGATGTGATAGCCGGCGCCCATCGGGTCGCGCTCCGGATCAAGAAACGTGAAAACGCGATTGCGCTGATAGTCGTGCAGCCGGCTCCAGACAATCGGTATGGCTGCCAGAACCGAGGTGCCGGAAAATATGAAATAGCGCCAGCGCAACCCGGCCGCGAAAAAGATGACAGCACCAGAGGCCGACAAGAGAATGGCTGTGCCAAGGTCGGGCTGTTTAACGACGAGGGCAACCGGCACCATGACGATCAACACCGGGACAATGAGGTTGCGCAGGCGTGAGACCTCATCAAGCGTCAGACCGTGAAAATAGCGCGCGAGCGCCAGGAGCAAGGCAATCTTCATGATCTCGGAGGGCTGGATCTGCAATGGCCCGATGCTGAGCCAGCGCTGCGCGCCCATGCCCGTGACGCCGATCACATCAACCGCCGCCACCAGGACAAGCGCGACCGCATAGATCGGATAGGCAAGCTGCATCCAGAGGCGCAGATCAACCATTGCCACGACAAGGAGAATGCCCGCCCCTACGCCAAAGCGGATTATCTGGCGCAGGGCCCAGGGCGAGAAGCTGCCATCGGCAACCGAATAAAGCATCGCAAAGCCCATCGAAGCGATGGCTGCGAGCAGCAGCAGAAAGCCCCAGTTGAACTCCATGAACTTGTCGGACAGCCGCATGTCGCGACCGGTAAAGCGGCGCAGATCGAACATCAGCCTTCCTTCACCTTCACAACCGGCGGCGCCGCCGGATTGATTGCCTGTTGTATTTCCGGATCGCGCAGCAACATCGCCTTCATGATGTCGCGCGCCACAGGCGCGGCCGCGCCAGAGCCTGAACCGCCATGCTCGATCACCACCGATATGGCGTAGCGCGGCGCCTGAACCGGGGCAAAAGCAATGAAGAGCGCATGGTCGCGTTGCCGCCACTCAAGATTTTCATTCTTGATGACGCCCGTATCGCGCTCCGCCTTGCTGATACGACGCACCTGCGCTGTGCCTGTCTTGCCTGCCAGCTCCATGCCCGGCTCGGCGATGCGCGAGCGATAGGCCGTGCCGCCCGGCTCATTCGAAACGCCATTCATGCCGCCCTGCGCCATGGCAACGGATTCCGGTCGCACTTCAATTTTCGGTGCGGCCTTTGGTACTATCAGCTTGCCGCCAATCGCGCGTGTCAGCCGCGGCGTGACGGCATAACCGCCATTGGCAATGCGCGCTGTCATGACCGCGAGCTGCAAGGGCGTCGTCAACACAAAGCCCTGACCAATGCCGGTGATCAGCGTTTCACCCTGTTGCCAGGAAACGCCCTGCGTCGCGAGCTTCCAGTCGCGCCCCGGCACAACACCGACTTTTTCGCCAGGCACATCGAGATCATAGCTCTGTCCAAGACCAAATTGTTTGGCCGTCTTTTCAATCACATCAATGCCGATACGCCGCGCCGTATCATAGAAATAGACATCGCAGCTATGCTTGATGGCGTTGTGCATATCCATCGCGCCATGACCGCCCTTCTTCCAGCAGTGGAAGTCGTGATTGCCAAGCGTATAGGCCCCGTTGCAATGGACGCTGTGAGACGGGTCCACCCCTGCCTCCATGGCCGCGATGGCCACAACCGTCTTGAAGGTCGAACCCGGCGGATAAAGTCCCGCAATGGCTTTATTGACCAGCGGCAGATAGGGGTCGTTGAGCAGCGCCCGATATTCCTTGTCGCCATAGCCCATGTTGAATTGCGTCGGGTCATAGGCCGGTGTCGAGATAAAGGCCATGATATCGCCGCTATGAACATCCATGACAACGGCGCTTGCCGACTGATCGGCCAGTCGGTCCCATGCCGCCTGTTGCACAGCCATGTCGAGCGTGAGCACAACTTCCTGACCCGGCTTGCCGGGATCCTTCGACAATTCCCGAATGACACGGCCATAGGCATTCACCTCAACATGGCTCGCGCCCGCCACGCCGCGCAACGAGGCGTCATAGCGTTTTTCAATGCCGAGCTTGCCCGTGCGGAACCCCGGCAGACGCAGCAATGGTTCATCATCGCCCGCCTTCTCGATTTCGGATTCTGAAACCGGGCTGACATAGCCAACGACATGCGCCAGCTCTGATCCATAATGATAATGGCGCGTTTCGCCGACATCGGGCTGCACACCAGCCAAATCAGGTTCGTTGATATTGACCTGGGCGAACTGTTCCCATGTCAGATCTTCGGCCACCGTGATCGGCAGAAAGCGCGGCGAGCGTTTCACATCGCGCATGATCTTGCGTCGGTCATAGGGCGTGATCTCGACAATGCGGGCGAGCTTGTCGAGCGTTGCTTCAATGTCCGGCGTTTGTTCGGCAATCAGAACCGCGCGATAGTTCTGGCGATTGCTTGCCAGCGGTCGACCATAGCGATCGACAATATTGCCGCGCAGTGGCGCGATGAGGCGCACGTTGACGCGGTTTTCTTCCGCCAGCATGGTGTATTCGTCAGACTTCAAAACCTGCAGGTAATACATGCGCCCGGCAAGCACGACGAAGGCTGCGCCCTGCGCGCCACCCAGCAGAACCGCGCGCCGCGAAAAAGTTTTGTAGCGAGAGCCGTCGCGTCCCGGAATCTGTCCCATCTCGCGCCCCTACCCTGTCGCCAGAACGCGCGACTGAACACGTCCGAAGATAAAGGCAAAAAACGGAAACACCATGACCGTCACCGCCATGTGCCAAAAGATGGGCGAGAAGGCGACAAAGCTGCCAAAAAACAGTGAGACGGCGATCCATGACACCAACGCGGCAAAGATCGAGGCCAGCATGAACCCGAACCAGAAGGCGGAAAACGGCGCATTGACCAGCAGAAATCGCTGCGAAACGACCAGCGCATAAGTCACGACATAAACAAAGGCCCAAAGCCCGATGGGCCCCCCTGACATGAGATCAAGGATGAGACCGACCGCGAAGACGGCGACGGGGGGAAACATTTCCGGCCGCACCGCGCCCCAATAATAAATCGCCATGAAGGCGAAGGCGGGGGTCACCGATGATCCGAAAATGCGCCCCACAGGCACAAAACTCAGCAACACGCATATCACGGCCATGGCAAATGGCAGCACCGTGGCGGCAATGCGCCCGGCGCGCGCCGCAGGTGTTGGGGTATAAGGTTCGAGGCGCGACATTGCCTATTCGACCCCGGCCGTATCAGGCGCACCTGGATTGACATCGGCAGGCGCCACGATGGTCGGCGTCACAACCTCCGGCGCCGGTGCGGGCTTCGGCTTGGCGGCAGCGGGTGGCTTGGCTGGCTGCGGCGCCGTTTCAGCCGGCTTCTTCTTGGCATTAGCCGGCCCCAGATCACGCACAGGCGCCGTGCCCGTCTGAACCCGTTCGGCAACAGATGGCCCAAGCAACACGCTGGGCGGGTCCACCCGATCCACATTGGTCGGGAACTCATATTTCAGTACACGGACATAATCGAGCCGGTCCCGGTCAGCAAATAGCTCGACACGCAAATTGCCGTCGCTCGTCTTGATCACAAGTCCGACAGGGATGCCCGGTGGAATAAGCCCGCCATCGCCCGAAGTGACCACACGATCGCCTGGCGAAACACTGCTCGACACCGCCAGATATTCGAGCTTGGGCCAATCCGTATTGTCCCCCGCCAGCACCGCCTTGTAATGCGCCGGTTCCACCACAACAGGCATACGGCTGTTCAGGTCGCTCAGCAAGATGACACGGCTGGCATCTTCGCCCGTGGCAACGATGCGACCGATCAAGCCATCCGTATCAATGACCGCCTGCCCGCTGCGCGCACCCACCTTGCGGCCAACATTGACAATGACCGTTTCGACAAACGGGCCGCCATTGTCGCTGACGACGCGGCCAGACACATACTCAATGCCCGGATCGACTTGCACATTCAGCAAGGCCTGAAAACGCGCAATCTTCGATTCAAGTTTGAGGGCGGCATCTTTCCAGGCGATCAGCCGCGCATTTTCCGCACGCAAACGCTCATTCTCGTCAAACACATAGGCATATTCATCGGTGCGCTCGATAAGGCGACGCGCCGCCGCCACTGGTCGTGACGCCACTTCCAGCAAGGGCGCGGCCATGTCGGTTACAACCTGACGGGCGCGATCAAACACATAGGTTTCGGCGCGGCCCAGCAGCAGCAGGGCGGCGGCAAGCGAGATCATGAAGACGAGCGAAATCCGGCCCGAAAACTCGCGAATGGGAAGAGCTGTGCGGTTGACATCCATTTACGACTTACTGCTCTCTTGCTGTCAGCCGACCCGCCGATTGACAGTCCGGGCCACGAGAGACCCGGACCGCATTGACTCAGTATACCGACGACAGAACGTGTTTCATGGTCTTGATATGCTCCAGCGCCTTGCCCGTACCGAGCGCGACGCAGGAAAGGGCATCGTCAGCAATACTCACCGGCAAACCGGTTTCATCCCGCAAAACCTGATCGAGATTGGCAAGCAAGGCGCCACCACCGGTGAGCACAATGCCCTTATCGACAATGTCGGCGGCCAATTCAGGCGGTGTCGCTTCCAGCGCCACTTTCACAGCCTCGACAATCGCGCCGACAGGCTCGGCAAGCGATTCGGCAATCTGGCGCTGACCAATGCGGATTTCCTTGGGCACGCCATTCATCAGGTCGCGCCCCTTGATCTCGATGGTCATGCCATCGCCATCCGAGGGAATGGCCGCTGAGCCGACTTCCTTCTTGATCCGTTCTGCACTCGCTTCGCCAACCAGCAGGTTATGATGACGGCGGATATAGGCGATGATGGCTTCGTCCATCTTGTCGCCCCCCACACGCACGGAGCGGGCATAGACAATCCCGCCCAGCGAAAGCACGGCTACTTCGGTCGTGCCGCCGCCAATATCGACAACCATCGAACCCGTGGGCTCGGTCACCGGCAGACCGGCGCCAATGGCCGCAGCCATCGGCTCTTCGATCAGATAGACGCGGCGCGCGCCAGCCGACAAGGCCGATTCCTGAATCGCGCGGCGCTCAACAGCCGTCGAGCCGGAGGGGACACAAACGATGATCTGGGGATTGGCAAAGGAACGACGATTATGAACCTTGCGGATGAAATGCTTGATCATTTCCTCGGCAACTTCAAAGTCGGCAATCACACCATCGCGCATCGGCCTGATAGCTTGAATATTGCCAGGTGTGCGGCCAAGCATGAGTTTGGCCTCCTCGCCGACGGCGAGCACCTGTTTCTTGCCGCCTTTTTCAATAATGGCGACGACCGAAGGTTCGTTGAGCACGATGCCCCTACCCTTGACGTAGACAAGAGTATTCGCCGTACCCAGATCGATTGCCATATCGGCCGAAAACATGCCGAGCAAACCGGAAAGCATGCCGTTTCATTTCCTTTGACAAAGGTTAATGCCTGGCCCGGGGGCATGAGCACCAACTGTGAGAGTGTCGCCATTTACAATGGCAATTCAGTTAACAACGTCGGCAAAAGCTGACGCGCCGCCATTACAACCGGGGAAAACACCCCGGCTAAATCAAATCAGTTCGCCGCTGAAAGCGCCTCCGGTGCCGTGCGTTGACGTTTGACAATCAGCCGGTTCAACGCGCTGACATAGGCCCGCGCAGACGCCACCAATGTATCGGTATCCGTGCCGCGTCCGGTGACGCTTTTGCCATTCTCTTCCAGACGCACGCTGACTTCGGCCTGCGCATCGGTTCCCTCCGTGACGGCATGCACCTTGAAAAGCTGCAATTTGGCCTCATGCGGAAACAGCGCCTTGATGGCATTGAAGGTCGCGTCCACCGGGCCATCGCCCTGACATGTGATCTGGCGGCGATCGCCATCCACATCAAGCTCAAGCGTGGCTTCCTGCGGCCCGACGGAGCCCGCCACGACACGCAGGGAGACGACACGAATCAGATCATGCGCATGTGCCACTTCATCATCGACAAGGGCCACGAGATCATCGTCAAACACATGCTTCTTCTTGTCTGCCAGATCCTTGAATCGGGCAAAGGCATCCTGCATGGCATTCTCGCCCAGCTCATAGCCCAGCTCTTTCAGCTTTTCGCGGAAAGCATGGCGGCCCGAATGCTTGCCCATGACAAGCGATGACTTGGTAATGCCGACGCTTTCAGGGGTCATGATTTCGTAAGTCTGGTTGTTTTTCAGCATCCCATCCTGATGGATGCCGGATTCATGTGCGAATGCGTTTTGACCCACAATGGCTTTGTTATACTGGACGGGAAATGAGGTAATCCCGGCAACGAGCCTGGAAGCCCGCGAAATCAGGGCGGCGTTGATGCCCGTCTCATAGGGCATGATGTCGTTTCGCACCCGCAATGCCATGACGACTTCCTCAAGCGCGGCATTGCCCGCCCGCTCGCCGATGCCATTGATCGTGCACTCGACCTGACGTGCGCCAGCGGCAACGCCCGCCAGTGAATTGGCAACCGCAAGACCGAGGTCATTATGGCAATGTGTCGAAATGACCGCCTGATCGATGTTGGGTACGCGCGCGCGCAGCATGGCGATGATCTCGCCATATTCCTGCGGCATGGTATAGCCGACCGTATCGGGAATATTGACGGTGGTGGCCCCCGCCTTGATCGCCGCCTCAACGCAGCGGCACAGAAAATCGCGATCCGTGCGCGTGGCATCCTCAGCCGACCATTCAACATCTGCCACAAGATTGCGCGCCATCGTCACACTGCGAACCACGGCATCCAGAACCGCCTCCGGTTCCATCTGCAGCTTGTGCTTCATATGCACAGGGCTTGTGGAAATGAAGGTATGAATGCGACCGCGCCTGGCCTGACGCAGCGCTTCACCCGCACGCTCGATATCCTTGGCGCCGGCGCGCGCCAGGCCGCAGACAACCGCATTCTTCACCACACGCGACACTTCGCTGACCGACTCAAAGTCGCCATTTGAAGCAATGGGAAAGCCGGCCTCGATGATATCGACGCCCATCATGTCGAGAAACTCGGAAATCTGGATTTTCTCTTCAAGCGTCATCGACGCGCCGGGCGACTGTTCACCGTCGCGTAGCGTCGTGTCAAATATCAGGACTCGGGCTTCATTCATGGCAGTTCCAGGTCATTCACTTCCGGCGCGTCGATCTTCATTTCATCGTTTATACCGCCGCGCCTTCATCAGGCGCGCTTGCCGCACCAGATGTCTGGCTGGCCCCCTGAACACTTCGCGCTCTGATTGAGAACCTCGGCATTGGGGCAGATGGGAAAATCGACTCAACCATTTATCAGTATGCGAATCTTTGGGACAAAACTGAGGCAGATCGCTCCCCTCTTGTCTCATGGAAGATTCTCTGTTTCTGACCCCGATATAGGCAGTCAAAGCCTGCATTTCAGATAGAACATGAATGACCGGCATCCCCTATGCCTTGCTAGGTTTTTACTTCGAAACACCAGATAAAGGCAATGGGCATCGCTTTTTCTGGCGGAGTTTTCAATGGTTTGCGCGCTGCGGCGGGGGCAGTTCGGTGACCTCATGCAAACGCCCTTCGAGCCGCGCCCGGCGACGGCGGACGGCCTCAACCAGAAACGCCATGACCGCCCGGATATGCATGAGCTGGGCCAGATCATTCCGCGCCATGAGCCAGATCTCCAGCGCGCCTATCATCTCCGGCCCAAAGACACGTGTCAGTTGCGGCTCTCTCTCTGCAAGAATGCATGGCAAGGCCGCCAGGCCAAGCCCTTCGCGCGATGCCTCCATCCGGGCCAGATCGCTCGCCACCCTGACAATCACATGGGCGGATTTCTCCGCTCTGGAAAGCCACCAGACAGGTCCCAGGGGTATTTCCCCTTCTGGAAAGCCGATCACGTCATGGCCGGCTATCTCGGCCATCTGGGTCGGAACACCACGCCTTTCGAGGTAATCCGGCGAGGCATAAAGGCCATAGCCCATATCGCCCAGTTTGCGCATCAGCATGTCGCCTTGCGTCGGTCGGGCCAGGCGCAGCGCCAAATCCACGTCGCGCATGGGATTGCCGATACGAGGCACACCACTGCCTGCTGACGGCAGCCTTGGATCCGGCACAACTTCCAGCATCAGGCCCGGATGCTGGTTGCGAAATTCGGCATATTCAGGGGCAATGATGGCGGCAGCGACGGTATCGCTGGCCGCCAGCCTGATCAGCGCCTCGCGCCCGCCATCATCGGCCACAAAATCGCGCGGCAAGGCCGCCAAGCGCCGGTCAATGGGTTCCAGGGCCTCGGCAAGCTTCTCTCCGGCAGGTGTCAGGCGGTATCCCATCCGCTCCCGCTCAAACAGACGGACCCCGAGATCTTCCTCCAGGGAGCCGACCCGGCGCAGGACCGTCGTTGTGTTCACGCCCAATTGCTGCCCCGCGCCAGAAAGACTTCCCGCAGCGGCAACGGCCAGAAAATAGCGCAGATCGTCCCAATTCATCATCGACACTGCAAAATTGCACTTCAGACCAGCCCAAAGATGCATCATTGCAGGATACGCTGATGCAACGCATCCGCAACCTGGATTTGCAAAAATCGTCTCGCTGATTTGCAAATCCGCCACTCAACAACGCAGAGGTCAGCCCTGAACCGGTTTCACGCGGGCCGCTGCGGCCTTGGCAATCTCGCGGGCAATCTCCACGGTTTCGGCCCGCGCGAGTGCCACACCCATGCGACGGCGAAGATAGGATTCAGGCTTTCCGAACAGCCGAACCTCGCTCCCGGGCAAGGCGAGAGCCAGATCAAGCCCTTCAAAGGCAATCCCCTTTTCCTCCAAGCCGCCATAAATCACGGCGCTGGCCCCCGGCATACTCGGCTGGGTCGATACCGGCAAACCGAGTATGGCGCGGGCATGAAGCGCAAACTCGCTTTGATATTGCGTGACGAGCGTGACCAGACCCGTGTCATGCGGACGGGGACTGACTTCCGAAAACCACACCTGATCGCCTTTGACAAATAGCTCGACCCCAAAAATGCCGCGCCCACCCAGAGCGTCCGTCACCTTGGCCGCTATCTGCTGCGCCGCTTCGAGCGCCTTGCGACTCATCACTTGCGGTTGCCAGCTCTCGACGTAATCACCCTTGACCTGACGATGGCCAATCGGAGCACAGAAACTTGTTTCAATTGCGCCCGTCGCGCCCAGGGCACGAACCGTGAGCTGCGTGATTTCATAGTCAAAATCAATGCGCCCCTCAACGATCACACGCGGCTGCTCGACGCGTCCCCCCGCCATGGCGACCGCCCATGCCGCTTCGATCCCGTCAGCGCTTTCCACAAAACTCTGGCCCTTGCCGGATGAGGACATGACCGGTTTCACAAAACAGGGAAAACCGATTTTCATGGCAGCCGCACGCAACTCATCTGCACTGGAGGCAAACGCGTAAGGCGAGGTCGCCAATCCAAGCGTTTCGGCCGCGAGCTTGCGAATGCCTTCACGGTTCATGGTGAGCTGCGTCGCACGCGCCGTCGGAATGACCTCGCACAAGCCCGCCGCCTCGATCTCGGCCAGCATATCCGTCGCAATGGCTTCGATTTCGGGCACCACCAGATGCGGGCGCTCGCGCTCGATGAGGGCACGCAGCGCCGCGCCATCTGTCATGGCGATCACATGCGAGCGATGCGCCACCTGCATGGCTGGCGCATCGGAATAGCGATCCACGGCAATCACCTCCACACCAAAGCGCTGCAATTCAATCGCCACTTCTTTGCCAAGTTCGCCTGAACCAAGCAGCATGACACGGGTGGCTGAGGGCGAAAGCGGTGTTCCAAGACGCATGGATTTCCTCTCTTTTTACGTTCAGGCGGTTTAGCATGGGCGCGATGATTCAGCATCAGCGATTTCAGACAGGCACGGTGCCCGGATGGCCCATGAAGACCACAAGTCGACCCACGATCATCATCACGGCGATGATCACCACCACCACGGCTACGCCCATCATGCGCCAGACCTGACAGGGCGCAAAAACGAGCGCCGCGTCCTCATTGCCATGTGGCTGACAGGCGGCTTCATGCTGCTGGAAGTGGCTGGCGGCCTTTATGCCGGTTCCCTGGCGCTCATCGCTGATGCGGGCCACATGCTGACCGACACAGGCGCCCTGGCGCTCGCCTGGTTTGCCCTGCGCCTGACGCGTCGCCCCGCCGACCCCTCCCGCTCCTATGGCTATCAGCGCGCTGAAATACTCGCCGCCTTTGTCAATGGCATTGCCATGCTCGCCCTTGTCGTCTGGATCATTGTTGAAGCCGTCCTGCGCATCATGTCGCCCCATCCCGTCATGGGCGGCATCATGCTCTGGGTCGCCATGGCGGGCCTGCTGGTCAACATCATTTCCTTCCTGATGCTCCATGGGGGGGAGGACAATCTGAATCTGCGCGGCGCCGCGCTGCATGTGCTTGGCGATTTGCTCGGTTCCGTCGCGGCCATTCTTGCAGCCCTCATCATCATGAGCACAGGCTATATGCTGATCGACCCGATCCTCTCAGTCGTCGTCGCCCTTCTGATCGCGCGAAGCGCCTGGGTCATCACATCGCAGTCCGCGCATATCTTGATGGAAGGCACACCACAAAACGCCAATGCGGATGAGATCGCCAGGGACCTTGCTGCCATGGTCCCGGGGGTCGCCGACATCCATCATGTCCATGCCTGGTCCTTGAGTTCATCACGCGCACTGGTCACGCTGCATGCCGCGCTGATCCCCGGCGCTGATGGCAGCAAAACCCTTGCCGCCCTCAAGGCGCGACTCGCCGAGCACTTCGCCATCCACCATGCGACCATCCAGATCGAGAGCGCCGAATGCCCCGACAATGCGCGTCCCGATAGGACTCATAATGCGTGAATCGGCAGAAAACCTGTCTTTCTGATCAATTTTTCATGTAGCTGAAAATAGCACTCGGCATTTTATGTTGCATTGCGGTACAATGAACCTGGCAACACAAACTGTCTGCCGGAGTCATCATGTTCAAAGAAGCGACAAGCGAACCGGGCCTGTTGTCCCGGATAGGCGAATTGCGTGCTATTGCCGAGTTCGGCACATTGCTGCCCGCCCTGCCCGCGCTCATGACAGCGCCAAAGGGCGATGGCCACGCCGTGCTGGTGCTGCCGGGCGTCCTCACAGGTGACACCTCAACGGCCATTCTTCGCGCTTATCTCAATGAATTGAATTACGACACCCACCCCTGGAAGCTCGGCCATAACTGGGGCCCCAATCCCCGCATCCATCAGGCCCTGCGCCATCGACTTGTCGAACTGGCTGACCGCTATCAGCGCCGCATCAGCCTGATCGGCTGGAGCATGGGCGGTGTCTTTGCCCGTGAATTGGCGCGCCAACTGCCGATGCATGTGCGCCAGGTCATCACGCTCGGCAGTCCGATCGCGGCAACTTATGACGGTGGCGGTTCGATCGGCGCCGAACTTGCCAGCCGATCTTCGATCACACCGCCCGTACCCTGCACGTCCATCTATTCGCGCAGCGATGGCGTTGTGCCATGGGCTGCCTGCCGGGAACAAATTGGTCCGCAGACGGAAAATATCGAGGTGCCCGCCGCCAGTCATATCGGCATGGGCGTCAATCCGCTCGTGCTCTGGGCGGTGGCCGACAGGCTCGCCCAGCCCGAAGGGCAATGGAAACCCTTCGACCGTTCGGGCGTCAGTTCGTTCTTTTATGCAGATTAGGCAGCAATGGTCTTTTTCGGGGCGCCGGACCCGCCAAAGGCTTTCATCATGCCGCCAATGACCACGAGCGTCACCAGATAGAAGATGATCTGCACGGGCAGCGGGCGCGCTGTGTAACCGATCAGCACATGCACCATCTGGCCAAGGACAGAACCATCATCCAGCAACCATGACGTGTCCCACAGCGCCGCACCGAGCGAAGGCAGAATGCCCGCCTGCACGAGATATTTGGCACCCGTCGCCGCCATGCCAGCCGCCAGCAGCAGGATGAGCCAACTGGTGACGCTGAACAGCAATCTGGTCGAGAGATTGATCAGACCCTTGTAAAGTGCAAAACCAAGGGCCGCGCCCAACACAAGACCGCCAAGGCCCCCCAGCAACAGGCTCGACTCGCCCACGCCGGTGCTGGCGATACCATAAAGAAACAGCACGACTTCCGAGCCTTCACGCAGAATGGCAACACCCACAGCAATCGCCACGGCATAGAGAGGCCGCGTGCCGGCGGTAACCTCGCGGCCAACGGTATTCATCTCCATGGCCAGTTCGCGACCATGGCGACCCATCCAGACATTATGCCAGCCAAGCATGATGACGGCGAGGAAGAGCACGCTCGCATTGAAGATTTCCTGACCCGCCCCTTCGAGCGACTGTGAAATCTTGCCCGCAAAGGCCGCAACAATCACCGCGCCCAGAAGGCCCGAACCCACGCCAATCGCCAGCCAGCGATTGCGCTCAGCCACGCCACGCGTCGCCGCCGCAACAATGCTGAGCACCAGCGCGGCTTCGATGACTTCACGGAAAACGATGAGCAGAGTTGCGAGCATGTCCGTTCCTCACACAATCGGCATGGTTCGCGCCACGCCCCTTGATTATCAGGCGATGATTATTTGGCGATGATCTTGCCTTGCGCCGTGTCTTCGTTGAACTCACCGAAATAGGGATAAGTACCCGCTTCCAGGGGACCGATAAAGATCACACCTTCTGAATTGCCGGCGATCACCTTTTCGCGGCCGAGTTCATGGGACTCAAACTCTTCGGGTGTCGGATCCAAATTCTTGACCACGAGCTTGACCTTCTGACCTGCCGGTACTTCAAGTTCGGCTGGCGAGAAGAGATGGTTTTCAATCGTGATGCCGAAGCTTGGCACGTCCTCGCTGGCGGCAACCGTTTCGCTGCCATCACCGTCCTTGTCGAGCAGCAGGTAGGCGCCCACCGCAATAACAGCCGCAACGGCAACGCCGCCGATCAAAACCATCTTGTTCATGTCATCACCTGCGAGTCATTATCAATTTTGCCAGTGAGTGATAATCATTCTTAGCACGCGGGTCAAGCACCAAGTCGCCGCAGGGCAGCCCCAAAGCCGCGCCGCCCTCCCGGAAGGCTGTCCGGAGATCCTCGAAGTGAAAGGCCGCGTCTCGCATGAATGGGCGCGGTGTGTGAGGCAATCACAGATTGTCATCCCGGCACTTGTTGCCGGGATCCACCTTGCACACCCATAGGTCCCGGGAATGAATCCCGGGACGACGCCGCAGCGAAGCCCTACCAAAAGAAAAGGCCCCCCGCGATGATCGCGAGGGGGCCATGTCTCATCGGCTCGAAGCGGGACCGGTTAGTTCTTCGCCTTGTCCACGAGCTTGTTGGCGGCAATCCACGGCATCATGGCGCGCAGACGGGCACCGACTTCTTCAATCGGATGCGCGGCATTGCGGGCCCGGATCGCCTTGAAGCTCGTCTGGTTGACCTTGTTTTCAAGCATCCAGTCGCGCGTGAACTTGCCGGTCTGGATGTCGTCGAGCACACGCTTCATCTCGGCCTTGGTTTCCGGCGTGATGATGCGCGGACCGGTGACATATTCGCCATACTCAGCCGTGTTCGACACCGAATAGTTCATGTTGGCGATACCGCCTTCATAGATCAGATCGACGATCAGCTTCACTTCATGCAGGCATTCGAAATAGGCCATTTCAGGCGCATAGCCTGCTTCCACCAGCGTTTCGAAACCAGCCCGGATCAGTTCAACGAGACCGCCGCAAAGCACCGCCTGCTCGCCGAAAAGATCGGTTTCGCATTCTTCGCGGAATGTTGTCTCGATGATGCCGGCGCGACCGCCGCCATTGGCCGAAGCATAGGAAAGACCGACGGCATGGGCATTGCCCGACGCATCCTGATGCACGGCGATGAGCGATGGCACGCCGCCACCCTTGAGATATTCGGAGCGAACCGTATGGCCGGGGCCCTTGGGCGCCACCATCAGCACGTCGATGTCGGGACGCGGCTCGATCAGGTTGAAATGAATGTTGAGGCCATGGGCGAAAAGCAGCGCCGCACCGGGCTTCATGTTGTCGTGAATGTCGTTGCGATAAATGTCGCCCTGCAATTCGTCAGGCGTCAGCATCATCAAGACGTCGGCCCATTTGGCGGCGTCAGCAACCGTCATGACCTTCAGGCCCTCGCCTTCAGCCTTCTTCGCCGTGGCCGAGCCAGCGCGCAGCGCCACAGCCACTTCTTTCACGCCGCTATCGCGCAGGTTCAGCGCATGGGCATGACCCTGGCTGCCGTAACCGATGATGGCGACCTTCTTGCCTTTGATGAGGTTCACATCCGCATCACGGTCGTAGTAAACGCGCATTTTCTGCTTCCTTCTGTCCTGTCTCACCCTCTCAGTGAGAGAGCTTCAATTTCTTACATCGCTTCCGGGCCGCGCGCGATGGCGACAACCCCGGTCCGCGACACATCCACCAGCCCCAGAGGGCGCATCAGCCCGATAAAGGCGTCAATCTTGTCCGGCGTGCCCGTCACTTCAAAAACAAAGGACGTATGCGTCGTATCAATCACGCGGGCGCGGAAGGCATCCGACAGGCGCAGCGCTTCGACGCGCTTCTCGCCGGTGCCCGCAACCTTCACCATCGCCATTTCGCGCTCGATTGCCTGTGTCTCGGTTGTCAGGTCAACGACCTTGTGAACCGGCACAATGCGATCAAGCTGCGCCTTGATCTGCTCGATCACCATGGGCGTGCCCGCCGTGACAATGGTGATGCGCGAGGTATGTTCAGCCTGATCGACTTCAGCCACCGTCAGGCTTTCGATATTGTAGCCACGGCCCGAAAAAAGACCGATGACGCGAGCCAGGACGCCCGCCTCGTTATCCACGAGGACGGCCATTGTGTGCCGTTCGACCTTGTTCTCAGCGTTCATGTGCGTCTCTGTATTGGGATTAGGGCGGACTGGAAAGTTTTTTCTGTGGGCGAGGATCATATAAATGCTGTCATCCCGGACTTGTCCCGGGATCCAGAGGCGGCAAACACCTGGTTCCCGGCCCCCTGGACCCCGGCATAAAGCCGGGGTGACAGGCAACATATTGATCAGACGAGCATTTTGCCTTCTTCGGTGACGGTCGCCTGATCCTCGTCATCGGCCAGGATCATCTCGTTATGCGCCGCACCCGACGGGATCATCGGGTAGCAGTTCTCATATTTGTCCACCAGACAGTCAAAAATGACCGGTCGTTTGACATTGATCATTTCGAGGATCTTGTCATCCAGCTCCGCAGGCTTGGAGGCGCGAAGGCCAACCGCGCCATAGGCTTCGGCGAGCTTCACGAAATCGGGCAGCGACTCTGAATAGCTGTGCGAATAGCGACCGCCATGCAGCAGTTCCTGCCACTGGCGCACCATGCCCATATATTCGTTGTTCAGGATGAAAATCTTGACCGGCAGCATGAACTGAATGGCGGTCGAGATTTCCTGCATGCACATCTGGATCGAGGCTTCACCGGCAATGTCGATGACCAGCGCATCGGGATGGGCAATCTGGACGCCAACCGCAGCCGGCAAGCCATAGCCCATCGTGCCGAGACCACCCGATGTCATCCAGTGATTGGGCGCCTCAAACGGAAAATGCTGAGCCGCCCACATCTGATGCTGACCCACTTCGGTCGTGATGTAGGTGTCGCGGTCCTTGGTCAGCTCATAGAGCCGCCGAATGGCATGCTGCGGCTTGATCACATCGTCGGAATTCTTGAACGACAATGATTTGCGGTCGCGCCACGTCTCGATCTGCTTCCACCAGTCAGCCAGCGCCGCCTTGTCGGGACGAACAGCCTTTGCCTTGTAGAGGCGGATCATGTCTTCCAGCACATGGGCGCAATCGCCAATGATGCCAACATCAACACGCACATTCTTGTTGATCGAGGAAGCGTCAATATCAATGTGGATCTTCTTGGCCTTCGGCGCAAACGCGTCCAGACGCCCCGTCACACGGTCATCAAATCGCGCGCCGATATTGATCATCACATCGCAATCATGCATGGCGTTATTGGCTTCATAGGTGCCATGCATACCGAGCATGCCAAGCCATTGCTTGTCGCTCGCCGGATAAGCGCCAAGCCCCATCAGCGTCGATGTGATGGGAAAGCCCGTCAGATGCACGAAGTCGCGCAGCAACTGGCTCGCCAGCGGGCCGGAATTGATGACGCCGCCACCGGTATAAAATATGGGCCTCTTGGCATGGGCGATCAGGTCAATCGCCTTGCGAATGGCTTCGATGTCGCCTTTGACCTGCGGACGATAGGTCTTGTGCGCGACGTTCTGCATGCCCTGATATTCAGCCGACTGGAACTGGATATCCTTGGGGATGTCGATGACGACGGGACCGGGACGTCCATGCGTGGCGACATAGAACGCCTCATGCATGATGCGGCCAAGATCATCAACCGACTTCACGAGCCAGTTATGCTTGGTGCAATGGCGCGTGATGCCGACCGTGTCGCATTCCTGAAAGGCGTCTGAGCCGATGAGATGTGTGGGCACCTGACCCGTGAGGCAGATGAGCGGAATCGAATCCATCAACGCATCAGCCAGCCCCGTCACGGCATTGGTCGCACCGGGACCAGAGGTCACAAGCACCACGCCGGGCTTGCCGGTCGAGCGGGCATAGCCTTCCGCCGCATGGACCGCGCCCTGCTCATGGCGAACGAGAATGTGCCGGATCTTGTTCTGCTGAAACAGCGCATCATAGATCGGCAGAACGGCGCCGCCGGGATAGCCGAAAATCGTGTCCACGCCCTGGTCAACCAGAGCTTTGATCACAATTTCAGCGCCTGTCATCGTCTGGGCAGCCATTTTTCGTTCCCGCACTTGAATACCGTCATGGCCCAATTCATTCGGGCCATCCACGCCTTGGGCACTCCTCAAAGACGTGGAGGCCCCGGACAAGCCGGGGCATGACACACAAGGGATTGCCTCAAAGCGTGCGCAAGCTAGCGGCCCCTCAGGGCCGGGTCAACCCAAATTCGTCAATAAATGAGAAGATTTTTGCCTTTTGACTTTCCGAATCTTGCTCAAAAAAGACATTCCACGCAATCATCTGAGTGCGAAACCAGGTTTCCTGGCGTTTGGCATAGCGTCTTGTCTCGTTTTTCCCGGCCTCCACAGCCATTTCGAGGCTCATTTCGCCGGCAAGATAGGCGATCAAGGGCCGCAAGCCCAAGGCCTTCATGGCGGGCAGTGCGGGATCAAGCGCCAGCGAAGCCATCAATCCGGCCTCCGCAAGCGCCCCTTCCGCCACCATCCGGTCAAAGCGGGCATCACACCGCGCCCTGAGCCAGTCTCGCGGTGGCGCGAGCACAATCCGCGCGATTTTGCCCTTTATCAGCGGCTGAGGCGGCAGCGATTGCCAATAGGACAAAGGCTTGCCCGTGGCGCGCGCCACTTCAATGCCGCGCGCCATGCGCTGCGGGTCGCTCGGCCGGATGGTCCGGGCAAGCACAGGATCAAGCGCGGCGAGCAGCGCATGCGCCCCCTCGCCTGCCGCCGCCACATCGGCCCGCGCGGCGGCACGCACATCATCGGGCACAGCCGGGATCGGCGACAATCCTTCGCTCAGAGCTTTGAAATAAAGCCCGGTGCCGCCAACAATGATCGGGACAGCCCCGCGCGCGGCAATCTCGCTCGCAATCTGCGCCGCCCGCTCGGCCCATCGCCCCGCCGAGCAACGCGCGTCAGCCTGATGCGTCCCGTATAGGTGATGCGGCACACGCGCCTCATCCGCAACGCTTGGCCTGGCACTCAAAACCCGCAGCGGCGCATAGACCTGCATCGAGTCGGCATTGATGATCTCGCCGGAGAGCTTTTCGGCAAGCGCCAAGGCGAGCGCGGACTTGCCGCTCGCCGTTGGCCCGGCAACAAGAATGGCGCGATCGATTTCAACAGGCAGGTTCACGGGAATTATTCCGAATCGTCATGACCCGACTTGTTCGGGTCATCCACGTCTTATAAACCAGCGTGGCGCAAAAGGCATGGATGCACCGGCCAGTCCGGGCAAGGCGACGAAAGACGGAACATGACATACGTCCTCACCCTGATCGGCAACAAGGCAGCGCCACTCACGAGGGCGCATCTTGATCTTGCCCTGGCCTGCCTGCCTGAGGCAGGTGCCCCTGATTGGCTGGTGCCGGACATTGCCTGCGATATTCCCTTTGAATCCGCCGATCGCGCTGCAAGCGAGGCCGATCTCCGCAGGGCCCTTTCCGCTTTCGCGATTGATCTGGTGACGCAAGTCGCGGCAAACCGGCGCAAGATGCTGCTCGTCGCGGATATGGATTCGACCATCATCCAGCAGGAATGCATCGACGAACTGGCCGACGAACTCGGCATCAAGCCGCAAATCGCCGCCATCACCGAACGCGCCATGCGCGGTGAAATCGAATTTGAACCCGCCCTGATCGAACGCGTCGGCCTTTTGAAAGGCCTTGAGCTTGCGGCACTCGAGCGCGTTTATAAAAACCGTATTGTTGAAACACCCGGTGGCCGCAGCCTCACCGCCACCATGCGCGCGCAGGGGGCAACCTGTGCGCTTGTCTCGGGTGGCTTCACCTATTTCACCCAGCGCGTCGCCCAGGCCGTTGGCTTCAACATCAACCAGGCCAATGAACTGATTTTTGAAAATGATCGACTGACCGGCGAAGTGGCGCGTCCTATCCTCGGGCGACAGGCCAAGATCGAAGCCCTGACAACGCTGCGCAGCGAATTGAAGCTCGCCCCCGAACTCACCATGGCCGTGGGCGATGGCGCCAACGATCTGGGCATGATCGGCGAAGCGGGCCTCGGCATTGCCTTCCACGCCAAGCCCGTGGTCGCTGAAGCGGCAGATGCCCGCATCAACCATGGCGATCTGACGGCACTTCTCTACATTCAGGGCTATCGCGCCAGCGACATTATCGCTGCCTGAGCAAGAGGCTTCATTTCGCGTCGAGCGGCAGCGCCATAAAATGCGTGTCACCCCCCGTCGCGACCTTGAGCAGCACGGAGCTGCGACCCGATTTCTTCTCGATCTTGAGAAGAACCGCCATCTCGGCGGGCGTCGAGACAGGTTTTTGCGCCATGGCGACGATGATATCGCCCGGCAGCAGGCCCTTTTCCGCCGCCGCACTATTCTCATCGACGCTCACCACAAGAACACCATCGGCGTCTTCGCCAAGATCAAACTCGGCTCTTGTCGCATCGTCAATCGCCACAAGACCCATTCCCAGAAGAAGGGTCACCTTGTCTTCGTTGGGGCTGTCGGCCTCCTGATCATCGGCCTTGGACGCCGTTTCAACGACGGCGAGTTTGGCAACCTTGAGTTCGAGAGTCACGAGTTTGCCATCGCGCTGCACGACAGCCGGAACCGTCGAACCGATTTCCGTTTCGGCCACCAGCCGGGAAAGATCGCGCATCTCCCGAATGGGCTGACCGTTAAACGCGACAAACACATCGCCGATTGTCACGCCCGCAAGCGCTGCCGGCCCCTTGTCGCTGACACCGGCCACCAGCGCGCCACGCGGCTTGCCCAGACCCAGCGTCTCGGCAATATCGGGGTTGACGGATTGAATGCGGACCCCGATCCAGCCGCGTCTTGTCTCGCCATATTTGATGAGCTGCGCCACCACCGGCATGACGGTGCTGGTGGGAACGGCAAAGCCGATGCCAACCGATTCACCCGAGGGCGAAATGATCGCGGAATTGACACCAATGACCTCGCCCGATGTGTTGAAAAGCGGCCCACCCGAATTACCGCGATTGATCGCCGCATCAGTCTGGATGAAGTCATCATAATTGCCGGCGTGAATGTCGCGATTAAGCGCCGAGATGATACCCACCGAGACACTGCCGCCAAGGCCGAATGGATTGCCAATCGCCATCACCCAGTCGCCGACACGCGCCTTGTTGCTGTCGCCCAGAGGGGCGGCAACGAGCGGTTTCTTTGGCTTCACCTTCAAAACGGCAATATCGGTCTTGTCATCCGCACCCTGCAGCGTCGCGGGCAAGGTCGTGCCATCCATGAAGGTGACTTCGATTTTATCGGCGCCATCGATCACGTGATTATTGGTAACGATGATGCCCATGGCATCAATCACAAAACCCGAACCAAGGGACTGAACTTTTTCAGGCTTGCCGCCACCCTGCTTGTCGAGAAAATCCTTGAACAGATCCTCGAGAGGCGATCCCTGGGGAATGCCGGGTATTCCCTGCGCGGATGGTTTTGAGAAGGATGTCGTGGAGATATTGACCACGGCAGGTGAGAGCCGCTCTGCCAGATTGGCAAAACTTGCCTGTCCCGATTGCGCGGCCAGCGCCCCGGTGCCGCCCCCCAACAGCGCATTTCCGAACAATACGAGTGAAACTGCCAGAACCATTACGCGCATTGCCGACCATCCAGCCTTCATGACTTATCAAGCATCCATGGATGCAGCCGCCGCAGTATAAACAAAGGGCGGGTCAGTTTCCTGCCCGCCCTCTGAATTATTTCCGGGGTGCTGTTCCGGTGCTGTTTCCGAAATAACGGAAGAACTCCGAGTCCGGGGTAATCACCATGGTCGTATTGCTGCCCTTCATGCTTTCCTTATAGGCCTGCATGGAGCGATAGAAGGCGAAGAACTCCGGATCCTTGGAATAGGCTTCCGCATAGATCTTGTTCTGCGTGGCATCGCCTTCACCACGTGCAATCTGCGCGTCGCGTTCGGCATCTGCCAGCAGCACGGTGACATCACGATCGGCACGGCTGCGAATGCGCTGGGCATTTTCCTGACCCTGCGCGCGAAGTTCAGCCGCTTCGCGTTCACGTTCCGTCTGCATCCGGCGGTAGATCGCCTGACTGTTGGCTTCCGGCAAGTCAGCCCGGCGGATGCGGACATCAACCACCTCGATGCCAAATTCGCTCGCCGCCTTGTTGAAGGCATCGCGAATCTTGAACATCAAGCCGGCGCGATTGTCGCGCACCAGTTCTTCAAGGCTGTTGTCGCCAATGACATTTCGCAGCGCTGCCACGAAGTTCGGCTGCAAACGATCTTCCGTATAGCGGGGATCGCCAATCGCCTTGTAGAACTTCAGGGGATCAATGATCTTGAAACGGGCAAAGGCATCCACGACAAGGCGCTTGCGATCCTTGGCGATGATTTCTTCTGTCTTGGCTGTTTCAAGTGTCAGCAACCGCTTGTCGATATAAACGACGTTCTGAACAAAGGGCAGCTTCCAGTGAAGGCCCGGCTCAGACACAACTTCACGTGGCGCACTGAACTGCAAAACAAGCGCTTGCTGCGTCATGTCAACCGTAAAGGCCGACAGATAAGCCAGCAGGGCAACAGTCGCGATGACGACGCCAGAGGCGATGGATACGAACTTGTTCATCAGCGTCCTCCCGTCGATGTGCCGGGTGCGGCAGTGGCGCTGCTTTCGACCGGAGTCGTAACCGGCTTCAGGCCGGTCAAGGGCAGATAAGGCATCACATTGCTCTTGCCATCTTCAGTCATGATCACCTTGGTCGAGCCACCGAGAACTTCCTGCATGGTCTCAAGATACATGCGCTGACGCGTCACATCCTTGGCCTTGCTGTATTGCTCGTAAATCGAGAGGAAGCGCTTGGCCTGACCTTGCGCCTCGGCAACGATCTGCTCGCGATAGGCTTCGGCTGCCTGGGTGATACGCGCCGCATCGCCGCGCGCCTTGGGTACAACCGTATTGGCATAGGACTCAGCTTCGTTGCGCATACGCTCCTGATCGGCGCGTGCGGCCTGCACATCGCGAAAGCTGTCGATCACCTGCGAGGGTGGATCGACCTTTTGCAACTTCACTTCCGTCACTTCGATGCCAGCCTTGTAGGAATCGAGCGTGGTCTGCATGTATTCGCGCACTTTTTCCTGAAGCGCGTCGCGGCCCGTCGTCTGCACCACTTCAATCTTCGACTGACCCACAGCTTCACGCATGGCGCTCTCCGCCACAGGCTTCACCGCATCGTCGGCATTCTGCACATTGAAGAGATAGTCGGAGGCATTCTTGATGCGCCACTGAACCGTAAACCCGATATCGACGATATTCTCGTCGCCCGTCAGCATCATGCTCTCATCATCACCGACGGTGGTGATGCCACCGGATGAATCGCGCAAGCCGATTTCCACCTTGTTGATGCGTGTAACAACAGGGGTCAGCACCGTCTCGATGGGATAAGGCAACTTGACGTGAAGGCCAGCCTCTGTTGAGCGCGCATAATTGCCAAAGCGCAAGACAATGCCCTGCTCATCGGTATTCACCTGATAGATCGAGGAATAGGCAAGAATGGCAATCAGTGCGATGCCAAGCGCATAAAGCGGCGCGGGTCCATGGCGGCCCGCAGACAGGCCGCCGCCACCGCGACCCGATCCCATGCCGGGAAAGAGTTGCTTGAGTTTTTCTTGTCCCCGGCGAATGAGTTCATCGAGATCGGGTGGCTGTTTGCCGCCACCGCCTGAAGGGCCTTGACCCCAGGGACCGCGATTACCGCCGCCACCTTGCCAGCCGCCGCCATTCTGATTGTTCCAGGGCATGGAAATCCTTTGGGTTCATTGAGTTGAGACAGGTTGGAAAACCGTCACTCGGGGGTTATATGACACAGACCGGATGGGCGCAAACCACATGAATGGGACGCTTTTCCGCAGGAAAGCCCCAAAACCATCATAACGTCCCATCCCTTACTTTTTTTTCGTATATAGAGCAGCCTACCATGACACAGGCAATTTCACCAATGACACGCGAAACGATTCTCGGCGCTTTGAGCCAGATTATCGATCCCGCCAAAGGCATAGATGTGGTCTCGAGTGGCATTGTCCAAGGGATTGTCATCCGCGAAGGTCATATTGGCTTCAGTCTTGAGATAGATCCCTCAGACGCCGCCGCCAGGGAGCCGCTTCGCAAGGCCTGCGAGGAAGCAGTCCGCAAGCTACCGGGTGTTTTGACCGTGACCGCCGTGCTGACTGCACATCGCGATCAGCCCGCGGCCAAAACGGGACATTCCCATGCGGGTCACACACACACCCCGGCAAAGGCCGCGCCGCGCCCCACCACCCTGCAAATCCCGGGCGTGAAATCGATTATCGCTGTGGCAAGCGGCAAAGGTGGTGTTGGCAAATCGACCCTCGCCGTCAATCTCGCCCTCGCGCTCTCGCATCTGGGCATGAAGGTCGGCCTGCTCGATGCCGATATTTATGGCCCCTCCCTGCCTCGCATGATGGGCATCAAGGGCAGGCCGGATTCTCGCGACGGCAAGAAACTCCTGCCCATGGAGAATTTCGGTCTGAAATGCATGTCCATCGGCTTTATGGTGGATGAAGAAACCCCCATGATCTGGCGCGGACCCATGGTGCAAAGCGCACTGACACAAATGATGATGGATGTCGAATGGGGCGAGCTGGATTTGCTCGTCGTCGACATGCCGCCCGGCACGGGCGACGCACAGCTCACCATGGTTCAGCGCGTGCCGCTCGCCGGGGCTGTCATCGTTTCAACGCCGCAGGAAATTGCGCTCATTGATGCGCGCAAGGGCCTTGCCATGTTCCAGAAAACAGCCGTGCCCATTCTCGGCATTGTGGAAAACATGTCCTACTTCGTCAGCCCCGGCTCAGGCGAGAAGTCTTATATTTTTGGACAGGGTGGCGCCCGACGCATGGCTGAAACGCTGGGCTGTGACTTCCTTGGCGAAGTGCCCCTGCATATGGCCATCCGCGAAACATCCGATGCCGGGCGCCCGGTTGTCGCGACAGCGCCAGACAGCGCCGAGGCAAAGTCCTATATCGAAATTGCCGAACGCGTTGCCGCCAAACTTGGGTCTTCCGCGCCAGATACAGCCCGCAAGGCGCCGCGCATTTCCATCGAAAACTAGCCGCAATAGAAAACGGCTGGCCCCGCAAGGGACCAGCCGCCACGTTTTTCATAGGGTCTTACCGACCGGCAACAGGGTCGCTTTTTCGGTCGAGCCATCCGGTGCCGTCAGGTCCCAGCGACGGTATCCCTGTTACTTGTTGAGAAAATTGAGGGGCAAGCCCGCAACAGGCCAGTCCATGGACAGAAGCCGCCCAGTCGATGACGCTGTGATGAAAGCAGTCTTCAGATCCTTGCCGCCAAAACAGATATTCGTCACCAGGATATCATCAATCGGCACATGATGATTTCCGCCATCTGGCGCAAAAACGGTGATGCCGCCATTGAGAATGGTCGCGACACAGATATTGCCTTTCGAGTCGACGGCGAGCGAGTCAAAGAATGTATGGCCCGGTGCTGCGCCAACATAGCGCCCGGCCCCACCCAGGCCGACATCAGACCTGATAACGCCCGGCGCAACAACATCAAACGCCAACAGACGCGCGGGATAAGTATCCGCGACATAAACCGTTTTTTCATCCGGCGACAGGCCAACGCCATTGGCGCTCAAGATCGGGAAAGCGACCTCCTTGATCATGGAGCCATCAATCCTGGCGTAATAGAGGCCACCACGATACTGGATTCGACCATCGGTCTTGCCATGATCGGTGAACCAGAAACCGCCTTCTTTATCGAACACGATGTCATTGGGCCCGATCAATGGATTGCCATCGCATTCCGTATAAAGAACCTTGATGGCACCGGTTTTGAGATCGACCCGCTCGATCCGTCCACCGGAATAATCGGCAGGCTTGCCGCCAGGTATCATCAGGCCCCCATGCTCATGCCACTCAAAGCCGCCATCATTGCAGACGTAGCAGGCGCCGTCCGGCCCGATCGCCGCACCATTGGGACCTCCGCCCAGATGCGCGATCACTTGCTTTTTCCCGTCAGGCGTCACGCGCGTGAGATTACCTGCCTTGATTTCAACCAGCACGACGCTGCCATCCGGCATGGCAATCGGCCCTTCGGGAAACTGCAAGCCATCGGCAATCAATTTGGGTTGGGACATGGAAAACTCCTTGTTATTTTTGTTTGGAGATTTTGGTCGCCAATATAATCACAAATCAGCGGGCCTTCGAAACAGGCAACTGAACGGGCCACTGAAATTGTGCGCTGCACGCCTCACTTATTATTTTTGTCCCAGCGGAATCCGGCGGGCCGCGCCGCAGACACAATGCGCCGGCCTGTAAAATATCAATAAATCACGACGGAACGGATCGATTTTCCCTCATGCATCAGATCAAAGCCCTTGTTGATATCTTCAAGCGGCATCGTATGGGTGATGAGATCGTCGATATTGATCTTGCCGTCCATATACCAATCCACGATGCGCGGCACATCGGTGCGTCCGCGTGCGCCACCAAAGGCAGACCCCTTCCACACGCGTCCCGTCACAAGCTGGAAGGGACGTGTGGAGATTTCCTGCCCGGCACCCGCCACACCAATGATGATGCTTTCGCCCCAGCCCTTGTGGCAGCATTCGAGCGCCTGCCGCATGGTGTTCACATTGCCGATGCACTCGAAGCTGTAATCCGCGCCACCATCGCTCAGCTCGACAAGATGCCCGACGAGATCACCCTTGACCTCTTTCGGATTGACGAAATGCGTCATGCCGAATTGACGGGCAAGACTTTCACGTGACGGATTGATGTCCACACCGATGATCTTGTTGGCACCGACAAGTTTCGCACCCTGAATGACATTGAGGCCGATGCCGCCAAGTCCGAAGACGACGACATTGGCGCCCGCCCCAACCTTCGCGGTAAAGATCACCGCACCAAGACCCGTCGTCACACCACAGCCGATATAGCAGACCTTGTCGAAAGGCGCGTCCTTGCGGATTTTTGCGAGCGCAATTTCCGGCAACACGGTGTAATTGGCAAAGGTCGAACAGCCCATGTAATGCAGCACGGGTTTGCCCTTATAGGAAAAGCGGCTCGTGCCATCCGGCATCACACCGCGGCCCTGCGTCGAGCGGATCGACTGGCAGAGATTGGTCTTGTGGCTCGTGCAATAGTCGCATTCGCGGCATTCGGGCGTGTAGAGCGGGATCACATGATCGCCAACCTTGAGCGAAGTCACGCCCGGACCCACTTCGACCACGACGCCTGCGCCTTCATGGCCAAGGATCGCCGGGAACAGGCCTTCGGGATCATTGCCGGAAAGCGTGAAAGCGTCTGTGTGGCAGATGCCGGTGGCCTTGATCTCGACCAGCACCTCGCCAGCCTTGGGGCCGGAAAGCTGTACCGTTTCAATTTCAAGGGGCTTTCCCGCTTCAAAGGCAATCGCCGCACGCACATCCATAAGATGGTCCTCTCTTCTCATTTTCGTTCCAGCACGACAAAACTATAAGCCGCCGAGTCTTTTTCACCAGCCGCATGGCGCTCGCGCATGACTTCACGCCACGCCGTCGCATCAAACGAGGGAAACGAAACATCCCCCTCAGGCTCTTGATGCACTTCAGTGATGTAGAGCCGCGTTGCAAGATCAAACAGCGCTTCATAAATCTGTGCCCCGCCAATCACCATCACCTCATCAACGCCAGCCGCTTCCGCCAGCAGTTGCGCCCGCACCAGCGCCATCTCGCGGCTGGTAAAAACCTCGGCACCTTCCGCCTGAAATCCGCCATCGCGCGTGATGACGAGATTTGGCCGCCCCGGCAGGGGTTTGCGCGGCAGCGAATCCCACGTCTTGCGCCCCATGAGAAGCGGCTTGCCCATCGTCACCTTGCGAAACCACGCCATGTCACCCGACAAATGCCAGGGCAAGCCATTGTCGCGACCGATCACGCCATTATCCGCGATGGCCACAACAAAACTCACATGCATGGGAAACGCCTCTGCATCGGGTTACCTCAACCAATATCGGGAACAAGCAGCCGGTCCTGATCGAGCGGTCGCGTATTTTCAAGAATGACAAACAGCCCGAAAGCGGCAAGACCCAGCATCAGCAAGGTCAAAAGAGCAAGGCTGATGAAGCGGCCCGCCTTCTTCAAACCGCAACCGGCGCCGCGATATGGGGATGCGGCGCATAGCCTTCGAGTTTGAAATCATCATAGGTAAAATCGAACAGGCTCGTCACATCCGGATTGATGATCATCTTCGGCAGCGGGCGCGGATCGCGCGTCAGTTGCAAGTTCGCCTGATCGAGATGATTGAGATAGAGATGCGCGTCGCCAAAGCTGTGAATGAATTCACCCGCCTCAAGCCCCGTCACCTGCGCCACCATCATGGTGAGCAGCGCATAAGACGCGATATTGAAGGGCACGCCGAGAAAAACATCCGCCGACCGCTGATAGAGCTGGCAGGAGAGCTTGCCCTCCGCCACATAAAACTGGAACAGGCAGTGACAGGGCGGCAGCGCCATATTGTCAACATCAGCAACATTCCACGCCGAGACAATCAGACGGCGCGAATCCGGCGACCGTTTGATCTGATCGAGCAGATTGCGGATCTGGTCGATCTTGCCCCCATCTGGCGTTGGCCATGAGCGCCATTGATGACCATAGACAGGGCCAAGGTCGCCCCGCTCGTCGGCCCAGTCATCCCAGATCGAAACGCCATTGGCTTTGAGATAGGCGATATTGGTATCGCCCGCCAGAAACCACAAAAGCTCGTGAATGATGGATTTGAGATGCAGCTTCTTGGTCGTGACCAGCGGAAAACCGGTGCGCAGGTCAAAGCGCATCTGATGGCCGAAAATGCTTTTCGTGCCCGTCCCCGTGCGGTCACCTTTGGTGACGCCATGGTCGCGCACAAGGCGCATCAGATCGAGATATTGCTGCATGCCGGGGCCTTTCAGATTCGGCCCCCAGTCTAGCCCCTTCAGGCCCGGCCTTGCGAGTTTGGCTATGGCTCAAATTCAGGCAGCCGCCATCCGGGTGCCAGGCGTCGGCAAATACCTGAAATGTCCCGTAATCGGCAGGGAAAAGGCCAGGGTCGAGAGCTGTGTGCCCTTGCCGCAATTGTGGATGATCCGAGGCGCGCCACCAACACCCTGATGATCCACCACAATCGAGATATGCGGCATGTCGCCCGGCAGGGTCTGGGTGACGAGATCACCCGCATCATAGGCCCCGAAACTGCGGCTGATGGGCCGCGCCGCGCCCTTGCGATTAAAGAACGTCATGAGATTGAGCACACGGCGATGGTCAATATTGGCGTCCGGCTTGCTCAGACCCCATTTCGGCAAATTGGGATATTCAGCAAAGGCCAGCGACATGTCCTCATGCACCAACTGCTGCAGATCGCAGTTCAACCCCTGCCGATAGGCGCGGATCACAACATCGCTGCACACGCCGCGCTCAAGGGGGATATCGCCGCCGGGATAGGAAATCGCCTGATAGGCCGGATCATAAATCTGCGTGCGCCCGATCTGGCTGGCAGCAGCCGCCAGAAGCCGCATGGCACGCGCGCTATCCGGCTCACCATAGCTCATCGGCGCGAGGGCCGGGCGCCGCTCGCTCGCACAAGCCGCAAGCGTACTCGCCGCCAGGCCCGTCAAAAACAGACGGCGCGACATCCGGACCTGGCTGGCTTTATCCATGAAGTCCCCCAACACCCCAACACCTGCCCTCTATTCTATCCGGAAGACTGCCAGGTCGTCACCCGGGAAATCGGTCAACTCCCTGCTGACACACATCTTTCATTATCCCCCTCCATCACCTATATAGAGGGTGTCGGCGCAAGCCGACTATGGTGATAAACGAGTTGTGGAATAAACCATTCGGACCCGGGGGCAGTACCCGGCGCCTCCACCATTTTCCCTGCTTTTGGGTGGGGATTGGCTCATCCGGGGGCGAACTAGGATCGACGAGGGTGTAAAGACCTCTCTTTTGCCCGGCATGGTTCCGCCGTCATCGGGCCGTTTTATAGTTGCCAACGACAACTATGCTGAAGTTGCAATCGCTGCGTAAGCAGTGCCAGCACTTCGATTGAAGTCCTTGCGTTTAGCCGCGTAAGGCGGGGTTCGGAGGTACCTGGCAACAGAAACCTCCACTTCATTCTGTTCCCAATACGAGAATTTTGGCTTGATCCCGTGTTGCCTATCCGTTCAACCGTGTGCTGATCAAATTTTTTGGAACACATGCGCAACATGACAAGATCGCCGCGGAGACCGTATGATGAAAAACATTCGCCCCATCAAAACCGAAGCTGATGACGATTGGGCAATCGGCGAAATCGCAAAATATTTTGACAGGCAACCCGCTATGGGGTCGCCTGACGGTGATCGCTTCGATGTCCTTTCCGCTCTCGTTGAGGCATATGAAAACGAACATTACCCCATCGCCGCGCCGGATCCGATTTCTGCCATCCAGAGCGACATGGAACGATCGAACCTGACCCAGTCAGCGCGCGCAAGCATTCTGGGCTCCCGTCCTCGTGCCTCCGAAGTCTTGAATCGGAAGCGCGCCCTGACTGTGGATATGATCTATAAACTCACACGTGAATGGCACATTCCCGCCGACATACTGGTCCAGCCCTATCATCTGGAAAATGAGGTCTCGCGTGGAAAACCCAAAGAACGGCAAACATGAACGTATCTCACGGGCCCGCCCGGTCCGACTGGCATTATCCGGTCTGAAAGGTCGGTATTGGCAGAGATTAAAACACCCGCATTCAAATTCCATCGAGTGGCTGGCATTTTTGCTACAGGAATAAGTCGAGCACCTGATAATCTGTGGCCAAATGCCAATGCGCGTTGATCAGAGGAATGACCGTGGCCGAAGACCTGATGCATTATGACCGGCTGGCGCAGGACGCCCTGCGCGGCGTTATCCGTCGCGCCTTGAAAGTGGCGCGCGATGAAGGCCTGCCCGGCGAACATCACTTCTATATTTCATTCCGCACCCGCGCGCCCGGAGTCGAGATTTCCGAGCGCTTGCGCAGCCAATATCCCGATGAAATGACCATCGTGCTCCAGCATCAGTTCTGGAACCTTGATGTGCGCGAGGACGGCTTCTCGGTCGACCTGACTTTCAACAAGATCCCCGAAAAACTCGTCATTCCTTATTCGGCCGTGCAGGGCTTTTTTGACCCGAGCGTCCAGTTCGGCCTCCAGTTTGAGGTCGATGAGGCCAAAGCCCCCGAAGCGGCCCCGGCGCCCGCCCCCGGCAGCGCGACCGTCACCGCCATCGGCGAAGCATCGGCTGCCGAATCCGGCGCCGTTGTCAGTCTCGACGCCTTCCGCAAGAAATAAGCGCCGTCATGCTTTTTCTGGTCGCGCTGGGGGTTCTGGCTGTGCTGGCCCTTGTCGGCCTGCTGCGCCTTGGCGGGCAGCCTGCCCCCGTGCTAAAGACCCCGCCAACAACTCAAACCCCCGTTGCCACCACGCAGACCGAGGAGCGCCGCATGACCAAGAACCGCATCGAGACCGATACATTCGGCCCTATCGAAGTTCCGGGCGACAAATATTGGGGCGCGCAGGCGCAACGCTCGCTCGGCAATTTCAAGATCGGTTGGGAAAAACAGCCCCTCCCCGTCGTGCGCGCGCTGGGCATCGTCAAGCAGGCCGCCGCCCGAACCAATATGGCGCTCGGCCGTCTCGATCCGACCATCGGCAATGCCATCATCGCCGCCGCGCAGGAAGTCATGGAAGGCAAGCTCGACGGGCACTTCCCTCTCGTTGTCTGGCAGACGGGCTCGGGCACACAGTCAAACATGAATGCCAATGAAGTCATTTCCAACCGCGCCATCGAAATGCTCGGTGGCGAGATGGGATCGAAGAAGCCGGTTCACCCCAATGATCATGTGAACATGAGCCAGTCGTCAAACGACACCTATCCGACGGCCATGCACATTGCCTGTGCCGAGGAAATCCATCACCGCCTGCTGCCCGCCCTCCAGATGTTGCGCAATGCGCTGAACGACAAGTCGCATGCCTGGAAAGACATCATCAAGATCGGCCGCACCCATACGCAGGACGCAACACCCCTGACGCTTGGTCAGGAGTTTTCCGGCTACACAAGGCAGATCGAAAACGGCATTGCCCGCATCGAGCAGACCTTGCCGAAACTCATGGAACTCGCCCAGGGCGGCACGGCTGTCGGCACCGGCCTCAATGCGCCGATCGGCTTTGCCGAAAAGGTCGCCGAAGAAATCGCCGCCATCACCAGGCTCCCCTTTACCTCGGCGCCGAACAAGTTTGAGGCGCTCGCCGCCCATGACGCAATGGTCTTCAGCCATGGCGCGATCAACACGGTGGCCGCCTCGCTTTTCAAGATCGCCAATGACATCCGCCTGCTCGGCTCCGGCCCGCGCGCAGGGCTCGGCGAACTCTCACTGCCCGAAAACGAACCCGGCTCCTCGATCATGCCGGGCAAGGTCAACCCGACCCAGTGCGAAGCCATGACGCAGGTCTGCGTGCAGATCTTCGGCAACAATGCCGCGCTCACTTTTGCCGGCAGCCAGGGCCATTTCGAACTCAACGTCTATAACCCGGTGATGGCCTATAATTTCCTGCAATCGGTGCGCCTGATGGCGGATGCCGCCGTCTCCTTCACCGAACATTGCGTTGTCGGCATCGAGCCGCGCATCGACAACATCACGGCCGGCCTCAACCGCTCGCTGATGCTGGTGACGGCGCTTGCGCCCAAGATCGGCTATGACAACGCCGCCAAGATCGCCAAGACGGCGCATAAGAACGGCACCACCTTGCGCGAGGAAGCTGTTGGCGGTGGCTACGTCACCGACGCCGAGTTTGATGAAGTCGTGCGCCCCGAAAAGATGATCGGCCCGGAATAAGCAGACCAACCTTCACCCCTGCATGTCATTGCCGGGCTTGACCCGGCAATCCGGGGCGGCGGCTGACAAGGCATGGCATATTGTCGACTGAACTTGCAGATACAACGAATAAGCCATATGTTCCAGTTTCGTTCCTTGACGAAAGTTGTTCTTATGGGTCTGCAGAAAAGAAAATCAGACGGCAAAATGACAACCATTGCCAAGTCGGGCTCAAAATCCGGAGCCGTCAAGGCGGTCAAAAAAGTCTCTGGAATCAAGGCGGCGGGAAAAGTTTTGTCTGCATCGCGGTTACGCATTCGGAAAATGAAAGTTCGGCGTGTCGCAGGTGATAATCCTTTCGCTGTCTTCACTGAATGGAACGGCAAGGCGGATGATGACGCCTACGGCTCTCTCTGAATCATATGGCATACGACCCGTGGGATATTGTTGTTGTCCCGTTCCCGTACACTGACAGTCAGACAACCAAAAGACGTCCTGCGCTGATCCTGTCTTCGCCTGCACTTGAATCAGATCATGGTCTTGTATGGCGCGCGATGATCACGAGTGCGAAAAATGCGCCATGGATCGGCGATGTTGCAATCACTGATGTTTCGCTTGCTGGGCTTCCTGCTCCATCAGTCGTCCGTGCCTCTAAGATGGCGACAATTGAAGCCAGCTACATAGTCAAACGACTCGGCATACTGACAAAAATGATCAACAATTAGTCGCTCAGAGCATCCAGCGATACAGCGCGGCACCATGACCGTCGAGATCAAACGTTCCGTCACCATTTCCGGCCACCGCACCAGCATCTCGCTGGAGCGTCCGTTCTGGGATGCGCTGAAGGAACTCGCCTGCTCGCAGAAAATATCCGCCAACGAACTTGTCCGCCGCATTGACGATGAACGCGATGGCGAGGGCAATCTTTCAAGTGCGGTGCGTGTCTATGTGCTGGAACAATTCCGCATGCGCGCAGCTTGCGACGCAAAGCCTTAAGGCCGCGCGAGCGGCAGCGCGATGCCGCCGAGTTTCAATGCCTGTCCCTTGTCGTCATTCGCCGCCGAGCCCATCAGATCGCGCAGCTCTTTCGGCAGGGCGCCGACGCCCAGATCCTCGGCGCGCCGGGCAATGAGCCTGGTTGCCACAAAGTTTTCCAGCACGCTTGTATCGATGCGCGTCGTCAGGTCGCCCGCGCGACCCCGCGCGACAATGGCAAAACCCGGCGCATGGGCGGGCAGGTCCGGCACCACATCCAGCCGCCCGGCCAGCGCCAGACGCGGCAGATCAAATGACGCCTCAACCTTGCCCTTGCCACCGCTCAGCACGAGATTGTCTTGCGTGAAATGCAGCATCCCATCCGCAATCGCAACATCGGCAGACATATCGCTCACATCCGAGGCGCCCGTTTGCAGGACATCGCTGACAAGTTTCGGAAAGGCATCAATCGTCTTGATCTCATCAAGTGATTTGCCAAAGCCTGCGACATTCAGCGGTGCAAAGGCGGCATCCAGACTGGCAAAGCTCGCTTGCCCCTGAAGCGACGACACCAGCGCCAGCCAACTGCGGCCATGGCCCGCCATCTGTATCTGCGCATTGAACCGTCCCTTGGCAAAGGAGGCGCCCGCCACCTGTTCACCTGCCTTGGCAAGATCGGCCTTGTCAGTCGCAAGCAGAAGATCAAGCGCAGGCTCACCATCACCGCCCGTAAACCTGGCGCTGATTGTTGCCGGACCACCGGCAAATTGCGCCGACGCTGACTCAGCCTTGAGAATGCCCTCCGCCAGATCAAGGCTGAGGGACGCCTGTTCAAAATGCAGCGGACCGAGCGCCAGCCTGCCCGCTACCAGATCCATATCCGCATCAAGCGCGCCGAGATCGCTCCAGACAAGCGCGTCGCCGCCCCACGTGAAGCTCTGATCAGGCTGCAGCCCTACAAGCGTTGCGAGATCCAGCCGGTTCATCTCCAGTTTGCCGGAGAGCTTTGGTTTGGCTGCATCCGTTCCACGCAGGAAATCGGCCTGCCCCGTCAGACGCCATCTGCCGGCAACCGCTTCGATATGGCTGAAACGCATATGAGAGGCGTCCGAAACCATGTCACTTGCCAGAACCAATCCCGCGCCATCGGCCTGCACCGCGGCAAAATCGGCAAGCGAGGAAGACGCCCCGTAAAGTGAAACAACAGGCGCAATGCCCGGCGCATTGAGATCAAGATGGCCATCAAAAGAATAGTCGCCCAACGGTTTGAGCAAGCTGCCAGCGAGCTTCATGTCAGCTTCGCCGACATTCAATCGAAACTCCGCGTCAAAGAGCTTGTCGCTCATGCCAGACATGCGCAGCGACGCATTGCCCGGTCCCGGCGCCTCAATACGCGGCGCGAATCCGAACTGGCGAAGCAGCACAGCGCCATTATTGTTGGCCGCATTGGCAATGATGTCCATGCGCGCCTCTTCATTCCTCGTTGCATGACGCCGTTTGATGACACCATCAACGCGGCTGTCGCCCACAAGACCCTTCAATATCAGCGTATCAACCTGGGATGTGGCATCATCGGCCTCGACCGTTTGTCCTGACATGTCAAGGGACACGGGAGCCACAATTTCCGGCACTTCGATCCCGGCCATTTGCAGGAACACGCCAAACCTTGCCGCTTCAATATGCGCCTCAAACCTGCCCATGACATTGCTGAGGTCGCCGGTCGCAACCCCTGTCAGATCGCCCTTGAAGGCGAGCTTCGCACCCGAAAGCTCTTCGGCAGCGAAATCGGCAACATACAGATGGCCCGCCTCGAGAACAGCGTCCGCGCGCAAACCGCGCATCGGCGTGTTCAAGGCAGCGAACCTGTCAGCAGCAAGGGTCACGCCGACATCATGGTGCTGCATCAGCTTGAAGGCGCCCGTTTTGTCCATCGGCCACAGCGCCAGTAACGGATCCGCGTCAAAACTTGCGGTTTGCATATCCAGCCGCAAAATCGGATTGGATCCGTCGCGAATTTGATAGCTGACCTTGCCCTTGAGCCCCGGCTGATCGGGCGTCAGGGCATAAGCGATATTCATGGCGTCAAATGAAATCATGTCGGAACGTATGGTGACCCGGCTCGTCAGTGACAGACTTCTCGCAACCGCCGCGTTGACGCCCATTGTGCCTGGCTCACGCGCACCGGGTCGACGCAGTGCATCAAGCCAGAGCGCCAACTCGGCGAGCCGATGACTGGTGAGAGAAACCGCACCATCAAACTCATTTCCCGCCGGTCGCGGTTGCAATTTTCCCTCAAGGGCAATCCGGGTTTCGCCACCGATCTCGCCGCTGAGATTGTCGATCCTCACCGCGCCTTTTTCGAGCGTCAGGGACAGGGAAGCCTTACGGATCAGCGCATCATGCGCGAGCACCCCCTCGACTGTGACATTCAGCCTGGCATCAAACAGCTTGGGCACCGGCAATGCCGCCAGCGCCTTGAGCGCATCACCCTGTCCGATGACGAAGCTGTCAAAACGATCCGTCAGCGGATCCAGCGTCAAGGCATCCGACGCCAGCGTCACATCAAAATGCGGCCGCCCCTGCCAATCGGCATGCGCCACGCCGGATAATGTCGTACCCGCCATGACAACAGCCAGGTCACGCAAGTTCGCGCCCTTGGCCGTGGCAACAACACCCGCTTCCACGCGCACCGGCGGCAAGGAGTCCTTGTCAGCCTCGCCGCGTGACTTGCCGATCTCGATACTGCCTTTACCATCCAGGCGGGCATCAGGCGAAAACCCGGTCGCAAGTCCCGTGAAGAAAAACTTGGCGTCGGTTCCCTTCCAATCCGTTTCAATCGTGACGGGGAAGGGTTTTTGTTTGCCAAAATAGGCAAGACCAATGCGCAAGCCCAGCGGCACACCATTGACCCTGGCATCCAGATCAGCGCGCATCGGCCCCAGAAGCGATGTCGCCATGACCGTGCCGGAAATGTCATGTGCCTGCCAGCTATGGCCGGTCTGCTGATTGTCATAGCTCAGCAAACCATCCTGAAAGCGCGCGGCATCAAGGCTGATGGCGGCCAGCGAAAAGGCGCCATCGCGGCTGGCTGCATCCGTGGGAACAATATCGCCCCAATTCGTCTTGCCCTTGGCATCAACGACAAGATGTATTTCGGGACGAACGAAGGTCAGACTGGTAATCGACACCTCACCACCAAAGAGCGGCGCCAGCGCGACATCGGCATCAATCGCGTCAAACCGCGCAAAGAGATCGCCTGGCGCAGCATCAGGTTCAGCCAGTGTCACCTTGCTCAGGCGCAGATTGGGTGATGGCAAGACAT
Organism: uncultured Alphaproteobacteria bacterium; assembly: GCA_963696585.1. Taxonomy (GTDB): domain Bacteria; phylum Pseudomonadota; class Alphaproteobacteria; order Parvibaculales; family Parvibaculaceae; genus Parvibaculum. The sequence goes on from CAVOKW010000008.1 coordinate 45,143, forward strand.
GGAAGCCGATATCGCCTTCAATGCGCACGACACGGCCCGTGGCCTTGCTCGCCTGCATCTCGATGACCGCACGATACTGATTCCAGTCGATGAGACTTGGACCAATCAACGCGGCGAGCAGAACAGTGACGACAAGCCCGACAATGAAGGTGAGAATCGAATTCAAACGTCACTCCAGTCGGCACAAGGCCGATTTGTCTCGGGCATCACACAATCTGTTCGCAACCCGATGCCTATCGCCTAAGCTCTAGCCGGGCCGGGCGGCAAGATTGCGGCAAATGTCGCAGGACAGCGGGAAAATTATGGCTTCAGACGACGAAAATATAGTCAATTTGGCAAGTTTCCGGAAAAAGCAGCGCCAAGCTGGCAAACAAAGCGAAAAACGCAGCCAGGAATTGCAGGCGGCGGCCAATCGCGTGAAGTTCGGACGCAAGGGGGCTGACAAAAAGATAGCCCGCATCGACGCGCTGCGTCGCAAGAATGCGCTTGAAAACAAGCGCCTCGAACCGCTTGGGCCATCAGGCGCAAAGCGGCCACGTGACACGCCCTCCGACAGCAAGGCCCCACCCCAGGACGATGAAGGCGCGTGAGCTCCATCTCGTCACATGCTTGACGTAAGGGAAGCTTTGATAAGCCGTCTCGCTAGCGTTAATAACTGACCAGTCAGTTATTAATTTGACATGCAAGATGGCCCAGACCGCCGACCAGAAATGGCAAAGACGCAAGCAGGAGCGGCCTGCCGAAATCATGTCGGCAGCATCATCACGCGCGGCATCAAGGCTGGCGGGTTTGTCTTGCGCGGTCTGGCCGCAGACAAGGAGGCACTAAAACGACCTGTGGCCTCCACCCCCCTCTTGTCTCCTGTTCGGCCCATATGAGGTCGGGCGGCTGGCCAGGCCGCGCTCCTTTCCATGTTCGTCATGCTCTCCGCCTGCGGACAATCCGGCGGCAAAACCATTCCTCTGACTCATTTCCTGCGCGTCATGCGTGGCATCACGCTCAGGGAAATGGTTTTACGGACATTTCACTTGATCTGGGCCCATGCTGATCTTCACGGCGATTGCTGCTAGTCTCGCATCGAGCCGCTTCCGGCAAACGCTTGACTGGGGACGCTGACCCGGATGGTCGCCCACATCAAACACCATGCGAAGTTCTATTTCGCCCTCATCGCGGGATGGCTGACATGGCTTGTCGGCCAGTCACTATCCCTGCCCGTGCGCATCTTGATCGCGGGCGATGCGTTCTTCATCGCCTATCTCGCCGCCACAGGCCTGCTGGTGCTGAATGCGCAAGCCGACCAGTTGCGCCGCCGGTCTGAATATGCCGATGAAGGCATCAGCATCATCATCCTGATCACACTGACAGGTGTCGGGCTGACGCTCGCCTCGATCTTCATGATCTTCCATGAGTCAAGCCCCTCACCGGCCTGGCACCTCATACTGGCAATCATCAGCCTGCCACTCGGCTGGATGACGCTGCATACCGTTTCGGCGCTTCATTACGGACACCTCTATTATCAGACGAAGGACAAGGCATCCGGCAAAGGCAAGGATCGCGGTGGATTGATATTCCCCGGCACGAGCGAGCCGGCAGCCTGGGATTTTCTCTATTATTCATTCGTCATCGGCATGACGGCACAAGTCTCGGATGTGCAGGTCACCAATGTCGAGATGCGTCGCCTGACACTTTTTCAGAGCACCGTTTCATTTTTCTATAATACGGTGCTGATGGCGCTGGTGCTGAACATCGTCGTCAACCATCTCGGTTGACGTTCAGTCCGGAAGGATCATGCCCTCGCCAATGCCATGCCCGCCGGTGCATGTCCCTTCCAGCGACAAGCCTCCATGCAGGGCCGAGATATGACCCTCAAGCGAAGTGCCTGTGCCAAAGGGAATGGCTGGCAGGCGATGTGCTGCGTCCATGCTATACTTCGCGAATCCCCCTTCTGGCAGTGAAACGGCCCCCAACCCAGCATGACCAGCGATCCTTTCGACCTTGGCGACATTCCTGAAGAAACCACGGCCCGCTCGACCAGCGCCGCCGCCATGGCGGGTATGCGCGCGCCCTATCTCGAAGGATTGAATGCCGAGCAGCGCCAGGCCGTTGAAACACTTGATGGACCGCTGCTCGTGCTCGCAGGCGCGGGCACCGGCAAAACCCGGGTTCTGACCACACGTCTTGCCCACATGCTCGCCACGCGCAAAGCCTGGCCCAGTCAGGTCCTCGCCGTGACCTTCACCAACAAGGCCGCACGCGAAATGCAGCACCGCATCGGCATGCTGATTGGCGGCGCTGTTGAAGGCATGCAATGGCTCGGCACATTTCATGCGCTGGGCGCCAAGATGCTGCGCAAACATGCCGAACTCGCTGGTCTGCGATCCGACTTCACCATTCTTGATACCGATGACCAGATCCGCCTGATGAAACAGGTCATCACGGCTGAAGGCATTGACGAAAAGCGCTGGCCCGCGCGCCAACTCGCAAGTTTGATCGATGGCTGGAAAAATCGCGGCCTCCTGCCCGACAAAGTCCCCGCCGCCGAAGCCATGAGCTTTGCCAATGGCAAGGGTCAGGAACTTTATGCGCAATATCAGGCGCGTCTCAAGGTTTTGAACGCTGCCGACTTCGGTGATCTTCTGCTCGAAGTGCTGGCGATCTTTCAGTCGCACCCGGAAGTGCTCGCCGAATATCAGGATCGTTTCCGCTACATGCTGGTTGACGAGTATCAGGACACCAATGTCGCGCAATATCTGTGGCTTCGCCTGCTCGCCCAGAAAAACCGCAACATCTGCTGCGTTGGCGATGATGACCAGTCGATCTATGGCTGGCGCGGCGCCGAAGTGGACAACATCCTGCGCTTTGAAAAGGATTTCCCCGGTGCCAGGGTCGTCCGTCTCGAACGCAATTATCGCTCGACGCCCCATATTCTCGGCGCCGCCTCCGGCCTGATCGCGACAAATGAACAACGCCTCGGCAAAACACTCTGGACCGAGGGTGATGAAGGCGAGCGTATCAAGGTCACCTCTTATTGGGATGGTGAGGAAGAAGCCCGCTCGATTGCGGAAGAAGTCGAACAATTGCAGCGCAAGGATCATTTGCTGCGTGAAATGGCAATCCTTGTTCGCGCCAGCTTCCAGATGCGCGAATTTGAAGATCGCTTCATCAATCTCGGCATACCTTATCGCGTTGTCGGTGGCCCGCGCTTCTATGAACGCGCTGAAATCCGCGACGCCAATGCCTATCTTCGCCTCGTCGCGCAAGGTGACGATGATCTCGCCTTTGAGCGCATCGTCAACAAACCCCGTCGTGGTCTGGGTGATGTCGCATTGCAAACCCTGCATCAGGCCGCGCGCGCCGAAGGCATATCGCTGATGCGCGCCGCCCGCCTCGTCATCACGACAGAGGAGCTGAAACCGGCCGCACGCCGCGCGCTTGCCGCCTTTGTCGAAATGGTCGATCGTTGGCGTTCCCTTGTGTCTGGTCTGCCGCATACGGAGCTTGCCGAGATCATTCTGGATGAATCCGGCTACACCGAAATGTGGCAGAACGACAAATCAGCCGATGCCCCGGGCAAGCTCGACAACCTGCGCGAACTCGTGCGTTCCATGGAACATTTCGATACGCTGGCAGGCTATCTTGAGCACATCTCTCTCGTCATGGAGATCGAGCAGAATGATACGGTCGACAAGATCAACCTGATGACGCTGCACAGCGCCAAGGGACTTGAGTTTGAAACGGTGTTTCTCCCCGGATGGGAGGAAGGCCTTTTCCCGCATCAGCGCGCGCTCGATGAAAAAGGCCTCTCTGGTCTCGAGGAAGAACGGCGTCTCGCTTATGTCGGCATCACACGCGCCAAGACACGCGCCTATATTTCCTTCGCCGCCAATCGGCGCATCCATGCCTTGTGGCAAAGCGCCATCCCCTCGCGCTTCATCGACGAATTGCCGCAACAGCATGTCGAAGTCACCGGGAGCGCCATGGGCGCAGCAAGCTATCAGAACTATGCGCCAAGCCGCTTCGCACAGGACTTTGCACAAAAGAGCGATTATCAAAGCCCCGGCTGGCGACGCGCCCAGGCCAATGCCGCGCGCGGAACGGGCGCGCGCGCGCCCGATCTGGACGTACATTCCGAACTCGTCGCAACGAGCGATCCCGCCGCTGAAACCTATCGCCAAGGCGAACGTGTCTTCCACCAGAAGTTCGGCTATGGCCATGTGGCTGATATTGACGGCAACAAGCTCACCGTCGATTTCGACAAGGCGGGCCGCAAGAAAGTGATCGACAGTTTTCTGGAACACGCGTGACGCCATGACCCCGACGCTTTGGAAAATCTCCTTCATCGTTCCCTTCGAACATGCCGATACATTCACCGACCTGCTGGAAAATGCGGGCGACCCCACGCCCAGCGCCGTTGCCATGTGCGAGGTCAATGTCTCGCCCGCGCATCAGGGCGGCAGCATCATCGGCTATGGTGAGCTGGAACTCGATGGCAACTGGCGGGTTGAAGCCTTTTATGAAACCGAACCGGATGCCGCCCTTATCCGCAAGCTGATTGCGCCGCTCGAACAGGCGCTGGATCTCAATGTTGCCGATTTCCAGCTTGAGCATCTGCCCGAAACCGATTGGGTGACGCGCTCGCTTGAAGGTCTCGCCCCCGTTCGGGCCGGTCGATTTTTTGTCTACGGCTCCCATGATGCCGACAAGGTGCCGGCGGGCGTCATCGCCATCCGCATTGACGCCGCTCAAGCCTTTGGCAGCGGCCATCATGCGACGACACAAGGTTGTCTTGAGTTTATATCCGATCTCTGCCGCCACATGACGCCATCCCATGCGCTTGATCTCGGCACAGGCTCAGGCGTCCTCGCCATCGCACTCGCCAAACTCACCCATCGTCATGTGCTGGCGAGCGACATTGACCCCATGGCCACCCGCATCGCGCAACAAAACGCCCGCATCAATGGCGTTGGTCCGCTGGTTCATGCGCTGACCGCCAAGGGTTTCAGCCATCCCGATCTCGCCGCCAACGGGCCTTATGATCTCATTGTCGCCAATATTCTCGCCCGCCCGCTGGTTTCCCTCGCGCCTGCCTTCCGGCATCACCTTCAGCCCGGCGGTACGCTCATCCTTTCCGGCATTTTACGTGGTCAGGAAAGCATGGTCACGAGTGCGGCCCGCGATCAGGGCCTCTTCCTGCTCGCCCGCAAACCGATTGGCGATTGGGTGTCCTTGCGCCTGCAAGGCTGAGAATGCCGCCAGGCCCCGTTGCTTTGGCAGGGGCGCACACCTACATTCAGGCTATGTTCCAGACCTTTGACGATACAGCCAACCCCGCCCTCGGTGCCGAACGCGCCGCGCTTCTGCGCGACGAACTGAAACGGCGCGGCGTCGATGGATTCATCATTCCCCGATCCGACGAGCATCAGGGCGAATATGTGCCACCTTGCGCCGAGCGCTTGCGCTGGCTCACCGGTTTTTCCGGTTCGGCCGGCATGGCAATCGTGCTCGCTGATCGCGCTGCCATTTTCGTTGATGGCCGCTACACGCTTCAGGTCCGCGATCAGGTGGACATCCATGTCTTTGAACCGATGCATCTGGTCGATGCGCCTGCCTCGCGCTGGGTTGAGGAATATTTGCCAAAAGGTGCAAAGCTCGCCTATGACCCCTGGCTTCTGACGGTTGATGCGGTGGCGCGGTTCCGCGCTGCGGCTGAAAAGGCCGGTGGCAGCCTTGTGGCGCTGGACGCCAACCCGATCGACGCGGTGTGGCACGACCAGCCCGCCCCGCCGCTTGCGCCCGTCGAGGTTCATCCGATCCGTGTCGCGGGCGAAAGCGCCGCTGACAAGATCAAGCGTGTTTCAGAAGCGTTGATGACGGGTGACTCCAGTGCTGCCATCCTCACCATGCCTGATTCAATCGCATGGCTCTTCAATATACGTGGCGGTGATGTTTCTCACACCCCGCTCGCGCTGGCCTTCGCCATTCTGCATGAAGACGGTCACGCCGAACTCTTCATTGACGAACGCAAACTCGACGATAAGGCCCGGGCGCATCTCGGCAATGTGGTCAGCGTCCACCCGCGCGAGGCCCTTGACGCCGCGCTGGAAAAACTTGGCCGCGATGGCGCAACCGTGCTGATTGATCCGGCAAGTTGCGCCGCCGCCATTCATGATCGATTGAAGACATCCGGGGCGGAAATCAGGCGCGGAGTGGACCCTTGCGAGCTGCCAAAAGCCTGCAAGAACGAGGCCGAAGTCCGCGGCACGCGTGCCGCGCATTTGCGCGACGGGGCGGCGCTGACAAAATTTCTCGCCTGGCTTGGCACAGAAGGCCCCAAAGGTGGCCTTGATGAGATGACAGCAGCAAAGAAGCTCGAACATTTCCGTGCTGAAACCGGCGAGTTGCGTGACCTCTCCTTTGATACGATTTCTGGCGCAGGCGCCAATGGGGCCATTGTCCATTATCGCGTTACCGAAGGCACCAATCGTCCCATTCGCCCCGGCGAATTGTTCCTTGTCGATTCCGGCGGTCAATATCTCGACGGCACGACAGATGTGACGCGCACAGTTGCGATAGGCGAGGTGGCCGACGAGCCGCGTGATCGCTTCACCCGCGTTCTGAAAGGTCACATTGCGCTCGCCACGGCCCGCTTTCCCGATGGCACGACAGGCGCGCAGCTGGATGCGCTCGCGCGCATGGCACTTTGGAAGGCCGGGCTCGATTATGACCACGGCACAGGTCATGGCGTTGGCAGCTTCCTCTCCGTGCATGAAGGGCCGCAACGCATTTCAAAATTCGGATCAGCCCCGCTCAAGCCCGGCATGATCATTTCCAATGAGCCTGGCTATTACAAAGCCGGTGCCTATGGCATCCGTATTGAAAACCTGATGGTCGTCACGCCGCCAATCGCCATAGAAGGCGGTGAACGCTTGATGCTTGGCTTTGAAACGCTGACGCTTGCGCCGATTGATCTCGCACTCGTGAAGCGCGCATTGCTGAGCGATGAAGAAGCCGCATGGCTTAACGCCTATCATGCACGCGTCTATGAGGCGCTCAACGCCCGGATGGATGAGGCAACGCATCACTGGCTGCTTCACGCCACCAGGGCAGTCTAGGCTGACTTTGTTCACAATAGCTCATGACGCTGAGAAGCCGCTGGATTCCGGCAACACGTGCCGGAATGACAATGAATGATGCGTCGTCCCGGGACTTGTTCCCGGGACCCATCTTGGAAAACAAGCAAGGCCATGACGTGAAAACCACTAGCCCGCCGTCAGCTCGATCCACTCGTCTTCCGTGATGACCTTGACGCCAAGCGCCGTCGCCTTGGCGAGCTTCGAACCCGCATCCGCCCCGGCAACCACAAGATCGGTTTTTGCCGATACGCTGCCTGACACTTTCGCACCGAGTTGCTCCGCCCGCGCTTTGGCTTCCGAGCGCGTCATTCGTTCCAGCGAACCGGTGAACACAACGGTTTTGCCTGCCACGGGCGACGATGTTTCCTGCGCCGCCAAGGGTTGCGGCTCGACACCTGCCGCCCGCAAACCATTGAGCACTTCAATGTTATGCGCTTCATCGAAAAACGCGATGATCGAGTCAGCCAAGACTTCGCCAACACCGTCTATAGAGAGAAGTTCAGCATGCGCTTCACTCGCCGGATCATGCGCCGCGATCATCTGAGAAACAAAGTTATCAATCGTGCCATAGCGACGCGCCAGCAACCGCGCATTGGTCTCGCCGACGTGGCGAATACCAAGCGCGAAGATAAAGCGATCCAAATCAATTCGACGCCGCGCATCGATTGCAGCGAATAGATTTTTGGCCGATGTGGCACCCCAGCCCTCCCGGTCTTTCAATTTCTTGAGGGAGCGTTGGTCGCGCGCTTCAAGCGTAAATATATCGTCTGGCCGCATGATCATGCCGTCGGCATAGAACGACGCAATCTGCTTCTCTCCCAGCCCTTCAATGTCGAACGCATTGCGCGACACAAAATGCCGCAGGCGCTCAACCGCCTGCGCCGGACACACAAGTCCCCCCGTGCAGCGACGGTCCACATCCATGCGTCCGGTTTTTTCATTCACCTCGCGCACAGCATGGCTGCCACATTCAGGACAATGATCGGGAAACACATAAGCATGAGGTCCACGCGGTTGATCTTCCACCACGCGAACAATCTGGGGAATGACATCACCCGCACGCTGCACGACCACCGTGTCGCCAACGCGCACGCCGAGTCGTTCAATTTCATCCTGATTGTGCAATGTCGCATTGGAGACAACGACGCCGCCAACAGTAACGGGCCGCAACCGCGCCACAGGCGTCAGCTTGCCTGTCCGCCCCACCTGAATGTCGATGCCCTCAACAACGGTCATCGCCTGCTCGGCGGGAAACTTGTGCGCCAGTGCCCAGCGCGGACTGCGTGACACAAACCCCAGACGTTCCTGATACTTCAGGCTATCGACCTTGTAGACAACGCCATCAATATCATAACCAAGGCTGGAGCGACGTTCTTCAATTTCATGATAAAAGGCGAGCAACGCCTCGGTGGAGAGGCAACGGCGGAAAAGCGGATTGACCTTGAAGCCCCAACGATCAAAAGCCGCAATGACGCCTGATTGGGTATCGGCAGGCAATGCGCTTGTCTCGCCCCAGGCATAGGCAAAAAACCGCAAGGGCCGCGATGCCGTGATGCGCGCATCAAGCTGACGCAGCGATCCCGCAGCCGCATTGCGCGGATTGGCAAAAGGCGGCTTGCCCTCGGCGACCTGTCGCACGTTGAGCGCTGCAAAATCTCCATGACTCATATAAACCTCACCGCGCACCTCAAAGACATCCGGCACGTCATTCCCGGAAAGCCGAGCCGGGATGTCGGTAATGGTTCGCAGATTGTCGGTGACATTTTCGCCTTCGCGTCCATCGCCGCGCGTCGCGCCAAGCACAAACCTGCCCTTCTCATAGCGCAGCGATGCCGAGAGACCATCGATCTTGGGTTCAGCCGTGATGGCAAGCTCTGCCTCACCCAGATTGAGAAAGCGCTGGATGCGCGTCACAAAATCCGTCACATCTGCATCGCTGAAGCCGTTCGCTAGCGACAGCATCGCGACTTTGTGCTCAACCTTGCCAAAGGCATCCACGGGCGCGGCGCCAACCCGCAGATTAGGGCTGTCCTCACGCTGCAAGACGGGAAAGCGTTCCTCGATCGCATCATTGCGTCGTTTGAGCGCGTCATAGGCCGCGTCGGATATCTCCGGCGCATCCTTGGCGTGATAAAGCGCATCGTGACGGGCAATTTCACCGGCAAGACGTTCAAGCTCCTGCGCTGCCTCAGCCGCCGTCAGCGCATCGACAGGCTTCTTCGCGGCATCACTCACGGATGGCTCCCGATCAATCGATCCGCTGCGGCCCGCGCCTCATCAGTGACAGTCGACCCGGCCAGCATACGGGCAATTTCCTCGCGGCGTTCATCGCTCGCCAGCACATCGACACGCGTGGCGAGCCGCGCCTCTTTCGCCTTGCCTGCGGATTTGGAAATCCGCAGATGCGTACCGGCGCGCGCCGCCACCTGCGGCGAATGCGTGACCACAATCACCTGAACCGACTTGGCAAGTTCGGCCAGACGCAACCCGACCGCCTCCGCCACGGCACCGCCAACACCTGAATCGACCTCATCGAAAATCAGTGTCGGGGCACTACCACGCGAGGCGAGCGACACTTTCAGCGCCAGCACAAAGCGCGACAACTCGCCACCCGACGCAATCTTGATCAGCGGTCCAAGCGGCGCGCCGGGATTGGTTGAGATCAGGAAGGAAACCCGGTCAAGTCCATCCGGTCCGCCCTGCCCGGCGGGCAGCACATCCACGGAAGTCTTGAATGTCGCCTTGTCGAGCTTGAGCGGCTTCAACTCGATCATCACCTGCTTGTCGAGCTTCTCGGCATATTTCAGGCGCTGCGCCGAAAGTGCCTGCGCCGCAGCAAGCCATTTGTCGCGCGCCGCCGATGCCGCCTGACGCAATTTGCCAAGCGTGACTTCACCGCCTTCAATTTCGGCCAGCTGGCCGCGCAACCTGTCTGCAAGGGCCGCCAAATCATCAACAGCCACATGATGCTTTCGAGCCGCTGCACGCAGCGCAAAAAGACGCGTTTCTGCCTCTTCAAGTTTACGGGGGTCAAATTCAAGCGCACGCATGGCGGCATCGAGCTCCTGCCGCGCCTCGCTGGCCTCGACCAGCGTGCGTTCCAGCGCGGCAATGGCCGCATCAATGCGCCCGCCAGCTCCCTCCGCCGCGCGGGCGAGACGCCGTAACGCCTGATTGAGCCGCGCCTCCAGCCCGCCATCGCCGCTGAGCGCGTCCTGTGCGTCGACAAGATCGCCCGCAATTTTTTCCGAATGCATCATCAACGTGCGCATCTCGGCAAGCGATGTTTCTTCGCCGGATTCGGGCGCCAGCGCGTCGAGCTCGCCCACCATATGCGTCAGATAATCCTGCTCGGCTTTCGCGCGCGCCAGCATCGCATCATGCGCGCTCAAGGCATTTGCCGCATCAGAGGCCGCCCCCCAAAGACGGCGCACCTCGTCTGCCTGTGCTTCAAGACCACCAAATGCATCGAGCAAAGCGCGATGGCCTCGCGCATCGAGAAGCCCTCGCTCATCATGCTGGCCGTGGATCTCGACGAGTTCGTCGCCCACCTGACGCAGAAGGCCAATGCTCACGGGCTGATCATTGATGAAGGCGCGCGATCGGCCGTCGCGCGTCTGCACACGGCGCAATATGAGATCGCCATCCGCATCAAGTTCATTCTCCAGAAGTATCTTGCGCGAGGGGTGATCCCGGGGCACATCAAAGACGGCGGTGACGCTGCCCTGCTCCGCCGCCAGTCCGACAAGTCCGGAATCCGCTCTGGCGCCAATCGCCAGACCCAGCGCATCAAGCAGGATGGATTTGCCAGCGCCCGTCTCACCCGTCAGCGTGCAAAGCCCGCGGCCCAGCGCCAGCTCCAGCCGTTCAATCAGCACAATGTCACGGATCGACAATGCGGCGAGCATCACACGCGCCTTCTGGAATGAAATCCGGCCACAACAGCCCCTGGCCGCTGCCGGAAAAACAGGGAACCCGAACCGCCTGATTGTTCACCGATTCCCGAAAGAGAGAAAGCAGCCCTGAAACCGGATCAGAAGACGGTTTTCCAAGCCTTGCTGATCCAGGAGTCCTTATGCTCTTCCGGCTTGAGGCCCTGCCCCGCCAACAGACCATAGGCATCCTCATACCAATCGCTGCCGGGGTAATTGTAACCAAGAATGGCGGCTGCCGTCTGGGCTTCCTGCTTGATGCCAAGAGCAAGATAGGCTTCCGTCAGGCGTTCCAGCGCTTCTGGCGTGTGCGAGGTTGTCTGGTATTTTTCCAGCACCACACGGAAACGATTTATCGCGGCGATATAGTCATTACGCTTCAGATAATAGCGCCCGACCTCCATTTCCTTGCCGGCCAGATGGTCCAGCGTCAGGTCGATCTTGAGGCGAGCATCGCGCGAATATTCGCTCTTGGGATAGCGGCGCACGAGTTCATAAAACGAGCTCAGCGCATTTTGCGTCATGTCCTGGTCGCGACCCACATCGGAAATCTGCTCATAATAGCAAAGGCCAACGAGATAATAGGCATAAGCCACATCCTTGTTGCCGGGATGCAGCGCAATGAAGCGTTGGGCAGAAAGGATCGCATCGTCATACTCATTCACTTTGTAATGGGAATAAGCCGACATCAGCGTCGCCCGTCTGGCCCATTCCGAATAAGGATGCTGACGTTCGACTTCATCAAACTCTTTGGCCGCCTTGATATAATTACCTTCGGCAACGGCATCCATGGCCGAGTTGTAGATCTGCTCGACAGGGCGCTCTTCGTAAACCACATCGTCAGCGCCGCCAGAGCAGCCTGCCAGACCCAACGTTGCGAGCGCCATGGCCCCCATGAGGGCAGCGCGAAACGAACCGGCCATCTGCTTGCGATGGCGAAGGTGATCTTGGTTATTCAGCCGGGCCTCACGCATGCGGGCTAAGTCCATTTCATTCACTGAACGGGCAGCGCCCCGGACAATGCCAGGAACAAAGCCACTCGTCTGTTTCCCCAGAGAGAAGCGAACCCCTCCCGACTGCCGCCTTATCCGGCGACTCCGGACACGTTTCTATCTCAATATGTCGCGCGAAACCATAGCGCAGCCACATATCATGCCCGCATCAATACAAAAGGATTGCGACACTGCATCATGGCAACGTGTCGGGCCCTTTCATCTGGAAATAGGGGTAAAAAGCCTATTCGGCCGGGATGGCAAGGCGCTGCCGCCCGGACGCCCGGCGGGCGACAGCCGGTAGTGCGAAATCAACAACTTCCCAGGCAGCGGCATCATCAAAAAGCGCCCTCAAGACGCGATTGTTCATGGCATGGCCCGCGCGCAGGCCTTCATAGCGCCCAATCAGGGGCATACCGGCGAGAGACAGATCACCAACCGCGTCCAGAACCTTGTGACGGACAAACTCGTCCTCGCAGCGCAACCCACCCACATTCAGGATCCGCTCGCCATCGATTACGACGGCATTATCCAGCGAAGCGCCACGGGCAAGGCCCGCCGCTTGCAGTTTTTCAAAATCGCTGAAGAAACCGAATGTCCTGGCATGCAGAATGTCATCGACAAAGAAGTCGTCATAAAGGTCAGCTTCAACTTCCTGATGACCGATGACCGGATTGTCGAATTCGATTTCGAAAGCCAGGTGGAAGCTCTCCCCCGGCAGCAGCGAGGCGCGCTTCAGACCATCTTCCACCGTCACAGGTTTCAAGATGCGTATGGCCTTGCGCGGCGCATCAAGCGAGACGAGGCCCGCTTTGCTGATTTTTTCAACAAACACAACCGAACTGCCATCCAGCACCGGCACTTCCGCACCGCTGATCTCGACAAGCACATTATCAAGGCGCAAGGCGCTGAGCGCCGCCATGAGATGCTCAATGGTGCCAACGCGCGTGCCTGCCACATTGCCGATCACCGTCGACATCATCGTGTCAACAACATGGGCATAGGTTGCCGGAATATCTGTAACGCGCGTGTCCTTGCTGGCAAGATCAGTGCGGCGGAACACGACGCCCGTGTCAGCGGCAGCCGGACGCAGCGTCATGACGATCACTTCGCCCGAATGCAACCCAACGCCATTGATGGGCACTGAAGAGGCAAGGGTCGATTGGCGGGTGTTGACATCATGCGAGCGCGTCCGCTGACGGACAGTCTCAAGCATGATGGTCTCGAACTCGGTCTTGCGCATGCCCGACACTTTCAAAAAACCCGCTGCACATGCGAACAGTTCTAGCAGCGTCCGGACGCGCGCCTCAAATAACAGATTTTTACCGAATGTTACGCATGGAAATAATTATAACCAATTGATTTTGTTAAAATAAAAACGCCCGGCAGACTTATCTTCCACCGGGCGAAATTGACGTTGCGAGGACCGCCTGTGAAGCCGGTCAGATATCAGTTGGCCTGACGCCGCAGGAAGGTCGGGATTTCCAGCTGCTCTTCTTCAAAGGAAGGCTGTACCAGCCTGCTCTCCGATGAAGGCGAGAGACCCTGTTGCGGTTTGGCCGTCTCGGGGACGGGCTCACGCGATGCAGGCTCGCTGCGTGCGGCCACATCGCGCGCTGTCACAGGCTCGCGGCGTGCGGGCATGGTGTTGGTTACCGCATCTTCCTCGTCCTTCTTGCGACCACCCGTCAGGCGTTCAAAGAAGGTCGGACCCTTTTTCGGGGCCCCGCGGCCAGCCACCGGCTGAGCCTTGTTGTTAAGAAAACCCGGCAGTCCGGCCTTTGTCTGAACGCGATCAAGATCACCCGGAATGAAGGGGCGTGCCTTGGGTTCGGCCAGCACGGATTGTGGCGAGACAACAGGAACATCCTTGGCCCGCGGTGCCTGAGCGGCAGGCTGCTGGCGCGGTTCGGGCTTGTGAATGATGACTTCCGCTTCAAACTCGCGCGGATCAAAATTGCCCGTATAGCGCTGGGCAGGCTCGACCGGCACGGAGAGTTCCGGCTGAGCGCTGGCTTTCGCTTCACTTTCACTGAGGTGACGCTCAATGGCTTCGACCTGGGCGCGAACCGGATTTTCGGGGCGTGCCGGAACAGGTGCCGAAACCGGGGCATAGGTTGCAGCCTGCGAACGGGCCGGTGACACGCGTTCGCTCGCCACCGCGCGGGTCTGAACCGTTCCGTTCAGCCTTGTCTGCATTTCAGCTTCCGACTCAATGCCCGTCGCAACAACCGACACCCGCATACGGCCATCAAGCGAGCTGTCAAACGTCGAGCCGACAATGATATTGGCGTCCGGATCAACTTCCGAACGGATACGGTTGGCCGCTTCATCCACTTCATAAAGCGTCAGATCCATGCCACCCGTGATGTTGATGAGCACACCCTTGGCGCCCCGCATCGACACTTCATCGAGCAGGGGATTGGAAATCGCCGCTTCTGCCGCTTCAATCGCGCGGTTTTCGCCCGAAGCCTCGCCCGTGCCCATCATCGCCTTGCCCATTTCGTTCATCACGGTGCGAACGTCGGCAAAGTCGAGATTGATGAGACCTGGCTTCATCATCAGATCGGTGATGCCGGCAACGCCCGAATGCAGCACCTGATCGGCCATGCCGAAGGCATCAGCAAAAGTCGTGTTTTCATTGGCAACACGGAAGAGGTTCTGGTTCGGAATGACGATCAGCGTATCGACATATTGCTGCAGATCACGAATGCCTTCTTCGGCCAGA
>CAVOKW010000009.1:0-103579 GCA_963696585.1 uncultured Alphaproteobacteria bacterium
GCCGAAGGACTCGAAGGAGACCCTGACCTTGCACCGCTTGGGGCTGTACGGCGTGCTGGGCTGCTCCTTGAAGACGACCAACTGTCTCGAGTCCGTCAACGCCCTGATCGAGGAACGCTGTGCGAAAGTGGATCACTGGAAGAACTCGAGTCAGCGCCAGCGCTGGCTCGCGACGGCACTGGTCGACATCGAACCCCGCCTGCGGAAGATCAGAGGCTACCGACATCTGTCGACCCTGCGCGCGGCCCTCAAGAAAGACCTCAAGATCGAGCCACCGACCGCGACGAATTCGAAACGGCTGGCGGCATAGCCATTCACGAGCCGCGGAAAGTTTCAACTAGGAATGGGCTTGACTCCCGTCGAGGCCGATGTTGCAGTCCTCGTTACAACAAGCCGTGAAGCGTGCACCGATGACGATGCCAAGGTCTTGGGTTCCGTTCCCCACGATGCATGCTCCGCCGCAGTCGTTGTTGTTTGTGCATGGGTTGCCTTGCGAGGTTCCCGGACCACAAATCCCAAGAGAGCGGTATCCAAGGATGCGGCTATTCCCCGTGTCCACTACGTAAACATGGTCAGGTCCCGACCGTTGACGCACGATCACCCCGCCGGCCTGGTAGAGGTCGAAGTTTTCTCCGTCGTCCTCGTTGTCGCGCGCCTCGCGGAAGTCAAACTGCGCTGATCGCGACCCGTTCTGAAACCCTTCTTGATTGAAAAAGCGTAGCGTACCGTAGCAATCGCCGTAGAACGGCACTGGCGATGGCTCGCTGCAGATCAGCCCTGGATCATCCAGGAGATCTGGGAAATTCTCCAACGATCGCGAAGGTGCCACCATGCGTCAGAAGCATCTGCGCCTTGGCCACCATCTCGTCGCGCGAGAGGGGTGCCTCGGGATCGCCTTTGGCGTCGGTGCGCGCGGCGCTGACAGTTTCGCCATTGGTCAGGATGAGCGTGACGCGGGCGCCCCAGTGGTTGGGATAAGCTGATTTCCAGGGATCGGCGGCTTCGAGCGTGACGCGCGCGGCGAGATCCGCGCATTGCCGACGCGCAGCATCACCAAAGGCCGCAAAATCGACATGATCGCGCAGCAGTGAAGCGGCGACGGTGTGTTGCAGCGAAAACTTCGCTTCATACTCACTCGTCGCATGGGGACGATCACAGACATCAAGCGCTGCCTGATAGGTTTCGACATGGGCTGTTGCAATGTCGCCCTTGACATGGCGGCGCAGCTCCATCGCGGCATCAATCGCGGGATGCGTATGGCGGCAGGAAGGCCAGGGCTTGATGGAGGAGAGCGTCAATTGCCATGGCGCGTGGCGATCTGCGAGCACAGCATCAGGATTGGCATCAGGACAGGCGGCGCGAAAGAAACCCTTTTCACCTTCGAGGATTTGGGGCGGGCCCGTGAAACCGAAGGCGGCAAGCTCGGCGGCGCGCATGCCCGCCTCCACGGCATGACCGGCATGGAGGTGCTTGGTCATGGCCCCGGTTTCGAGAAACTGCCACAGGCCCGATGATTGACTGCCGGCATTGCCAAGGGCATTCATGGCCTGCATGTCGTCGAGACCGAGAAGCTGCGCCATGGCCATGGCCGAGCCATAGGGTCCACAAGTCGCGGTGTTGTGCCAGATGCGATAATGCGCCGGTCCGACAGCCATGCCGATACGGGTGGTCGCTTCAAAACCATGCAGGATCGCGGTGAGAAAATCTCTGCCGCTGACAGGTTGGCGCGTGGCATAGGCCCAGACGGCCGGAACGACGACGCAGCCCGGATGCACGACCGAGGCGCGATGCAGATCATCCGTTTCCAGAATGTGGCAAAGGGCACCGGCCAAAAATCCCAGCGCCGAGGGCTCAGCCGGTCCATTGGTGCTGGGGCGCGCCCGCCACCAGTCCAGCAGAATGCGACCGGGTTCGGAACGACGCCCGGCGAGACTATTGGCCATGGCATCAAGCGTGAAGAGGGCAGCGGCCTCCAGATCGCTCTGGCTGACGGGCTTTTGCCGGATCAGGTGCACCAATTGCCCGGTCAGGGAAGAAAATGCGGGCGATGTTATCCCCGCCTTATAATTCTGCGTCATGATGGCTGCTTGATCTCACTTTAAGAGGCGCTTGGCTTGCTGCACCTGCACTGTCTGACTATAAAAATCCTGGCCGTGCTCACGCGATTCGGCGGGGTCATTGTTCGCGTGCGGCTAAAAGGTATCCCCATGATCGAGACCGTGTCGAATTGGAACTTCCGCGCCTTGATGAGCTGTCGTCGAGGCGCCGGGATCGCCCTTCTGCTGTTGCTGCCGCTGGCGCTTGCCGCCTGCGGCACCGACCGGCCGGCCAATGGCGTCCCGACAGGCGTGGGCGGCTCCTACAAGATCGGCAAACCCTATCAGGTTGGCGGCGTCTGGTACTATCCGGCGGAAAACGAGAAATATGACCAGACCGGCATCGCCTCCTGGTATGGACCCCAATTTCACGGGAAACACACAGCCAATGGCGAAGTTTTCGATCAGGAATTGCTGACGGCGGCACATACGACATTGCCGATGCCGGTGCTGGTGCGGGTGACCAATCTCGAAAATGGCAAGTCGCTGATTGTCCGCGTCAATGATCGCGGACCCTTTGTGGCGGGACGCGAAATCGATCTGTCGAAGCGCGCGGCCGAAATGCTCGGTTATGATCGCAAGGGCACGGCACGGGTCAGGGTGCAATTTGTCGGTCGTGCGCCGCTGCCGGGGATTCCCGGCACGACGGTGAGCGCGTCGCAGGGTGTTGGCGAGACATTTGTGGCACCCAAAGCGGAGCTGGATCAGGACGAAGTGCGGGTGGCGACAACGGCGGCAACAACGAGCGTTTCAGCCAGCGCGCTGCCTGCGCCAACGGGTGCCGTGAGTGCGCCACCGCGCCCGGTGACACCGACGGCGCAGACACTTGCCCGTTTGAAGCCTGTGCCGGATCCAGATGTCGTTGCGCCTGAAGCCTCGCCCATGACGGGCAAGGTGCAGCAAGTGCCGGTGCCCGCCGGAACGCGACTGTATGTTCAGGCCGGTTCATTCCAGAGTTATGGGAATGCTGAAAATGTTCGCCGCCAGTTGACTGGCGTGGGTAATGTGCAGATCAGCCCGACGCGGGTTGATGGTCAACAATATTACCGGGTGCGCGTGGGGCCTTTGTCAGATGTGAACAGTGCCGATCAATCGCTGCGCACGGTGATTGCGCGCGGCCATGCCGGGGCCAGGATTGTGGTGGATTGAAACCTCACCTTGTTGCTCAGGTTCATCATCACTATGACTTGAGGCAGAGATTTCGGGCATCAGCCCAGACAGATATTGACTGACAGGCCGGCTCCCCCGCCGGAAAGGACCATCAACATGCCGAGCATTCGTTTCGTTTCCCGATCTCTCAAGACGCTGACGCGCGGCCTTGCCGTGGCGCTGTTGATGCTGCCCGTGGCGCTGGCTGCGCCCGCACATGCCTTTGACACCAGCGCGCAATTTGCCGTGCTGATGGATGCCGAAACCGGCACGGTGCTGTGGGAAAAGGATGGCGACCAGCCGATGCATCCGGCAAGCATGAGCAAGCTCATGACGCTCAACATGCTGTTTGAAGCGTTGAAAGACGGCTCGGTGAAACTCACCGATGAGTTTCCGATCAGCGAACGTGCCTGGCGCGAGGGCGGCGCGGCCTCAGGCTCTTCGACCATGTTCGCGCAACTGGGCTCGCGCATTCCGGTAGAGACCCTGATTCACGGCATCGTCGTGCAATCGGGCAATGATGCCTGCATTGCAGTGGCTGAGGCGCTGAAAGGCTCGGAGGAAACCTTCGCTGAAGCCATGACGCAGGAAGCCAAGGTGATCGGCCTGCAAAACTCGACTTTCTCGAACTCGACCGGCTGGCCTGATCCCAGACAGATGATGACAGCGTATGATCTGGCGTTGCTGGCGCGGCATCTGATTTATGATTATCCGGAATATTATCACTATTTCAGCGTCAAGGAATTCACCTGGAATGGCATTACACAACACAATCGTAATCCGGCGCTGTTTCTCGACCCAAGTGTCGATGGGCTGAAAACCGGCCATACGGATGCCTCGGGCTATGGTCTTGTCGTTTCGGCCAAGCGTGGCGATGAGCGCCTGATCCTGGTGGTGAATGGTTTGCCCAGCATGAAGGCGCGTGGCGAAGAAAGTATGCGTCTGCTGGATTGGGGCTTTCGCGCCTTCAAGACCTACAAGCTCTATGGCGCGGGTGAAACGATCGAGAATGCGCCTGTGTGGCAGGGTGTTTATGCACAGGTGCCGCTGGTCAGCACGACCGCGATTTCACTCATCATGTCGCCTGAACAGCGCAAGGACATGAAAGTGTCGATCGAATATACCTCGCCCATCAAGGCGCCGATTGCGGCAGGCACACGTGTTGGCACGCTGGTTGTGACGACATCGGGTTCGGGCCCGCATGAATATCCGCTGGTGGCTGGTGCGAATGTGGACCAGCTCGGCATTTTCGGCCGGGCGATGAGCGCGCTGCATCACATGATCTTTGGCGGCTGAGCCTTGAGCCGGGGACGCTTCATCACACTGGAAGGCGGCGAGGGCGTCGGCAAATCCACCCAGGCCAGGCGTCTTGCCGCGATGCTGGAAGGGCGCGGCCATGACGTGCTGCTGACACGCGAACCGGGCGGAGCCCCGGGGGCGGAGGCGATCCGTGGCTTGCTGGTCGAGGGCGAAACGAACCGCTGGACGCCTTTGGCTGAAGCCCTGCTACATTTTGCCGCACGTCAGGAACATCTGGAGCGGACGATCCGCCCGGCACTGGCGCTGGGCAAATGGGTGATCTGCGACCGCTTTGTCGATTCCACCCGCGCCTATCAGGGCGTGGCACAAAATCTTGGCCATTCGGCCATTGATCAGCTCGCGGAACTTGTGGTCGGTTCGGACATGCCGACGTTGACACTGGTGCTCGATATGCCCGTGGAACAAGGACTTTTGCGCGCTGCAACACGATCTGGCACGGAAGACCGCTATGAACGGATGGGGCTGGATTTTCATATCAGGCTGCGCGAGGCCTTTCGCGCCATCGCCATTGCCTATCCCCGGCGCTGCATCCTGATTGACGCCACACCCGGCGAGGATATCGTGGCGGCACAAATCTGGGGCGCTGTGAGCACCCGACTCACCCCATAAAATCCCTGTGCAAACAAGGTAAATTCCTGTTTGACCCGTATAGCCGGGTTGACTATAGAGGATTACCCCCCTCGATCATGGGAGCGCTGCCACAGCCAATCCATGATCGGAACCAACATTCAAGAAGGTGGCGCGATGCAGCGGCGACAGACAAACGCTCGAAAACTGTCGCCTGTATTCTATGCGGCACTGCTATTTACCAGTTCTGCTTATGTTTCGACTGCTCCCGCCTATGCCAATACCAAAGGCACTCTCAATTTTCCTTCCGCCAGCACGGGCGCAGCCAATGATCTCGCCGCGACGATCCTGAACCAGACCGGCGGTCTGGCCCAGGCGGCACTCGCCAATCGCACGGTGCGGCTCAATCCCGGCGACACGCTGGATGATCTTTTGACGCGGGAAGGTGTGTCGGACAAAGAGCGTGAGGCAGCGATTGCCGCCATCAACGACCTTTATGATCCGACCAGACTGTCGGCAGGCGATCAGGTGGAACTTTCGATGCGCGCCAAGGGGGACAATACGTCCCAGCTTGTGGCGCTGCATATCCGCACGGCGAAAGCGCAGGACCTGACAATCGTGGTCAGCAAGTCGGGCGAGTTCAAACCGGCAAGTCTGGCGGCACTGAACTGGTCGGTGAGGGTTGAGACGCGCAGCGGCGCCGTGGACAGCGACATTCGCAGCGATCTGGCCGAGGCCAGGATTCCGGCCAGGGTGGCAGAAGATGTGATCGCGGCCTTTGCCTTTGATCCTGACATTCCGGAAACGATCTCCAAGGGCGCGCATTTCTCGGTCGTTTACGAGAGCGCGGTTGGCGGCGGCGCGCCCCAGCTCGATCTCATGCGCTTTGCCCAGATCCGGGTCAATGGCGTGACACATCGCGTCTATCGCTATGAGACGCCCGAGGGCAAGGTTGCCTATATGGATGAGGACGGGAAGGGCGTGATGCCGCTCAATCTCGACGCCCCTGTCCGCTATAAAGAAGCACGCATGACGTCCGGCTTTGGCTGGCGCGTGCATCCGATCCTGAAGAAAAAGCAGTTCCATAAGGGCGTGGACTTTGCCGCGCCGCGCGGTACGCCGGTTTATGCCGCTGAAGACGGCGTTGTCGAAACGGCTGGCTGGCGCGGTAATTATGGCCGCCTTGTGCGCCTGCGCCATTCGGACCGGGTCGAAACGGCCTATGCCCATTTGCAGGGCTTCGCCAGGGGCATTCGTGATGGCGCTGTCGTCAAGAAGGGTCAGATCATCGCTTATATCGGCCGCTCGGGCCTGGCGACCGGCAACCATCTTTATTATGAGGTGATTGTGGACAAGAAGCAGGTGGACCCGCTGGCCCCGAAAATCATGATGCAGGTCAATCTGGACGGGCGGATGCTCGATCAGTTCCGCACCTATGTGGCCAAGGTCGAAAACGCCGAGTAAGGCGCCTTCGTTCCGCCCTGCCATTTTTCTGCTTCGGTTTCTGTCGTTCTCCGGATTGCGTCGCTTCGCTCGCAATGACGAGAGCGGCTGGACTGCCGAACAAGTCCGTTTTTTAAACGTCATGGCCCTCTGTCAGGGCCATCCCCGTCTTCATCCCCGCCTAAGTCGGGGATGCCCCGCATGAAGCGGGGCATGACGGTTTGTGTTTTGAAGCTGTCATGCCCGGACGTGATCCGGGCATCCAAAGTCGCGGGCGCAGAACTTGCCGTCCTGGATTGCCGGGTCCCTTTGGTCAAGAGAGCGCCCGGCAATGACATTTAAGTGGTGGGACATGACGGTCTGGATGGATGGGTCGGCGCGTGGTACCAAAAGACATGAAAGCTCCCGCCTCCGAGATTCCCGAAAGCGACCGGCTGCGCGACTTTCCTCATCCGCGCGAGAGCATTGAACTCGTAGGTCATGAGGCGAGCGAACAGGCCCTTTTTGACGCTTATATGAGCGGGCGGATGCATCACGCCTGGCTGATGACCGGCCTCAAGGGTATCGGCAAGGCGACGCTTGCCTATCGCATGGCGCGGTTTGCGCTGCGCTATCCCGACCCGGCGATGGCGCGGGCGGCAGGGGCGCGCAATCTCTCGATCCCGCCAGAGGACAATGTGTTCCGGCAGGTGGAGGCGCAGAGCGCGCCCGACCTCCTGGTCTTGCGGCGTCCCTATGACGACAAGGCGAAACGCCTCAAAACGGTTTTGCCGGTGGATGAGGTGCGGCGCACGGCTGGCTTTTTCGGCCTGAGCGCAGGCGCGGGCGGCTGGCGGGTCGCGATTGTCGATGCGGCTGATGACATGAATGTCAACGCGGCCAATGCGCTGTTGAAGGTTCTTGAGGAACCACCTCCGCGCAGTCTCTTCCTGTTGATCTCGCATCAGCCCGGACGCTTGCTGCCGACGATCCGTTCACGCTGCCGGGTGCTGGCGATGACGCCGCTGTCACCCGACGCGATTGCGCGGGTGTTGTCGCAAAGCGATGTGAAAGTGTCGCCGGACGAGCGCGACGATATTGCCGCGATGGCGGAGGGGAGTGCCGGTCGGGCGATGAGCATTGCCGCAGGTGGCGGGCTGGCGCTTTACCGCGAACTCTCCGGCATTCTCAACGCGCTGCCACGTCTCAACATGGTGGCGGTGCATATGCTGGCCGACAAAGTGGCGCGACGCGGCGCGGATGAGGCTTACGAAAGTTTCTGCGAATTGCTGACGGACTGGCTGCAACGCCTGATCCGCTGTGGCGCGGGTCTTGCGGGCGGCGAACGCGCCAGCGGCGAAAACGCCGCCATGATGCGGCTGGCCGGCGGGGCGAGCCTTGATCGCTGGGTCGAGGTATGGGAAAAGATCAGCCAATCCATCGCCCGGGCCGAAGCGCTCAACACGGATCGCAAGCTGGTGATCCTGAACGCTTTTTCCCTGCTTGAAACGGTGGCTGGAGCGTCCGTGCGGGCGTGACCTCGAAAGATCGGGACTTCCTCAGATGACGGCGCGCAAGGCCTTCTACATCACGACGGCCATTTCCTATCCCAATGGCGCACCGCATATCGGCCACGCTTACGAAGTGATCACGACGGATGTGATTGCCCGGTTCAAGCGGCTGGATGGCTATGACGTGCGGTTCTTGACCGGCGTGGATGATCACGGCCAGAAGATGGTGCAGACCGCCAGGGCGCGCGGCATCACGGCGCGCGAACTCGCCGATGAAATGGCGCCGAAATTCATGGCGATGGCGGAACGCCTGACAATTTCAAACGACGATTTCATCCGCACGACCGAGCCGCGGCACGCGGTTTCATGTCAGGCGCTGTGGTCGAAGATCGCCGGAAACAAGGGCCCGGAGGGCAGCGACATTTATCTCGGCACCTATGCGGGCTGGTATTCGGTGCGCGACGAGGCGTTTTACGGCGAAGACGAGCTGACAACGGGCGAGGGCGGCCGGAAGTTTGCGCCGACCGGAACGCCTGTCGAATGGTTCGAGGAGAACACCTATTTCTTTCGCCTGTCGGCCTATGCCGGGAAGCTGCTCGCTTATTATGAAGCCCATCCCGATTTCATCCAGCCTGCGTCACGTCGCAACGAGGTGATTGCCTTTGTGAAGCGCGGGCTGACCGATCTGTCGATCTCGCGCGCCAAGACCAAGCTCGATTGGGGCGTTGAAGTGCCGGGCGATGCTGACCACGTCATGTATGTGTGGTTTGACGCACTCACAAATTACATCACGGGAGTTGGCTATCCCCATGTGGATGCTGATTTGTTTACCAGATTCTGGCCTGCCGACGTGCATGTCATCGGCAAGGACATTGTGCGCTTTCATGCGATCATCTGGCCGGCCATGCTGATGGCGGCAGGTCTGCCCTTGCCTGAAAAAGTCTTCGGCCATGGCTTTTTGAATGTCGGCGGCGAGAAAATGTCGAAGTCGGTCGGCAATGTGATCGATCCCTTCACGATTACAGACACTTATGGCGTTGATCCGATCCGTTACTTCTTCTGCCGCGAAGTGCCGTTTGGCTCGGATGGTTCCTATGCGCATGAGACGGTGGTGAACCGGATCAATGCCGACCTCGCGAATGATCTTGGCAATCTGGCGCAGCGCTCGCTGTCGATGATCAACAAGAATTGCGACGCAGTGGTGCCGCCGCCAGGGGCTTTCAGCGCCGAGGATCAGGCTCTGCTTGATCAATCGGCGGCGCTGCTCGACAAGGTGCGCGACCAGATGGAGCGGCTGGAACTGCATGGCTATGTGACGAGCGTTTTTGATGTGGTGAGCGATGCCAATCGCTATTTCGCGGCACAGGAGCCCTGGGCGCTCAAAAAGACCGATCCGGCGCGGATGGCGAGCGTGCTTTATGTGACGGCTGAGGTGGTGCGGCGCTGCGCGATCCTGTTGCAGCCGGTGATGCCGGGCGCGATTGGCCGATTGCTCGATGTCCTGGCTGTGCCGACCGAGGCGCGCTCCTTTGCCGATCTTGCGACACCGCTGACGCCGGGCGTGAGCCTGCCCGTGCCGCAGGGCGTGTTCCCGCGTTATGTGGAGACGGAGGCCGCCAAGCCATGAGCCTGCCGCTGCTCGTTGATAGTCATTGCCATCTCGACTTCCCGGATTTCAACGGGGAAGTGGGTGATGTGGTGGCGCGGGCGCATGCGGCTGGCGTCGGGCTGATGGTGACGATTTCGACCAAGGTCAGCGAATGGGACCGGGTGAGGGCGGTGGCGGAGCGGTTTCCGCATGTCTTCTGCACGGTCGGCATTCATCCGCATGAGGCTGACAGCGAGCCGGAGACCCATGCCGCAACGCTGATCGAGATGGCCAGGCATCCCAAGGTCGTCGGCATTGGCGAGACGGGTCTCGACTATTATTACGAACATGCGCCGCGCGAGGCGCAGAAGCGGGCCTTTCTTGCGCATATCGCGGCCTCGCGCGAAACGGGACTGCCGCTCGTCATCCATACGCGCGAGGCGGATGACGACACGGCGGACATTCTCCGCACGGAAATGGCGAAGGGCACCTTCCCGGCCTTGCTGCATTGCTTTACCTCCAGCCAGCAACTGGCTGATATTGCTCTTGATTTGGGGCTTTATATTTCGCTCTCCGGCATTGTGACCTTCAACTCGGCCAAGGCGCTGCAAGAAACGGCCAGGTCCATACCGCTTGACCGGCTGCTGGTGGAAACGGATTCGCCTTATCTCGCGCCGATTCCGAAGCGCGGCAAGCGCAACGAGCCAGGTTTTGTGGTTCACACCGCCGCGAAACTTGCTGAAATCAAAGGTATTTCGGCTGATGCGCTGGCAAGCGCCACAACCGCCAATTTCCTGCGGCTGTTTGCCCGCGTTCCAGCCGACGCGGTGAAACGCTCATGAAGATGCGCGCCACCCTATTGGGCAGCGGCTCGTCTGGCGGGGTGCCACGCATCGGTGGGCCGGGCGGATTTTGGGGCGCCTGTGATCCGAAGGAACCCAAAAACCGGCGTCGGCGCTGTTCGCTGCTGGTCGAGCAATGGGACAGGGACCCGAGCCAGAAAACGACGGTGCTGGTCGATACCTCGCCGGACATGCGCGAGCAGCTCATTGATGCGGGGGTTGACTGGGTGGATGGCGTGGTTTTCACCCATGACCATGCCGACCAGAGCCATGGCATTGATGATCTGCGGATGCTGGCGATCAACCATATGCGGCGCGTGGATTGCTGGCTGGATGAGCCGACCGCCAAGACGCTCAAACAGAAGTTTCGCTATTGTTTTGAAGCGATTGAAGGCACGGGCTATCCAGCTATCTTAAATGCGCATCACATCACAGTCGGCCAATCGATCCATATTGACGGGGCAGGCGGGACGATTGTGGCGATGCCTTTCGATCAGGATCATGGCTCGATCCGCTCGCTCGGCTTCCGGTTCGGGCCGCTGGCTTACTCGTCAGATACGGTCGGCATTCCCGATGAGAGCTTTGCCCTGATTGACGGGATCACCTGCTGGATTGTCGATGCGCTGCGCTATAAGCCGCATGTCAGCCATGCCCATGTCGCCATGGCGCTTGACTGGATTGCGCGGTCATCCGCGACGCAAGGCGTGCTCACCAACATGCATATCGATCTCGACTATGCGACGCTCAAGCGCGAACTGCCGGGCCATGTCGTGCCGGGTTATGACGGCATGGTGCTCGACTTCGATCTCTGAGGCGGCGAGGCTTTGACCTGACCGTCAATTTATCTCCATAATATATATTATCGGCGTTACGTAATATGATATTCGGACTGGCCATGAAGCCGGAATGCGCCGAAAATCGGCCATGCCCTCCCACAAAACAACAAGAAACGGGACCGATATTCCAATGCAGAACCTGTTCGACCTCTCCGGCAAAATTGCCCTCATCACGGGTGGCTCACGCGGACTTGGCCGCCAGATGGCCTTGGCCTTTGCCGGGAATGGCGCTGATATCATCATCGCCAGCCGCAAGATCGAGGCCTGCGAAGCTGTCGCTGACGAAGTGCGGGCGCTGGGCCGGAAAGCCTTGGCCCTATCGGTCAATGCGAGCCGCTGGGCTGAGATGGACCGGCTGGCCGATGACGCTTATGCGGAATTTGGCCGGGTCGATATTCTGGTCAACAATGCCGGCATGTCACCTGCGATCCCGTCGCCAGCCGTCAGCGAGGAATGGTTCGACAAGATTCTCGCGCTGAACTTCAAAGGCCCTTTCCGGCTGGCGGCCAATATCGGCAAGCGCATGATGGAAGGCGCTGGTGGCGTCATCATCAACACGTCTTCGACCGCCGCTCTGGTGCCAATGCCCAATGTGGTGCCCTATTCCGGCGCCAAAGCCGCGCTGAACGCCATGACTGTGTCTCTGGCTGCGGAGTTCGGTCCCAAAGTGCGCGTCAATTCAATTTCGGCCGGACCTTTTTTGACTGATATTTCAAAGGCATGGCCGGAAGAAATGAGAAAGAGCTTTGACAATATGGCGGGCCGCCCCGGGCACCCTGAGGAGATTGTGACGACGGCTCTCTACCTTGCCAGCCCGGCTTCGAGCTTCACAACCGGCGCGATCATCCGCTGCGATGGCGGACAATATCACGGCTGAGGGGCTTCTCAGCCCGGCAGCGGGATGAACTCGTCATCGCCTGCAACCTTGCCGATTTTCTGGTTTTTCCAGTCGAGCCTGGCCTGGTTAATGCGCTCCCTGGAGCTTGAGACAAAGTTCCACCACATGTGGCGCGGCCCGCCATCCAGTGGCGCGCCACCAAGCAACATGGCGCGGGCGCTGGCATCTGCCTGCATGGTGGCCGCCTCGCCCGCTTCCAGCACGGCCATGTCGCCGACCTGGAGCGACCGTCCCCTGAGTGAGACTTCGCCCGCAACCACGAAGATGGCGCGTTCAGGGTGGTCGGTGGTCATGGGCAGCGAGGCACCTGTCCCAAAGACGGCATCGACATAGAAGATCGGGCTGAAAGTGCGGACCGGCGAGACCATGCCATAGGCATGGCCCGTGATCAGACGCAGCATGACACCGCCCTGCTCGCTTGTTGGCAGCGCCGATTTGGGAAAGTGATGAAATTCAGGCGCGGTTTCCTCATAGGCCATCGGCAGACCGACCCAGCTCTGAATGCCATGCATGGTGTGACCGGCAGCACGAACTTCAGGCGCGGTGCGCTCGGAATGGACAATGCCGCGCCCGGCCGTCATCCAGTTCACATCGCCCGGCTCGATGGATTGGACCGTGCCGAGGCTGTCGCGATGAACCTGTGATCCTTCGAGAAGATAAGTGACGGTGGCAAGCCCGATATGGGGATGCGGCCGCACGTCCAGCCCGGTGCCGGGCTGGAGATAAGAGGGGCCGAAATAGTCGAAAAAGACAAAGGGGCCGACGGCGCGGCGCTCTATCTGGGGCAAAACGCGGGCAACCGCAAAACCGTCGCCCAGATCCTTCGCCGTACCGCGAATGACAATCATCAGCCCGCCTCAGAGATACTTGCCGGTAAGCGCGTGCGCCGCTTCCGTGACAGCCTTGCGCGTCTGGCTGACCGAGAGGCCCTGATCGAGGCGCAGCCGCCGCCAGGCATCAAAGCTCAAGATCATGTCCAATGCCTCAAACATGATCCTGTCGTCGCGAAGACGGGCCGGGGCTGCGGCGCGCAGATTGGAGCGCAGCAGCCTGAGAACGGCGGCATGCTCAAACTTCAGGAACTCGGAATGATGACGGTGCACATCGCTGGCAATGCGAAACGGCATCATGCGTTCAAAGCCACGGGCGCGACGATCGATGAGCTGGTTGAGCGTGACACCCCAATTATCCACCAAGAGGGGCTCTTTGAGGATGGGCATGAGTTCGGCGGCAATGTGATTTGAGATTTCGCGGTAGAGACTGTCCATGTCGTCGAAATGGCGGAAAACGGTGCGCAAACCGACATCGGCGCGCGCCGCCACATCCTCGGCGCGGGGCGAGATTTCGCCCTCGCTGATGAGTTCAAGCATGGCGGCGGCAATCCGGCGGCGGCTTTTCTCACCCCGGCGTCTGCGTCCATCCTTTTCCGGGCCGTCAATGGTCAGCGCCTCGCTCATGCAAAATCCCAATCAAAAACAACATCACAATATGCGGAACAGCATAATTCCTTATATTGATTCTGGAAGGCCCTACTCCCACCATGCTGAACGGACCTGCTTCAACGCCCCGTCATATATTGGCAGTAACCATGCCATAATATCAAGGGCTGGAATGAGCCGGGCATGACGATCAGGATATTTCAAATCAGGATATTTCAAATATTGTCATTGCCGGGCTTGACCCGGCAATCCACGGCGGCGCGTCCTGAATCCGTAACGCTGGATGCCCGGATCAAGTCCGGGCATGATAGGCGATTGAAAAATCAGCGTCATATGACAGGCATCATGACCCGGCCTTGTCATTTCCCCAACGTGCGGGGCGCCACATTGGACAGGCGCGTCCGCAGGGCTTAACTTTGCCGACATCAAACACTTGCCGGGTGTCTCCCATGCCGCTTAAAGCCGCCGTCCTGCCCGTAACCCCTTTCCAGCAGAATTGCACGATCTTCTGGAATGACGAGACGATGCGCGGCGGGGTCAGCGATCCGGGCGGCGACATTCCACGCATTCTGGAAATCTGCGAGCGCGAAGGCATTACGCTTGAAAAGATTTTGCTGACGCATGGGCATCTCGATCATGCGGCGGCGGCGGGCGATCTTGCCCGGCAGCTCGGCATTCCGATTGAAGGTCCGCATCGGGACGAGCTGTTTCTGATTGAAGCGCTGCCCAATCAGGCCTCGCAATACGGCTTTCCACCATGCGGGGCCTTTCTGCCAGACCGATGGCTTGAGGAAGGCGACAAGGTGGAGGTGGCGGGTCTCGGCTTTGATGTGCATCACTGTCCGGGGCACACGCCGGGACATGTGATTTTCTTCAATGACGGGGCGAAGCTCGCGCTGGTGGGCGATGTGCTGTTTCAAGGCTCAATCGGACGCACTGACCTGCCACGTGGCAATTATCAGCAATTGATTGACAGCATTCGCGAGCGGCTCTGGCCGCTTGGCGATGATGTGACCTTTGTGCCCGGGCATGGGCCGCTTTCGACATTCGGACAAGAGAGAAAACACAATCCCTTTGTTGCTGATGCGATTTTGTCCTGAGGAAGTCCGCTTTGTCTGACAACATCTTGCAAGGCGATCTCCAGCGCATCGAAAAGCTGTTGGAGATCATGGCGCGGTTGCGGGCGCCTGTGGGCGGCTGTCCCTGGGATCTGGAGCAGGATTTCAAATCCATCGCGCCTTACACCATTGAAGAGGCCTATGAAGTCGCCGAAGCCATCGAGCTTGGCGATATGGCGGAGCTGCGCGACGAACTGGGCGATCTGTTGTTGCAGGTTGTTTTCCACGCACAAATGGCAAGCGAGGAAGGCAGCTTTGCCTTTGGTGATGTTGTGCAGGCCATCAATGAAAAGATGATCCGCCGTCATCCGCATGTCTTTGGCGATGAAGAGACGCGGGGCGCCGATGCGGTCAAGGGGCGCTGGGAAGAAATCAAGGCTGCCGAGAAAGCCGCCAAGCCCAAGCCGACGAAAACCAGCCTGCTGGACGATGTGCCCTATGCGCTGCCAGCGCTGGTGCGGGCGGTGAAGCTGCAAGACAAGGCGGCGCGTGTCGGCTTTGACTGGCCCGATATTTCGCTTGTCATCGACAAGCTGAACGAAGAGATGCTTGAGGTTTCGCAGGAGCTGGCCAAGGGTGGCGATGCGGACCGGCTGGAGGACGAGATCGGCGATCTGCTTTTCGTCTATGCCAATCTGGCGCGGCATCTGAAGGTCGATCCGGAAGCAGCCTTGCGGCGGGCGAATGCGAAGTTCCGCCGTCGCTTTGGCCGGATTGAGGAATGGCTGGCCGAAAAGGGCGCACGGCCGGAAGATTCCACCCTTGAAGAAATGGACGCGCTGTGGAATGCCGCCAAGCGCGAGGAGCGCGGCGAAGGCTGAGTGGATGGCGTCGTCGCTTACGCGCCTCGCAATGACAACCGACCCCAATGAACCGTCATCCCCCGCTTCATGCGGGGCATCCACGACTTGAACTGATCACAAAAGAAGACGTGGATGATCCGGACAAGCCGGGTCATGACGATATCGGTTTGGCGTTGGTTATTTATTCGTCTGTCATGCCCGGACTTGTGCCGGGCATCCAGAGCCACAGATTGAGGCGTTGCCGCCCTGCATTGCCGGCCCCCTTTGGTCAAGAGAGGGCCCGACAAGGACGAAATAAAATAAATACAGCCGCCCCGCCTAAAGCGCGGCGCGGATGGCAGAACGCACAGCGTCCCAGCTTGCCTGATCGCGGGCGATGAGATGCGGGCCCTTGAGGATGCGGGGCTCATAGTCACGCCCGCTTTCCATATCGCGGGCGACACCGCCTGCCTCGCGCAGGATCAGCGTGCCGGGCACATGGTCCCAGGGCATCATGCGGAAGTAAGTGATGCAATCGATCTCGCCACGCGCGAGCGCCGTATATTCCCAGGCCGAGCAGGTGATCGAGAGATTACGCGCGGTGGAGAGCGCGAAACCGTCAACGGCACTGCGCCATTCGGGCGGCATGAAGCGCGTATTGAATGCCCCGGTGAGCGACGCCTTGTCGGTGGGTGCCGGTGACGTTTTCAAGCGGCTGATCTGGCGCTCGTGCCATTCTGCGCCCGCGCCGTGTTCGGCAACGGCGAGACTGTCCGAGACGGGCAGATAGATCCAGCCATGGGTGGTGACGCCGCCTTGCACGAGACCCACCATAACGCCGAAGGTTTCATTGCCTTCGATGAAATTGCCCGTGCCATCGACAGGATCGACGGTCCAGACGGGCGTGTCGGCATCAAGCCGCGCCAGACGTGCGGGATCGGCCGCCACGGCTTCCTCGCCAATGACGAGCGAGCCGGCGACCAGGGCTTCAAGGCGCGGCGTCAGCCATAACTCGGCATTGCGGTCAGCGGTGGTGACGTAGTCGCCCCTGGATTTTTCCTCAATATCGCCTGCGGCAAGTGCCCGAAAACGCGGCATGATCTCAAGGCTTGCGACCTCGCGCATCAAGGCGGCCACGCTTTGCGTCAACTCGCTCATTCATTCGGCTCCAGGTCGTCATCCGCTTCTGGCGCATCCTCGCCCATGGCATCATGTAGTGCGGCGGCAAGGTCTGGAAAGCGCTTTTCAAAACGGCCAATCAGGGCTGGCGTGACAAGAAGCCGGAACACCACCTGGCCATCATCCCGATCAACCCGCTGGCGCACAGGCACATTGGCATGGAGCCAGGCCATGGCTTCGCCACGCGTGGCGGGCAGGATCAACTCGACCCTGCGGCCTTCATCGATGATGAGGCTGTCGATCAGCGTGAGCAGCGCGTCAACGCCCTGCCCTGTGACGGCTGAGAGCGCCACATTGTCCGGTTCGCGCGCCGCCATGTTGATGACCGCTTCCCGCGCGGGTTCATCCAGCAGATCGATCTTGTTCAGCACTTCGATGACATGCTGACCGGCCGAGGCGCTTTCCTCCGGCGTGATGCCGAGCGAGGCGAGGACGCGAATGACATCGGCCTTCTGGATATCGCTTTCCTCATGGGCCACATCGCGCACATGGACGATGATTTCGGCTTCGAGCACTTCTTCCAGCGTGGCACGAAAGGCGGCAACGAGATGGGTTGGCAGATCGGAAATGAAACCCACCGTGTCCGACAGGATGATCTTGCGGCCCGATGGCAGCGCGACCGCCCGCATGGTGGGGTCAAGCGTGGCAAAAAGCAGATCCCGGGCGAGAACATCTGCCTGGGTCAGGCGATTGAAGAGCGTGGATTTGCCCGCATTGGTGTAGCCGACCAGCGCGACGATCGGGTAAGGCACATCGCGGCGCGTCTTGCGATGCAGCTCGCGGGTCTTCTTGACGGTTTCAAGCTGGCGCTCGATCTTGACGATGCGTTCCTGAATCATGCGCCTGTCGGCTTCGATCTGGGTTTCGCCCGGACCGCCGAGAAAGCCGAAACCGCCACGCTGGCGCTCCAGATGGGTCCAGCTGCGGACCAGACGCGTCTTCTGATAGTTGAGATGCGCGAGCTCAACCTGGAGCGAACCTTCACGTGTCTGTGCACGCTCGCCAAAGATTTCCAGAATGAGCCCTGTGCGATCAAGTACCTTGACGCCCCAGGCCTTTTCGAGATTGCGCTGCTGACCCGGCCCCAAGGGTCCATCGACAACGACGAGCTCGACATGCAGGGCTTCGATCGTGTCTTTCAGTTCATCGACCTTGCCTTCGCCAATCAGCGTGGCGGGTCGGGGATTTGAGACGATGACTGAAGCGCGGCCTACGACATTGAGATCGATGGCGGCAGCAAGGCCGACGGCCTCTTCCATGCGGGCTTCAGGCGAACGCAGGACGCGGCCGGTTTTGCGTGCCGCCTGTTCAGCCGCCCGCAGCCACGGCACGAGGACGAATGTTCGTGTGGGTTCTTTGGGATTGAGACGGAAGAGACGCTCTTCGCGCGATTTACGCGCTCGTGCCTCTTCCTTATCCTCTGGCAAATCGTCAGGCGGATCCTGTGTCGGATCTTCTTCCTGATCGTGCGGATGATCGCTCAAAAACTGATCCTAGAGCTCTTCGCCGTTTTGACCCTGTTCGAAGAGCTGGACAGGCGATGCAGGCATGATGGTCGAAATGGCATGCTTGTAAACAAGCTGGGAATGACCATCACGACGCAGCAGCACGCAGAAATTGTCAAACCAGGTGACAACACCCTGAAGTTTCACACCATTGACAAGAAAGATGGTGAGGTTTGTCTTGTTCTTGCGAACATGATTCAGGAACGTATCCTGCAAGTTATGAGTTTTTTCACTCATGGGTAAGCCCCACTTGTCGGCTTTGAAGGGGACCGCTGCGAAACGCTGCACCGGCTGTTAAACGCCACGCATCAAAATTGAGTGGCAAGTTGAGTCCCTAGGTTTCGTCGTTTTAGGGCTTTGCTGCAAGTGCGAATTTGATAAGACAGCAAATAAAGGAAAGAAAAGCCTATCGTTGACATGAATGTTTGAAGCATCAGGTCAGTTTGATCGATTTTTCATAGGCATCGCGCAGCCGCCGGGAAATTGAACCGGGTTCACCGTTGCCGAGGACAACTCCGTCAATTCTGGTGACGGGGATCAGGGTGGCCGTCGAGGCGCTGATAAAGGCTTCGCGCGCTTTCAGGGCTTCGGCGACAGTGAAGGGCCGCTCCACGACTTCCAGCCCTTCAGACTTGGCGGCGGCGAGCAGTTCGAGCCGCGTGACACCGCTCAAGATGTCGTTGCTCAAGGGGCGCGTGATGATGCGGCCGTGGCTGTCAACAATCCAGGCATTGGTGCTGGAGCCTTCGGTGACATAGCCCTGGGGATCAACCAGCCAGGCCTCATAGGCACCGGCTTCGCGGGCGGCCTGCTTGGCCAGGATATTGGGAAGCAGGGAAATCGACTTGATGTCGCGCCGCGCCCAGCGCTGATCGGGCATGGTGACGACGCTGACGCCCTGGGTGATCGACTTTTCCATCTTGGCCATGTTGAAGCGCTTGGCTGTGACGACCAGTGAGGATGGGGTGTTGACAGGAAAGGCATGATCGCGCGGCGCGACGCCACGGGTGATCTGGAGATAGACGAGCCCATTGCGCAAATGGTTGCGGCGAATGACTTCCCGCAGGATATGAGGCATGGCCGAGGGCGCGACGGGCCAGTCGATACGCAATTCGCCGAGCGAGCGTGTGAGCCGTGCCATATGCAGGGCCTCATCCATGAGCTGTCCACGGCGCACGCCACAAACCTCATAGACACCATCGGCAAATTGATAGCCGCGGTCCTCGACATGTACCGAGGCTTCCGCATGGCGGCCATAAAGACCATTCACATAGGCTATGCGCGACAATCAGGACGCTCCCCAACAAAATGCAGGCGCATCAGAAAAACTCAAGGCTGACGCGGAACATGCGTTCGACCTTTTTGACCTGGTCGGAGCGGGCAAAAAGGACGACGCGATCACCTGCCAATATTTCGGTTTCACCACGCGGAATGATGACCTCGCCATCGCGAATGACCGCACCGACCAGAATACCCTCGGGTAGATCCACCTCTCGCAAGGGCTTGCCGACAAGGGTTGATGTTTCGAGTGCTTCGGCTTCAATGACCTCGGCTGCGCCATCATGGACCGATTGCAGCCCGCGAATACGGCCCCGACGGACATGCTGAAGCACGTTGGACACGGTGGTCGCACGAGGATTGATGAAGGCGTCGATCCCGAGCGGACGCATCAGGGGCATATAGGTCTGGTTGTTGATGAGGCTCATGGAGCGCGCGCAGCCATCGCGCTTGGCCAGCACACAAGCCAGAATATTGGCCTGATCATCATTGGTGAGCGCGACCACGGCATCCGTCTCGCTGATGCCGGCTTCGTCAAGCATGGCAGGGTCAAGGCTGTCGCCATGCAGGACGATGGTGCGCTTGAGCTGATCGGCGGCGAAGATGGCGCGGTCATGATCGCGCTCGATCACCTTGACGCGGTTGCCCGTATCGTGGGCCTCCAGCTCGCGCGCCACATAGAGGCCGATATTGCCCGCCCCCAGAATGACGATACGGCGGGCCTGTTTTTCTTCATGGCCGAAAATGCCCAATGTGCGGCGCACATGGCGCTCATCGGCAGCGAAATAGACTTCGTCGCCCGGCAACATCTGATCGGCGCTGTGCGGTACAAAGAGAACGCCCTTGCGCGAAATGCCGACAACGCGCGCCTTGAGATCGGGAAAAAGTTCGGTGAGCTGGCGCAGTGGCGTGTTGATGATCGGGCAATCGTCATTGATGTTCACGCCGACAACATGAACCTTGCCATCGGCAAATTCGAGAATATCGAAAGCACCCGGCACGGAAAGACGGCGCAACACGGCGCGGCCAACTTCGAGCTCCGGCGAGATGATGACGTCAATCGCCATGTTCTCTTGCGAGAAGAGATCCTGCCAGCCTGCTTCGAGATAGCTCTGAGAGCGGATGCGGGCGATTTTGGTTGGCACACGAAACAGCGAATGCGCCACCTGACAGGCGGTCATGTTGACCTCATCATAGAAGGTCACGGCGATGAGCATGTCGGCATCGCGGGCGCCTGCCTTTTCCAGCATATCGGGATGGGCACCGTGTCCGACAATGGCGCGTACATCAAGCGAGTCCGAGATCGACTGTACGAGCTGGGCTGAACGGTCAATGACGGTGACGTCGTTGTTTTCCAAGGCGAGCTGTTTGGCAATGCCGAAGCCGACCTGACCCGCACCGCAGATGATCACTTTCATGCGGGCACGTCCGGACGATTAGCCGCCGCGACACCCAGGGATTTGAGTTTGCGATGCAAGGCCGACCGCTCCATGCCGATGAAGGCGGCGGTGCGCGAAATATTGCCGCCAAAGCGGCTGATCTGGGCCATGAGATACTCACGCTCAAAGGTTTCACGCGCCTCGCGCAGTGGCAGAGCCATGATGTGTTCACCCCCTGCCCCGTTGATCGACATTTGCGCCGATGATCCGACTTCCGAGGGCAACATGTCGGCTGTGACCACGGCATTGGGATCGCCCGATGCCAGGATCAGCAATCGTTCGATATTGTTCCGCAACTGGCGCACATTTCCCGGCCAGTCATGCGCCTGCAGCGCGGCCATGGCATCGTCCGATATGCGGCGTGGCGGCAAGCCGGTGGTTTTGCAAATCTGACCCATGAAAAACTCGACAAGCAGCGGGATATCTTCGCGACGGCTGGCGAGCGGCGGTACGTTGATCGGCACCACGTTCAGGCGATGATAGAGGTCTTCACGGAAACGGCCCTTGGCAATTTCATCCATGAGATCGCGGCTCGATGAAGAGACGACGCGGACATCAACCTTGACCTTGGGGCCGCCGCCGACGCGCTCGAATGTCTGCTCGACAAGAACGCGCAGAATCTTGCTCTGGGTTTCGAGTGGCATCTCGGCGACTTCATCGAGGAACAGTGTGCCGCCATGGGCCTGCTCGAACATGCCAACCTTGCGTGGTCCGGCGGCTGTTTCCTCGGTGCCGAAGAGTTCTATTTCCATGCGTTCAGGCGCCATGGTGGCGGCATTGATGGCGACGAAGCTGTTGCCATTACGGCGTGAACGGGCATGGAGCAAACGTGCAACGATTTCCTTGCCCGAACCGGAGGGTCCCGTAATCAGGACGCGGCTGCCTGTGGGTGCCACCTTGTCGATCACCTGTCGGACCTGGCCGATGACCGGCGAGAAGCCGACCAGCGTCGTTTCATCGCCAATGCGGCCACGCAGTTCTTCATTCTCGCGGCGCAGACGATAGGCTTCCATGGCGCGCCGCACGATCAGGATCAGGCGATCTGCCTTGAACGGCTTTTCGATGAAGTCGTAAGCGCCCTTCTTGATGGCGCTGACGGCGGTTTCGATATTGCCATGGCCGCTGATGATGACGACCGGCACATCCGGGTGACGTTCGCGGATGACGTCGAGCAACTCAAGACCATCCATGCGGCTGCCTTGCAGCCAGATATCGAGAACAACAAGTCCCGGCCGACGCGCCTCAAGCAACGCGAGGGCGGCGTCACTGTCGCCAGCGACGCGTGTGTCATAGCCTTCATCATTGAGGATACCGGCGACGAGATCGCGAATATCACTCTCGTCATCTACGATCAGAATATCAGACGCCATTGACTGCCTCTTGCTTTACCGCGGCCTCGATCGCCGCCGCGTTATTGCCATGGCTACGCATGGGGAACGTGAGTGTGACGCGCGCGCCACTTTCCCACCCCTCCGCAGACGGAGCATCGGCGAGCGAGAGCGTGCCGCCATGATCCTCCATGACCTTGTTTACGATTGCCAATCCAAGTCCTGTCCCCTTGGCGCGGGTCGTCATATAGGGCTCGGTTAATCTGGTGCGATCCGTTTCGGGCAGACCGCAACCGGAATCCGTCACGCTGAGATAGACATTTGTACCATCCTCACGCAGCGCCACTTCAATCTGTCCCTGTATGATTTTCTCGCGCGGTGCATGCTGGTCGATCTTCGTCTCATCCGTATCCTGTCCGCGAATGGCTTCGGCGGCATTCTTGAGAATATTGATGAGCGCCTGACTGACGAGACGGCTATCGCAATCGAGAATGACTTCCTCGTCCGGCATGGCAAGACGGTAGTTGATGTCCGGATAAGCCACGCGCTGCAGGAAGACGGCCTGACGCACAATCTCGCCGATGCCGACCGGCTTCATCGTGGCTGTCGGCATGCGCGCAAAGGAAGAAAACTCGTCCACCATGCGACCAATATCATTGACCTGACGGATGATGGTGGCGGTGCATTGTTCAAAAATTTCAGGATCCGTAGTGATTTCGCGGCCATATTTGCGGCGCAGGCGCTCGGCGGAAAGCTGGATCGGTGTCAGCGGATTCTTGATTTCATGCGCGATGCGGCGCGCCACATCCGCCCAGGCAGAGGTGCGCTGGGCGCGCACCAGCTCGGTAATGTCGTCGAATGTGAGAACAAGGCCCCCCAGACCCGAGGCCGTCACTTCATTGGTGACACGCACATTGAGCGTGCGCTCCTGCCCTTCGCGGAAAAGCGCGACCTGATCCTGCACCAGACGTTCGGGGTTTGACTGGGCTTGCGAAATGACACCGCTCATTTCGGGAATGGCGACGCCGAGATTACGACCGATCATTTCGCTTTCCGATGTGCCAAAGAAACGCAGCGCCGTGCGATTGGCATGATTGACGATGCCGTCGCGATCAAGACCGATGACCCCGGCGCTGACACCTGAGAGAACAGCTTCCGTGAACTGGCGTCGGGCATCAAGCAGCTTGTTGGCCTCGATCAATTCATTGCGCTGGGCGGCAAGCTGGCTCGTCATCCGATTGAAGGAATTGCTCAGCGTATCGAGTTCGTCGCCCGTGCCGACGACATTCACGTGAGCCGTCAGATCGCCGCTGCTGACGCGTTCCGATGCCTGGACCAGTCTGGAAATCGGATCGACGAGGCGGTTCGCCGCCCAAAGACCCAGCCAGATGGCCGCAAGCAACGTGACCAACGCCACGGCGACATAGATCAGGACGAAAGTCACCTGAAAGGTGATGCGGCGTGTTTCAAGACTTTGATATTCATTTACGGCCGCGCGGGTTTGCGCCAGATGTTCCAGCACACGCGCATCGACAAAGCGCGCGACATAGAGATAGCTGTCGGGAATGGCCGAGAGCCTGACCAGCGCACGGATCTGATTGCGTTCGCCTTCGGTCGAAAGCACGGCACCGCCCTTGTCGGCGGCGGCAAACTGTTCCGGCGTTGGCAGCGTGATGGCTGGCGAGACAGGCGCCAGCGCCTCGTGCAGGATCCTGCCTTCCTTGTTGATGATGAGTGCAGCGGGCAGCGCACGCAGCGCCGCCTGTGCCATCAGAATTTGCTGGAAGCGTTGCGGATTTTCATCAATGAAGGCGGAGGCGCGGTCGAGATCATTGGCCATGGCGAGCACATCGCCGCGCAGCACATGATCGTGTTCGGTGAGATAGGCCTCGGCGACGGTCTGTGCATTGGAGATGATGAGCTGAACGCGCTCGCCAAACCATGTATCGAGCCCGCGATTGAGCGTGACGGCCGCAAAAACGGCGACGATGATTGCCGGCATCACGGCAACGATGGCGAACATTGTCACCATCCGGGCATGTAATTTGGCGCCCGCCGTGCCGCTGACACGAGCCGAAATGATCCGGACGACGCGCCAGAAGATCAGGCCAAACAGCACCAGAACGGTGCTCAGATTGGCGATGAGCAGGACAATGACGAGGAGGCGACTGGGCGGAAACGGCGTCAGCCCTGTCAGAAGCATGTAGGTGAAGGAACCGAGGAAAATCGCCAGAAGCACGAGGCTCACGGCCAGGCCAGCCGAAAAGCTCCGGCGCGACAAAAGCCGCCAGAGTCTCGCCTCCCAATTCATCTGACTCTCTGCAACGTTTGCCGTCATGCCTGTTCCTGATCGCGTGGGGGGCACCCCTGACCGCAAAACCTGATATGCGCTGTGCTAAATGCGCAACGGGTTCTGCGAAGCGAGCACATTGTGGCCTGCCAAACGATACCGTTCAACAACAATGTTGCATGATTACATCAGTATGACTAATGCGTGACGCAAAAATTATCCAACAAAAACAATGGGTCATCCGTCGCCGCTGTCGGCCCATCTATTTCAGACCGCGAATGACCTGAATATCAAGCTCGCGGATCTTCTTGCGGAGCGTATTTCGATTGATCCCCAGAAGATGCGCCGCCTTGATCTGGTTGCCCCGCGTGGCAGCCAAACTCATCGAGAAAAGCGGTTTTTCCACATCGCGCAAGATGCGGTCATAAAGACCGGCTGGGGGCAAATCCTCGCCATGGGCGGCAAAGAGCCGATTGAGCGTGCGCTCGACCGAAGAGGCCAAAGGCTCATCAACGGCAGGTTGCTCCGCATTGCGGCCAAAATCGGGCTCGGCCAGCTCGTTTTCGAGAATGTGGGCGCCAATCGTTTCCTCGGTGTAGAGCGCCGCCAGACGCCGGACGAGATTTTCCAGCTCGCGGACATTGCCCGGCCAGCGATAGCGTTTGAGAATTTCCATGCCATCGGCATCAATCGTCTTGGCAGGAAGTCCCTCGTCCTCGCCCTTGGCGAGAAAATGACGGATGAGGTCGGGAATATCCTCGGCGCGTTCACGTAGCGGCGGCAACCGGATCGGGACGACGTTCAGGCGGAAATAGAGATCTTCACGGAACAGGCCCTGATTGATGAGTTGGCGCAGATCGCGATTGGTGGCGGCGACAATGCGCACATCGGTCTTGATCGGTGTGCGGCCGCCGACGGTCGTATATTCGCCCTGTTGCAGCACCCGGAGCAGGCGGGTTTGCGCTTCCATCGGCATGTCGCCGATTTCGTCGAGGAACAGCGTACCGCCTTCGGCCTGTTCGAACCGGCCCGTCGCGCGCTGGCTCGCCCCGGTGAACGCGCCCTTTTCGTGACCGAACAATTCGCTCTCGATCAATTCACGCGGAATGGCCGCCATGTTGATGGCCACGAAGGGGCCATTGCGACGGCGGCCATAGTCATGCAGCGCGCGGGCAACGAGTTCCTTGCCGGTGCCGCTTTCGCCCGAGATCATGACGGTCAAATCGGTCTGCATGAGGCGGGCAAGAACGCGATAAATATCCTGCATGGCCGAGGAGCGACCGATAAGCGGGATTTTTTCGTCTTCCTCGGCGGGACGTCGGGCAATCGCCGGTTCGCGCGGGGCCGTGAGGGCGCGATCCACCACGCGGATCAGTTCGTTCAGGTCGAAAGGCTTTGGCAGATATTCATAGGCGCCGCGTTCAGCCGCAGTGATCGCTGTCTTGAGCGTGTTCTGGGCGCTCATGACGATGATCGGCAAATCCGGGCGCAGGCGCTTGATACGCGGAATGAGGTCAAAGGCATTTTCATCGGGCATGACCACGTCGGTGATGATCAGATCGCCTTCACCCTGACTGACCCAGCGCCACAAGGTGGCAGCATTGCCCGTGGCGCGGACATCATAGCCGACCCGCCCCAGAGCCTGATTGAGCACGGTTCGGATCGCCGCATCATCGTCTGCGAGTAGAATGGTTCCGCTCGGCATTGGGACGCTCCTGTTCAGTATTCTGATTTATTGGCGGTGACAGTCGCGCCCGTATGCATGGGCAGCAACACACGGAAAATGGTGCGGCGTGGCTGGCTGTCGCATTCGATGATGCCGCCATGATCGCCGATGATCTTTGCCACCAGCGCCAGTCCCAGACCGGTGCCCGATGCCTTGGTGGTGACAAAGGGATCAAAGAGGTGCGGCATCAGATCATCCGGCACGCCGGGACCATTATCGATGACGCAGATTTCAAGCGGCAGGCTGACGCGATCACGGCTGCCGGGCATCGAGAGGCGCACGCCAGGGCGATAGGCCGTTGTCAGCGTGATTTCGCCATCATGGTCTTCAATGGCTTCTGCCGCGTTCTTCACCAGATTGAGAAAAACCTGAATCAGTTGATCCTTGTCGCCCAGCACCGCCGGCAATGAAGGATCATACTCCTCCATGATCTTGATTTTTTTGGCAAAGCCCGTGAGCGCCAGCTGCTTGACATGGCCAAGCACCAGATGAATGTTGACGGGTTCACGCGGAATGGGACGCTCGTCGGAAAAGACTTCCATGCGATCGACAAGCTTGCAGATGCGATCGGTTTCCTCGCAGATAAGCCGCGTCAAGGTCTTGTCTTCTTCAGCGCCGGAGAGCTCAAGCAATTGCGCCGCGCCACGGATGCCGGAAAGCGGGTTCTTGATTTCATGGGCAAGAATGGCCGCCATGCCGGTGACGGAACGTGCCGCGCCACGATGGGTGAGTTGCCGATCCATCTTGTGCGCCATGGTGCGAAGCTGAATGATGAGCAGCACATGGCCGGGCAATTCAGCGAGTGGCGTCACCTGAATATCGACGGCACGGTCGCCCTGACGCGGCGTGCCGATCTCCACACCATATTCATTGACTGACGTGCCCTGCATGAAGACCTGCTCGATGAGTGTCAGGACAGGGCTGCCAAAGGCGACAAAATCATTGAGCTTGTGACCAAGCAGAATGGCGGAACTGGCCTGAAAGAACTGCTCGGCGCTGTCGTTCACATATTCAATACGCATCAGACGATCCAGAATGATGACCGGATGCGGCATGGCATTGAGAATGATGGTTGCGTCGGGTGGTACGCTACGCGCGATTTTTTCCAATTGCTGAACCATCATGCAGCCTCTCTGGCAGAAGGGTCGCCATGTCGCGATGCTTCTTCTGCGGCGAATTCATAAAATTGCGCGAGACGTGCGATCACGCCATCAGGATCGGTCATGCGCACAATGTCACGACGCGCGGCCATGGCTTCATCGGGATAAGCGCGTGACGCCTCTTCCAGATACCAGGCGAGATGCTTGCGAGCGACACGAATGCCAAGACCCACGCCATAGAGCGAGAGCATGTCCCGATAATGCGCAATGGCGATTTCGCATTGCCTGATCCATGCAGGCGCGGGCGCGCGCTCGCCCGTCGCCAGAAAGCGCGCGACCTGATCAAGAAACCAGGGCCGACCCTGTGCGCCGCGACCGATCATGACACCATCGGCGCCAGAGGCATCGAGAATGGCGCGGGCATCATCGAGGCTCAACACATCGCCATTGGCAATGACGGGGATGGAAACGGCTTTTTTGACTTCCGAGACGAAGGACCAATCCGCCCTGCCCTTGTAGAACTGGCATCGCGTGCGGCCATGCACCGTGACGAGCTTGATGCCGGCATTCTGGGCGCGGAGGGCAAGTTCGGGGGCATTACGCGACTGGTCGTCCCAGCCGGTGCGCATTTTGA
Source organism: uncultured Alphaproteobacteria bacterium (assembly GCA_963696585.1). Classification (GTDB taxonomy): domain Bacteria; phylum Pseudomonadota; class Alphaproteobacteria; order Parvibaculales; family Parvibaculaceae; genus Parvibaculum. The sequence goes on from CAVOKW010000009.1 coordinate 28,048, forward strand.
GGGTGACGGGCACGGAAACGGCGTTGACGGTTGCCTCGATCAGACCGAGCGCATGATCGAGATCGCGCATCAGCGCCGAACCGGAAAGGCCGGTTGTCACCTGCTTGGCCGGACAACCCATATTGATGTCTATGATGTCCGCGCCAGAGGCTTCAGCAAGTTTGGCGCCCTCTGCCATCCAATGGGCCTCGCGCCCGGCAAGCTGGATGGCAAGGGGAAAGATTTCGCCCGTGCCCGCGGCGCGGCGCACGACATCCTTGCGGGCGCGCACCAGCTCCTCGCTGGCGACCATTTCGGAGACGACCAGTCCCGCGCCTTGCTGCCAGACGGCGCGGCGCGTCGGCAAATCCGTCACACCCGCCATGGGCGCGAGGAAAACCGGCGATTGCAGGATGTGGTGACCAATTTGAATGGTCAATTTTTAGGCACCTTGAAAAATTGCACAATATTCAGCCACCCTACATGGCGTAAGCAGTTGCAGCAAGATGAAAGCCTCAGATTCAGGCGGAATTTGCTTTTCCCTGTTGCGTGCCGCCGGAGCGAATGCGAAACGAGAGACATGATCATTGCCGCTCTCATAGTCGCCGCCGGACGTGGCACGCGCGCCGGTCCGGGCGGCCCCAAGCAATATCGGCAGATTTCCGGGCAATTTGTATTGCAGCGCAGCATGATGGCTTATGCCACACATCCACTCATTTCCCATATTCAGGCCGTGATCCATGAAGAGGATGCAGCAGACTATGGCTTGGCCGCAGCGGGGGTGGCGCGCCTTTTACCGCCTGTCACGGGCGGGAAAACGCGCCAGGATTCCGTTCGGGCCGGATTGCGGGCGCTTGCCCCGCTCAAGCCTGATCTCGTGCTGATCCATGACGGGGCGCGACCCCTTGTTGATAGGGCGACGATTTCGCGCGTTATTGACGCGCTGGGAACGCATATTGGCGCGGCGGCGGGCATGCCCGTCACGGACACGATCCGCCGGGTCGAGGGCGCAATGGCAGGTGAGACGGTGCCGCGTGAAACGCTCTGGCGGGCGCAGACGCCGCAAGGTTTCCGCTTTGACGACATTCTGGCGGCGCATGAAAAAGCCGTCGGCGCCGATCATACCGATGATGTGGCCGTGGCGCAGGCGGCGGGCCATCACGTGATGATGGTTCAAGGCAGCGAGAACAATATCAAGATCACCAGCGCCGAAGATATTCAGCGGGCGGAGCGATTGTTGGGCGTGATGAGTGAAACAAGAACAGGTTCCGGCTTTGATGTGCATCGGTTCGGCCCGGGCGACCACATCATGCTGTGCGGTGTGCGCGTGCCGCATGAACAGGGCCTGATCGGCCATTCCGATGCCGATGCCGGGCTGCATGCGCTGACCGACGCCATACTCGGCGCGATTGGCGCGGGCGATATCGGCCAGCATTTTCCGCCAGGCGATGCGAAGTGGCGCGGCGCATCGTCTGATATTTTTCTGGCTCATGCCGCGGCACTTGCAACTCAGGCAGGTGCTCGCATCGTGCATGTCGATGTGACGGTGATTTGCGAGCGGCCCAAGGTCGGCCCGCATCGCGACGCCATGCGGACGCGCATTGCCGGGATATTAAATCTTGATGTGAGCCGTGTCAGCGTCAAAGCGACAACGACAGAGGGCCTTGGCTTTACCGGGCGCGGCGAAGGCCTGGCCACACAAGCGCTGGCCAGCCTGCAATTCAGCGGGGCCTAGAACTTGTTCAAGCCCCTCCCCGCTGGACTTCGGCTCACGGATCCCGTTGCCTTTCTGGCAACATGGTTTGGCAGTGGCCTGGCGGCCAGGGCGCCGGGCACATGGGGCTCACTGGCAGCCCTGCCCTTTGCTTACGGGCTGATGCTGGCGGGCGGCACATGGCTTTTGCTCCTTGCCGCCATTTTCGTTTTTGTTCTCGGCATCTGGGCGGCTGATAAATATGCCGCCCTGCTTGGTACCAGCGACCCATCCGAAGTGGTGATTGATGAAGTCGCGGCGATGTGGCTGACCCTCATAGCCGCACCGATGACGCCACTTGGCTGGCTCATCGCCTTTGGGCTTTTCCGTCTGTTTGACATCGCCAAGCCATGGCCCGTCAGTCTTGCCGACCGGACGCTCAAGGGCGGATTTGGCATCATGGCCGACGATATTCTGGCGGCGATTTATGCCATGATTGTGCTTGTTCTCACTCGCGCGATCTGAGCGGAGATAAGGCCGATGTCTCTCTTTCCCAAACCGCTGCTGCAAAGGGCCAGCCTGCTGCTTGCTGAGGCACGCGACGCCAAGCTCAAGATTGCGGCTGCCGAATCCTGCACCGGTGGTTTGATCTCCGCTCTCTTCACCGAAATCCCCGGCTCGTCAGATGTATTTGAGCGAGGCTTCATTGTTTATTCCAATGATGCCAAGCGCGACATGCTGGGTGTGCCTGGCGATCTCATCGCCGATATGGGCGCGGTGAGCGAACCTGTGGCGCGCGCCATGGCGGAAGGGGCACTCAATCATTCACGCGCCTCGCTCTCGGTGTCTGTGACGGGTGTTGCGGGACCGGGCGGCGGCACGCCGATGAAGCCTGTGGGCCTTGTGCATTTCGGCGCGGCGCGGCGCGGGCGCAGCATCATTCATGAGGTGCATGAGTTTGGCGATATCGGGCGCGAGAACGTGCGGCTCAAAAGCGTCGAGACGGCGCTGATCCTGCTCGCCAAACTGATCTGAGATCAGATGGCGCTTGGCGCTGGCAGATTTTTTGCGCCATAGAGCACTTCAGCGCGCGCCAGAAAGGCTTCCATCATGCGCGTGAAGGCCTTGGCGAAAACGCCATTCATCAGCTTTTGCAACACGCCGTTTCTGAACTCAAAATCCAGATAGAAATGCACGCGGCAGGTATTGTCTGGCAGGGTTTCAAATGTCCAGCGATTGGTGAGGTGACGAAACGGCCCCTGTACCAGCGCCACGGAGATGTCGCGCTCGACATTGTTCAGCGTCACGCGGCTGGTAAATTGTTCGCGGAAAAGTTTATAGGCGACCATCAGGTCGGCGAGCAGCACCTGGCGGCCATCAACTTCTTCACGCTTGCGAATGCGCGCACCTGAACACCATGGCAGGAAATCGGGATAGCGCTCGACATCGCAGACCATGGTGTACATGTCGTCGGCGCTATATGCGACCTGTCGGCTTTCATGAACGCTGGGCATGGGATCAGGCGCGCCGCGCAACTTCGGCGACACGCGCCGCGCGCAGTTTTTCAAAGTCGCTATCTGCGTGATAGGACGAGCGCGTCAGCGGGCTTGCCGAGACAAGCGAAAAGCCTTTGGCGCGGGCGATGGTTTCATAGGACTTGAACTCGTCCGGCGTGACAAAGCGATCAATCGCAGCGTGCTTGCGCGTTGGCTGGAGATACTGGCCAATCGTCAGAAAGTCGATACTGGCCGAACGCATATCATCCATGACCTGCAGGACTTCTTCGCGGGCTTCGCCAAGCCCGACCATGATGCCGGACTTGGTGAATATCGTCGGGTCGATTTCCTTGACGCGCTGAAGCAGGCGCAGCGAATGGAAATAGCGCGCGCCGGGGCGGATGTTGAGATAGAGACGCGGTACGGTTTCGAGATTGTGATTGAAAACATCGGGTCGCGCGGCAACGACCTTTTCAAGCACGCCTTCCTTGCGCAGGAAGTCCGGCGTCAGGATTTCAATGGTGGTGCCGGGCGAGAGGCGGCGGATGGCCTCGATCACTTCGACAAAGTGCTGCGCGCCGCCATCGGCCAGATCGTCGCGATCAACCGAGGTGATGACGACATGGCGTAGACCGAGTTTGGCAACCGCGATGCCGACATGCTCGGGTTCATCGGGATCAAGCGCGGCGGGAAGTCCTGTTTTGACATTGCAGAAAGAGCAGGCGCGCGTGCAGGTATCGCCCATGATCATCATGGTGGCGTGTTTTTGCGACCAGCATTCGCCGATATTGGGGCAGCCTGCCTCTTCGCAGACCGTCACCAGATTGTTCTCGTGAACAATCTTTTTCGTCTCGGTATAGACGGGCGAGCCGGGTGCCTTGACCCTGATCCAGTCAGGTTTGCGCAGCACCTCGGTATCAGGCCGATGGGCCTTTTCCGGGTGGCGCGGGCGGGGTTTTCCGCCGGGGCCGACTAATTTGTCGATGATGGTGACCATGTATCCCGCCAAGCGTCGAGTGACCTGATATGGATAGACTCTCGCCGCCTTTCAAGCAAGGCGCGACGGAAAGCCGCCTCACTCGAAGGCAGATCGCCGCCATAAGCGCCCGACATGTGCCGATTGAGGCTATCGGGCAGGATCACAACCGCATTCTTCTCCCGCCCTGGGGCCGAAGAATGCGGTGTGTTCGCCATTATTTTTCGGCCTGTACGGTTTCTTTGGCGCGGCGTCGCCCCTGGGCCCAAAGATTGAGCGACTCCACACCAATCGAGAAGGCAACAGCAAAGTACAGATAAGCCTTGGGAATGTGGAAGGCGAGCGCGTCGGCCACCAGCGAGACACCGATGAGTATGAGGAAGCTCAGGGCGAGCATCTTCACAGTCGGGTGACGATCGACAAAGGCGGAGACGGATTCAGCGGCGAAGATCATGACAAAAACCGCAGCGAGCACGGCGGTTGCCATGATCTCGAAATGATCGGACATGCCGACGGCTGTCATCACCGTGTCGAGCGAGAAGACGATGTCGATAATGGCGATTTGCAGGACAACGGAGAGCATGGAGGGCATGTTCTTGATCTCCCCGGCATGATCCGTTTCGCCACCTTCAACGGCGTGGTGAATCTCGGTCGTGGATTTGGCAATCAGGAACAAGCCACCCACAAGCAGGATGATGTCGCGCCATGAGAGGTCATAGCCAAGGACCGAGACGACCGGCTGGCTGAGCGTGACCACCCAGGCGACCGAGCCGAGCAAGATAAGCCGGGTAGCCAGTGCTGCAAACAGACCCAGGCGGCGGCCCAGCTTCTGCTTATCCTTGGGCAGGCGCGAGGCAAGGATCGACAGGAAAATGAGATTATCGACACCCAGAACAATTTCGAGAACCGTCAGGGTCAGCAGGCTTGCCCAATTTTCCGGGCTCGAAAAAATCTCAATCATGATTACCAAACTAAAAGTTCAACGCCTGACCATAAGCATCCAGCACTGACTCATGCAGCAGTTCGCTCAGAGTGGGGTGCGGGAAGATTGTATGCATCAGGTCGGCTTCGGTTGATTCCAGTGTTCTGGCGACCGTATAGCCCTGAATGAGTTCTGTCACCTCCGCACCGATCATATGGGCGCCGAGAAGTTCACCTGTTTTGGCGTCAAACACGGTTTTGACGAGGCCATCAGGCTCGCCCAGCGCGATGGCCTTGCCATTGGCACGGAAGGGTACGCGACCGATCTTGACCTCATGGCCAGCCTCCCGGGCCTTGGCCTCGGTCAGCCCGACGCTGGCGACCTGCGGATTGGCGTAGGTGCAGCCGGGAATTTTTGTCGTATCCAGCGGATGAATGCCCTTCACCCCGGCAATATGTTCGGCCGCCATGACACCCTCATGGCTTGCCTTATGCGCAAGCCAGGGCGCGCCGACGAGATCGCCGATGGCGTAGATACCCTTCACGCCGGTCTCAAGCCATTGATTGACAACGACATGTCCGCGATCAACCTTCACGCCAAGGGCTTCAAGGCCAAGGTTCTCGACATTGCCGGTGATGCCGACCGCCGAGATCACGCGGTCAATGGTCAGCGTTTCTGTTTTACCGTCGGGCAGCCCGAGCGTGGCGGTGACGCTGTCAGCGCCCTTGTCGAGCTTCTCGACCTTGGTGCCGGTCAGGATCTTGATGCCATGTTTTTTGAAAGCCTTAGCGGCAAGGTCGGATATTTCGGCGTCTTCCACCGGCAGCACACGGTCCATGACTTCGACGATTGTCACATCGACGCCGAATGTGTTGTAGAAACTCGCAAATTCGACACCGATGGCACCCGAACCAATGACCAGAAGCGACTTTGGCATGGCGGGCGGCACCATGGCCTCGCGATAGGTCCAGATGAGCTTGCCGTCCGGCTCGATGCCGGGAAGCGTGCGGGCGCGGGCCCCCGTTGCCAGAATGATGTTCCTGGCGAGGAGTTCCGACTTCTCGCCACTGGCCTTTTCAATCGCGATCTTGCCGGGTGCGGTCAGCTTGGCCGTGCCTTCAATGACATCGACCTTGTTCTTCTTCATCAGAAACTTGACACCTGCCGAGAGCGTGGCCGCGACCTTGCGCGAACGTGCGACGATGGCGGCTGGATCAAATGACAGACCTTGCGTCTTGATGCCGAATTCGCTCGCCCGTTCCATCAGGTGATAGACTTCTGCCGAGCGCAGCAGCGCCTTGGTGGGGATGCAGCCCCAGTTCAGGCAGATGCCGCCGAGGCTTTCGCGTTCGACGATGGCGGTTTTGAGGCCCAGCTGATTGCAGCGCACGGCAGCGATATAGCCGCCGGGACCCGAACCGATGATGACAACGTCATAGCTCGCAGAAGTCATGTCTTGTTTGCCTTTCGCATAAATCCGTTCGCGCCCAGTTGCTCTCAGAGCAGCATGGAGGGCGGATATTCCACATAGGCTTTGAAGACCTGAAGGAATTGCGCGCCCAAGGCACCATCAATGGCGCGATGGTCGCAGGACAAGGTCACCGTCATGACATTGGCGATTTCAATTTTGCCATTGCGGACAACAGGACGCTCCTCGCCCTTGCCAACAGCCAGAATGCTTGCCTGTGGCGGGTTGATGACCGCTGTGAACTGCTTGACGCCGAACATGCCGAGATTGGAGATCGAGAAGCCGCCGCCTTCATATTCGCTTGGTTTCAGCTTCCTGGTGCGGGCGCGTTCGGCCAGCGATTTGGCTTCTGCCGAGATTTCGGCAAGCCCCTTGGTTTGCGCATTTTTCACGATGGGCGTGATCAGCCCGCCATCAATCGCGACGGCAATGCCGATATCGGCATTTTTGTGCTTGAGAATGGCGTTGCCCGCGAAGCTCACATTGGCGTCCGGCACCTTGATGAGCGCCAATGCAGCGGCGCGGATCAGAAAATCATTGACCGAGAGCTTGACGCCCTTGTCGCCCGCCTGCCCGTTCAGCACGTTCCGCACACGGAGCAATTCGTCCAGTTCGCAATCGATCGTCACATAGAAATGCGGGATTTCCTGCATCGACTGTGTGAGGCGTCGCGCAATGGTTTTGCGCATATTGTCGAGCGGCACTTCTTCATATGAACCGGGCTCAAAATAGACGCGCGGATCAACGCCGGGTAGCAGCGCGGCGGAAGCAGCCGGTGCAGCGCCCGGCTTGCGGGCGGCGCCGGGCGTGGCATTGGTGACGTCCGCCTTGACGATGCGGCCACGCGGGCCGGAACCTGTGATGGCTGTCAGATCGACGCCCTTATCAGCAGCGATGCGGCGGGCGAGCGGCGAGGCAAAGACGCGCGTCTCGCCCCCCCTCACCCGCCCGCCATTGGCATGGCTCGCCGCCCTCTCCCCGGAGGGGAGAGGGGCAGGTTTAGCGATGCTCGCGCCCTCCCCCCCCTGGGGAGAGGGTTGGGGTGAGGGGCTTTTTGCGACAGGCGCGTCCTTTGGGCCCATGAGCGCGCCAGCTTCCTCGCCCTCGCCCAGCAAAATGGCGATGGGCTTGTTGACGGCGACGCCTTCGGTGCCTTCAGCGACAAGGATCTTGCCGATGCGGCCCTCATCCACCGCTTCGACTTCCATTGTCGCCTTATCGGTTTCAATTTCGGCGATGACATCGCCGGATTTGACTTCGTCGCCTTCCTTGACCAGCCACTTGGTAAGCTTGCCCTCTTCCATGGTCGGCGAGAGCGCGGGCATCAGGATTTCTGTTGGCATGTCGCTCTCCTCAGCGGTAGCAGACGGCTTTCACCGCCTCCACCACTTCATCGGCATTTGGCAGGGCCAGTTTTTCAAGATTGGCCGCATAAGGCATGGGCACGTCTTTCTGCGTCACGCGCAGGATCGGCGCATCCAGATAGTCAAAGGCTTCTGCCTGCACACGGGCGGCGATTTCAGCGCCGATACCGCAAGCGGGCCAGGTTTCTTCGACGGTGACGAGGCGGTTGGTCTTTTTGACCGAGGCGATGATTGTTTCAATGTCGAGCGGACGGATCGAGCGCAGATCAATCAGCTCTGCGCTGATGCCGTCGGCTTCGAGCTTCGCCATGGCATCGAGGCAATATGTGAGACCATGGCTATAGGAAACCAGCGTCACATCGCTGCCTTCCTTCATCACGCGAGCCTTGCCGATGGGCAAGACATGATCATCGAGCTTCGGCACCTCAAACGACTTGCCATAAAGCACTTCGTTTTCGAGGAAGATCACCGGATTGGGATTGCGGATTGCCGCCTTGAGCAGTCCCTTTGCGTCCGCTGCCGAATAAGGCGCAAGAACGATGAGGCCGGGAATATGGGCATACCAGCTCGCATAATCCTGCGAATGCTGGGCGCCAACGCGTGAAGCCGGACCATTGGGGCCACGGAAGACAATGGGCGCACTCATCTGGCCACCGGACATGTAGCGCGTCTTGGCGGCGGAGTTCAGGATCTGGTCAATCGCCTGCATGGCGAAGTTGAAGGTCATGAACTCAACAATGGGACGAAGCCCTGCCATGGCCGCGCCAACGCCGAGACCGGCGAAACCATGCTCGGTGATCGGCGTATCGACAACGCGGCGGTCGCCAAACTCGGCGAGCAGGCCTTGCGTGACCTTGTAGGCCCCTTCATATTGCGCGACTTCTTCGCCCATGACGAAGACGCGATCATCGGCACGCATTTCCTCGGCCATGGCGTCACGCAAGGCTTCGCGCACAGTTTGCGTTACAAACTCGGTGCCAGCCGGGATCAAGGGATCGGAAGCAATTTCTGGCTGTGTGGCCGCCCCCTTCACCTTCCCGGAAGGGAGAGGCGATGAAGGCTGAGACGCAACCACCCCCTCTCCACTTTGGGGAGAGGGTTGGGGTGAGGGGCTTGCCGCAGCCACTTCCATGCCACCTCCGCCGGAGAGAAGCGCGATCACCTCGTTCACCTTCACATTTTCCGTACCGGCGGCGATGAGCAGTTTTTCAATTTTGCCCTCGTCAACCGCTTCGACTTCCATTGTCGCCTTGTCGGTTTCAATCTCGGCGATCACGTCGCCGGACTTCACCTCATCGCCTTCCTTGACGAACCATTTGGCGAGTGTGCCCTCTTCCATGGTGGGCGAGAGCGCAGGCATCAAAATCCTGATCGACATGGGTTCAGCCCTCCACCGGCGCGAGAACATCTGTCCAGAGTTCGGACGGATCGGGCTCGGGGCTTGATTGCGCAAACTCGGCAGACTCGGCAACAATGGCGCGAATGTCCTTGTCGATGTTCTTCAGATCGTCCTCGGTCGCCGTGCCCTGTTCGAGCAGACGTTGGCGGACCTGCTCGATCGGGTCGTGCTCCTGACGCATCTTGTTGACTTCTTCCTTGGCGCGATATTTCGCCGGGTCGGACATGGAATGACCACGATAGCGATAGGTCATCATTTCGAGAATATAGGGACCCTTGCCCGCGCGGCATGATTCAACGGCCTTGATACCGGCGGCGCGCACGGCGCGCACATCCATGCCATCGACCTGCTCGCCGGGGATGTTGAAGCTGTCGCCCCGCTTGGAGAGATTGGTTTGCGCCGAGGCGCGCGCGATGCTGGTGCCCATGGCGTATTGATTGTTCTCGATCACATAGACGACCGGCAGCTGCCAGAGTTCGGCCATGTTGAAGCTCTCATAGACCTGACCCTGATTGGCCGCACCATCGCCGAAATAGGCAAGGCACACACGATCCGTGCCGCGATACTTGTTGGCGAAGGCAAGCCCCGTGCCCAGCGGCACCTGCGCACCGACGATGCCGTGGCCGCCATAGAAGTTCATCTCGGTACTGAACATGTGCATCGAGCCGCCCTTGCCACGCGAATAGCCGCCCTCGCGGCCGGTCAGTTCGGCCATGACGCCTTTGGGGTCCATGCCGCAAGCCAGCATGTGGCCATGATCGCGATAGCCGGTGATGACCTGATCGCCCTTGCCGATGGCGCTTTGCATGCCGACGACGACGGCTTCCTGACCGATATAGAGGTGGCAGAAGCCGCCGATCAGACCCATGCCATACATCTGGCCAGCCTTTTCCTCGAAACGGCGGATCAGAAGCATGTCGCGATAGGCCTGCAACTCTTCCTGTGGAGTCATGGGAAGTGGCGCGCCAGCGCCCTTTGCCTTGGAAGGTTTCCCGACTGATGATTTCTGTACGGATGAAGCCGCGGGCCTGGCCGACGACTTGCTGGCTGATTTGCTGCTTGCCATAAGGTTGCTGATCCCCTGCGTCCGGTCCTGCCGCTCATTGTTTCCGTTTGGCGCCATGCCTGTCAGGCATGTGAACAGCTTCAGACCCAAAAAAGTCGATAACGACCTTTTTGCATCTTATTTGAAACAGGTAAAGGTTTGATTTATATGACAAATATGCAAGTTAACTTGATTTCAGTTAACTCGAGGCTGGCGCAAGCCTTTAGGGCCCCGGTTTAGCGGCGGGGCGTTGTGGATTTTGAGGGCGCCGGATCGTCATGAAAGATCACGATGTCGTCGGGATTGGCAAAGCCGAGGGCGGCACGGGCGCGTTCGTCGAGCAGATCCGGATCAAGACTTTCGGGTCGCAGCAGCGCGACTTGCCGGTCCAGACGTTCGCGCGCGGATTTCACTTCGGCATATTGCTGCTCAAGCGTATCGACGCGGTTTCGCAGGCTCTGCCAGGCGATGAAGCCATGGCGACCATAGACCGCGTGATAAGCAAAATAGCCAATCACGATCATGCAGATGACGGGCAGCAGCGCATTGCGCAGGCGCATCGGTTCAGAAGTGCGAATCAAGCCGTAATGGTCCATGTCCGATAGGGGATCACATGGCAATTCCAATGGTCAAGCAGGAACGTCAATGGCGCTTGAGAATGCTGCGACCGGCATAGGAAGCGCTAGGTCCCAGGGCTTCTTCGATGCGCAAGAGCTGGTTGTATTTGGCCAGACGATCCGATCGCGCCAGCGAACCGGTTTTGATCTGACCGCAATTCGTGGCGACAGCAAGATCGGCAATGGTTGCGTCTTCGGTTTCACCCGAGCGATGCGACATGACGGCGGTGTAGCTCGCCTTATGCGCCATCTCGACGGATTCGAGTGTCTCGGTGAGCGTGCCGATCTGGTTGACCTTGACGAGGATCGAATTGGCGACGCCCTTGGCAATGCCGTCGGCAAGACGGGTCTTGTTGGTGACGAAAAGATCATCGCCGACAAGCTGCACCTTGTTGCCGATCGCGTCGGTCAGCGCCTTCCAGCCTTCCCAATCGTCTTCGGCCATGCCGTCTTCAATGGAGATGATGGGATAGGCGGCAACGAGCTTTGCCCAATAATCGACCATGCCGACGGCATCGAGCTTGCGGCCCTCGCCTTCCAGATCATAGACGCCGTTCTTGTAGAACTCGGTCGAGGCGGCATCTAGCGCGAGGCAGATGTCCTTGCCGGGTTTGAAGCCTGCCTTTTCAATCGCCTTCATCACAAAGCCAAGCGCCGCATCGGTTGACGCAAGATTGGGCGCAAAGCCGCCTTCATCGCCGACATTGGTGTTGTGACCGGCGGCTTTGAGTTCTGATTTCAGCGTATGGAAAACTTCGGCGCCCATGCGAAGACCCTCGGCGAAGTTCTCTGCCGCCACGGGCATGATCATGAATTCCTGAATGTCGATGGGATTGTCCGCATGCTGACCACCATTGACGATGTTCATCATGGGCACGGGCAGAATGCGCGCCGAGGGGCCACCTATATAACGGAAGAGCGGCTGGCCCAGCGATATGGCCTCTGCCTTGGCGACGGCCATCGACACGCCAAGAATGGCATTGGCGCCCAGGCGCGCCTTGTTGGCCGTGCCATCAAGGGCAATCATCATGCGGTCAATCTGGATCTGCTCGGCGGCATCCATGCCGCTGATCGCATCGAAAATCTCGCCATTGACCGCCTCAACGGCTTTCAGGACACCCTTGCCCTTGTAGCGGTGGCCGCCATCGCGCAGCTCGACAGCCTCATGGGCGCCTGTCGAGGCGCCGGACGGCACGCCTGCGCGACCCAGCGAACCATCTTCAAGCAGCACATCGACTTCAACCGTCGGATTGCCACGGCTATCAAGAATCTCACGACCGATAATGTCGATAATGGCAGCCATGTCGCATGCGCTCCGCTGAGGTTGTTTTGGCGATTTCATAGCGGAGTGCCGGCGCGAACGGAAGGGCAGATTTGCGCCGCCCTGCGCTATCCCGGGTCCTATGCCCCGGTCAAGCGCTTGAAAGATGCCTCACTATCGGCCGTATCCCTCAGAAGCCAGCTGCGATGGGCCATGATATACTGGCGCTGGGCTTCGATGGTGGCACGAACAAGCCCCCTGGCAAAGCGCTCGCCAGCCGTGATCTCATGGGCCGGCATCTGGACCTTCTCGGTCTCGTCAAAACGATCCAGCACAAGCTGAAAATCCTTCAGCCGTCTCTCGATCAGTTGCTCGACACGGCCACGCGGCAGAAAGCTCGCAAAAATCAGGATAAACAGGAACTCGGAGCGCAAGGTATGGCGCGGTTCCGTTTCCATCAGGGCCTTGAGGCAGCCATCCCGCCCCTTGTCCGTGATGGCATAGACCTTCTTGTTCGGCCTGTTGTCCTGCTCGACCTTTTCGAATGTCACAAGCCCCTCCTCCGCCAGCTCATTGAGAGCCGGATAGAGGTTCGACAGGCTGACATCGAGGATTTGAGACACCTCGGTCGCCAGGATTTTCTTGATGTCATAGCCTGTCGCTGGTCCGCGCATCAAAACGCTGAGCAGCAGCTCTTTTGTGTTCAACCCGATTCCTCCCCCGAAGACGGATAGTCACTAAATTGTTTTCAGTTCGAAAGGCTGGTCTTCTCTCCCTCATTGCAGTGAGATCGACCGATAAACGGCTGACCTCCTGGCTGCGTGCCCGCTCCACCGGGCCAAACAACCTGCATGTCTACAGTCTAGGCAGAATCGCTATCGGATTGAAATAACTATGTGAAATGCGGCCAAGATTAATCCGCGTTTCCCGATGGGCACGCCTTTGACGCTACGCAAAGGAAAAGCCCGGCGACATGACTGTCGCCGGGCTTGCCTCGGTGTGTTTGCCTCAGAACGAGTAGGAGATGTTCAGAGAGGCATAGTCGCGATCTGTTGCATCGTTATACTTGCTGGTACCGAAGAAGTTCGTATAGCTCAGACCACCCTTCCAGCTCAGATACGACGCATTGAGCTGAAGGCTGGCCGACATGCGGTCTTCACGATAGTTCGAGTAAGGCGCCGGGCTGTTACCCGAAACATCGTGACTGAAGGCGACCGTCGGCAACAGCGTGACCGGCGTACCGAAGGCGTTGTTGTACTGAAGCTGACCCAGCAACACATAGCCCCAGGAGACCGGTGTCGGACGGCAGCCTGTATTCGGAGCCAGCCCCAGGAAGCCGCCGAGCGGCAGGTCCGTACCGGTGGTGCAGACGTTACCCCAACGCAGGTTTGCCCCCGCGTCGTTCTGCGCATCCGGCGCATACATGGCGCCAAGTTCCGTCACCAGAATACCGAGGTCAGCGCCCGCGGCGCTGATCAGATCGTTCGAGTTGGAATAGGTCGCCGTGGTGCCGATCTGGGCTGTGATGAGTTTTGTCTCCACATAACCCCTGATGTCCGTGGACGTCGCACCGAGGCCGCCTGTACCGCAAGACGTGCCCATGGGTTCGGGATTGGCCAGGCCCGTCGCACCGGGAATCAGGACACCATAAGCCGTGGGTCCAAGCAACTGCTGGAAGGTGCAGCCCGTGTTCAACGCAGCCATGGTAATCTGGTCCGTGTCGAGCTGCACGGGCGCATTCGGACGATAAGACGCTTCGCCCTGCACGCCCCATGTACCAATGGTCGTGTTGAAGCTGAAACCAGCCATCTTGATGTCTTCCGGATATTCCAGATAGAGGCCCAGGGCCGGATCGATCAGATCGGTCGCGAAGAGGATTTCCGTACCGTCTGTTGCCAGAGTGGTGTTGGCAGCAGGCTGAGAGGACTGTTCGGCCATCAGGGCGCAGTTGATGATCGAAGCCGCAATGAGCGAGTTCGCGTTTACAACGCCGTGTAACCCAGATATGCCCGACAGGTCGGCACCTTCGATGCCACCGGCGAACACGTCGGCGCCACCAGCTGGCGACGGGATCACCGCGTGCGAACCGACATTGGAATAGTAGTCTTGCGCAACGGCGAGACCAGCGGCATAGACGCCGCTGCTGTCATGGCCATTCGACTGATTCAGCACATTGAACTGATCTTCTGTCAGACCGATCGGTACGCCGAAGATGGGGTTAGCCGTTGGATCGCTGCCGAGCAGAGGCCAGACCATTACCAATGTTGCACCCCTGATAGGGCAGACCACGTGTTGTGCCGCTTGAGGCAGGACCCGACGAAATGTAGCTCGTGAAGTCAGCCCGCGTCGGATCGGTCCGAACGCGTTCGCTGACCATCGGCAGACGGGAATGATAGTTCATGAAGTAGAAACCGAACTCCGTGTTGTTCAGCTCTTCGGAATACCACTTCAGAGCCACGCCCCACTGGCCATCGTCACGGGCTTCGCGGTCTTCATCGCGCGACACGACGCCTATGTCGCCATAGGCCAGACGAAGGGCTTCGGTACCACCAATGGGCCAGCCGCCGAGACCGGCGATGGTGTTGTTGTATAAGGTATAGTCAAGTGTGCCGCCGATGCCGAGCGACGAACAGTCACGCTGAGCGGAGTAAGCACTGGGATTGGCAAGATAGGCGGCGGTCAGAGCTGTCGAAACCGATGTCGGGGCCGAGCAGTTACGCAAGACGTTGCCGCCGGGGGCAGTCGTGAGGAACGAAGTCATGTTGGCGCTGCCACCAACGCCGCTGGTCCCCGCGGCGATGTCCGAACTGGCGAAGGGCGTACCGGCGCGGTCAAGATCATAGGTCGACCATTTCAACTGATAAAAAGCTTCCAGCGAAATGTTGAAGGGCAGACCGATCGAGGCGTCCAAAGCCCAGACGGGTGTCAGGAAGTCTTTCACTTCCGAACCCGGACGACGCAGAGACGCCACGTCAACAGGGTTGATGGCATTGATGCCGTTCTGGATGAACGTGCTTTCGCCCCAGCTGATCACCTGCTTGCCAGCGCGAAGGTTCAACGGATAATCGTTGATCATGTAGTTGGCGCTGCCATAGAAGTCGAGCAGCTTGATGTCACGGGCGGCGTCCGCCTCGCCGTCGGCGAGTTCTGAACGGGCATAAGCGCTATCATCGGCCAGCACCGCATCATAGTAGGAATTGACGCGCGCGAAGAACGTGTAGTTCGTCCACTTCGCCTGAATATCGTTGACCATCTTCACCGGCGCACCGATCAGGTCGCCATTGTCGAAGTTCAAACGACCGTCATCGGTGTTGATCGAGCCGTTGAGAGAGGTCGGCGCCTGAATCACATGCAAGGGGGCAAAAAAGCCGCCATTGACCGGGATCAGAGGAACATTCACGTCGGCGGAGCTCGTCGCCTGAAGCGGGCCGCCGTTTGTCGTCGGCAGGAACTGGTTGTTCCGGTCTGCAACCCTCATCGATGCGCCGGCCGAAATGGTCGTATCGAAAAACACCTGAACACTGCCGAAATTATATTCAACCGCCTGTGCGGTCCCGGCTGTAACTGCCAGCACTGCTGAAACAGCAGTACCGAGCAGCGCCGCGCGCATATCTACTCTTGGCATTGAGATCCTCCACGATCTTTACTTCGCTTTTATTTGCAGATGGATCGGGAGGTGTTTCGCCATCACGTGCGACTGTTACCCCCCGGCCAGTCCGCATCCCTCACCCGCAAGTCCATCGCTTGGGGGCCGTTAAGTCAAGGCTAACCACGTGAAATGAATGAATTAATTCGCCATTTGAAACGGCAGATAGACATATTTGTCACTGTGATTTTTCAGTGATCAAGATCGCGATTTGCACATTTTTTGTGCATTTTTTGATCATGCGCCGCAACATTTTATACTTCATGATTTTTTATCATTTATTCTCTTATTGTCGATCTGTACTTGCCCAACATAGTGATTTTAATTCTATTTTTCCGATACGGATCGGGCGCGGAAGACCCTCTTGAGCAAGGCCGGTTTTCCGTGCGGCGCTGTCTGACGCTGCGCACACCCCCTTTTTCCCGGCCCTCCTGGCAGGGGCCATTGGTTTCTCTGACGTAGGGTAACAGCCAGACTGAACCCGTCTCAGAAATGACTTTTTATCAATTGGTTTCAGGCCACTAGCATTTGTGGCAAATCCGTCTCAGTTCATCCCTAACCGTTCTTGTGTTATGCTTTTTCTCCCTATTGTTCTTTTTGCTAACCCGTTTGTAGGTTAATGATTTGAGTCGGGAGATCGTTTCGCACGGGAAAGCGGGGCGAATTCGGGGCCTGCTGCACTGCAGTATTTGCGGTGCCGAAGGTTGAGAAAAAAAGAAGCCGAAGGTCAAGAAAAAGAACGGGTGAAGTTGGCTTGGGGGGTGAGTCGGCTTACGACGAAAAAGGTCCCACCCCCTGTCGCTGGACAACCAGTTCGTTAAATAGGGGAGTTTCCAAATGCCAATTCCGGCAAGAATACGATTCGATATCAGCGCAATGGCTGGGAGGCTTTCGCGCCATGTGCTGATGGGGTCGGTTGCCCTCGCCGCCTCACTCTTTGGCGCCATGGCAGCGCAGTCAGCCACCATCAATCTCGGTGAAGCCGAGATCCAGATCGACACAACCGTTTCGGTTGGTGCCAGCATCCGCGCCAGCGAGCCCGACTGTAATCACATTTCGCCCGCAAGTAATAATGGCTGCACACCCTTGGGCACAAAGGGCACGGGCACGAACAATGATGACGGCAACCGCAACTTCGATGCCGGTGACCTGACGCAGGCCACGGCCAAGATCACAACGGATATTCAGGGTACGTGGCAGAATTACGGTTTCTTCGTCCGTCCCACCGCGTTCTACGATTATGTCTATACGAAGAACGACATGGAAGCCCAAAAGCTGACAACGACAGCGCAGGGTGCCTTGGCACATGACGTTACCATCCTTGATGCCTTCGTCTATGGCAGCTGGGATATTGCCGGTCACAACACAACAGCCCGCTTCGGCAAACAGGTTCTGAACTGGGGCGAAAGCACCTTCATTCAGGGTGGCATCAACCAGTTTCAGGCCGTTGATGTGAGCCGTCTGCGTACACCTGGTTCAGAGCTGAAAGAAGCACTGACACCAATGCCGATGATCCATATCTCGACAGCGGTTACGGACAATCTCACAGTCGAGGCCTTCTGGCAGTTTGCCTATGAGCAGACCCAAGTCGATCCGTCCGGCTCCTACTGGAGCACGACGGATATTGCCGGCAAGGGATCGACACCGGCTCTCTCGGGCGTCGCCTCTGGCTATGACGATTACACGCTAGCCATTGCACCAGGCGATATCGCTGACCTGCTCGACGGTGCTGCCCAGTTCCGATCGCCATGCGCCGCACGGCAGATGAAGGCCAGAACAGCACAAACCAGTTTGGCGTTGCTGCCCACTATTATGCCGACAATGTCGGTACGGGGACGGATTTCGGTCTCTACTATTTCCGCTATTCCAGCCGCCTGCCCTTCCTGTCATTCCGGAACCCAAGTGATGACTTCACGTCATCATGCGCGACCGTTGCTGGTGCAACAGGCGGTGCGTGTGGACTGCACATCGGCACGGGCCTTGGAGCAGCTTTCTCCTATGCCGCCAACCAGGCGAATTATTTCTACCAGTTCCCTGGCAGCATCGACACGGTCGGCGCCAGCTTCTCGACCACGATCGGCGGCACGGCTGTGTCGGGTGAAGCCACCTACACACCCAACATGCCTTTCGCCGTTGAAAGCACACAGCAGAATGCCTCCCAAGTTGATGGTCTGGGAGCAAGCATACTTTGCGGTGGCATTCGCTGCTCGGATGCCGACCTCTTCACACCCGGTGCAAATGAAGCCACACAGGCCGTTGTCTATCTGAATGCGGTTCAGGGCCAGATCAGCACGATCACAAGCTTCACGACTTCTGATCCCCTGATGTCGGTTGTAAATGCCGACAGCGGTGCCTTCATCCTCAACGCCGGCGTGGTCTATGTACCAGACGCCAACACCTACCCGCTGGAACGTGCCGGTCTTGAAGCCGGTCTGCCTTCCGGTGGTTCTTGCCTTCTCGCCAATTGTGTGACGGATGTTCAGTACGGCACGAAGCTTTCAACAGGTTATCAGGCCATGCTTCAGGCGAGCTATAACAACCCGATGAACCTGCCCATCACGCTGACCCCCAGCATCTCGTTCCGTCATGACGTCTGGGGTTATTCCCCCGGCCCGATCACGGCGAACTTCCAGCAGGGCGTCAAGGTCATCACGCTTGGCGTGGGCGCTGAATATCAAAGCTTCCGTGCCAGCATCAGCTACACCAACTATTTCGGTGGCGGCTTCAGCAACCAGCTCTCGGACCGCGATTTCGCATCCGCCAGCATCAGCTACGCTTTCTGATCGCGTCGCCTGGCTGATCATTGCTTCGGGCGGGCTTTCGGGCCCGCCTGCCTCTTCCGCCCCGGACTGGCCCAAAGCCGCTCCGGGGCGGTTTCATTTGGGGATGGCTTGACGAAATCCGCCCCCTCCTGTTCAACAGGCCCGAACCGGAGCCAGATCATGACGACCCCGACCCCCCGCAAGGCCCTCGTATTGTTTTCAGGCGGACAGGATTCGACTGTCTGTCTGGCATGGGCGCTGGATCGCCATGAAAGCGTGGAAACGGTCGGGTTTGACTATGGTCAGGCCCACAAGATCGAGCTGGAATGCCGCTCACGGGTGCGCGCGGGCCTTTCTGGCCTCAATCCGGCATGGGGCGAGCGGCTCGGCCCCGATCACATGATTGCCATGCCCGAACTCGGGGCGATCAGCGAAACCGCCTTGACGCGGGATGTGGCGATCGAAATGGGCGAAAATGGCCTGCCGACGACCTTTGTGCCGGGCCGCAACCTCCTGTTTTTCACCTATGCCGCGGCGCTTGGCTATCGGCGCGGCGCAACGGCGCTGATTGGCGGCATGTGCGAGACGGATTATTCAGGCTATCCCGATTGCCGCAATGACACGCTGCAAACGCTTGGCAAGGCGATTTCGCTGGGCATGGACCGGCCCTTCGTCATTGAAACGCCCTTGATGTGGATCGACAAGGCCGCCACATGGGAGATGGCGCATGCGCTTGGCGGCGCAGCCCTTGTCGACCTCATCATCGAGGAAACGCATAGCTGCTATCGCGGCGACCGCAGCCACCGCCACGACTGGGGCTATGGATGCGGCGACTGTCCGGCTTGCGACTTGCGCGCCGGGGGCTATGCCCGCTATCTCGCCGCATTGACCGGCAAGGCTTGAGTGACATGTATTCGGTGAAGGAAATCTTCTACACATTGCAGGGCGAAGGCGCCAATGCCGGGCGTCCGGCGGTGTTTTGCCGGTTTTCGGGCTGCAATCTCTGGTCGGGGCGCGAGCAGGACCGGGCAGAGGCGGTGTGCACCTTTTGCGATACGGATTTTGTCGGGACGGATGGCGAAGGCGGTGGCAAGTTTGCCGATGCGGCGGCGCTGGCCGAGGCCGTCAATCGCGCCTGGGCCGGGGACGACGCGGGACGCAGGCTCGTGGTCTGCACGGGCGGCGAGCCCTTGCTGCAACTCGATAGCGCGGCTATTGATGCGCTGCATGAGCGCGGCTTCGAGATTGCCGTTGAGACCAATGGCACGCTGACCGCGCCGGAAGGGCTTGACTGGATCTGCGTCAGTCCGAAATCCGATGCGGTGCTTGCCCAGCAATCGGGCGATGAACTGAAACTTGTCTACCCGCAGGAAAAGGCGATGCCGGAGCGTTTTTCATCGCTCCCTTTCACGCATCATTTCCTGCAACCGATGGACGGCCCCTCTCAGGCCGAGAATATTCGCGCCGCGACAGCCTATTGTCTGGCGCATCCGAAATGGCGGCTCAGCCTCCAGACCCATAAGCTGATTGGCATACCCTGATGCGTATCTATAAAGAGTTCATGTTTGACGCGGCCCATTTCCTTCCGTATGCGGAGGAAGGCCATCCCAATCGCCGCATGCATGGCCACTCCTTCCGTGTTGTCGTCTGGCTCAATGGCAAACCCTCGCCTGACACGGGGCTCGTGCGCCATTTCGAGGATGTCGAACGCGAGGTCCTGAAAACGCGTGCCAAGCTCGATCATCATCTGCTGAACGAGATTGCCGGGCTTTCGTTGCCAACGCTTGAACACATTGCCGCCTGGATATGGTGCGACCTGCAAGGCCCGCTGCCGGAGATTTCGCGCGTTGAGGTGCATCGCGCCTCATGCCGTGAAGGCTGCATTTATGACGGACCGGAGGCTGACTGATGACGCAACCCCCCAAGGCCAAAAAGGCCGTCAGGACGCTCACTGTGTCGCAGCTTGGCGCGAAGGTGGAGATTGCCGCTTCGCCCGACAAGGCTGTGCTGGAGCGCGTACCCAATCCGCATGAGGATGCTGACTATATTGCGCGCTTCACCGTGCCGGAGTTCACCTCGATTTGCCCGGTGACGGGTCAGCCCGATTTCGCGCATCTCGTGATCGACTATGTGCCCGGCAAATATCTCGTCGAGTCAAAGTCGCTCAAGCTCTATCTGCAATCCTTCCGCAATCATGGCGCCTTCCATGAGGACTGCACCATTGCGATTGCCAAACGTCTCGTGGATCTGCTGAAACCGAAATGGCTGCGCATTGGCGGCTATTGGTATCCGCGCGGCGGCATTCCGATTGATGTGTTCTGGCAGACCGGCAAATTGCCTGCTGGCGTCTGGGTGCCGGATCAGGGGGTCGCGCCCTATCGCGGTCGCGGCTAATAGGCAGCGCGGGTGGCATCAAATGGCGATTTGCCGATGCCGCCATCCGACCCCTCTTCGATATATTCCAGACCCAAGCGACGTGAGAGTCTTGGACCATATTGGCCCGGCTCCTCGCGCCCGCCTGTCCGATATGTCAGCGACCGGAGGTGCCGGGCCAGCGCCTTGCGGTCGCCAAGCTGCATGAGTTGCTCGTAACTCATGACATCGCCGATGCGGATATGCATGTCGGTACCGATCTGGCTCTTGACCTCGTGAAACAGGAGCGCGAGGCGAAGCGTCAGACTGACATGGCTGGCGGCATGAAACATCCAGCCATTCTCACCCTCAAAATAAAGCGGCACAACATGCGCGCGGCTCTTTTGAATGAGCTGGGAAACGAAAGGCTTCCATGCCGGATCGGCAGCGGGCTTGCCGTTGATGAGTGTGGTGCGCGTGGAAACGGTGCCGCCGGGAAAAATCAGGATGGCGCCACCATCGGCCAGATGTTTGCGCGCCTGCGCCCTCGTCCGCAGATTGGTTGCAAGCGCCTCACGATGTTCGCGGAAATCGACCGGCAATGAATATGGCGCCATCTCGGGCGGGCGCGTCAGGATGGCATTGATGAGCACCTTGAAGTCGGGCCGCACGCGGCCGACCAAGGCGCAGGCAACAACCCCATCCAGCACGCCATAGGGATGGTTCGACACGAAGATGACCGGTCCCTGCTTCGGGATACTGAGGAGCCTGGCCTCATCAAGACACAGGCGCAGGCGCAACAAACGCACCACCGCTTCAAAGAAGGGTTCGCCCGGCACCGGATTTTGCTGATTGGAAAGATAGAGCCGCAATAATTCGGGCTGGCCGGTGAAGCGCTCGACGAGTTTGATCGCGGCGCGTTTCAACGGTCCGTCTTCAGGCGTGGCAAAGCTGAATTGCGAAGCGATGTCGTTCATGTGCCAATTCTACACTGGCGCATGAACTGACTTCACCTGTTCTTTTTCAGGCTGGATCAGGCCGCTTTGGCGAGCCGGTCGAACTTTTGCAGACTTGCGAGCAGTGCTTCGAGGTCGGTGAGCTTGACCATGTTGGGACCGTCCGAGGGCGCATTGTCCGGGTCCTCATGGGTTTCAATGAAGACCGCCCCCACGCCAATTGCCACGGCCGCGCGCGCGATATAGGGCACCATGCGGCGGTCGCCACCTGAGGCTGTGCCCTGTCCGCCCGGCTGCTGCACCGAATGGGTCGCGTCGATGACAATGGGACAACCACATTGTTCGCGCATGATCGGGATGGCGCGCATGTCGTTGACGAGCGTGTTATAGCCGAAGCTGACGCCGCGTTCGGTTGCCAGAACATTCGGGTTGCCGGCATCGACGATCTTGGCGACGACGTTTTTCATGTCCCAGGGCGCGAGGAACTGGCCTTTCTTGACGTTGATGACAGCGCCGGTCTGGGCGGCGGCCTCGAGCAGATCGGTCTGACGGCAGAGAAACGCCGGGATCTGCAAGACATCAACGACTGTGGCAACTTCGGCGCATTGCTCGCGCTCATGAATGTCGGTCAGCACGGGAATGCCGAACTCTTTTTTCAGATCTTCAAAGATCGGCAGAGCCAGCTCAAGCCCCAGACCGCGTTTGGCATTGCGGCTGGTGCGATTGGCCTTGTCGAAAGAGGTTTTGTAGATCAGGCCGATGCCGAGCCTGTCGGTGATTTCCTTGATGCCGCCCGCCATGTCGAAGGCGTGCTGGCGCGTTTCGAGCTGGCATGGACCGGCAATCAGCGTGAAAGGCTTGTCGTTACCGATTTCAAGATTGCCGACTTTGACGATGGCATTGGCTTGCATGGGACTTTTCACTTTCGTCACACCCGGACTTGATCCGGGTATCCGGAGTCGCTGGCTCTGAGTTTGGGGCTCTGGATTGCCGGGTCAAGCCCGACAATGGCAAATCTTACACCAATCGACTCTGGGTCACAGCGGCTGCGATGAAAGAGCTGAAGAGCGGGTGCGGCTCAAACGGCTTGGATTTGAGTTCCGGGTGGTATTGCACGCCAATGAACCAGGGATGGTTCGGAATCTCGATGATCTCCGGCAGCAGACCGTCTGGCGAGGTGCCCGAAACGATCACGCCATTGCTCTCCAGAATATCCTTATAGGTCATATTGACTTCGTAGCGGTGGCGATGGCGCTCGCTGATGCAGGTCGCGCCATAGATTTCGGCGACGCGGGAGCCAGGCTTCAGCATGGCGTCATAGGCACCCAGACGCATGGTGCCGCCGAGATCGCCATTGGCGCGGCGCTGCACGATTTCATTTTCGCGCATCCATTCGGTCATCAGGCCAACAATCGGTTCGTTGGTCGCCCCAAACTCGGTTGAGCTGGCGCCTGCCAGGCCAGCAAGATTGCGCGCCGCTTCAATGACGGCCATTTGCATGCCGAAGCAGATGCCAAAATAGGGCACGCCGCGCGTGCGGGCAAAATGCGCCGCGGCGATCTTGCCTTCCGACCCGCGCTCACCAAAGCCGCCGGGCACGAGAATACCGTCAACGTCTTCGAGGTAATAAGCTGTCTCTTCTGTTTCGAAGATTTCGGACTCAAGCCATTTGATGTTGACGCGCACCTTGTTGGCGATGCCGCCATGCACAAGGCTTTCATTCAGCGATTTATAGGCATCCTTGAGGCCGGTATATTTGCCGACGATGGCGATGGTGACATCACCTTCCGGCTCGCGGATGTTGTGCGTGATGGTGGCCCATTTGCCGAGATCGGGATCACGCGCATCGCGCATGCCGAATACGGCGAGCACCTCGGTGTCGAGACCTTCAGCATGATAGGCATGTGGCACGTCATAGATCGTGTCCACATCCATCGCCTGAATGACGGCAGATTCGCGCACATTGCAGAACAGCGCAATCTTGCGGCGTTCATCCTTGGGGATGGGACGATCACAACGGCACATCAGAATATCGGGCTGAATGCCGATGGAGCGCAATTCCTTGACCGAATGCTGCGTCGGCTTGGTCTTCATTTCGCCTGCGCTGGGAATATAGGGCAGCAGGGTCAAATGAATGAAACAGGTCTGGCCGCGATCCAGTTCGTTGCCAAGCTGACGAATGGCTTCAAAGAAGGGCAGACCTTCAATGTCGCCAACCGTGCCGCCGATTTCGCAGAGCACGAAATCAACATCCTCATTGCCCGACAGCACGAAGCCCTTGATGGCATCGGTGACATGGGGAATGACCTGCACGGTGCCGCCAAGATAATCGCCACGCCGCTCACGCGCGATGATGTCCTGATAGATGCGGCCTGTCGTGATGTTGTCGCCGCGCGTCGCGGGCACACCCGTGAAGCGTTCATAATGGCCAAGGTCGAGGTCTGTTTCCGCTCCGTCATCCGTTACGAAGACCTCACCATGCTGGGTGGGTGACATCGTGCCGGGATCGACATTCAGATAAGGGTCGAGCTTGCGCAGCCGCACGGAATAACCGCGCGCCTGAAGCAATGCGCCGAGCGCCGCTGAGGCAAGGCCCTTACCAAGAGAGGAGACCACGCCGCCGGTGATGAAAATATACCGCGTCATGGGATTCCAGATTACACCAACAATAATGATTCGCGCCGCCAAAGAGGGGCGCATCCAAAAATCTCTGTGGAGGAAACGAGCTTCCTCCGGCCCGAAGGCCCGGTATCGCTTATTGGGCCCGCGGAACGGTCGGTTCGGCTGGCGTCGTTGTGGCCGGAGCGACCGGTGCAGACGGTGCAGCTTCAGCAGGCGCTGGCGCCGCCTCGTCCAGACCGCTACCCAGAGGGGCCGGGACCACGGCGTTGGGATTTGAACCTTCCACGGGTGGTGGCGGCACGGTATCGAGCAGCGAACCACCCGAGGATCCACGCGAGGCAATGATGCCAAGTGTCAGACTGGTGATGAAGAACAGGCCCGCAAGAATGCCCGTGGCGCGTGTCAGCGCGTCGCCCGCACCGCGTCCCGACATGAAGCCACCGCCGCCACCGCCGCCGATGCCGAGCGCGCCGCCTTCGGAACGCTGGAGCAGGACAACGGCGACAAGCGCCACTGCGATCATCAGATGGATTACGAGAATAATGGTCGCCATGAAGTCGGTTCTCTGTCGTCCTGATTCCGGGCCGCAAATCACTATGCCGCCGGATGGGGGCTTCGTTGCGCCGCGTTGTAGCGCATGAAGGCGGCTCTTACCAGCCCCGAGGACGGGCTGTCAGCTACCGAAATCGACCAAAAACCTAAAATGCAGAAATTTTATGTAATTCAGGCATAGGCGGCGATGATGGCGTAGAAATCATCCGCCTTGAGGCTCGCCCCGCCAACAAGAGCGCCGTTGACATGGGGAATGGCCATCAGCTCGCCGGCATTGGCCGGTTTGACCGATCCGCCATAGAGAATGCGCATTTTGGCCCCTTCCGGGCCGACCTGCTTTTCGAGGCGGGCACGGATGGCGGCATGGACCTCGGCCACATCCTCAGGGGTCGGCGTGCGACCGGTGCCAATCGCCCAGACGGGCTCATAGGCGATGACGGTGGTTTTGGCCGTCACGTCCTCGGGCAAGGAGCCTGCGATCTGGCCGGTAATGACCTTCAGCGTTTCGCCGGCATCGCGCTGGCTTTGCGTTTCGCCCACACAAATGATGGCGATGAGGCCTGCGGCATGCGCTGCCTCGGCTTTTGCCTTGACCATGGCGTCGGTTTCGCCATGGTCGGTACGACGCTCCGAATGGCCGGTGATGACATATTTGGCGCCCGCATCTTTCAGCATGGCGGCACTCAGATCGCCGGTATGGGCACCTGAGACCTGCGCATGACAGTCCTGGGCGCCGAGGGCGACTCCGGCGGCGCGGGCATCATCCTTAAACCCGGCAAGGAGTGTCGCGGGCGGGCAGATGAGCACATCGCAGCGGGCGGGCTGCCGGGCGAGCTTGCGGCCCAGTGCCACGATCTCGCGGCGCGAGGTTCTGAGGCCGTTCATCTTCCAGTTGCCAGCGACCAGCGGCTTGATGCGCGGCAGTGCCATTTTGCCAGCCATGTCTCATCTCTCCCCGATATCCCGATTAACGATCTTGCCTTTGCCGAACGCTTTACCAGATGGCTTGACCAAGGCCAACTGGCAGAACTTATCCCCGGGGGACAAATCGCGAATAATATCAAGCGCAAGGGGTGCTCAAAGCGGCGACGGGCGCTTGCGGGGGCGAGGCCCCCCCCCTATCATGCCGCGCTCGCAAGGATGGCGTCGGCCTGATGCCGCACATGCCACGGACAAAGACGAAAGAAAGTAGCCGAATGCTCGATACTCTGCGCAAAGGTGCCTCAGGCTGGGTCGCCAAGGCCATGATGGCCCTCCTGATTGTGAGTTTCGGCATTTGGGGCATCGCCGATATTTTTGGCGGCTACTCCGCCACGGCTGTCGCCTCGGTCGGCGGGAGTGAGATCGAGCTTGCCACCTTCGAGCGCGAGTTCAAGGCCGAGACCGAACGCTTTGGCCAACAGCTTGGTCAGCCGCTGACGCCGGCTGATGCGCGCAAATATGGCATTGACCGGGCGGCCTTGACCCGTCTCATCAGCCTTGCCGCGCTGGATGAAGCAGGTCATGGCATGGGACTGGCCGTCAGCGACGTGGCTGTGGCGCATGACATCATGAATGATTCAAACCTGATCGGCCCCTTTGGCAAGTTTGACAAGGATTCATTCCTGCAAGCCTTGCAGCGCAATGGCATCACCGAACGCAGCTTTGTCGCGGATCGCCGCAATTTCATGATGCGCTCGCAGCTCATCGACGCGCTGCAGGCAGGTGTGCCGGTTTCCGACACGCTGCTCGAAGTCATTCACAACTTCCAGAGCGAAACGCGCGACGCGCGCTATGTGCTGTTGCCTGTGAGCAGCGTCGGTGCGATAGCCGACCCGGACGAAAAATCACTCGAAGCCTATTACAAACAGGCGGCGGTGCATTTCACGCTGCCCGAAACGCGAAACTTCAGCGTCATGACGCTGAGCACGAAGGATGTCGCCGCCACGATCACGATCAGCGACGAAGATTTGCAGAAGGCCTATGAAGTCCGCCGGGCTGATTTCGACGTGCCAGAGAAGCGCCAGATCGACCAGATCCCCTTCAAGGATGAACTGTCGGCCAAGGCGGCGCTGGAAAAGCTGCGCAGCGGCACCAGCATTGCCGCTGTCGTGAGCGAACTCGGGCTGAAACCGGATGATGTGTCGCTTGGTCTTGTGTCGCGCAATCAGATGATGTCGCCCGCGCTCGCCGACGCGGCTTTTGCGCTCGCGCCCAACAGCTTCAGCGAGCCCGTGAAGGGTCCGCTGGGCCCCGTGATCCTGCATGTATCAAATGTGCTCCCGGGCAAGCCCGGCAGCTTTGAGAGCGCGAAAATCAAACTGCATGCGATGATGCAGGAAGAAAAGGCGCAGGATGAAATCTACGACATTCAGAATGCGATTGAAGATGCGCGCGCTGGTGGCGCCTCGTTTGAAGAGATCGCCAGCAAGAATGGTCTCACCGTCATGACCTATAAAGGGGTGACGGCGAAAGGTCTCACCGCTGAAGGCGAGACGATTAAAGACCTGCCTGCCTATCGCGACCTGCTGACTTCAGTCTTTCAGAACGAACCGGGCGACCAGATTGCCCCGTCTGACAATGGCGAAGGCGGCTATTACTGGCTGCGCGTTGACGGCGTGACCGCGTCCGCCTTGAAGCCGCTCGACAAGGTGCGCAAGGAGGTGATTGCGCTGTGGAAGAATGAGAAGCGAAAGGTGGAACTCGACAAGCTGGCCCAGTCGCTGGTTGATCGCGGCAACAAGGGCGAGTCGATTGATGCCCTCGCCGCCAGCATCAATCGCAGTCCGATCAATGTGCCGGATATCAAACGCAATTCGCAGAACGACACGTTTTCACGGCTGGCGGTGACGCGCATTTTTGCGACAGCAAAAGGCAAGTTTGCCTGGGGTCCCGTGGGTCTTGGCGACAGTCTGGTCGTGATGCAGGTTGCTGATGTGCATGTGCCGAACTTCAGTCCGACATCGGGCGATTCAATTGAACTCAAGGCCAATCTGACGGATTCGCTGGGTGCTGATTTCATCGCAACCTTTGTGGCCGGTGTGCAGAACGAGATTGGCGTGAAGGTCAATGAAAGACTGTTGCAGCGTGTTGCCACGGCCGATAGCGGGGCATGATGCGCGCTGACCTCTCTCCAATTGCAGTGGTTGCATGATGATTTCGCCTGACTATTCCGAGTTTGAACGCCGCTACGACCAGGGCGCCGCACAGGTGATCTGGTCGCGGCTGGTGGCTGACCTCGAAACGCCCGTGTCCGCCTTCCTGAAACTTGCCAATGAACGACCCGACAGTTTTTTGCTGGAATCCGTTGAGGGCGGCGACATGCGTGGCCGCTATTCCATCATCGGATTGAAGCCGGATGTGGTCTGGCGCATGCAGGGCGACAAGGCCGAGATCAATCGTCAGGCGCGTTTCAACAGCGATGTGTTTGAACCCTGTGGCGGCGCCCTTGCCTCGCTGCACGCACTGATCGAGGAATCGCGCATCGACCTGCCCGAAGACCTGCCGCCCATGTCGGCGGGCGTCTTTGGCTATATGGGCTATGACGCTGTGCGGTTGATGGAAGAACTGCCGCATGAAAACCCTGACAAGCTCGGCCTGCCTGACGGCATTTTCATGCGCCCGACGATTATTGCCGTCTTTGACTCGGTGCGCGATGAGGTGACGATCGTGACACCGGTGCGTCCTGAGGCCGGTGTGAGCGCCAGGGCGGCCTTTGCGCGGGCGAGCGAACGCCTCAGCGATACGGTGGCTGATTTTGATCGTGCCTTGCCGCATGTCGATCAGGATGTCGATATTCCTGACCTTGAAGCGCCCCGGTCAAATACGCCAAAAGATGTTTATTTCGAGATGGTGCGCAAGGCGAAGGACTATATCGCGGCCGGCGATATTTTTCAGGTCGTGCTGTCGCAACGCTTTGAAACACCCTTCACATTGCCGCCCTTCTCGCTCTATCGCGCGTTGCGCCGCATCAACCCGTCGCCTTATCTTTATTTTCTCAATTTCGCGGGCTTTGCGATTGTCGGATCGAGCCCCGAGATTCTCGTTCGTGTACAGAACAACCGTGTCACAATCCGCCCGATTGCCGGCACGCGTCATCGCGGCGTCAATCGCGCTGAAGACATTGCGATCAGCGAAGAGCTGCTGGCCGATCCCAAGGAACATGCCGAGCATCTGATGCTGCTTGATCTCGGGCGCAATGATGTGGGCCGCGTATCGCGCATTGGCTCGGTTGAAGTGACCGAAAAATTCGGACTGCAATTCACCTCGCATCTCATTCACATCGTCTCGAATGTGGAAGGCGATCTTGACCCTTCATATAACGCGATATCCGCCCTGATTGCCGGCTTTCCGGCCGGCACCGTTTCCGGTGCTCCCAAAGTGCGCGCCATGCAGATCATTGATGAGCTGGAGCTGGAAAAACGCGGCCCCTATGCGGGATGTGTTGGCTATTTCTCGGCTGCCGGTCAAATGGATACCTGCATCGTGCTGCGCACGGCAATTGTCAAGGACGGCCATATGTATGTGCAGGCCGGAGGCGGGGTTGTGGCTGATTCAAGTCCCGAAGGCGAGCATCAGGAAACTGTCAACAAGGCCAAGGCACTCTTCCGCGCAGCGGAAGAAGCGGTGCGCTATGCCTCGCGCGTCGGCAAGGGCCAGTAGTTTTTCTCTCGACTCACTGCGTTGCAAGACGTCGATGGCCCGGACAAGCCGGGCCATGACGCAAAGGTGGATCCCGAAACAAGTCCGGGATGATGCTCTAAAATATTCTTGTGTCATTGCGAGGCGCACAGCGCCGTGGCACTCCAGATGGCTGCATGGATTGCTTCGCTCCGCTCGCCATGACGCAAAGGTGGATCCCGGAACAAGTTCGGGATGACAGCCTATTCGGAATGACGCAGATCAGCTTGCCTTGGCGCGATGCAGAATGGCTGAGAGCGGCACGAGACTGAATCCACGCGCTTGCGCTTGCGGTATCCATTTTTCGAGGATATCGAGCGTTTGCGGATGGGGATGGCCAATCGCAATGGCGACACCATTTTGCCGCGCCAGATGTTCAAGCCGATCAAGCTCCAGCGTCACCTGGGCACCATCCTCGTCATGATCGAGAAAGACATCGCGCGAAAGAACGGGCACACCCGCTTGACGGGCGACCGTCTCGGCCTTGCTGCCGGCAATGGTGCGTGAATCCAGAAACACCAGACCGCGCGCCTTCAATATGCCCGCGACAATGGCCATGCCCTTCTCATCCTGCGTGAAGCGACTGCCCATGTGATTGTTGATGCCGATATAGCCGGTGAAGCGCGAGAGATTCCAGTCGAGATTGCCCGCAATCTCGGCGGCCGCCTGGCCCACGCGCAGCGCATGGGGACCGGGGTCGGCATCGCCGAGGGGTTGCATGGGAACATGCACCAGCAATTCATGGCCTGCGGCCCGGGCCGTGGCGGCCAGCGACGCGACATCATCGGCATAGGGCAAGAAGGCAAAGGTGACGGGAGCTGGCAGGCTCATCGCGCGCCGGGTTTCGTGGCGGTTGGGGCCCATGTCATCAAGCACGATGGCAATTTGGGGCTTGTCGTTCCTGGCCTGGTTAATCGGCGCGACGGCGGGCGGATCGTCCGCTGTCGGCGTCCTGATTATGTCTGCCTCGGGTGAGGGTATGGTGGTGGAGCGCAACAGCCCGGCAACGTCCTTGTGCGGCTCCAAGACAGGCGCGGAGGGCTTCAACCACAGGCCCGCAGCGAGGGCGAACAGGAAACCAGCAAGGAAGAGGCCCGCCCCAAGCTGCAAATGGGGATGACGGACTGCCTGTTTCAGGCGTCGGAGATAGGTTCTGTCCGCCATGCGTTGGACCTGCGTATGAGGAATTGCCCGCAGGATAAGCTGAGTCGGCTTGGCGCGTGGCGATCAGAAATCGAGTGAGTAGCCGAGTGTGAGCGCGACGTCACCCTGCCCTGATCCGGCAATATCGCTGTCAGAGAATTGCAGCCCCCCACCCAGCTTGCCAAACCTGGTTTCAGACAGATAGTCAAAGCCCAGTTGCAGGGGTAATGCCGACTTGTCGAAACCGACAGTTCGATAGTCGTAATTCACCGTGCCATCGAACTCGCGGCCAACCGGCACACGGGCCGAGACAGCACCATCCACATATTGCAGTGGCTTCAGCAACGAGACCTTGAAGCTGTCGGCCCCGAGCAGGTTCTGCATATCAAGCACAAGCCCCATGTGGTGACCACCCCAGCCATTGGCACCGCTGTAAAGTGACGCCGCCGTGGTGGTGCTGTTCAATTCGGCATGGGAATAGAAGGCCGTGAGCATCACATTGCCGGAGAGGGGGCCTGAAAGATTGGCGCCGTAAAAGGTCGTTTCGGCCGAGTCGCCCATGGAGAGCGCACCGGAGGAGGCAAGACCGGCGACGGTGCCTTCCTCGTGCAGTCGGGCAGCGGACGCACCAAACTGCCATCCATCGCCCAGACTGTAGCCGAGGCCAAAGGCGGCAAAGTCGCCCTGCCCTGCGGCTACTGGCTGGCCGGGGATCAGATTTGTCTGGCTTGTGTCGCCCAGCAGATCATCGCCTGCCTGATTGAGCGAAAATACCGTCGCATTGAGGCGATCCGTCAGGCGGGTATTGAAGCCCGTTGCGACAGATCGGTCGAAAAGAGACTGCGCTTCGCCGAGCGATGAATACATGACCGCCCCAAAGCGCTGCGCCGTGGAAGCAGGCGTGGAAGCCGGAGCGTCGGCGAAATACACACTCGGTGAGCCCATGGCGACATCCAGCGAATAGGCCTGACCGCCGAAATGGAAGCCCGAGGTCGGCGTCGATCCGCCATCGGTGGTGTTCCAGGCGAGAAGGGAAAGTCCGCCTTGCCCGATACTGACTTGCTGGCGACGCGACACAAGGCCGAGCATGGCCGAGGTGCGCGTGGAAAGCGTGCCAGACGTCGTGGTCATGTAGTTGCCGATATCGCTCTGGAACGGGCGCCCAAAGGCATCGAACACCGTGAAACCGGCAAAGAGACCCGATGTATCAAAGCCCGTGAAGCGCGGCGCCGAGAAAGTCGAACGGCGGCGAAATCTTTTGCCCGGCTTAAAAGGCGACGGCGGTGTCGGGTCGACAACCGGCGGCGGTGTCGGGTCGACAGCCGGCGGCGGTGGCGTTGGATCAGGCGGTGGCGGTGTCGGATCGACGACAGGTGGCGGTGGGGTCGAATCGGGCGGTGGCGGTGTCGGATCGACCGTGGGCGTGGTGACGATTTCAGTACCGCCGACAGGGCCGAGCGCCGCCGCGACATTCAAAAGACCCCAGCCATAAACGCTATCGACACCGGGTGTGCCAAGGTCGGTTGCGGAGAGTTTGATGATGCTGGCGATCTGTGATGGCGTCAGATTGACGTTCTTGTCCAGACTGTCCTGTTCGAGCAGCGCCACGGCGCCTGTGACATGGGGCGCGGCCATGGAGGTGCCCGAGAGATATTGGTAGCTGTCGCCAGGATAGTCGGAATAGATGTTCGAGCCTGGCGCGACGATGAAGAAATTCGAGATTTTCTCGGAGTCGGCACAAACACGCGATGTGCCGATGCAATTGGTGCCCGCCAGGTTTGAGTATGAGGCAATGTTGTTGTTGGCGTCGACGGCGCCGACGATGAGCAGATTGGCAAGGCTGACGCTCGCCGTGCCATTGTATTTTTCATAGCCGATGACTGTGCCTGAATTGCCGGCGGCACGAACGAGAACAAAGTCGTCCGTATAATCGTCAAGCACACCCAGCTCGCCATTCATGAACAGGTCGCCCCTGCCGGAAGGCCCGTAGCTCATGTTGATCGCGGCGATGTTGGCACCTGTAGCATTGAGCGCAACGACGCTGTCAAAAGCGCGGCGACCACTATCCGTGGCGACCCAGCCGCGATCATCAAAAACGGCGTAATTGTAGATCTGGGAGTCCGGCGCGACACCGACAACGCCCGAACCATTATCTGCCGCCGCAGCTATGCCCGCGACATGAGAGCCGTGATAGGGGAAGGTCGTGTAGCGACCGTTGTAAGGCTGGTAGGTCGTGATGTGGCCAGCCAGATCCGAATGATTGTAGTCGGCGGTCGTGTCGAATATGGCGATGCCAACGCCTGCGCCTGTGACGCGGTCATGAGTCGCCGGTGTGACGCCAATTTGCGCGAGGTTGGGCTGATAGACCGGCGAATATTCATAATTGGCGGCAGAAGCGGCTGAAACAGCCATCAATCCTGCGCCGGCATATGCCAGCAAAGCCGCCAGATGGGATATGCGCATATCCCTGTCCCCCCGAGTCATGGCTGACCGACAAATCGGCCCCTGTTTACCTTATCGCCCAAGATGCCTAACAGTTCCATAATTTATTGGCCTGTTTTAGCGTCACTTCAGCGACAAAAGGAGCCGACAAAAGGGGCGACATATCGGGCCATGTCTTGCTCCTGTCCGGCATGGCATCCTATAAGGGGGTGCTCGCACGGCCCCTCGCGCGGCCAAGCCCACGGACCAAGCCCCATGCTGCTGCTGATCGATAATTACGACAGTTTTACCTACAACCTCGTACATTTTCTGGGGGAGCTGGGGGCTGAGACGCGGGTCCATCGCAACGACAAGATCACGGTCAACGAGGCGCTGGCCTCAAGGCCGCAGGCCATTGTGCTCTCGCCTGGCCCCTGCGACCCGGACAAGGCGGGGATTTGCCTTGAGCTCATCAAGGCGGCGAGCGCGCATCGCATTCCGCTCTTGGGCGTCTGTCTGGGGCATCAGGCCATCGGTCAGGCCTTTGGCGGCAAGGTGATCCGCGCGCGCGAACTGATGCATGGCAAGCTCTCCGCCATCCACCATGCGGGCAAGGGCATTTTCCGTTACCTGCCCAGCCCGCTGGAAGCGACGCGCTATCATTCGCTGATTGTCGAGCGCGACAGCCTGCCACCGGAACTCGAAGTGACGGCCTGGACACATGACAACATCATCATGGGCTTGCAGCATCGCGAGTTGCCCATTCATGGCGTGCAGTTCCACCCCGAAAGCATCGCCTCGGAACATGGCCATGAAATCCTGAAGAACTTTCTCGAGCTTGCGGGCTTCAACACGCATGAATATGCGTGAAGGCATGACGCAATGAGCGATCTCAAGCCGATCATCCTGCGCCTGTCCACTGGCGAGCCACTGGACGAAGAAACCGCGCGCGATGCCTTCAGCATCATCATGTCGGGTGGCGCCTCTCCGGCCCAGATAGGCGCCTTTCTGATGGGCCTGCGGGTGCGCGGGGAAAGCGTCAGCGAGATAACAGCCGGTGTGCGGGTGATGCGCGATCGGGCGCTCTGGGTCAAAGCCCCGGCAGATGCGATCGACATTGTCGGTACGGGCGGCGATGGCCATGGCACTTACAATGTCTCGACCGCGGTGGCGCTGGTGGTGGCAAGCCTTGGCGTTCCTGTCGCCAAGCATGGCAATCGTAAAGCCTCCTCGCTTTCCGGCACGGCGGATGTGCTGCAAAGGCTCGGCCTCAACCTTGAGGCCAAGCCTGACCGGATCACGGCCTGCATCGAAGAGGCCGGCATTGGCTTCATGTTTGCCCAGGCCCATCACAGCGCCATGAAACATGTCGCGCCTGTGCGGACCGAACTGGGCTTCAAATCCGTTTTCAACCTGCTCGGGCCGCTCTCGAATCCCGCTGGCGTGACACATCATCTGATCGGCGTTTACGCGCCGCAGCTGACGGCGACTTTTGCCGAGGTGCTGCGCAAGCTCGGTTCGCATCGCGCCTGGGTGGTGCATGGCAGCGACGGCATGGATGAATTGACGACGACAGGCCCGAGCCATGTGGCGGAACTGAAGGACGGGCATATCCGCCTTTTCGATGTCGCGCCGGATGATGCGGGCTTGCCCCGCGCGACGCTCGACGAACTCAAGGGCGGCGATCCGGCGCAAAATGCAGCGGCCATTCATCGCCTGTTTGAGGGGGAGAGAAGCGCCTATCGCGATATCGTGCTGCTCAATGCGGCGGCGGCGCTGATCGTGGCGGGCAAGGTGACGGGCCTGCGCGATGGCGTCACGCGCGCGGCTGGCGCACTGGATGATGGACGCGCCAAGGCAACGCTTGCCAGGCTTGTCGCGGTTTCCAATGGAGTGGCGCATGGCTGACATTCTCGAAAGGATCGGCGCCTACAAGCTCGACGAAATCAAGGCGGCCAAAGCCAGAAAGCCGCTCGCCGAGGTGGAGCGCGATGCGCGCGCGGCCTCACCCCTGCGCGGATTTCACACCGCCCTTGCCCGCAGGATCGAGGCTGGCAAGCCTGCGCTGATTGCCGAAATCAAGAAAGCGAGCCCTTCCAAGGGACTGATCCGTGCGGACTTCCATCCGGCGGCACTGGCGCAAGCCTATGAAGCGGGCGGCGCGGCCTGCCTTTCGGTGTTGACGGATGAGCCTTCGTTTCAGGGGTCGCCCGCCTTTCTGAAAGAAGCCCGCGCGGCATGCACGCTTCCCGTCATCCGCAAGGATTTTCTCTATGACCCCTATCAGGCCGTGGAAGCGCGCGCCTGGGGGGCTGATGCCATTCTCATCATCATGGCTGCGGTGTCGGATGCCCAGGCGACAGAGATTGAAGACGCCGCCTGCAAATGGGGTCTGGATGTGCTGGTTGAAGTGCATGACGAAGCGGAGCTTGCCCGCACATCCGGATTGAAGAGCCAGCTTATCGGCATCAATAATCGCAACCTCAAAACCTTTGACGTGACGCTCGCGACCACTGAACGGCTGGCGCCGCTGGTGCCCGAGGGCAAACTGATTGTCGGCGAAAGCGGCATTTTCACGCCAGCCGATCTGCAACGGCTGGCAAAATCCGGCGTGCATGCCTTTCTGGTTGGTGAGAGCCTGATGCGCCAGGAAGATGTGGCAGAGGCCACGCGCAAATTGCTGACCATCTGAAGGAATGACGGACATGGCTGACAGCCCCAAGCTCTCGCATCTCGACGACAAGGGCGCGGCGCATATGGTTGATGTCTCGGAGAAGGCCGTGACAGCGCGCGAGGCAACTGCCAAGGGTCGCGTCGTCATGGCGGCTGATACGCTCAGGCTCATTCTGGAAGACGGCCTGGCCAAGGGCAAAGCGCTGGATGTGGCGCGGCTTGCCGGCATCATGGCCGCCAAGCGCACATCCGATCTCATTCCGCTCTGCCATCCTCTCGCCCTTACCAAGGTGAGTGTGGCGCTACGGCCCGATGCGAAAACGCACAGCGTCGAGATTGAAGCCACTGTCAGAACAAGCGGCCAAACCGGCGTTGAAATGGAAGCGCTGACGGCGGTCAGCATTGCAGCGCTGACGCTTTACGACATGGCCAAGGCTGTCGACAAGGCCATGCATATCACCGACATTCGCCTGACGAAAAAGAGCGGCGGCAAGTCCGGCCCTTACGAGGCCGCGTGATGGCGGACATGCACGATCCCCTGATCCCGGTTGCCGAAGCACGTAATCGGATTCTCGAAATGCTGCCGCGCACAGATACGGAAACCGTCTCATTGCGCGAGGCCGCGGGACGCGTTCTGGCGCAGGACGTTGTTTCCCTTCGGACGCAACCGCCGAGCGATCTGTCAGCGATGGATGGCTATGCGGTTCGCGCGCGCGACATAGAAACCATTGGTGCGTCACTTCGCGTGATCGGCGAGGCGCCTGCGGGACGGGGCTTTGCCGGGCAAGTCGGGGCGGGTCAATGCGTTCGCATTTTCACCGGCGCGCCAGTGCCACAGGGTGCGGACAGCATCATGCTGCAGGAAGATGCAGACCGCACGGGGAAGTCTGTCTCCTTCCGCGAGACAGCAAAACCGGGTCAGCATATTCGCAGGGCAGGCATCGACTTTGCCATTGGCGACACCGGCCCCCGCGCCGGCACACGCCTGAGAGCCGCCGACATTGCGCTCGCTGCGGCGATGAATCACGCGCGGCTGGAAGTACATCGTCGCCCGGTCATCGCCTATTTCTCGACGGGCGATGAACTTGTTTATCCTGGCGAGACGCCCGGCCCTGACCAGATCATTTCGTCGAATAATGACGGCCTGGGCGTCCTCATCGAAGCGCATGGCGGCATTGCGCTCGATCTTGGCATTGCGCCGGACGATGCCGACATCATCCGCGCCGTCGCCATGAAGGCACGCGACGCCGACATGCTCGTCACGCTGGGCGGGGCCTCAGTCGGCGACCATGATCTCGTCCGGCCCGCCCTTGAAGCCGATGGGCTAGTGATCGATTTCTGGCGCATCGCCATGCGTCCCGGCAAGCCGCTGATGTTTGGCCGCTATGGCGATATGCCGATGCTCGGTCTGCCGGGCAATCCCGTCTCCGCCCTTGTCTGTGCCCTGCTCTTCCTCGTGCCCGCCCTTGACCATTTGCAAGGAACCGCGCCACGCCTGCCTCTCAGCCTTGCGCGGCTTGGCAGGGCCCTTAAAGCCAATGATCAGCGTGAGGATTATCTGCGCGCCAGACTTGACCATGTGGCAGGCGAATTACCTGTTGCGACACCCTTTGCCCGGCAGGACAGCTCCATGCTTTCGTCGCTTTCTGGCGCAGATTGCCTCGTTATCCGGCCGCCTCACGCGCCGGAAGCCAAGGCGGGCGAAATGGTGGAATGCCTGCTGCTGCGCGCTTGAAATCAGCCATAACTGTTACGCGCCAATAATCGCAAGATGGTCCACAGATCGGGCTTGACGATTCAAAAGAACCAAACTAGAACGAAACAAGACGTTTTTGTTTTGTTCCTGTTTGGACACATTGAGCCGGGAGCCATCCATGCTGACGCGCAAGCAACATGAACTACTGATGTTCATTCATGAGCGCATCAAGGAAGGCGGCGTATCGCCGAGCTTCGACGAGATGAAGGAGGCGCTCGATTTGCGCTCCAAATCGGGCATTCATCGGCTGATTACAGCGCTTGAAGAGCGCGGCTTTATCCGGCGCCTGCCGCACCGGGCGCGCGCATTGGAAATCCTGAAACTGCCTGAGGCCGCCTCGCCCAGTCTTGCGACGTCGCGCAGCAAGGGCTTCTCACCCAGCATCATCGAAGGCAGTCGCGGCAAGACTTCGACAAGCCGTGACCTTGCCCCGGCCCGCGCCGCCAATGACACGATGACACTCTCCGTCATGGGCCGCATCGCCGCCGGTACGCCTATCGAAGCATTACAGGAAGAGAGCCATCAGGTCAGCGTGCCGCTTAATCTTCTGGGGTCGGGCGAACATTATGCCCTCGAAGTCAAAGGCGACTCGATGATCGAGGCCGGCATTCTGGATGGTGATACGGTTCTCATTCAGCGCTGTGACACGGCCAATAGCGGCGACATTGTCGTGGCCCTGGTTGATGGCTATGAAGCGACATTGAAGCGCTTGCGCCGCAAGGGTGACTCGATTGCGCTGGAAGCGGCCAACCCGGCCTATGAAACGCGCATCTTTGGTCCTGACCGTGTCAAGGTGCAGGGCAAACTTGTCGGCTTGTTACGCCGCTACTGATCCGGTTTTCGGAAATTGTTTCGGGCGCGTTGTTGCACCCAGGGTCGCTCGCCCCGGATGTCTTGCGATGTCTGCACCTTCAGGCCGCCATCCGGCATGAAGGTGAGCGATGTCGCCCCGCCCCGCCAGAGATCAAACCTGTCGAGAATGAGCCCGGCGCGACAGCCCTGACGCATGGCAGGCCGGACAGGCACACGCGCAACGATGATGTCGGCCAATTCGCAATCTTCAAACACCGAGGCCGTGTCTGCCGGAAAGGCGATGCGTCGGCGTCCGGGCTCGACATAAACACAGCCATGCCGATCACAACGCATGGTCTTGCTGGTGCCTGCCTCCCCGGGTGTTCGCAAATCGCCTTCATGCTGCAACCATTGCTTGACCGCATAAGAGGCCCGGCGCGTCGTGGCGGCGAGATGACCGTCCGCCATGCGCACAACGGCGACCGCGCCTTCACGATCAATCAACACGTCAGGCCGCTGGCTCGGCGACCAGAGCGCGAAGCCGATGAGAATGGGGACAATGCCCGCCACGCGCCAGATGCGACGCCAGAGCGAGAGCCACAACCCACCGGCCACGACAAGCAGCAAGGGCAGCAAGGGGACGGAGGGCACGAGATCATTGGCGCCTTGCCAGCCGGACACGTAATGGGCGACCTGGAGCATGAGTTCGACGCCCTGCCCCATGACCCAGAGGGCTGGACCATCAAGCCCGATCGGCATGAGCAACAAGGCGAAAAGGGCGGCCGGCATGACGAGTGTCGCGACGATGGGAAGGGCGGCCATGTTGCCCGCCAACCCATAGATCAGGGCGATACGATTGAAATGCCAGGCGGCAAGCGGTGCCGTGGCCGATCCCGCGACAAGACTGGTGGTGGCAATTCCTGCCGCATAGGCAAGCGGCATCAGAAGGTAGCGCCAGAAGCCTTGCGCGCTGTTGACCCAGCCATTCAAGCGATGGGCGGCATCGCTCTCATAAAAGGCGATGAGAGCGACGACGGCGGCAAAGGACATCTGGAAACTCGCACCCAGCAGACTTTCTGGTTGCCAGAGCAGCACGATCAAGGCGGCAAGCGCCACATTGCGCAAACTCAGGGCCGGGCGATCCAGCAGGATGGCCACAAACATCAGCACGATCATGATCCATGCGCGTTGCGTGGCGATGCCCATGCCAGAAATCAGCAGATAGAAGGTGGCGCCAAAAATGGCGAAGAATGCCGCCCATTTCTTGATGGGTGTGCGCAGCGCCAAACCCGGCGCCAGCGCCATCAAGGCGCGCAAAATCCAGAAAAGCGAACCACCAAACAGCACCATGTGAAAGCCGGAAATGGAGAGCACATGGGCAAGACCGGCATTGCGCAGATCGTTTGCCGTCTCATCGGGAATGGCGCGTTGCTCGCCAGTGATCAGGGCTGCGGCGACGGCACCTGCCGGGCCGGGAATTGATGTCTGAATACGCGTCGTGATGGCATCGCGCAACTGGCCCAGCGCATTCACAAATCCGGCTGGCGCTGCTTCGCGCAGCATGGGGACGGTATAGGCAAAGCCGACCGCACCAATGCCTTCAAACCAGATTTGCCGGGCATAATCAAAACCACCCGGCTCGACAGGTTCAGGCGGTGGCATGAGACGGGCACGCAGCGAAATGAGCGCGCCGACGGGCAATTCCGGCGCCTTTTGTCGCAAGGTGATCCTGACATGGCCGGGCAAGGCTTGCGGCTTCAAACGGGCAAAACTTTGTGGCGCAAGCAAAAGTGACAGGCCGCCACTCTCGGTGCGTTCCACATCGATGATGCGGGCCACAAGATCGCCGGCCATTTCCCGGTCCAGCACGGGCTGGGCCACACGCCAGACGCGAAATGACGCGGCGGCAAAACCCAGCGAAATCAGGAAGACGGCAAGCGTGAGGACGGCAAGGATACCCTGATGACGCAGCAGCCAAAGCAGCGCCGCAAATATGGCGCAGACCGCTATTGCCACCATCAGTGACGGCTCGAAGGACAGGCTGAAATAGAGCCCGATCCCGCAGGCCAACAGGATGGGTGACCAGAGAAACCAGCGATCGGTTTCAGCCTGAAAAAGGTCGAAGAGAAAGCGGAGTGATCGCCCCGGCAAGGCTATCCAGCGAGAGACCGGCGCGTTCAGCGGATCTGTTGGCGCCTGCCCGACAGCCTGCATCTGTGGCCCCTTGCGTCTGTGC
Source organism: uncultured Alphaproteobacteria bacterium (assembly GCA_963696585.1). Lineage (GTDB taxonomy): Bacteria > Pseudomonadota > Alphaproteobacteria > Parvibaculales > Parvibaculaceae > Parvibaculum. Next base: position 68,838 of record CAVOKW010000009.1, read on the forward strand.
GGCTTTGAACAAGGTCATGACAGCCCTGCAAGCCCTCGGAAATCACGTATATTGCATCTGCTTTCGGGCTTACGCTGCAATGCCGCAATGTGCTAGAAATGAGACAGGGTGGCAGCGTAGCTCGCCCAGCCTTCCAGACGCGGACCCGACGCCAGACAGAGATTAGCCCGGTCGCCGCCTCGCAACAATCCGCCAGAGAGTTTGAGTCGATAAGCGCCCATACTCCTGGCTGCCGCCTGATCCTGACGACGAGAAATTATGACCGAGACTAAAAAAGTCGTGACGCGCTTTGCGCCTTCGCCCACCGGTTATCTGCATATTGGTGGCGGCCGCACGGCGCTGTTCAACTGGCTCTTTGCCCGCCACCATGGCGGCACCTTTCTGCTGCGCATTGAAGACACAGACCGCGAGCGTTCCACCGACGCCGCCATTGAGGCGATCTTTGAGGGTCTGCGCTGGCTGGGCCTCGAATGGGATGGCGAACCGGTGATGCAGTTTGCGCGGCAAGCCCGCCATCGCGACGTGGCGCTGGAAATGCTCGCCAAGGGTCACGCCTATTATTGCTATGCGAGCCAGGCCGAGCTGGAAGAAATGCGTGAGCTTGCGCGCGCCGAAGGCCGCCCGATCAAATATGATGGGCGCTGGCGCGACCGCGATCCGGCTGAGGCCCCCGAGGGCGTGAAGCCCGTGATCCGTTTCCGCTCGCCCGAACAGGGCGAGACCGTGGTGCAGGATCATGTGATCGGCGAAGTGCGCTTTGCCAATGATCAGCTTGACGACCTCATCATCATGCGCAGCGACGGCACACCGACCTATAATCTCTCGGTCGTGGTGGATGATCACGATATGGGCGTGACGCATATCATTCGCGGCGATGATCACCTGACCAATACAGCCCGTCAGAGCCAGATCTATGCGGCGATGGGCTGGGATGCGCCCGAGTTTGCGCATCTGCCGCTTATTCACGGGCCGGATGGGGCCAAGCTCTCCAAGCGCCATGGGGCGCTTGGCGTTGATGCCTATCGCGATCTTGGCTATCTGCCTGAAGCGATGCGCAATTATCTCGTGCGGCTTGGCTGGAGCCATGGCGACGATGAGATTTTCTCGACCGAACAGGCGATCGCGTGGTTCAACCTTGAAAGCATCGGTCACTCGCCCTCGCGCTTCGACTTCGACAAGCTCGAAAGCGTCAATGCGCATTATATTCGTCAGGCAGATGATGCCCGGCTTGCAGACGATACGCTGGCGCTGATGGCGCGCCTGCAGGGCTGGGACGCGACGCCCGAGCTTCGGGCCAAGCTGATTGAAGCCATGCCGGGCCTCAAGGAACGCGCCAAGACGCTGATCGAACTTGGCAAAGCGGCCCGTTTCCTGATCGCGCAGCGACCATTGGCGCTCGATGAGAGCGCGACGAAGCTGCTCAATGATGAAGCCAAGGGTATTCTCGCGCGCTTACTGCCATCGCTGGAGGCGCTGCATGACTGGACGGCTGAGGACAGCGAAGGCGTGGTTCGCGCCTTTGCTGAAAGCGAAAACCTGAAGCTTGGAAAAGTCGCGCAACCCTTGCGCGCGGCACTGACCGGGAGTTCGGTTTCGCCACCCATTTTTGATGTATTGGCCACGCTTGGCCGTGACGAAGCGCTCGGGCGCATCAAGGATCAGGCGGCCTGATTTCGACCTTTTCAGGACGCTCTAACGGGACCACAATGTGCACAACCGCTGAAGGGTTCGCCTGGCATCAAACAGGTTCCTGACAGCCAAAGAGGATAGAGGCAGGCATGACAAAATTCGGAACCAAAGCCGGCGTAATTTCAACCGCCACTCTCCAGGTTGATGGCAAGAGTTACGACTTTCCCGTGTTTGGCGGGTCATTGGGACCAAGCGTGATCGATATTTCGACGCTTTATTCCAAGACGGGCCATTTTACCTATGACCCGGGTTTTACCTCGACCGGCAGCTGCGAATCCGACATCACCTATATCGATGGTGAGGAAGGCATTCTGCTTTATCGCGGCTATCCGATTGAACAGCTCGCGGAAAAAGGCTCCTTCCTCGAAACATGCCATTTGCTGCTGAGCGGGGAATTGCCGAACCAGACCGAGTTCAAGGAATTCTCGCGCGCCATCACCTACCACACGATGGTTCATGAACAGATGATGTTCTTCCTTCGCGGCTTCCGTCGCGACGCCCATCCGATGGCGATCATGTGCGGCATGGTTGGTGCGCTGTCGGCCTTCTATCACGACTCCACCGACATCAATGATCCGATGCAGCGCATGATTGCGAGCCGTCGCCTGATCGCCAAGATGCCGACGATTGCCTCCATGGCATATAAATATTCCATCGGTCAGCCGATCGTTTATCCGCGCAATGATCTGGGCTACGCCGAAAACTTCCTGCGCATGTGCTTCTCGGTTCCGGCGGAAGAATATGAGATCAATCCGATCCTCGCCCGCGCGATGGAACGCATTTTCATTCTGCATGCCGATCATGAGCAGAATGCCTCCACCTCGACGGTGCGTCTGGCGGGTTCGTCCGGCGCCAATCCCTTCGCCTGCATCGCGGCGGGCATTGCCTGCCTGTGGGGTCCGGCGCATGGTGGCGCAAATGAAGCCGCGCTCAACATGTTGCAGGAAATCGGCACGGTTGATCGCATTCCTGAATACATCAAGCGCGCCAAGGACAAGGACGATCCGTTCCGTCTGATGGGCTTTGGGCATCGCGTTTACAAGAACTATGATCCCCGCGCCCGTGTGATGCAGAAGACAACCCATGAAGTGCTTCAGGTTCTGGGCATCAAGGATGATCCGCTGCTCGACGTGGCGATGGAACTGGAACGCATTGCGCTCAGTGACCCCTATTTCATCGAGAAGAAGCTTTATCCGAATATCGACTTCTATTCGGGCATCACGCTGAAGGCGATGGGCTTCCCGACGACGATGTTCACGGTGCTCTTTGCGCTCGCCCGCACAGTGGGCTGGGTCGCCCAGTGGAACGAGATGGTTGAAGATCCAAGCCAGCGCATCGGCCGTCCGCGCCAGCTTTATACCGGCGCCAAGTCGCGCGACTATGTGGATATTGCCAAGCGCTAAGCGCTCCGTCGATCAATCAAAAGGCACTGCCTCGTTCCCCCTCGAGGGAGCCCAAGCTCCCTCGAGGGGGGATGACGGGTCTACCCCTCCATGATGGTCCGTCATGCCCCGCTTCATACGGGTCATGACGATTTGGATATGAAGGCAAAAGGGCGGCGCCTTTTTATTGCGGCTTGGGAAGAGCCTGGGTTGCAAGCACTTCAAGAACGGCGCGGGCGGCGCGGCGGCTGGGGGGCTCGCCTGCAACGCCCATAAGGCTTCGCATTTCATCGAGATCGGCAAGCGCTCGGGCACGTTGCGGTGTGTTGCCGAGGAGCGGCAGCAGCGCCTGAGCGAGTGCTGGCGGCGTGCAGGCCCCTTGCAGAAACTCGCGCACGGAAGGCCGGTCAAGGATCAGATTGACCAGGACCACGGAAGGCACTTTCAACATGCGCCCGACAATGGCGCCAGCAAAGGCATCGATGCGATAGCCGATGACCATGGGCACACGGGCAAGGCCCAGCTCCAGCGACACGGTGCCGGAGGCGGCAAGCGCGGCGGTTGACGCATCAAAAGCCGCGCGCTTTTCCATATCGTCTTCGACGATGAGGGCAGGCACTTTCCACGCCTTTGCCGCCGCAATGACAGCGTCGCGCACATGCGGCACGGTTGGCACGACAACGCGCAGTTCAGGCAAGGCGGCGTGGAGCCGCGCCACCGTTTCGCCAAAGACGGAAAGCAGACGACGCACTTCATTGGTACGGCTGCCAGGCAGCACGAGCAGAACCGGCGCTTCCGGGGCGATGCCATGGCTGGCCCTGAAGCGCGCACCTGATCCTTGTTCCGGCAGACGCTCGATCGCCGGATGACCGACATAAACGCAATCAAGACCGGCTTCCGCCTTGAAGAATGTCGGCTCGAAGGGCAGCAGCGCCATGACCCGCGTCAGATATTTCGCCATGGCCCGGGCGCGACCGCGCCGCCAGGCCCAGACACTTGGCGAGACGTAATTGATGATCGGGATCCGGGGGGCGCGGCGTTTGACGCGGCGAGCCACGATATGCGTGAAGTCCGGACTGTCGATGATGACCATGACATCGGGCTGATGGGCGACGGCATGGTCGATGGTCTGTTTCATGCGGCGGAAGATGAGCGGCAGGCGTGGAATGACTTCGCGCGGCCCCATGACGGCAATATCCGTCATCGGGAACACGGAGGTGATGCCTTCGGCTTGCATGAGCGGACCGCCAACGCCGGAAAACCGCACCTGGCCGCCGAGCATTTCCTTCAAGGCCTGCATGAGATCGGCACCGAGCACATCGCCTGACGGCTCACCCGCAACAAGCATGATGTGCGGACCCGATGCCGCTGTCATGATTTGGCCCGCGCAATATCATCGGCACTGAGGCCGATCACAAACAAGCCAGCCTTGTCGGCGGCACGGGCTACGGCCAGCGCATCGCTGATCAGGGCATTGCCTGCTTCGATGGCGATGCCCGCCAGGCCCGCAGCGGCGGCACCCTCGATCGTTTTGACGCCAATGGTTGGCAAATCAATGCGTCGCTCCTGACCGGGTTTGGCAAGTTTGACGAGCACACCTGCCCGGTTGGCCACATTGCCGCGCAGGGCGGGCGCGATTTGATCGAGGCGGGCAAGCATGGCGTCGGTGCCTTCGGCAGCCTCCAGCGCGAGCACGATGCCGCGCACGGCGACAGCCCCCTGCCCGATATCCAGTGCACCAATGGCCAGAACGGCACGAATGGCGATATTGATATCTGCCCGTTGCTCCTCATCCGGCGTCAGACGACCAATGGCGCCTTGCGGGGCGAGAAGACTTTGGGACACTTCATGCGCCCCGATGACGCGAAACCCATGATCATGTTCGAGCAGCGAGATGATGCCCTTGAGCAATCCATCATCTCCCTTGCGCATCAGGCCGATGAAGCGTGGCAGAAGCCGCAGGCCCATAGCGTCCGGTATGACCTTGCGAATGTCGGGGCGATGGATGGGACCGATCAGGACGACATCCTCGCAGCCATTATCCTTCAGCAGGTTGATGAAACGGCCCAGCGCACCAATGCGGCACCAGTCATGCGGGTAGCGGCTGATGTCAGGGCTCGCCTCCCCCTCAATACCGATGATAAAGACCTCCCGTCCGGCAGACAGGGCATCTTGCGCAAGCGCCACGGGCAAAGGCCCTGAGCCTGCCACTATCCCCAGTTTCCGCTGCGCGATCTTGCGGGTCTGGTCAGGCATCGCCCGGCATCACAATGGCACGACCGGATTCATCCTGGATGAAGTTGATGATTTCCATCACTTCGGGCTGATCGGCAAACCTGTCGCCGGTTCTGGCAACGCGGTCACGCAACGCGCCCTCGCCCGTGAAGATCATGTCATAGGCTTCGCGCAGGACCGATATCTGTTCACGCGAGAAACCGCGACGGCGCAGGCCGACGAGATTGAGACCAACGAGATGGGCGCGATTGCCGATGACGAGACCATAGGGAATGACATCGTTTTCAACACCGCTCATGCCACCGATAAAGGCATGTTTGCCGACACGGCCAAATTGCTGAAGTGCGGCGCCGCCGCCAAAGATCACAAAGTCACCGACCTTGCAGTGACCGGCCAACATGACATTGTTGGAGAAGACGACATTGTTGCCGACGATACTGTCATGGCCGACATGGGAGCCTGCCAGAAAGGCGCAGCGGTCGCCGACGCGGGTGACCATGCCGCCACCTTCAGTGCCGGGATTCATGGTCACATATTCGCGGATCATATTGTCGGTGCCGATTTCCAGCGTGCTCGGCTCACCCTTGAACTTGAGGTCCTGGGGATGGTGACCGATGGAGGCAAAGGGATAAATCTGCGTGCGGGCGCCAATGGTCGTGCGACCCTCGATAACGACATGCGAATGCAGCACCACATTTTCACCGAGGCGGACATGGGCACCCACAACGCAATATGGCCCGATCTTGACGCTATCTGCCAGCTCGGCGCCGAGATCGATTATTGCCGTGGGATGGATTTCACTCATGAGCCCAATGCCTGACCTGCGATCATGGCGCTGAAATCGCATTCAGCTACCGTCTTGCCATTGACTTTGCCTTCGCCGTGATAGCGCCAGACATTGGCGCGGTTGCGCAGCTTGGTGACATGAATTTCAAGCATGTCCCCCGGCACAACCGGCTTGCGGAAGCGGCAATTATCAACCGTCATGAAATAGACCAGACGATTGGAGCCTTGCGCGCCGAGACTGTTGATGACAAGCGCACCGGCGGTTTGCGCCATGGCTTCCACAATCAGCACGCCCGGCATCACGGGATAGCCCGGGAAATGGCCGGTAAAAAACGGCTCGTTGTTGGAAACGGCCTTGATGCCGATGGCAAATTCATCCGATCGCATATCGGTGATGCGGTCGATCATCAGCATGGGGTAGCGGTGGGGCAGCAATTCCATCACGCGCTGAATGTCTGCGCTGGTGGAGGGAGCGCTGTTATCTGCCTCTGGCTGGCTCATTCACTTCGTTCCTGTTTAACCTAGTTCCATTTGCCTTTGCTCGCTTGCGCTAGCTCTCACTGCCGGATGAGGGTTTGTTGCCGCCCCGTCCCAACTTGCGGAGCTCGACGATCTCACGCCGCCACTCCTTGATCGGTTTTGCCGGAAGACCCCCATATTGCTGGCCAGCCGGTACGTCTTGAATCACGGCACTACGGGCGGCGATCATGGCTCCGGTGTTGATGGTCAGATGGCCTGTGACACCGACCTGAGCGGCCAGAACAACAAAGTCGCCGAGTTTTGCACTGCCCGAGATGCCGGTTTGGGCGACGATGACGCAGTGACGTCCTGTGACGACGTTGTGGCCGATCTGCACGAGATTATCGATCTTGGTGCCTTCGCCAATGATCGTGTCCGGCCCGGCCCCGCGATCAATGCAGCTATTGGCGCCCACTTCGACATCATCCTGAATGATGACGCGGCCCAGTTGCGGGACTTTTTCGTGGCGTGGCAGACCCATGGCAAAGCCGAAGCCATCCTGACCGATGCGCACGCCGGGATGCAGCATGACGCGGTCGCCAATATGGGCGTGTGAGATCGAGACATTGGCCCCGATCCAGCAATGGCGACCGATCGTGCACCCCCTGGAAACGACCGCGCCCGCGCTGACAATGGTGCCGGCCCCAATTTCCACATCGGCACCGATGACAGCGCCCGGCTCTATGCTGGCGCCCTCGCCGATCCTGGCCGTGGGATGCGTGATGGCCCCGGGATGCACGCCTGTCTCATCGGCATAGCTGCCCGTGCCGCACACTTCCTGCGGATAGAAGAGTTGCGCAACCTTGGCATAGGCGCGATAGGGCTCCTTGGCAAAGAGCAGCGCCACGCCTGCGGGCGCCTTGGCCTCATGCCTGGCATCAAGCAGACAAGCCCCGGCCCTGGTTTTGCTGAAAGCCTCAAGATATTTGGGATTGTCGAGAAAGCTCAGATCAGATGGACCGGCCGCGTCCAGCGTGGTGATATCTGCCACCATGAACGAGGGATCGACACCCTCATTTAACCGGGCACCGACCCGCTCGGCAATTGTGCCGAGCGGGAACGGGCCACTATTCGCAAAGAAACGCTTATCCGCCATGGCGATACTTTATGGCGGCCGCCAAGGCGCGCCTCTCCTCAATTATTCCGGCAGAAACCTGCCATCAGATTACTTCGGCGTTACGGGCGCGAACTTGACCGTCGTCAATTTGGCATCCAATGCCTTGAGCGCTTCGGCTGTGACATCGAGATCGACGCCACCCGCCACGACGGCGGCACGGTCGATCATGACAGAGCCGCCATGCGACTTCATGATATCGGCAAAGATCGGTCCCAGAGCTTCAGCAATCTTGGCACGAGCGGCCTGACCGCCCAACTCAATCGCCTGGCCCTTTTTGCGCATGTCCATTTCATGCTTGGCACTGCGGTCCTGCAGCGCCTGAGCCTTTTTCTGAAGGTCTTCCTGGGTCAGCAGGGCACGCTGTTCGGAAAGCTTCTTGAACTCGGCTTCGAGCGAATCCTTGCCGCTCTTGTCAGCCGCCTGAAGCTTCTTGCCTTCTGCAACCATCTGCGTGCGCAAGCTCTGCGCCGCCCTGGACTGCGTGAAGAGTGTTTCCATGCTCACGATCAAGACGACTGATGGAGCAGCCGGTGCAGCCGCCACAGGTTGAACGGCCAGCGCGCCTGCCATAAATCCGGCGATTGCCACGGTAGCAATCACGCGCGACAATACTGAACGAAAACTCATTTCCTTGGCATCCCTCGTTTTTTCAAATCCGCCCGGCTAGAACGATGTGCCTGCACTGAAGCGGAAAAGTTCTGTTTCGTCGTAATCTTCCTTGAGAAGGACGTTCGACAGGTCGACGCGGACCGGGCCGAATGGCGACTTCCAATAAACGCTCAGACCGGCCGATGCGCGCGGTGCGAACTCGTCCTCCGGGGTAAAGCCGACACTCGGAGTCTCATCGGCAATACCGATATAGCCGCCATCCACGAAGAGGCTGGTCCTGATACCCAGAGCTTCCGGTATCCCGTTGGGGAAGGTGACTTCCCCCGAGCCGAATACATAGGCCTGCGCCCCCAATGCGTCATTGTTGAACGAGGACGTATCGCGCGGGCCAAGACCGCCGCGCTTGAAGCCGCGGAAGTCATTGCCGCCCTTGAAGAAGCGGTCGTTCAGACCGACATCTTCGCCCATGCCCGTGATATAGCCTGCATCCAGACGATAGCTCGTCAGGAAATCTTCCGCGATGGGCAGATAGGTATGGGCAAGTATCTGCGTGGAGAGGTAATGCACCGTGCCGCCAACGCCCGAAAAATCCTGGCTCAGCATGAAGTCGAAACCACCTGTCGGATCAACCGGATCGTTGCGGTGATCGAGATAATAGTCGTAGCCGACGAGGGAACGAAGTTCCTTGCCTGCCGCATCCCGCACAGCTTTCGAAGCGGTAGCGTCGACGTTGAAGATTTCTTCGTTGCGCAACTGGTAGCGCGTCAACAGACGGCTGTTATCCGTCAGCGGGAAACCGAAACGGAAACCACCACCCGTCGTGCGCAGATCATAAGACGCCTCGTCCTGGTAGTCGGTTTCGCTGCCATAAAGGTCAACGCCTCCGGTCAGATCGCGATCCAGGAAATAGGGATCCGTGTAGTGAAACTCAACCAACTGGCGCCTGAGCGACAATGACAGGCTGGTTGAAAGCTGTAAGCCCTTGCCGAGGAAGTTCGCCTCGGCAAGCGTGATGCCCGCCACGGCGCTGTCAACCGAGGAGAAGCCTGCGCTCAGCGAGAGCGAGCCTGTGGACTGTTCCTGAACATCGACGTTGATGATGGTCTTGTCCGGCGCGGTGCCGGGCTGCTTGGTGATGTCCACCTTGGAGAAATACTGAAGACCACGGATCTTCTTTTCCGAGTCATCGAGCAGCACGCGGTTAAAGGCATCGCCTTCCGACATCTTGAATTGACGGCGGATCACGCGATCAAGCGTTCGCGAATTGCCGGTGATGTTGATCTTCTCAACATAGACGCGCGGGCCTTCGGTGATCGCATAGGTCAGATTGATCAGGCGCTTTTCACGATCACGTGTCACACGCGGGCGGACTTCGGCAAAAGCATAACCATTGGTGCCTGCGGCATAAGTCAGCGCGTCGACCGATTTGTCGATCTTGCTGGCATCATACCTGTCGCCTTCCTTCGTGGTCAGCAGAACAGCGAGCGTTTCCTTGTCGAGCTTGGCAAGTTTGGTCTTGATTTCGATCTTGCCAAAATCATAGACCTGTCCCTCATCCACCGTGAATGTGATGTGGAATGCGGAGTCATCGCGGCTGAGATCGGCCACGGCCGAGACGACACGGAAATCGGCATAACCGTTCTGCAGATAGAAACGGCGCAGCAATTCACGGTCATAGTTCAGACGATCGGGATCGTAGCTGTCGGAAGAGGAAAAGAACTTCCACCAGGCTGATTCACTTGTCGAGATGATCTCGCGCAGCTTGCCGTCGCCATATTCCTTGTTGCCGATGAAATTGATCGACGCGATCTTGGTCTTGGGGCCTTCGGTGATTTCGAAGACGAGATCGACACGGTTCTGCGGCAGCTGAATGACCTTGGGCTCGACCGTGGCCGAGAAACGACCGCCACGACGATAAAGCTCGATGATGCGCGTCACATCCGACTGCACCTTGGAGCGTGTGTAGATGGCGCGCGCCTTGAGCTGAACTTCCTTGTCGAGATCGTCATTCTTGATCGCCGAATTGCCTTCATAGGCGACGCGATTGATGACCGGGTTTTCGACAACGGACACGATCAGCTTCGAGCCTTCGGGATGAATGGTGATGTCAGCAAAGAGGCCCGTCTGGAACAGCGACTTGATGGAGGCGTCGACGGCTTCGGGCGTATATGGCTGGCCTGGCTGAATGCTCATATAGGAGAGTACGGTTTCAGCTTCGATGCGCTGATTGCCCTGCACGTCGATCGCCGAGATAACCGGCCCCTTCGTTTCCTCGGCCTGGGCGCTGACGCCCATACCGGTGGCAAGGCTCGAAGGCATGCCCCCCGAGACTGAGGTTGCGATCAAGAGCGCCATCGACATGCCGCCAATACGCACGATTCCGGTCAAATAACTGGCCAGTTGCCCCATCCCCACACCACCACCATGGCAAGACCGATCCAAGGTCTCGCAAGTCATCAACATCAAGCCGAAGACGGCGACAGGATCACATGACCCGGTCACCGCAACAACGGCTAGCTAAACAGTCCACTCAGAAACGCAAAGACCTGAAGATGGACCAAATCGTTCCAGGTCGAAAAAAGCATCAGCATCATCACCAGCGCCAGACCGATCCTGTAACCGATCTCCTGAGACTGGGCCGCCAGAGGTTGCCCCCGAACCGCTTCGATGCCGTAGTAAAGCAGATGTCCGCCATCAAGCAGCGGCACCGGAAAGAGGTTCAGCAAGCCGATGCTGACGGACAGCAAGGCAGCCAGATTGACCAGCGCCACCAGACCCAGTGTCGCTACCTGCCCGGACACCTGCGCGATACGCAGCGGACCCCCAAGCTGATCGGCCTTTTCAGTACCAGAAATCACGCCGCCGAGATAGTCGAGCGTTCGGCTGACAATAAACCACGTTTCCTTGACGCCAAGCCAGACGCTGACAAGGGGGTTGTAGCGGACAATGCGGATATTGTCAGGACCCGCTTCGCGAACGATTCCCAAAACGGCCTGCCGATGTGTGTTGCCGAACTTGTCGGTCATTTCCGTCGCGCGCGGCGTTGCCACCAGTTCGATCTGCTTGTCGCCACGCTTCAGCGTGAAATTCAGGGGCTGATCGACCGCGACACTGACGATGCGCTGCATGTCTTCAAAGGTGTCGATGGCGGTGCCGTCAATCGCGATGACGAGATCGCCCGGCTGCATGCCCGCTGCGGCAGCGGCACTGTTTTCCTGCACCTTGTCGATCTTGGGTGTGGCGACGGTTTGACCGATGAAGGTAAAGATGCCGGCGAAAATGACGATGGCGAGAATGAAATTGGCGAAGGGGCCGGCTGCGACGACAAAAGCGCGATGTTTCAATGGCGCGAAGTGAAAGAGCCCTGCGCGTTCAGCGACCGGAACAGCTTCGAGGGCTTCGGCGTCGGCCATGCTGGCGGCATTTTCATCGCCTGCAAACTTCACATAGCCCCCAAGGGGTATCCAGGAAAGTTTCCAGCGTGTGCCCCTGGCGTCGTTCCAGCCAACGATTTCTTTGCCAAAGCCGATTGAGAACACATCGACCTTGATGCCGCAGGCGCGTGCGGCAAGGAAGTGACCGAGCTCGTGGAAGAAGACAACAATCGTCAGGACAAAGAGGAATGGCAGGACGTAGCCCCAAATGGAGCTGTCAAAACCGCCTAGACCCGTCAGAAAATTCAGAACGTTCAAAGACTTCTCTCACTTCCAGCCATGACAGCACTCACCCGACCAACACCCTGCGCATGAGCGTTGGATTGGCGGCGGACACAGCACCAATGGAGCCCCCAGTCGCCGCACAGACTACGTCACAAGCCAATCATTTGCACCATTTCCTCAGCCTGAATCCGCGCAATTCGGTCAATTTCGTAAATATCTTCCAGGCAGGCTGGCTGGACATGAAGGCTGTCTGAGGTGGAGAGCACCGATTCGACCAGCCCGGCAATCGCCAAAAAACCAATTTTACCATCGAGAAATGACGCGACGGCGACTTCATTGGCGGCATTGAGCACAGTGGGTGCTGCCGCCCCCTGTACCAGCGCGGCGCGGGCCAGACCCAAGGCCGGAAAGCGAAGCGGATCAGGGGCTTCGAAGGTTAATTTGCCTATCGCCGCCAGGTCGAGACGGGGCGATGGTGTGACCATGCGTTCGGGCCAGGCGAGCGTATGAGCGATTGGCGTGCGCATGTCCGGACTGCCAAGTTGGGCAAGCACCGAGCCATCCACATAGGCAACCATGGAATGGATGATCGATTCCGGGTGAATAACGACATCAAGCCGCTCCGGGCCGACAGGGAAGAGATAATGGGCCTCGATCAGTTCCAGCCCCTTGTTCATCAGGGTGGCACTATCGACTGAAATCTTGGCGCCCATTTCCCAGCGGGGATGGGCAATGGCTTGCGCGGGCGTGACGCGCGCCATGTCCCCCGGACTCGTCTGGCGAAAGGGACCGCCTGAGGCAGTGAGGATGATCTTCTCAACGCTTTCAAGACGGGTCTGATCCAGCACCTGGAAAATGGCATTGTGTTCGGAATCGACCGGCAGGAGCGTCGCGCCCGCTCGCGCCACTTCGCTCATGAAAAGCGGTCCGGCAGAGACGAGACATTCCTTATTGGCCAGCGCGACAAAGGCGCCGCGGCGGACAGCGGCCAGCGTGGGCGCCAGACCGGCAGCCCCCACAATGCCTGCCATCACCCAATCGGCCGGACGTGAGGCGGCCTCTATGACGGCTTCGGGTCCGGCCATGACTTCGATCGGAAGATCAGCCAGCGCGGATTTGAGTTCGCCATAAAGCGACGGGTCGGCGATGATGGCGCAATGCGGCAACAAGAGCCGCGCCTGCTCAACCAGCAAGGCAACATTGCGATGGGCTGTCAGCGCCACGACTTCATAGGCTTCCGGATGACGGCGGATCAGGTCGATGGTCGAGCAGCCGATGGATCCAGTGGCGCCGAGAATGATGACACGGCGGCGCTCCCCTGCCGGGGACAGGCTGGTGACATGCTTTTCGATAGACAAACTCACGGCCAAATCAGTGCTCCTGAAGCCGGATGCAGGCCCCCATGCAAAAGACCGATCAGGGTCGCAGCCAGACTGGCGGCCACCAGACCATCCACCCGGTCGAGCATACCGCCATGACCGGGAATGAGGTTACTTGCATCCTTGACCCCTGCCCGCCGCTTCCAACCGGATTCCACAAAGTCACCCGCCTGCTCGACAAGCGCAAGACTGGCGCTGACCAGCGCCAGGGCCCATACCGAGCCCTGACCCAGAAGCATGGCCGTCACAGCCCCCACAATGGCCGCGCCGACCATGCCGCCAATCAGGCCCGCCCATGTCTTTTTGGGCGAGATGCGCGGGGCAAGCTTGGGGCCGCCAATCAGGCGACCGGAAAAATAGGCGCAAATGTCGATGGCCCAGACGACGGCCAGGATCCAGAGCGTTGCCTCGCGCCCCAGCACCGGATCGGCGCGCAGCCAGACCAGGGCAATCAACGGCAAGACAAGATAGGGATAGGCCAGAAAGGCGGGTCGCACAGGCCAGCCGCGCATCAGACAACGGGCTGCCTCCAGCGCGAGACCAATCAGTCCCGCAGCGAGCGCGAGGCTCGGTGATCCGCTCGTGGTCAGGAAAATGGCGATGACGGCTGTCAGGGCCAGACCGGCAGAGCGCGACAGGGAGGCGCCGCCCAGGAGCAGGCCCGCAAGCTCCCAGGACATGGCGCAGGCCGAAAGTGTCAGTAACAGGGCAAACGCCCAGCCACCCCACCAGGCTGCAACCAGAGCCAGCGGCGCCATGACCAGGGCCGAAAGCGCCCGCACAGCGAGATCGCTGCGGACGGATTGGCCCGAGCCCGGTTGGAGGTTTTGATCCTGCATCAGGCCTCAGCCATTTTCCGGCGGGTTCAGCGCCCCGAAACGACGGACACGGCCATTATATTCAATGAGCGCCTCGCGCAGGCTTGCGGGCGTGAAGTCAGGCCAGAAAGCGTCCGTGAAAACCAGTTCCGAATAAGCGCTCTGCCAGGTCAGGAAGTTGGAAAGACGCTTTTCGCCACTGGTGCGGATGATGAGATCGGGATCGGGCACGCCTGCCGTATCGAGATGGGCGGATACGGTTTGCGTGGTGATGCTGGACGGATCAAGGCGGCCTGCCTTGACTTCCTCGGCTATGCGGCGAACTGCCGTCGTGATCTCGCTTTGGCCACCATAGTTAAACGCAATCATGAGGAAGATCTTGTCGTTTTTCGCGGTCAGGCACTCGGCGTCTTCGATCATGGCGACGATGTCGGGTTCGAGATGCTCCCGATCACCGATAATGCGGACATGAACACCGTTCTGATGCAGTTCAGCCAGATCCCGCCTGATAAAGAAACGGAGCAAGCCCATGAGATCATTGACCTCCTCGACCGGGCGCTTCCAGTTTTCCGAGCTGAAGCCATAAAGCGTCAGATATTTGATACCGAGTTCGCCTGCGGCACGCACGATGACGCGGACAGCCTCCACACCCTGGCGATGGCCAAGCTTGCGCGGCAGGTGTCGACGCGCCGCCCATCGGCCATTGCCATCCATGATGATGGCGACATGGCGCGGCACCGGCATCTCGACCGCCGCCTTCGCCGTCACGTCGGAATTCAGCATCATGGGCAGATTTTCCGCCTATTTCAGGGGGTTAACAGCTTCAGTTCAGCGCCGACAGGGGCCGATCATATGACCTGCAGATGTCCAGCTTACACCTGCATGATTTCAGCTTCCTTATGCGACAGGGCGGCGTCAATCTCGCCAATCACCTTATCGGTCAGTTTCTGAACTTTCTCCGACCAGCTCTTGTGGTCATCTTGCCCCATATGCGAGTCTTTTTCGAGGCGTTTCAGTTCGTCCATCGCATCACGGCGCACATTTCGGACGGCGATACGGGCCTGCTCGGTATATTTGGCGGCAATCTTGGTCAGCTCGGTGCGGCGTTCCTGATTGAGTTCCGGGATCGGCAAGCGGATCAACATGCCATCGACATTGGGGTTGAGCCCGAGACCTGAGGAACGGATTGCCTTTTCAACGGCGGAAACCATGCCCTTGTCCCAGACCTGAACCGTCAACATGCGCGGCTCAGGCACGCCCACCGTGCCGACCTGCGAAATCGGCATGGTCTGGCCATAGGCCTCGACAACAATCGGATCGAGCAGACCGGCAGAGGCGCGGCCCGTGCGCAAGCCCGAGAACTCGGTCTTCAAAGCCTGCAAGGCGCCGCGCATACGGCGTTCGGTTTCAGCAATATCAAAAGTCTTTGGGTCAGCCATTTCATTTCCTTCCGGCCATCAGCTTAAGTCTGATACTTCATGTTCTGGATGAAGTCAGGCCGCGTCCTCGATGATAGTGCAGCGGCCTGCGCCTGTCAGAACATTGACGAAGCCGCCATCGGTATGAATTGAGAATACGATGATGGGAATGCCATTTTCACGCGCCAGTGCAATGGCGGATGTATCCATGACCTGCAGGTCGCGCGAGATGACATCCAGATAGGTCAGGCGCTCATAGCGGGTCGCATCCAGCACCTTGTGCGGATCGGCGGAATAGACCCCATCCACCTGCGTGCCCTTGAGAAGCGCGTCACAACCCATTTCGGTGGCGCGCAAGGCGGCGGCTGTATCGGTTGTGAAAAACGGATTGCCGGTGCCGGCTGCGAATATGACAACGCGGCCCTTTTCCATGTGGCGCTCGGCACGGCGGCGAATATAGGGCTCGCAGACCGTCATCATGGGGATGGCTGATTGAACGCGGGTGGGAACCCCTGCCCGCTCCAGCGAGTTCTGCATGGCGAGCGCGTTCATGACGGTTGCGAGCATGCCCATATAGTCGGCGCTGGCGCGTTCCATGCCCTTGGCGGCGCCTGAGAGGCCGCGGAAGATGTTACCACCGCCAATGACGAGGCAGACCTCAATGCCGATATCGGTGGCTTGCTTGATCTCATTGGCAATGCGGTCAACGGTGCCGACATCAATGCCATATTGCCCTTCGCCCATCAGGGCTTCGCCCGAGACTTTCAACAGGACACGACGATAGAGAGGTTTGGCGGGCATGGCATTGCTTTCGGCAGGCAAGTCCGGCATGGCGCAGGACGACATTCATGGTGCAAGGCATGGGAACGCTCGACGCCCAAGCGAATCCCTCGCCCACCCCAAGACAATAACGCCCCCGGCGCCATAAGGCGAAGGGGGCGTTGCATGTTTTATGCGACGCGATTAGCCGCGGGCAACGGCGGCCACTTCGGCGGCGAAGTCGCTTTCTTCCTTTTCGATGCCTTCACCCAGACCAAAACGGACGAAACCGATCACTTTGATGGGGGCGCCGATATCTGCTTCGGCGGCGGCAACGGCCTTTTCGACCGTCAGATCAGGATTGATGACGAAAGCCTGGGAAAGCAGAACCACTTCCTCGTAGAACTTGCGGATACGGCCTTCGACCATCTTTTCGATGATATTGTCCGGACGGCCCGATTCCCTGGCTTCGGCGATGAGCACATTGCGCTCACGCTCGACAACGGCGGGGTCGAGGTCATCCTTGTTCAGCGACAGCGGGCTGGTCGCGGCGATGTGCATGGCGATCTGCTTGCCGAGTTCGGCAAGCTTGGCCGGGTCGCCGGCCGATTCAAGACCGACAAGCACGCCGATCTTGCCAAGGCCGGGGGCGACCGAGGCATGGACATAGGCGGCAACGGCACCCTGGCTGACGGTGATCGCGGCGGTGCGGCGCACGGTGAGGTGTTCGCCGATCGAGCCGACCATTTCGGTCACATAGTCCTGCACCGACTTGGCGCTGCCCGGGAAGGAAGCGGCGAGCAGCTTGTCGATATCGCCACCAGCGGCCAGCGCCATCTCGGCAACGCCGTTCACGACCTTCTGGAACTGGTCATTGCGGGCAACGAAGTCGGTCTCGGAATTGACTTCCACGAGCGCGCCTGTGGTGCCCTTGGCAATGGCGCCGACAAGGCCCTCGGCGGCGACGCGGCCAGCCTTCTTGGCGGCCTTGGCCAGACCCTTGGTGCGCAGCCAGTCAACAGCGGCTTCCATGTCGCCTGCCGTTTCCGTCAGGGCGGACTTGCAGTCCATCATGCCTGCGCCAGTCGACTCGCGCAGTTCTTTCACCATGCTTGCGGTGATATCAGCCATGGGATTTCCTCAATCTGCTTGGGCCCGTCAATCCGGGCGCGGGAATTCAGCAATGCCTCCAGGCGCCCATTGGGCCGGGAGGGCGAAAGGCCCCGGCGCAAACATCATGCGCCGGAGCCTCTTTCTGGTGTCGCCTCCGGTTATGACCAGAGGCGGGATCGCAACGTCCAGCCTTATTCGGCGGGAACAGCTTCTTCCGGCAGGATTTCGACCGGTGCTTCAGCCGCACCAATGTCCATACCGCTGGCCGAATGGCTCTGCGAGATGCCGTCGATGACAGCGCGCGAGACAAGATCGCAATAAAGCGCGATCGCGCGGGCGGCGTCGTCATTGCCGGGCACGGGATAGGCAATGCCATCGGGATTGGAATTGGAGTCGAGAACGGCGACGACGGGAATGCCGAGCTTGCGGGCTTCCTCGATCGCAATCGTTTCCTTGTTGGTGTCGATGACAAAGATGATGTCGGGAAGGCCGCCCATATCCTTGATGCCGCCAATGGCGCGCTCCAGCTTGTCGCGCTCGCGGGTCAGGTTCAGGACTTCTTTCTTGGTGAGGCCACGGGCCTCACCTGCCAGCATCTCGTCGAGCTGACGCAGGCGGCGGATCGAATTGGAAATCGTCTTCCAGTTCGTCAACGTGCCGCCGAGCCAGCGATGGTTGATATAGTACTGGGCGCATTGACGCGCCGCCATTGCCACTGTTTCCGACGCCTGGCGCTTGGTGCCGACGAAGAGAACACGACCACCGCCTGCGACGGCGTCGCGGATGGCGAGCAGCGCCTGATGCAGCAGCGGAACTGTCTGCGCGAGGTCGATGATGTGGATGTTGTTGCGGTCACCGAAGAGGAAAGGCTCCATCTTCGGGTTCCAGCGATGGGTCTGGTGACCGAAATGAACGCCGGCCTCCAGCAGTTGACGCATATTGAAATCGGGGAGTGCCATGACACCCTGCTCCTTCATTTTCCGGTTGGACCTCCGCGGGGGAAGAACGGCACCCCTCCCGCAGGAGAAGCCCGCACCGGACCGACTGAACCTATGTTGCCTTCATGACAAGCCTTTGATGGCGCGCCAACGGGCGTGGATCAGCCGAGCCCCACGTGTGGAATGGCGCGGGTATAGGGGGAAAAGGTCAAAATGGCAAGGGCTTGGCGGGGTTTAGGCCGATTTTGCCCGATATTGGCGCATTTGGGCGAAAATGGCCCCTGAGTTCCCAGATTTTTTGACTTTTCAGACCATCACTCAAATTTTGTTTTCAGCCAGTCAAAGACTGCACGCTGTTCATCTTGACCGGCCCGTCTGACCTGCGTCAGCAACCAAATTGTGCTGGGCTTTTCAGTTGTTATGTTTTTGGCGCCTTGATTACAGGTTGAGCAGAGCGTTCTCAGATTCGAGATTTCATCAGCCCCGCCCAGACTTTTATCGACGATATGACCAACATGGAGGCGGACCTTACGATGTGTGTAAGGATCAATTTCACCCGGCGTCAGTCCGCACATCTGGCAAGTGAAGCCGTTTCGATCAATGACGGTTGCACGTAATCGAGCCGAAATCCCGCGCGCAAAATTAATAGGCTTGTTTAGATCAGGAGCCGTGCTGAGCAGATATTGCCCCGGTTTGAGGTCCGCGCTGTCATTATGCGTTAGGATTGGCCATCCTTCTTCATCACGCAATTCGCGCGCACGCCGCGCGTATTCAGAGGCTCCGCCAGACGCTTCACGCAACTCGTGTGATTCAATTACACGACCAATATTGTCGAGAAGAAATCTGCGGATTCGTTCTTTCGAACCTATTCGAGGCATGAGCGAACCGCTTTGGCAACGTTATACGCAAGGCGAACCGGCAAAGCGTTCCCAACCTGTCTGTACTTGTGGGTTTTCCCGCCTGCAAATTCCCAGCTATCAGGAAAACTTTGAAGGCGAGCGACCATACGCACTGTCAATCTGGGTATGCCCTTGAAATCTCTTTCAGGCGGCATGTCGGCAATACCCATCCCATCCACACCCAACTCTGCCCACTCTCTTTTCGCGCGAGTCGGCCCAAGGTCGGGGCCGCCATGCTTGTGGGAACCTCCTACGATGGTCGGTGCTGGCGCTGATGCATTTTGGGCCCACTCATCTGCACCACGCCAACCTCCCGCAGCCATTAAATCATGAAGGGTAGCCCCCACAGACGAAGCAACTTCCTGCGTCGTAATGGGCCACTGAAGCGGATTGGTTTCGCCTCGACGCAAAGCGACCAGGAACGCACGGAAACGATTTTGCGGGACGCCAAAGTGGGCGGCGTTGAAGCCCGTCCAATACGTATCAAAGCCTTCCTTGTTCAGCCGCTTGTCAACTTCGGCTCGAAAGGGATCAAACTTTGAGGAAAGAATGCCGCGTACATTTTCAATCAAGAGTGCCCGAGGTCGCGTCTCTTTTACAATACGCAACATTGATGGAAACATGTCGCGCTCATCATCAGGACCAAGCTGCTTGCCTGCGATAGAGAATGGGGGACATGGCAGCCCGCCCGAAAGCAGATCCACGCCGCTCCAATATGTTGCATCGAACCGTCTCATGTCTGCCTCGATAACATTCCAGTAAGGCCGATTCAGACGCAGAGTTGCGCATGCATGTTTATCGAGTTCGACGAGTGCAGATGGTATGAAACCGGCGTGCTCAAGGCCAAGCGCGGCACCACCGCCACCCGCACACAACTCCAGAGATGAAAAATTGGATTTCAGTTTTTTCATATTCAATCTCAGTCGCTCATTTGATTCCGTTAGAATCACCTCGGGAAGTGTGTCTTTGATGGCTGTCTGAAGATTATCAGATTTCCTGCACTTCGACGATGCCGGGGACGGATTTGATGGCGCCGCGGATCTGGGGCGTGATGTGATAGCCACCGGGCAGGCGCAGCTCGATCTCGCGCCCGCCTTCGCCCATCAGCACAAGTTGGACAAGTCCCTTGCCCTTGTCTGTCAGGCGGCTTTTGAGTGCGGCCAAGGGTGCCTGATCTTCCAGAAAGACGCGCATACCCGCCGCGGTATTGGCCACCACCTGCTCGACGGGGCGGATGGACTGGGCGCGCAGCTTCAGCTCATCGCCTGTGCGGTCGATCTCGACGGCGATGACGATGGACTGGCCCGGCTCCATCAACTCGCGCGCGGCGGCAAGCACCTCCGAAAAGACGACAATTTCGAATTGCCCGGTCGGGTCGGAGAGGCTCATGAAGGCAAAGGGATTGCCCTTTTTCGATTTGCGCTCCTGTCGGCTCGTGACCGTGCCGGCGATTTTTTCCGCCGTGTTGCCGCGTGCCAGCAACTCGGCATAGGTGACGACGCCATCGCGACGCAGCGCGGTTTGATAATCGTCGAGCGGGTGACCCGAGACGTAAAAGCCGATCGCATTGAACTCTTCGGTGAGGCGCTGCATGGGCAACCAGACTTCGGCCTGCGGCAAGGCCGGATTGGCCGAGGCGGCACTTGACGCATCGCCAAACAGGTTGACCTGTCTGGTTTCGCGCTCGTCCGCCGTGGCGCTCGCAATGCCAAACAGGATATCGACGCTGGCCAGCACCTGGGCGCGGTGGCTGTTCAGCTCATCGAAGGTACCGGCGCGGGCAAGGTTTTCAAAGGCGCGCTTGTTGATGATGCGCGGATTGATGCGGCGGGCAAAATCAAAGAGATCGCGGAACGGACCGCCTTCATTGCGAACCACCACCAGATGTTCCATGGCCTGGCGGCCGACATTCTTGATGGCGGCAAGCGCATAATAGATGTCGCCGTCAACGACCGAGAAAATCGCTTCCGAGCGATTGACGCTGGGCGGGCGCACCTTGATGCCAAGACGGGCGGCATCTTCCTTGAAGATATTGAGCTTGTCGGTATTGCCAAGATCGAGGCTCATCGAAGCAGCGATGAACTCGACGGGATGATTGGCCTTGAGCCAGGCGGTCTGATAGGCGACGAGCGCATAGGCGGCGGCGTGCGACTTGTTGAAACCATAGCCTGCGAACTTGTCCACAAGTTCGAAAATATCGGCAGCCTTGCCCTTGTTGACACCGCGCTCGACGGCGCCCGAGACGAAGCGCTCCTTCTGCTGCTCCATTTCGGCTTTGATCTTTTTGCCCATCGCGCGGCGCAGAAGGTCGGCTTCGCCCAGCGAATAGCCCGACAGGATCTGGGCGATCTGCATCACCTGTTCCTGATAGATGATGACGCCATTGGTTTCCTTCAGTACCGGCTCAAGCGAGGGATGCAGGAAATCCGGCGCTTCGCGGCCGCGCTTGCAGCTGATATATTTCGGAATGTTGTCCATCGGGCCGGGGCGATAAAGCGCCACCATGGCGATGATGTCTTCAAAACGGTCGGCATTGAGTTTGCGGAGCATGTCGCGCATGCCCGAACTTTCAAGCTGGAACACGCCAACCGTTTCGCCACGCGCCAGCAGCCCGAAACTCTTGGGATCATCAAGTGGCAGCGTGTCGAGATTGACCTCGACACCTTTCAAGGCAATGAGACGCACGGCTTCCTTCAAGACGGTCAATGTCTTGAGGCCGAGGAAGTCGAACTTGACGAGACCGGCAGGCTCTACCCATTTCATGTTGAACTGGGTGACGGGCATGTCGGAACGCGGATCGCGATAAAGCGGCACCAGCTCATCAAGCGGTCGGTCGCCGATGACGACGCCCGCGGCATGGGTTGAGGCATGGCGATAAAGCCCTTCAAGGCTCTGGCCGATTTCGAGCAGACGCGCCACCGCCTCCTCTTGCGCGGCGGCTTCGCGCAGGCGCGGTTCGCCCGCTATCGCTTCGGCAAGCGTGACGGGGGATGCCGGATTGTTCGGCACGAGTTTGCACAGGCGATCCACCTGCCCATAGGGAAGCTGGAGCACACGACCGACATCGCGCAGCACGGCGCGGGCCTGCAACTTTCCGAAAGTGATGATCTGCGCGACCTGATCATAGCCATAGCGCTTTTGCACATAGCGGATGACTTCGTCGCGCCGGTCCTGACAGAAGTCGATATCGAAGTCAGGCATGGACACGCGTTCGGGATTAAGGAAGCGCTCAAAGAGCAGTCCGAAACGCAAGGGATCGAGATCGGTGATGGTAAGCGCCCAGGCGACAACGGAGCCTGCGCCTGAACCACGGCCCGGCCCGACCGGAATGCCCTGCGCCTTGGCCCATTTGATGAAGTCGGCCACGATCAGGAAGTAGCCGGGGAAGTCCATCTTGATGATGACATCAAGCTCGAAGCGCAGACGGGCGCGGTAATCTTCTTCCGAGGCGACGGGCACGACGGAGGCAAGCCGCGCGCTCAGCCCGGCTTCAGCCTGGGCGCGCAGTTCATCGGCCTCGCTGACATTGGCGGCAAAGGTCGGCAGGATCGGCTTGCGCTTGCGCGGACGATAGGCGCAACGCCTGGCAATCTCGACGGTGTTTTCCAGTGCTTCGGGCAGATCGGCAAAAAGCGCGACCATGTCGTCTTGCGTCTTGAAATAATGCTGTGGCGTCAGACGACGGCGCTCGGTCTGGGTGACATAGGCACCGTCGGCAATGCAGATCAGCGCGTCATGGGCCTCATACTCGGTTTCGCGCGTGAAATAGGGTTCGTTGGTGGCAACCAGCGGCAGCGCATGGGCATAGGCCAGATCGAGCAATGCGGACTCGGCCACACGCTCGCGATCCTGTCCGTGGCGCTGCAATTCGACATAAAGGCGGTCACCGAAAATGCGCTTGAGGGTGAGCAGTCGTTCCTCGGCAATGCCACGCTGACCCGTGGCAAGCGGTTTGTTGATGATACCGTCCGGCCCGCCGGTGAGGCAGATCAGGCCTTCCGCATGGGCTTCAATCTGGTCAAGCGAGACATGAGGGAAATCGCCCGCTTCCGGTGCCAGAAAGGCATCGCTTGAGAGCTTCATGAGATTGGCATAGCCGGTCTCATCCTTGGCGAGCACGGCGATGATGCCGGTTGGCTCGCGCCGCATGACGCGGCCCGGCTCGTCTTCCGTTTCGATGAGGATGGTCAGGGTGCAGCCGATGATCGGCTGGATGCCCGCATCCGAGAGGACTTCTGAAAACTCCAGCGCCCCGAAGAGATTATTGGTGTCTGTGATCGCGACAGCGGGCATGGCCGCAGCGCGGCAGAGCTTGGGAATGTCCTTCATGCGGATCGCGCCTTCGAGGAGCGAATAGGCCGAGTGAAGCCGCAAGTGAATGAATCGGGGGGGTTGAAATGTCATGACGCCATTCTCGGGCGGACGGAACCGCCTGTCACGCCCGCCGGACCCCGAGAGCCCGGCGCAGCACCGCATTCCTGTGGAAAACCCGGATCAGCCGGTCAAAAGACCCTCGCCCGGCCAGATCAACTGGCCAGCGACTGGACAAGGCTCAGCCATGTCGCCGTGCTGGCGACAAACGCCATGATGGAGATGAGCGCCGCCAAATCCTTGGCCCAGGCGGAAAGCGGCGAATGAGACGCAGAGTTGAGGGTACCACGCATGTTCAACCTCCATTGAGTTCACTTTATGTTCTCTCTGGGTATGTTCTCTATTTGTTCCAGTTCTGTCAAGCAGCATTTTTGCGAAGGGAAAAGGCTTGGCCTGGTTCAGCGGCCGCGCTGGGCGGCGGCGAGTTCGGCACCCTCCAGCAGGCGGCCTTCATGGAGCAACACGACGCGATCCATATGGGCGGCCAGATCAAGGTTATGCGTGGCGATCAGCGCGCCGACGCCCTGCCCCCGGCAAATCTCCAGCAACTCATTGAAGACCATGCGCGAGGTCTTGGGATCGAGATTGCCGGTCGGTTCGTCGGCCAGCAGAAGGCGCGGGCGATTGGCGAGCGCCCGTGCAATGGCGACGCGTTGTTGCTCACCGCCTGAAAGCTCTGCCGGACGGTGATTGGCGCGCGGGCCAAGCCCCATGCGGTTGAGAAGATCGAGCGCAAACTCCCGCGCGATTGATGTTTTCACACCCGCGATCATTTGCGGCAGGACGACATTTTCAAGCGCCGAGAACTCGGGCAGAAGATTGTGGAACTGATAGACAAAGCCCAGTTCGCTTCGGCGAACGGCTGTCTTGTCCTTGTCGGCCAGCCCGGCGCAATTGCGCCCGCCAATATAGATGTCTCCGGAATCCGGCGCTTCAAGCAGACCGGCAATATGGAGCAGCGAAGACTTGCCGGCGCCCGATGGGCCGACCAGCGCCACGATCTGACCGGGCCAGATGTCGATGGCCGCGCCCTCAAAGATGCGCAAGGTTTCATGGCCCTGATGATAGGTGCGCGTGATGTTGCGCAAGGCCAGGGCCGGGATAGGCTCGTGGTGAGGGGCTCCGTCACTCATAGCGCAGCGCCTCCACAGGATCGAGCGAGGCCGCCCGCCAGGCGGGATAAAGCGTCGCGGCAAAGGACAGGAACAGCGCCATGCCGACAACAAGCGCCACTTCCGTTGAATCGACTTCAGCCGGCATATGACTCAGAAAATAGATTTCCGGCGAGAAAAGTTCCGTGCCCGAAAGTTCCGAAAGCCATTGGCGCAGGGTTTCGATGTTGAGGCAGAAGACAAGCCCGAGGGCAAAGCCCGCCAGGGTGCCGACGACGCCGATTGAGGCACCGGAAATGAAGAAGACGCGCATGACGGATCCGCGTGTCGCGCCCATGGTGCGCAAAACGGCAATGTCGCGGCCTTTGTCCTTCACCAGCATGATGAGGCCGGAAATGATGTTGAGCGCCGCCACAATGAGGATGAGCGTGAGGATGAGGAACATCACATTGCGCTCCACCTGAAGCGCATTGAAGAAGCTCGAATTGGTCTGCTGCCAGGTGACGACATCGCAGCAGGAACCTGCCGCTTGCGCCACAGGCAGGGCGTAGCCGTGAACGATGTCGGGCTTGTCGATCATGACTTCGAGGGCGCCAACCCCCTCGCCTGTCCGGAAAAAGGCCTGGGCCTGATCGAGCGGCATGAAGACAAAACTTGAATCATATTCCGACATGCCGATCTCGAAGATTGCTGCCACCGTATAGGCCTTGACGCGAGGCGCTGTGCCGAAAGGCGTGATGGAGCCGCGCGGCGACATCAGCGTGATCTGGTCGCCAATGCCGATGCCCATGGATTGCGCCAGACGCGTGCCGATGGCGACGCTATCGCTCGTCATGTTGTCGAGTGTGCCCAGCATCACATGATCGGAAACGGCTTTGAGATTTTTGAGGTCATCAATACGCATGCCGCGCACCAATGCACCCGTCGCATTGGTGCGGGTCGAGGCAAGCACCTGACCATCGACAAGCGGCGTCACGCTGAGGACACCGGGGACATGACGCACACGTTCCGCCACGGTATCAAAATCATTCACATAGCTGGTGATGCCACGCACGAATATATGGCCATTCAAACCGAGAATGCGCGAAAGAAGCTCGGTGCGAAAGCCGTTCATGACCGACATGACAATGATGAGCGTGGCAACGCCCAGCATGATGCCCGCAAAGGAAAATCCGGCGATGACGGAGATAAAACCCTCGCGGCGGCGCGCCCGCAGATAGCGCATGGCCAGCAGCCATTCAAAGCGGCCAAAGGGCATGGACTTGCCGGTCTTGCCAGTGGGGCTAACAGAAGTGCTCATCTCTCTCCTCAAGGCCCCCCGACCGTGTCATGCGATATGGGTTTAACCGGCGAGCTTGGCCAGTGCCGCTTCCAGCGACAATTCGCTGCGCTCGCCCGTGGCGCGATGCTTGATCTCAACCACGCCATTTTTAAGGCCGCGCGGCCCGACAACAAGCTGCCAGGGCAGACCGATCAGGTCCATGTTGGAGAATTTGGCTCCGGCCCGTTCGTCCGTGTCGTCGTAGAGAACCTCTACACCCGCGGCCTTCAACTTTGCGTAAATATCCTCGCAGGCCGCGTCGGTTTCGGCGTCCCCCGACTTGAGGTTGATAAGGCCAACCTTGAAGGGCGCAACGGCCTCTGGCCAGATGATTCCGTTTTCGTCGTGGCAGGCTTCGATGATGCCGCCGACAAGACGCGACACACCCACGCCATAAGAACCGCCATGGACGGGTCGATCAACACCATCAGGACATGTCACGATGGCCTTCATGGCTTCGGAATATTTCGTGCCGAAGTAGAAAACCTGGCCGACTTCGATGCCGCGTGTGTTGACGCGCTTGTCTTGCGGCACTTCCGCTTCAAAGCGGGCTGCGTCATGCACATCTTCTGTCGCGGCGTATAGATCGGTCCATTTGGCGATCACCGGCGCAAGGTCGCTGTTATAGTCGATATCGGCCGGTGGTGGCGGCAGGTCGAGCACGTCCTTGTTGATGAAGACGCCAGATTCACCCGTTTCCGCCAGAATGATGAACTCATGGCTCAGGTCGCCACCGATCGGCCCGGTTTCGGCGCGCATCGGAATGGCCTTGAGGCCCATGCGCGCAAACATGCGCAGATAGGCAACGAACATGCGGTTATAAGAGCGCCGCGCGGCGGCTTCGTCGATGTCGAAGGAGTAGGCATCCTTCATCAGGAACTCGCGACCACGCATGACGCCAAAGCGCGGGCGCTGCTCGTCACGGAACTTCCACTGTGTGTGATAAAGATTGAGCGGCAGGGCGCGATAGGATTTCACATAGGAGCGGAAGATCTCCGTGATCATTTCCTCATTCGTCGGACCGTAAAGCAGTTCACGCTCATGGCGGTCCTTGATGCGCAGCATTTCCGGGCCATAGGCATCATAGCGACCGCTTTCGCGCCACAGATCCGCAAGCTGAAGCGTGGGCATCAGAAGTTCGATGGCACCTGCCCGGTCCATTTCCTCGCGCACGATCTGTTCGATCTTGCGCAGCACGGCAAAGCCCAGCGGCAGCCAGGCATAAATGCCAGCCGCTTCCTGGCGCATCATGCCGGCGCGCAGCATCAGCCGATGCGAGACAATCTGGGCCTCGGCAGGGTTTTCCTTGAGGGTCGGCAGGAAATATCTCGACAGGCGCATTTTAGTCCTTGGCGGGCGTGAAAGGAGACGGCGCCCGTCAGGCGGGCACAAAGGGCACGAATGGCCGTCGCAGGAAGGCTGCCCCGGCTCTTGTTTTCGGCTTCAAGTATTAGGGGGTCGCCACCGGATTCGCAATGTTGCCGCTATCAGCCGACCGGCGCGAAATCACCCCTCCCAGATAGGCCCGGACATTGACGGGGGGCGGCTCTATCACGCCGCGCCCCGTATAGAGCCCATAAGGGCCGGCCAGCAACTCTTCGGCGCTGTAGCCCATGTCCACGTCATAGGTCCGGTCGATCTGGTTGCGCAGGTTTTGCTCCGCTTCATACCAGCGCTGCTTGTCGCGCCCATCAGGGCAGGTTGCCAGTTCCGCCGGGTCGCTCGCGCCCCAACGCCGCTCCACACAATGATAAGGATCAAAGGAAAGCTTGAAGAGCCGGTTCAGGATGTCGTCAAAAGTGAGGGAGACCGGCGCGCCATCGGACTTGCGATAGGTGATGACACAACGCGCGCTTTCTGTCTCATAAGTCTTGAGCAAGTCCGCTTCCAGCGCGGTGCCGTCATATTTCAGGCGTTGATTCCTGACCATGCCCAGCTTCACGAACTCGACTGTCTGGTCATAAAGCTCCTTGAAACCGGTTTTAAGACGGGCGTCGCGCGAGGGCGTGGAATAAAGTTCCCACACGCCATCGGTGCCATAAATATTGCGCGGCAGGCGCGCGGGCGGCGTCATCAGATTGGTCTTCTCCTCAAGCGCAATATCGACGGCCTTATTGCGTGATTTGAGGTCCTGACAGATCGATTGGACCATCGCCTTCATTTCATCAATGGGATGATATTCAAGCTCGCCAACCGAGAGTCGCGAGCGGATATATTTGTAGAAATCCATGCTCTCGCCATCGAGTTCCCATTTGGCCTGAGACCAGAGATAAGGTGAGACAGGCGGATTGCCGGTATATTGCTCCAGCGAGAAATCCCCGATCTCGCTATTACGCGCACCAACTATCTTGCCGCCCACATAGACGCCGGCGGCGTTTTGGCGGGCGCCGACAAGACGGATGGGACGCCACTTCTGGAAGATCGACCCCAGCGCGGGCGAGGTACGCAGAAATTCCTTGCCGACAAAGGACCGGCTCAGCGTGTGGTCTGGATGTGACGAGAAAATAAGGATGCGTCCGCCCGGCTCCACTTTCCAGATGGTGGCCGCGTGGCCATTCACATCATAGGCTATGGTGCCCGGAACAATGGCGCGACGATCAATGCGCGGCGAATACATGTCGTTGAACATGACAGGATCATCGCTGTCGGCATTGTGTCGATACATGGCCGTGGAGATGGTCCAGGGCAGGCTCATGATGATGGGCAGGGCGGGCACGCCTGACGCCGTGGCAGGCACATCATGGCGCGAGACAACCACATTGCCGCCGGGCGAATAACGAATATCCGTGCCCGGTCCATCTGCGGACTGCATGGCGGTGGCATAGCTGAAGGGCAGACCATTTTTCCAGGCGTAATAGGCGCGCAGCACATAGGGCGTGTCGGCACAATCCACGAGCCATTTGATGCCCTTGGGATCGCTATCGATGAAGGGATTGGCGGCCGGATCTTTCAGGCATTGATCCAGAGACCAGCAATCGGCTTCACCGATGCGGCGGATGAAATCCTGATAGCCTTTCTCGTCATATTCGCTCCAATGATCCTTGGTGATTTGCCAGGTCGAGGAACCTGCATGGGCTGGCGCGCTCCACGCCAATAGCGGTGCCAGGAGCGCGGCAAACAGAAATGGCAATATGACTTTGTTGGACACGAAACTGCTCACGATACGCGATGATCCATGCGCGCAGAGTCAGGGTCGGTCCATGACTTGTCAAGAAAGGCTGGTGTATCGGCCTTATTTGGCGCCAATGTGATGCAGCCTTGCACAGGCTTGCGACAGCTCGGCTTGTGCACCGGGCATCTCATGTCCATTAATCATGATGTGTCCTGTCACGGGATCGACATCGACCTGCGCCACCGCCATCCCGGTTTCTGGCGAGAAGCGCTGATTGGTGCCCTTGAGCGGCATGACCTCAACCGTGAAACTGTAGACAGGCGCCAAGGCGACTGGCATCGCATCGAGATCGGCAGGCATGACCGGGCTCCCATCCGCTGCAATGCCTGGCTGATAGTCAGCACTGCCATCGCCCCGATAGGCGGCGAGTGTCCGGCACGCATCGGCGCTAACGGATGTGACTTCCAACGCCCGTTCACCCTCCGAGGCAAAACCACGCGGACCCATAAGCATGAGCAGCAGCACCAGCACCAGCGAGGCGCAGGTCCAGAAAGACTGATTGAGTATTTCCAGAAATATTTTCATCATGGCACCAGTGTCGCTCTGGCGGATTAAAAATCAGCGCGCCGCATTTTTAAAATTTTAAACGATTGGCTGATTTGCAGCCTTCCGGCGCTTTGATGGGCGCGCGAAATAAGTGGAATGGAACTGACAGAATATCATTCCAAAAATGTTAGTCTGAGGGCAAAAAATGAGAGAAAACAGCGTGACATGATGAAAATGCGTCTGTATATTTCCCACCACAAAGAGGGAACAGCGCAGAATGCGCGGCCCAGGTTTAGGGAGTAAACGCTGACCGACCGGACCAAAACCGGTATGGGCGCGATATGAGGGAAGACTAAGAAAGCAAGGCCACGAAAGTGGGCCTTGCTTTTTTTTGTTCTGTACTGGCTGAAGACAAAGAGGACGCGCAGCGGGACCGCCCTCTATTGCATCAATATTTTCCGGTGAAAGCCGGCATGAAGGGGATGTCTTCAAAGCTGAAGGGCGAGGCGACCACCAGATAATAGACCCCCAGCCAGACAAAAGCTGCCAAAACGCTCGTGACGAGAACCTTCCGCAGCATGAGCGGCTTCGCTGGCGCGCTGGCACTGCTGCCAGGAACAACCGCATGGCTCTCTTCCTGGGTGACAACGCCCCAGGGCAATATGGCGAACAACACGGTCCACCAGATCACAGCATAAATGGCGAGTCCGGCCATGAGTGTCATGGGATCAGGCCTGTTCCAGTTCGACCAGCGTGCCGTAGAGGTCTTTGGGGTGGAGGAAGACAACTGGCTTGCCATGCGCCCCGATGCGCGGCTTGCCTGTGCCGGTGATGGTGATGCCCTGCTCATTCACCTGCTCGCAGGCAGCATTGATGTCGTCCACCTCGATGCAGATATGGTGGATGCCGCCCTTGGGGTTCTTGGCGAGGAAGCCGGCAATCGGCGAGTCCTCGCCCAGTGGTTCCAGAAGCTCGATCTTGGTGTTGCCGAGATCAACGAAAACGGTCGTCACACCATGGTCTGGCTGAGGAACAGCCGCAGACACCCTGGCGCTGAACTTGACGCGATACATTTCACCGGCGGCGCGCACATCCGGAACGGCGATGGCGACATGATTGAGCTGACCGAGCATCGAATTTTCCTCGACTGCGAATGACTGGTTCTATTATTTAGGCCCGTTCCCCCCGAGGGGCAAGCGGTGTCAGATACGGGTCACAACAACCTCGACGGCGGGCTTCTTGCCCCATTCGCGACGCAGCGCACCGCGCACGGCACGGCGCATGAGCTCGGCTACGGTATCATCGTCGCCACGCCGTTTGGGTGGCAGCTTGTCGAGAGCGCCGTCAATGGCGTCGAGCGCTATATCCTCAAACAAGGCGCCGTCGGAATCCGCCTCCGGCAGGCCGATCAGGCGCACCTGCGGATCACCCCGCACCCTGCCCTCCCCATCAAGCACCAGCGAAACAAAGACAGAGCCGGAAAAGGCAAGTTTGCGGCGCTCCGAAACCGCACCTTCGTCCGAGGAAGTCAGCACTTCGCCATCGAGATAGAGGCGACCCGAGGGGGCCTCATCAATGATCTCGGCAAGGCCGGGCGCCAGGCGCAGCATCAGTCCGTTGCGTATGACGATCTGCTCGGGCACCTGAAGCTCACGGGCCAGAGCGGCATGTTCGGCAAGATGCCGTGCCTCGCCATGCACCGGCACGGCAATGCGGGGCCGGATCATCT
This sequence comes from uncultured Alphaproteobacteria bacterium, assembly GCA_963696585.1. Lineage (GTDB taxonomy): Bacteria > Pseudomonadota > Alphaproteobacteria > Parvibaculales > Parvibaculaceae > Parvibaculum. The sequence goes on from CAVOKW010000009.1 coordinate 100,349, forward strand.
GATACATGCGGGCAAGCTCATCCCGGCAGGGATGGCCGGAGACATGGACAAAATGATCCTTCTCCGTCACCACGCGGATGCCGCGTTCGGCGAGCGTGTTCTGCAATTCAAAGATCGAGGTTTCATTGCCCGGAATGATACGCGAGGAAAAAATGACCGTGTCACCCTCCTCCAGCACGATATTGGGATGATTATCCATCGCGATGCGGGCCAGCGCCGCACGCGGCTCGCCCTGACTGCCGGTGCAGCAATAGAGCACCTTGTCGGGCGGCAGATAGCCCGCATCATGCTCCGTCAGAAAAGGCGCGAGGCCTTGCAGATAGCCAGCGTCGCGCGCGGCAGACGTGATGCGAAACATCGCGCGACCGGCGAGCACGACATGGCGGTCGCAGGCTTGCGCAGCGCGTGCGATGCTTTCAAGCCGTGCGACATTGGACGCGAATGTCGTGACGGCGACGCGGCCCGTCATCGGCTGGATAAGTTCTATGAGGCTCCTGGCCACGTCTGCCTCCGAACCCGACGTGCCGGGCGAGAAGACATTGGTGCTGTCGCAGACGATGGCCAGCACGCCTTCATCGCCGATTTCAGTGAGCCGCTTCAAGTCCATGTCGTCGCCAACCAGCGGATCAGGGTCAATCTTCCAGTCGCCGGTATGCATGACGAGGCCAAGCGGCGTTCGGATCGCCAGTGCATTGGGTTCCGGGATCGAATGGGTCAGCGTCACGAGCTCGATGTTGAAAGGGCCAATGTCGAACCGCGCACCGAGCGGTACGATATGCATCGGCACCTCATCCTCGATACCCGCTTCAATGAGCTTGGCGCGGACAAGCGTGGCCGTGAAGGGTGTGGCATAGACCGGGCACCGAAAGCGCGGCCAAAGATGCGCAACGGCGCCAATATGATCTTCATGGGCATGGGTGAGCACAATGGCCAGGAGGTCGCTGCGCCTTTCGGCGATGAAACCGGGATCCGGCATGATGAGATCAACACCGGGTGTGCGATCATCGCCAAAGGTCACGCCAAGATCGACCATGATCCAAAGGCGCGCCGCCTCCGGCCCGTAGCCATAGAGGTTGAGGTTCATGCCGATTTCGCCCGATCCGCCCAGCGGCAGGAAGACGAGTTCGTCAGTGGCGGACTGATCGCGGCGGCTTTTCTTCGGGATGATTTCGTTCATGCCAGCAACTTAGTGCGTGAGACCGGGAAAGAACACATCTCCCGCTGTTACATGACGCATTTCACCATTGGGCAGGCGTACATCCAGCGCGCCATCGGGCGAAAGACCTTCAAACTGGCCGGTAAATGTTTCATCCGAGAGGCGCACCGTGATCGGACCGCCAATGCCTTGGGCGCGGGCCAGCCAGGCTTCACGGATGGTGGCAAAGCCCTGAACGCCGCGCCATTGCGCCAGACGATGCTCAAACGCGGCGGCCAGCGCTGTCAAAGCCTCGGCGGGGGTCACGCGGCCAACGCCCCTCGCCGCCAGCGAGGTGGCGGGATATTCGGTATTTTCCGGGTGCCGGGCGAGATTGATCCCCATGCCGATGGCGACCCAGGCAACCTCGCTGCCCGCGACGCCCGAACTTTCGAGCAGGATCCCGGCGAGCTTGGCCCCGTCATGCAGCAGGTCATTGGGCCATTTGAGCTTGAGGCCGGTCTTGAGATGCGGCGGGAGCAATGTTTCCACGGCGTCGTGAACCGCCACGGCGGCAACAAAAGAAAGTTCCGCCGCCCGGCGCGGCGTGCAACGGGGCCGCAGAAAAAGCGTGCCCATGAAATTGCCGCCAGGCGAGTCCCAGACACGACCGCGCCGCCCACGCCCGGCGGTCTGTCGTTCGGCGGTGATCCAGAGTGGCCCGGCCGCATCGCTCTCGCCGAGACGGCGCGCCTCTTCATTGGTGCTGTCGATTTCGACGAAGGCCCGATGACCTACGCCTGATGGCAGGATCGGTTGATGATCCGCCATGCGTCAGGGCATGAGCGCGGCAGCGGCAGACTGCGCCGCGACCAGCAGGGGTGCCGGGTAGACGAAGAAGACCAGCGTGAAGAGACCTGAGAGCGTGAGAATGGCGTTCAACTCGCCCGGTACAGGCTGGATGAAGGCTTCGGCCGGCTCATCGAAATACATGATCTTGACAATGCGCAGATAATAGAAGGCGCCAACGACGCTTGAGAGCACGCCGATGATGGCGAGCGGCCAGAGACCGGCTTGCACGGCGGCCATGAAGACATAGAACTTGCCGAAAAAGCCCGCGAGCGGCGGCACGCCCGCCAGCGAGAACATGAGCATGGCAAGGGCGAAGGCAAACATGGGCTGGGTGCGCGAGAGACCGGCGAGATCATTGATCGACTCGACCATGCCTTCCTTGCGACGCATGGCGAGGATGCAGCAGAAGACGCCCGCATTCATGATGACATAGATCACCAGATAAACCAGAACGCCGCGAATGCCTGTCTCCGTGCCTGCCGCGAGGCCGACAAGGGCAAAGCCCATATGCGCAATCGAACTATAGGCGATCAGCGGCGTCGGAACATCCGTTCAGCGGCACGGCGATCTCACTTCCATGGAGATCGAGTTCCAGAGCGGCCCGTCGGGTCGGCTCCTTCCCGCGTCGGCGACGTGTGGGTCATTCCCGCCGAGCACCGCTACGCGGCCCTAGCCCAGGGCGCCATGGTCGGCTTCTGCGAAATCATTGTTCCCGCATCGGTTTTCGGTGACCGCGGGCTGGCCCCGCGGGTGGGCTACCCCGACACACTGCTGCACCGGCTGGTGGAGCGCCTCGCCGGTCAGGCCCATCAGGACGGCGCTGCGGCCACGCTGTTTCGCCAGTCACTGGCCCAGACGGTGCAGCTGCACATCGCCGAGCACTACCCCGCACAGCCCAGACCTGCACATCGGCAATGCTGAACGTCGCCTCGATGCGCGCGGCCAACAGATGGTCATCGATTACCTGCTGATCCGAGCTGGACAGCCGCATCGATCTCGACGAGCTGGCAGCCCTGGTGGAGATGACGGCCAGTGCCTTCCTGTTCGGCGATCCGCAGCGTTCGCGACCACCCCGCACCAATACCTGATCGAACAACGCATTCACCACGCAAAAGCCCTGCTGTCGGGGAGCACCGCCAGCATCACCGATATCAGCGCGACCGTCGGCTTCTCCACCCCCAGCCACTTCGCCACCACCTTCAAGCAACGCGTCGGCGTCACCCCCACCGCTTACCGCATCAACA
>CAVOKW010000010.1:0-135163 GCA_963696585.1 uncultured Alphaproteobacteria bacterium
ACCACGTCGAGGGACAGGATGTCGGCGCCCACCGACCCGAGCGCGACGGCCAGCGAGCCGAGGCTGCCCGGTCGGTCCTCCAGCTGGACCCGCAGCAGATAAGACGGCACGGCCAACACCCTGTCACAGCGGTTGGGGCGCAGCGACCCGGGGATTCACGGGGTGACTAGGCTTGGGCGTCGTGTCACAGATTTCCCGGGACGAGGTTGCCCACCTCGCGCGACTGGCCCGGCTCGCCCTCACCGATGGTGAGCTGGACAGTTTCGCAGGCCAGCTCGACGCCATCCTGGCCCACGTCGGCCAGATCCAATCCGTCGACGTCATCGGCGTCGAAGGTGGACGGACAATCCAAGGTCCTCAATGTGACCCGGCCGGATACCGTCGTGCCAGGTCTGACGCAGGACGAGGCGCTGGCCGCCGCGCCACGCGCCGAGGACGGCCGGTTCGCTGTGCCCCGCATCCTGGGAGAAGCCGAATGAGCTTGATCCGCGAGGACGCCGCGACCCTGGGCGCCCGCATCGCCGCCAAGGAGGTGTCCTCGACCGAGGTCACCCAGGCGCATCTGGACCAGATCGCCGCCACCGACGACCTGTACCACGCGTTTCTGCATGTGGCGGCCGAACGGGCGCTGGCCGCCGCCGAGGTCCATCTCGAAATCATGGTCATCATCAGTAAAGCGGCCCATGGGGCTTTGTCTCCCGGCGTGAAAGCGTCAGTGCTTCTAGCATTTTCTGGCAAGTACTTAAAAAAGTTACGCCCCGTCGGGGGAGGACGGGGCGTAACGGCGCTCATCGCGCGGACATCGGGAGGGGGGGCTTCCGATGTCGGGGGCCAGAACCACGAACGGATGGCGGGGGGGCTGGCCATCGGTCCGTTTTGAGGTTCTGCCCTCATAGCCCAAGAAATAGGAAGCCAATGACCAAGCTTCAAGATAAGGTTTTAAGAATCTCGCAAGAAATCGGAAATCCCGACATTTTGCGTTTATCCTTTATTTTCAAGATGTTGTGGCATTTACCCGCCCGGGAACAGGCCGGGCGCGGCAGGTTGCCGCGCCCATGCCGCTTTTCAGATGACGCCAAGATCCCTGGCGATCAGATCGATGCAAAGCTTGGCAAGGCCGAACAGCTCGTCAATTTCTGACACCGAAATGATCAAAGGCGGGCTCAAAACCATGGTGTCGCCAATGGCGCGCATGACGAGACCATTGTTGAAGCAATGATTGCGGCAGCGCATGCCGACATCCATGGCGTCGTCAAACTTCTCGCGGGTTTTCTTGTTTTTCACCAGTTCGATGGCGCCGAGCAGGCCAACGCCGCGTGTTTCGCCGACAAGCGGGTGGTCATTGAGTTCCGCGAGCCGCTTCTGGAAATGCGCCCCAATTTCACCACCCGCCTTTTCAACGAGCTTTTCCTTCTGCATCAGTTCGATATTGGCGAGCGCGACGGCACAGGCCACCGGATGTCCGGAATAGGTGAAGCCGTGGCTCCATTCCTGATCGGAATTGAAAATGACTTCACCCACGCGACCCCCGAGACCAACAGCGGCAATCGGCTGATAGCCAGACGAGAGGCCCTTGGCCATGTTCATCATGTCGGGGGCGATGTCATAGGTCTGGGCACCAAACCAGTTGCCGGTGCGGCCAAAGCCGCAGATCACTTCATCAAGATGCAGCAGCACATCATATTTCTGGCAGATGCGCTGGATCTCGGCCCAATAGCCTTGCGGCGGGAAAATGAGACCGCCCGCGCCCTGAATGGGTTCGGCGACAAAGGCCGCAACATTTTCAGCACCGAGTTCAAGGATCTTTTCTTCGAGCGCGCGCGCCGTCTTGAGGCCGAAGGCTTCGGGTGTCATGTCGCCACCTTCGCCATACCAGTAAGGGCAATCAATATGGACAAAGCCCGGCAGCGGCAGATCGGCCTGCGGATGCATGGAGGTCAGACCCGACAACGAGGCCGCGCCCAGCGTTACGCCGTGATAGGCCTTCTTGCGCGAAATCATGACCTTCTTGTTGGGCTTGCCCTGAAGGTTCCAGAAATAGCGGATGATCTTGATGGCGCTGTCATTGCCTTCGGAGCCGGAATTGGCAAAGAAGAATTTGTCGATGCCCCTGGGCGTCACTTCGGCAAGTTTCTGTGACAGTTCGGCGGCATAGGGATGTGTTGTCTGGAAAAACGTGTTGTAGAAAGGCAGTTCCTTCAGCGCCTTGTAGCCCGCCTCGGCGAGTTCCTCGCGACCATAGCCGACCTGCACGGCCCACAAGCCCGCCATGCCGTCGATCAGGCGATGGCCTTCCGAGTCATAAATATAGACGCCCTTGGCCCTGACGATGACGCGCGCGCCTTTTTGCGCGAGGTCCTTATGTGTCGTGAAGGGATGCAGATGATGGGCGGCGTCCATCTCCTGCCAGCGTTTGGTCTGATTTGAAATAGGTGCAGCTTGCGACATGGTGCTTCTCCGTTTCCGAGACGTTGGTTTTATGTGCGGAAAGTGACGCCGCTTCGGCGGCGCGGAGAGCGTCTAGGGATTGTAGCCGATGCGCGCGCAGAGGATCAGAAGCTCACGCTTCTGCGGGCGGTTGTGATGATGTCCCTGGTTCAGCATGGCGGCAGTATAGCCGGATAGGCGTCAAAGTGCCAATCCGGCTGATATCCCGTTCAAAACATGAGCTTTATGCCGATAACGGCTGAGAGCAGGTCAGGGTCCTCGCCTGCGGCGCGGGCAAGTCTTGAGGTTTCACCCAATCGACGCTCCCAATTGACGCCGATATAGGGGGCGATCTTGCGGCTGATCTCATAGCGCAATCGCAAACCTGTTTCGAGCTTGCTGAAACCGCGTCCGACATCTATCGCCGCGTCATTCTTCAGGGACGCGTCGAGTTCCATATCGGGTTCGAGATAGATTTTCTGGGTGATCGGTATCTCATAGCTCACATCAAGTCTGGCAGAGGCCGCGCCCGTCTCGCTCACAAAGCCCGCCACGTCGATTTCAAACCAATGCGGCGCAAGGCCCGTTATGCCGAATGTGGCGTAGCTGCGGGCCGGGTCGGGCTTTACATCATGGCGCAGGCCAACATAGGCATCGAAGAAATCACTGATGATGTGCTGATATCTCAGATGAAACTCTGCCCGGTCAAACGTGTGGGCGTCGCGCAGATATTCGCTCTCGACTTTCAGAACGATTTTTTGCTCACCCGTGCCAATTTGCAGGGCCCCTTTGGCCGCAACGAGATCATCGCCCGATTGCCAGCGATGCTCCAGTTGGTCGATCTTGATCGAGGTGAAGATCTCATGGTCCATGTCCATGGCGGAAGCAGACGTGGCAAGCGCCATGCCCGGAAGCACGAGTAAGGAGAGGATATTTTTCAATGCATCATCTCCTCTTCTGGTGCGTAGGCAGATGATGCAACAGGACCACCGTCAACAATGATCCTGCGGAACATACCCGTCATCATGTGATACATGAGATGACAGTGGAACGCCCATTGTCCCGGCGCATCGACCTCGGTCTCGGTGTAAACCGTCATGCCCGGTGCGATGCTGATGATGTGTTTGGCCGGGTTCCCTTTGCCCTGACCATTGTCGAGGATCAGCCACATGCCATGCAGATGCATGGGGTGGGTCATCATGGTCTCATTGACGAACTTGAAACGCACGCGCTCGCCATAGGTCAGATGGATCGGTTCGGCGTCTTCATATTTGACGCCGTTGATGCTCCAGTCATATCGCTCCATATTGCCCGTGAGACGCAGTTCGATTTCGCGCGTCGGTTTGCGTTCGGGAAAGAGCGGCGTCTGGGCGCGCAAGTCCGCATAGGACAGGAACTTTCCACCACCACCCGCTTTGGGGGCAAGACCGCTACCAGCCCTATAAAAGGGATCGGCCTTCGCGCCCATATCCATGTGGTCCATGTCCATGCCCTTCATATCCTCATGGCTCATGGTCGTCCCGCTCATGTCCATGCCGTCATGTGCCATGCCCATATCGGCCATGGTGAGAAGAGGTGCTGGCGAGAGCGGCGGCACCCCGGCTTCCATGCCTTCGCGCGGGGCAAGTGTGGCGCGGGCAAAGCCGTTGCGCGCCATGGTCTGGGCAAAAATCGTCAGGGCCTTTTCGGTTTTGGGTTGAACGATCACATCATAGGTTTCAGCTACGGCGAGGCGAAACTCATCGACCTTTACAGGTTGAACATTATTGCCATCGGCAGACACGACCGTCATGGCGAGGCCCGGAATGCGAACATCAAAATAGGTCATGGCGGAGGCGTTGATGAAACGCAGGCGGATGCGCTCGCCGGGTTTGAATATCCCGGTCCAGTTCTCCGCCGCGCTCTTGCCATTGACGAGATAGTCATAGCCGGTGACATCGGCAATGTCGGTCGGCATCATGCGCATAGAGCCCCACATGCGGCGATCATCCATGGTGGCGCGCCACCCCTTCTCGGCAAGATCCTTGAAGAAGGTCGAGATCGTGCGCTGCGAGTGGTTGTAATAGTCCGACATCATTTTGAGATTGGACAAGATGCTATGGGCATCTTCCGGGTGCATGTCAGAGAGCATCACCACATAGTCACGATCATATTTGAAGGGCTCGCGCGCCTGCGGCTTGATGATGATGGCGCCATAGACGCCTTCCTGTTCCTGCATGCCTGAATGGCTGTGATACCAATAGGTCCCGCTTTGCTGCACCTTGAAATGATAGGTGAAGGTCTCACCGGGCTTGATGCCGTCAAAACTGAAACCGGGTACGCCATCCTGATCGGAGGGCAGAATAATGCCGTGCCAATGCAGTGACGTGTCTTCTTTCAGTTTATTCGTGACGTTGATTGTCACGTCCTCGCCCTGGGTGAAGTGCAGTGTCGGACCGGGGATCATGTCATTGATGGCATAGGCGTCCTTGTGATGGCCGAGCACCTCAATGCTCTTCTCGCCAATGGCGAGGTTATAGGTGCCTGCATGAAGGGCGGTGCCACCTGTCGCCGTCAGAAACACGACAGGCAGCATCACACGCAGGCCACGCGCGAATAGGTTTCGCATGGGCAACTCCTGAGTTTATGTGCGGGATAGGACGCCCTGGGGCGTCCTATTCAACGGTGAATGTGCCGACCATGCCGGATTCGGCATGACCGGGAACGCCGCAGGAAAACTCAAGTGTCGCATCGCCTGAAAATGTCCAGATGATCTCGCTGGTCTTGCCGGGTTCGAGCAATGTGGTGTTGGGATAGTCATGTTTCATGGTGTGCCCATTGCCCATGTCCATCTTCATGGCGTCATGGTTGAGCCTGTCACCCATGATGGCCCCGTGATCGACCATCATCTGCATCTCAGGCGCGTGTTCCTCATGCATATGCGTCGTGCCGATATTGAACTCATGCACGAGTGTGCCTTCATTGCGGATAAGGAAACGCACCGTCTCGCCTTTCTTGACAGTGATCGCCTCCGGTTCGAAAAAATTATCCTTCATCACAATGGTGATGGTGCGGTCGGCATCGGCGGCTTTGCCGGGTTTGCCGATATTGTCGGGCAGCTTGTCATGCATGGGTGTGTTACCCATCATTTCATCCATCTGATCGCCTGACATGGGGTGCATGGATTGAGGTGAGCCGGGCATGCCCATCGGCTCAGCCGAAGCGGAAGCGGCGATAGAAAAGGCGGCAAGCAGCAGAGCGCCGGCGAAGATCGATTTGATTTTCATGATTCAATGATTCCCGTGATGTGAAATGAAATGCGCGTTGCCGCGCGGTGTCTCACAGGCGGGTCTTGGGCGGCGGCGAAACGGGCAGGGCTGCATAGGGCCGCAGGCTATGCGTGATTGATGCATAGGCGACACCGGCCATAAAAAGCGGTGAGGCGAATATCATGGGGGCTTGGGCGGCGAAGACGGACGTTTGGCAGCAAGTGGATATTTGGCCCTGCGTGTCGAGCGCGGAAAGGGGCGCTGCCTTGTCCGTCGTGGCGTCTTTCTGGTGATGCGCGGCATGTTGCGGGCAGACATGCGTTGATGCGAACCCGCCCGACGCCGTTGCAGGGCTTGCAAGCAGCATCGTCAAAGCCAGAAACAGGTGCAGCCAGTGGCGCATCGACGATCCATAAATCATTCAAGCTCGGGGTAGCCTAAAGCTTCCAGCAAGGGGAAGGTCAAGCGCCATCACACATTCAAGAGCAGATGCTCGCGTTCCCAGGCCGAGATGACCTGCTGATAGGCTTCATGCTCGGTATATTTCACGTCCATATAGATCTGCACAAAGCGCGCACCGAGGACTTCCTTGAGTTCGCTCGCCGTGCGCAGATGGTCAAGCGCATCAAGCAGATGGCGGGGCAGGGCATAGCGTTTTGACTCATAGGCATTGCCCTTCATCTCCTTGGTCGGCGTCAGATTGTTGACCATGCCGATATAGCCGCAGGCGAGCGAAGCGGCGATGGCGAGATAGGGATTGGCATCGGCACCGGGCACGCGGTTTTCGACGCGGCGGCCGGGGCGCTTGGCTTCCGGGATGCGCAGGCCCACGGTGCGGTTTTCATGGCCCCAATGCGTGTTCACGGGCGCGGCGAGGTCGCGCACGATGCGGCGATAGGAGTTCACATTGGGCGCGATCAGCGCCATGGCGGCGGGCAGGTGTTTTTGCAGGCCGGCGATATAGGAGAGAAACAGTTTTGTGTCGCGGCCCTGCTTGTTGGCGAAAAGATTTTCGCCGGTTTTCACATCGACGATGGATTGGTGAATATGCATGGCGCTGCCTGGCTCGCCTTCATAGGGTTTGGCCATGAAGGTGGCATAGATGCCATGGCGCAGCGCCGCCTGACGCATGGTGCGCTTGAAGAGGAAAGCCTGATCGGCAATGTCGAGCGGCTCGCCGTGATCGAAATTGATTTCAACCTGCGCCGCACCTGACTCATGGATCAGCGTGTCGATGTCGAGATCCTGCGCTTCGCAGAAATCATACATGTCCTCGAAAATCGGATCGAACTCGTTGACCGCATCAATGCCGTAAGACTGGCGCGCGGTTTCCTGCCGGCCATTGGCCCCAACGGGGGGCTCAAGCGGATAGTCGGGGTCGATGTTTTTGGCGGCGAGATAAAACTCGATTTCCGGCGCGACGATGGGCTGCCAGCCTTTTTCCTCATAGAGCTTCAGGACGCCCTTGAGCACATTGCGCGGCGCAATCGGCACAGGTGTGCGGTCGCGGAAATTGGCGTCGCAAATGATCTGCGCCGTCGGCTCGCTATACCAGGGTACAATGCGCACGCTCGTCGGGTCGGGATCGAGAATGATGTCGGGCTCAAGATCATCAAGCACTTCGCTCTCGACATAATCGCCCGTCACGGTCTGGCCGAAAATCGATTCCGGCAGCCGCAGGGTACGATCCCCAAGGCTTGAGACAAATTTGCGCGTTGGCAGGATTTTGCCGCGCGCAATACCTGCCATGTCGGAGACCATGCACTCCACCTCGGTGATGCGATGCTCCTTCAGCCATTTGACCAGATCGTCCTTGTTCTTGACCTTGTCGCTCATCGGGGGGCCTCAAAATGTCAAAGGGTGCTTCGTGTTCCGTGTCGGGTGCGTGCAGCTTGCGCGACCGCCTCGCCAAAGGCGCCGAACAGTTTCAGCGATACCGGATTTTCCCGGTAACGCCACTCGGGATGCCATTGCACGCCCATGGCGAAAGCGCACGCCCCGGTCACGCTCAGGGCTTCAATCGTGCCATCGGCGGCGCGACCTTCAGGGGTGAGGCCGGGGGCCAGTCTGGCGACGCCTTGACCATGGAGCGAATTGACCATGATGACGCGCTCGCCCAGCAGGCGCTCAAAGAGGCCGCCCGGGGTCAATGTCACCTCATGGGCCGGCCCATATTGCGTGTCGAGTGGCGCGTCCTTGTCTTCGCGGTGATCAAAGCGCGCGGCAAAGCCCGGTTCACCCGGCTCCTCGTGGATATGCTGATGCAGGGTGCCGCCAAAAGCGACATTCAATTCCTGAAAGCCGCGACAGACGCAAAAGAGCGGCACAGCGCGGGCGACGCAGGCGCGGATGAGGTCAAGGGTCAGCGCGTCACGCTGCCGGTCAGCCAGCACCCCTTCGCGTGGCGGCACGCCGCCATAATTTTCAGGATGCACGTTGGAATGGGAGCCGGTGAGGAAGATGCCGTCGCACAGGCTCAGGATTTCGTCGAAATCCGGGGCGGTTTCAAAGGGTTCGCGCGGCACAGGCAACAGCACGGGCAGGCAATGCGCGCCACCCTCGAGCGCGGCGATATATTTCTCGCCGACCGCGTGGAAGGGATGCGGTCCAAGCATTTTCACGTCGCAGGGGATGCCGACGACAGGGCGTTTCATGGATCTAAGGGTCATGCCCCCTAGAGGTAGCACGGGCCACGGGGGGCGCTCAAGGCATGGACGCTCCTTGTCAGCCCGGCCTGTGCAGGATAATTGACAGGATCAGTTCTTGTTGCCGAAGGGCCGCTGCTCGTCGCGCATGACAAAAAGATCATTATTGGCGCGAATGCCGGACTGGATATTGCGCAGGGCCACCGTGGTTTGCAGTCCCTGGGCGTCGGTCACGACCCATTGGCGCAGTTGCAGGCGGGGCTGGTCAAAGACCAGCGTGATGTCACCCGGGGCCTTGTCGGATTTATCGGCCAGCGTCAGGCGCAGGACGCCGGGCTGACGATCAACACTGACAATGCGCGTGTCACGCCTGAGATCAATGGACTCATCGAGCAGCAGACTGAGCGGGGTTGAGCCCAGCGGATAACGCTGCGCGGGACTTGACCCCTCCTTGATGCCCACCCAGATGCCGTCGGCAACGACCAGAAGGTCCGAGGGCGGGTTATATTCAAAGCGCAGCCGTCCGGGACGTCGCAGAAAGAACCGGCCTTCCGCGATCGAGCCGTCAGGACCGATTTGCAGGAAATTGCCCTGCATGTTCTCAACGCCTTGCAGATAAGTGGCGACTTCGGTGAGGGTGGCCTCATCTTCTGCGCTCAGCATGGCGGCGGCAGGCGCGGCCTTTGCCTGATTTGCGCCAGCGGTCAGCAGGGTCACGCAAAGCAGGCTCAGGCCGATGATGGCGAGCACTACCAGTACGCGCTGGCGAAACCGATGGTGATTGAGTTTGTCAATATGGCTCATGCTGGCAAACATGGGCATCCTTTGTGGCGAAATCGGGAAGCCTATAAGGCATCTCCGGGGCATTTCAGAAATGGCTGGTTCACCCAGGCGCTGCCCATTGGCGTCATTTGTCGCTGAAAAAGCAAGTGCTGCTAGTGATCGCCAACCAGAACCTCGCGCTTGCCCTGATGATTGGGAGCGCTGACAACGCCTTGTTCTTCCATCAATTCAATGAGGCGCGCCGCACGGTTATAGCCGATCTGCAGGCGGCGCTGGATATAGCTTGTGGAGGCGCGCTTGTCGCGGGCGACAATGGCGACGGCCTTGTCGTAGAGATCGTCACCTGATCCGGGTCCTTCAAGGCCAAAGGGGTCGCCTTCGGCTTCTTCGGCTTCTGCGGTAATGGCTTCAAGATATTCAGGCGTGCCCTGACGCTTGAGGAAGGTCACGACCTTTTCGACTTCTTCGTCGGACACGAAGGGGCCATGAACACGGCGGATGCGCCCACCGCCAGCCATATAGAGCATGTCGCCCTGACCCAGGAGCTGTTCGGCGCCCTGTTCGCCCAAAATCGTGCGGCTGTCGATTTTCGAGGTCACCTGAAAGGAAATGCGGGTCGGGAAGTTCGCCTTGATCGTGCCGGTGATGACGTCAACCGAGGGGCGCTGCGTCGCGGTGATGATATGGATGCCGGCGGCACGCGCCATCTGGGCGAGACGCTGCACGGCGGCTTCAATTTCCTTGCCCGCGACCATCATCAGATCGGCCATTTCGTCAACGATGACGACAATGAAAGGCATGGGGGAGAGGTCCATTTCCTCTTCTTCGTAGATTGCCTTGCCGGTTTCCTTGTCAAAGCCGGTCTGCACCGTGCGCACCAGCACTTCGCCCTTGGCGTTGGCCTCGCCAACGCGGCTGTTATAGCCCTCGATGTTCCGCACACCGACTTTCGACATTTTGCGATAGCGGTCTTCCATTTCCTTGACGACCCATTTGAGGGCGACAACCGCTTTCTTGGGTTCGGTCACGACGGGCGCGAGAAGATGGGGAATGCCGTCATAGACGGAGAGTTCCAGCATTTTGGGGTCGATCATGATGAGCTTGCATTGATCGGGCGAGAGCCGATAGAGCAACGACAGGATCATGGTGTTGATGCCGACCGACTTGCCCGAGCCTGTGGTGCCTGCGATCAGCAGATGCGGCATGCGCGCCAGATCGGAAATCACCGGCTCGCCGCCGATATTCTTGCCAAGCGCCAGGGCGAGCTTCGAGCTTGAGCTTTCATATTCGCCGGTTTCGAGCAGTTCACGCAGCATCACCATTTCGCGTTTGGCATTGGGCAATTCGATGCCGATGACATTGCGGCCCGGCACGACGGCGACGCGGGCTGAAACGGCGCTCATCGAACGGGCGATGTCATCGGCGAGCGAAATCACGCGCGAAGACTTGATGCCGGCGGCAGGCTCAAGTTCATAAAGTGTGACGACGGGGCCGGGTCGGACATGAATGATTTCGCCGCGAATGCCAAAATCGTCCAGCACGGTCTCAAGAAGCCTTGCATTGGCTTCCAGCGCATCATCGGTGAGCTTGGCGGTCGTCAGCGGCTTTGTCGGCTTGGTCAGAAGCGAAAGGGGCGGCAGCTGATGATCGCTGGCCGGTTCGAGAGCGAGGCGTGGCTGGGCTTCGCGGGCGGCGCGCTTGGAGGGTTTTGAGGCGCGCGTCGCATTGCGCTCAATGCGGGCGGCGGATTTGGCGGCTGATAGTTGCGGCTCGATGCGCTCATTGCCGTCGCCCGTTTTGCGAAGCGGAGAGGGGCGTTTGCGGGGCGTGGGCGTTTTGACCTCAGCGGCACCGCGACGGCCGAATTCACCAAAACCGCCGGTGCGGGCGGCGATCACTTCGGCTTCGCTCAGCGGGGCGAAATCCCCCCAGCGCAGCAGGCGATCACGCCAGTAGGTCAGATGGTCGGTGACGAACCACCAGACAAGACGTGTGCGCCCCGGCAGGAGATCGGGGCGATCGGCGAGCAGGTCCGCCTCTTCCTCAATTTCGTCCTCCCTCTCAATGGCGCGGGGACGGCGACGAACCGGCTCATAAACATCCTGGCGCAAGGTGACGCTGTCGCCGTCATCGCTCCGGCGCAGGCGCGTCATGAGATCACGCAAATCCGACAGGCCGATATTGCCGGCAAAGACAAGCAGGGCCGCCGTGACGGGTGCCGCGATGAGGGCTGTCAGGGAATAGGCGCTGACGCTGCCAATCAACGGCGCAAAAAAACCAAGACCCAGTGTGGCCAGCGCATCGCCCACAACACCACCCAGCCCGATCGCCAGCGGCCAGAAAAAGGGGCGGGGCAATGCGCTCAGAAACATCGCCGCCGTGAAAGTGGCGGCCAGCCAGGCCGCGACACGAAAGACGATCTTGTCGGGCGACTGATGCGTGAAGGCGCGCGCCCCCCAGATGATGGGCGGCAGGAGGAAGGCCACGCCGCCCAGGCCCAGCGCCTGCAGCATGATGTCGGCGAGATAGGCGCCAGGCAGGCCCATCCAGTTGCGCGGTTCCAGGCCGGTGGCGTTGTTGAGGCTTGGATCGGTGCTCGACCAGCTGGCCATGGCGAGCAATCCAAAGATGCCCGCGACAAGCAGCGCCATGCCAAATCCCTCCTCAACGCGACGCGCCAGAAACTGACGCACGCCATCGGGCAGGATCGTGAACAGATTGGCGAGCAGCCTCACGCGTGGCTTCCTCTGCTTGCCGGCAAGACGCGGCGCGGCCAGAGCCGCTTTCGCGCCTTTGCCCTTGCCGTTGCGTTTCGGACCCGTCGCCTGCCTTGCCGAACCGATCACAACACCTCCGCAATCCGCGTCAGTGCTTCTTCTGTCTGCGCTTCGCTATCGACCAGCGCAACGCGAATATAGGCCTTGCCGGGATTTCCGGACTGACCCGACGTCGCGAATGAATCATTGCGCGCGAGATAGGCGCCGGGCAAGACCTTGACGCCCCCCTTGGCCCAAAGTTCGCGCGCGGCGGTTTCACCATCGCCCACATCCAGCCACAAAAAGAAACCACCTGAAGGGCGGTAAAAACCAAAACGATTGCCGATGATGCGCTCGGCAATATCGAATTTGCGGCGGTAAAGCGCACGATTGGCCTGTGCATGCGCGTCGTCGCGCCAGGCGGCGGCGGAGACGGCGAGAAGCGGCATCGGCACTTGCGGACCTGCCACATTGCGGAAGGTGCGATAGCGCAGCATGAAGGCGCGATCACCCGTGACAAATCCCGAACGCAAGCCCGGCAGGCTGGAACGCTTGGACAGCGAATGAAAGACAATGATATTGGCAAAGGGGTCGCTTTGGGCGGCATCGGCGTGATGGCTGCCAGCCAGTGCGATGGCGGCCTGAAGCGCGCTCATTGGCGGTTCAACATCATAGATGTCGGCATAGCATTCATCGATGGCCAGCATGATGTCGTGTTCGCGCGCCAGTTCGATCAATTTGGTCAGATAGAACAGATCGGCGACCACACCCTGCGGATTGGCGGGGCTGCAAAAATAGATCATCGCCGTGCGGGCGAGCAGGCCCTCTGGCAGGGCGGCGAAGTCAGGCATGAAGCGGTTTTCGCGTGTTGCGGGCACATAGACCGGGTCGGCGCCCGCCGCAATCGCGGCAGCGGCATAGCATTGGTAAAAGGGGTTCGGCATCAGGATCGCCGGTCGCTGCCCGGTTTTTGACAAGGGGGTTGCCACCAGAGCTGCGTTGAACAGGGCCTCGCGGGTGCCATTGACGGGCAGGATCTGAAGTTCGGGATCCAGCGGGCGGCCTTCACCGATCACATGGGCAAGATGATAGCGGCGGCCGAGCCAGCCAGCGACGGCCTGGCGGAAATCCGGCGTGCCGATGATCGGGGGATATTTGCCAAATTCATGGGCATGGGCGCTGATGACCGGCATCACGAAGTCGGGAACGGGATGCTGCGGTTCGCCCAGCGACAGGATGAGGGGCGGCTTGCCGGGGGTCATGCCTTCGAGCAAGGCGTTGAGGCGTGGAAACGGGCTGTCCGGCAGCGAGGCAAACCGGGCCTGATCGGGCGATATGGAAGCGGTTTGCGTCATCTTGTGCCAGTTGAGGTCGCATGTGGCTTCAGCCGAAGCGAGAATAGCCGCGATAATGCGCAATGATACTTGGGGCGCCCCAAGCGGTCCAGCATGGTGAATAGCCCCAAACCGTGGAAAAAGCTGTGGGATTCCCAAGCCTTATCCACAAAGTTCGAAGGAATTTTTTAAGATTCGGTTAACTTTTTCAAACCGGGCGGTGGCAAGCGCGCCGTCATGCACAAAGCCCGGATCATTGCGTCCTGCGATCAGGGCCGAGAGAATGCCGCCAGCCATGCCCGTGGTGCTCAGTTCAGTCGGATTCATCAGGCGTTCCCCATCAAGCGCTTTTGCCAGTCATTTAAGTATCCGGCAAGCATCTGGTAAGCATCTGGCGTGTCAAATCGCTGCCTGCATGGCGGGCCCTCTTCGTGACGTTGTCTTGTCATCGGGGCCCAAAAGGGAAATGCCCGGAAAGCGATCTGCTCTCCAGGCATTTCAATCCGCATCGCCACGTCGCACTCACTTGTTACCCGGTCTGGCGACCCTGTCTCAGATGGCGTCAGCGTCGGTTTCGCCCGTGCGGATACGCAGGACCTGCTCAACCGGCGTCACGAAAATCTTGCCGTCGCCGATCTGGCCCGTCTTGGCAGCGCCAGAGATGGCGGCCACGATCTTGTCCACGAGGTCCGACGTCGCCACGACTTCGACCTTGAGCTTGGGCAGGAAGTTCACGGCATATTCAGCGCCACGATAGATTTCAGTCTGACCCTTCTGACGGCCATAGCCCTTCACTTCGGTCACGGTCAGGCCCTGAACGCCAAGGGCTGTGAGAGCTTCACGAACTTCGTCAAGCTTGAATGGCTTAATGATTGCCATAACCAGTTTCATTTTCAGTTTCCTCATTTTTGAAGCCAGCCGACCGCACCTTGCCGTCGGCTCTATGCTCGTCGAAGCATTCGGGTCTGAGCCCTCATTGCATCCGACTTGCCCCCTTCTAATCAAGAACCGTGCCGCGCCCGTTTTGTCTCATAAGATATTGTTTTTATTGTTATATTCGTCTTTGCGCAAATGTTGCGCCGCAACCATTTTTGCTGGGGCATTAACCTAGCCGCGCGATCTTGGGCAGTTGCACAAAAAATATGCACATCAATCTGGCAATTTTCGAGGCAAAGGGGCCGGGTATGGGGCCGTGTGTGGCGGGGCCCTGTCATGCGATCCGAAAAGTCCGAAAAGAAAGAGGGCGCCCGGTGGGGCGCCCTCTCCGGCTCATCCAATGTAACCCGTAGATTACTGGATGACTTCCCCGTGGAGGCTGATATCGAGGCCTTCGATTTCTTCCTGCGGGCTGACACGCAGACCGAAGAAGATCTTCACAATCATCAACAGGATGAAGGTGCCGATGCCCGAATAGACGAGCGTGGCAACGACGCCCTTGGCCTGAAGCGCGACCTGGCCCCAGTTGCCGTCGATGCCGCCAACCGGTGCATCAGCACCTGTGATGGCCATCGTGGCGAAGACGCCGGTCAGCAGAGCGCCGACGATGCCGCCGATGCAGTGAACGCCAAACACGTCGAGGGCGTCGTCATAACCGATGGCACGCTTCGCAGCTGTTGAGACGATGAAGCAGAGAACGCCAGCCGCGATACCGATCCAGAGCGAGCCCATGGGATCAACAAAGCCGGAAGCCGGGGTGATGGCGACGAGGCCAGCCACAGCGCCCGAGCACATGCCGAGAAGTGTCGGCTTCTTGTGCACGATCCATTCGGCAAACATCCAGGCAAGCGCAGCAGCGGCTGTGGCAATCTGTGTCACAACCATGGCCATGCCTGCACGACCGTCAGCGGCAAGTTCCGAACCGGCGTTGAAACCGAACCAGCCAACCCACAGCAGCGATGCACCGATCATGGTCATCACGACGTTGTGGGGCGCCATGTTTTCGGTGCCATAGCCCTTGCGCGGTCCGAGCACGAGGCAGGTCACGAGACCGGCGATGCCGGCATTGATGTGCACCACGGTGCCGCCAGCGAAGTCGAGCACGCCCGCCGCACCGAGGAAACCACCGCCCCATACCCAATGGCAGATCGGGGCATAGATGAAGATCAGCCACAGGCCCATGAAGACCAGCATGCTGGAGAACTTCATGCGGTCGGCAAAGGCACCGGTGATGAGCGCCGGTGTGATGATCGCGAAGGTCATCTGGAAGACCATGAAGACGCTTTCAGGGATCGAGCCCGAGATTGCGTCAACCGTCAGACCGTTGAGGAAGGCATGGCTGAAGCCGCCAACGTAAGGCTGCAATGCGCCACCATCCTTGAATGCGAGCGAGTAGCCGATGATCATCCAGAGCACAGTCATGAGCGCGACGATGGCGAAGTTCTGGGCGGTGATCGCCACAACGTTCTTCTTCCGCACCATGCCGCCGTAAAACAGGGCGAGGCCCGGAATGGTCATCAGCAGAACAAGAGCCGTCGAGGTCAACATCCAGGCGGTGTTGCCTGTGTCGATCGTCGGCACGTCTTCCGCAAAAGCGGCGCCCGCAGTTGCGAGCAGCGTCACGGCCCCCGCCGTCACGCCGAGCGAGAGCTTTTTGAAGGCTCCCAGCTTGTTGATGTTCTCAGTCATCCGTTTCTCCAATTTATGCCGGACCATTTGCGCCGCCGGCTTGATTACGCGGGCAACCGGAAGCCCCCGATCTCCACGGGAGTTGCGCCTGCGCCTGGCAACTGTTTCTCAAGAACCGTGCCGGAAGGGTTCAAAATGGCAAAGCCTTGATTCTAAACACTTCTTTAATTCGCCCCCGTAATGTCCGCCCGATTCTCGCCACAAATATGCATAAATAATATGCGAATGAAATCAAACGCCCATTTATTGTGCATTATGGGGCGTCAGGTCGGGTGTTTGACTCAAAAATGGTCAGCCGAAGCGGTGCGCGCGCCTCAAGAATCGAGATTCTAATTTTCATCTGTGGCTTTCTTGCCAATCGCGCTTCAGTTAAGGTCGGTCAACCGGCGGAGAACAAGCTGGAGCGTCGGGTCAGGGCCCATAAAAACAACAGGCAACAGAAGGCGGGGGGGAAATGGCGCAACCATCAATCAAAAGATGGCCAATTGCGGTCAATGCGGCGGCATTGCTGGTCGTGGCGGGCGTTATCGTCGGGCAGTTTGTCGGGGGCGAAAGCAGGGCACCTGAGGCGACGGCACCCGAAATGGCCGCGGATATACCGGCAGCGGCCAATACGCCCGGCAATATTCCCGGCAATATTCCCGGCAATATTGACGAAGCACGTATCATCAATGCCGATCAGGACCCGGGTGACTGGCTTGCCCATGGCCGCACCTATGATGAGCAGCGCTTCTCGCCGCTCGATCAGATCAATGACGCGAATGTTGGCCAGCTTGGCCTTGCCTGGTCCTACGACACGAGCACGACGCGCGGTCTCGAAGCCTCGCCCATCATTGTCGATGGCGTGATGTATGCCTCGCTCAGTTGGGGTATCACCGTGGCGCTTGATGCCAAGACAGGCGAAGAGCTTTGGCGCTTCGACCCGGAAGTTCCCGGTGAATGGGGCCGTTATGGCTGCTGCGACGTCGTCAATCGCGGTGTCGCCGTCTGGAAGGGCAAGGTTTATGTCGCCAGCTTTGATGGTCGCCTTTTTGCGCTCAATGCAAAAGACGGCACCAAGGTCTGGGATGTCAACACGGTTCCCGGCGCCCCTTATACCTCGACAGGCGCGCCACGCGTCATCAAGGGCAAGGTCATCATCGGCAATGGCGGTGGCGAATATGGCGTGCGCGGTTACATAACAGCCTATGACGCTGAAACCGGTGCCCAAGCCTGGCGCTTCTATACGGTGCCCGGCGATCCATCTTTGCCGGTTGAAAATCCCGAACTCACACAGGCCATTCCGACATGGAAGGGTGGTGAGTGGTGGAAGGTTGGCGGCGGCGGCACAGCCTGGGACTCGATGGTCTATGACCCGGCGCTCAATACGCTTTATGTCGGCACCGGCAATGGCTCACCCTGGACACGCACGATCCGATCACCAGGTGGCGGCGACAATCTTTATCTGTCCTCCATCCTCGCGCTTGATCCCGATACCGGCAAAATGAAGTGGTATTACCAGGAAACGCCGGGCGACAATTGGGACTACACCGCGACGCAGCCCCTGATGCTTGCGACCCTGCCGATCGATGGCAAGGACCGCAAGGTCATCATGCAGGCGCCGAAGAATGGTTTCTTCTATGTGCTGGATCGCGAGACGGGCGAATTGCTCTCGGCCAAGCCTTTCGTCACGACGACATGGGCAAGCTCGGTTGACATGACAACGGGGCGTCCGGTTGAAACGGGCAAGGGAGAGTATGACAGCGCAACGCAATTCGTGCTGCCATCCGCCAATGGGGGTCACAACTGGCACCCCATGGCCTATAGCCCGAAGACGGGCCTTGTTTATTTGCCGACACAGGATATTGCCGGCATCTACTCGCTTTCCGAGCAATATAAAAAGACCGGCACTTTCCCGATCGAGAAAAACTGGTGGAACCCCGGTCTTGACTGGGCGGCCTATATCGATGCGATCAATGCCTTGCCTGAAATTCCGACAAGCCATGGCTTCCTGAAGGCATGGGATCCCGTCACCAGCACGGTGAAGTGGCAGGTTGAATATCCCGCCCCGCTCAATGGCGGCGTGCTGGCGACGGCTGGCAATCTGGTTTTTCAGGGCACGGCGGACGGTTTCCTCTATGCCTATAAGGCCGACACAGGCGAGAAGGTCTGGGAACAGAATATCCAGACCGGCATCGTCGCACCGCCCGTCACCTATATGATCGATGGCGAGCAGTATATTGCCGTGCTGGCGGGCTGGGGCGGCGTCAACATTGTCTCGGGCGATGCGCGCACCTCTGCGGCGGCCAAATATGGCAATGATGGCCGTCTGCTGGTCTTCAAGATCGGGGCGCAGGAAGAACTGCCGAAACTGGCGATGCGTGACCAGGCCATTCCGGAATGGCCAGCCCTGAGTGCGGATGCAGCGACATTGCGCAAGGGTGAGGTTTCCTTCATGGCGCATTGCATGGCGTGTCACGGCGTACTTGCCGTGTCGACCGGCATCACGCCGGACCTTCGCCGCATGAACGAGAATACGCGCGCGCATTTCCTCGACATCGTGCGCGAGGGCATGCTCAAGGATAATGGCATGGCGAGCTTTGGCGACCTCATCGATGAGGATGAGGCCAGGGCGATCTTGTCCTATATCCAGAAGCGGGCCCTGGAAGACAGGGCGCGGCAGCAGCCGACGAACTGATCTGCTTGACGAAGCAACAAACCCCGGCGGGAAACTGCCGGGGTTTTATTTTGTCAGGGCGTCTTCCATGGCGAGCGCCAGCGAGAGGAGTTTTTGCTCCGTATATGGAGAAGACTGCAACATCAAGCCGACCGGTATGCCGCAGGCGTCATAGCCGACGGGTAAGGTGATGGCGCAAAGACCGAGCTGGTTGCCCATGGTCGTGTTGCGCAGAGCTTCAAGATTTGCCTTGAAATAATCCGGTCCGCCTTCAATGAGTGCGGCGATGGGTGGCGGGGTAATCCGTACTGTTGGCAGAAGCACACCATCATAACCGGCCGTGGCTGCCAGATAGCGCGCCGCAATCGCGCGCCGCGCCTGATCCGCCGCGACGAGATCGACGCCGCGCAGTTTTTCACCCGCCAGCACGCGGGCATGAACGGGCGGGAAAATCATCTCGCCATGGGCTTCAAGCATCTCATGCCAATTGGCATAGGCTTCGGCGACAAGGCGGCTCTTGCCTGGCGCCCAGGCGAGCGCATTGATGTCATCAAGTTCCGGCAAGGGCGCTTCAATGATGCGGGCACCGGCATGGATGAGGCGGCGGATCGCCTCGTCAAGGGCCTGTGCTATGCCTTCATCAAGCCCGGACCAGGCGACACCGCCGGGCAGGAGAAAGACGGCTTGCGCGAGATCGGCTTTCTCAATCGGGCGGTATTTCTGGCCGCCCAGCACACTCAGCATGGCGCCTGCATCCGCGACATCCTTTGTGAGCGGCCCCACACTGTCGAAGCTCTGGCTCAGGGGCAGCGCGCCATCAAGCGGCAACAGGCCCGACGTGGTCTTGAGGCCGACAAGACCATTCCATGCGGCGGGGATGCGGACCGAGCCGCCCGTGTCCGTACCGATGGCGGCGGCACAATAGCCCCCCGCCACAGAAATCGCCGCGCCTGCGGAAGAACCGCCGGGCACGCGCTCGATCCGGTCATCAAAGGCATTGGCGGGCGTGCCGAAATGCGGATTGATGCCAAGGCCGGAAAAGGCAAGCTCGGTCATGTTGGTCTTGCCGATGGCGATCAGACCGGCGCGGCTGCCGCGTGCCAGCACGTCGGCATCCTGCGTCGGCACACGGGTTTTCAGCGGCAGGGTGCCTGCGGCGGTTGGCGTCCCGGCGCTGTCGAAAAGGTCTTTCCAGCTCACCGGCACGCCATCCAGCGGGTGCCGCCGCAAGCCTGATCTGGCGCGTCGAGAGGCGGCGTCCGCTTCGGCCAGCGCGCGCGTCTCCATCACCTGCGAAAAAACACGCCGGTCAGAATCCGCGTTGCGGATTGCTTCAAGCGAGGTTCGCGCCAGATCGCGCGGATCGAGCTTGCCACTTTCGATCGCATGTCCAAGCTCAAGGGCTGTCTTGCCGGCATCTTGCTTGCGGGTCACGGGAATCCTGCCTTTCGCGCGGTCTCAGCGCCATGCGTGACAGAATAGGCAGGGCGGCGCCTTGCGTCTATCTGTCCCGCCAAAACCCGGATGAGGCTTGCGGGCGAGGCTGGACATTCGCCCCGTGCCGGACGATGTTTCTTGCCATGAGCGAGACTTATGAAAGCGATGTCCTGATTGTTGGCGGGGGTCTTGTCGGCCTGCCGCTGGCGCTGGCGCTGGCCAAGGGCGGGCTTGAGGTGATCGTTGTCGATAGCCTTGATCCCGCGACGGTCACGGCGGCGGGATTTGACGGCCGCGTCTCGGCGATTGCCTTTGCCTCCTGTCGCATGTTTGCCGAATTGGGAATCACGCCGCATCTCAAGGGCCAGATGCAGCCGATCAATGACATCATCGTGTCGGATGGGCGGGTGCGTGAAGGGGCGTCGGCGACGTTCCTGCATTTTGATCATCAGGAAATCGGCGACGAGCCGCTCGGCCATCTGATCGAGAACCGCCACATCCGCATCGCGTTGCAAAAGGCCGTTGAAGCCGAACCGCGCATTCGGTTGATTGCGCCCCTGGCGGTCAGGCATGTTGCCTATGGTGCGAAGGCGGTGGCGACGCTTGCCGATGGGTCAACCGTTTCGGCGTCCTTGTGCCTTGCGGCGGATGGCCGTGGCTCGCCGACGCGCGAGGCGGCAGGCATCAAGTCGATCGGTTGGAGCTACCATCAGACCGGCATCGTCACAACGGTCGAACATGAATTGCCGCATGAAGGCATCGCACAGGAATATTTCCTGCCCGGCGGCCCTTTTGCCATTCTGCCGATGACGGGCAACCGCGCCTCGCTTGTCTGGACGGAGCGCACGGCGGATGCCAAGGCGCTGATGGCGCTTGAGGCGCCGCGCTTTGCGCAGGAGATGCGCGCGCGGTTTGGTGATTATCTTGGCGCCTGTCAACCTGTCGGTCCGCGCTGGTCCTATCCGCTGACCTTGCAGCTCGCGCGCGACTATGTGCGGCCGCGTCTGGCGCTGGTGGGTGACGCCGCGCATGGCATTCATCCGATTGCCGGGCAGGGGCTCAATCTCGGTCTGCGGGATGTTGCCGCTGCGGCGGAGGTTGTGGTTGATGCCGCGCGTCTCGGCCTCGACATCGGCTCACTGACAGTGCTCGAAAATTACCAGCGCTGGCGTCGTTTCGACAATGTGGCGCTGTCACTGATGATGGATGGCATGAACCGCCTTTTCTCCAATGACATTGGCCCCTTGCGTCTGGTGCGTGATCTTGGAATCGGGATCGTCAATGAAATCGGTCCGATGCGCCGCCTGTTCATGCGCCATGCGGGCGGCGTTGTCGGCGACCTGCCGCGTCTGCTGCGCGGCGAGGCGATCTAGTCGCGCGAGAGGCCATCGCGCGCCAGCGCCATCAGATAATCCGTCCAGATCTTGTCCTGATCGCGACCGAGGCGATAAAGCGTTTCCCAAGTATAAAGCCCACTGTCATGACCATCATCGAAAATGATGCGCAGCGCATAATTGCCGACGGGCTCGACGCCTGAAAAACCGATATGGCGCATGCCGCCGAGTGTTTTCTTTTGCCCCGCGCCGTGACCCTGCACTTCGGCGCTCGGGCTTTCGACGCGCAGATATTCGGCAGGCAGGCAATAGGTCACGCCATCCTCGAATGTCACTTCGAGAAGGCGCTGCGATTTCTTGAGCGTGATATCGGTGGGCCAGATGCTTGCCATGTGTGGCGCGGTCATTCGTCGTCGAGCGAGCGGGCCTCATCGACCAGCATGATCGGAATGCCGTCGCGGATCGGAAAGGCAAGGCGCGCTTTTTCCGAGACCAGTTCCTGGCGCTCGCGGTCATAGCTCAGTGTCGTCTTGGTCAGCGGGCAGACCAGGATTTCCAGCAGCTTCGGGTCGACTTCCATTTTTGCCGGGCGGGCGGCGGGGGCGGTTTCGGTCATGGTCGGCTTTCTATGCGCTATTGGACGGGCGTATCTGATTGCGAGAGCTGCGCCAGGGCTTGTTCGGTAATGGCGATCAGCATCTGATTGCGGTCTTCGAGGGTTTTGGCTTCCAGCAGGGCCTGTTTTTCGCGCGGGCCATAGGGGCTCACCATGCTCAGCGAGTTGACGAGCATTTCATTGCCTGATGCCTTGATCGTGCGCCAGTCGGCTTGCAGCCCATGCGTGTCGAGATAATCCCGCAGGATTTCGAGCAGACGCTCGCGGCTCACCTCTTCCCCTCCATAGCCTGCGATCAGGTCCTCGGCATAAGGTGCCCAATCCACCTCGCATTGGCGATAGGGGGTGAGCGTGTCAAGCTCGCGTCTGATTTCGAAACGGGCAATGCCTGTGAGTGTGATGAGCAAACGACCATCGCCGGTTTCGGCAAAGGATGTCAGACGGCCTGCACCGCCCACCTTGCAAAGTTTCGGTCTGGTGTCGCTCATGCGCGCGGCGGCTATTGCCTCGTCGCCATCGGGCTGCACCATGCCGATGATACGATTGCCACGCAGCGCGTCATCGATCATTTTCAGATAGCGCGGCTCGAAGATATTGAGCGGCAATTGGCAGCGCGGCAGAAGCACCGCACCCCCCAGCGGGAAAACCGGAATGACGCCGGGCAGGTCCTCGGTCGTGCGATATTGGCCGGTCAGTTCCATGGCTTCCATTTGTCCTAGCTAAACAGCAGCGAGGAAAGGCGACGACGACCACTCAAAGTGGCCTCGTCCTTTGGCCCATAGGCTTCAAAGAACTCGACCAGCTGTTTGCGCGCGGCTTCGTCATTCCATTTGCGGTCATATTCGATGATACGCAACAGCGCATCGATCGCCCCGTCGCGGTCGCCCTTGGCATTCAGCGCCAAAGCCAGATCGAAGCGGGCCTGATGATCCTTGGGGTTGGCTTCGAGGCGGGCGAGAAACTCGCTCGTGTCGCCCAGCTCGGCGGCCTTCTCGGCCAGCGAGAGCGAGGCCTCCACGGCCTTGATCCCGGCATCGCTGCGCGCATCCGGCCGCACAAGGGCGAGGGTCTGGCGGGCACGCTCAAGATCGCCGGTTTCGATATAGCAGCGCGCCAGGCCAGCCACCGCCCCGGGATGACCGGGCTCGTCCTGAATGGCCTGGGCAAAGGCCTGCGCGGCTGTGGCGAGGTCGCCGACGGCCAGTGCGTCGCGGCCCGCTTCAGCCAGCATATCGGCAGGCGAGGTCGTGTCGCCGCCGAGACGTTCGATAAAGGCGCGGACCTGGCTTTCGGGCAGAGCGCCCATGAAACCGTCAACGGGTTGACCATTTTTGAAGGCAAAGACGGCCGGGATCGATTGCACGCGCAATTGCTGGGCGACTTCCGGGTAATCGTCGATATTCATTTTGACGAGCCTGACCGCGCCCTTGGCGGCCAGCACCGTTTTTTCGAGCACAGGCGTGAGCTGCTTGCAGGGGCCGCACCACGGCGCCCAGAAATCGACGATGACAGGCACCTGCATGGAGGCGTCTATCACATCGCGGGCGAAGGTCTGGGTCGTTGTATCCCTGATCAGGTCGCCAGCAGCGGGCGCTTTGCCCGGGGCGTTGCCAAAATTCATTTCCATGGTCGAGGCCCTGTGAAGTGCGGGTTTGTACCCGCTCGCCCTCAATATGGGGCGTCTTGCTGCGAGGACAATGATTTAGCGGCCTTTGCGCCTCGAGGCAAAGGCATCATCATCGACATTTGCGGGACAAGGCACATTCGCGCGCTCAAGGGCGCGTGGATACACGAAAAATGGGCACAGGCAATCAGGGCGGCAGGGCATGTCGCAGGGCACGTCCTTGACCGGACAATCCGTGGTAAAAGCCTGCCTTTCCCTCTTGCCAAGGCGGAATTGATGGGTCATAACACCGCCTCACAAGCGGTTGGCCGGTTCCGGTTCGCCGTTACCCAATGCGGGCGTAGCTCAGGGGTAGAGCACAACCTTGCCAAGGTTGGGGTCGGGCGTTCGAATCGCCTCGCCCGCTCCAGTTTTCTGCGGAATTTCAAGCAGTCAAGCGATCCCAACGGGTCGCTTTTTCTGTTTATGCGTTCCGAAAAACTACAAAAGCAAGCATCCCGCAAGCCGTGAAAGCCACACAATCTGCGGCGTTTGCGGGCCTTTCGGCGGCGGTCACCGGCCAATCGGCGCTTTGGGGCGGTTTTCTGGTGGGATCGAGCTGATCGAAGAGGGGCTCAAAGCGGATTGCCAGCAGGACACTTGGGCGATGGCCCTGTTGGTGCGCCATTTTGCGGGGCAAGAGACAGATCAAGATCGCGATGCACACCTTGATCCGTCGGCTCGCAGCATCCCCACGGCCGGATAGTCTTCGTGTCCCTTCGGAAAGCCGTTTCCTTCAAAGAGCGGGCGTTCCATCGACATAGCCGTCGAAGGCGTAGTCGTTGAGGAACTGGCGGCGCCAGAGATATCCGCGATCAACCTCGCTCAGCTTGGCTTCGTCGCAGATGTCGCCCCACAACCGGGCGATCTTCACGATCTGGTTGTTGATCAGATCACGGGTATCACGGTCGCTCAGCAGGAAATTCGACGCTGAAAGACGGCAGCTTTCCAGAAGGCTGCGCTTGTCCTCACCATTCACCAGCATCGCCTGATTGGCCTCCCGGCCGTTACGCGGCTGCGGGCATATGTCGTATGCCTTCGTGAGCGTGAGGTTGGTGCCATCCCAGAAAGCGGCATGGTTGCGGGCATGGTCGTCGGTATTGCCCGCCAGCACGTTGAAGACCATCCGCCCGAACAGTTCGCGCAGCGTCGCTTGCGGATCGGTGAAGCGCACGCGCACCATCTCAGCGAGATCGGCGTAGCTCGCATAGCGGGCCTGCATTTCTCCCAACCCGAACATCGTCAGGGCAGAGACCATTGCCCGGCGCGTCCAGCCAGTGCCGTTCCATTCGCGGTCGAAGCGACGCACCAGGAGGACATCCTTGCCGCTCGCCTTCGTCAGTTGAACCGGCGCGACGTTCAGTCCCACTTCTGCTGCGAGGCGCATCGCAACGAACTCGGCCTTCACCACAGCCATGGTGTCGTTGGTCGCCGAGAATTTTGCGATGAACTTGTCTTCGCCATCCTGGATCAATGCCTTGGGACGCGCGCCGCCGATGGCACTCCCGTGGAACAGCGCCTTGTCAAGCACCTGGGGAATGAGTTCGCCCCTCTCGACCCGTTCGGCTGCTTCCAGCAGTTCCTCAAGCGTCGCATTTTCCTGCTCACGAGGCTGATACCGCTCGGCTGACATCTGGAAGTCGAGCGCGCCAATGCGGTCGGAGCCCGAATTGAGCATGAAGGTCAGTTCGTCGATATCGACATTGTGCGCTGCCTCGCCGCGAAGGCCGGTCAGACGATTGATGATGACCCGGCGCCCCCATGCGTCTGGCGCGCCATCTCGCAGACACCCGGCCATATCGAGAGGGGCTTTCGGGACGATCCTGCCGCGCTGGAGTGGTAGCTCCGGCGTATAGATCGGTATGGCGTCGGCACGTTCGAGATAGGAGCGACCATAGTTGAAGGCATAAATACCTCCGTCCAACTCGATCCGCCCGGCGATGACGGGTTCAAGCGCACCGGGCAGCCATATCCACACGAAAGCTTCTGCGGCGGGCGGGACAGGACCTTGAGCGGCAGCCGCAGCAGCGGGCTGAGGGCGATCAGAAGTCATCTTTCACCTCCGAGCGCGGACGCCGCACCGCCTGCGGAAGAAGCGCCAGCTTGTCGTTGACCCTCGAAATCTCGGGAGCGAGCCGCGAAGGTTCGTCAACGAAGAGCGGCACGCCGACCAGCGTCGCGGCCTCGAAGACCAGCCCGATTTCTACCTTGGGATGCCCCTTTTCGATGAGTTGTAGCGTGCTGCGCGCGATGCCGACCCGGGCCGACAAATCAGCCTCCGACATCTTGCGCTGTTTGCGCGCGAGACGAATGAGTCCACCCATCATGGTCAGGGCTTCGCGCGTCACGCGGGAATAGGTGCGGGGATGCTCCGTCATATGAACCTCAATGCTGGTTATGGTGGTCATAAGGCAGTTTCTCGACCGCGATAACAGTCAATACCATCGAGCATGTTAAAAATCAATGGAATGACCGCGAGGGTAGTCATAAAGCCTATTCATGAATGTTATATCGGTCATTTCGGCGAAGTTCAGCCTTGTCGGCAAAATCTCACGGCATTGGACATCGCCAAGCGCCTGCCATTGCTCCGTCTGCTCGCGACTGAGGCGCCGTGCGTGGCCGAAGTCGTGAAGGCCGATGATCATGCCGTCATCATCGAGGACAGTCGCCGACCGTCTGCTGAGCGATGGCAGACAATCGGCGCTTTTTGGGGGTTTGTCGCAGACGCAAAAGAGCGCTAGTTTCCGCGTCCAACTCATTCGCGCGACCTGTTCCTCCTATCGAGATATTGGCCCTGCATATATGCCCGACTTTCAAGACGATCAGCTCTGTCCCTGTGGTTCCGCCAAGGCCTTTGGTGCCTGTTGCGGGCCTTATCTTTCCGGCGCGGCGCTGCCGCCCAGCCCGGAAGCCCTGATGCGGTCGCGCTATTCGGCCTTTGCCGCGCATGATATCGACTATCTCGAAGCCACACTCCTGCCCGGCACGGGCGGCGATTTTGATCGCACCGGCGCCACCGAATGGGCTCAAAGCGCGACATGGACCGGGCTTGAGATCCGCGACACGCAAGCGGGTGGTCCCGATGACGAAGAGGGGATTGTCGAGTTTGTCGCCCATTTCCGCATGGGGGATGAAGACCGGGTGCATCACGAAACCAGCCGCTTCAAGCGTCAGGACGGGCGCTGGTGGTATGTTGATGGCATTATGGGTGTGCGCCCGCGCAAGGTCGAAAAAATCGGACGCAATGATCCCTGCTCCTGCGGCTCGGGCAAGAAATACAAAAAATGCTGTGGGACAGCGGCCTGAGATCGCGCCTGTCGCCTGCTTTCTTGCCTGGGCAATTCAGGCTCATATCCGTGAGACGCCACCTGACAAGAGCGCCCCGCGATTGCTTGCAGGCGGCTTCATCCTGTTCGGGAGGACATCGGGGCGGATTCAAGGCATGACGCCGACCAGTTCGGGGCGGGCGATTTTGGTCTTGCGCCAGGCAAGCCGCTTTCTGCCACTGGCGACGTCGGAACGATGACGGGCCATTTCCATCGCCAGCGCGCGGGCTTTGCCTCGATATTGATCTTGCTTGGTATCGGCCTCGCCCGCATTCTCCTCGTGCGTGAAGAGCGGGCGGAGGCAGTCGATTGAGTGATGTAAAGACGATGCGAGCAAATGGGGAACCCGCTTCGACGGGGGCGCAGATTGCGTGGCTCTCCTATGAATGGGCCAATCAGCCCTATTTTTCACTGGTGACGATCTTTCTTTTCGCGCCTTATTTCAGCTCAACCTTTGTCGGCGATCCCGTGCATGGCCAAACCATCTGGGGCTATGTGCAGGCGAGCGCGGGCGTCATCATTGCGCTCACCAGTCCCTTCCTCGGCGCGATGGCGGATGCGGCAGGGCGGCGCAAACCCTGGATCGTCACCTTCATGGTGATGTGCGCGCTTGGCTGCTTTGGCATGTGGTGGGCGATACCCGGTTCGCCGATCATGCCGGTTGTCGCCGCCCTCATCGTTGCGTCAGTTGGCATGGAGTTCACGATCATTTTTGCCAATGCCATGTTGCCGACCATTGCCTCGGAAAAGCGTATCGGTCTCCTTTCGGGCATCGGCATCGGGCTTGGCCAGATGGCGGCGATCATTGCGCTGGTCTTCGTGCTGATCTTCCTGCAATTGCCGGGCATCGTGCATGCGAGCTTCATTCCCGAAGCGCCCCTTTTCGGCCTGTCGCGCGAAACATTCCAGACCGATCGCGCCACGGGTCCGATCAGCGGCGTCTGGTTTCTCGTCTTCATGATGCCGCTCCTGCTCTTCGTGCCCGATCAGGTCTCGCGCGGTCTGTCGCGCATGGCGGCGGCGCGCGCCGGTGTGGTGCGTCTCGGCCATACCATCACCAGGGCGCGACATTTCCGCAATGTGGGTCTCTATCTCTTGTCGCGCATGGCCTTCTATGACGGCATGAATGCGATCTTTGTGTTCGGCGGCATTCTGGCGGCGGCCACTTTTCACTGGGGTGCCATGGAAATGGCGATCTATGGTCTTTGGGCAACCTTCTTTGCGGCCATTGGCGCCTTTATCGGCGGCTGGACAGATCAGCGCTTCGGTTCGAAATCAACACTCATCGTTTCACTTGCCCTGGCGCTTTTGTCGTTTGTCATGCTGATCTCGTTTGACCGCGACAGGCTGTTCTTTTTCTGGGTGGTGGATGTGGCGGCCGATGCCAAGCCCTTCACGACGCTGCCGGAGATCTGGTTTCTCGGAACGATCGGCTTTTTTGCGTTGATGGCGGGGCCGACCATTGCCTCAAGCCGCACCATGCTGGCGCGCATTGCGCCGGTCGAAATGATGACCGAGTTTTTCGGGCTTTATTCGCTTGCCGGCAAGGCGACAACGTTCGTCGCGCCGTTTCTCATTGGCCTGTTGACGGCCGCGACGGGCAGCCAGCGTATCGGCCTTGCGGTGGTTGTGCCCATGATCATTCTTGGCATTGTCATGCTTGCCTTCGTCAAGGAGGAACGCGCGACACCGCTGGCCGAGGCCGTTCACTGAACTCAGTGACGGAAGTGGCGCATGCCTGTCATGACCATGGCAAGGCCCTTTTCGTCGGCGGCAGCGATGACTTCATCGTCGCGCATCGAGCCGCCGGGCTGAATGACGGCTGTGGCGCCTGCCTCTGCTGCCGAGAGAAGACCATCGGCGAAGGGGAAGAAGGCGTCGGACGCGACCACCGAGCCGATGGTTGCCGGCTTGTCGAGACCGAGCGCTTGCGCGGCATCCTGCGCCTTGCGCGCGGCGATGCGGGCTGAATCAACACGGCTCATCTGCCCCGCGCCAATGCCGACCGTGGCGCCGTCCTTGACGTAAATGATGGCGTTGGATTTGACATGCTTGCAGACACGGAAGGCGAATTTCAAGTCGGCCAGTTCCTGCGCTGTGGGCGCGCGCCTTGTCACGACCTTGAGGTCGAGCAGGTCGATGCGGCCATTGTCACGCGACTGCACCAGCATGCCGCCCGCAACGGAGCGCAGCGTGAGGCCCGGCGTGCCAGCATCGGGCAAGCCGTCGGTGATGAGCAGGCGCAGGTTCTTCTTGCTGCCAATGATGCGGCGTGCGTCCTCATCGGCGCCGGGCGCGATGATGACTTCGGTGAAAATCCTGGCAATCTCTTCAGCCGTCTCGCCATCAAGCGGCCGGTTCGCAGCGATAATGCCGCCAAAGGCTGAGACCGTGTCGCAGGCAAAAGCCTTGCGATAGGCATCGGCAAGCGATGTGCCGGTGGCGACACCGCAGGGATTGGCATGTTTGATGATGGCGATGGCAGGCGCAATTTGGGGATCGAACTCGGCGACGAGTTCAAAGGCGGCGTCGGTATCATTGATATTGTTGTAGGAGAGTTCCTTGCCCTGCAGCTGCTGGGCGGTGGCAACACCTTCACGCGGCTCGCCGCTCACATAGAAGGCGGCATTCTGATGCGGGTTCTCGCCATAGCGCAGCGTCTGTTTCAGACGGCCGCCAAAGGCGCGCCATTCGGGGGCGTCATTTTCGAGCGTCCTGGCAAACCAGTTGGAGATGGCCGCGTCATAGGCGGCGGTGCGGGCATAGGCCTTGTGGGCGAGACGCTGACGCGTGGCCGCGCTTGTGCCGCCTTGCGAACGGATTTCGTCAATGATCGGCTGGTAGTCATTGCCTTCGACGATGACGGCCACATAGGCGTGGTTCTTGGCGGCAGCGCGGATCATGGCCGGGCCGCCAATATCGATATTCTCGACGCAATCCTCATAATCACCGCCCCTGGCAACGGTTGCCTCGAAGGGATAGAGATTGACGCAAAGGAGATCGATCTGGCCGATGCCATGGGTCTCCATCGCCGCCTTGTGGTCGGCGTCGTCGCGAATGGCCAGCAACCCGCCATGCACCTTGGGGTGCAGCGTCTTGACGCGACCATCCATCATTTCCGGAAAGCCTGTCAGCTCGGCCACATCGCGCACCGGCAGGCCCGCGCCCTTGATCGCATTGGCGGTGCCACCGGTCGAAATCAGTTCGACGCCCGTTTCATGCAGGGCCCGGGCAAAGTCGATCAGGCCGGCCTTATCCGAAACGGACAGAAGCGCACGGCGCACCTTCTGGATATTGGCGGCGGGGGGGGCTTTGCGGGTCGATGTCATGATGGTCTCGGTCTGGCGTCAAAAGGCGGCTAGGGCGGGGCGATAGCATGAAACGGCCGGACAAGCCAACCGGATGCCGTCTTAGCGCGATAAACTGGGCAATCCGGGCAATTCAGCATCTTCCGGCCGGGGACTGCCGGCATTGCGGGTCGAAAGCCGCCGCCAGGCCCAATTCACCCGGGCCTCGTTGCGGAAAACATGTCCGCTGACCACGATCTGCTCGGTTCGCCGTGTCGCATCGCCCGATCCGAGATAGACGCTTTCCTCAATGGCGATTTCACATTCAGCCTGTTCGGTCTTGGCGCGGAATTGCCAGCCATCGCCATTGGGCAAGAGCACCAGCACATTGCGCTTGTCATGGGCGAGTGAGACCCGGGCATCGGGGTGGATATGGAAGCGGATGACAAAGGGTGTCTGCTCTTCATCGTCACGCCAGTAACGGGTCTGCCAGGGCCAGGTCCGTCGCTGATCGGCGAGCGTTTCAAGCACATCTTCGCCACGCAGGTCCTCGCCCGAGGCCGAGAGAAACAGGCGGCGACGATGCAGCAGGCCAAAATCGCGGGCGTAGCTGTCATGGGCGGCATCGACCCAGATACCGCCCTCATTTTCATTGCGGCGGCTTTCAACCCAATTCGGGCCCTGCATCATGCGCGCGCCGAGCAGGGCGCGGGAGAGTTTGCCGCGCAACATGCGGGCCGATGAGGTGTCATCGAGCACAAGGGTCGAATGCGCCGCGCTCGCCCGGCTGGCCGCTTCCCAGTCAGGTCCAAGAAATCGCGTCGTGCCGCAATTCACGACGAGGCGATGGCGCCCGACACTCATTTCAAAGGAGAGACAACCGGCATGGGCGGCATGGCTATAGGGACCCGGCGGCAGCGTGCCCGTGTCCGCGACAATGCTGACGGGTCCGGCGGCAAGCCGCTGATAGCCCGAATGGGGCGCATAGCCAAAGGGACGGCCCTTGGCGTCGTCGCGGTCAAGGGCGGCATCAATGGCGCCTTCCGGCCCCTCATTCGAGCCGTTGAAAAGCGCGAGCCGTCCATCGCCATGGCGGAAAAAGCGCAGCATCGGCGTCATGCGGTCAATCGCGTCGCGCATCGGCTTGGGCACGTCAAGGCGGCGCATCACCATGGCGTCGCGCAGGGCCAGAAGATCAAGCAGGATCGACAATTGTGCGCCCGGATTGCGGCTGACATGGCCGCCATCGGCAAGGATCTGGCGTTCAAGTTCGCGGCAGACAAGCCTCATGCCCTTGTCGAGGCGGCGCTGGCCTTCCGACAGGCAGAGACCGGAAAAGGCCAGGCCCAGCGCCGCTGTCAGGCGTGGTTCACCTGCCGGGGCCATGGCGGCGATGCGTGCGAGATGGCGCGCCTGGCGCGCCATGCTGCGCAGCAAGGTCGAGCGATAGATCAGGTCGGAACCGTCCATGATGAGCGGCCCATTGGCAAACCACGAAATCATGCGGCGGCCCATGACATGCGGCCTGCCGCTGATATCGCCCAAGCCGCCATAAACGGCGAGCCAGCCGGCGATGAGTTTTTGCGCATAGACACGGGCCGCATCGCCCGCATTGGCATTTTGCGCGGCGGAAAAATGGCGCAGCCAGGCAAAGCCGTGCAGTTCTTCGGCCCAGGTTTCGCTCGGCGGTTGCGCGGCAAAGGGCGACGTGCCACCGGCGATACGCACCTGCCCGCCGGGCAGATGCCAATGGCCCTGAAACATGGCA
This sequence comes from uncultured Alphaproteobacteria bacterium, assembly GCA_963696585.1. Classification (GTDB taxonomy): domain Bacteria; phylum Pseudomonadota; class Alphaproteobacteria; order Parvibaculales; family Parvibaculaceae; genus Parvibaculum. Next base: position 31,906 of record CAVOKW010000010.1, read on the forward strand.
TCGGCGCGTGCCGAGCGACCCGGTCGCAAATCATGGGGATGCTGGATCATATGGTCGGGCATCGGGCCGCGCAGCGTCTGGCCATAAGCCCAGGTGCCATAGAGATGATCGAGGCTGACATCACGGATGCGGATCAGCGCCGCCGCCGCGAGATTGATCGCGCGATTGCCACCGGGCGCACGACCGCGACGGGGGCCAGCCTGTGGCGGGCCTTGATCAATCGGTTCTTTGGTTCTCGCGCCGGTCATGGATTTCATGCCGCGTTGGGGCGGCTCCCCTTTAGCCGGTGAAGTGCGAAGTTATGTGCCGCGCAGGCGCCTGATATTTGACGCATAGGCGGTGGGCCCGCCCTTGAATGTGGCCGTGCCCGCGACCAGAACATTGGCACCCGCCGCAATCGCGCGGGGTGCTGTTTCCATATTGATGCCGCCATCGACTTCAAGGTCAATCGCGCGACCGCACGCATTGATGGCCTTGCGAATGGTGGCGATGCGCGGCAACTGGCTTTCAATGAAGCTCTGACCGCCAAAACCGGGATTGACGCTCATGACAAGCACAAGGTCGAGCTCCGGCAGCAGCGGCCAGAGAAACTCCAGCGGCGTTGCCGGATTGAGCGACAGACCGGCCTTGCAGCCCGCCGCCTTGATCGCCTGCATGGTGCGATGGGCATGGGCACCCGCTTCGGGGTGGAAGGTGATGATGTCGGCACCGGCCTTGACGAAGGCGTCGATATAGGGATCGACCGGCGCGATCATCAGATGCACATCGAAGGTCTTTTTCGTATGCGGGCGCAGCGCCTTCACGACATCGGGGCCGATGGTGATATTGGGCACGAAATGGCCGTCCATCACGTCGATATGGATATAGTCCGCGCCAGCCTCGTCGATGGCGCGGACTTCCTCGCCCAGCCGGGCAAAGTCCGATGCCAGAATGGAGGGCGATATCTTGATGGCGCTCATGACGGCTAATGCTCTCTGATGGGGTTCGCGGTGTTCAAAACCACTATATTTAGTGATTAACAGGTCAATTTGGCAGGCGCAAGCGATCAAGCCCGTCGCGTCAGGCGGGCGGCAAAAAAGCCGTCCATGCCGCCCTGGTCCGCCAGGTCGCAGGGCAGGCTGCGCATGTCGCCGGCGTCGGTGACGAGATCGCTGAGACCACCCAATTCCTCCGATTTGACGGGCAGACGGGCAAAGTCGGGACGGGCTGCCAGAAAGGCTTCAATCTGGTCCGGACCTTCCCCGGCTTCGAGCGAACAGGTGCAATAAACCAGCGTTCCGCCGGGCGCGAGCAGGCTGGCGGCATGGGCGAGCAGGCGGGCCTGAAGCAGGGCGAGCTTGTCGCGGTCGCCGGGGCGCTTCAGGTGCAGCACATCGGGGTGGCGGCGTGCCGTGCCGGTCGCGGTGCAGGGGGCATCGAGCAGGATTTTGCCCCATGTCCGGTTTGGGGCGTAAGTGGCGGCATCCGCCGTCACAATCTCGGCTTCAAGCTTCAGGCGGGTCAGGTTTTCCTCAAGGCGCTTCAGGCGCGGGGCGGAGCGGTCAAGCGCTGTCACCTTTGCGCCAAGGGCGGCGCATTCTGCCGTCTTGCCGCCCGGTGCAGCGCAAAGGTCGAGCACATCCTCGCCTTCTGAAATGACAAGCAACTTGACAGGGAGGGCGGCGGCGGCGTCCTGCACCCACCAGACACCCTCGTCAAACCCTTCCATGGCTTCAACGCGTCCGCCAGCGGGCAGGCGCAGCGTGCCGGTTGGCAGCCATGTGCCGCCAAGGCGCGTTGCCCATGCGTCCCTGTCGATGCCGGGCTTGAAACTCAGATCGAGCGGCGGTTCGCTCATATGGGCTTTCGCGATGGCGCGGGTTTCTTCCTCGCCGTAAGCCTCGACCCAGCTCATCCAGAGCCAGGTCGGCGTGTTGATGCGCGCGCCATCGGCTTTTTCGAGCACCGCCCTGCCTTCGCGGCTCAGGCGGCGCAGCACGGCATTGACAAGCGACTTGTAATGTTGCGCGTCTTCATCGGCACTGGCCGCTTCGACGGCCATGCCGACTGCGGCATGGGGCGCGATGCCCATGAACAGCAATTCGGCCGCGCCGCCGCGCAGGATCGCGCTCGTCATGGCGGCACGTGCGGGCAGCGGCTTTTCCATCATCCGGCCGAGCACGAAGTCGATCTCGCCGAGGTGACGCAGCGCCGTTCCGGCAATGGCGCGGGCAAAGCCGCGGTCGCGCGGTTCGGCATCCGCCAGCGGGCCAGACGCCGCTTCTGCCGCAAAAGCCTCATCAAAGGCGCGTTTCCGGGTCAAAACCGCATCAAGCAGCCTTGCGGCGGCGACCCGCGCGATCAGTCCGGATTGTGTGTCATCGCTCATGGCGCCGGGTTAGACCACAGGCGGCAGGCGAAGGGAATGGGGAGTGTCTACGCTTTAAGAACGCTCACGCACTTGCAGGTCATCGATTGAAGAGATTGGCGTCAAGAGTTGACTGACGGATCATTGATTTGAAAGTTTTTGGGCGAATTTCGTCACTGATTTTGTGGTATGCGACGGTGACCAAACATCTTCGCCCGCTCACATAGCCTTCGTAAATTCTGTGGCTACCGTTCTGGCGTACGGTCTTGAATCCGTAGTCTGTAAGTATTTTGATGAACTCTGAGTATTTCACGCCGCCAGGAGCGGCTTGGTATACTCGAAGCGTTGTTTTTCGCCAGAGCCGTCCCCAGTAAGTGTCGTTCTGGCGACATGCCATAGAAAACGGAGTCGGTCAGCTAAGGGCGCTTTCCGGTTTAAAAATTGAGCTTGGTCTTTCTCAGGAAGTTCGCTGACGTACTCGGCATACTGAGAGATGGCGTCATCAAGAAGTTTATAGACTTCTTCAAACGAGCGTCCTTCCACAGCAATGTCTAGATCAAGGCACAATGCCTCCCATCCATCGCGGGTTCCTTCAGCGTAACAGCGTAAAATCATGTTTATAGCCAAGAGCTCGGTCTTTCCACACACTGTGAGTGCAATCTGCTCTTTTCCACAGTGGCGATTATGTTTCTGTGGACAAGCTCTAGCAAGGGCGTCTTTGCAACAGTCTAAGTCAAATCATGGCTCAATTAAGGAGCTATGAATGCGCATTTAAGAATCATTATTATTATGTTTTTGAGGCTTGCTGTTCAGATTCTGGCATTCTTACGAGTCACCACGAAAACGATGAACGTAAGTGTGTGAGCGTCATCTCACCCCCAGGGCTTGCCCCTGGCGCGGTTGGCTTCCGCGGCAATCTCGCGCAGTGCGGCGATGCGGTTTGCCGTTGCCGGATGGGTCGAGAACAGATTGTCCGCGCCCGCGCCGGACAGCGGATTGATGATGAACATATGCGCGGTTGCCGGATTGGCCTCGGCGGCGGGGTTGGGGATGGCGCGCGCCGCGCCCTCGATTTTTTCCAGGGCTGAGGCGAGCCACAAGGGATGACCGGAAATCTCGGCCCCGGCCCGGTCGGCTGAATATTCCCGCGTCCGGCTGATCGCCATTTGCACAAGCGCCGCCGCCAGGGGGGCGAGAATGGCGAGCGCTATCGAGCCGATGAGCCCGCCATTGTTGCGGTTGCCGCCGAAGAAAAAGGCAAAATTCGCCAGCATCGAAATCGCCCCGGCAATCGTTGCCGTGATGGTCATGGTCAGCGTATCGCGGTTCTTGATGTGGCCGAGTTCGTGGGCGAGAACGCCCGCCAGTTCCTCCGTTGTCAGCATGTCGAGCAGGCCGGTCGTCGCGGCGACGGCGGCGTGTTCGGGGTCGCGGCCCGTTGCGAAGGCATTGGGCTGGGCTTCCTCGATCACATAGACGGCGGGCATGGGGATTGCGGCATTTTCGGCGAGCCGGGCGACAAGGCGCACAAGTTCAGGCGCGCTCGCCTCATCAACGGCGCGCGCATGATGCATCCGCAGCACCATCTTGTCGGCGTTCCAATAGGCAAAGGCGTTCATGGCGGCGGCCATGAAAAAGGCGATAAGCATGCCGCCCGAGCCACCGATCAGATAGCCCATTCCCATGAAAAGCGCCGTCAGGGCGGCAAGCAATATGGCTGTTTTGGCTGTGTTCATTTCCGTAACATCGTTAAGTCAGTGAGGGGTGGAAGCGCCCCGGCCCGAAGCGTATATGTGGTTTCGCATGCGCTTCATCAAGTGAGGATAAGTCCGAATGGACGAAACGGCAGACGCCCCGAAAGACCTGACACCGGCGGCGAAGCGGGCGCTGGCCGAGGCGGCAGCGCGTCGTCTGGCGCGTGAAAAGCTGGAGGCGGCAAATCCGCGCCCCGTCGAAATCAACGGTCCCAAGGGCGCCGAGCCGACGCGTTATGGCGACTGGGAGAAAAAGGGGATTGTCAGCGATTTTTAGAGGGCGCGAACCGTCAGCGTGCTGAAGGGTTGGGCAAGCAACGCGCGGGCCAGACTTTGCTCCATGGTTAATCAATCTTTGAACAGTATCGGCGAGCCCCTGATATGCCGGCTGCGATTCAAGTTCTGCTTGATGGCGTGAGGCTTTAGAGCGGGATGACATATGACTGATTCAAAGGGGATTCCCTTTGAAGGAGATTTGTGATTCAAGATGCTGGCTGGGCAGGAGGCCAGCATGGCATGGTCAGACCCATTTCGACGGATTTGCGCGAACGGCTGGTTGCAGCGGTTGAGCGTGACGGCATATCGGCGCGTGCGGCGGCGGCGCGATTTGGCGTTTCGGTGAGTAGTGCGATCAAGTGGGTTCGCCGCCATCGGGAGACGGGTAGCGTCGCTCCGGATCGGATGGGGGGTTACAAGCCTCGTCTGCTGACGGGCGATTTGCGCCGTTGGCTTCTGGATCGGACCAGGAAGGACTTCACCCTTCGGGGTCTCGTCTGTGAACTGACGGAGCGGGGCGTGAAGGTTGATTACGTGCAGGTCTGGCGCTTCGCCCATGCCGAGGGACTGAGCTTCAAAAAAAAGCGTGCTCCCCGCCGAGCAGTTGCGGCCCAAGGTGGCCCGTCGGCGCGAGCAGTGGAAGAAGTTTCAGGGTCGGCCTGATCCCGCTCGCCTGGTCTTCGTTGACGAGACCTGGGCCAAGACGAACATGGCTCCGCTGCGGGGTTGGGCACCGGTCGGCCAGCGGCTCCACGCCAAGGTGCCTTACGGGCACTGGAAGACGATGACCTTCATCGCCGCCCTGCGCTGCGACCGGATCGATGCGCCCTTCGTGTTCGACCAGCCGATCAATGGGGCGAGCTTCACCCGGTGGGTCGAGCAGCAGCTTTGCCCGACGCTGGGGCCGGGTGATATCGTCATCCTCGACAACCTCTCCAGCCACAAGAAACCTGCTGTCAGGGCCGCAATCCGGGCCAGAGGCGCGCGGCTGTTGTTCCTGCCACCCTACAGTCCCGACCTCAATCCGATAGAGCAAGTCTTCGCCAAGCTCAAACACCTGCTGCGCAAAAGCGCTGAGCGGACACAAGAAGCAACTTGGCGACGCATCGGATCATTGCTCGACGCCTTCCCGCCAGCAGAATGCGCAAATTACCTCAAAAACTCCGGCTATGCGTCAATCTAATGTCATCAAGCTCTAGTGGCCGCGCAGGTAGATCGCGATATTGGTCGGGCGCTCGCCGCCTGGCAGACGCACTGCCTGAATGACGCGCATCGCCCCGCCATCATCGTCAAGCTGGCGCGAGGCGATCATGCGTTCGCGACCTTTCCAGTAGGCCGCCGAGTTGAGTTCGCGCCGCGACACGGGCGTGACCGATAAGGCATCGGCCAGATCGCCACCGGCAAAGGGTTCCGGTTTGCCATCGGGTGTGCCGGTGAAACTTGCCGCATGGGCTTCGCCTGCCGCGTCGATCCATTCCATGTGAAAGGCGAGGCGGCCACCGGCTTCCTCGATGCGATAGCTGCCGGAGCGCGGCGGCTCGCCCTGCTCATATTGGCCGCTTGCCGGATCGAGCAGCCACGTACCGATAAAGCCCTTCCACAGGGGTTCACTTTTTTCGCTCATGGCCCGTGCGCGTCAGCCTGCCTTGTTCTGGCGGTTGTCGACGAGATCGCTGACAACGCCGGGATCGGCCAGTGTTGAGGTGTCGCCAAGATTTGCAAAATCATCCTCGGCAATCTTGCGCAAGATGCGGCGCATGATTTTGCCGGAGCGGGTTTTCGGCAGGCCCGGCGCCCATTGAATGAGATCGGGCGCGGCAATCGCGCCGATTTCCTTGCGCACCCAGAGGATGAGCTCCTTGCGCAGTTCCTCGCTTGGCTGCGTGTCGGCATTGAGCGTCACATAGGCATAGATGCCCTGACCCTTGATGTCGTGGGGATAGCCGACGACAGCGGCTTCGGCAACCTTGGGATGGGCGACAAGCGCACTTTCGACTTCGGCGGTGCCCATGCGATGGCCCGAGACATTGAGCACATCGTCGACGCGGCCCGTGATCCAGTAATAGCCGTCTGCATCGCGGCGGCACCCGTCGCCGGTGAAATACATGCCGGGATACTGGATGAAATAGGTGTCGATGAAACGCTGGTGATCGCCATAGACGCTGCGCATCTGGCCGGGCCATGAATCCGCGATGCAGAGATTGCCCTCGGTCGCGCCTTTGAGTTCGACGCCCTGCGCATCCACGATGACGGGCTGAATGCCGAAAAAGGGTTTTGTCGCCGAACCGGGCTTGAGATCTGTCGCGCCGGGCAAGGGTGTGATCAGGATGCCGCCGGTTTCCGTCTGCCACCAGGTGTCGACGATCGGGCAGCGCTCATCACCGACCACGCGGTGATACCAGAGCCAGGCTTCCGGATTGATCGGCTCGCCAACCGAGCCGAGAAGCCGCAGCGAGGCGCGGCTTGTCTTTTTCACCGGGCCTTCGCCGTCGCGCATCAGCGCGCGGATGGCGGTCGGGGCGGTATAGAAGATGTTGACCTGATGCTTGTCGATCACCTGCCAGAAGCGCGACGAATCCGGATAGTTCGGCACGCCTTCAAACATCAGCGTCGTGGCGCCATTGGCGAGTGGACCATAGAGAATATAGCTGTGGCCCGTGACCCAGCCGACATCGGCCGTGCACCAGTAAATGTCGCCTTCGTGATAATCGAAGACATAGTGATGCGTCATCGCGGCATAAACGAGATAGCCGCCCGACGTGTGCAGCACGCCCTTGGGTTTGCCGGTGGAGCCGGAGGTGTAGAGAATGAAGAGCGGGTCTTCGGCGCCCATTTCTTCCGGCGCGCAGGTCGCGGGCACCCTGGCGGCCTCTTCATGCAGCCAGACATCGCGTCCGGGTTTCATGTCAATCGCGCCACCGGTGCGCTTGACGACGATGACGGTCTTGACGTCCGGGCATTTCTTCAGGGCTTCGTCCGTATTGACCTTGAGGGGCACCTTGCGGCCGCCGCGCAGGCCCTCATCGGCGGTCACGATGCAGGTCGATTCACAGTCCAGAATGCGGCCAGAAAGGCTATCGGGCGAAAAGCCACCGAAGACGACCGAATGGATTGCGCCAATGCGGGCGCAAGCGAGCATGGCGTAAGCGGCTTCCGGAATCATCGGCATATAGATCGTCACGCGGTCGCCGCGTCTGACGCCACGTGCTTTCAGCACATTGGCAAAGCGGCAAACCTCGTCATGCAATTGGCGATAAGTGATTTTCTTGGAGTCGGCGGGATCGTCGCCCTCCCAGATGATCGCGACCTGATCGCCGCGCGTGGCGAGATGGCGGTCGATGCAATTGGCGCTCACATTGAGCGTGCCGTCTTCATACCATTTGATCGAGACATGCTTGGGGTCATAGGTCGTGTGCTTGACCTTGGTATAAGGCTTCATCCAGTCGATACGCTTGCCCTGCTGACGCCAGAAACCGTCCGCATCATCAATGCTCGCCCGATACATGGCCGCATAATCAGCCTCATCGACATAGGCGCGCTTGGCCCATTCGGGCGAAACGGGGATGAGTTCATGGGATGGCGTTGAGTGAGCAGACATGAGGCGTCTCCTTCCCGGAGCGAGAAACAAAAGGGTTTTTCTTGTTGCGCCCATTATGCGGGCAGCCATGCAGCCCTACAAGAGCAAGGCTTTAGCCGAGGGCCTTGATTTCCTCGTCGCTCAAACCGGCCTCGCGCAACACTTCGGCGGTCTGTTCACCCAGGCGTGGCGGGTGACGACGAATATTGGAGGGGCTTTGCGAGAACCGCACGGGCGGCTTCAGGGCGAAATAGCCGCCGACCTCCGGATGCTCATAACGCACAAAAAAATCGACCGCCTTGAGATGCGGGTCGTCCTGCAAGTCATCCAGCCGGTTCATTTTCACAACCGGCATGTTGAGCGGCTTGAGGAGATCGAGCCATTCCTGCGTGGTCTTTGTCTCGGTCACCTCCTCGATCAGGGCGTAAAGTTCGCGGATGTTCTGGGTGCGCGCCTTGTAGGTCGAAAAGCGCGGATCGTCCGACATGGTGCCGGGTTTGCCCGCGACCCGAAAGAAGTCGTTCCATTGCTGGTCATTATAGGGCAACAACCCGATATGGCCGTCCCTGGTGCGATAGGGGCGGCGATCCGGATTGGTGATGCGGCCATAGGTCCAGGGACCGGTTGGCGGATCATAGACGTGGTCGTAGAAATGTTCGGCGAGCACGAATGACGTGACGGCCTCAAACATCGGTACTTCGACAAACTGGCCTTGCCCGGTGCGGCTCTTATGAAAGAGGGCGGCGGTGACAGCCGAGACGAAGAAGAGGCCCGAAACCTTGTCGGCGACAATCGTTGGCATATAGCGCGGCTTCGGGTCGCCATCCATGCGCGAGAGCAGGTCGGCGGCGCCAGAACCGGCCTGAATCAGATCGTCATAAGCAGGCAGGCCGGCATAGGGGCCATCCGAGCCGTAGCCGGCCGCATGGACAAAAATTATATCGGGTTTGATTTTCCTGATGTCCTCATAGGCGAGACCAAGACGTTTCATGGCGTCGTAACGTACATTCGAGGTCAGAACGTCAGCCGTCGCGATGAGTCGCATCAGCGCGGCCCGCGCCTTCTCGTCGCGCAGGTCGAGCAGCACCGAGCGCTTGTTGCGATTGATGGTCATGAAAATGGGGCCGAGATCTTCCGGGGCGCCTTCGGGCGTATGGCCCGGCCAGCGCATGATGTCGCCACCCTGTCCGCCGCCACCCGTGGGCGAGGGGGCTTCGACCTTCATGACCTCGGCCCCCATGTCGGCCAGAATCTGCGTCGCGTAAGCGCCGAACACGACGCTGGTCAGATCAACAATGCGAACGCCTGCGAGCGGACCTGTGGCGTTTGTTTCGAGTTGCCCTGTCTCACTCACGTCCCGCCTCCCTCGATTTTTGTCGATATTTCCTCTTTTTGTCGCAGTTTTTGGCTCAAGTGCAAGTTTGCCAAGCTGGCGACATTGGGGGGTGGAGCTTTTACGCAGGGAAAGCCATGATAGGGTGGGAGAAAAATCATGTTATTGCACTTATCGAGCTGGCCGGATGTTGAAGCCTATCTGCAGCGCTCGCGCGGGATCGTCATTCCCATCGGCTCGACCGAACAGCATGGCCCAAGCGGACTGATTGGCACGGATGCCATCTGTCCGGAGGTGATTGCCACACGCGCTGGCGAGATCGGCAATTTTCTTGTCGGTCCGACTTTCAATGTGGGTATCGCCCAGCATCACCTCGCCTTTCCCGGCTCCATGACGTTGCGTCCCTCCACCATGATCGCGGCCATTCATGATTGGGTGTCGTCGCTGGCACGGCATGGATTTGAACGGATCTATTTTTTCAATGGCCATGGCGGCAACATCACCACCATTCAGGCGGCGTTTCAGGAAATCTATGCTGACAGTTCCATGTCGGGTGCGAGTGGCAATCGAGGCCCCGTCACCTGCAAGATGACGAATTGGTGGGATTTCAAGCCGGTCGCCGATTTCTGCCGCGAGCGCTATGGCATCGCACATGGCGCTCATGCGACGCCCTCTGAAGTCGCCGTCACCTGGGCGGCCTTTCCGCAGGCGATGCGCCATGTCGAGATGAGCCCGCGCATCGCCCCGACCATGATGCAGGCAGGGCGCTATAGTGATGCGGCGGATTACCGGCGGCGCTATCCCGATGGACGCATCGGATCGGATCCCTCTCTCGCCGATCCTGCCGATGGCGAGAAATTGATCGCCCTCTCGGCTGACGGTCTGGTGAAGGACTATCAGGCGTTTCTGGCCAGTGCCTGATGGCTCAGGCGATGCGCACAATGCCATCGACAATTTCAGTGTCGATGGCAATGAGGCTTTTGCCCGCGCAAGGCCCTGATGTGCAATAGCCATCTTCGATGCGGAAGAGGGCTGCATGTGTCGAACAGATGATACGTGTTTCATCAAATGTCAGGAACCTGTCAGGCCAGGTGTCGAGCGGTGTGAAGGCATGCGGGCATTCATTGACATAGGCATGGACCTGGTCGCCTTGTCGAACGACAAACATGTCAAAACGGGCCTTGCCTTCGCCAAACAGAAACCCTTTCGCGCCGGGATCATCCAGGGCGTCGATGGCGCATAGCGCCGTACCCGTCGGCGGCATGCCGGGCCTGTCGCGACAGGAGCCGTTCACGGAAGTTTCTTCAGCCCGCCCAGCGCGCAGACGCGCTTCCATTCCCCAGCCGTGACGGGCTGGACGGAGAGCCGCGAATTTTTGGCCAGCACCATGTTTTCGAGCAGCGGATCGGATTTGACATCAGCCAGTGTGACGGGATCGGGCAGGGCGCACACGGCTTCAATATCGACGAGGCCGAACTTGCCCTTGTCATCGGTCGGATCGGGTCGATGTTCGCCAATGACCCGGACAATGCCGACGACACGCTTCTCATCAACCGAGTGATAGAAAAAGCCGAGATCGCCCTTTCGCATGGCCTTCATGTTGTTATTGGCCTGGTGGTTTCGAACGCCATTCCAGGCTTCGCCCTTGGCGCCCTTTTGCACCTGATCGTCCCATGACCATGTGCCGGGTTCCGATTTGAAAAGCCAGTAATTCATCTGTGTCCTGATTGGTTGAGGCTTATGGCTTGGGGCCCAAAAGCCATTTCCACGCCCTGATTTCGACCGTGTCAAAAAGACCGGCAAGTTGGTAGGGGTCGTTCCGGGCGAGGTCTTCGGCAATGGCGCGGCTATCGACTTCGATCACCAGCAGGCTGCCATTCATCACTGTGCCGTCATCGCTGGTGAAGGGGCCGCTTATGCGGATACATCCGGCATCCGACCAGTACTTCAGATGCTTATCGCGATTGGCGAGGCGCAGGTCGAGCGAGTTCGGCTTGTCAGTACCCAGAATGCAAAACAGCATGGACAGTTTCCTCGAAGACGTTTCGTGATGATCCGATCGCAGGCGGCGTGCTGTGAGCTGGCGTCATGTGTTGCCATGAGCCTATATCAAGATCATCGCGCCCAATATGCGCAAAAAGGCACATCCAGCGGTTATGCGTCAATTTCCGCCTTGAAGGGACGTGCGAGCAGCGCCTTGATTTCAAAATCAACATTTGCCTTGCCGGTCACGATCGCGGCGACGGCTTCGCTGATCGGCATTTCAATTTTGTGACGCGCAGCCAATGCGCAGACGGCAGTTGCTGAATGCACCCCTTCGCTCACGGAATTGCGCGTCTTCATGATGTCATCAAGCGACTGGCCCTGCCCCAGCGCCATGCCGAGCGACATGTTGCGCGACTTGGGCGAATTGCAGGTGAGGATCAAATCGCCAAGGCCTGAGAGCCCGATCAGCGTTTCGCTGCGTGCGCCCATGGCAAGGCCAAGGCGGCGCATCTCGGCAAAGCCGCGTGTGGCAAGGGCGGCTCGCGCACTGTCGCCAAAGCCCTTGCCCTCGACAATGCCACAGGCAATGGCGAGCACATTTTTCACCGCGCCGCCCAGTTCGGCGCCAATGAGATCGGAGGAATAATAGGGACGAAATGTCGGCAGGCCGATGGCAGTGGCAATGGCTTCGGCCATCGTCTCATCAGCGCAGGCCAGCGTCACGGCTGTCGGATAGCCGCGCGCGACTTCGCCGGCAAAGCTCGGACCGGAAAGGACGGCGGGCAGGGCGTTCGGCATGGTTTCGGCAAGCACTTGCGTCAGCAATTTGTTGCTGCCCTGTTCGACGCCCTTGGAGCAGAGAATGACCGGGGTGCCCGGCGCAATGAGCGGCGCCAGTTCAAGGCACAGGGCGCGCATATGCTGGGCTGGCGTGACCATGAGCAGCGCATCCATGGCGGCGAGGGCTTTGAGGTCGCCGGTTGCGGCAATGGCCTTGTCGAGCGGGATGCCGGGCAGGAAGAGCTTGTTCTCGCGGCTCCCGTTGACGGTGGCGACAACATCGCTCTCGCGTGCCCACAGCAAAACCTCGCGGCCCGCACGGGCAGCCACTTCCGCCAGTGCCGTGCCCCAGGCGCCAGCGCCGATAACACCGATTTTTCCGATTTGCCGCATCGCTGACAAAACCCCCATCCCCCAAGTGACTGGTCCAAGAACCAAGGCGGATACTAACGATTGAACGATCCGTTGAATATTTACAGCCGCGCTCTAGAATGGCCCTTATGACCGTTCAGGAAGAAACACGCCAGAAAATCATCGAGGCGGCCAAAAAGCGTTTCACGCATTATGGCTATGCCAAAACAACGATGGCCGATCTTGCTCTCGATTGCGACATGTCGCCGGGAAATCTCTACCGTTTTTTTGCGGGCAAGCTCGATATTGCCGAGGAAATCTGCCGCAGCGCCTCGATGCAAACGGCCGAGGATCTGACGCGTATCCTGACCGAGCCGGGACGATCGGCAGGGGAGCGGCTGCGTGATTTCCTGTTTCAGGATCTGCGCGAAACTTTCCATAAACTCGAAGATGATCCGCGCATTGTTGAAATGGCGCAGATCGTCACGACAGAGCGACCGCAATTCCATAATGAGGGGCTGCGCCGTGAACGCGAGGTGCTGCGCTGGATCCTTGAGCAAGGCAATGAGAGCGGCGAATTTCAGGTTGCCGATCCGGTCTTCATGGCCGAGATGATTCAGGCGGCGACGATGAAATTTTCCTATCCCCAGCTTTTCACGCGGCTCAGCCTGACACAGCTCGAACGCGAGTTGGAGGGCGTCTATCAATTACTGCTCTCCGGGCTTAAGGCCGGGGTGGCCCTGCGCGACCCGCGTGGCGCGCTTTTAGAGGCCTGAACCGGGCCGCTTTGCCATATTTGGTGCAACGCGATATGGCGATCCACCAGGGTCGCCATTTCGTATCCCATTGATTCCAATGTAGAAATGTGTGTTTTATGGCACAGTTTCAAACGGCAACCAAAAAACTTTTGTGAACACTAAATATTTTTCATTTTGTTTATTGTTTTTTCTTCAAGGCTTCCCAAATCATGCTGGCAGGCAAGGACGGGTGGCAGTTCGTCCTGGTGATGCAGAGATTTACTGGCTTGAAGGAGATGAGCCATGACGGACACAAACCTGAAGTTTTTTTATGCCATCAGCGTTGCATTGACGGGATATGCCGCGCTGGTTCTGGTGCAGATCGCCCACAGTTTGCCAGCCTGAGCCTTGATGGCTCATCGGATATCATCATTTCGTCTGGTCTGTCCCTCCACGATCTTGCCAGATGAAATGAGGCCCTCCCCCGGGGCCAATCTGGCCCCGACGCTTTCCCGGCGTCGGGGTCTTTTTTATCTCAAGCCTTGCCGACAGCGCCTCTGGCGGGAGCTGCGTCGGGGTCGAGCGGCCAGCGGGCGCGCGGCGGGATATCGAGCGTATCGGTGAGGCCCAGCGCCAGACGTTCGGCGCCAGCCCAGGCGATCATCGCCCCATTATCCGTGCAGAGATTTTGCGGTGGGACGACGAGCTCATAACCACAGGCATGGGCCGAGACGGTCAGGCGCTCGCGCAGCATCATGTTGGCTGCGACACCGCCAGCGATGACAAGGCGGCGCATGCCGGCAGGGATGATGTCGTCTGCCAGCGCCATGGCGTTTTCGGCGCGATCAGCCAGCACGTCGGCGACGGCCGCCTGAAAAGAGGCCGCCAGATCGGCCTTATCCTGCTCGGTTGGCGTCTCTATTGTTTCGGCGGCCTGCCGCAGGGCGGTTTTCAGGCCGGAAAATGAAAAGTCACAACCCGGCTTGTTGATCAGGGGTCGGGGCAGGGCAAAGCGCGTGGCCTGACCTTGCAACGCATAGCGCTCGACGGCCGGGCCGCCGGGGAAACCCAGACCCAGAAGTTTGGCCGTCTTGTCAAAGGCTTCGCCCACCGCATCGTCAATCGTGGTGCCGAGGCGACGATATTTGCCAACGCCCTCGACAATCAGCAATTGGCTGTGGCCGCCCGAGACAAGCAGCAGCAGGTAGGGAAAGGGCAGGCGATGGGTCAGCCGTACCGTGAGGGCGTGCCCTTCCAGGTGATTGACACCGATGAGCGGCAGGCCGCGCGCCGCCGCAATGCCTTTGGCCGTCATCAGACCGACAATGACGCCGCCAATCAGGCCAGGCCCCGCTGTGACGGCAATACCATCAAGCTCGCTCCAGTGGATATCGGCCTCTTTCAGGGCGTGTTCTATCAGCCCGTCGAGGTGCTCGACATGGGCGCGAGCGGCGATTTCGGGCACAACACCACCAAATCGGCGATGCGCCTCGATCTGGGAAAAAACGGCATTGGACAGGATTTCGCCGCGTGCCTCGCCCTCGCTCGATGCGGGATGCGCGCGCACAATGGCGGCGGCGGTTTCGTCGCAGCTTGTTTCAATGCCCAATATGATAAGGGTCTTGCTCATTTTTTCCTGTTTTGCGGCTGCTGTCGCCTTTGGGGGCAATCGGGCTATAAGACCTCAACGCTTCCCCATCGTCATGCGCCCGATCAGGGCATACAACTTCAGAGACCCCAGATGCAACGTCGCTACCGCATTGGCACCCGCGGCTCCAGGCTCGCGCTCATTCAGGCCCATGACGTGGCGGCACGTGTGGCCGCCGTCCTTGGTCAACCGGTTGATGAGGTTTGCGAGATCGAAGTCATCAAGACGACCGGCGATATGGTGCAGGATCGCAATCTCTCGGAACTGGGCGGCAAGGGGCTTTTTACCAAGGAAATCGAGGAGGCCTTGAGCGAAGGCCGGATCGATTTTGCTGTTCATTCGATGAAGGACATGCCGACGCAATTTCCAGACGGGTTGGTGATTGACTGCCTGCTGGAGCGGGTTGACCCGCGCGACGCCTTCTTGTCGTCCAGGGTGTCAAGTTTTGCCGCCCTGCCGCAAGGGGCTGTGATTGGCACATCGTCGTTGCGCCGGGCCGCCCAGGTCAAAGCCCGCCGACCCGATCTGCAGGTCGTGTCGTTTCGCGGCAATGTTGATACGCGAATCCGGAAGCTTGCCGATGGCGTTGCCGATGCGACGCTTCTGGCAATGGCAGGGCTGACGCGGATGGGTTTGGCGCATCTGGCAACGGCCCCCTTGTCGGTTGACGAAATGCTTCCGGCTGTGGCGCAGGGCGCTGTCGGTGTGGAGCGGCGGCGCGATGATGATGCGGCGGGCGCCTTGCTCGCCAAACTGCATCACGCGGAAACGGGTTTGCGGGTGGCAGCCGAACGCGCGCTGCTGGCGGTGCTTGACGGCTCTTGCCGCACACCGATTGCGGCGCTTGCGGTGATTGAGGGCGAGCGCCTGTCATTGCGCGGCATGATCCTGACGCCGGATGGCGCGGCGGTGATTGAAACGTCTCGCGAAGGTTTGGCGCGGGATGCCGTGGCGATTGGTGAAGATGCGGGCCGCGAAATCAAGGGCCGGGCGGGGCCCCAATTTTTCACGGGAGTCTGATCGGGCGATGAAATTGCTGGTGACGCGTCCGCGTGAAGATGCCGCAGATCTTGCCACGGCGCTGGCGCGACTTGGTCATGAAACGCTGGTCGCCCCGCTGCTCGAAATTGTTTTTAAGGATCATGTCGAGATCGCGGACCGCGACTATCAGGCAATTTTGATCACCAGCGCCAATGGCGCGCGCGCCTTGTCGCGTCGAGCGGAGGCTGTTCTCTTGAAGGATAGCCGTGTTTTCACCGTCGGCCCGGCCAGTGCCCTGGCCATGCAGGCTGCGGGATTTAGCCGGGTTGAAAGCGCTGATGGCGATGTCGATGCGCTGGCGGCGACTGTGACAATTGAATTGTCGCCACTTGACGGGCCCCTGCTGCATGTCGCTGGCAGCGTTGTTGCGGGTGATCTCGCTTCGGTTCTTGCCTTGCAGGGGTTTGATGTGAGCCGCGTCGCGCTTTACGAGGCCGTGACGCCTGATCGGTTACCCGAACCGATAGCGGCGGCCCTGACAGAGGGCACATTGGAGGGGGCGCTGTTCTTTTCGCCGCGCACGGCCAGCCAATTTGTCAGGCTCGTCGCGGCGGCGGGACTTGCCAAGAGCTTGTCGCGCCTGACGGCCTTTGCCCTGTCCGGAAATGTGGCGCAGGCACTCGCCCCTGCCGGATTTCAGCAGGTCCATATCGCGCCGGAACCCACGCAAGACTCCCTGCTGCGCCTGATTGCCACTCTGACAACGCCGCCAGATGACGCGAAGATCACCTGACGCGAGCCGCGTCATGGCTCTATAGTGATCGCGGCGACTCGAGAAGCAAAAAGGTCAAAGACCCACATGACAGCGACACCTGCCGATCCTGAAGGTCAGCCCAAGGCTGACGAAACGCCCCGTGAAGCCGAGGTTCTCCAGCCTGATGCGGGCGAGCGGATGCGCCGCGAACGCGCCCGCAAGGAGCCGCCGGTGATTGAAGGCAAGGCGGAGGCTGTTTCCAAGACCGGCGCCATCGGTAGCGGCATGGTCACGGGTCTGGCTGGTGGCGTTGTTGGCGCGGCGGTCATGATGCTGGTGGCCTATGGCCTTGGCTATGGTCATCGTCTGGACACAAGCGGTCGCGACGAGCGCATGGCGCAGCTTGAAACGTCAATCAAGGCCTTGCAATCAAGCAGCCAAAACGGGCAGGATGCCCTTCAGATATCCCTGCAGGATCTGGCAAAAAAACTCGAAGCGAGTGATGTGCGCCTGGCGGCGCAGGAACAGGCCTTGGCCGATCTGCCCCCCCCGCCACCTGATGCGGTTGCCAACAAGGAAGCCGTTGATGCGCTGGCCGCGCGGCTTGACGGCTATGAGGCACAGCAAGCAGCGCTTGAAGCGCGCATGAAGGAAGCCGCGACCGCGACCGATCTCGTGCAGAAGGCGCTTGATGATCTCGAGAAAAGCATGCCGCCCGCAGATATTTCAGAGCGCATCGCGCGCCTGAGCGCCATGGTCACGGCGCTCAATACCGCGCTTGATGCCATGGCACCCCGACTTGAAGATGCCCAAAAACGCGTCGGCGCCCTGGAAGCGAAAGCTGCCGAAATTGATCCTTCCACACGCGCGGCTCTCGGCCTGGCGCTGGCCAATCTCGCACGCGCGTCGCAAGGCGCAGGCGGCTTTGAAGCAGAGCTTGATGCCGTTTCAAGTCTGATGCCCGGCATGCGCGAGCTGCCTGCCTTGCGCGCCGTTTCCAAAACCGGTGTACCGACCGTCGCGAGCCTCAAGCAATCATTTCCCGCGCTTGTTGACGCCGTTTTTGCGGCTGAGGCGAAGGCCGATCAGTCAAGCATCTGGTCAAGGTTTCTCGGCAATGCCAGGTCGCTTGTCACCGTGCGCCGCACGGGCGACATTTCCGGCGCGACGAGTGAAGCGGTTCTCGCGCGCATGGAAGAAAAGCTCAAGCTCGATGATCTCGCCGCAGCGGTGCAGGAGGCTGAAGGATTGAGCGGCGCGGCGGGGCAGGCGGCAAAAGAGTGGCTCGGCGAGGCCCGCGCGCGCCTGCGTCTGGATCAACTGGTCCGCGATCTCTCGGCGCATGTCGCCGAAGGCCTTGCAGCACCGGTCACGCCGCAGGTTAAAGGCTGATGGGCATGGCGCGGACCCTCTATCTTTTTCTGATCCTGGCGGGCTTGAGTGCGCTGGCCATCTGGCTTGCCGATAATCCCGGCGATCTCGTCATGCATTGGCGGGGCTATGAAATCAAAACGAGCTTTGTCATTGGCCTGGGGCTTCTGATTGGCGTCGCCTTTCTTGTGCTGCTTGCCTATCGGTTGACGAGCGCGGTGCTGACCTCGCCGCAAGGCGTTGCGGCGATGCTGGCCGAGCGTCGCCGTGCCAAGGGCTTTGCGGCCCTGTCGCGCGGCATGGTGGCGGTTGCGGCGGGTGACGCGCAGGAAGCGCGCCGCTATGCCGGGCAAGCGCACAAGCTGCTTGATGCGCCGCCCCTGACCCTGCTGCTGGCCGCGCAGGCCGCCCAGCTTGAAGGCGATGAACAGGCCGCCTGCGGCTATTTTACGGCCATGCTCGCGGCGCCTGAAACAGCCTTGCTCGGTCTTCGCGGTCTTTTCATTCAGGCGCGTCGCGCCGGTGACCGCGAAGCCGCCCTTGATCTGGCACGACGCGCCTTTCGCCAGCGGGCCCATACGGGCTGGGCGGCGCAGGCCGTTTTTGAGATTGAGGCGGCGAGCGAAAACTGGAGCGATGCCTTGCGCACGCTCGACAAGATGCTGAGCGCCAAGCTCATCACGCGCGAGGCGGCACGTCACAAGCGCGCCCTGCTGTTATGTGCCCAGGCGATGACGGCGGAAGAAGCCGCCATGACACAGCATGGTGAGGCGCGGATCGCGGCTTGCGATGTGGCGCTTGCACAGGCGCAGCAGGCGCATTCGCTTGCGCCGGAGTTTTCGCCTGCCATCGCCCTGATCATCCGGCTGTGCGGCGTATGCGGCAAGGTGCGCCGCGGGACAAGATTGGCGGAAGATGCCTGGGGCAAAACCCCGCATCCCGATATTGCCGATGCCTTCATGGCACTTGTGCCCGGCGAAGGGGCTTATGAGCGCCTTGGTCGCGTGCGTCAGCTTGTCGGTCGCAATCCCGATCATATCGAGAGCCATGTGGCGCTGGCGCGCGCGGCGATTGCGGCGCGTGACTGGCAGACGGCGCGCGCGGCCCTTGCGCCGCATGTCGGACCGGACACTCCGATGCCCCCCACGCAACGGCTCTGCGAGCTGATGGCCGATCTTGAAGACGGCGAACATGGCGATCGCGGCGCGGCGCGTGCCTGGCTTGCCCGGGCCTTGCATGCGCCGGAGGATGAAATGTGGGTTGGCGAGAATTACCGCTCGCCGCGCTGGTCGCCGGTCAATCCCGTGACGGGCGCGTTTGACAGTCTCGTCTGGCGCGCGCCGGTGGTGCATTTGCCGCGCGCCGATGTTGCGCCTGCCATACCGGTCGCGGCGTCATCTGCGGTCGAGATCGATATCGAGCCCATGACCCCGGCGGCCAAACCCGCCGAAATAGTCCCCTCACAGCCAAAAGCTGAAAAAGGGGTTGACGCGGATGACGACGCGTTTGCTTTTTTCCCCGTGCAGCCAGACGATCCGGGTCCTGAAGCGGCCGAAGAAGAAACCCGTGAAGCGGAAAAGAGGGGGTCGTGGTGAAAAAGTCTATCGGTGGGGCGCTGGGTCTGGTTGTGCTGGCCTTGGTCGTCATTGCTGTCTCGGTGGTGCGGTTTGACATTCCCCGAGCCGAACTTGCCAGGACCTATGCCAATGCGTCCTCGCAATTTCTGACCCTGCCGGACGGCACCATTGCCCATGTGCGCGATCAGGGCGTGAAGGAGGGCCCCGTTCTGGTGCTGGTGCATGGATCCAACGCCTCGCTCCACACCTGGGAGCCATGGGTCAGCCTGCTTGGCGATCGCTTTCGCATCGTGACGATGGATATGCCCGGCCATGGCCTGACGGGTGGCGTCCCCGATAAGGATTATAGCCGCGAGGGCATGGTTGCCTTCACGCATGAGGTCGCACAGGCGCTCGGCCTGACGCATTACGCCATTGGCGGCAATTCCATGGGCGGTGGCGTTGCGGTCAAATATGCCGAAACCTATCCCGATGAACTGACGGCCCTTGTTCTTGTCGATGCGAGCGGGCTGCCGCGCAAGGCACCGCCGGGCGAGAAAATCCCGCTCGTCTTCCGCCTTGCCAGAATGCCGATCCTCAACAGGATATTGCTCTATGTGACGCCACGCTCGATTGTCGCCGAAGGGCTGCACAAGGCCTTTGTCGATCAGTCGAAAGTGACCGACGAGATGATCACGCGCTATTACGATCTGGCGCTGGGTGAGGGCAATCGTGAGGCGACAGGCATTCGTTTCCGGCAGGAGGGGCCGACTGAGGCTGATGCTGACGCGGTGTCGTCGATCAAGCTGCCAACGCTGATCTTGTGGGGCGAGAGGGACGGCCTCATTCCGGTCGAATATGCCGACGCATTTGCCCGGCGCATTCAGGGCGCCAAGGTGGTGATATACAAGGATGTCGGCCATATCCCGATGGAGGAGGTGGCGGCGGCGAGCGCCAGGGATGTGCGCGCCTTCCTCGAATCCGTCGTTTCGGCGCAAGCCATGGGGGCGAGCCGCGACAGCAGCCCGGCCGATGCGGGCGGCGGCGCGGTCAATGTCCCGGCCTTGACCGGCAAGGGCGCGGTTGAAGTTTCGCCAAGCGCGCCCATGGACCAGCCTGCCCCCTGAGCGGGCTTGCTGTGGCTGGTGTTGCCAAAGGCGCCGTGGCAGGCTATTTCAAGGCCCTCCATTCGGACCGCCCCCTGGGGGTGGCTGATTTGGGCCGCTTTAGCTCAGTTGGTAGAGCACATCATTCGTAATGATGGGGTCGGGTGTTCGAGTCACCCAAGCGGCACCATTTCCCTCCCGAGATTGAGAAGTCAGAGCGTTTGAAGAGACTCGTGGCACGCTGGCGGCAGCTCGGGCGCTGAACCCGTTGACAGGGTGGAGGGGCTTGCCTAGTCTGACAATTCAATTGTCAAAAAGGCCTGCCGATCATGTCATTGAAACCGGATATGAAGCGCAAGAATGTGGCGACATCTGCCGTCGCCAGCGCCTTATCTGCGCCGCCCGCCCTCGTCAGTGCGCCTCTCGCGCCGGGCAAGAAGCTGCAGGTTTTGCATGGCCTGCTTGATGAGGTCAGCCAACTCCACAACAGCCTGCTTGATCTGACAACGCGGCTCCATGCCGATGATCAGGCAGGCGCGAGCGCGGCGCGACGCAGCCTGTTGCGCATGCTGGTTGATCAGGGCGCACAGACCGTGCCGGATCTCGCGCGCAAGCGTGATGTCTCGCGCCAATTCATTCAGGTGGAAGTCAATGCCCTGCTCGCCGAGGGGCTTGTCGAATATCTCGACAATCCCGCGCATAAGCGTTCCAGGCTCGTGCGGATAACGCCGCGCGGGTTTGCCCTTTATAAAACCCTGCGCCTGCGCGAAGAGCCGATCAGCCACTGGCTGGCGGAAGGATTTTCCAAATCCGAATTGCGGCAGACGCTTGATTTGATCGCCCGCATCAGACAGCTTGTCGATGGTTATGCGCCTGCCGCAGAGCCAGAAACAAAGTGAGTCAGCCCATGTCTTTTTCCCGTCATCTTTTCGCCCTTGCTCTCATCGCGGCTCTGACACTCGCGGTGCCGGCGCTCAAGGCCGACGAGTTCGTGAAGGGTGATCTGCACATCACGAATGTCTGGGCGCGGCCCTCAACCACATCGACAGGTGCGGCCTATCTGACGATTTTCAATCAAGGCAAGAGCGAGGATTCACTGATAGGTGTCGCCAGCAGTGTCGCCGAGAACACAGAAATGCATGAAATGACCATGACGGACATGGTGATGCGCATGCGAAAGATGGCGAGCGTCAATCTGCCTGCGGGCCAATCGGTCAGCTTCACGCCGGGCGGCATGCATATCATGCTGGTCGGTCTCAAGGCGCCGCTCAAAACCGGGGACAGTTTCACGCTGAGCCTGGAATTCAAAAAGGCAGGCCATGTCGAACTTGCCGTCCCCGTCGCGGCGAACGCCGCGTCACGCATGGATGAAATGGATGGCATGGCGCATTAGGTTGCGCCATTCAGCTTGCAATTTCAGGCTCGCTTCATCATGCTTAACCATCCGTAGGCTGAGCTTTGCCGGCCCGCCATGGACATGATGGAAAAGCGCTTTTGTCATGTCGGCACCCATGCTGCGTTGCGGTATATTAAAAATATTTAATCCAAAGATGTCACAGCGGTGCAAAAAAACGTGCTGCCAGCATGAGTTAGACCCAATGTTCATGCGAGTGTCCGATTGCGCATGGACGCCAATTTGCTATCATGCGGGTCGAGTAGGCGGGGAAACCGGCTGCGGCAGAAAAAATAACGTCGCCAGCCCAATAAGAATCCAGTGGAGGAATGTATATGAAAAGGACGACCATGTTGGTGTCCGCTCTTGTGTTCGGCGCGCTCAGCACGAGTGCGATGGCGCAGGTGCCGGACAGCCAGGTCAACCGCCTTGGTGCGGACCTGACCCCGATGGGCGGTGAAAAAGGCGGCAGCGGCGATATTCCTGCCTGGACCGGTGGTCTTGCCACTGTGCCCGCAGGCATCACCTATACGGCTGGCGGACGTCTGCCCAATCCGTTCAAGAGCGATCCGATCAAGGCAACGATCACGGCAGCAAATGCAGCCCAGTACGATGCCGGTCTGACCGATGGCTACAAGGCCATGTTGAAGGCCTATCCTGATTACAAGATGAACGTTTATGAATCGCGTCGTACATGCGCGCTTCCTGACCGCGTCTATCAGGCCACGAAGAACAATGCCAAGGTTGCCGAGCTCATCGGCGGCGGTTCCGGCATCGGCAAGGGCATTATGGGTGCGCCGTTCCCGATTCCGAACAACGCACTTGAAGTGATCTGGAACCACACATTGCGTTTCCGCGGTTTCAAGCTGACCCGTCAGTTCGCCGCGGCGCCTGTAACGCGCGGTGGCGACTACACACTCCAGATCGTGCAGGACGAAGCCATCCTGACATGGTCGGATCCTTCGAAGAAGTCGGCCGAAGAGCTGAACAACATCTCGCTCTATTACATCGCCAACACCATTGCCCCCGCCCGTGCGGCCGGTAACGTGGTTCTGGTGCATGAAGCCTTGGACGCCACACTCAATGGCGGCCGTCAGGCTTGGCAGTACAGCCCTGGCACACGTCGTGTGCGTCGCGCGCCGAACATCTCGTATGACAATCCCGGCACGAATACGGACGGTCTTTCGACCTCTGACGCATTCGACGGCTATAATGGCGCGCCGGATCGTTATGACTGGACCGTTCTTGGTAAGGCTGATCGCTATGTCGCGATGAACAACTATGATGCCGAAGCTACCCCTTATAAGGACTTCATCAAGCCGGGCCACCTCAATCAGGACAAGGTTCGTTACGAACTTCGTCGTGTCTGGGAAATCGAAGCCAAGCTGAAGCCCAACACCCGCCATGTCTATTCGCGTCGTGTGTTCCACGACGACGAAGACAGCTGGCAGGTTCAGGCGGTCGAGCTTTATGACGGTCGTGGCCAGCTCTGGCGTATTCAGGAAATCCAGGGCATCCAGCGTTACAACGTGCCGCAGTGCGGTTCGGGCGCGGAAGTCGTGTATGACCTCCAGGCCGGTCGTTATCTGGCCCTGACCATGCAGAATGAAGAGCCAGCGGCGAATTTCTTCTCCGACGAGCTTGATGTGAACCGCTATACGCCAAACGCCATTCGTCAGCTTGGCGTTCGCTGAAAAAGAGCCTAAAGTGATCGGGCCGGGTCTTGGGCAACCAAGACCCGGCCTTATTCTTGCGATAAGCGACCGGGGTCTCTGCCTGCTCTCCGCTTGTGACAGGTATGCGATTTTGGCCAATATGCGATTTCGGCCAATATAAGAGGCGCATAAGCGCCAGATAAAAAATAAGTCGTCGCCGTCAGGGGGGTGGGCATCACCGGCGAAACGACATTGAAATGCCCGCGTTGAGGAGTCATCGTAACATGACATTGCACAGCTTCCGCCGTGGCCTTCGGGCCCGCTTGTCCCTTTCAACTGCTGGTGTGATGGGCGCCTGCGCCGCCGGGTTGCTGCTGGCCGCTACATTGGTACCGCAAGTCCGCGCCGAGGTCGTGACCGGGGCATCGACCACCGGGGATATCGCTTACGCCGTGCCATCGGCACTGGCCTCAAAATCATTGCTGCTTGATAGCGCACATGCCGGGTCGCGCATCGTCGCCGTCGGCGAGTTCGGCCACATCATCATGTCCGATGATGATGGCAAGACCTGGGTTCAGGCAGAAAAAGTGCCGACACAGGCAACGCTGACCAGCGTGGTTTTTGTCGATGACAAACTTGGCTATGCCGGTGGCCACGACACCACCATTCTGCGGACGGAAGATGCCGGCAAGACATGGAAACTCGTTTTCCATGATCCGGAATCCGAAACACCCATCATGAGCGTGTGGTTTGAAAATGCCGATCATGGCTTTGCCATGGGCGCGTTTTCCTTTGTGATCGAGACAAAGGATGGCGGCACGACATGGGAGCAGCGCCCGCTGACCGAAGGCGATACGGATGACTTCCATCTGAACAAGGTTTTCTCGGACAAGGATGGCGAGATTTATGTCGCTGCCGAATTTGGCATCGTCTATCACTCCACCGATCACGGCGTGACATTCGAAAAGATCCAGACCCCTTATGAAGGGTCGTTCTGGGGCGGTGTGTCGCTGAATGATGGTTCCATTCTCGTGTTCGGGATGCGCGGCAATGTGTTCCGCTCCACCGACAAGGGCATCACATGGACAAAATCGGAAACCGATTCCGAGCAGTCCGTCACGGGGGGTACGCAGCTTTCCAACGGCACGGTTGTCGTGACGGGCCTGCAGGGCTATCTCGGATTCAGCACGGATGAGGGCAAGACATTCAAGGCGGTGACGCTGGCGGATCGTCTGAGCTACACCTCCATTGCGGAAGCCGGACCTGACTCGATTGCCGTCTTTGGCGATTCCGGCGCGCGCGTGACGCCGAACAATGCCGCTGCCGCGCAAGAAGCTGTCGGCTCCAAGCTCGCCGCCACCGGCAGCTGATCTTGCAGCCATTATCATCGCAAAACCCCGGCCATCGCGCCGGGGTTTTTCTTTGCTGCGCCAGGCTGCATCAAGCCGCTACAGTTTGAAAAAACAGAGGGAGAAAACTCATGGGACGCGTGGATGGGAAGAAGGCCTTTGTGACGGGCGGTGCGCAGGGGCTGGGCAGTGCTTCGGCAATGATGCTGGCCAGGGAAGGCGCCAAAGTCACCGTGGCAGATATCAATGGGGAAGGCGCCAAGGCCGTTGCCGCCAAGATCAATGCGCTTTATCCAGGCCGCGCCTTTGCGGTGACGCTTGACGTGACGAGCGAAAGCCAGTGGCAGCAGGCGCTGGCACATGCCAATGAGGCCATGGGCGGTCTTAACGTGCTGTTCAATAATGCCGGTATCGGTGGCGGAACGACCGTTGAGGACACTGACTTTGAAACCTTCAAGCGGGTTCAGGCCGTCGATGTCGACTCGGTGTTCCTGGGCTGCAAATACGCTATTCCCTATATGGTGCCGCATGCGCCGGGTTCGATCATCAACACGTCGTCCATTGCAGGACTGATCGCCGGTCACAATATGGCCGCCTATAATGCGGCCAAGGCGGGTGTCTGGCTGCTCTCCAAATCGGTTGCCCTGCATTGCGCCAAGCGCGGCTATCGTATCCGCTCCAATTCCATCCATCCAACCTTCATCGACACGCCGATCCTTGATGGCATGCTGGGTCGCGGGGGGATATCGCGCGATGAACTGAAGCAGAAACTTGCCCGTCAGGTGCCGCTTGGCGTGGTTGGCGATCCGGATGACGTCGCCTATGCGGTGGTGTTTCTGGCGTCGGATGAGTCAAAATTCATCACCGGCTCGGAAATCAAGATCGATGGCGGCATCAGCGCCATGTGATTGAGGGGCGAAGCGTAGAAGACCACTTGTCAGCCGCAGATCGCGGCCCCAAATTGGTCGGACATGTTGACGCACCGCATCCTCATTGTTCTGCATCAGGAGCGCTCCAGTCCGGGCCGGGTTGGTCAGGAATTGAAGCGGCGGGGTTTTGCGCTCGACATCAGACGACCGGCATTGGGCGATCCCTTGCCCGCGACCCTGGCCGAGCATGATGGCGCGATCATTTTTGGCGGGCCGATGAGCGCCAATGATGATCTTGATTTCATCAAGGCCGAGATCGACTGGATTTCCGTGCCGCTTGGCGAGAACAAGCCCTTTCTGGGCATTTGTCTGGGTGGGCAGATGCTGGCAAAGCAGCTCGGCGCCCCTGTCGCGCCGCATCCCGAAAAGCGCGTGGAGATCGGCTATTTCCCGGTCCACCCGACCGAGGCGGGGCAGAACCTCTTCGACAATCCCCAATTCGTCTATCAGTGGCACAGGGAAGGCTTTGAATTGCCGCATGGGGCGGTTGCCCTTGCTTGCGGGGCGGGTGACTTTCCGCTTCAGGCGATGCGCTATGGCGACAAGGCCTATGGCCTGCAATTTCATCCGGAACTGACAGCCCTGATGATGAATGCCTGGCTGGTCAAGGCCCGCCACCGCCTCGTCGAACCTGGCGCTCAGCCAGCGCTCGCGCAGCGCCTGGCGCGACACCAGCATGACCGCGACCTGAACGGCTGGCTGCATCGGTTTCTCGATCATTGGCTGGCATGATGGTTGTCGCGGATCATCGGACTTTTCCCGGAAACAATATTCGACAAGCACCGCAGCCGATAGCCGAACGTCCTGGCCATGTCCTTGACGGCCACATCCGGCTTAACGTCAGGGTGCCCCGTCTTTCGCGGGCATTCCGCAATATGGCAAAACCGGATATCCGCCGGTTTGTGCAGGTGCAAGGCTGAGCGTGATCGGGACGAATCTGTGGAAATGGTGGAGCCGAGCGGGATCGAACCGCTGACCTCGTCATTGCGAACGACGCGCTCTCCCAACTGAGCTACGGCCCCATGGCCCGTCAATGCGGGCAAGAAGCGTTCTTAGGCGGCGGCCTGTCAGGTGTCAAGCGAACAGCGCAGCATGGCGAGATGACGCCCAGATCGCCCCAGAGCGCGCTTGAACCCTGATGCGCGCAAGGTTACATCTTGAGCATAAACCGGGCGTCAAAACACCCCACCCACCCCAAGCGCCATGCCGAGGGCCCATGCAATCCATCCTTATTCTGATCACGCAGATCATCCAGCTTTATGTCTGGGTCATCATCATTCAGGCGGTTTTGAGCTGGCTTGTGGCCTTTGGCGTCGTCAACACGCAAAACCGTTTTGTTTACACCGTCGGCGATGTGCTGAACCGGCTGACAGAACCGGCGCTGCGGCCCATTCGGCGCATATTGCCCGATCTTGGCGGTATCGATGTTTCGCCCGTTGTGCTCATTCTGGGTCTTTATTTTCTGCAAAATATCCTCTGGGAAATCTATGGCTCGATGATGGTGGGGTGAGCCGATTGCAGCGCGCATGATCAAGGCTTTGCCGATCCGCGTGGCGCCGTCTGGCCTGCTGGTTGACCTGCGCGTGACGCCCAATGGCGGGGGTAACCGGATTGATGGATTGGCGCGGGATGCATCGGGCCGACTGTTCCTGAAAGTGAGAGTGTCGGCGGCACCTGAAAAAGGCAAGGCCAATGCGGCCGTCATCAAGCTCCTCGCCAGGGAATGGGGTCTGGCGAAATCGGCTTGCGCGATTGTCTCGGGCGAACTGGATCGCAACAAGGTGCTGTCGATCTCTGGCGATGGCGCAGAACTTCAGGTTGCTGTCGCCGTCTGGTTTGACAAACACGGCTTCGGATTGAAACAGGCAGATGGCGACGAATGACAAGTGCAGGCATTATTGACGGCAAGATCATTGCAACCGAATTGAAGCGGCGCGTGCGCGAGGAAGTGGCGCGGCTGAAAGCGGCGCATGGTCTGACACCGGGTTTGGCGGTGGTGCTTGTCGGCAATGATCCGGCCAGTGAAGTTTATGTGCGCAACAAGGGCATTGCGACGCTTGAGGCGGGCATGAACTCCTTCGAATTCAGACTCCCCGGCACGGCCACGCAAGATCAGGTTCTCGCCAGGGTCCGTGAGCTGAATGCCGATCCTGCCGTGCATGGATTTCTGGTGCAGTTTCCCGTCCCCGAACAAATGAGCCAGCAAGCCATCATTGATATGATCGCGCCGGAAAAAGATGCCGATGGATTGCATCCTTTAAATGCGGGCCGTTTGGCGAGTGGCTTGCCGGCCATGGTGCCTGCTACACCCATGGGCTGTCTCATCATGGCCAGGCATGCGCTGGGCGAGGATCTGTCTGGCCGCCATGCTGTCATCCTTGGCCGGTCCAATCTGGTTGGCAAACCTGTCGCGCAATTATTGCTTGCTGAAAACTGCACCGTGACGATTGCACATTCACGTTCGCGGGATTTACCAGCGCTCTGCCGCGCGGCCGATATTCTGGTGGCCGCTGTCGGGCGGCCCGAAATGGTGCGCGGCGACTGGATCAAGCCGGGTGCCGTGGTGATTGATGTCGGCATCAATCGCATCCCGGCGCCTGAAAAGGGCGAAGGCAAGACCAGGCTTGTCGGTGATGTCGCCTTTGCAGAAGCCTCTGCCGTGGCAGGCGCCATCACACCTGTGCCGGGGGGTGTGGGCCTGATGACGGTTGCCTGTCTGATGCGAAATGCCGTTGTCGCGGCCTGTCGTCAGCATGGCATCACCCCAACCCCCGGCTTTTAAGGAAAGCGCATGGAAACGCGCCAGCTCGGATCACTCTGGCCTGTCAGCGCCTTGACGCTGGGCGGTGGCGGATTGGGGCAGGTGTGGGGCGAGACAACGCGCGAAGAAGCCATCGCGACAATTCACATGGCCGTCGACAGGGGCATCACGCTGCTTGATCTGGCGCCCCTTTACGGGCGCGGTGAAGCCGAGGCTGTGGCGGGAGCGGCATTTGATGGCGTCTGGCCCGCGCATGTCCGGGTTACAAGCAAATGCATGATCGGCAGCAGGCATCTTCCCGGCATTGCAGCGCGATTGGAAACATCGCTTTTGCGCAGTCTTGAAACGCTTCGACGCGATCATGTCGATCTGTTTTTTCTGCACTCCAACATTCACCCCGATGACTATGTCTATGAGGGCGATCCCCTGGTTGCAACTTATGGCGCCGTCTCATGGTCGATATTCGTCGAGACAATCATCCCGACATTCGAGAATCTGAAAGCCCGCGGGTTGATCGGTGACTGGGGCATCACCGGTACGGGCTTGCCGCGCGCCATCATGGATGCCCTGCGTGGCGAGCCAAAACCCGCTGTCGTGCAGGCCATTGCCAATCTGATGGATTCAGCTGGCGGGTTGCGGCGGTTTGAAGAGCCCGCCGAACCGCGCAATATCATTCGGACAGCGCGCAACAATGATGTGGGTGTCATGGGCATTCGTGCGGTGCAGGCCGGGGCGCTGACATCTGCACTTGATCGACCCTTGCCGAGCGATGATCCGGAAATGCGCGACCATGCCAAAGCAGCCCCCTATCGGGCGCTTGCGAGGGATCTGGGAGAAGACCCGGCCTTGCTGGCGCATCGCTACGCGCTCGCCATTGAAGGTGTGGATACGCTTGTTCTCGGCGTGAAAAATCGTCGGGAACTCGCTGGTGTCATTGATGCGGAGGCCAAGGGCCCGCTGGATAAAGAGATCATTGCGCGGATTGAGAGCCTTGGCCTGCGCCGTCAGATTCCGCGCATCCCGCTTGATGGCGAGGCATTATGAGCCTTCGCCTCTTGTTGTTGCTTGGTCTCGTGGTTTGCATGCCCTCAGCCATCGGCGCGGCATCGGCTGATCTGCGTAGCGATGGCGGCATGGTCAATTGGCCGCAAGCCGAGATGGCGCATGCCCTGGAAATCATCGTGCCTGAACGCATGGCGATGCTGAGAATCCCCGGTGTGGCCATCGCCATCGTCAAGGACGGGCGGCCGGTTTTTCTTGGACATTTCGGCATTGCGGATCGGCGGCATGATCAGGTGATCGAGGCAGGCAGCCAATTTGAAGCGGGCGCCTTGGGCAATGTTGTGACGACTTATGCTGCGGCCACAATGATGCGCGACAAGCTATTGTTCCTTGATGCACCGCTGTCGCGCGATCTGAACGCGCGATGGATCAAAAATCAGAAAGAAGATGCCGCCGTCACCCTGCGCCTGGTACTCGCCCATATGTCCGGGCTGGGTGACAACCCCGTCCATCCCTCGGGCCAGTTGAGGGCAGAGCCGGGCACGCGGTTTCTTCATTCTGGCGAGGGCTTTGTCTATTTGCAGCACGTCATGGAGAGTGTGTCCCATCGATCCTTTGAGGCATTGATGCAGGACAGGGTCTTCAGGCCTCTTGATATGACGCAATCGACCTTTCTTGACAGGCCGCAGGTGATTGTGCGGGGCCATGTGCCGCTAAGTATGCCGCTCATCGCATTTTATCTGCCGCTCTTTGCAGGTTTTCTTGTTGCCCTGGTTGTCACGATTGGCGTGTTGCGTTTTGTCTATGACACGCATCGACCGCAACTCATGCACATGATCTTTCCTGTCATGGCGGCGATTTTGACGGCAATCGCCACCGTCTGGCTCAACATGGGCTTTGCCATGATGGTGCTGATCAGTCTGATCGCCATCACTTTTGGATTGCTGCTGGGTCTGTTCGCCTATGGCCTCACCTTGGTGCTGCCCTTCATTGGCCTTGGTGACGGGACGGATGGCGTTGTCTTGCGCGGCCAGCGTGAGGGATCGGCGCGCGCCCATGTGCTCGTGGCCTGCCTGAGCGTGCTGATCGCCCTGCCGCTGCTGCATGTGACACTGCCCGTCATGCGGCTCCCTTTTGGTCAAGTCAAGGCGCCCAATGCCGCATTGACCTTTCAGACCTCCGCCGAGGATATGAGCCGGTTCATGATCGAATTGCTTGAGGGCGATAAAATCGGCAAAGCAATGACAGGTCAGATTTTTTCCCAGCAAGTCCGCATCGGACCCGATAAGGGCAGGGCGCTGGGCCTTGGTCTGCAACGCAATCAAAACCGCATTACCTATTGGGAGCGTGGCTCGACGACGGGCTTTGAAAGTCTCATGGTGCTGGAACCGGCGCGTGACACGGGCCTTGTGGTATTGACCAATTCGAGTGAGGGCGCATCGCTGGCCCAGGAAATGGCCCGTCATATCCTGGGCATTGAAACAAGATGGGCGCTGCCGTGATGAATTTGTCTTGCGTCAATTTCGTCTGGGGAGCCAGCCGCCCTGAAAAAAATTCCGATGATCGCTGACTGGCGTTGTCGACAAGGCGTCTTCAACAAGTGGCGACATGAAAGCGGCCGATCCCTGTCCGAGATCAGCCGCGTTCCGGCCATGTCGATTGATGCGTGAAGCCAACATATTGGAATTATGGAATTTAGTATCGTAATTAGGGGACTCTCACGGATCTTGCACTTAAAATTGGCAAATTAGAGTCACTTTGTTGATCTTATTTTATAAAACGGGTATCCTAGGATCACTAAATTGATCTTGGATATCACATGCTCGAAATATCGGAAGCAGACATACAAGAGCGCATGCGGCTCGATAATCCATGGTGGGATGATCACAAGATTGCCACCGATTTTGGGGATATGCGACGTCGTGCCTATTTTCCGGCCTTTGCGGCGCTTGTTCAGGAAACCAAGGTTCAACGTGCTGTTGTGCTGATGGGGCCGCGTCGTGTTGGCAAGACGGTGATGATTTTTCATCTCGTGCAGAAGCTGCTGGATGGCGGCGTTGATCCTTCGGACATCCTTTATCTTTCGCTGGATACGCCGCTCTATAACCGTATGCCGCTTGAAAAGCTGCTGGGGATATTTCTCAAGAATTTTGCTAATAAAAGCGATGCACTCAAATATGTGATCTATGACGAAATCCAATATCTTCGGAACTGGGAAGTCCATCTGAAGTCATTAGTGGACACTTACCGGCGTATACGGTTTGTGGCATCAGGTTCAGCAGCAGCTGCTCTGCGCATGAAGAGCGAAGAGTCCGGTGCGGGACGATTTACCGACTTCATGCTCCCACCCTTGTCATTTTCCGA
Source organism: uncultured Alphaproteobacteria bacterium (assembly GCA_963696585.1). Classification (GTDB taxonomy): domain Bacteria; phylum Pseudomonadota; class Alphaproteobacteria; order Parvibaculales; family Parvibaculaceae; genus Parvibaculum. Next base: position 63,916 of record CAVOKW010000010.1, read on the forward strand.
GTATCTGGATTTTCGGGGGCTCACGACCGGTCTCATTCAGGAAACCACGACGGTTGAGAATGGTGATCAGGCTGGTGGCAGATATACAACCAGCAATATCGAAGCGCTGAATGAGGTGTTCACGGATTATCTGACATTTGGCGGCTATCCGGAGTTGGCGATTTCCGACAATGTTCAGCAAAATTTCCAACGCTACATACGTTCGGATATTATCGACAGTGTCTTGCTGCGCGATTTGCCAAGCCTGTACGGCATTGGTGACATTCAGGAACTGAACAGTCTTTTCACAACACTTGCCTATAATACGGCGCAGGAAGTGAGTTTGGAGGCGTTGTCCAAATCAGCAAACGTCGCCAAAAATACGTTGAAGCGGTATCTTGACTATCTTGAAGCTGCCTTTTTGATCAAGCGTGTGGAGCGGATAGACCGCACCGCGCGACGTTTCCAGCGAACGACATCGTTCAAAGTTTATCTAACAAATCCCTCCATACGTGCGGCCATGTTTGGTCCCGTATCAGCGGGCGATGACGCAATGGGACCACTTGCTGAAACGGCAATCTTTGCCCAATGGTTTCACGATTATAAGAATTTTGATCTGCGCTATGCGCGGTGGGATGGTGGTGAGATTGATATTGTGTATCTCAACAAGGGTTCCCAAAAACCAGCCTGGATAGTTGAAGTGAAATGGTCTGATGCACCCTTCGAACGGCCCTCCCGCCTGACATCTCTGGTTTCTTTCTTGGAGGATCATCAAGACACTGTGGTGCAGGTCCCGACAGTTACAACCAGAACCAGACAGGGCACAAGAAAAGCCGCTGGGTATGAAATCGAATTCATACCAGCGGCGCTCTATTGCTACGCGGTCGGGCGAAATGTCGTTCGTAGACTGACAAAGTCGGCAAATACTCGCCTCGAACCAGAACTTGACCTTGGTGATCGTTTCTAGCCTTTGGCCTATTTGTTCTTTTCGGCCTCAATGGCGTCCATGATGATCTGACGCGCCTCGGCGGCATCGCCCCAGCGCTCGACCTTGACCCATTTGCCTTCTTCGAGATCCTTATAGTGCTCGAAGAAATGCGCGACGCGCTTCAACAGGATTTCGGGCAGGTCGGTATAGTCGAGCACATTCTTGTAATAGGGATTGAGCTTCTCGACCGGCACGGCAATGACTTTTTCATCCATGCCGGCTTCGTCGCGCATCATCAAAACGCCAATCGGGCGGGCGCGCACGACGGCACCGGGGACAACCGGGATGCGGCTGACAACGAGAACATCGACCGGGTCACCATCGCCTGACAGTGTGTGCGGGATGAAACCGTAGTTCGCCGGATATTGCATGGCGGTGTGGATGAAGCGATCGACAAAAAGCGTGCCCGACTCCTTGTCCATTTCATATTTCACCGGATGGCCGCCATGGGGCACTTCGATGATGACGTTGACATCGTGGGGCGGGTTCTTGCCGATGGGGATGGCGTCTATACGCATTACTGATTGATCCGCTTGTTGCGCGCTGCGAGAAGCCGCAGACGAAGTGCATTGAGTTTGATGAAGCCCTGAGCGTCTTTCTGGTCGTAAGCGCCGGCATCTTCCTCGAAGGTGACATGGGCCATGGAGTAGAGCGAATAGGGCGACGCGCGACCGACCACCGTGGCCGAGCCTTTATAGAGCTTGAGGCGCACGCTGCCTGTCACCATTTCCTGGCTCTTGTCGATCAGCGCCTGGAGCATTTCGCGTTCCGGCGAGAACCAGAAGCCATAATAGATCAGTTCAGCATAGCGCGGCATGATGTCATCTTTGAGATGCATCGCGCCACGATCCAGCGTGATCGATTCAATACCGCGATGAGCCGCGAGCAGGATGGTGCCGCCGGGCGTTTCGTAAATGCCGCGCGACTTCATGCCGACGAAACGGTTTTCCACAAGATCGAGGCGGCCAATGCCATTGACGCCACCCAGCTCATTGAGCCTGGTGAGAAGTGTCGCCGGTGACATTTTCACGCCATCGATGGAGACGGCATCGCCCTTTTCAAAACCGACTTCGATATAGGTTGCCTTGTCGGGCGCCTCTTCAGGCGAGACCGTGCGCTGATAGACAAAGTCGGGCGCTTCCTGTGAAGGGTCTTCCAGCGCCTTGCCTTCGGAGGAGGTGTGCAGAAGATTGGCGTCGACCGAGAAAGGCGCTTCGCCGCGTTTGTCCCTGGCAATCGGGATCTGGTTCTTCTCGGCAAACTCGATGAGTTTGGTGCGCGAGGTCAGGTTCCATTCACGCCAGGGGGCGATCACCTTGATTTCAGGATTGAGCGCATAATAGGAGAGTTCGAAGCGTACCTGATCATTGCCCTTGCCGGTCGCGCCATGGCAGACGGCATCGGCGCCTGTCGCTTTGGCGATCTCGATCTGGCGCTTGGCGATGAGAGGGCGGGCAATCGATGTGCCAAGCAGATAGACACCCTCATAAAGGGCATTGGCGCGGAACATCGGGAACACATAGTCGCGGACAAATTCTTCGCGCAGATCGTCGATGAAGATTTCCTTGATGCCCAGCATCTCGGCCTTTTTGCGGGCCGGTTCCAGTTCTTCACCTTGCCCCAAATCGGCAGTGAAGGTCACGACTTCGCAGCCATATTCGGTCTGGAGCCATTTCAGGATGATGGATGTATCGAGGCCGCCGGAATAGGCGAGAACCACTTTCTTGACGTCTTTGACCGCGCTCATATGTGCCGCTCCGCTTGCCGCCGGGTTCTGAATGGTGTTGCGGGAACCGCTGGCGATTTTGCGGGCATAATAGGCAAAATGGTCATGGGCACAAGCCGGGTTGAATGCGGGCGATGAATGGGCAAGCGGGTTGTCGCGTTCTGGTACGGGTTTGCCTCGACCCGTTCCTGTCTGGCGGCCCGTTCTGCTGGGGCCGATTTTTTCCGCTCAGAAGGATATTCCGGACGGGCAGGCCTTGTCCGAACGGCTGATGAAGCCGGGACAATGACCGGCTTGAAGCGGCGCTTGAAAGGGCGTGTCGCTAGGCGGGTGGTGCGGCTGCAGCGGTCTTGAAGCGCTCACTCGCGCGCGCCTTCACGGTTTCGCTTTTGAGCTGACCGCAGGCGGCCATGATGTCGCGACCGCGTGGCGTGCGCACCGGGCTTGCATAGCCCGCGCGATTGACGACATCGGCGAATTTTTCAATCGTCGTCCAGTCCGAGCATTCGTAATCGGTGCCAGGCCATGGATTGAACGGGATCAGATTGATCTTGGCCGGGATGCCCCTGAGCAGACGCACAAGTTCCCTGGCATCAGCCAGACTGTCGTTCACGCCTTTGAGCATGACATATTCAAACGTGATGCGGCGTGCATTGGACAGGCCGGGATAATGGCGGCAGGCTTCAAGCAATTCCCCGATCGGATATTTCTTGTTCAAGGGGACGAGCTTGTCGCGCGTTTCATCGTTCACGGCATGGAGCGAGATCGCAAGCATCGAACCGATTTCAGTCCCTGCGCGTTCGATCATGGGTACGACGCCAGATGTCGAAAGCGTGACACGGCGCTTGGAGAGTGACAGGCCTTCGCCATCGGACACGATGTCGAGCGCGTCGCGGACATTTTCAAAATTATAAAGCGGCTCGCCCATGCCCATCATGACGATATTGGTGATGAGGCGATCATCGCTGTTGCGACCGGAGCCGGGCCATTCGCCGAGTGCGTCGCGCGCCACCATGATCTGGCCGACGATTTCGCCAGCCGTCAGATTGCGCACGAGTTTTTGCGTGCCGGTGTGGCAGAAGGTGCAGGTGAGTGTGCAGCCGACCTGACTGGAGACGCAGAGCGTGCCGCGTCCTTCCTCGGGGATATAGACCGTTTCGATTTCGGGTCCGGCCATGCCCGGCTTGTCGGCAGGCAGGCGCAGCAGCCATTTGCGTGTGCCGTCGACGGATTTCTGTTCGACGACGATCTCAGGACGGGCGATGACAAAGGCCTCGGCCATCTTGACGCGCGCGTCTTTCGATAGCGTCGTCATGTCGGCGAAGTCGGTGAGGCCGCGATGATAGATCGCGTTCCAGAGCTGGCCGACACGCATGCGGATCCGGTTTTGCGGCAGACCGAAATCGGCGAGCGCCTGAGCGAGCCCGTCACGCGTCAAGCCGACCAGATTGATCTTTGCCGTGGAACGTGGCGCGAGCGCGGGCGAGCCGACATCCAGTGCCGGGGCATTTGCATTGCCACGTGAAATGTCGAGGCTCGTCGCCATTCGTCTCTGCTCGCTGGTTATCGACAGGCCGTGTCGATGCGGTCAAGTGCGGCGGATGTGCCCTTGAGCGAATAGGTGTCGGTGGTCAGTGTTTTGCGCGCGGAAGTGCCTTTAATGACCATGGTGCTGCCGGCACGCAAGGACTTTACCATCTTGGCTTCTTCCCTGGTGTTTTCGAGCCAGGCCCAGAACTGATGTTCGCCGCCCTGCGGGACGCCTGAGAACATCTGATAGCGGTCCTTGTCGATTGTGGCGAAAGGCTTGCTGGTCGCGCCAAAGACATAGCCGACGCGCATGCTGATTTCATTCTTGATGCCGCGTCCGGGACGATGGGTGACCATGAAATAAACGTCGCCGCGGGTGGCGCCTTTGGGGAGCATGGTCTTGGGTTCGCTCAGCACATAGCAGATACGGTCATTGCCGCTGCCATAGGTATAGGCGGCCCAATCATCAAATTTGCCGAGCAGCTTGGGCGCGTCAGCGGCCTGTGCCGAGGCACCCGGCTGCAGGGCCAGAAAGCCCGTCATCAGGGCTGAAGCGGCGAGAACGCGCAAACGGTTCAGTTTCATGTTCAACTCATTCTCTTTCGGGCGGGCTTAAGAGCGATTTGCTCCAGACCATAACGGCCCAAAGTCAGGATTTCCAGCCATGCAAACCGGGTTGGCACCGGATCCATGGCGCGGGGAGAATAACACAGGAAAACGGGCAAAATCGGGGTGGCAAGGCGGAATTGGCTAAAATCGGAAGGGGCAGCGGCAATCTGGCGGAATTCAGCCCGCCTGTGCTAAGCCAATAGCAGTCAAAATCCGAATAACAAACATGAGGGAGTTGCGAAATGAAAGCTGTCCTTTCCAAGGAAGCCGGTCCGCCTGAAACGCTGGTCATTGAAGACGTGCCAAGCCCGGTCGCGCAAGAAGGCCAATTGGTCCTGAGCATGAAGTCAGCCGCCGTCAATTTTCCTGACGTGCTCATCATTGAGGACAAATATCAATTCAAGCCGAAACGCCCCTTTTCGCCAGGTTGCGAAGTCGCTGGCATTGTCAAATCCGTTGGTCCCGGCGTCACCAATGTGAAACCGGGCGACCGGGTGCTTGCGTCAGCGGGTTGGGGCTGTTTTGCGGAAGAAGTGCTGCTCGACGCCGCGCGCGTCATTCCGATCCCCGATGCGATGGATTTCGAAACGGCTTCGGCTTTCCTCATGACCTATGGCACGTCGCATCATGCGCTCAAGGATCGCGCCATGATCCAGCCCGGCGAGACATTGCTGGTGCTCGGGGCGGCGGGTGGCGTTGGCCTTGCGGCTGTCGAGCTTGGCAAGGCGATGGGCGCGCGCGTCATTGCGGCGGCTTCCTCGGAAGAAAAGCTTGCCGTGTGCCGCGAACATGGGGCTGACGAAACGATCCTTTATCCGGCCGGCCCGGCGCTTGACAAGGAACAGATGAAGGCGCTGTCCGACGAGATCAAGAAGCTGACAAATGGCAATGGCGCCGATGTTGTTTACGATCCCGTCGGGGGCGATTTTTCGGAAGCGGCGCTGCGGGCGACAAACTGGGCCGGGCGGTTTCTGGTGGTGGGGTTTGCCTCCGGGCCCATTCCGCGCATTCCGCTCAATCTGGCACTGCTCAAGAGCTGCCAGATTGTCGGTGTTTTCTGGGGGGGCTTCGTGGCGCGTTATCCCAAGGAAAATCAGCAAAATATCAACGAGCTCATGGCACTCTTTGGCGCGGGCAAAATCAAACCGCTTGTGTCAAAGGTTTACAAACTTTCCGAGACCGCTCAGGCGATCGAGGCCATGGCGGCCCGCAAGGTCAAGGGCAAAATTGTTATCGTTCCCTGAGCCAAGGGTTCAGGGGTCGATCAGCTAACAAGGATTAACGCCGATGAGGCGACCGCTTGTCACAGTCGTCCTGGCCGTCGGAATGTCTTTTCTGGCGGCCTTCGGCTTTCTTGTTTATGTGCTGCTGGCCTCGGGTGATCCTGAATATTGGCGCGGTGATATTGCCGAGTTTGAGCGGCGCGATGTCTCCAATCCGCCATTGGCCGGTGCCGTGCTTTTTGTCGGCGGGCGCGATCTTCGATTATGGTCGCGGTTGTCGCAGGACCTGGCGCCTCTTTCTGTCATCAATCGTGGATTTGGCGGGGCGCAGATCGCACATGTCACGCATTACATGTCACGCATCGTCATACCATACCGTCCGCGCGCCATTGTGTTGATGGCCGGCGAAGCGGATCTGGCGGATGTGCATGGGCGTCGTCCGGAAGATGTGCTGGATGACTTCAAGAACTTCGTGACGGCCTTACGTGATCATGATCTCGATGTGCCGGTCTATTTTGTATCGATCCATCCTTCACCCATGCGGAGGGGACGCTGGTTTGGCGCCAGGCGCGCCAATGCGCTGGTTGCGGATTTCATCAAGCGCGACCCGAAGCTCCATTACATCGAAACGGCTGATGGTGTGATAGACGGGCGTGGCAATATTCGTGAAGATCTGTTTCGATGGGATGGCTTGTCCCTTAATCGGCAGGGCTATGAAGTGTTGGCCTCTGAAATAAAACCGGTGTTGCTTTCGGCAGGGTTGGGAGCGCCTTTGCCGCATTAAGCTTGCCCCATAAAAACAAAAAGAGAGAGAGAAAGTTCATGAGCCAGACCGTTTCGATCGAGACTTCAGCAGGTCTTGTGGAGGGCATATGCGAGCCGAAGTTCAATGCGGTGCGCGATGCCTTTGTGGCCAATTTTGAAAAACGCGGCGAGGTCGGCGCCAATGTCGCGCTGACACTTGAAGGCAAGACGCTGGTTGATCTTTGGGGCGGGCGCAAGACGCCGGGCGGCGACGCCTGGACGCGCGATACCGTATCGATTGTTTTTTCCTGCACCAAGGGCGCGACAGCGCTTTGTGCCCACATGCTTGCTGATCGTGGTCAGCTTGATATTGATGCCCCGGTGTCCCGGTATTGGCCCGGCTATGCGCAGCATGGCAAGGAAAAGACCACTGTCTCCATGATGCTCGATCATTCGGCCGGTGTGCCGCATCTGCGCGCCAAGCTGAAAGATGGCGCCTATAATGACTACGGCTATATGATCGGCATGATGGAACAGGAAGCGCCATTCTGGGAACCCGGCACGCGCAATGGCTATCATGGCGTGACCTTTGCCTGGACGGTCGGCGAAATTGTGCATCGCGCCGCCGGGAAGCGTCTGGGCGCATTTTTCCGGGATGAAGTCGCCGGACCGCTCGGACTTGATTTCTGGATTGGTTTGCCGGAAGCCATTGAGCCGCGCGTGGCGCCCATGATTTTCGCCGTGCCGGATGAGGCCAGCATGCAGTCGCGCTTTACGCAGGCGGTGATGAGCGATCCGACTTCGGCCTCGCATCTTTTCCTGATGAATAGCGGTGGCGTGAATTTCAATGATCGCGCCACACGCGCGGCCGAAATCGGCTCAGCCAATGGCATCAGCAACGGGCGCGGACTGGCGGGCATGTATGCGCCGCTGGCCAATGGCGGCGGCAAGCTCGTATCGAAGGATACACTCGCGCGCATGGGGCGCGTTGCCATGGCAACCCATGATGACGCGACGCTGCTCATTCCGACACGCTTTGCGCTCGGCTATATGAAAAGCATGGATAATCGCAAGCTGCCCAATTCCGCGGGTCAAAGCTGCATCATGTCGGAGGCCGCTTTTGGCCATGTCGGCATGGGTGGTTCGATCGGTTTTGCCGATCCTGAGGCACGTCTGAGTTTTGGATATAGCATGAATCAGATGGGCAATGGCATTTTGCTCAATGAGCGCGGCCAATCCCTGATCGACGCGACTTATGCTGCGCTTGGCTATCGCAGCAATGCGAGCGGCGCCTGGATGGCTTGAGGGCTAGCTGCCGCTTGCAGGCTCGTCCTGCGGCGGCAGTCCCAAGGCTTCGCGGGCGGCCTTTTTATGGACCTGTTTGATGTGGCTTGATACCAGGCCGAGTGTCGCCATCAAAACGGTTGCATCATCGGTGAAGCCAAAACCCGCGATGATGTCCGGCACGAAGTCAGCAGGCAGAACAAAATAGGCAAGCGCCGCCAGAAGCGTCGCCTTGACGCGGAGCGGTGTTGCAGGATCACGCGCGCAAAACCAGGCGGCAGCGGCTTCCTCGGCAAAGGGAATGCGACCGGCATAGCGCGTCATCTTTTTCCAGAAGCCCTCGCGTACGGTCTGTTCATTGCGGGCCAGCACGGCAGGTAATTGGGTGATTTGCTCATCCAGCACGGTATGGCTGTTGCCTGTTGAACCGGGGGGTGACGCGGGCATTGAGGATCCTCCTGCCGCTGGGGAAAGGGTCTTGATCCTAGCAAGATGGGGTGCATCTGCGCCATGCGCAAGCCAAGGCTGCCGCTGCGTTATTGGCGGATGGCGCAAAAACGCCAGAAAAACAAGCGTTTGCGCTGTTATTTTAGGCTCGCTCTTTGGCCTGCGAGTTTGTAAAACCCTCGTCAAACAGGGCGGGCTTTGTCCCGTCGGATGGACAGGGAGATCCGATATGAAACTTGATTCAAGCATCAGTGCCGTTGTCACAGGCGGTGCGTCAGGCCTCGGCGAGGCAACAGCCCGCGCGCTTGCCGCGCATGGCGTCAAGGTCGCCATTTTCGATCTTCAGGAAGAAAAAGGCGAAAAGGTTGCCAAGGATCTTGGCGGCGTCTTCTGCAAGGTCAATGTGACGGATGATGCAAGTGTGGATGCCGGCTTTGCCAAGGCCCGCGCCGCCATTGGTCAGGAACGTATCCTTGTCAATTGCGCAGGCACGGGTAATGCCATCAAGACAGCCTCGCGCAACAAGGAAACGGGTGCACCGGAATATTTCCCGCTCGACAAGTTCAACCTCATCATCCAGATCAATCTCGTCGGCACCTTTCGCTGCATTGCCAAGTCGGCGGCTGGCATGATGACACTTGATCCGCTGCCCGATGGCGATCGTGGCGCCATCGTCAACACGGCCTCGGTTGCCGGTGAAGATGGCCAGATCGGTCAGGCTGCCTATTCAGCCTCCAAGGCTGGCGTGATCGGCATGACATTGCCCATCGCCCGCGACCTGTCACGCGAAGCCATTCGCATCAACACCATTCTGCCCGGCATTTTCGACACGCCGCTGCTTGCCGGTGCGCCCGAAAAAGTGCGTCAGGCGCTTGGCGCGCAGGTGCCGTTCCCGTCGCGTCTGGGCCGTCCCGAGGAATATGCCAATCTGGCTCTGACCATGATCCAGAACGGCTACTTCAATGGCGAAGACGTTCGTCTTGATGGCGCAATCCGCATGGCACCGCGCTGATCGCAGCGATGCTAAAAAATGCAAAGGCCCCGGTTCGTCGCCGGGGCCTTTCCTGTTTGCATCTGCGCGACCTGCTCAGGCGGTGGCGATCTTGTCCATGAAGCCCGCCATGGCAATGTCATTCAGCGAGACGCCAGCGGCGTCATGCGTTGTCAGGGTCACTTCGACGCGATTATAGACGTTGAACCACTCCGGGTGATGGTTCATCTGCTCGGCGAGCAGGGCCACGCGCGTCATGAAGGCGAAGGCCTCGCTGAAATCGGCAAACTGATATTTGCGGAAAATCGCATCCTTGCCATCGACTTCCCGCCAATGGGGCAGGGCGGCCAAGGCGTCGGTTCGGGCTTTGCCGGTCAGCTTCTCAATCATGACAATTTCCTCAAAGTGCTGGCTGATCAACGTTCAGACTTCTTTTCGTCCTGGCGCGACACTCGCCCGGTTGGGTCAGCGATGCAAGAGCGCAAACCGCACTGACAGTTCTCTCGGCAGGATCTGGTCATTCAGGATGATCTGGCGACCAGTCCTCATCGCTGTATAGATCATCATCGGGATAAGTCCGCTCGCAGCGATAGGGGCCGCCTCCCTGACTGTTGCGCGATGACAAGAGAACAACCCGGCCTGGCGAAAAGGGCGGCGCGGCAAAGAGATTATGCGCCATGACAAAACCATAGGCTTCAGCCGCTTCGACATGGCGAAGTCTGGCGATGGTGACATGCGGCATGAAGTTACGCTTGTCTGGCGAAAGGCCAACCCGGCGGGCGGCCGCTTCATGGCGCTGTTGCAGAAGGCTCAAGCTGTCGCTTGGCTTGACACCGACATAAAGCGCGGTTGGTTTGGCCCCGCCAAAGACGCCGACGCCTTCAAGCTCGATGGTGAGTGGCGTGAAGGGGATCAGGGCAAGCTCCGCATCGAGATCATCGGCGACATTTTCCGGCATGTCGCCAAAGAAGCGCAGGGTGAGGTGCAGGTCATCACGCTCGATCCAGCGCGCGCCATCAATTCCGCGCTGCAATCGGATGAGGCGCTCTGCCGCCTCATCTTCGATTTCAAGCGCTGTGAACAGACGGATCATGCGGGACCAAAATCAGGGACAGGGATCGGGCTGGCTGAGACGGATTTTCTGGATCGCTTTTTCCAGATCATCGCTCCAGGCCAGACCCGTTGAGCCGACGGCTATTTTGAGCTGCGCCATGTCGATGGCCCCAATGATGTTGGCTGATTGGGTGAAGATCGTATTTCGGAAATGAATTTTTCCATAAAGGGCATGAAGCGCGTGACCATGACGGCAATGCCGCGCTCATTCGGGTGCATGCCATCGGCCAGGCTGAGGTCACTATTGGTGGCCACGCCCTCCAGGAAAAACGGGTACAGCGTGAGCCTGTGTGCTTTGGCGAGCTCGGGATAAATGGCGTTGAATTCTTCGCCATATTCCTTGCCAAGATTGGGTGGGGCATACATGCCAACGAGCAGAACGGGGATTTTGCGTGATGTCAGATCACGGATGATTTGATCGAGATTGGCGCGGGTGATGGCCGGATTGATGCCGCGCAACGCATCATTGGCCCCGAGTTCAAGAATGACGGCGTCCGTTTGCGGGCCAACTGCCCAGTCCAGCCGCGACAACCCGCCTGAGCTTGTGTCGCCCGAGACACCGGCATTCTCAATCACAACATCCCGGATGCCTTTGGCGATGAGCGCTTTTTGCAGCTGTTCGGGAAAACCCTGACCGGGGGGCAGGAGATAGCCCGCCGTCAAGCTGTCGCCCAGCGCGACGATATGGATGTCTTTCGCCATGGCCGGTGTTGCGAGCAGCAGCCAGATGGCGAGTGCCAGCTTGCAAATGGCGCCATAAGCGCCATATCGGTTGGAGGTACCGGAAAGAGCCGCGGCGTGCCGCATGAAGGGCCTATGCTGGTCGGACAAAAGACAATCAGGGAAACAAGCTGGCGTGGGCGACGACATCATTGATCTGCAGAATGTGACCCTGAGCCTGCCTAGCCACGCCGGTTTGGTCAATATTTTGCGCGGCATCGATCTCAAGGTGCCCAAAGGCGAGGCGACAGGGCTTGTCGGGCCATCGGGGTCGGGCAAATCCACACTCCTCATGGTGCTGGCGGGGCTTGAGCGGCCAAGCTCTGGTCAAGTTCATGTTGCCGGAGAAGATCTTGGACGCCTTGATGAAGATGGGCTCGCCCGGTTTCGTCGTGATCATATAGGCATTGTGTTTCAGTCTTTCCACCTCGTGCCAACCATGTCGGCACTGGAAAATGTCGCCATCCCGCTGGAGCTTGCCGGATATAAGGACGCATTCGTGCGCGCCGAGGCGGAATTGCGCCAAGTGGGACTTGGGCACCGATTGAGCCATTTCCCGGCCCAGTTATCAGGCGGTGAACAGCAGCGCGTGGCGCTGGCCCGCGCGGTGGCGGGGGATCCTGAAATCCTGCTGGCAGATGAGCCAACCGGCAATCTCGATCAGGAGACGGGAGAGGGCATTATTTCGCTGATGTTTGAACTGCATGCGAAGAAGGGCACGACACTCGTGCTGATCACGCATGATGAGGCGCTCGCCCGACGCTGTGATCGCATGATCCGGCTGCGCGATGGACTGGTGGAAAGTTCGTCCGTCGGCGTGCGCCCATGAGCGAGGATGGCGCCGCCTCTTTTTCTCTGGCCATGCGTTATGCACGGCGCGAGTTGCGCGGGGGTGTCGCCGGATTTCGTATTTTCATTGCCTGTCTTGCGTTAGGCGTTGCAGCGATTGCCGGTGTCGGGTCGGTCTCTACAGCACTCACGCGGGGACTGGCGGAAAAGGGTCAGGATATTCTGGGTGGCGATGTCGATGTGCGTTTGATCCATCGTCAGGCCAGTGCGGCGGAGTATCAGGCTCTGGCGCGCGCAGGCACCATTTCCCTTGCCGCCGAAATGCGGGCCATGGCGCGGGTTGATGCGAAGGGTCAATCAGCTGCGGCGCAGAGTCTGGTTGAGTTAAAAGCCGTGGACGGGCCATACCCGCTCTATGGCGCGATGGTGCTTGAGCCTGACATGCCATTGGCGGCGGCGCTTGGACGGCATGAAAATCGCTATGGCCTTGTGGCGGAACAAAATCTTGTCGGACGGCTTGGCGCCAAGCTCGGCGATCTCATTCAGATCGGTGATGCGCGATTTGAGCTGCGCGCCATCATCAGGCATGAGCCGGACCGCATTGGCGATGGTTTTACGCTTGGCCCGCGTGTGATGATCGCGCAGGAGGCGCTTGCCGCAACGGCGCTGTTGCAGCCTGGCAGTCTTGTGACATGGCATTACAGGATGCGTTTTCCCGATACCGCCCGCAGCGATCAGGCGCTCAAGGTCTTTGCTGAAAAACTCAAGCGTGATTTTCCCGATGCGGGATGGCGTATTGCCGATCGCAATGACAGCGCCCCCTCCATGCGACGGTTTGTTGAGCGCGTGGCGCTCTTCTTGTCGCTTGTCGGATTGACGGCGCTGGTCGTCGGGGGGGTTGGTGTTGCCAATGCCGTTTCCGCCTATCTTGAACGCAAGCGACAGGTGATTGCGATCTTCAAGTGTCTGGGCGCACCCGGCGCGTTTATTTTCAGGCTCTATCTGATGCAGATCGTGGCGCTGGCTTTGGTCGGCATCACCATCGGGCTTGTTGTTGGCGCTGTACTTCCCTTTCTGGTGAAAATCGTCGCGGGCGATCTGATGCCGATTCCTGTTGAGCTTGGCGTCTATGCCGCGCCGCTCATGCTGGCGCTCGGTTATGGGCTGCTTACCGCACTTGCCTTTGCGATCTGGCCCCTGGCGCGGGCGCGTGACGTTCCGGCGGCGAGCCTTTTTCGCGACATCGTGGCGCCAGAGAGGCGCTGGCCCCGTTCGCGCTACATCGCGGCGACGCTTGGCATGTTGGTGCTGTTGGCAGGACTGGCGATCGGTTTTTCAGATGATCGCCTGTTTTCCCTCTGGTTTGTGCTTGGGGCGCTAAGTGTTTTTTGTGTGCTGATGTTTGCCGCCCGCAGCATTGCCTGGCTTGCCGCCCGTGCCCCGCGCACAAACGCGCCAGACTGGCGCCTGGCGCTGGCCAATATCCATCGGCCCGGTGCGCCGACACAGGCTGTTGTGCTTTCACTCGGCCTTGGATTGACGTTGCTTGTGAGTGTGTCGCTGATCAATGGCAATTTATCAGGCGAGATCATGCGTGAATTGCCCGGACGCGCCCCTTCCTTCTTCTTTCTGGATATCCAGCCCGATCAGACGGATGCGTTGGAAAAAATCGTGCGTGAGACGGTGGGCTTTGAGGCCTTTGAGCGCGTGCCGATGCTGCGGGGCCGGATTTCATCGGTCAAGGGTGTGCCCGCCGATCAGCTGCATGTTGCCCCGGATGCGCAATGGGCGCTGAGTGGCGACAGGGGGCTGACTTATTCGTCGGCGATGCCCAAGGGATCGACACTGGCCAGCGGTACATGGTGGCCAGATGATTATAGCGGGCCGTTGCTCGTTTCCTTTTCCGATGATCTGGCTCAGGGCTTTGGTGTGAAGCTTGGCGATCAGGTGGGCGTCAATGTGCTGGGACGCGAAGTGACCGCGACCATCGCCAATACGCGGATCATTGATTGGGGCAGTCTCGGCATCAATTTCATATTCGTGTTTTCACCCGGCGTTTTGTCAGCAGCGCCACATACAGATCTGGCGACTGTTTCAGTGGCTGCCGATCAGGAGCAGGCGCTCGAGACGCGCGTCACGGGCGCCTTTCCCAATATCACCTCGGTCAGGGTCAAGGAAGCGCTGCAAAGCGTGAACAGTCTGTTGGAGAATTTTTCGTTCGCGGTTCAGGCAACGGGCATGATCACGCTCGTTTCCGGCATTTTGGTACTGGCGGGTGCGATGGCGGCGGGCTTTGAAGCGCGGCGTCGCGACGCCGTCATCCTCAAGGTGCTGGGCGCGTCGCGCCGCCGCATTCTCGGCATATATATGCGCGAATATGCGCTGCTTGGCTTTTCGACGGCGCTTGTTGCCTCGTTCGCCGGAACGGCAGCGGCCTATAGCGTGGTTGCGGTGGTGATGGATCTGCCCTGGTCGTTTCTGCCGCTCACTTTGCTGGCGACGATTCTCGGGGCCAGCCTTGTCACCATTGCGCTCGGTCTGGCCGGGACATGGCGCGTCTTGTCCATCCCGGCGGCCAGTGTGCTGCGTAGCGATTAAGCGCCTGAAAGCGCTGGAATATTTCGATACAACACAAAAGCATGTGGGGATAAACCCCTCTCGCTGTTACGAAATTTTCATCAAGTATGTCCGGTTTCGCTTGAATTTGTCAGGCCGCGGGCCAATATGTGGGCAAGCACTTTTCAGGAGGGTGCGCAGACATGGCAAATTACGATCAAGACCAGATGCGGGTACGGGTTGGCGCAGGCGATGCCGCCATCGACCAGGGCCTGCGCAGCTATATGCTCGGCGTCTATAACTACATGGCCGGTGCGCTGGCCGTTACAGGCGTTGTCGCCTATCTCGCCTTCACAATGGCTGTGACGCAGACGTCAGGCAGCCTTGAGCTGACAGCTTTCGGCCAGGCGATTTTCATGAGCCCGCTCAAATGGGTCGTCATGCTGGCGCCTCTCGGCATGGTGCTGCTGCTTGGCTTCCGCGTTCATTCGATGAGCCTCTCGGCCGTGCAGACGACCTTCTGGGTCTATGCCGGTTTGATGGGGCTGTCGCTTTCGACGATCTTTCTCGTCTATACGGGCAACAGCATCGCGACGACCTTCTTCGTCACCGCTGCGTCTTTCGGCGCGCTCAGCCTTTATGGCTACACCACGAAGCGCAGCCTCTCGGCGATGGGTTCGTTCTTGATGATGGGCCTTTTCGGCATCATCATTGCGTCGCTGGTGCAGCTCTTCCTTCAGAGTCCCGGCTTGCAGTTCGCGATTTCGGTGCTCGGCGTGCTGATTTTTGCCGGCCTGACGGCCTGGGATACGCAGCGCATCAAGGAAATGTATTTCGCCGGAGACGATGCATCGGTGGCGGGCAAGAAAGCCGTGATGGGCGCGTTGTCGCTCTATCTCGACTTTATCAACCTGTTCCTGTTCATGCTGCGTTTCATGGGCAATCAGCGCAGCTAACCGCGCAACAGCACCAATGAAAAGAAAAGCCCCGGTGATGCGCCGGGGCTTTTTGCATTCAGGCGTCAATCAAACGCAATGTGCGTTTCTCAAACACTTTCAGAACCTGATCGAGATCGTGGCCGCGTTTGAGGATGAGACCACTGGCCGCGATGACAGCGTAAGCGCCTTGTTTGCGGGCCAGTTTGGGGCGTTTCTCGATCCGGTAGAGCGCCATCTCGCTGGCGCGGCGAAAGACGGAAAAAATGGCGACTTCGCGTGAGGCGCCCATTGCATAATCGCGCCATTCGCCTTCGGCGACCTTGCGACCATAAAGGCGCAGGATGAGATCGAGCTCGCGGCGATTGAAAAATGTCTGGGGTTCGGTCAAGCGGTGCGGCAGTTCCTGGGTCATTGTCGCATCTGACGAGGAGATCAATGTCAGGCCCGGGCCTGTTTCTGAGCGATCCGTCATAAGGCAAACATTACCTTTCTGTCGTTTTGGCCAGTCGATTGGAGCCTTTTCATCGTCATTGGCGCCACCGCGTCGCATTCATCCGGTTTGCTACAGGAGCCGGTTTGCTACAGGAGTATGACGGGGCTTTTCGCCGATTTACAGCCCGATCACAAAATTGCCCTTATTTGGCCCTTGGGTGGACACACTGGACCATCAATCTGTGATCGTTGCCTCACTGGCCCGGTTCCGAAAATGATCCGGTATTCAGCCCCCCAGCCCCACCGGGCATCATGGGGCCGGGCCACCCCTTCCCCCAAGGGGTTTGACAAGACAGCATGAGCCGCCCAGGACCCCCCGCCTGGGCGGTTTTGTTTGTGGTTGTGTGCAACAGGCCCACTGACGCTAGACTTGAGTCAGACAGACATTGATTTGGGGGGATATCATGCGGTTGGCAAACAAAGTGGCGGTGATCACCGGTGCGGCCTCAGGCATCGGCAAGGCGAGCGCCACGCTCTTCGCGTCGGAAGGTGCGCGCGTACTGGCCGTGGACCTGCCGGGCAAGGGGCTGGCGGCGGCCCATCAGGGCCATGATCGTATCGTGACGCTTGAGGCCGATGTCAGCGCGCCGGACGCGGCCGAGATCATCATTGGCGGGGCTATCAAGGCTTTCAGGGCGCTCGACATTCTTTTCAACAATGCGGGCGTTGCGCTTGGCGGCCCTGTAGAGTCGCTGAGCGAGGCGGACTGGGATCGCACCATGGCGGTAAATGTCCGATCACATTTCATTCTGTCGCGTGCCGCCATTCCACATCTGCGCAAATCAGGGCATGGCCGCATCATCAACACGGCTTCGGTCATGGCAGAGGGCACGGACTTCGGGTTGGCGGCCTATTGTGCGTCCAAGGCAGGCGTTGCCGGGCTGACGCGCAATCTCGCCCTTGAGCTTGGTAAATACGGCATCACGGCCAATTACATTTTGCCCGGCGCCATCGTGACCGGCATGACCAAGAGCTTTGATGATCCGGCCATTGCGGAAATCTGGGCCAAGAAATCGCCCCTGCGCCGTTTGGGCGAACCGATCGACATTGCGCGCGGTGCCTTGTTTCTGGCCTCGGCGGATGGTGGCTTTGTCACAGGGCATGGTCTCAATGTGGATGGCGGCATGATGCTGCGCGTTTAGCCTCTGGCAAGATGAAACATCTTTCACTTGAAGGCCTTGCCAGGCCCGCCTACACAAATCGGTGGCCTAGCGCGTGAAACATGGCAAAAGATCATGTGTGCGTGGCAAATGAATGATGGGGAGTGGGCGCCGCCTTGCGGACCCTCAAAAGCATGACAGATGCGATGATCGTTATTGATGGCCTGACCAAGCGCTTTGGACCCTTCACGGCCGTGGATCAGATCAGTTTTTCTGTTGCACGCGGCGAGGTGCTGGGCTTTCTCGGGCCAAATGGCGCGGGCAAATCCACAACCATGAAAATGATCACAGGCTTCCTTGCCCCGACATCGGGCAGTGCCAGCATTTGCGGACATGATGCCGTGCGTGACACGCTTGCCGCCCAGCGCCAGCTTGGCTATTTGCCCGAGGGTGCGCCTGCTTATGGCGATATGACACCGCTTGCGTTCTTGCGGTTCATTGCGCGTATCCGCCGGCTGAGCGGCGCTGAAGCCGAAAAGGCGATTGCGCATGCCGTTGAGGCAACAGAACTCAAGCTGGTGCTGGAGCAACCGATCGATACGCTTTCAAAAGGGTTTCGCCGTCGCGTGGGCCTGGCTCAATCGATATTGCACAACCCGCCGGTGCTGATCATGGATGAGCCGACGGATGGGCTTGATCCCAATCAGAAGCATGAAGTGCGCCGGTTGATCAACGATATGTCGACCGACAAGGCGATCATCATCTCGACGCATATTCTCGAAGAGGTCGATGCGATCTGCACGCGGGCTTTGATTATTGATCGTGGCCATATCGTTGCGGATGGCACGCCTGCCGAACTCATGGCGCGCTCGCGCTATCACAATGCGGTGTCGCTGACGATTGGCGAACAGCTTACCGTGGCAGCCGCAGAGGCCCTGAAAGCCTTGCCGGGCATTGCCTCGATTGAGGTGCATCCGCGCGGTTCGGAAACAACGCTGACATTGTTCAGCACGGCTGGAAGCGGACGCGATGGCATTTCCGGCGAAGTTCGACTGATTGACGCTGTCGCCGATCTTGTGCGCGACAAGGGATGGGATGTGCGGTCCCTTTATGGCGAACCGGGCCGTCTGGATGAAGTCTTCCGGCAATTGACGCGTCCCGATACGCATGATGATGGAAAGCGCGCCGCATGAATGAGCTTGTCGCCATTTTCCGTCGCGAGCTGGCGGGCTATTTTGCCACGCCGCTGGCCTTTGTCTTTATCGTGATCTTTCTCTTCACCATGGGTGCTTTCACCTTCTACATGGGCGGCTATTTTGAAAGTGGTCAGGCCGATCTGACGATCTTTTTCAATTTTCA
This sequence comes from uncultured Alphaproteobacteria bacterium, assembly GCA_963696585.1. Classification (GTDB taxonomy): domain Bacteria; phylum Pseudomonadota; class Alphaproteobacteria; order Parvibaculales; family Parvibaculaceae; genus Parvibaculum. The sequence goes on from CAVOKW010000010.1 coordinate 82,504, forward strand.
TCCCTGGCTTTACCTGTTCCTGATCCCGGCGATTTCCATGCGCCTCTGGGCCGAGGAGCGTCGCACGGGTTCGATTGAACTCCTGCTCTCGCTACCGGTTCCGCTCTGGGCCGCCGTGCTTGGCAAGTTCCTCGCCGCCTGGGCTTTTTCAGGTCTTGCGCTGGCGCTGACCTTTCCGGTCTGGATCACGGTCAATTATCTCGGCGACCCGGATAATGGTGCAATTGTTGCGGGCTATGTCGGCAGCATGTTGATGGCAGGCGGCTATCTTGCCATCGGCTCCTGCCTCTCCGCCATGACGCGCAATCAGGTCATCGCTTTTGTGGTGAGCGTTGTCGTCTGTTTTCTGTTCACGGTTTCGGGATTGCCCATCGTCATTGATTTCTTTTCCGGCTGGGCGCCGCAAGCAGTCGTCAACACGATTGCCTCTTTCTCCTTCCTGACGCATTCACAGGCCATCTCGCAAGGCGTGATCGATATTCGGGATTTCATCTTCTTTTCGACACTGATTGCGACATGGCTTATCGCCTGCGGCATTGTTGTCGACATGAAGAAGGCGGGGTGAGCGCCATGTCGATGAGCCGCAGTTCCTATCGCGTGATCATGCTGGTTTTGCTGGCCGTGCTGTTTCTCGCCGTCAACATGATATCCAATGTTGTCTTCCGTTCGGCGCAGATCGACCTCACCCAGGGTCGATTGTTCACGCTGTCGCAAGGCACCAAGAATGTGATCGGGGCAATTGATGAACCGGTCACATTGCGGTTTTTCTATTCGGAAAAGCTCGCCAATGATTACCCAAGCGTCCGCATCTATGCCGGGCATGTACGCGATCTGCTGCAGGAGATGCGCGACAGGTCCAAAGGCAAGATCAAGCTCGAAGTCATCGATCCTGAGCCATTCTCGGAGCAGGAAGATCTCGCCATGTCGCTCGGTCTCAAGGGCGCGCCAACGACAGAAGGCGACATCATCTATTTCGGACTTGTCGGCACCAATCTGGTTGATGGCCTGGAATCAATTCCCTTCTTTTCCGATGAGCGCGCGCAGTATCTCGAATATGACGTGACGCGCATGGTTCAGAATCTGAGCCGTCCGAAAAAGCCGGTGCTCGGCATTGTCACCAACCTGCCGCTGGATACGGGCGCGGGCGGACTTACGGCGGCGATGCGCGGACAATCGCAGCCTTTCATGATTTATGAGGAGCTGCGCAGTCGCTTCGAAATCGAGTTTCTTGAGCAGAAGTTTGACAAGGTTTCTGACGATGTGGATGTGCTGATGATTGCCCATCCGCGTCCGCTTGATGCATCCACGCTTTATGCGATCGACCAGTTTGTAATGCGCGGCGGGCGTGTTCTCGCCTTTGTCGATCCGCATTCCGAAGTGAGCCTGACGGCTGGTGAAGATGGCCAGCCCGTCAAGGGCTATACGGAAGCTTCCACTCTCGAACCCCTGCTCAAGGATTGGGGCGTTGGCTTTGATCCGACGAAAATCGTGGGCGACCGCTTGCTGGCCCAGCGTGTGCAGACGGGTCTGGATGCACGTCGGCAGGAAAGCGACTATGTGCTGTGGCTATCGGTTCAGCATGATCAGATGAACCGGAACGATATTGTGACAGCCAATGTCGATCATCTCAATCTTGGCACCGTTGGCGTTTTCACGCCGCTCAAGGGCGCCACGACGCGGTTCACCCCGCTGATCTGGGCGTCGAAGGATTCGCGCCTTTATGATCTCGACTATGTAATGAGCGGGCCGACGCCTGATGCCTTGCTGCGCGACTTCAAATCCGAGGCAGGCGGCTATGTGATTGCGGCGCGTGTGGCGGGGCCGATCAGGAGTGCCTATGCGCAAGCCCCTGCCGCCGAGAAAAAAGATGAGGCGGGAGGCGGGGTAACACATGGCCCACGTGATCCGCATCTTTCCACGACCAAGGGGGACGCCAATATCATCGTCTTTGCTGACAGTGATATTTTCGATGATCGCTTCTGGGTGCAGGCGCAGACTTATATGGGTGATCGCGTGGCGCAACCGATTGCCGACAATGCCATGTTCATTCTCTCGGCGATTGACAATCTGATGGGATCGGATGATCTGATTTCCTTGCGCGCACGTGAGAAAATCGATCGTCCCTTTACGGTCGTTGATGAATTGCAACGCGATGCCGAGCGGCGTTTTCTGGCCGAGCAGGAGCGACTGAAGACCAAGATTGCCGATACGGAGAAACGCCTCACCGCCGCGCAGACGGATACGCCCGTCACCAGCGCGGGTGGCGATGCGCATAGTCAGGCTGACATTCAAGTCTTTCGCAGTGAGCTGCTGGAAAGCCGCAAGGCGCTTCGCGACGTACAACGCAATTTGCGTCGCGATATTGATCGGCTGGCGGGTGAAATCCGTTTTCTCAATGTTGTCGCCATGCCTCTGGCGGTGGCGATACTTGCCCTGGCGCTGGCCTATCTGCGAATGCGCCGTCGGCGGGTGCGTGTGGCGAGCGGAGGAAATTGAGCCATGTCCCAAAGATTTGAGGCGATGTGGAAGAACAAGCCATTGCGGCATTTGAGCCTGCTGGCAGGCGTGACGGCTGTTGCCGTCATTGGTGCGCTCATTGCCGTCACGCATGATGTGCGGGATGTGCGGACGCAATTTGTTCCTGTGAAGCTCTTTGCGGGTCTGGACACAAAACTGGATCGCGCCTCGGAGATTGTTGTCACCCTGCCGCGCGGTATGCAGGGAGTTGACAGACTGGTGATTGACCGATCCCCTGATGGCAGATGGGTGCTGCCGGGACATGGCGGCTACCCGGCCCGCCAGGATATGGTCAAGAATCTGCTGACAGGGCTTGGTGCATTGGAAGCCTATGAGCCGCGGACGGCTCGCGCGGAATGGCACCGCAATCTTGGCTTGCTGGCACCTGAGGATCTGGGTTCGGCGACACGCGTTGAAATCTTCGACGACAAGAAAAAGCGCTTCGCCGCCATGCTTGTGGGCAAGATCCCTGAAGAATCCGTCGATGTGCAGGGCCAGGGGATGATCTATGTGCGTCGGGATGGCGAAGATCAGACATGGCTGGCGCGGGGGCGCTTTCCACTCGCGAAAGTGGCAACAGACTGGCTTGACACTGATTTTCTGACCCTGCCAAAGGATCGCATCGAACGTGTGACGCTCTGGTCAGGCAGCGCTCATCCGGCGATCATTTCGCGCGCCAGCCCGGATGACCCAAACTTCGCTCTTGAGAATCTTGCACCAGGCGAGATTTCGCGCGGCGCGCCGGTGATGAACGGCATTGCCAATGCGATTGCAGAAGCCAGTTTTGAAGACGTGGCCCCGGAAGCGACGATCCGTTTTCCCGAGAACTCACCTCGTGTCGTGATCAGCAGCTTTGACGGTCTTGACTATACAATCGTCATGACGGGCTCAGGCACGGCGATCTGGGCCAAAGTGAGTGTCGATATGGCACCCGACCTTTCCACCGACAAGCAGGCGGCGGCGCGAGAACTGGTCGCCCAAAGCCAGGCCCGGTTCAAGGGCTGGGTCTATCAGATACCGAGCGAGCTCTCCGGCATTCTGATGCAGACCAAAGACGTGCTGACGCATGAAGGTGCGCCAGCCCTTTGATGCTGTTTGATGATCGGCCCACCAGTTCAGGGGCAGGGCGCCGATGACAGGCGAGTCACGATGCAGTGAGGATTTGCGTGAGGCGGCGTGATCATGCGTGCCCCATGAAAAAGGGCGCCCCTGGCAGGAGCGCCCTTGATCGTGTCGTTGTCTTTGCGATCAGGCTGCGCGATCAGGCTGCGAGATTGCGCAGCACATATTGCAGGATGCCGCCATTTTCGTAGTAGTCGACTTCATCCTGCGTATCGATGCGGCAGAGAAGGTCGATCGCTTTCCTGGTGCCATCCTTGTAGGTGATGACAGCCTTGACCTTGCTGCGGGGTTTGACCTTGGCGAGGCCCGAGATACTCACCATTTCCGAACCATCAAGGTCGAGGGACTGCCAGCTCATGTCGTTGATGAACTGGAGGGGCGCAATGCCCATGCCGACGAGATTGGAGCGATGGATCCGCTCGAAGCTCTGGGCAATCACCGCCTTGACGCCGAGAAGCATGGTGCCCTTGGCGGCCCAGTCGCGTGATGAGCCTGTGCCATATTCCTTGCCCGCGAAAATCACGAGCGGCACGCCACGGCGCTTATATTCCATGGCGGCATCATAGATCGGCATCTGCGTGCCTTCCGGCTCAAGCTTTGTCAGGCCGCCTTCAATGCCGTTCAGCATCTGGTTCTTGATGCGGATATTGGCGAAGGTGCCGCGCATCATGACTTCGTGGTTGCCGCGACGGGCGCCATAGGAGTTGAAGTCCTGAGCGCCAACCTGCTTGGCATTGAGATAGGAACCGGCCGGGCTCTGCACCTTGATGTTGCCGGCAGGCGAGATGTGGTCGGTTGTGATCGAGTCACCAAAGAGGCCAAGGATGCGAGCGTCTTTCACATCCGAAAGTTTTGGCAGCTCTTTCTTGAGGCCGACGAAATAGGGCGGATTGGCGACATAAGTCGAGGCGTCATCCCAGTCATAGGTCAGACCGCCGGTGAGCTTCACGCCCTGCCAGGCCGCGTCGCCTTCAAACACATTGGCGTAACGGTTGGCGAACATTTCCGGCGTGACGCAGGTGCGGACCGTGTCGGCCACTTCCTGTGTGCTCGGCCAGATGTCCGACAGATAGACCGGCATGCCATCACTGCCCGTGCCGATCGGCTGCGTGGTGAGATCGATCCGGGTTGAACCGGCCAGGGCATAAGCCACAACGAGCGGCGGCGAGGCGAGATAGTTTGCCTTCACATCCGGGCTGACGCGGCCTTCGAAATTGCGGTTGCCCGAGAGCACCGCTGAAGCGACGAGATCGTTCTTGTTGATCGCGGCACTGATTTCGAGCGGCAGCGGACCGGAATTGCCGATGCAGGTGGTGCAGCCATAACCGACGAGATTGAAGCCCATGGCGTCGAGATCGTCTTGCAGGCCAGACTTGGTCAGATAATCCGTCACCACCTGTGAGCCGGGGGCGAGGGAGGTCTTGACCCATGGCTTGACCTTGAGGCCCTTGGCGCGGGCCTTGCGGGCGACGAGGCCCGCGGCGACCAGCACCATCGGGTTGGAGGTGTTGGTGCAGGAGGTGATGGCGGCAATGACGACATCGCCATGGCCGAGATCATAGTCCTTGCCTTCAACCGGAACGCGCGTATGAGCCTGACCGGGCTTGCCGAATTCCTTTTCAAGGGCGCTAGCGAAATTGGCAGCCACGTCTGTGAGCGCCACGCGATCCTGCGGGCGCTTGGGACCGGCAAGGCTCGGCACGACGCTTGCGAGATCAAGCTCCAGCGTGTCGGTGAAGATCGGGTCAGGTGTTTCGTGCGTGCGGAACATGCCCTGTGCCTTGGCATAGGCTTCAACGAGCGCCACGCGCTCCTCGGAACGACCTGTTGCGCGCAGATATTTGAGCGTTTCATTGTCGATCGGGAAGAAGCCGCATGTGGCCCCGTATTCAGGGGCCATATTGGCGATGGTGGCGCGATCTTCGAGTGTCAGATTGTCGAGGCCTGCGCCGAAATATTCGACGAACTTGCCGACAACGCCCTTCTTGCGCAGCATCTGCGTGACGGTCAGCACCATGTCGGTGGCGGTGACGCCATCCATGAGCTTGCCTGTCAGGCGGAAGCCGATGACTTCCGGGATGAGCATGGAGACAGGCTGACCGAGCATGGCTGCTTCGGCTTCGATGCCACCGACGCCCCAGCCAAGCACGGCCAGACCATTGATCATGGTGGTGTGGCTGTCTGTGCCAACGCAGGTGTCGGGGTAAGCGATTTCTTCCTTGCCCTCGGTCTTCGTCCAGATGGTCTGGGCGAGATATTCGAGATTGACCTGATGGCAGATGCCTGTGCCCGGCGGCACAACGCGGAAGTTGTTGAAGGCTTTTGAACCCCAGCGCAGGAACTCATAGCGCTCCCGGTTGCGGTCATATTCGATTTGCGTGTTTTGCTTGAAGGAAGTCGGCGTGCCGAAGTGATCGACCATGACGGAATGGTCGATGACGAGATCGACGGGCACCAGCGGGTTGATCCTGGTCGGATCACCGCCAAGGTTTTTCACCGCATCGCGCATGGCGGCAAGGTCGACCACGGCGGGGACGCCGGTGAAGTCCTGCATCAGCACACGGGCGGGACGATAGGCGATTTCGCGGTCGGAGGTGCGCGTGGTGAGCCATGTCTTCATGGCCTTGATATCGGCGGCACTGACCGTGCGGCCGTCTTCAAAACGCAGCAGATTTTCCAACAGCACCTTGAGCGAGAAGGGCAGACGCGAAATGCCCTTGAGACCCTTCTTCTCGGCCACGGGCAGGCTGTAATAGGTGTAGCTGCGCTTGCCGACCTTCAGGGTCTGCTTGGCACCAAAACTGTTGACCAATGGCTTGACCTTGGCGGCGACTTTTTTCGCGATAGAAATCACGATCGGCTTTGCGGCGGGCACCGTTTTTCTGACTGCGGGCTTGGCGACCGGTTTTTTGGCTTTTGCTGCAGGGGCCGCTTTTTTGGCCACAACTTTGGCGACGGGCTTTTTGGCGGGTGACTTTTTGGCCGGGGCGGTCTTCTTTGCCACGGGCTTTTTGGCGACGGCCTTCTTGGCAGGAACTTTCTTGGCAGGAACTTTTTTGGCGGCAACCGCTTTCTTTGCAACCGGCTTTTTGGCGGGTGACTTCCTGGCTGTAACCTTCTTGACGGCCTTTTTGGGCGCAGTCTTCCTGGCGGGTGCAGCCTTTTTGGCGGGCTTGGCCGCTTTTGCCTTGACCGGCTTTACCTTGGCTGGCTTTGCCTTGGCCGCTTTTGCCACGGGCTTCTTTGTCGCCTTGGCGGCGGCTGGCTTCTTTTTAACGGGTTTGTCTGCCGACTTTTTCGCGACGGCTTTTTTTGCCTTCGCCACTACCTTTTTCGCCATGAATTTGATTCCTCGATGTGCGGACTGGGCTACCGGGAGATGGAGGACATGCAAGGGCCTCATGCATGACATCCGAGTGGGGGTGGGTGTCCGATCGCAGACCGATTTCGCCGCCGCCTGACCGCCTTTGAGCCTATATGCTTAACGGCGCGACTATAATGTCTTTCATCGCGCAATGCCATGCCGTGCATGTCGCCGACCTCAAAATGATCGAAGAAAAAATCAGGGGAGAGAAATATGAAACCTGTTCGCAGTGAAAAGAATGGGCCTGTAACAACGGTCATTCTTGATCGCGCCCATGCGCGCAATGCGGTGGATCGCGCAACGGCGGACGCGCTTGCCAGGGCGTTTCTCGATTTTGAACAGGATGAGGATGCCCTGGTCGGTGTGCTATGGGGTGCGCACGGAGCATTTTGTGCCGGGGCTGACTTGAAGGCCGTGGCGCGCGGCGACGGCGGCAATCGGCTGGTCGCGCCGGAGTCGGGTTCGGGCTTTGACCGATTGAGCCTTGCCGGTCCCATGGGCCCCTCGCGCATGGTGCTGAACAAGCCTGTCATTGCGGCGATTGCCGGACCGGCCGTGGCGGGCGGATTGGAGCTGGCACTCTGGTGCGATCTGCGCGTGGTCGAGGAAGGTTCCATTCTGGGTGTTTATTGTCGGCGCTGGGGCGTGCCACTGATTGACGGCGGGACTGTCCGGTTGCCGCGGCTGATCGGACATTCACGCGCCATGGACCTCATCCTGACGGGTCGTGGTGTTGATCCGGAGGAGGCCCTGGCCATGGGGCTTGTCAATCGGGTGGTCCCGGACGGGCAGGCGCGCGCTGCTGCCGAACGGCTTGCGGCAGAAATCGCCCGGTTTCCGCAAGAATGTCTGCGGCATGATCGCAATTCAGCCATTGAGCAATGGGATTTGCCGCATGATCTTGCTATGGCAAACGAGTTTGCGCATGGTGCCGTCGTTCTGGCGAGTGGCGAAACGGTGAAGGGGGCCGCCCGATTTGCATCGGGCAAGGGACGGGGTGGCGCATTTGACGATATCTGAGGCATGGGATCTGCAAGCATGACTTATCCGGCCATGACCTATCCGACGATGCGACTGGAAGGTGTCGAGCTTGCCTGTCTGCGTGGTGGGCGGCTTGTCTTTGAGGGACTCAGCTTCGCGCTTGAAGGCGGCGAAGTTCTCGAGCTGACGGGGCCCAATGGAGCCGGCAAATCCAGCCTGTTGCGCCAGATGGCGGGTCTGCTTGAACTGGCGGCTGGGCGACTTGTGATGACGCCCGACAATGGCGATGTGCCGCTTTCGGCGCGGTTGCATTATGTCGGCCATCAAGATGCGCTCAAGCCCGCCATGTCGGTTGTCGAGACGGCGCATTTCTGGGCCGGTTATCTTGGCGGCGGATCGGACATCGAGGCGGCGCTCGGGGCGCTTGATCTGGCCGCGCTTGCCAATCTGCCGGTCGCCTATCTCTCGGCGGGTCAAAAGCGGCGGCTGGCGCTATCGCGGCTGATGCTGGCGCCGCGCCCGCTCTGGCTGCTTGATGAGCCGACCGTAGGACTTGATACGGCATCCATCGCGCGGCTCGTGGCGCTGATGGAGCGGCATCTGGGCGCGGGCGGCATGATCGTGGCGGCAACGCATCTTGATCTTGGCCTTGGTGTCATCAAGACACTCAATCTTGCAAGTCTCGCGGGGACTGAAACGCCATGATGCGCGCATTCAAAGCCTTGCTTGCGCGGGATCTGCGCCTTGCCACCCGTGTCGGTGGTGGGGGCGGCATGGCGGTCTTCTTTTTCCTTGTCGTTGTCAGCATCGTGCCGCTGGGCATCGGGCCCGATCTCAATCTGTTGGCCATGGTTGCGCCCGGCATGTTGTGGGTCGGGCTTTTGCTCTCGGCGCTGCTGACGCTCGACCGATTGTTTCAGGCCGATTTTGAGGATGGCTCGCTTGATCTCTTGATGACGGGTGATCTGCCGCTGGAAATGGTGGTGGTGGCCAAGGCGCTCAGCCATTGGTTGACAACCGGCTTGCCATTGGTGGTTGCCGCCCCTTTGCTGGGGTTGCTGCTCAATCTGGATGTGGCAGCCTTTCCCCCGCTGATGTTCGCCATGCTGATCGGCGCGCCTGCGCTGAGTTTTCTCGGCACGATTGGTGCGGCCTTGACGGTGGGGGTCAGACGCGGCGGTTTGCTCGCCTCGCTGCTGGTCATGCCACTTTACATCCCTGTGCTGATTTTTGGTGTGGGGGCGGCAAGCGCTGCCGTCGCGGGCATGCCGGAGGGGGTTGCGGCGCAAAGTTTCGGCCTGCTTGCGGCGGTGGGCCTTGTCAGTCTGGTCATCGGCCCCGTGGCGGCTGCAGCCGGTTTGCGGGCCAATCTGCGGTAAGGGCGCGCCCCGCGCGTCAGATGGGGCATTTTGACCTGTGGGGACTTGTGGGGCTTGCCTTGCTCCCGAGGCCATTGAAGGATAAATCACTGACATGTCGATGCTCAGCGCCAGCCAAAGGCTACAGACTTTCGCCAATCCCACCCGTTTCATGGCCCTGTCAGGCCGGATCGTCGGGCCGCTGGCGATTGTGAGCGCCTGCCTGTTGGGTGCAGGGTTATATTACGCGCTATTTGACTCACCCCCCGACTACCAGCAGGGCGATACGGTGCGCATCATGTATGTGCATGTGCCCTCTGCCTGGCTCGCCATGTTTGGCTATATGGTCATGGCGGGTGCATCGGCCATGGCCCTCATTTTTCGCCATCCGCTGGCGGATGTCTGTGCGAAATCTGCGGCACCGATCGGCGCGGCTTTCACGTTTCTGGCGCTTGTCACCGGCTCGCTCTGGGGCAAGCCGATGTGGGGTACCTGGTGGGTCTGGGATGCGCGTCTGACATCCGTGCTCATCCTGTTCTTTTTGTATCTCGGCTATATCGCGCTCTGGACCACCATTGAAGAACCGCTGCGCGCGGCGCGCGCCACCGCCGTTCTGGCGCTTGTCGGCGCGGTCAATGTGCCGGTCATTCATTACTCGGTGGTGTGGTGGAATACGCTGCATCAGCCAGCCAGCGTCTTCCGGCTGGATGGGCCGTCCATTGCCTCTTCCATGCTGGTGCCGCTGGCGCTGATGGCGCTCGGTTTCACCGCGCTTTTCATCACGCTGTTGCTGGTGCGGATGCGGGCTGAAATCCTGCGGCGTCGCGTGCGCAGTCTCCTGATGGCAAGGGCGCGTGCATGATGGCCGAATTTTTCAATATGGGCGGCTATGCGGCCTATGTCTGGCCGGTTTACGGATTGGCGGCCCTGGTTGTGGTCGGTGTCATATGGCAGAGCCTTGCCGACTACCACGCTCAACTCAAACTTGTGAGCGAGCTCGAAGCGCTGGCGGGTGGACGCGTTCGCCGCGCCGCCAAGCAACCATCGCAGGACGCAACGTGATGTGGCGTCCCCGCCTTGCGGCGCTCATTCCGGTTGCGATTTTTCTCCTGCTTGCCGGCCTGTTTTTGACGGCGATCTATCGCGGCGATCCATCGCGTCTGCCCTCGGCGCTTGTCGGTCGTTATGTCCCGACCTTCGATCTGCCGCCTGTTGCGGGTCTTGATGTGCCGGGGCTTTCCTCAGCCGATTTTGGCAAGGGCAAGCCGATGGTCGTCAATGTCTGGGCCTCGTGGTGTGTGCCCTGCCGCGAAGAGCATAGCGTGCTCGTCGCGCTCAAAGGGCTGATCGATGTGCCGCTGGTGGGGTTGAACTACAAGGATGATCCGGAATCCGCAGCGCGGTTTCTCGGGGCGCTTGGTAATCCGTTTTCGCGTGTCGGCGCCGACAGCACGGGTCGCGTGTCGATTGACTGGGGGGTTTATGGTGTGCCGGAGACTTATGTCGTCGATGGGCATGGCCTCATCGTTTATAAGCATGTCGGCCCTTTGACGCCTGAAGCGCTGGACAGCGAAATCCTGCCGGCGCTTCAAAAAGCCCGGATGGGCAAGTAAGCGCGGCAGGATTATTCAGTTCAACAGAGTGGGAAGGTCAGGCCTTTTTACGCGGCGCGGGCTTCTTTTTGGCCGGGGCTTTGCGGGCGGTCGGCTTGCGGGCGGCCGGTTTCTTTTCGGTGGGCGCTTCAGCCGTCTTGAGGCTCTCAATCGCACCGTTCAGATGGCCAAGCGCCTTGAGCAATTCAGCCTGAACGCCTTTTGGCAAGACATCGAGCAGCGCTTTTTCAGCGGCGATCGCCTTGGGCATTGCCCCATTGAGCGCACGACGGCCGGCAGCGGTCAGACGCACGGAATTGGCGCGCGCATCTTCGGCGGTACGCTTGCGCGCGAGAAGGCCGTTCTTGATCATGCGGCTGATCATGTCTGCCAATGTGGAACGGTCGATGCCGGTGCGATTGACAAGATCTGTCTGGCTCAGACCTTCAGCATCATTCACGGCAAACAGCACAATGAACTGGCGTGGCGTCAGCGTGCTTTCGCCCATTTGCTGCACGAACTGGTCATAAGCAAATTGCTGCGTGCGGCGCAGCATGTGGCTGAGCGAGCTTTCGAGATCAAAAGTCCCGGCAGATTTCTTGGCGGCCATTCAAATTTCCTTCGGCTCTGTTCCATGAGGACCCTCAGGGCTGAACCGCGCAACGCAGCGCCATACCGTTCAAAGCCTGCGATCCCCAGTCAATTGAAAGAAGGACCATCCGGGGACTGCCAGGCGCAACAAGCATAGCAGGGGGGGCGGAATACCTCCATGGATTGCGATGGCCGACATGGGCAATATCGGGGCTCTATCGGCGCAGCGCTTTATGAGTATCATATGCACCTTCCGGGCCCCGGTATGCAAGAGCCTCCAGCACCGGAAATAAAAATATCGCTCATACGGAACATTTTGGCTTGCATCTTGTGCCAATGCTTATCTCCGTAGGCGGACCATAGGATGGTTTATCATGAGCAGCGGTGACGCAGGTGAACGCGAAGATCGTCATGTGACGGGACAATTCCGCGATCCGGGCGGTGTGCGTGAGATGACATTTTCCAAACGTGTGCCGGCAGGTGACAGTTTGCCGCGCAATATTTGCGACCATTGCGGCTTCATCGATTATGTGAATCCCAAAATTGTTGTGGGATCAGTCGTGGCGCATGAAGGGCGTGTTCTGCTGTGCCGCCGTGCGATTGAGCCACGCAGGGGTTTCTGGACGCTGCCAGCCGGATTTATGGAGCAAGGCGAAGCGGTGGAAGAGGGCGCGATGCGTGAGGCCCGCGAGGAAGCCAATGCCGAGATACGCATTCGGGATTTGCTGGCGATCTATTCCATTCCGCGCATTGCACAGGTGCAGATCATGTATCGCGCCGAGCTGTTGTCGCCAGATATATCGGCAGGCGAAGAAAGTCTCGAAGTCGGGCTTTTCGCGTGGGAGGATATTCCCTGGGATGCGTTGGCTTTTCCCAGCGTTCATTGGGCGCTGACGCAATATCGCTCCGTCATGTCAAAGGAAGTGATTGCGCCCTTTGGCAATCCCGAGGGAGAAAACGGGAACAGATTTCCAGCAACTAAATAGCAGTCTGGTTGTCAGACGATTGATCCGTCTCTTCAGCAGGTGGCGCATATTTTGTGAGGACCGGAATCTGCGCCATACCGAAAACCATGGTGAGCGGCATGATCGCGAAGACCTTGAAATTCACCCATGTGTCGGTTGAGACATTGCGCCAGACAACCTCATTGACGAATGCGAGCAGCAAAAAGAAATAGCCCCAGCGATAGGTCAGCACCATCCAGCCTTCATCCGTCAGATCAAAGGCGCCGTCAAATAGCTGTTTCATGATGGGCTTGCCCATCCAGGCGGCACCCAGCAGGGCGGAAGCGAAAAGCAGATTGGTGATGGTTGGTTTCAGTTTGATAAAAAGCTCGTCATGCAGATAAATCGTCATGCCACCCATGATGAAGACGAAGACACCTGTGACGAGGGGCATGGTCGGAATTTTGCGGAACAAACTATAGGATGTTCCCAGGGAAATCAGGGTGGCGATCATGAAGCCGCCAGTTGCCCAGAAAATATTCTGGCTCGCCGCAATGCCGAAAATATCATTCGCCCGGGCATTCAAGATAAAAAACACAGCCAGCGGCCCGAGCTCGATTGCCATGCGGATCCATTGCGATCCAGACATGCCAGCAATGTTCTTGTCATCAGGGGGAGTTGGGTCGGGCATGGTCAAGCAGCTCCGGTGATGGCGCGGGCATAGGTATCGGCGTCGAAAGTCTGGAGATCGTCGATGCCCTCACCGACACCGATCATGTGTACAGGCAAGCCAAAGCGCGCGGCAATGGCAACCAGAATGCCGCCGCGTGCCGTACCATCAAGCTTGGTCATGACAAGACCGGTGACGCCAGCCGTCTTGCCAAAAATATCAACCTGATTAAGGGCGTTCTGGCCTGTGGTTGCATCAAGCACGAGAAGCGTTGCATGGGGCGCATCGGGATCGAGCTTGCGAATAACGCGCAGGACTTTTTCAAGTTCCGCCATCAGGTCGGTCTTGTTCTGCAAGCGGCCTGCCGTGTCGATCATCAAGACATCGGTGCCTTCGGCACGGGCGCGGGCCAGCGCTTCATAGGCCAAGCCAGCGGCGTCGCCACCGACTTTGGTTGAGCAGACGGGCGCATTGATGCGCTCGCCCCAGATTTTCAGTTGCTCGACAGCGGCAGCGCGAAATGTGTCGCCCGCAGCGAGCATGACGCTTTTGCCCTCGGCACGAAGTTTGGCGCCAATTTTGCCGATGGTTGTGGTCTTGCCGGCGCCGTTAACGCCTATCATGAGGATGACAAAGGGCTTTTTGCTGGCGTCTATGACAAGCGGCTTTGCGACACCTCGCAAGCGACCGGCAATATCGGCGGCGAGAATGGCACGGATTTCGTCGCTGGCAATTTCCTTGTCGAAGCGATCCCTGGCCAGTGCCCTGGTGATGGAAGCGGCCGTGTCGATGCCGAGATCAGCGCTGATGAGCAGGTCTTCCAGTTCGCCGAGCGTCTGCGTATCCAGTTTGCGCTTGGTGAAGATGCCGGTGATGCCGTCGGAGAGATTTTTGGTCGAACGCGACAGGCCTTCCTTCATGCGCTGAAGGAGGGACTTTTTCTTTTGCGCGATTTCGGAATCAGACTCACTCATGCGGCAACCAGACCTTCAAAACTCTCGCCATCATGCGCGGCGAGGCGCAGCTCGATAATGTCGCCGGGTCTGGCTTCGCCCTCGATCAGGCGAACCGGCGTGAATTGATGCGTGCGCCCAAGCCGGGCGCTTTCCATGAGCACGGGCCGCGTCAGGCCAAGGCCTGCATCAAGATGCAGGGTCACGCGGTCGCTCCCCTTGCGACGCAGGCGTTCGGCACGGGCCTTTATCAGGCCACGCTCGACCTGCGGCATCTTGGCGGCAGGTGTGCCGGGACGCGGGCTATAGGGGAAGACATGCAGCCAGGTCAGGCTGCATTCGTCAATGAGGCGTAGTGTGTTTTCAAACATCTCATCGGTTTCGGTCGGGAAGCCGGCGATGAAGTCGGCGCCAAAAACAATGTCCGGGCGCAAACGACGCGCTTCCTCGCAGAAGCGAATGGAATCGCCGCGCAGATGGCGACGCTTCATACGCTTGAGGATCATGTCATCGCCTGATTGCAGCGAGAGATGCAGATGCGGCATCAGACGTTCTTCTTCGGCGATCAGGCGCATCAGCTCATCATCGGCTTCAATCGAGTCGATGGAGGAGAGGCGTAGCCGCTCCAGTTCCGGCACGAGCTTGAGGATGCGCCGTGCGAGATTGCCAAGACCTGGCGTGCCCGGCAGATCGCCACCATAAGAGGTGATGTCAACGCCGGTCAGCACGACTTCACGATAGCCATTTTCGACGAGCTTACGCACTTCGGCCACAACCTCGCCGGCAGGCACGCTGCGCGAATTGCCCCGGCCAAAGGGAATGATGCAGAAAGTGCAACGATGGTCGCAGCCATTTTGCACCTGCACGAAGGCCCGCGCCCGCCCTTCAAGCCCCTGCACGAGATGGCCAGCGGTTTCGCGCACCGACATGATGTCGTTGACGCGAATGCGTTCATTGGCATGGAGAGCGAGAGCCGGTGTCCAGCTCTTTGCTTCCATTTTTTCGGCATTGCCAATGACGAGATCAACCTCGCTCATTTCGGCAAACTCTTCCGGGTTCACCTGAGCGGCGCAGCCTGTGACGATGATGCGGGCCTGCGGGTTTTCGCGTCGCGCCTTGCGAATGGCCTGACGGGCCTGACGCACGGCCTCGGCCGTCACCGCGCATGTGTTGAAGACAATTGCGCCTTCAAGACCCGCAGCCTGCGCATGACTTTTCATCACTTCGGATTCATAGGCATTGAGCCGGCAGCCAAAGGTGACTATTTCGGTTGACCTGCTCATGCGGCGGCTCCCGAGAGCAGGCGCTGGTCCAGATCACCTTCAAACTCGAAGGCGACGGGCCCCGTCATGTAGATGTGGTTGTCTGCCTCGTTCCATTCGATGCGCAGATCGCCGCCGGGCAAGGAGATCGTCACATTGCGTTCGGCGCGGCGGCGGCGAACCGCGCAGACGGCGGTGGCACAGGCCGCTGTACCGCAAGCCCTGGTGAGCCCCGCGCCACGCTCCCAGGTGCGCAGCTTGATGTGATCGGGGGCAAGCACCTGCGCCACCGAGATATTGGCGCGTTCTGGAAAAAGCGGATGATTTTCGAGCATGGGACCAACGCGGCCAAGGTCGATGGCATCAACGTCATCGACGAAGAAAATCGCGTGCGGATTGCCGACATTGACGACGGAGGGCGAATGCATGATCGGCGCACCAAGCGGCCCGACTTCAAGCTCGATCATGCGCGTATCCTGAAACGCTTCCGAAAGCGGGATATCCGCCCAGCCGAATTTCGGTTCGCCCATATCGACTGTTATGTCGCCATTGCCCGCATCCCAGCAAACAACGGTGGTGCCGGAGGGGGTTTCGAGACGGATCAGGTCCTTGCCAAGCTCGTCGATCAACAGCCGCCCGATGCAGCGCGTGGCATTGCCACAGGCGCCGACCATGGAGCCATCAGCGTTGCGGATGCCCATATAGGCGTCGGCTTCAGCGGGATCGCGCGGCATTTCGATGGTGATGAGCTGGTCGCAGCCTATGCCGGTTGTGCGGTCCGCTATGGCGCGGGAGGCCTCCTCGCCAAGTGCGAGGGGATGGGCGCGCAGATCCAGCACGACAAAGTCATTGCCGATGCCGTTCATCTTGCGAAAATGGATGCCTGAACCTGTCATAATAAGCTGATATATGGCGCTTTTGGTCTCGAATTACCAGTGGCTTGCCTCAGGCTGGGTGGCTTGCCCTGCCGCCTGCACCCTTCTAAAAGGCATGACATAAGGCCGAACCACCCGGAAATAGTGATAATGAGCCAAACGCCCTATCTCGTCGCCGCGCTTTACAAGTTTGTGCGCATGGAGGGCCTGCCCGAAAAACGCGCGGCGTTGCAGGCGCTTTGCGAGGCGCAAGAGGTGCGCGGCACGCTGTTGCTGGCGCCCGAAGGCATTAACGGAACGATTGCGGGCCCCGACCAGGGGATTGAGAGCGTTCTCGCGGCGCTGCGCGCTTTGCCCGGCCTTGGCGGGCTTGCGCCTAAATATTCCCGGGCGGCGCGCCAGCCCTTTTACCGGATGAAGGTCAGGCTCAAGCGCGAAATCGTGACCATGGGCCAGCCTGATGTGGACCCCAATCTCATTGTCGGCACCTATGTCAAGCCGCAGGACTGGAACGCGCTGATTTCAGATCCTGATGTGCTGGTGCTCGACACGCGCAATGATTATGAGGTCGAGATCGGGACATTCGAGCGCGCTGTTGATCCCCGGACGCGGCGCTTTCGCCAGTTTCCCGATTTTGTGGCAGGCCTGAAAAAAGAGGGCAAAGCCCCCAAGGTCGCAATGTTCTGCACTGGGGGCATTCGCTGCGAAAAAGCGAGCGCCTATATGAAGTCGCAAGGCTTTCGCGAGGTCTTTCATCTGGAAGGCGGCATCTTGAAATATCTCGAAACGGTGCCGGAAGAACAGAGCTTGTGGAAGGGCGACTGTTTCGTCTTTGATCAGCGCGTCTCGGTGCGGCATGGCTTGTTGCAGGGCGACTATGATCTCTGCCATGCGTGCCGCCGCCCGCTTGCGGCTGAAGACAAAACCTCGCCGCTTTTTGTCGAAGGGGTGAGCTGTCATCGCTGTCACGATGAAACAAGCGATGAGCAGAAGCGCAATTTCGCCGAGCGGCAAAAGCAGATTGCACTCGCAAAATCGCGGGGCGAAGACCATATCGGCGCGACGTGGCGTGATGAGGAAGAGGCGTGATGCGGGAGCTGTTGCCCCTTGCTGAACAGGCTGGCGCCAGATTGAAGGCGCTGGGGCAGAGCCTTGCGATTTCTGAATCATCCATGGGCGGGTTGCTTTCCGCCTCGCTTGTCGCCGTGCCCGGCGCATCAGCTTATTTTCTCGGTTCAACCGTCATCTATACGCGTCAGGCTGGCGAGGCCCTGCTTGGTCTCACCGGCTCACCCGCACCGGGCATTCGTCCGCTCACGGAAGACTATGTTCTGGCCATGGCGCGGATCATGCGCGCGCGCATGGGGGCAACATGGGCTATCGCCGAGATGGGCGCGAGCGGCCCCTCCGGCTCGCCTTATGGACCGCCAGCAGGCACAGGCGTCATTGCCATCGCGGGACCGCTTGAGCGCGCGGTCACCATCAGCACAGGCGTGAACGATCGCGCCGCCAATATGCGCGCCTTTGCGCTTGGCGGGCTTCGCTTGCTGATCGACGTGCTCGGCTGATCAGCTTTTGCGCTTGAGATAGCCCGTCATGCCCGGTTTGCCGCCGGGCTTTTTCCCGGCATCATTTCCGGCAGGCTTTTTGCCATCGGGTTTGCGCCCCGCAAACTTCTTGCCAACGGGCTTTTTGCCATCAGGCCGTTTGCCGGCATTGATCAGATCGCCTTTAGGCTTTGCCGCATAGGGCTTGGCGTCACTCGACTTGTGATCTCTGGGCTTGTCATCGCGACGCGAGGGGCCGTCCGCCGGTGCCTTGTCTTTCCATTTCGGCTTGCCCTCATATTTGGGCTTGTCGTCCTGGCGCGGCTTGCCGTCATGCTGCGGTTTGCCCTCAAACCCGGGCTTGCCTTCAAACTTCGGCCTGTCGGAACGCTTTTCCCAATCCGGTTTCTTTTTGAAGGGTTTGGCGTCTGATTTGGGTTTATCGCGCCAGTCCCCTCTGGAGTCGGCGCCCGATTTATCCTTATAGGGTGTCTTTTCCTTATAGGGCGGCTTGTCCTTTCGGGCAGGCTTGTCCTTTTGGGCGGGCTTGTCGGCCTGAGCCGGACGTTCGGCACGCATTTCAGGCTCTGCCACCACCATGATTTCTGCCACGCGCGCAACTTCCGGGCGTGGTTCCGGGCGTGATTCCGGTCGCGCCTCGGGACGCGGCACAGTCTCGGGACGCGGCACAGCCTTGGGCGCGGGCTCGTCGCCACGCATGCGTGTGATGGTGATGGAGCCGTCTTCGAGATCGACGCGTGAGACAGCTTCCTCAAAACGGTCGGCAATGTGACCGGCGATTTCGACGCGGGATTCGCGGTCGAGAATCTTGATCGAGCCGATTTCCTTTTTGGTGACATGACCGCGGCGGCAAATCAATGGCAGGAGCCAACGGGGCTCGGCATTTTGCGAGCGCCCCACCGTGAGCTTGAACCAGACGCCATTTTCCATGGCATTGCGGCCTGGGCGTTCCTTTTGCTCGCGCCGCTCGCCACGGGCGGGCGAGGTGTGATCGGCATAAGGCGCATCAAGCATTTCTTCAGCCGCAGGCAGACTGGCCGAGTAGAGCTTGGCAAAGGCAATCGCGATTTCTTCAGGCGATTTCACGGCCAGCAGGGCGCGGGCCAGTGTCTGATCCTCTTCCGAGGGCTCATCGGTGAGCACCGGATTCTCCATCATGCGCTCATGATCGCGCAGGCGGATATCCGAGATCGAGGGCGGCACGCCCCAGGCGGGATGCAGGTTGGCGGCGGATAACATGCGCTCGGCAATCTTGCGGCGGTTATGCGGCACGAGCACAACGCAGATACCCTTGCGCCCGGCGCGCCCCGTGCGGCCTGAGCGATGCAGCAGGGCTTCGCGGTTCTGTGGCAGATCGGCGTGGATCACGAGATCGAGATTGGGCAAGTCGATGCCACGCGCGGCGACGTCGGTTGCGACGCAGACGCTCGCGCGACCATCGCGCAATGCCTGCAGCGCATGGGTTCTTTCACCCTGGCTGAGTTCACCCGAAAGGGCGACGGCAGCAAAGCCGCGCTCTGTCAGGCTGGTGTGGAGATGTTTGACGGCTTCGCGTGTGGCGCAGAAGACGAGCGCCCCACGGGCGCCAAAATATCGCAGCACATTGACGACAGCATGATCGCGCTCATTGGGCGCGATGCGCATGGCGCGATATTCAATATCGGCATGTTGCTCCTGTTCATTGGCGGTGGCCAATCGAAGCGCGTTTTTTTGAAAGGTTTTGGCGAGTGTCGCGATGGGTTTGGCAACGGTTGCCGAGAAGAGCAGCGTGCGGCGCCCGGCAGGCGCGGCGTCGAGAATGAATTCAAGGTCTTCACGGAAACCGAGATCGAGCATTTCGTCGGCTTCGTCGAGGATGACGGCGCGCAGATGCGAGGCATCGAGCGAGCCGCGTTCGAGGTGGTCACGCAGGCGACCGGGTGTGCCGACAACGATATGGGCGCCCTGCTCAAGGGCGCGGCGCTGGGTCCGCATTTCCATGCCGCCCACGCAGGAGACGACGCGGGCCCCGGTCTGGGCATAAAGCCATTCGAGTTCGCGCTGCACCTGCAGGGCGAGTTCGCGGGTCGGCGCGACAACCAGCGCCAAAGGCTCGGCGGCACGCGGCAGGAACTCTGCCCCTTCCAGAAGCGTTGGCGCGACGGCGAGGCCAAAGGCAACCGTTTTGCCGGAACCCGTGCGCGCCGAAACAAGCAGGTCGCGACCGCTCGCTTCCGGGCTCAGCACAGCCGCCTGCACCGGCGTCAGCGTCACATAACCTTTGGCGGTCAGGGCGCGCAGCAGGGCGGGTTCAATGGCGTCCACGGGCAGGGCGTCCACGGGCAAGGCAGCATCGGCTTGGGTGTCGGCAAGTTGGGTCAGGGTCACGTCTTTCTTGAAACGGTCTTGGATCGGGCATGAGGGCCCGACGTCGATGCGGAAAAGCGCTATATACAGGTTTCGGCGCGAAGCGGAACGCTTGTTCTCGCGGCATCGGGCCAAAAGCGCCGCTTTTTGCCGCCTGACTTGACACATTTTGGCTGGAAGCCTAGGTTCCGGCCCGTATTTCGGGACATTGTGACGCCCCGACAAGCCCCAGGCCTTATGCCGGGGTCACCTTCCGTCGGCGATGGTCGCTCGCGGGAGCCTTTTTGCTTTGGATGAACGGATCTCGAAAGAGCCATGTTCGAAAACCTGACAGGTCGTCTCGGCGACGTTTTTTCCTCCCTCAGGGGCCGCGGCTCACTGAGTGAGAAAGACGTTGACGAAGCCATGCGCGAGGTGCGCCGCGCCCTGATCGAGGCCGATGTGGCCCTGCCGGTGGCGCGCGACTTTATCGACAAGGTCAAGGTTCGGGCGGTCGGCGCCGAGGTGCTCAAATCCGTGACGCCGGGCCAGCAGGTCATCAAGATCGTTCATGACGAGCTTGTCGAGATGCTGGGCGGCGCCAATACGGATGGCGAGCTGTCCTTTCAGGCGGCGCCTCCCGTCTGCATCATGATGGTCGGTCTGCAGGGCTCGGGTAAAACCACAACAACCGCCAAGATCGCCAAGCGCCTGACAACGCGCGACAAGCGCCGTGTGCTGATGGCCTCGCTCGATACGCGCCGTCCGGCGGCGCAGGAACAATTGCGGGTGCTCGGCGAGCAGACGGGGGTGGCAACGCTGCCCATCGTCGGAGGTCAACAGCCGGTCCAGATTGCGCGTCGCGCCATCGAGGCGGCGCGTCTGGGCGGCTATGACGTTGTCATGCTCGATACGGCAGGCCGCACGCATATTGACGAAGCCTTGATGGTGGAAGTCGCTGAGGTCTTCGCCATTGCCCAGCCGCATGAAACGCTGCTGGTCGCCGACAGTCTGACCGGTCAGGACGCGGTCAATGTGGCGCAGCAATTCAAGGATCGCATTGGCGTCACGGGCATTGTGCTGACGCGTACCGATGGCGATGGCCGGGGCGGCGCGGCGCTTTCGATGCGTGCCGTGACGGGTGTGCCGATCAAACTTCTCGGCACGGGCGAAAAGCTCGATGCGCTGGAAGACTTCCGCGCGGATCGCGTGGCAGGCCGCATCCTCGGCATGGGCGACGTTGTCAGCCTTGTCGAGCGCGCCGCCGAGACGATTGATGCGGAAAAGGCGCAGAAGATCGCCGCCAAGATGAAGAAGGGCGAGTTCGACCTTGATGACATGGCCGAACAGCTTGCCCAGATGAAGCGCATGGGCGGCATGGCCGGTGTGATGGGCATGTTGCCGGGCATGGGCAAGATGCAGAAGGCGGCGGCGGGCGCCCATATGGATGACAGTGTCATCAAGCGGCAGGCGGCGATCATTTCGTCGATGACCAAGGCCGAACGGCGCAATCCGAAGATTCTGAATGCCAGCCGCAAAAAGCGCGTCGCCGCTGGCTCGGGCACGGAAGTGCAGGAGATCAACCGGCTTTTGAAGCTGCATCGGCAGATGGCCGACATGATGAAAATGATGGGCCGCCAGAAGGGCGGTGGCTTGATGGCGAAGCTCGGCGCGGCGCTGGGTGCAGGCGGGCTGGGTGCTGGAGGCATGGGCGACATGCCGGTCGGGATTGATCCTGACGCGCTCGCCCAGATGATGCCGAAAGGCGGCGCAGGCGGCATGCCGGGCCTTGGCGGCGGGCGTCCGGGCTTGCCGGGGCTGCCCGGATCGCGCGGCGGGTTGCCGGGGCTTCCCGGTCTGCCAACAGGCGGCAAGAAGAAATGAGATTTCGCATCGGGTGTCGGGTTTCCAGCCTGTGCCCTTCGCGCAAGTGACGAATTGGTTTTTGAAAGACTTTGAGAGACTGAAAAGGAACGACAAATGGCACTGAAAATTCGCCTGGCCCGTGGTGGCGCCAAGAAGCGCCCCTTCTACCGTATCGTGATTGCCGACACGCGCTCACCGCGTGATGGCCGCTTCATCGAGAAGGTCGGCACCTTCAATCCGCTGCTTCCCAAGGACAACAAGGACCGTGTGGTTCTCGATGTTGAGCGCGCCCGTCATTGGGTCGGTCAGGGCGCCTTGCCGACCGATCGCGTGTCGCGTTTCCTTGATGAAGCGGGCGTGATGTCGCGCAAGGCGCGCAGCAACCCGACCCAGGGCAAGCCGAAGGCGAAGGCTCAGGAACGTCTGGAAGCCGCTCGCATCGCTGCTGAAGAAGCTGCCGCTGCCGCCGAAGCTGCCAGGGCCGCTGCTGAAGCGCCTGCTGCGGAAGAAGCGGCTGAAGCACCGGCTGAAGCCTGAGCGATTGACGTTCCTCTTCACGAGGGTCTCTGAGGGCCGGGTCAGATTGGCCCGGCCCTTAAAAAGCGAGGCATGCAATCCATGGCGAATTCCACTTCCAGGGTCTGTCTTGGTGTCATCGTCAGTTCGCATGGCGTGCGGGGTCTTGTGCGTGTGAAGCCCTTTACCGAAGAGCCCCTGAATGTGGGCGCTTACGGGCCGGTGGAGACGCAGGACGGCAAGAAGCGCTTTGCCATCCAGGCAATGAGCGTCGCCAAAAGCCTTGTGCTCTGCCGTCTTGAAGGTGTTGCTGATCGCGATATGGCGGATGCCTTGCGCGGGGCTGAGCTTTATGTGCCGCGCGAGCGCCTGCCGGCGCCTGAGGCGGATGACGACTTCTATCAGGCCGATCTTATCGGTTTGACGGCGGTTGACGCCAAGGGCCGACTTTATGGCCGGGTTCTGGGTTTCCAGAACTTCGGGGCGGGCGACCTGATCGAGTTTGATCCGGTTGACGGCGGGCAAAGCGTGTTGATGCCGTTTACGGCTGATAATGTGCCTGCCGTTGATATGGAAGCCAGGCTCCTCATCATTGATCCGCCGCTCGGGCTGTTTGCCGATGCGGAAGGGGCGGTTGATGACGCGGTCGAGCAAGGCGCGGTCGATCATGACTGATGGCTCGAAAGCGGGGTCCGGCTGGTCGGCGACGGTTTTGACGCTTTTTCCGGAGATGTTTCCGGGGAGTTTGGGGCACTCACTGGCCGGAAAGGCCCTCGAATCGGGGGTTTGGCGGCTGGAAGCGGTGGACATTCGCGATTTTGCACGCGATAAACACCGCTCTGTGGACGACACGCCTGCTGGCGGTGGGCCCGGCATGGTGATGCGGGCCGATGTGATGGCGGCGGCGGTCGATGCGGTTCACCCGCAAGATGGCTCCAGGCCATTGATTTATTTAAGCCCTCGTGGCGCGCCCTTGACCCAGGACCGGGTCAGGCGGCTGGCGGCGGGGCCGGGCGTAACGCTCGTATGCGGTCGTTTTGAGGGTCTTGACGAGCGGGTCATCGAGGCGCGCGGCATGGAAGAAATAAGCCTGGGTGACTTTGTGTTGTCAGGCGGCGAGCCGGCAGCGCTGGCGCTGCTCGATGCCGTGGTCCGGCTGCTGCCCGGGGTGATGGGCGCGGCGGCTTCTGGCGAAGATGAGAGTTTTGAAGGCGGATTGCTTGAATATCCGCATTATACAAGGCCCCAGCTGTTTGAGGGTCGCGAAATCCCGGCGGTTTTGACCTCGGGCGACCATGCAAAGGTTAAAGCATGGCGTCGGGCAGCCGCTAGAGCCCTGACAAAGGCCAGACGGCCGGATCTTTGGGATAAATTTCTCAGAGATATGACGAAAGATGGTCGCAAGACCGATTGAATTGTGATACGGAAGCGCGCTTGCAGGCCGGATTGGCTCTGCGACGCCTTCACATCTGAGGTTTGAGAACATGAATATCATCGAGCAGCTCGATCAGGAGCAAATGACAGCGCTGACCAGTGGCGGCAAGGTCATTCCCGATTTCGCGCCTGGCGATACGGTGACCGTCAATGTGAAGGTCGTGGAAGGCACGCGTGAGCGTCTTCAGGCCTATGAAGGCGTCTGCATCGGTCGCGCGGGTGCCGGCATCAATCAGAACTTCACGGTTCGCAAGATTTCCTATGGCGAAGGTGTGGAACGCGTGTTCCCGCTCTACAGCCCGCTGGTCGACTCGATCAAGGTTGTGCGCAAGGGTCGTGTGCGTCGTGCCAAACTCTATTACCTGCGCGGTCTGCGCGGTAAGGCTGCCCGAATTATCGAGAAGCAGGATTTCAAGTCCCGTCGCGGCGAAGAAAACGGCGCAGCCTGATTTTTCATCTGCCTTTCCGGCAGATGCTCCAAGCGAGCGGGCAGGGCGCCAGACGCCCGGGCCCGCTTTTCTATTGGCGCGTCATTGCGAGGAGGGTTTGCGACGAAGCAATCCGGTGCGCCGTGACCCCGGATTGCCGCGCCCCCCGAGGGGGGCTTGCAATGACAAAGATTGATGTTTCGAAGAACGAGGAAAGAAAATGTCTGCACCGCGCACCATGTACGACAAGATCTGGGACGCCCATCTCGTTGACATGCAGGAGGATGGCACCGGCCTTCTCTATATCGATCGGCATCTGGTGCATGAAGTGACAAGCCCGCAGGCTTTTGAAGGTTTGCGCATGAGCGGTCGCAAGGTTCATGCGCCGCAAAAGACACTGGCCGTTGCCGACCACAATGTGCCGACCACCGATCGCGCCCACGGCATTGCCGACGAGGAAAGCCGCATCCAGGTGCAGACGCTGGAAGACAATGCCAAAGAGTTCGGTATCGATTATTTGCAGATGTCGGACATTCGTCAGGGCATCGTTCACATTGTCGGACCGGAACAGGGTTTCACGCTGCCCGGCACGACGATTGTGTGCGGTGACAGCCATACCTCGACGCATGGCGCGTTTGGGGCGCTGGCGCATGGCATCGGCACTTCCGAAGTCGAGCATGTGCTCGCCACGCAAACGCTCATTCAGGCCAAGGCCAAGAACATGCGCATCAATGTGGTGGGCAAGGCGCCGGAAGGCTTTACGGCCAAGGACATTGCGCTGGCGATCATCGGCCAGATCGGCACGGCAGGCGGCACAGGCTATGTGATCGAATATGCAGGCGAAGCGGTGCAGGCGCTTTCCATGGAAGGCCGCATGACACTTTGCAACATGACGATTGAAGCGGGTGCCCGCGCCGGTCTCGTCGCGCCAGACGACAAGACCTACGCCTATATCAAGGGTCGTCCGCGCGCGCCAAAGGGTGCCGCATGGGAAATGGCTGAAAGCTACTGGCGCACGCTGCCGTCTGATGCGGGCGCGCATTTCGATTCCGAAATCACGGTCGATATTGCGGCGCTGCCACCGCTTGTCACCTGGGGCACAAGCCCGCAGGATGTCATCAAGATCACCGATGTGGTCCCCGATCCGGCCAAGGTCGCCGACGAACATCGCGCCAAGGCGATGCAGCGTTCGCTCGACTATATGGGGCTGACGGCTGGCACGCCGATCAGCCAGGTCAAGATTGACCGCGTCTTTATCGGCTCCTGCACCAATGGCCGCATTGAAGATCTGCGCGCAGCCGCCGTTGTCGCCAAGGGCAAGAAAGTTGCTTCAAGCGTCAATGCGATGGTGGTGCCGGGGTCGGGTCTTGTGAAAGAGCAGGCGGAAGCCGAAGGCCTCGACAAGATTTTCATTGAGGCGGGCTTTGAGTGGCGTGAACCCGGCTGCTCCATGTGCCTTGCCATGAATGCCGACAAGCTCGCGCCCGGCGAGCGTTGCGCCTCGACCTCCAACCGCAATTTTGAAGGCCGTCAGGGCCGTGGTGGCCGCACGCATCTCGTTTCGCCCGCCATGGCGGCGGCAGCGGCGATTGCCGGACATTTCGTCGATGTTCGTGACATGAAATGAAGGCTTAAAGCCCCTCCCCCTTGCGGGGAGGGCTATGAGAGGATGAAGGTTGATGGACAAGTTCAACAAACTGACGGGCGTTGCCGCGCCGCTCAACATGATCAATGTCGATACCGACATGATCATCCCCAAGCAGTTCCTCAAGACGATCAAGCGCACGGGGCTCGGCAAGAACCTGTTTGACGAAATGCGTTTTGACGACAAGGGTCAGGAACGGCCTGATTTCGTTTTGAACAAGCCCGCCTATCGCAAGGCGCAGATCCTTGTGACGGGGGATAATTTCGGCTGCGGGTCGTCGCGCGAACATGCGCCCTGGGCGCTGCTTGATTTTGGCATTCGCTGCGTCATTGCGCCGAGCTTTGCCGATATTTTCTTCAACAATTGTTTCCAGAACGGCATTCTGCCGATCGTGTTGCCGCAATCCGATGTCGACAAGCTGATGGATGATGCCGAACGCGGCGCCAATGCCGTGGTGACGGTTGATCTTGAAGCGCAGGAAATTCGCGGTCCCGATGGCGGCGTCATCGCGTTTGAGGTCGATGCCTTCCGCAAGCATTGCCTGCTCAACGGTCTTGATGGCGTCGGTCTGACGCTTCAGAAAGTTGACACGATCAAAACATATGAAGACAGGCAGCGCATCGAGCAGCCCTGGCTGTAGAACAACCTCCCCCTCAGGAGGGAGGGTGGATCGATAAAATTGAAGATACGGAAAGCAAGAGAAAAGAATGACGAAGAACATCCTCATCGTGGCGGGCGACGGCATCGGCCCGGAAGTCATGGGCGAAGTCGAACGGGTGATCGGCTGGTTCAATGCAAGCCGGGGCTTTGACGCCAAGGTCGAGCATGAGCTGGTTGGCGGCTGCTGCTATGACGCGCATGGCGTGGCGGTGAGCGATGCGACGGTCGAAAAGGCGAAGGCGGCGGATGCCGTGCTGCTTGGCGCTGTCGGTGGGCCGAAGTGGGACAATGTGCCTTATGATGTGCGACCGGAAGCGGGCCTTCTGCGGTTGCGCAAGGATCTTGAACTTTTCGCCAATTTGCGCCCGGCCATGTGCTTTGCCGCGCTGGCGGATGCGTCCTCACTCAAGCGTGAGCTTGTCGAGGGTCTCGACATCATGATCGTGCGCGAGCTGACGGGCGGCGTCTATTTCGGCGAGCCCAAGCTCATTGAAGATATCGGCAATGGTGAGCGCCGCGGCATCGACACGCAGGTTTATACGACGCATGAAATCCGTCGTATCGCGGCGGTTGCGTTCGAGCTTGCCCGCAAGCGCGACAATCGCGTCATGTCGGTTGAAAAGCGCAATGTGATGAAGTCCGGTGTGCTGTGGCATGAAGAAGTCGTCAAGCTGCACAAGGAGCAATATGCCGATGTGAAGCTCGATCATATGCTCGCCGACAATTGCGGTATGCAGCTCGTGCGCAACCCGAAGCAGTTCGATGTGATCGTCACCGATAATCTCTTTGGCGACATGCTCTCGGATGTGGCCTCGATGCTGACGGGTTCGCTCGGCATGCTCGCCTCTGCCTCGCTCGGTGCGAAAGACGCCAATGGCAAGGCCAAGGCGCTTTACGAGCCGGTGCATGGTTCGGCGCCTGACATTGCCGGGACGGGCGCTGCCAATCCCATCGCCTCGATCCTCAGCTTTGCCATGGCGCTGCGCTATACGTTTGAACAAGGGGCAGATGCCGACCTGCTCGAAAAGGCCGTCGATCAGGTGCTCGCCGATGGTTATCGCACGGGCGACATCATGCAACCAGGCATGACAAAAATCGGCACGCGCGAAATGGGTGATGTCATTCTTGCCGCGCTCGACAAGCTCAACGCCTGAGATCAATGCGCGCCGCCGGGCGCCTGAAGGAGAGAAATCATGGGCTACAAGATCGCCGTTGTCGGTGCGACGGGCAATGTGGGCCAGGAGATGCTCAACATTCTGGCTGAACGCGAATTCCCCGCTGACGAAGTGGTGGCGCTGGCATCGCGCGCGAGCGTCGGTCGCGAAGTTTCCTATGGCGACCGCACGCTCAAGGTCAAAGCCATCGAGCAATATGATTTTGCCGGAACCGATATTTGTCTGATGGCGGTGAGCAGCAAGCTTGCCGAGGAATGGGCGCCGCGCATCGCCGCCAAGGGTTGTGTGGTGATCGACAATTCATCGCGCTTTCGCATGGACCCCGATGTGCCGCTGATCGTGCCGGAAGTGAATGCGAGCGCGATTGCGGGCTATACCAGGAAGATGATCATTGCGAATCCCAACTGCTCGACGGCGCAGATGGTGGTGGCCCTGAAGCCGTTGCATGATGCGGCGGTCATCAAGCGCGTTGTTGTCTCGACCTATCAATCGGTTTCAGGTGCGGGGCGCGAGGCGATGGATGAACTTTTCACGCAGACACGCGCTGTCTTTGTGAATGACGAAATCGTTCGCGAACAGTTCACCAAGCAGATTGCCTTCAACGTCATCCCGCATATTGACGACTTCATGGAAGACGGCGCCACGAAAGAAGAGTGGAAGATGGTCGTCGAAACAAAGAAGATCCTCGACCCCAGGATCAAGCTGACCGCAACATGCGTGCGGGTGCCGGTATTTGTGGGTCACTCGGAAGCGATCAATATCGAGTTTGAAAATCCGATCTCGGATGAAGAGGCGCGCGAATTGCTGCGAGAAGCGCCGGGCTGTCTCGTTGTCGACAAGCGCGAGGATGGCGGCTATATCACGCCGCTCGAATGTGTGGGCGACTTCGCCACCTATATCAGCCGCATTCGCACGGATCCGACCATCGATAATGGCCTGAATATCTGGGTCGTGTCGGATAATCTGCGCAAGGGCGCTGCA
The DNA here is from genome assembly GCA_963696585.1 of uncultured Alphaproteobacteria bacterium. Classification (GTDB taxonomy): domain Bacteria; phylum Pseudomonadota; class Alphaproteobacteria; order Parvibaculales; family Parvibaculaceae; genus Parvibaculum. The sequence goes on from CAVOKW010000010.1 coordinate 111,331, forward strand.
TTGAATGCCGTTCAAATTGCCGAAACGCTGGGCGCGCGTTATCTCAAAAAGGCGGCCTGAACCGGAAGCGGCTCGACAGAAGCGATCCGCCCTGCCTGATAGCGCAAGGTCTTTTCGCAGGTGCCGCCTTCCAAATCAGGCATGGTCATCTTGATCGTCGCATCGTGACGAATCCTGTCTTCACCAGCCAGATGCACGAAGCTGTCACCCCTGGCATGGGGCGTATTATGCTTGTATCTGGCGCAGTTACAATCGCAGCTGCCGCGAGGATATTAACGATGTATGACTGAAACGATCCCGGAAACCCTCATGGTGATTGAGCCAAAGGGTTGAGTGGAAAGGTAAAACTTAACCTTTCCATGGAACACTGCGCCCTTGTTCCTGGTTCAGAGGTGCGTGGTGGAATCGACAGCCCAGTCCATAGATATCTTGTGGGTGCTTGTTTGCACAATTCTTGTCATGCTGATGCAGGCAGGATTTGCCTGTCTTGAGTCAGGGCTTGTCCGCGCCAAGAACTCCATCAATGTCGCCGTCAAGAACGCCATCGACTTCTGCATAGCGGGTCTTGGATTTTGGGCCATCGGCTTTGGCCTGATGTTTGGCGCCACGGCTTACGGAGTCTTCGGCACCACGGACTTCATGCTCAGGGGCAATGTGGTCAATGATGCCAGCGCTGCCTGGATCATGGTCTTCTTTTTCTTTCAGCTCGCCTTTTGTTCGACATCAACGACCATTGTGTCCGGTGCCGTCGCTGAGCGCATGAGCTTCCTCGGCTATATCGTGACCGCCGCCATTCTCAGCACCTTCATCTATCCGATTTTCGGGCATTGGGCATGGGGCGGTTTGCTTGCGGGGCAATCAGCGGGCTGGCTGGAGGAACGCGGGTTTATCGACTTTGCCGGTTCGACAGTGGTGCATAGCGTTGGCGGCTGGATCGCGCTTGCCGCCATTCTGGTCATGGGGCCACGTCTCGGCCGCTTTGGTCCAGGTGGTCACAAGATCGAGGGCCACGACATGCCCATGGCGACACTCGGCATGTTTCTGCTCTGGATTGGCTGGTTCGGATTTAATGGCGGCTCGACGCTGGCGCTCAATGCATCGGTACCCTTTGTCCTTGTGCATACGATGATGGCGGCCGCTGCCGGCGGACTTTCGGCCACGCTGCTGAGCTGGATGCGTTCGGGACTGCCTGACGTCGCGGCGACACTCAACGGCATACTCGCGGGACTTGTCGCCGTCACGGCTAATTGTCACGTGGTGGATACGGGGGGCGCCGTTGCCATCGGGCTTATCGGCGGCATGATCTGCATCTTTGCCAGCGATATCATGACCTATTTTGAAATTGATGATGCCGTTGATGCCGTGCCGGTGCATCTGGCGGCGGGTGTCTGGGGGACTTTGGCGGTCGCGATTTTTGGCGATCCCTCGCAGTTTCCTGCCGGTCATACGCGCCTGGAACAATTGGCTGTGCAGGGAGAGGGTGTTTTGGCTGCGGGTATTTTTGCCTTTAGCTCCGCGTATATTCTGCTGCGCATTATTGATCGATATCTGCCCTTGCGGGTATCAAGTGAGGACGAGGCCATCGGCCTCAACGTGTCGGAGCATGGGGCTTCAAGCGCCCTTCTCGATGTGTTGGGCGCCATGGAACATCAGGCCGCGCGGGGCGATTTTTCAAAACCCTTGACGGTGGAGCCGTTTACGGAGGCGGGTGAAATTGCCAGCCGCTATAATCTGGTGCTTGAGAAATTCAACCATGAAGTCGCCGTGCGCGAGCAAACGTTTGACAAGTTGCGCGAGGCACGTGACTCAGCCGAGCTTGCCAATGCGTCCAAGTCACAGTTCCTTGCCAATATGAGCCATGAGTTGCGCACGCCGCTCAATGCCATTATCGGATTTTCCGAATTGATCAATCATGAACTGTTCGGACCGATCGGCAATGATCGGTACAAGGAATATGTCAGCGACATCTACAAATCGTCAAGCCATCTTCTCAGTCTGATCAATGACATTCTCGATCTTTCCAAGATCGAGGCCGATCGCTATGAGCTTTATGAAGAAGAGCTTGATGTCGCCGATGTGATGGCAAGCTGCAAACACATGATCCGCCACAGGGCGCAAGAAGCTGCCGTCGATCTCTCCGTCTCAGTGTCACCAACATTGCCAGGCTTGATTGCCGACAAGCGTGCCCTGCGCCAGATGATCCTCAATCTGGTATCGAACGCGGTCAAGTTCACGCCCCGCGGCGGTTATATCGAGCTATCCGCCTTTCTGGAGCCCGACCAGCGCATCGCGTTGCGCGTCCGCGACACGGGTATCGGTATTGCCAAGGCAGATATTCCGACAGCGCTCGAACCCTTCCGCCAGATTGGCAAGGACTCAAATGTCTATTCGACGGAAGGCACCGGACTTGGCTTGCCCCTCACAAATGCGCTGGCGCGTATGCATGGCGCGACGCTGGTGATTGAATCGGAACCGGGTGTCGGCACCACGATCACCATTCGCATGCCTTATAGTCGCGTTGCGCAGGCCGAGCCAAAGCGCATTGCCGGCTAAAGGCGTTTCACAGCGGCTGCGGCGGTCGGGGATTGCAGCAATGCCGTGGCCCGTGCCAGGCAACACGTCGCTGCTCCCATGGGCAAGGCTCAAAGTTTTCGGGGCGACCCAAGCCCGGATGGTGCGAGAGTGTGAGTGTGGGCAGGGGCCAGACCCTATGCCCCAAAGCAGCAGCGGCCAGACACTGGCCGAATTGCCAACGGCACCGGCCACGACCTGACTGGAGATGGATAAGATCGCCGCCATATGATTTGCGATTTGCCCCGGTCCGAGGACTGATCCTGCAATTCCCGCTTCACAGGACCTCATTCGCTTTATAGTGTGCCTGAAGCTGCCGACAAAAACATCAGCAAGACCGAGAGTGCCCATGCCGGACAATGTGCTGCCCGAAGTTGCTGCCCGTCCACGCCGTAGCGTACTTTACATGCCAGGCTCCAATGCGCGGGCGCTGGAAAAGGCGCGTGATATCCCCGCCGATGCGTTGATCCTTGATCTGGAAGATGCCGTCGCGCCTGATGCCAAGGCCGAGGCGCGGGCTCAGGTCTGTGAGGCGGTCAAGGCTGGCGGCTATGGGCGTCGCGAAATCATTATCCGCGCCAATGGTCTCGACACGCCCTGGGGGCTTGATGACATCAAGGCTGCGGTGGCGGCAGGCCCGGACGGCATTCTCGTGCCAAAAATCAATTCGCCTGAAGACGTGATGCGGGCGCAGTCAGCGATGGACAAGGCGGGCGCGGCATCGGGCATGGCGCTCTGGTGCATGATCGAGACGCCGCTCGCGCTCCTGAACATCCAGTCGATTGCCGCCATGGCGCGTGGCGCTGGCGCGCGCATGACGGTCTGGGTCATGGGCACCAATGACATTGCCAAGGAATTGCGCTGCGCCCACACTCCTGATCGGGTGCCGATGATGACATCGCTCGGGCTCGCGCTGCTGGCGGCGCGCGCCTACGGGATCGTTATCCTTGATGGCGTCTATAACGACATCAAGGACGAGGCCGGATTTCTCGCCATGTGCGAGCAGGGGCGTGATCTGGGTTTTGACGGCAAGACCCTCATCCACCCTTCACAGGTGGGACCCTGCAATGTCGTGTTCTCGCCTGATGCTGAAACGGTGGCCTTTGCGCGCAAAACGATTGAGGCGTTTGAGCTGCCCGAAAACAGGGGCAAGGGCGTCTTGAAGGTGGATGGCCGCATGGTTGAAATCCTGCATGCCGAAATTGCGCGCCGAACGGTTGCGATTGCCGATGCGATTGCGGAAATGGAAAGCGCCGCCTAACGGGCCTTTTTATTTCCTGCCTTTGTCTTTGCCTTGGCCGCGGCTTTCGAGGATTGCTTGTCGGGATTGCCGGCCGCGCGGGCGGCAAGCCTGGCCCATTCGATCAGACTGTCTTCGTCATCAAGGATTGCGTCCGGCACGGTATAATATTTATGGACTTCAACGATGCGGTCAGCCTTGGCATAGGAAAAGGGCGTGCAGCCAGCCTCGATATAGGCGTTGCGGGTTTCTTCATTGACGGCAAAATAGAGCGCCTCGTCGGTCATCATGGCGAATTGGAGCCCGCGCCATTTCAGCGTCTTCAAGCCAAACAGACGGCCTTTGCCGATGTCACCCATCGGCATGAGAACATCGCAGAGATAGTCCAGATAATCGTCTCCCATGAGACGCATCCTTTCCGGCCCGCAAGGGCTTGCTTGAACAAAGAGACCAGAGCATGACCAGCAAAACCAATGCGGGCAATTTCTTTGAGGACTTCAAGGTTGGTCAAGTGCTCGATCATGCCACGCCACGCACAGTGAGCGTTGGTGACCGGGCGCTTTACCAGGCGCTGTTTGGTTCCCGGTTCTCGTTGCAATCATCCGACGAAGTGGCGCGCGCCGCCGGCTATGAGACCGCGCCGCTTGATGATCTTCTTGCCTTTCATGTCGTTTTTGGCAAAACCGTGCCGGATATTTCGCTCAATGCGGTGGCCAATCTCGGCTATGCCGATTGTCATTTTCTCAAGCCGGTATTTCCCGGCGACACGCTTTCGACAAGCTCCAAGGTTATCGGGCTGAAGGAGAATTCGGGCGGTGACACGGGCGTTGTCTATGTCCGTTCCACCGGACGCAATCAGCGTGGTGAAAGCGTGATCGACTATGTGCGCTGGGTCATGGTGCGCAAGCGTGATGTGGCCTCCCCGGCACCGGAAGCCGATGTGCCGCATTTGCCCGATGCGGTCGCGCCTGAGCATCTGAAGCTGCCAATCGGGGTTTCCTTTGCGGGATTTGATCTTGCGGCGTCGGGCAGCCCCCATCTCTGGGACGACTATCAGGTCGGTGAGAAGATCGACCATGTCGATGGGTCGACCATTGAGGAGGCCGAGCACATGATGGCGACGCGGCTTTACCAAAATACGGCGAAAGTCCATTTCAACCAGTTCACCGAGGGGAAGGGCCGTTTCGGGCGTCGTCTGATCTATGGCGGTCATGTGATTTCTCTGGCACGGGCGATTTCTTTCAATGGACTTGGCAATGGTGTTCTGATCGCTGCCATCAATGCCGGGCGTCATGTTGCGCCCTGCTTTGCGGGCGACACGGTTTTTGCCTGGTCGGAAATTGTCGCCAAGGCGGCGCTTGCCGGACGCAATGACATCGGGGCGCTGCGCATCCGGACCTTCGCCACCAAAGACCGACCCTGCCATGACTTTCCCGGCGCCCGCGAAAAGGGCTATGAGGATGGTGTCATTCTGGATTTTGACTATTGGGTCTTGATGCCGCGCCGCGCCTGAGTATGAGAACAACTCGCAACTTTATCGTTGGACTTGTCCGCAAGCCGCGCTAACTCAATTTCCGGTCTCGGACACAGATATTTGCCTTGCGCTGAGCCGCGCGATAAACAACAAACAGATCAACGTCCCTCCACTGCTTGCCCAAGCCGGGGTTCCAGAAATGGCTGATACCCAACAGGCCGCAAGGCCGCTTTCGCCGCATCTTCAAATCTACCGCCGAACGCTGACGATGATGCTTTCCATCATTCATCGCATCACCGGGGTGGGGCTTTATGCTGGTACGCTGTTTCTGGCGGCCTGGCTCATTGCGCTTGCCTCTGGTCCCGCCGCCTATGGCGTGTTCATGGAACTGGCGGGCAGCCTGATCGGTCGTTTTATCATGTTCGGCTACACATGGGCGCTGATCCATCACATGCTTGGCGGGCTTCGCCATTTCGTTTGGGATACGGGTCGCGGCTTCAATCTGACGGTTGTCGAATTAATGGCCTGGGCGCATGTGCTGGGTTCGGCGGGGCTGACGGTTTTTGTCTGGTGGCTTGGCTACAAGATGCTGGGAGTGATGTGATGAGCGATATGCGCACCCCGATGAGCCGCGTTCGCGGTCTTGGTTCAGCCAAATCCGGTTCGGGCCATTTCATTGCCCAGCGGGCAACCGCTGTGGCGCTCGTTCCACTCAGCCTCTTTCTGTTCGCCCTGCTTGTCGCCCTGACGGGAGCCGATTGGCAAACCGCCCATGACGCGCTGACCAATCCGGTTGTTGGCGTGCTCCTGCTCATGTTCATTGGCGTTGGCGTCGTCCACATGCGACTCGGGATGCAGGTCGTGATCGAGGACTATGTGACCTCGCATGGCACGCGCCTTCTGGCGCTGCTTGCCAATACCTTCTTTTCCATTCTGGTTGGTCTGACCTGCGCTTATGCAGTGCTCAAGATCGGCTTCGGTTCCTGATACAACGACGAGAGCGCTCTCATGTCTGCGTCCAAAGCATATAGCTTCAACGATCACACTTATGATGTGGTGGTGGTGGGCGCCGGTGGCGCCGGTCTTCGCGCGACGCTTGGCTGTGTGGAAAAGGGCTTGAAAACGGCCTGCATCACCAAGGTGTTTCCGACACGCAGCCACACCGTTGCGGCCCAGGGTGGCATTTCAGCTTCGCTCGGCAATATGGGCCCGGATGACTGGCGCTGGCATATGTATGACACCGTCAAGGGCTCCGACTGGCTTGGCGATCAGGATGCGATTGAATATCTCTGCCGCCATGCGCCGGAAGCCGTTTATGAGCTTGAGCATTTTGGCGTCCCGTTCAGCCGCACTGAAGAAGGCAAGATTTACCAGCGTCCTTTCGGCGGCATGACGACCAATTTCGGCGAAGGCATTGCCCAGCGCACCTGCGCCGCCGCCGACCGCACGGGTCATGCCATCCTGCACACGCTTTACGGTCAGTCGGTTCGCCGTCAGGCCGAGTTCTATATCGAGTATTTTGCCATCGACCTCATCATGGATGCGGAAGGCGCCTGCCGCGGCGTGGTCGCCATGGACATGGCAACAGGCGAGATGCATCGCTTCTCGGCCTCGCTCGTCATTCTCGCAACGGGCGGTTATGGCCGCGCCTATTTCTCGGCCACGTCGGCCCATACCTGCACGGGCGATGGCAATGCCATGGTGCTGCGCGCCGGATTGCCACTGCAGGACATGGAGTTTGTGCAGTTCCATCCGACCGGCATTTATGGCGCGGGCTGCCTCATCACCGAAGGGGCGCGCGGCGAAGGCGGCTATCTCACCAATTCGGCGGGCGAGCGTTTCATGGAACGCTATGCCCCCAGCGCCAAGGATCTGGCCTCGCGTGACGTCGTTTCACGCGCCATGACGGTGGAGATCAAGGAAGGCCGCGGCGTCGGTCCCAACAAGGATCACATTTTCCTGCATCTCGATCATCTTGATCCCAAGGTGCTGCATGAACGTTTGCCCGGCATTTCGGAATCGGCGCGGATTTTTGCCGGCGTCAATGTGACGAAGGAGCCGATCCCGGTTCTGCCGACCGTGCATTACAACATGGGTGGCATTCCGACGAATTTCCATGGCGAAGTGCTGACCCTCAAAGACGGTAATCCCGATACGGTTGTGCCGGGCCTCATGGCCATCGGCGAAGCGGCCTGCGTGTCGGTTCATGGCGCCAACCGTCTGGGGTCGAACTCGCTCATTGACCTCGTGGTGTTTGGTCGTGCCGCCGGTCTGCGCGCCGCCGAACTCGTCGAGCCGGGTGCGCGCCAGCCCGACCTCAAGAAGGATGCCGGCGACAATTCGATTGCGCGGCTCGATCATTTCCGCAACGCCAATGGCGGCACACCGACGGCCGAGCTGCGGTTGCAGATGCAGCGCGCCATGCAGGAAGACGTTGCCGTGTTCCGTACCGGCGAAACCCTGGCGCAGGGCCGCCAGCGCGTGCATGAAGTCTTTGCCGGGGCGTCCGACATCAAGGTTGCGGATCGCTCGCTTGTCTGGAACTCCGATCTTATCGAGACGCTTGAGTTCGACAATCTCATCGTGCAGGCGATTGCAACCGTTGAGGGCGCCTGTGGACGTGAAGAAAGCCGTGGCGCCCATGCGCGCGAAGACTTCCCTGAGCGTGACGATGAAAACTGGATGAAGCACACGCTGTGCTGGGTCGACGACAAGGGCAAGCCGGCGGTCGATTTCCGCCCGGTGCACGCCTTTACGCTTTCCAACGATATTGACTACATCAAGCCGAAGGCGCGCGTGTACTGACGCGACGCCAGGGTGAAGGACTAGATCATGGTTCAGCTTTCTCTGCCGAAGAACTCGACGATCAACAAGGGCAAGACCTTCAAGGCGCCAAAGGGCACCAGGAAGGTCAAGCGTTTCCGCATCTATCGCTGGAACCCGGATGACGGCAAGAATCCGAGCATCGACACTTATGAAGTCGATCTCGCCAAATGCGGTCCGATGGTTCTTGATGCGCTGATCAAGATCAAGAACGAGATCGACTCGACGCTGACTTTCCGCCGCTCCTGCCGCGAAGGCATTTGCGGTTCGTGTGCGATGAACATCGACGGCACCAACACGCTGGCCTGCACCAAGGGCATTGATGAAGTCTCGGGTGACGTAAAGATCTATCCGCTGCCGCATATGCCGGTGGTGAAGGATCTCGTGCCGGATCTCACAAACTTTTATGCGCAACACGCCTCGATTGAGCCGTGGCTGCAGACCAAGACGCCGGAACCGGCAAAGGAATGGCGTCAGAGCCATGAAGATCGCCAGAAGCTCGACGGTCTTTATGAGTGCATTCTCTGCGCCTGCTGTTCGACATCCTGCCCGAGCTATTGGTGGAATGGCGACCGCTATCTCGGACCCGCCGTGCTGTTGCAGGCCTATCGCTGGCTCATCGACTCGCGCGATGAAGCAACGGGCGAGCGTCTCGACAATCTGGAAGATCCGTTCCGGCTTTATCGCTGCCACACCATCATGAATTGCGCCAAGACGTGCCCCAAGGGTTTGAACCCGGCCAAGGCCATCGCCGAAATCAAGAAGATGATGGTCGAGCGACAGGCCTGAGTGGTCACCCCGTTCCAAAGCAAAGGCCGTCCCCCCGGGGCGGCCTTTCTGCTTGTTGCCCATTCCGGCTTGTATTCGCCATCTGGCGCGCGATGGCCTTGCACAAAGCTCAAGGCTGCCTTGATGTCGTCACGGCTTGAGGGATGCGACGGCCGGGGCGGAGCCCACAGCACGGCATAAACGACATGACGTTCAAGATTCCGTCGCGGCGGTCTTTGTGCGCCAGAGGGATTGACGATGCGCATCAATTTTATAATACTGGAAGTATGGAATCAACTCGGGCTGTAACATTGCTGGGTGCGCTGGCGCAGGAAACCAGACTGGCCATTTTCCGGCTTCTGGTGAGGGCCCATTCGCCGCAAGCCGGGGAGGGCGGGCTCGGGGCTGGCGACATTGCCAATAGCTTGAAAGTGCCCCCTGCCACCTTGTCCTTCCATCTGAAGGAAATGGCACATGCCGGACTGGTGACGTCCCGACGCGAGGGACGCGCCATCATCTATAGCGCCGATCTCACCGTGATGCAGGCGCTGACGGGCTTTCTACTGGATGACTGCTGCAAGGGGGCTTGCGGCACCCTGGATAAATCAAAAATCTGCTGCTGAGGGATCATGGATCAAACCAAGCCATACAATGTCCTGTTTCTTTGCACCGGCAATTCGGCCCGTTCGATCATGGCCGAGGCCTATATGAATGCAACTTATGGGAACAAGTTCCGCGCCTATAGTGCCGGCAGTCATCCTGGAGGAGTCGTCAATCCTTTCGCGCTGGAACTGCTTTCTGACGCGAATATTCCGACTGAAGGCTTGCGCTCAAAATCCTGGGATGAATATGCGACCGCCGATGCGCCGCATATGAATTTTGTCTTTACGGTTTGCGATAACGCGGCCGGGGAGACCTGCCCCTTCTGGCCGGGCCAGCCGATGAGTGCGCATTGGCCCTTTGAAGATCCAGCGGCCCTTGGCGGCAGTGATGATGTCAAGCGCAAGAAATTCCTTGAGGTCTTTCTGCAAATCAGGCGACGTATTGATCTCTTCGCCAATCTTCCCATCAGTGCGCTGGACGGCTTGTCGCTCAAACGCAAACTCGACGATATCGGCAAGTCTTCGACATAGAACCGAGACAGGCATTCATGAAATCCGATCCGCTTTTGCGACCGCTCGCTGCCGAGGCGCTGGGTACGTTTTTGCTGCTTGCCACGGTTGTTGGCTCGGGCATCATGGGACAGCAGATGTCGTCCCTCAATAATGGCGTTGCGCTGCTTGGCAATTCGATTGCGACGGGCGCCATCCTCTATGTGCTTATCACCATGCTCGGGCCGATCTCGGGGGCGCATTTCAATCCGGCGGTTTCCCTGGTCTTTGCGCTTCGGGGCGAATTGCCGCTGTCACGCGCGCTCAGCTATATCAGTGTGCAATGCGTGTTCGCGCTGCTTGGTGCCATTGCCGCCCATCAGATGTTTGACATGACCCTGATCCAGCATTCCGCCCATATCCGCACGGGCACGGGCCAATGGCTTGGCGAAGTGATTGCCACCTTCACGCTCGTCATCACCATTCTGGGTGCCGTGGCCATGCGCCCGCGTGAAGTCGCGCCAATGGTCGCGCTCGCCATTGTGGCGGGTTATTGGTTTACGTCATCGACCTCATTTGCCAATCCGGCGGTGACGATTGCGCGCAGTTTCACCGACACGTTTTCCGGCATTCGCGGGCAGGATGTGGCGGGCTTCATCGCGGCCCAGATGGCAGGCGCCTTTCTGGCGGCCATGGCGGGTCGCTGGCTCTGGCCCGCTGCGAAGTGATCTTTTCATTTATCGGCGTCTGAACGAAAACGGCCCGCACTCCATGACGGAGGCGGGCCGAATGCCGATTTAGTCGATCAAGCTTACTGAGCCGGAGCTGGTTCAGCAGGTGTTTCTTCAGCAGGCGCTGCGCCGTCCATGGCGGGCGCGGCTTCTTCAGCAGGGGCCGCTTCAGGGGCAGGTGCTGCTTCTTCAGCAGGTGCCGCTTCAGGGGCAGGTGCTGCTTCAGGGGCAGGTGCTGCTTCAGGGGCAGGTGCTGCTTCTTCCGCCGGAGCGGCCGTTTCAGCAGGCGCCATTTCGTCGGTTGTTGCCGGTGTCTCCATGGCAGCTTCGTCACCGCCCTTATTCGTCATCTTGTAGCCGACCACTGCGATGACAGCGATCACGATGACGGCAATAGCTATCTTCATGAAATTCGACATAGCGTTTTCCTCTTGGCGGAAGTCTCCGCCCAAATGTTTCAGACAGTCCCCTGACAGGGTCGCGATCTGTGTCGGGCCCCCCCTAGCTTCCTTATCAGAATCTCCAGGCGCCCGCTGGGATGTTAGAGAGAAATGGGGGCACTTTGCCACCGTCAAACAGTGAAAACTGAAAGAATCTTTTTTGTTTTCTACCCAAAATGCCTCAAACCGGGTGTTGAATATGTTCAGCACGCTCAGCGAGGGTGAAAATCACCCCCCTTGCAGCCTTTCTGCTGCACACGCTAACTAATGAAAACCACATGAAAACAATTGGCGGGACCCATGGCGAACGAATTGACACATTTCATCGGCGGCATTCATGTCAGGGGGGCAAGCGGACGCTTCTGTGATGTGACAAATCCAAATACGGGAGAAGTGACCGGCCGAACGCCTCTGGCCACGACAGCTGAACTGCGCTCAGCCGTGGAGGTCGCGGCCAAGGCCTTCCCTGATTGGGCGGCGACCAATCCGCAACGCCGGGCGCGCGTGATGTTCGAATTCAAACGCCTGCTGGAAGACAATATGCAGGAACTCGCCGAAATGCTCTCTGCCGAGCATGGCAAGGTGATTGCTGATTCCAAGGGCGACATTCAGCGCGGCCTGGAAGTCATCGAATTTGCCTGTGGCATTCCGCATTTGATGAAGGGCGAGTTTACCGAGGGCGCAGGTCCCGGCATCGACATGTATTCGATGCGCCAACCGCTTGGCGTGGTCGCCGGCATCACGCCTTTCAATTTCCCCGCCATGATCCCGATGTGGATGTTTGGCGTGGCGATTGCCTGTGGCAACACCTTCATCTGCAAGCCATCGGAAAAAGACCCCTCTCTCCCGCTTCGCCTTGCCGAACTCTTCATGGCGGCGGGCGCGCCAGCCGGTGTGCTCAATGTCGTCAATGGCGACAAGGAGGCTGTGGATGCCATATTGAGTGATCCTCTCATTCAGGCGGTGAGTTTTGTCGGCTCCTCCAACATCGCGCAGTATGTCTATGCAACGGGCGCGGCGCATGGCAAGCGCGTACAGGCCATGGGCGGAGCCAAGAACCATGCCATCATCATGCCGGATGCCGATATGGATCAGGTGGTGAATGATCTGATCGGCGCGGGCTATGGCTCGGCGGGCGAGCGGTGCATGGCAATTTCCGTTGCGGTGCCGGTTGGCGAAGAGACGGCCAATCGCCTGATCGAGAAACTTGTGCCGCGCGTGCAGGCCCTGAAAGTAGGTCCTTCGACCGCCTCCGATTCTGACTATGGACCCGTCATCAGCAAGGCGCATCTCGACAAGGTGCAAGGCTATATCGATCTGGGCGTCAAGGAAGGGGCGAGCCTGCTTGTCGATGGCCGCGGGTTCAAGCTGCAGGGCTATGAGAACGGCTTTTTCATGGGCGGCTCGCTGTTCGACAATGTCACGCCCGACATGACGATCTATAAGGATGAGATTTTCGGACCCGTGCTCAGCGTGGTTCGCGCCAGGACATTTGACGAGGCGGCTGAATTGCCGACCAAGCATCAATATGGCAATGGCGTGGCGATCTTCACGCGCGATGGCGATGCGGCGCGGACATTCGCCTCCAAGGTCCAGGTTGGCATGGTTGGCATCAATGTGCCGATCCCCGTGCCGCTGGCCTATCACTCGTTTGGCGGCTGGAAGCGATCAGCCTTCGGTGACACAAACCAGCATGGCACCGAGGGCGTCAAGTTCTGGACCAAGGTCAAGACCGTGACCTCGCGCTGGCCGACAGGTGGCGTCAAGGAGGGCTCATCCTTTGTTATTCCGACAATGAAGTGATGATTGCCTATGATCGATCTTGATCGTTATCTGGCGCGGATCGGCTATGCCGGTCCGCGTGACGCCACGCTGGAGGTGTTGAAGGCGCTGCATTTTGCGCATTCAACATCGATCCCGTTTGAAAATCTCGATGTGCTCGCCAGGCGACCGATCCGGCTTGATCCGGCTTCACTGCAAAAGAAGTTGATAGAGGACAGGCGCGGAGGTTACTGCTTCGAGTTGAATGGCCTGTTTCTGGCGGCGCTGAGAGCCATGGGCTTTGAGGTCACGCCTTTCATCGGCCGCGTGCGCTGGATGCAGCCCGAGGATATCGCCACGGCCCGGACGCATATGCTGATGCGGGTCGATCTTCCCGAGGGCCCCTATATTGCGGATATCGGCTTTGGCGGTCTCACCATGACCGGCCCCATCCGGTTTGTCTGTGATCTTGAACAGGCCACACCTCATGAGCCAAGACGTCTTCTGGCGCGCAGCGACGGCTATGAGTTGCAGGGCAAGCTTGGTGAGGCATGGGTGAGCATCTATCACTTCACCGAGGAAGTGCAATCGCCGGCCGATTACGAATTGTCGAGCTGGTACACATCGACCCATCCTGACTCCCTTTTCGTCCAGCATCTGATTGCCGCGCGGCCATTTGCGGATCGTCGTGTGACGCTCTTCAATACCAATCTGGCAATCCGTGGTCTGAATGGTCAGGTCGAGAGCCACAAGCTCGAAACAGTGGCTGATATTGCCCAGGCGCTTCGTGAGCATCTTGGGCTGCCGCTGAGCGTTGAGGAACAGACGGTCATGCTTGCGCCATACATGGACGCCTGGCTGGCCCTCCAGGCGGGCTGATTGGCTCACGCATGGAAGCGGCGTGACGCGCCGTTGATTTCGGGGTATTTCCTGCTGGTTGTGTGTCGGGAACTGTGATCGGGGCGTTGGGCATGGCCAAAGGGCCGCTTCGTGCGTATCGGGAAAAGGTCAAACGCGGCGAGATCGCGGCTGATGAGGCGCAGGCGCAAGTTGCCGCGCATTTGCAACATCTTGCCGATGTGCTTCAGCGCTGGCGTCCGGGACGTCGCGTCGGGCCGCTCGCCTTTTTGGGGATTGGCCGCAAGGTCACGCCACCTGAAGGGCTTTATATCTGGGGCGGTGTCGGGCGTGGCAAGTCCATGCTGATGGACCTGTTTTTCAATACGGTCAGCATCTCGCCCAAACGACGCGTTCATTTTCATGCCTTCATGCAGGAGGTTCATGGCCTGATCCATGACTGGCGGCAGAGGGAGAAGGCTGGCAAGGTCAAGGGATCTGATCCCATCCCGCCCGTTGCTGCCCAGATCGCCCGGCAGGCTGCGCTTTTATGCTTTGACGAGTTTCAGGTGCATGACATAGCCGACGCCTCCATTCTCGGACGACTCTTCGAGCAACTGTTCGAGTTGGGCGTGGTGGTGGTCACGACCTCCAATCGTCCGCCTGAGGATCTTTATAAGGGGGGGCTCAACCGGCAGCGCTTCCTGCCTTTCATCGATCTCGTGAAAGCCCGCATGAGCGTGTTGTTGCTGGATAGCCAGACGGATTATCGGCTCGATCGCATCAAGGGTCTGCCGGTCTATTACACGCCCTGCGATGCCGCGGCGGCACGCGCACTGGACGAGACTTTTTACAAACTCACCGATCAGGCGCAGGGGGAACCTGCGGTACTTGATGTGCATGGCCGGGCGCTGGATGTGCCGGAGGCAGCCCATGGTGTGGCGCGGTTCGGATTTCATGATCTTTGCGTCAAGGCGCTGGGGGCGGCTGACTATCTCAAGATTGCCGAGACCTATCATACGGTGATTTTGAGTGATGTGCCGAAGATGGGCGCCGAGAAGCGCAACGAGGCCAAACGCTTTGTGACGTTGATTGATGCGCTTTATGAAGCCAGGACGAAGCTCATTCTTTCGGCTGAGGCGCCCGCCATGACGCTTTATGAGCAAGGCGATGGAGCATTTGAATTTGAGCGCACCGTGTCGCGCCTTATCGAGATGCAGAGCAGCGATTATATGGGTTTGCGGGCGGCGGATTAAGCAGGCTTGCGCGCCGTGATGACGGGTGATGTGCCGACATTGGGCAGGCGAACAATTTCACCCAGACCGGCTTTTTGCAGCAGCTTCACGGCCTCGGCCGCTTCCTGACGATGGCGACTTAGCGGATTGGGCAACCAGTCAATGTTTTTTGCCTGTTCATGATTGCGCAGGATGAGAACAAGGCGTCCCTCTTTTTTCAGGACACGGTTTATTTCGTCGATGGTCTTTGCCGGGTCCGGCCAGAATTGAAAACAATGCAGGGCTGCGACGGCATCAAATTGCGCCTCACCCCAAGGCAGGCTGTCCGCCAGTCCAAGTTTGAGGTCTGACATGAAGCCCTTGTTTGTGAGGCGACGGCGCGCCCGCTCGAGCATGAGGGATGAGGGGTCAATGCCTGCCAGCACGCCGCCAGATTGCCTCTGCGCAACCATTTCCAGCAGCCGCCCGGTGCCAAATCCGATTTCAAGGAAGGTGCCGTTGTGCCTGGGTTCCATCAGCGTCAGGGCGCGTTCATAGGCATTTTGATTGCCCCATTCCATGAGGCGGCCAAACAAACGCCCCATGGGTCCATGTGGATGCATGGGCTGGGGCAGGGAAATGCGATTGCTGAGCAGGGCCAAATTATTTTCGCCGCCTCGACTGAATGTCGTCACGCGTCAACCCGGCCATGCCTTGTGACGATCAGAGGCCCGCATCTGCCGGTTGAGCGACCGTCGCTACATGCTGTGATTGTGTATCAGCCGTGCGACGGCGCAATGTCAGATCATAGCCCCCTGATTGGCCAAAACTCCCGGAGAGCATGCCAAAGGCGAGGGGGGATGATGACTTGCGGGCCTCATCGCGGGCGATTTCGAGTGAGAAATCATTGGCGTCGCGGCGATCCACCGGCGCAAATCCGAGCAAGGCCGGGTCCAGAACGGCGCTTGCCGTGCGTTGTTCTTCTTGCGGCTTCGAGGGCGCGCAGGCACGGGCTGAATGGGTTGAAAAATCCTGACAAGCCCGGCTCGCCAATTGCTGGTTCTTGCCATAGATCACGCGCGCGTTACGCTCGATCCGGGTGGGTTGACGCTCAAGATCGGCTTTTGCTGCGGGCATCGAGCAGCCGGCCAATGTGATGGCGGCGAATCCGATGGCACCCCCGCGCATCCATTTGATCAGATTAATGGATGCCAATCGTGCGGTTGAGCGGCTTATCGCGTTGTGTGCTGTCATCTCACTCATCCCCCAACATGGTGAACGAAACACGCTCCCGCAGGTTCATTCACGCTACATCTGGTATGTCCCTTAAAGGCGCCTACCTTCTGTGCCAAAGCGTTAACCTCCTCAAAATACAGGAAAATTTTCGCCTCAAGGCCTTGAGATCATGCCTCCGCGACGTCGGGTGAGTCAATGAAACATGCGAATTGAGGTTAATCCTGGCGATTTTGAATAATGTCGCCGCATTGCGAAAGATTTTAATTCAGGCTAGTAGGCAGCCAGATTAACAATAGGCGCCATCGTCAGGCTCAAGCGCCCAGCATCAGGTATCCGGAGGCATTAAATGGCACGCAAGAAAATCGCACTTATCGGCGGCGGACAGATCGGCGGAACGCTGGCTCTGCTGGCCGGCCTCAAGGAACTTGGCGATATCGTCATGTTCGATATCGCGGAAGGATTGCCGCAGGGCAAGCAACTGGACATTTCGCAGGCCTCGACGGTCGAAGGCTTTGACGCCGCCATGTCGGGCACCAATGATTACAAGGACCTTGAAGGTTCCGACGTCGTGATCGTCACGGCGGGTGTACCGCGCAAGCCGGGCATGAGCCGCGATGACCTTCTCGGTATCAACCTCAAGGTCATGTCGCAGGTGGGCGAAGGCATTGCCAAATATGCGCCAAAGGCTTTCGTTGTCTGCATCACCAATCCGCTTGACGCCATGGTCTGGGCGCTGCGCCAGTTCTCGGGCCTGCCCGCGCATATGGTTGTCGGCATGGCGGGCGTTCTCGACAGCGCACGCTTCCGTTACTTCCTGGCCGAAGAGTTCAATGTTTCCGTTGAAGACGTGACCGCCTTTGTCATGGGGGGCCACGGCGACACGATGGTGCCGTTGCCACGCTATTCGACGGTTGGCGGCATCTCGCTGCCGGATCTCGTCAAGATGGGCTGGACGAGCCAGGAAAAGCTCGACGCCATCATTCAGCGCACGCGCGATGGTGGCGCTGAAATCGTCAGCCTGCTGAAGACCGGTTCGGCCTTCTATGCTCCGGCAAGCTCGGCGATTGCCATGGCTGAGTCCTATCTCAAGGACAAGAAGCGCCTGCTGCCTTGCGCCGCCTATCTGAGCGGTCAGTATGGGGTGAAGGATATGTATGTCGGTGTGCCGGTGATCATTGGCGCTGGCGGCGTGGAACGCATTGTCGAGATCGAGCTCAATGCGGAAGAAAAGGCGGGCTTTGAAAAGTCGGTCAACGCCGTGAAGGGTCTGGTCGATGCCTGCAAGACCATTGATCCCTCAGTGGCGAAGTAACGACCTTCAAACATGCGTGACGCAAGGGCGGGCCGTCGGGCTCGCCCTTTTGTTTTGGCACGCAGTTTGCTGTTTTGACATGCATATTGCCAATTGTTTGCATGCTTGCTAGTGTCCGGCATCAGAGCGGGTCATCAGAACGCCCGGTGAAATGGCGGAGGAAAGCAAATGCGTGTGATCCGTATTCTGGGCAGCATTGCCGGGCTCGCTGTGGCACTTGCTGTGCTGGCATTCGTCGCGATCCGGTTTTCGCCAAGCCTGCAAGACAGGCTGCTGACCTCAACGGTTGCAGCCAATCTTGCCAAGAACAATAACGCGCTGCTCAAGGACAAGTCCCTCAAGATCATTCTCTGCGGCACGGGTTCGCCGATGCCGGATCCCTCACGCGCCAATGCCTGTGCGGCTGTGGTCGCCGGGGGTCACATGGTGCTGATTGATGCGGGTCCGGGCGCCTGGGCCAAGATTGCGCAAATGCGCCTGCCGGGGGGTGCCATTGAAGCGGTGTTCCTCACTCATCTGCATTCGGATCATTTTGGCGGCCTTGGCGAGGTGAGCCTGCAAGGCTGGATCAATGGCCGCAAACAGGCACTCGACGTTTATGGCCCGGCCAGTCCGCCGGTTGTCGCGACGCCGCTCGGGGGCAATGGCCAGAGCCATATTCCTGCGGGCACGGATGTCGTTGTTGCGGGCCTGCAGGAAGCCTATCGCGCCGATACGCTGTTCCGCGTGGAACATCACGACATGAAATATATGCCGCCGGCTGGCGAAAAAATGAATGCGCATGTGGTGCCGACGCCTGCCATTGGTGTGGCAGAGACTGTCTATGATCGTGATGGTTTGAAAATCAGTGCCTTTCTGGTCAATCATCATCCGATCGAACCTGCCTTTGGCTATCGCGTCGAATATGGCGGGCGTGTCGCCGTCATCAGCGGTGACACCATGAAGTTCGAGAATGTCGCAACCATGTCAAAGGGTGCCGATCTTCTCGTGCATGAGGCTCTGAACGAGGACATGGTGAGCCTGCTTGCCAATCAGGTTGAGGCATCGGGCAATGCGCGTCTGGCCAAGATGGCGCGCGACACGATCAATTATCACACCTCGCCTGTAGAGGCGGCCGCGATCGCCAATGAAGCACATGTCAAGCTGCTGGTGCTGACGCATCTCGTGCCACCCCTGCCCAATGCGATTGCCCGGCGCATGTTCATGCGCGGGGTCAGTGCAGCGCGAGGCGAGGGCGAAACGGTCCTTGGTGATGACGGTTTGATGATTGTTTTGCCGGAATCCGAAACGGGCTATCGTCTCAAAAATCTGCTTTGACCCAAGGGCCTGTGCCCTTTGTTCAATAGATGAGCAAGCGAGATGAGCAAGCGCCCATCTTCATTGACGTAACCGTCAGCAGGAAGCGGCGCAATCAAGGTTCATTCCTAGCCAGCCTACCCGAACTGACGGTTGCGCTGCACAGTACGGGTGATATAACTCCGGACCATCCGCATCTCCATCGGGCAGCCTTTCCTCGCCCCCTTAGCCGGACGGACCCTAATGAATATTCACGAATATCAGGCCAAGGCTGTGCTTGCGAAGTACGGCGTACCGGTGCCCCAGGGGCATGCGGCTTTTACCGCTGACGAAGCGGTTGAAGGCGCCACGAAACTTGGCGGCCCGGTATGGGTTGTCAAAGCACAGATCCATGCAGGCGGTCGCGGTAAGGCAGGCGGCGTCAAGGTCGTGAAGTCGATCGATGACGTGCGCAAGGAAGCCGAACGGCTGCTCGGCTCGATTTTGGTGACGCATCAGACGGGCCCCGAAGGCAAGCAGGTCAATCGCCTCTATATCGAAGAAGGCTCTTCGATTGCGCGTGAACTCTATCTCTCGATCCTGGTCGATCGCGCGACATCGCGCATCTCCTTCATCGTGTCGACTGAAGGCGGCATGGACATCGAAGAGGTGGCGCATTCGACGCCTGAGAAGATTCTGACTTTCCCGGTTGATCCGGCATCGGGCATCAGTTCGTTCCATGGCCGCAAGGTCGCCTTCGCGCTCGGTCTCTCCGGGGATCAGGTCGGCGACTGCGTGAAGCTGATCGACAATCTCTATCAGGCCTTTGTCCATGAAGACATGAGCCAGCTTGAAATCAACCCGCTCGTCGTGACGGGTGAGGGCAAGCTCCTCTGCCTCGACGCCAAGATCAATTTCGATTCCAACGCGCTTTATCGTCACAAGAACATTGTCGAGCTGCGCGACCTTACCGAAGAAGATCCCGCCGAAGTCGAAGCCTCGAAATATGATCTCAACTACATCAAGCTCGATGGCAAGATCGGCTGCATGGTCAATGGTGCGGGCCTTGCCATGGCAACCATGGACATCATCAAGCTTTATGGTTCCGAGCCAGCCAACTTCCTCGATGTGGGCGGCGGCGCAACCAAGGAGAAGGTAACGGAAGCCTTCAAGATCATTTTGTCGGACAAGAATGTCGAAGGCATTCTGGTCAACATCTTTGGCGGCATCATGCGTTGCGACATCATCGCTGAGGGTGTGATTGCGGCTGCCAAGGAAGTGAAACTGAGCGTGCCGCTTGTTGTTCGTCTTGAGGGCACCAATGTCGAGCTCGGCAAAAAGATCATGGCCGAGTCAGGCCTTCCGATCATCTCCGCCGACAATCTGTCCGATGCGGCAGAGAAAATCGTCAAGGCCGTGAAGGAGGCTGCATAATGTCCGTCCTGGTTGACAAGAACACAAAGGTCATTTGTCAGGGCTTCACTGGCAAGCAGGGTACCTTCCACTCCGAGCAGGCGATTGCCTATGGCACGAAGATGGTTGGTGGCGTTGCACCGGGCAAGGGCGGCTCCACGCATCTCGATCTGCCGGTTTTCAACACCGTCGCTGAAGCTGTTGCCAGGACAGGCGCCACGGCGTCGGCGATTTATGTACCGCCGCCCTTCGCGGCCGATGCGATCCTTGAAGCGATTGATGCGGGCATTCGACTTGCCGTCTGCATCACCGAAGGCATTCCGGTCCTCGACATGGTCAAGGTGAAGCGGGCGCTTTCCGGCTCGACGACGCGCCTTGTCGGCCCCAACTGCCCCGGCGTCATCACGCCCGGCCAGTGCAAGATCGGCATCATGCCGGGCCATATTCACAAGCCCGGCTCGGTGGGCATCGTCTCACGCTCGGGCACGCTGACCTATGAAGCTGTGGCCCAGACGACGGCGGCAGGTCTTGGCCAGTCGACCTGTATCGGTATTGGCGGCGACCCCGTCAACGGGACAAACTTCATTGATTGCCTTGAGCTTTTCCTCAATGACCCGGCCACGGAATCGATCATCATGATCGGCGAAATCGGCGGTTCTGCTGAAGAAGATGCCGCCGAGTTCCTCAAGTCTTCCAAGATCAAGAAGCCGATTGTGGGCTTTATTGCCGGTGTGACAGCCCCTCCCGGTCGTCGCATGGGCCATGCAGGTGCCATCATTTCCGGCGGCAAGGGCGGCGCGGACGACAAGATGGAGGCCATGCGTTCGGCCGGCATCACGGTTGCCGCTTCGCCTTCAGCGCTCGGCACGACCCTTGTCGAGGTTCTGGGTGGCGGCAAGCGTCGCGGGTTTTTCAAGAAATAGTTGAATACTGAGCCCCGATTCATACATAGCGTGATAAGGATTCCCGTGCGAAACTTCGTCCCTGTAAGCACGGTTTAACGAATATCGGGGGGGTGTGGGTCCCGCACTCCCCTGATCGACACGGGCCCCCCGATATGAGCAATGACAGCGCCAATGAGCGCTTAGAGCGCACATCCTTCCTTTACGGATCCAACGCCCCCTTCGTCGCACAACTCTATGCCCGGTATCAGGAGGATAAATCCTCTGTTGATGCTGATTGGCAGCGGTTTTTTGAGGGACTGGGCGATCCGCGTGAGGATGTGATCAAGGAAGCGCGCGGTGCCTCCTGGGAGCGCCGCGACTGGCCCTATTACGCCAATGGGGATGGCGAGGTCAGCGACCCTGTGCTCAAGGCCAAAATCAGCGACCATAAGGGCACAGGCGCGACGCAGGATGAAATCCGGGCGGCGACACTCGATTCGGTTCGCGCCCTGATGATGATCCGCGCCTATCGTATTCGTGGCCATATGGATGCGGATATTGATCCGCTGAAAATGCGCCCTGAATCCCTGCATCCCGAATTGCAGCCCGAAAGCTATGGCTTCGGGCCGGGTGATCTTGACCGCCCGATTTTCATCGACCATGTGCTCGGTCTTGAAACGGCGACCGTGCGCCAGATGATCGAGATTCTGCGTCGCACCTATTGCGGCACACTTGCTGTCGAGTTCATGCATATCGGCGATCCCGAAGAAAAGGCATGGATCCAGCAGCGTATTGAAGGACCGGACAAGGAAATCAGCTTCACCGATATGGGCCGCTCCGCCATTCTTGACAAGCTGATTGCGGCAGAGGGCTTTGAGAAGTTCTGCGGCGTCAAATATGTCGGCACCAAGCGCTTCGGCCTTGATGGTGCGGAAGCCATGATCCCGGCGCTCGAACAGATCATCAAGCGCGGCGGCGCCCTGGGTGTCAAAGAAATCGTGCTCGGCATGGCCCATCGCGGCCGTCTCAACGTGCTCACAAATGTGATGTCGAAGCCGTTTCGTGCGGTCTTCCACGAGTTCAAGGGCGGTTCGTCAACGCCTGAGGATATTGATGGTTCGGGCGATGTGAAATATCACCTTGGTGCTTCCTCGGACCGCGAGTTCGATGGCAACAAGGTGCATCTGTCACTGACCGCCAATCCGTCGCATCTGGAAATTGTCGATCCGGTGGTGCTGGGCAAAGCGCGCGCCAAGCAGGATCAGAATCATGATCGCGAGCGCGGCTCCGTCATTCCGTTGCTCATTCATGGCGACGCCGCCTTTGCCGGTCAGGGCATTGTCGCCGAGTGTCTCGGTCTTTCGGGCCTCAAGGGCCACCGCACGGGCGGCTCGATCCATTTCATCATCAATAATCAGATCGGCTTCACGACGAGCCCGATCAACAGCCGCTCATCGCCTTATCCCTCTGACGTTGCCAAGATGGTGCAGGCGCCGATTTTCCATGTGAATGGCGATGATCCGGAAGCGGTTGTGCATGCCTGCAAGATCGCGACCGAGTTTCGTCAGCTTTTCAACAAGCCTGTCGTCATCGACATGTTCTGCTATCGCCGCTTTGGACACAATGAAGGCGATGATCCGAGCATGACGCAGCCGATCATGTATCAGAAGATCAAGGATCAGCCGACGACGCTGCAAATCTATTCGGATCGTCTGGTGCGCGAAGGTCTGATGAGCGCCGAGGAAGTGGAGCAGCGCATCAATGCGTTCCGCGATCAGCTGGAAGGCGAGTTTCAGACCGTTGCCGGGTTCCGTCCGAACAAGGCGGACTGGCTTGATGGCCGCTGGGCCGGTCTTGCCAAGGCCGAGGGCGAAGCGCGCCGTGGCGAAACGGCTGTCGAAATTGACAGGCTGAAGCGCGTTGGCATGAAGCTGAGCGAGGTGCCTGCGAGTTTCAACATTCACAAGACGATTGGCCGCTTCATGGACAATCGCCGCAAGATGATTGAAACTGGTGAGGGCATCGACTGGGGCATGGCCGAGGCTTTGGCCTTTGGTACGCTCGTTGACGAAGGCATCAAGGTGCGCCTCTCGGGTCAGGATTCCGAACGCGGGACTTTCGTGTCGCGTCACGCGGTGCTGAATGATCAGGTCAATGAAGACAAATATGTGCCGCTGAACAATATTTCGGAGGGGCAGGCCGAGTTCGAAGTCATCAATTCGATGCTGTCGGAAGCGGCGGTGCTCGGCTTTGAATATGGCTACAGCCTGGCCGAGCCGAATGCGCTGGTCTTGTGGGAAGCGCAGTTTGGCGATTTCGCCAATGGTGCGCAGGTCGTGATTGACCAGTTCATTTCCTCAGGCGAGCGCAAATGGTTGCGCATGTCGGGTCTCGTCATGCTGTTGCCGCATGGCTATGAAGGTCAGGGTCCGGAGCATTCTTCGGCGCGACTGGAGCGCTATCTCCAGCTTTGCGCTGAAGACAATATGCAAGTCGCCAATTGCACGACGCCGATGAATTATTTCCACATTCTGCGCCGTCAGATGCATCGTAATTTCCGCAAGCCGCTCATCATGATGACGCCGAAGTCACTGCTGCGTCACAAGCGGGCCGTGTCGCGGCTTGATGAGATGGGACCGGGCTCCTCGTTCCATCGCGTGTTGTGGGACGATGCTGAAATCCTCAAGGACCAGCCGATCAGGCTCGTGCCGGACAAAGAGATCAAGCGCGTCGTGCTTTGCACCGGCAAGGTCTATTACGATC
>CAVOKW010000011.1:0-29427 GCA_963696585.1 uncultured Alphaproteobacteria bacterium
CTTGTCCACGTCCTGCAATTCCTGCGGGCTGAGCTGCCATTCACCTGCCGCCACATTGAGCCGCACCTGCTCGGGTGTGCTGGCGCCTGCAATGACGCTGGCGACATGCGGCTGGGCGGCAAGCCAGCCAATGGCAAGATCGAGGATGGTGCGATTGCGACTTGCCGCATAGGCCGTCAGCTTCTCGACCTTGTCGAAATTGTCTTCCGTCAGGACCTTGGTGGCGAGGTGAGGGAAGATCGTCAGGCGCGCGCCACCAGGCGTTGCCTGCCCGCGCCGATACTTGCCTGTCAACAGGCCACGCGCGAGCGGATAATAAGGCAGGATGCTTGCGCCATATTTGACGGCTGCTGGCACGATATCGTTTTCGATGCTGCGATCCATGAGGCTGTAGTGGTTCTGCGCACTGACGAAGATTGTCTGATGCGCCTGCTGCGCGACATACCAGGCCTCAACCAGTTGCCAGCCGAGAAAGTTCGAGCAGCCGATATAGCGCACCTTGCCCGAGCGAACGAGATCGTCAAGCGCCGAAAGCGTTTCCTCGATGGGCGCGTCAGGATCGGGGTAATGATGCTGATAGAGGTCGATGTAATCGGTGCCGAGCCGACGCAGGCTTGCTTCCACGGCTTGCACGATGTAGCGCCGGGAGGCGCCTTTCATGTAGTCGCCCTCACCCATGGGCAGGCCGAATTTGGTGGCGAGCACGATGTCCTTGCGCCGCGCACCCAGCGCCCGCCCCAGCAGAACTTCCGAGCCACCCTTGCCGCCATAGAAGTCGGCTGTGTCGAAGAGTGTCACCCCGCAATCAAGCGCGGCATGAACCACGGCATTTGTCGCTGCCTGATCGCATTTCATGCCGAAATTGTTGCAGCCGAGGCCAACGACCGACACCTTAAGGCCGGAATTACCCAGATTTTTCAATCGCATAAGCGCTTTATCCCGCCGTTTGCCCTGCACAGGCTGTCATTGTGTCTGTCCGTTTGAGCGCTGACAAATTTGTACAGGAATGTTGTTTCCTGCTTGCACCCCCAAGAATCTCCGTTACTATCTGCATTAGGGTAAGCACCCTAGAATAATAAAAAGAGACCTGTCCAGGCCACTTTCTGGAATCAGGGTCCGGGGAGAACCGACATAATAATAATCCTGACTGCAGACCATCCACTGACCAGCATCTCCTGGTTGAGGGGTTCGGAACAAGCTCTCAGGGGAAAAAAACAAGTCGGGGAACATCCAGGGCGATAAAAAACAATAAGAAATCATGTCGCTGGATCAAATGAGGGGCCGCTCTGCAAAGAGCGGCTCTTCTGTTGACCGGGTCATGTTCCCTGGCGCGGGCCGTCCGGCCTTATCGTTGAGCCTGCTGAACATCAAACGGACTTATTCCCTCTTATAGTGTCAGATGTCGCTTTGTGGTGTCTCTCCTGGAGGTCTTGCCTTGTTCGCATCCGACCCTTTGCCTGCCGCCACCGCCAGGATGGGCCTGCTGGCCGGTTGTCTGGCCTTGCCCCTCGGCCTGTTTGGCACCCAAGCGGCCAATGCGGCGGAAGATAACGGCTTCTTCTCGCTTGAAACTGAAAATGACTTCTTCTTCGCCATCGGGACAGACCGCCATTACACCAATGGCGTGAAGATGAGTTGGACCTCGGCACCACGCGAGGATTTGCCGGATTGGTTGTACGCGGTTTCGGCGCCACCGCTTTTCACCGGCAATGAAGACATCACGCGCACGACGCATCGTGTCGGGTTGTCGCTGGCGCATGAAATATTCACCCCCGCCGACACCCAGCAAACCGCGCCCCAGCCCAATGACAGGCCCTATGCGGCCTGGCTGCATACGACGCTTCTGCTCATGAGTACGCGCTATTCAGGTGAAAACGAAGCCTGGCAGGACAAATGGCAACTTGATCTGGGTGTGGTGGGTCCTGCGGCGATGGGCGAAGAAGTGCAGAACGGCTGGCATCGCACCTTCGGATGGCAAACGATCAAGGGATGGGACAATCAGATTCATAACGAACCGGGCATCAATCTGACGCTTGAACGCGCCTGGCGCTCCGGTCGCCTGCAAACCCCGGGCATTCTCGGTCTGGAGACAGATTTCATTCCCTATGGTGTGATTGCGCTTGGCAATGTCAGCACTTTTGCAGGCTTTGGCGGCACTTTGCGCCTGGGATCAAACCTGCCGGATGACTTTGGCCCCACCGGCATTTATCCCAGCAATGGCGGCTCCGACTGGTTCATTCCGACAACCGGTTTCAACTGGTATGGCTTTGTCGGCGCGAGCGGTCGCTATGTGGCGCGCAACATCTTCCTCGATGGCAATACGTTTCGCGACAGTGCGAGCATCGACAAGCGCGCCTTTGTTGCCGATCTCAAGGCCGGACTTGTGGCCGTGATCTGGGACACCAGGCTCAGCCTCACCAATGTCTATCGGACATACGAGTTTTATGGTCAGCCTGAACCCGACATGTTCGGCTCGCTGACCGTCAGCTTCGCGCTCTGATCAGACTTCCGTCTTGGTGCCAAACTCGACGACACGGTTGGGCGGCAGGCGGAAATATTCCGTCGGCGAGACCGCATAATCCATCAGGATAATGAAAAGCTGTGACTGCCAGCCGGGCATGGCGGATTCATGCTCATGCACAAGCGTCTGCCGACTGAGGAAATAGGACGTTTCCATGGGCGGGAAATCGACGCCGAAGTTTTTACAGCGTGCCAGCATTTCGGGGACATTGACCCGCTGCATGAAGCCGTGATGCACTTCGATGCGCACAAATCCGTTGGAGAGGTTTTCAAACACGAGCTGCTCATCGAGGGGTACGCGCGGGGTGTCTTCCACCGATACACGCAAGAGCGCGACGCGCTTATGCAGCACCTGATTATGCTTGAGATTGTGCAACAGCGCTGAGGGCACGATGTCGAGATTGGCGGTGAGAAAGACGGCCGCTCCCTTGACGCGCTGGATTTTGTCGCTGGCCGCCTGGCGAAGCAATGTATCAAGCGGCAGCGCGCCATCCAGCATCCGTTCGCTGAGATGCTTGCGGCCGCGGCGCCAGGTTTCCATCACGGCGACAAGCAGCAGCGCCACCACGATCGGCAACCAGCCGCCTTGCAAAACCTTGGTCATGTTGGCTGAGAGGAAGCTCAGATCAATGACCAAAAACAATGCCATCAGCGGTCCGACGAAATAGAGCGGCCATTTGGCGACATGGTGGAAATAGTAGAAGGCGAGACAAGTCGTCAGGCCCATGGTCGCGGTCACGGCGATGCCATAGGCATAAGCCAGATTGGACGAGCTCTCAAAACCCAGCACCGTCAGCAAGACGCCGACCATGAGCGCATTATTGACCTGCGGCACATAGATCTGGCCGGATTCAAGCGCGGAGGTGTGCCGGATGCGCAGACGGGGCAGCCATCCAAGCTCGACCGCCTGACTGGTGACGGAGAACGCACCGGAGATAACGGCCTGCGAGGCGATGATGGCAGCGCAGGTGGCAAGCAGCACCAGCGGAATGCGCATCATCTCGGGCGCAAGCAGATAGAAGGGATTGACGACGGCTTCAGGATGCTCCAGCAGCAAGGCGCCCTGACCAAAATAGTTGAGGATCAGCGCAGGCCAGGCAACCATGATCCAGGTGCGCTGGATGGTGGCGCGACCGAAATGGCCCATATCGGCATAAAGCGCCTCAGCGCCGGTGACAGCGAGCACGACTGCGCCGAGCAGTTCGAGTGTGCGCGTATGCCCGCTCATGAGCAGTTCGATACCGGGGCGCGGATCAAGGGCAACGAGCACGCCGGGATGCCGGGTAATGCCATAAACGCCCAGCGCGGCGATGACGAGGAACCAGACGAGCGTGATCGGTCCGAAAAAAGCGCCGATGCCAGCCGTGCCACGGCTTTGCATCAGAAACAGGCCGACGAGAAGGCCGGCCGAAATCGGCATGGCGAGGCCATCAAACATGGGCGAGATGACATGGAGACCTTCCATGGCGCCGAGCACGGAGATGGCAGGGGTGAGGATGCCGTCGCCATAGAACAGGGCCGCACCGAACATGCCCGCGCCGATGATGGCGAGCGACAGCTTGCCGTTTGTGCCTTGATCTTTCAGCGCCAGCGCGGCGAGCGCGAGAATGCCGCCTTCGCCCTTGTTGTCAGCCCGGACAATGAAGGTGACATATTTGATCATGACGACGAGCGTGATCGCCCAGAAAACCAGCGACAGCACACCTGTGACACTCGCATGATCGGGTGTCAGGCCGACGACCGGATCAAAACATTGCCGGATCGTATAAAGCGGGCTTGTGCCAATATCGCCATAGACGACGCCAAGGGCGGCTATGTGAAGCGAGAGCCGGAAAGGCCTCACCCTGCCTTCGGAAGTCCCAATGCTCACGAAACAAAACTTTCGCCGTTGCAGAGGGCGCGGATCGTCTGCTCATGTTGCATTGCGGTCAAGCCCCTTGACGCGGCATTTTGTTGACTTGCCGGGGCAGCCCCGGCACCGTCTCGGGCAGCAGATATTGCAACAAAATCAACGCGCAAAATATTATGGGGAGAAATAAACTTGTCGGAACCCGTCATTCTGCTTGAGAAGCGTGGCCCAATTGCCATTGTCACATTGAACCGTCCGGCTGCCATGAATGCCCTGAACAAGGCGCTGCGGACGGCGATTGCGACGACATTTGACGATCTGGAGGCGGATCCCGCCATCCGGGTTGCGATCCTCACGGGGGCGGGCAAGGCGTTTTGCGCCGGGCTCGACCTGAAGGAACTGGGCAGTGATGCAAGTCTTGTCGGTGGCGACGGCAGCCGCAGCGGGGCAACCGAAAAGGGCGCCAATCCGGCGGCCTCGATCGGACGTTTTTCGGGGCCTGTCATTGGCGCCATCAATGGCGTCGCCATCACCGGTGGCTTTGAGCTGGCCATTGCCTGTGATGTGCTGATTTGCAGCTCGAATGCGCGCTTTGCCGATACCCATGCCCGGGTCGGCATTTTGCCGGGCTGGGGCCTCAGCCAAAAACTCTCGCGCACCATCGGGCTTTATCGCGCCAAGGAACTGTCGCTGACCGGCAATTTCCTCTCGGCCGATCAGGCCGC
The DNA here is from genome assembly GCA_963696585.1 of uncultured Alphaproteobacteria bacterium. Classification (GTDB taxonomy): domain Bacteria; phylum Pseudomonadota; class Alphaproteobacteria; order Parvibaculales; family Parvibaculaceae; genus Parvibaculum. Next base: position 5,095 of record CAVOKW010000011.1, read on the forward strand.
AGATTGGGGTCTTGTCAATCGGGTGGTTGCGCCTGAAGCGCTTCTGGATGTCAGCCTGGCCATGGCCAATGACATGCTTGGTCTCGTGCCCGACACACTCATTGCCTACAAAAAACTGATTGATGACGGTTATGAGGCAAGTTTTGGCGAGGCGATGCAAATCGAGCATCGGACTTTCCTGCAGGGCAATACCCATGTGAAGGCCAGCGATGTGGAAGCACGGCGCGAGGCCATTCGCCAGCGGGGTCAGCAGCAGGTTTGAGCCGGGCGACGTCGCCCGACAGGGGAGCCGGCATTCTTGCCATAATTTTGTCATCCGTGCGGGTCAAGACAGGGCCCGCACGGCATGACCCGCAAGCTCTTCGGCTCAGGACATGTTATGTAATGGATGACCAAACCCGCGCAAAGCTGGACAGCCGGGTCTGGGTTGATATGTGACCAGTGCGCTTCCTCATACGGATCCTTTATGGACAACCCCGCTTCACCTGCCCCCGAGCCTGAAACACCGCCGGTTCCCACTCAAAGAGGCGCATTGGCACGCTCGGCGGCGTTCTTTTTCATTGTGCTGCCGGTCGTCATCATCGCCAATCTGGCCATCTGGGCCGCCTTCAACCAGCCCTATGACGCGGAATCCTGGACGGGCGAAATTGTCGGACTTTCCTACAGCCCGTTCCGGCTCGGACAGGATCCCAATCGCGGCATCTTTCCTTCCGCCAAGGAAATTGATGCCGACATGGCACTCCTCTCTCAGACAGCGCAGGCCATCCGCACCTATTCCGTGAGCCATGGTCAGGAGAACATTCCCGACCTCGCCGCCACACATGGGCTTTCGGTGGCGGCCGGTGCGTGGATCAATACCGACAAGGCGAGCAATGAGCGTGAAATCCAGACGCTCATTCAACTCGCCCCCAAACGCAATGTCGTGCGCGTGCTTGTCGGCAATGAGGCCATTTTGCGCGGCGACGTGACGGTGCCGGAACTCATTGGTTACCTGCGTGAAGCCAAGACAAAAATCTGGAAGCCGATCAGCACGGCCGAACCCTGGCATGTCTGGATCAATCACCCGGAACTTGCCAGGGAGGTTGATTATATCGCCGTTCACATCCTGCCCTATTGGGAAGGTGTGCCCATCGAAGAGGCCGTCAATTACGTTTTTGATCGTTTGGACGATCTGCACAAAGCGTTTCCCGACAAACCCATCGTCATCACGGAAGTGGGTTGGCCGAGCCGCGGCAAGATCGTGCCGCGCGCGCATTTCAAAGGTATGCCGGATGCCGAACGCGATACGGAATCCGTGCCTTCGCTTGTCAATCAGGCCACCTTCATGCGCGAGTTTCTCAATCGCGCCAAGGATGCCGACACCACTTACTATGTGATGGAAGCCTTCGACCAGCCGTGGAAATCGGGTGATGAAGGCGCCGCTGGCAGCTATTGGGGCATTTATGATGCCGCGCGCCTGCCGAAGTTTCCGATGGCTGGCGGCATTTCAGAATCGCCGCAATGGCGCTTCTGGGCATCGATCGCTGCCGGTCTCGCGCTGGTGCCTGCCATGCTCTTCATGCTGCGTCAGCGTCATGTGCGCACGCTGGGCGTCATCATATTCACGGTACTGACGCAGGTCGCCGGATCGGCACTTGCCTGGGCCGGATTATCAGCCGCAGGCCTTTATTTCACCTGGATGGGAATGGTCGTCTGGAGCTTCCTCTTCCTGGCGCAAGGCCTGTTGCTGATTGTGCTGCTTGCCGAAGCCATCGAGTTTGTCGAGGTGATCTGGACGCGTCATGGTGAGCGCCACTTCAAGCCGTTCAATGAAGTCGAAGGCTTTCCCAAAAACAAGGTCTCGATTCATGTGCCCATCCACAATGAGCCGCCCGAAATGGTGCGCGATACGCTGACGGCATTGTCGCGTCTCGATTATCCCGATTTTGAAGTGCTCATTCTCGACAACAACACGGTTGATCCGGAAGTCTGGCAGCCGGTGCGCGACTATTGCGCCCAGCTTGGCGAGCGCTTCCGCTTTTTCCATCTCGAAAACTGGCCGGGCTTCAAGGCTGGCGCCCTCAACTTCGGCATCGAGCAGACGGCGGATGATGCCGACATCATCGCGGTCATCGACAGTGACTATCAGGTCTCGCCCGACTGGCTCAAAACCATGGTGCCCTACTTCGCCAAGAAGGATGTCGGCTTTGTGCAGTCGCCACAGGATTATCGCGACCGGCATGAAAGCGCCTTCAAGGATATGTGCTACTGGGAATATGCCGGCTTCTTCCATATCGGCATGGTGCAGCGGAACTATTTCAACGCCGTCATCCAGCATGGCACGATGACGCTTGTCCGCAAGGATGCGCTGAAGAAAGTCGGCGGCTGGGCGGAATGGTGCATTTGCGAGGACGCTGAACTCGGCATCAAGCTTTACCGGGCGGGCTATGACTCGGTTTATGTGAACCACTCCTTCGGTCGCGGCCTGACCCCTGACTCGCTTTCGGGCTATATCAGCCAGCGTTTCCGCTGGGCCTATGGCGCGGTGCAGATCGTCAAGCATCACTGGAAGGCGCTTGCGCCCTGGTCGCGCACCGGGGGGCTCACCGCCGCCCAGCGCTATTATTTCCTTGCAGGCTGGCTGCCCTGGTTTGCCGATGGACTGGCCCTGCTCTTCACGCTGACGAGCATCGGCGTTTCGGCCTGGGCGCTTTATCAGCCAAAATCCGTGGCGCTACCTGTGGCCGCCTTCCTCATTCCGACGATTGGCAGCTTTGTCTTCAAGTTTGTGCGGTCCTTGTGGCTCTATGCCGTTCGCATCAAGGATTGCAGCTTCATTGAAAGTCTCGGTGCCGGTGTCGCCGCGCTTGGCCTCACCCATACCGTCGCCAAGGCGATGCTCAATGGCATGATCACGACGAGCAAACCCTTCATTCGCACACCCAAATGTGAAGACAAACCACCGCTTGCCGCGGCCATCATCCAGGTGCGTGAAGAAGCCTGCATGCTCGTGATGCTGTGGGGACTTGCCATCGCCTTCCTGCTCAACCCGAGTTTCCATGACAGCTCCTCGCTGCTCTGGGTGGCTGTGCTGATGGTTCAGTCGGTGCCCTATGCCGCCGCCGTGCTGCTTTCCTTCATCAATGTGTTGCCCTCGCTCTTCAAGCGTGGGCCAAAGGGTGAAGGCTCGCTTGTGTCCGCCGGCTAAGGCACCAACACATTCAGGACACATTGCCGCCCTGCATGGGGTCATTTGGCGATATGGGAACTTTATCGTTGCCAATTGACCCCACTTCTATAGGCTTGTCTCATCCGTCGTATTGTTCTTTATGCGGATTTTCTGAAACAGCTTTGGAGAATGACATGGTCATCCGCAATGCATTGCTTGCTGCATCCCTGCTTCTGGCGACGCCGCTTCTTGTCGCTTGCGACGATGACGGCCCCGCCGAACAGGCTGGCGAGAAAATGGATGATACCCTGAAAACAAATGACAGCACCCTGGAAGATACTGGCGAGAAAATGGATGAAGCCGTTGACGACGCGCATGATGCCGTAGAAGACGCAACATCCAACAAGAATTGACCGTTGGCCGGGCGCACCGATGCGCGTCAGAGGGGCTTATGTTTACGGATAATAAAAGGGCCGGTGAATCAACCACCGGCCCTCTTTATGTCTGATATTCCAGAACGATCCATTGCCGCCGCCCGCCATTCCCCGCCATTCATTGTCCAATTGGATAATTCAAATCGGGAAGGATATGGCCGTCGCAGAGGCGATGTTGTCATGCCCTGGAATGCCCCTCAGGCAGCATGCTGGGCGTATTGCTTCATGTCTTCGCGCAGTTCGGACTTCATGATCTTGCCATTGGCGTTGCGTGGCAGCGGGTCATGGCGGATTTCGATTTTGATCGGCACCTTGAAACCGGCCAAAAGCTTGCGAACATGCGCCTTGAGTTCATCCTCACTGACATCCTTGCCAGGAGCGACCTGCACGACAGCACCGACCTCCTCGCCCAACACCTTGTGAGGAATGCCGACCACAGCGGCATCCATGACGGCGGGGTGAGAATAAAGCGCCCCCTCCACTTCAACGCAGTAGACGTTTTCACCACCGCGAATGAGCATGTCCTTGGCGCGGTCGAGAATGAAGACAAAGCCCTCTTCATCCATGCGCACGAGATCGCCGGAATGGAACCAGCCATCGGTGAAGGCAGCCGCTGTCGCTTCGGGCTTGTTCCAATAGCCTTTCACGACATTGGGACCCTTGATCCACAATTCGCCGATCTGGCCGACCGGCACGTCCTTGCCGTTTTCATCGACAACACGCAGATCGCAAGTCGGCACCGCGGGGCCTGCACTATCAGGCCGATTGAAATAGTCTTCGGCGGCATTTTGCGTGGTGATGGCGGACGTTTCCGTCAGGCCATAGCCGTTGGAGGGCGAGACCCTGGGGAATTGCTGCTTGATGCGAGCCACGAGATCTGGTGCGGAAGGCGCGCCGCCATAACCGATCGAGTCAACGCTCGATGTATCGAACTTGGCAAAATCGGGGCTCTCAAGCACCTGCCAGACCATGGACGGCACGCCGCCAAAGGTAGTGACGCGTTCCTGCTCGATCAATTCAAGGGCGCGCTCAGGCTGCCATTTATGCATCAGGATCAGGCGGCCGCCTGTGTAGTAGTTTGGCACCAGAATCGAATGGCAGCCGGTTGCATGGAACATCGGCACCGACAGAAGCATCACGCGCGGCGGTGCTGACGGGTTGGGCATTGGCGGCATTTCACCGCGACGCAGATAGGGGCGCGCGCCGCCCACTGCCGTATTCATCAGATTGGTGCAGACATTGCGATGTGTGCCGAGCGCACCCTTGGGCTTGCCCGTCGTGCCGGATGTATAAAGGATTGTGGCGTCATCATCGGGATGCAGGCCCGGATCGGGCAAGGCATCGGGCGAGAGGTTCTTATAGCCCGATGGCTTGCCAATGAGCGATTCCAGCGACACGGCAACGCCAAGTTCGGGCTCGGGTGTGCGCACGGCGATCAGGCCATCCAGCATCATCTCTGTCATATGCGGACGCAGGCGATCAAGGCGCTCCTGATCGACAACGACAACGCGCGAACCGGAATCCTGAATGGCATAGGTGAGCTCGGCGCCCGTGCCCCAGGCGTTGATCGGGACAATGACAGCGCCAATCGCGACAGTGGCCCAGAAGACCAGCGGCCATTCGGGGAAGTTGCGCATGATGAGCGCGACGCGGTCGCCCTTCTTGACGCCATATTTTTCCATGAACACCCGGCCCAGGGCACTGGCCGCGCGATAATGATCTTCATAGTTCAGGCGTTCGCCCTCATAGACGACGAAGTCGCGCTGATCCCAGGCGCGGCCCGTATCAAAAATCGAACGAAGATGCGGGGGCGCATTCTTGTAAACGCGGATCGCGACGCCGCGAATGTCGATTGTTTCCGTTTCGAGAGGGGAGCCGGGCCCCGTCATCAAGGCATGCGCGTCGGCAATGCTCATCGCCGGCCATTTCACCGCAGAATCCGTCATGTTATCTCCCATGCGACTTTTGGGTTTTGCTTGATTACAGCCTTGTCGCTTCGGATATGAGATAACGCATTGACAGACGGATTTAAAGTGCTTGTGGACGCGACGGCAGCCGCGTCCGCAAAAGAATCGTCTCAAAGGCCCATTTTGGCGAGCAGACCGCGTTCTTCCGCCAGACAGGCGGCAAAACTTGGCCGGGCATGGAGTGATTTCACATAATGATCGAGATGGGGATATTTGGCGGCGTCGAGCACATAACCCGTATGGGCCAAATTGCCAAACTGGGTGCCGATGGCAATATCGGCAACCGTCAACTGGTCGCCGACAACAAATGCATTGCTGCCGATTTCCTTGTCGAGATAGCTGAAATAGCGCGGCAATTTCTCGTTGAATGTTTTCTCGGCGGTCGCCGTGTCCGGCTCCTTGCCCATCAAGCGATTGACGACGATGGGACGGAACATGCCCATGCCGATATTCGAGGCAAGCTCGCTGTCGGCATATTCCTCAAACCAGAGGGCGCGGCCATAAGCGAAAGTTTCGGCCGGATAAAGCGATGGCGTGGGCTTCTTGCGCTCCAGATAGGCGCAGATGACCGAACTATCGGGCAATGTCGCATCCTTGCCCACCTCCTCGTCACGCAGCACGGGGATGCGCTTCAAGGGCGAGATCGCCTCGAACCAATCTGGTGCTGGAAAAATGTTCACATTTTCCAGTTTGTAATCGAGACCCTTTTCGGTCAGCACCACGCGCACCTTGCGCACGAATGGTGACAGCGGCGAGCCATATACAGTCAAACTCATCAGGCATTCCCCCTGACCTCAGGTGAGGCCTTGCTTGTTGCTTATGGGCAGAGAAGACCATTTGCGACGCGTGCCCGCAAGCATGGGAAGGCGGCGGGCGCAATTTGAAGGGGGTGAGATGGTACAGCCACCCCGGTTCGAACGGGGGACCTCTAGATCCACAATCTAGCGCTCTAACCAGCTGAGCTATGGCTGCACATTGGCCCATAACGGGGACGGGCTGAAGCTACCCCCGGGGCAGGGCCGGAACTTAATTCCACAAGCCGTCAAAGACAAGGTCGAATAATGGCCTGGAGCCCGGCTTTTGGCGGGTTCTAGCCGGGCAGGACGACATTGACGACAAATATCGAAATAACGCCCAATGGGGCGATATAGCGGATGAGAAAGCGCCAAAGGCCGAACCACCGGGCCTTTTGCGCGCCCAATGCCTGCGCCACGACATCACCCGACAGCACCCAGCCGACAAAGACCGCCATGAGGAAACCGACACTCGGCATCACGATGTTGGATGTCGTGAAATCGAAGATGTCGAAAAAGGTCTTGTCCGGCATCAGGCCGAGGCTTGCCAGCGGGTGCAGATCGGCAAGCCTGTTGAAGGAAAATATGGTCAGGAAGCCAAGCAGCCACGACGCCCCGCCAATGATGAGGGCGAGCGCGGGCCGTCCGAGCGAGGATTTTTCGACAGCATAAGCGACCGCCGGCTCCAGCAACGAGATGCTGGAAGTGACGGCGGCAACGGATAGCAGCAGGAAGAAAACCACACCGACCAGCGCACCGCCGGGGATCGCGCCAAAGGCAATCGGCAGCGTGACGAAAGTGAGTCCGGGACCGCTGGCCGGTTCCAGACCATACGTGAAGACAAGCGGGAAAATGGCAACGCCTGCAAGGATTGCGACGCTCGTATCGGCAATCGCAATGATGATGGCTGAGGCGCCAATCGACTCCGTCTCGTCAAGATAAGCGCCATAGCTCATCATCGCGCCAAGCGCGACGGAGAGCGAGAAAAAGCCCTGCCCGATGGCGGCCAGAACCGTGCTCGCATGAATGTCGGCAAAGCGAAATGCAAACATGAAGCTGATCGCCTGCGCGAAACCGGGCCTTGTCATGGCGTAGAGCGACATGACAAGGAGCAACACAAAAAGCAGCGGCATGAGCACGACAACGGAACGCTCGATGCCCGCCTTCACGCCGCCAGCGACAATCGCAATTGTCATGGCGATGTAGATTGTATGCCAGATGGCAAGCGTGACCGGATCACCCGTCAGTGTGCTGAACAAGTCGCCCGCACCTGCTTTGGAAATGCCGGTAAAAACGCCCGTTGCGGCATAGGTCACATAGTGGAAGGCCCAGCCACCAATAACGCTGTAAAAGGAGAGCACGACAAAAGCGCCAATCGTGCCGCCCCAACCGATCAACGACCAAAGCCAGGAAGCGCGATATTGCCCGATGAGACGCGCCATGGAGGTGATGGGGCTGGCCTTGCCCATGCGGCCCAGCATGATTTCCGCCATCAGCACGGGGACAGCAATGGCAATGATCGTCACAATATAGACGATGATAAAAGCGCCGCCGCCATTGGCACCAGCGAGATAGGGAAAACGCCAGATATTGCCAAGGCCAACGGCGCTGCCAATGGCCGCCATCAGAAAGGCAAAGCGCGAGGACCAAATCGTCGGCGTGGTGGCAACAGGCATCACTTTCCTCCTGATTCCGCTGCCCCCAAGAATAGGCAAAAACCACAGTCTCGCCAGTCTGATAGCGAAACGCATCCGGTTTGGGTAAAAATTCAGCTAGACTGTGGCGCAGGAGCCGCCCGCGAGAGGCGACAGGAGGATGCGTGGACACGACACCCATAGAGACAGCTTTTATCGAGGCGAATGGCCTTTCCTTTGAGGTGGACAGCTGCGGCACGGGCGAAAGACTGGCCCTGTTTCTGCACGGCTTTCCCGAGAGCAAATATTCCTGGCGCTTCCAGATGCCGCTCATGGCCAGGCTCGGCTATACGGCCTGGGCCCCCAATCTGCGTGGCTATGGCCACTCCAGCCGTCCGGCAGGACGCGAGGCTTATCGGATCGAAGCGCTATGCGATGACGTTGCCGGGCTGATCGACGCTGCCCGCACCAGAGGCATCACCGGCCCCGTCACACTCATCATGCATGACTGGGGCGGCATTATCGGCTGGACCTTCGCGCTCAAAAAGCTGCGGCCGCTTGAAAAAATCATTGTACTGAACATTCCTCACCCCACACTTTTTTTCAGAGGCTTGCGAAACTTCGCGCAGCTCAGGAAAAGCTGGTATGTTTTCTTTTTCCAGTTGCCCTGGCTGCCGGAAAAGATGATGACCGCTCGGGATGCCCGCGCCATTGGCAATGCGTTTTATAACATGGCCATCGACAAGAGCCGCTTTCCGGACAGTGTGCTTGATCCGTATCGCAAAAATGCGCTGCTGCCGGGCGCGATGACGGCCATGATCAATTATTACCGGGCCAATTTCCGCGGCAGCCCGCCACCGGAATGGACCGATCCGCCGCTGATCACTACGCCAACACTGATGATCTGGGGGACGGCGGATTCAGCCTTGGGCACGGAACTTACAATCGGCACTCAAGACCTTGTACCAAATCTGACGCTGCGCTATCTGCCGCAAGTCTCGCATTGGGTGCAGCAGGAAGCGCCTGAAACCGTCAATACGATGATTGAGGCCTGGCTGACGGGGAAGAATGTTCCGGAAGCGGGCTATGGCGGGCGGCTGATGCTTGATGCCGCAGGTCACTAGGTCCTGAGTTCCGGCAGATCCTTGAAGAGATCGAGCGCTTGCGGATTGGCGAGTGCTTCCTGATTTTTGATGACCCGACCATGCACGACATCGCGCACGGCGAGTTCGGTGATCTTGCCGGATTTGGTGCGGGGAATATCCGCCACCGCGATGATCTTGGCCGGCACATGGCGGGGGCTTGCACCTTCGCGGATGCGGGTGCGGATGCGTTTTTCAAGATCGGCATCAAGCTGATGGCCGGGACGCATGACAACGAACAGCACCACGCGGACATCGCCCTGCCAATCCTGGCCAATGGCAATCGCCTCTTGAATCTCGGGGAGCTGTTCAACCTGGGCATAGATTTCAGCCGTGCCGATGCGGACGCCACCGGGATTGAGCGTGGCGTCTGAGCGGCCATGAATGACGATGCCGCCATGACGGGTGATTTCGGCAAAATCGCCATGACACCAGATGCCTGGAAAGCGATCGAAATAGGCAGCGCGATATTTGACGCCTTCGGGATCATTCCAGAAACCGATTGGCATGGAGGGGAAGGGCTTGACGCAGACAAGCTCGCCTTTGCTGGCTTCGCCCTGCCCCGTTGGCAGCGGCTTGCCTTCCTCGTCCCAGACCTCCACCGCCATGCCGAGACCGGCACACTGGATTTCGCCCCGCCAGACCGGCAAGACCGGATTGCCGAGAACGAAGCAGGAGACGATATCCGTGCCGCCGGAAATCGAGGCGAGCGCCAGATCGGATTTGATCGACTGATAGACGAAATCAAAGCTCTCCGGCACCAGCGGCGAACCGGTGGAAAGCAACATGCGCATGGAGGCGAGGCTATGGGTCCTGGCGGGTTCAAGCCCCGCCTTTTTCACCGCATCGATGAACTTTGCCGATGTGCCGAAAATATTGATGCCGACGCTATCGATATAATCGAAGAGCACGCGCTCATCGGGTGCGAAGGGTGAGCCGTCAAACAGGCAAAGCGTTGCTTCTGCCGCAAGACCCGACATCAGCCAGTTCCACATCATCCAGCCGCAGGTTGTGAAGTAGAAGAGCCTGTCGCCGGGTTTCACATCCGCATGGAGTTTATGCTCCTTCAAATGCTGAAGCAGCGTGCCCCCGGCGGAATGGACAATGCATTTCGGCACGCCTGTCGTGCCGCTCGAATACATGATGTAGAGCGGTGCGGCAAAGGGCATGGGCGTGAAAACAAGGGGCGCTGTCGGTGTCGACGCCAGGAGTTCATCCCAGTTCAGCGCCTCGCGCAGCGGCGGCATGACGTCATCCAGAAAGGGGACGATGACCACATGCTCAAGGCTTGGCAGGCCAGCCACGATCTCGGCGAGTTTCTGATCCTCGCGCAGCAACTTGCCATTATAGCGATAGCCATTGCAGGCAATGAGAAGGCGCGGTTCGATCTGGCCGAAACGATCCAGCACCCCTTTGGCGCCAAAATCCGGCGAGCAGGATGAGAACACCGCGCCGATGCTTGCCACAGCCAGCATGGCGATGACGGTTTGCGGACAATTCGGCATGAAAGCGGCAACGCGGTCGCCGGGGCCAATGCCCCAGCTTCGCAAGAGGGTGGCGAAGCGGGAAGTCTGGCTTTCCAACGCGCGCCAGCTCAAGGGCTCGCTCATCACGCCTTCATTGTTGAACAGCAATGCAGGCTCGTCGGCATGGGCTGACGTGGCGCGGCGCAACAGGTTTTCAGCGAAATTGAGCCGGGCCTCCGGAAAAAACCGGGCGCCGGGCATCTTGTCAGCCTCGCTGAGGATCACGTCGCCCTTATGCCCGATGACGCCGGCATAATCCCAGACAGCATTCCAGAAGAGATCGGGCGATTGCACCGACCACGCGTGAAGCGCTTGATAGGTTTCATATTTCTGGCCATGCCGCGCCGTCACAAAGGCTGTGAAAGCCGTCATGTTGGCTTGTGCGACGCTTTGCGCGGAAGGCCGCCAGAGCGGCGCATCGGTCGGGCTTTTCAGGGCTTCTTGGGTCAAGGGGCGCTCCTTCGCAGATGCACAAACTCTAGGAGCGCGCCCCGCATCAATCAAGGTTTCTTGGTGCGGCGATCCGGGCAATCAGACCTGCCCGTCGATGAAATCCCGGACGCCTGCCGCTTGCGTTGACGCTCTCCGCCCGACTGGCGCCGGGACGGGCCATGGGTGAGGATGCGCGGATATCTTCGCCAATGCGAGAAGAGAAAACGCGTCAGGCGACGCACGGCAACAGATTTCGTCATGATGCCGGTCTGGGCTGCTTTGAGAGACGCGCTTAAATTGCCAGGCTGAGCGCCATCACCTCAAAATAGCGCCACTGCTTTCATGCAAAGGCCATAATTCCAGGCGAGGCTGACAAGGGGCGGAATCACTGCTTTCGCGCCGGATTTCCAGGGGAGGATAACATGTCGCGCCTGATAGCCATTATCGTCGGTCTTGTGCTGATTGTCGTTGCTCTGGCCGTTGTCCTGCCCTTTGTCATTCCGGCGGAAGCCTATAAGCCACGCATCATTGCCCTGGTCAAAAGCCAGACGGGCCGCGATCTCACGATCAACGGGCCGATCAGCTTTGCCTTCATTCCCCAGATCGCCCTCAGGGTGGAAGATGCCCGCTTCGCCAATGCCGCCTGGGCCAAAGACACCGACATGGTGGCGATGAAGGAATTGCGGGCGACGCTCAAGATCATGCCGCTCTTCAGGGGTGAAGTGGAAGTTGGCAGTTTCGTGCTGGTTGATCCCGTCATCCATATGGAGGTTTCGCGCGACGGCACGCCAAACTGGCAATTTGCACCACAGGCTGCCTCGCCAACACCGGCAACGAAGGCGACTGCCTCTGACAGCGGCCGCCCCTCGATCAGGCAGGTCCGGCTTGGCGATGTTTCCATTTCCAATGGCACCGCGACCTACAAGAATGCCCAGAGCGGTGCCGCCTTCTCGCTGGCGGAAATCAATCTCGATATCGCCCTGCCAAGCCTTGATGATCCCTTCGCGGCCAATGGCTCGGCGGTCTGGCAGGGCGACAAGGTGGCCCTGGAACTTGCGGCTGAGCGTCCCCGCGCTTTTGTTGAGGGCGGCAAAACCCCTGTGGCGCTGAAAATCTCGGCCCCCAAACTCAATGCCGCCTATCAGGGCGACTTGCAGCCGCTTGGCGGCCTGGCCTTTGGCGGCAATGTCGATCTTTCCGTCCCGTCGGTGCGTGAGCTTGCCAAATGGGTCGGCAATCCGATGCCGGCTGGTGGCGGTTTTGGTCCTCTCGCCATCAAGGGCGTGGCGAACGGCAGCGGCAACAGCTACAGCTTTTCGAAAGCCGAAATCGGTTTTGATGGCATGAATGCCACCGGCAACATGAAGGTGACGACAGGTGGCGCGAGGCCGCGCCTGACCGGCCAGCTCGCCTTCGACAAGATTGACGTCAATACCTATCTCGCGGGCGAAACGGGAGGCGCATCGGGTGGTAGCGCTTCCGGCGCGACGGGCGGCGGCGATGGCGGCTGGAGCAATGAACCCATCGACTTGTCTGGCCTCAAGGCTGTTGATGCCGATCTCGCGCTCAGCGCCAGCGAGATCCTTGTTCAGAAAATCAGGATCGGGGCGAGCGCGCTGCATCTCGCCTTGAACAGCGGCATGTTGAACGTCAGTCTCGATAAGCTCGCCCTTTATGAGGGGGCGGGTCAGGGCAAGCTGACGCTCAACGGCACCAGCGCCACGCCGCAACTCGCTGCCAGCTTTGGCGTCGGCGGCGTTTCGGCAGGACCTCTGCTCACCGATGCGGCTGGCTTCTCGCGCCTTGAAGGCAAGAGCGTCATCAATTTCGATGTCACCGCCAGCGGCCGCAGCCAGCGCGCCATGGTGTCGGCACTGAATGGCAAGGGCGCCGTGAAGTTCACCAATGGTTCGATCAAGGGCATCAATATTGCCGGGCTGGTGCGCAATGTGCTCAGTGCCGCCACAACGGGCTGGCAATCAGGTGGCGCGCAAGACACGGATTTTTCCGAACTCGGTGGCACCTTCACCATCGCCAACGGCATCTTGAGCAATAATGATCTCAAGATGCTGAGCCCGCTGGTACGCATTGCCGGATCTGGCACCGTCAACATGCCCGACAAGACACTCAAATATCGCATCGAGCCCAAGCTCGCCGCGACACTTGAGGGCCAGGGCGGCAATGCCGATGTCAAAGGCATTGAAGTGCCGATCATCGTGGAAGGCCCCTGGGCCAGTCCGCGCTTCCGCCCTGATCTTCAGTCGATGCTGTCAAATCCGCAAAACACGCTGGAGACCATCGACACCCTCAAGAAAGAAGGCGGCAAGGGCCTGCTCAAGAGCCTGATGGGCCAGCCCTCGGGATCGACAGCGCCCGCCGATGGTTCAGCGCCTGCGACCGGGACAAGCCCTTCCGATGATGGCGCGGGCACAACCACCCCGCCCGCCCCGCAGACACCGGCTGACGCGCTGAAGGACCTCTTGGGACGCTAGAGGTTTTTCAGGTCGGCACGTTCGACATGTTCCCTGGCGCCATTGATGCGGTACATGCGTCCCCGACCCGCACGAGAGGCACGCCGCAATCGCTCAGGTCGGCCATATATCGCCCAGCGAGCGGGTGTGGCGCACGGCATCGGGATTGAACGGGTGAATGGTCGTTTTTTCCGGCAGGGCGGCGATTTGGGCCGCGCTCATGAAACACGGTCCCGGCCCTGCCAATTTGCCCCCGTCCCCGGTCCCCGTCATATTAGGTTTCTCCCCGAATCACTCTCGGGCTTTGTGCCGCAGGCTTTGGGCGTCTAGACTGGACATATTCGTGAATCGCGCAGAAGGGGGGGACCCCCTCAATGTTCCTCAATAGCCTGTCAACGCTGGTCAAATTCTTCATCGGGGCTGTCGCCATCGGCGCCCTGCTGAACGCCTTCAACATATCGGCAGATCAGGTGTTGCGCGATCTCGGCCTGACGCCGGACAGCATATTCGCCTTCGTGCTGGATGGCATCAGTTGGGCCTTGCCCAATTTCATCCTCGGCGCCCTCGTTCTCGTGCCGATCTGGATTGTTATTTTTCTGCTCAAACCACCCGGCTTTGGCCGATGATTTTCGTCATCTTGCCAGCCCCGTGATCGGCGCTATGGTAGGCGGCCCCTGGGCCCGGCCGGGTGCGAAAAGCAGGCCGGATGCCTTATGGAAATTGCAGGATTTCAAATGACGTTATCGGGTCTGCTGCGCGCAGCCTTCCTTTCTGCCCTGTTTGTCCTGACTGCTTCTGCGGCGCGGGCTGATGTGGGTTCCGGCCTGATCGGCAATACGGTCATCCTTTCTGCCGCCGATGGCGCGGTGACGCGTGTTTTCTATCAGGATGAGAAGACCATCATCATCCGCGCCACGGATGGCACGCTTGCGATGGGTCAATGGCGCGTCAGGGACAATTCGATCTGCACCAAGATGGGTGACAGTCAGCCTGAAAATTGTACGGCTGCCATTGATCAGCCCCCTGTGGCGGGCAGCGCCGGTGTCATCACCGGCGAGCATGGCGATATCCGCTGGTCCGTCATTGCCGGCAAAGGCTTCTGAAACAACATGCGCGCGTTATGGCGTGCCGAGCGGGATTGCGATATGGCGCTCTTCCGGGCGAGCGACGAAGCGTTCTGTGTCAATGGTCAGGCCATGGCCGTTGATGGCGGCTTGTCGAACAGCCTGCCCTTCGCGCCGAGCCGTCGCGGCGCGTAAGGGGGCTTTGCTCTGGCGCTCCGTCTAGAGTGCGACATTGATGCTGGTGGTTGGCGCCGCCGAGGCAATTGTCGCGCGCAATTTGCATGCGCCCAGCGCGAAGGCAGCGACGCCTTTTGCGCTCAAAGTGACGGCCGAGCCGACATCGAACCAGTTTGAGCCGTCCGGGCTTGCTTCCAGTTTGACGCTTGCGCCATCAAATGCGCCCCAGGCCCAGAAGGTGCCCGTGCCGCCGGTCCAGTCGAGACTTGGGGACGAGCCATTGCTCGTCGCATTGCTGAGTAATTGTGCCATTCATCCGCTCCTATGCAATTGGCCACCCGTCGGTTTGACGGATGGCCAAGCATTGCCGTGAAGGCACAGGGCGGGGATAAGTTTCAAACGGGGCCGTCAAGGCATGTTCACCATGCCACTCAGCGCGCATGCAGTGCCCAGAGATAGGCCAGATCGGCATATCTGGATGGATGTTTGACACTTGCAAAAGCCTGGGCAGCCTCGGACTTCTTGTCGGCTGCCAGAAGCGCCTGTCCGAGATGCATCTGCACCAGACCGGCATCTTCAAGGCCGCCCTGCGCCAGCGCCTTTTTGTAAAGCGCGATGGCCTGGGCTGTATCGCCATAGCTGGCATAGGCTTCGGCCTTGGCGGCCATGGCCCTGGCGGAACCTGCCGCTGTCGAAAGTGTCGGGCGGTCGGCTGCGGCCTGTGATTTTGCCATGTTCAGGAGGCGCGTTTCGCGGCCCTTATTGGCACCGCCCAGCACGCCGCTCGCCGTGCCCTTTTCAATCAGGGCCTGGGCTTCACCGGGCAAACCGGCCTGTATGGCAAGCTGGCCCATTTCGATATAGGCGTCAGATGTCTTGAGCACGCCGCGGGCAAGCTTCAATCGATCCACTTCGAGACTGGCGCGGGCGCCCGTGCCGAGCTTGCGTGCCACCTGATTGATGGCATCGATCCAATAGATGTCGCTTGGATAATAAGTCACAAGCTGGATCAGTGCGGCGCGATAGCCATCCTGATCCTTGAGCTTGAAGGCACTGTTCATGCCGATTTGTAAAACGCCCTCGGGCGGACGCCTGCCAGAAGCTGTAGCGCCTTTGACGAGCGCAGCCGCCGCATCGCGGGCACCGGCATAATTGCCCTGCTGATAACAAGCCTGTGCCACCAGGGTCTGCATCTGCAGATCGGGGCCGGTTTCCTTCTCATAAAGGTCGGCATATTGCACGGCCTTGCCGAAGTTCCTGCCTTGATAATAAAGCGTGGCAATGGTCTTGATACGCAGGGCACGCGTATTGGCTGGCGCTTTGCCGGTGTTGAGTGCGGCTTCGTAGGCTTCTGCGGCGGTGCCGTAATTGCCGCTCTGGGCGTTCAGATAGGCCTTGAAGTCATGAACGACGAAGGTTTCATAAGGCGTCTTGCCGGAAATCGCCTCGGCCTGCTTCACCTGCTTGAGGGCTTCATTGAACTTTTTTGCCCTGGCGAGGTCCTGTGCGGCCTTGAGCGGCGCGCCAACTTTCGCCCCCACAGTTTCGGCGGCCTGTGCGGTTTGCGGCAAGGCGACGAGCAAGACAACTGGCACTGCCAAGGCCAGAAGGAGGCTGCCCGCCACGGACAGCCCGGCAATGTGACGCAACAGAGGCATGATCATTTCCTCAACCGGTGGCGCTCATGAAAATCATCGGGCCGTCCTATTCCATATATTGTTCATTGCCGACAAAGCCCATGCGCTTCACGCCCAGACGCTGTGCCGAAGCGAGCACCTTGGCGACATAGTCATATTTGACCATGCGATTGGGGCGCAGATGGATTTCGGGCTGGGGATCAAGTGACACCACATAAGTGAAGCGGTCATTCAGTTCGCTCGTTGTCGGCACGGGCGACGAATTCCAGAAGACGGCACCGTCGAAATCGATCTCCAGATCGATGACTTCCGGCTTCACATCAGATGTCGCCTTGGCGTCGCGCGGCATGTCGAGCTTGACCGCATGGGTCTGCATCGGGATCGTGATGATCAGCATGATGATGAGAACAAGCATCACGTCGATCAACGGCGTGGTGTTGATATCCATCATGGGGGCGTCTTCGTCGCCCGGTCCGCCGACATTCATGGCCATTTATATTTTCCTCCGTATCCGGAACGCTTCAGCGAACCGGCTCGGTGATGAAGCCCACCTTGACGATGCCCGCACGCTGGCAATCCACGATCAGCCTGCCGATTGCCTCGAAGCGCACATCCTTGTCGCCACGGACCTGAATCTCGGGCTGCGGTTTCATGACAGCAATCGCCTTGAGCCTGGTCAGGAGCGCTTCATTGTCCGCCAGGGGCGATGCATTCCAGTAAACCGTGCCCTCGGCATCAACGGCAACCGTGATATTTTCCGGTCTGGTTTCGTTGGGCAGGTTCGTTGCATTTGGCAGGCTGACGGGCACCGTCTGAACGGCAACGGGAATCGTGATCAGGAAAATGATCAGCAGAACGAGCATGACATCGACAAGCGGCGTTGTATTGATCGCCGACATCACCTCGTCGTCGTCGCCGCCACCACCCACATTCATTGCCATTTTCGCGTTCCTTCCCGTTGCCCTGACATCGGCCCCTTGCCTGGGCCCTCAACTCGGCGCCTTGTGTCAATCAGCGGCGCGCGTCGACTGTGTGCTTGTCGATTCATGCAGGATTGCACTGAGCACTTCGCTCGAGAAACGGCGCAGCGAGTCGAGCGCCACCTTGTTGCGACGCACGAGGCCATTGTAACCGAGCACGGCGGGCACGGCGACGGCCAGACCGATCGCCGTCATGATGAGAGCTTCACCCACGGGACCGGCCACCTTGTCGATTGAGGCCTGGCCGGCCATACCGATGGCGATGAGCGCGTGATAGATGCCCCACACCGTGCCGAAGAGACCGACGAAAGGTGCGGTCGATCCTACGGTGGCAAGGAAAGAGAGGCCGGTCTGGAGCTGGCTCGAAATCGTGTCGAGCGAGCGATGCAGCGCCATGTTGGTCCAGTCGATCAACGTGACCTGTTCACCGAGACCGGCATGATACTGCGACCGGGCGCGCAGGCCATCTTCAGCCACCAAACGGAAGGCACTGTCTTTTTTGAGCTTTTCAAGACCGGCCTGAACCGAACCATCTTTCCAGAACTGCTTCTGGATCATGCGGGCTTCGGCGAGCAGACGGCGCTGATCCCAGAGCTTGGTGATGAGGATGTACCAAGACCCCATCGACATGACGGCGAGGATCAGCAGCGTGCCTTTGGCCACAAAGTCGCCCTGGGCCCAGAGAGCAGCCAGACCATAAGGATTTCCGACCGGCGCTTCAGCCGTGTCGGCCATCGGGCCTTCAGCCATCGTGGCATCCCCTTCAACGGGGGCCCCCGTCTCGTCAGTGGCGGCGGGCATGGCGCCATCAGTTGTTGTGGCGACCGCGCCGGTTGCCGGTGCTGCATCGAGCGCGGCGGGCGCGGTCTCGTCTTCAGCATGCGCGGCGCCGATGGCGAATGCTGTCGCCAGCATGAGAGACAGTAGAACGGCGCGACCCGTTGTCAGCGCTGATATGCGGGTAAACATTGCTAGAACCCTCTTTGTTCATTGGCGGGTTTGCGCCGCCGACAGATAGAAAAATACTTTCGGTGATCCCTGATCGAATTATTGCTCGTCGAGACGCCATTTGACGACATAACGGAACCAGACACCTGTCGGCTTGCCCGCCACCATGACGGGCTTGAAGCGCCAGGCCTTGAGCGCATGTTTGGCGGCCGCCTTGTCGAGACGCGGATAGCCGCTCGACTTGTCAACTTTGGCATCGGTCACGGCGCCGCTCGCATCAACATATAGAAGGAGCGTGACGTTGCCTTCTTCACCCAGACGATTGGAGGCGGCCGGATATTGCGGCTTCCGGTTCGGATGCGCCGGGTCGAGGCTGGGCGTGTCGGAGGTCTGTGGCGGCGCAGAGGCTTTCACATCGCTCTGCGTATTGCTGACCGCCGTCGACCGGGCCGGTGGCGGCGGCAGATCGATCATGATTTCGGGCGCAGGCACGAAGGCTTGCGGCGGCGGCTCCATGGCTGGCGGCGGCGGCGGCAGCAGCGGCTCGGGTGGCGTCACGGTGTCTTCGATGAGGTCGAGCATGATCGCTGGCGCGACGGCCTTGACGACCGACTCACCCGGGCTGTTTGCGAGCGCATAAACAAGTCCCGCATGCAGCAGGACAACAAGCCCGAAGCCCAATGACCGGCGCGCGCCCGTGGTTCGTTCACCGTACATAGCCAACTACCAAGCCTCCCCGGATCACTTCAGGATGACAGGCACATGTGAATGACAGGCACATGCCTCACCATCGCGCCAAGGATCCACTTCCCCGCATTTGACCTGACGCGCTTGACGCCGTGGAGTCAAAATGGGGCCTCGCCTCAAAGGGCTGCCCCTGTTTTTTCAATTTTCCCAAAGCCAGGCTCGCATTACTGCCGGGGTATTCTATCCGGAAATTGCAACTTTATCTTCGGATGACGCGTCCGGCTGGCCATGGGTACTGCCTCGGTTTGAATTTCTCTTTTTGCAGAGCCCACGCTCCATCGGAACGGCCATCGCGTCAATCCGGGCCAGAACGTCCTCAACGCCAAGGAAGCCCGGGGCGATACCAGCGGCCATGTCCGGGAAATCTGTTTAATTGAAATGGGTCAGGCTCTCTTTCGAGCCAACAGCGCTTGTCTGAAAATGAGGTGTGGTGCCCAGGGGCGGAATCGAACCACCGACACTGCGATTTTCAGTCGCATGCTCTACCAACTGAGCTACCTGGGCGGAAGCTCCGGAATCGCAAGGCCAAGGGCCGCGTTCCGGCGAGGTGGGCGGGTTATAAGAGATTGGCCGGGGCCTGTCCAGAGGCGCGAGACCTCTGACGCCTCAATAAATGTAAGGGTTTAGCCCTCATCGGCTTCATCGGGGCTCTGCCTGCGGGCGCGATCCGCCCCACCCTCGCCAGCCCCCTCATCCGACCACTCGTCCGGGGCCTCGACAGCCGGGATTGCGTAAGCGCCCTTGAGCCAGCGATTGAGATCGACATCGGCACAATGGCGCGAGCAGAAGGGGTGATAAGCCGGGACCGACTTCTTTTTGCAGATGGGACAGGGCCGCGGGGCAACCAGCGGCAAGACCTTGCCACTCGCGCTCATGCCTGCGGCCCCACATCCATGCGCTCGCGGGCATAGCCGGGCGTTGCCACAAGTTCGAATGTTGCGGCGGTTCTGGCCCGCAGGCGTTCCAGCAGATAGGCATTGCCGCGTTCGAGCCAATCAACAACTTCGGGCGCGGCGCGGGCGATGATCTTGCGGCCAGGCACCAGGCTGGCCTCGCGGATGATCGCGCGCATGAGATCATTGGCCATGGTGGCGCAGGTCTTGTGGCGCGGGCGACCTTGCGCATAGGCCGGTTCGGTCAAGAGCTTGTCGAGCGGTTCACGCACACGTTTGCGCGTCATTTCCACGAGACCGAACTCGGACATGCCGGATATCTGCGTCGGCACACGATCCCGCTCGCAGCCCTGGCGCAGTTCATTGACAACCGCTTCGATATTGGCCGGATCATTGAGGTGGATGAAATCGATGACAATAAGACCGCCCGTGCCGCGCAGGCGGAGCTGATGCACAATCATGCGCGCCGCTTCAAGATTGATGCGGGCGCTGGTTTCCTCAAGGCCCGTGGCGGAAGTGTAACGACCGGAGTTTACGTCAATCGCAGTCAGGGCTTCGGTCGTTTCAATCGTGATCCAGCCGCCGGATGCCAGCTCCACCCGCGGATTGAGCGCCACTTCAATGGCTTCCTCGACGTCATAGGCCGCAAAGAGCGGCGCCGTCCCCGTATGATGCTCAAGCGCTGCCAGACGCTCCGGCATGGCGCGGCGGCAGTAACGCTGCGCCTCCAGAAAGGCCGCCGCATCGTCAATGATGACACGATCCGTCTCGGCACTGACATAGTCGCGCAAAGTGCGGGCGACAGGATCAAGATCATGAAACACGACATGGGGCGCGGTGGCGCGTTTCTCGATGTCGCAGACCTTGCGCCATTCTTCTGCGAGATAACGTGCGTCAGCGGCAATATCGTCGGGGCTGGCCGTCATGGCGGCGGTGCGCACGATGAAGCCTGCCGGTTCACCGGTGACGCCCATGGCGGCAAAGCGGGCAACCATTTCTTCGACCAGCGCTGTGAGACGGGCCCGCTCGGCTTCGTCTTCGATACGGCGTGATAGCGCCACGCCTGATTTATTGGGCACGAGCACCAGCAAGCGACCGGGAATGGTGACATTGGCCGAGATGCGCGCGCCCTTGTCGCCGATCGGATCCTTGACCGCCTGCACGAGAATGGATTGGCCTTCATGGACGCAGGTATTGATGGGGGGCAAGTCGCCCTCTTCCATCTCCTGCAATTCGCTCAAGCACCGTGCCTCGCGTGCGCCAAGAAATCCCGCGCGCTCCAACCCGATATCAACAAAGGCCGCCTGCATGCCGGGCAGCACGCGCTGCACGCGACCGAGATAAATATTGCCGATGACCGAATGACCGGCGCGACCGGAGCGCTCCTCGACAGCATCCTGCGTCGTGCGCTCCAGCAGGAACTCGACGGTTTTTCCGTTTTCGATGATGGCAACGCGGGTCTCCCCCGGACCCACATTGATAAGCACTTCTTCGGACATGAATTCCCTGTTGGGCCCTCAGCAAAACAGCCGCTTCCTCCGCGCAACCGTCTCAGCCCTTCTGTCGAATGTTGGTTCGCGATCCTAACACTCTTATTTCGCATGGGGATAGAGAGGGAAGCCGAGGCCTGTGAGCAGGGACGCCGTTTCGTAGAGCGGCAAGCCCATGACGCCGGAATAGGAGCCATGCAATTGGCGCACAAAGGCACCTGCATGGCCCTGAATGGCATAACCGCCGGCCTTGCCCTGCCATTCGCCACCTTCGAGATAGGCTTCGATTTCAAGCATCGAGAGTGACTTGAAGGTGACGCGGCTGATCGAGACGCGAGAGGCAGAACGCGTGCCATGAATGAGATGAAGCGCGGTATGGACCCGATGGGCGCGGCCTGAGAGCAATTCGAGGCAATGGCGTGCTTCGTCTACCGTTTCCGCCTTGGGCAAGAGTCGACGGCCACAGGCCACGACCGTATCTGCGGCGAGCACATAAGCATCGGGCACGGTGACGGCAACGACTTGCGCCTTTTGGCGTGCCAGACGTTCGGCATGGGGGCGCGGCAATTCACCCTTGCGCGGGGTTTCATCAATATCGGGTGCGAGGACGGCATCAGGCTCAAGGCCGATTTGCCCGAGTAGCGCAAGGCGACGAGGCGAGGCGCTGGCCAGAATGAGGCGGGGTGCGGTCCGCGTCACTTGAACCGATAGGTGATCCGGCCCTTGCTCAGATCATAGGGGGTCATTTCGACCAGCACCTTGTCACCCGCGAGCACGCGGATGCGGTTCTTGCGCATCTTGCCAGCGGTGTGGGCAATGATTTCATGTTCGTTTTCGAGCTTCACGCGGAAGGTCGCGTTCGGAAGCAGTTCGATAACGACGCCCGGAAACTCGAGCAATTCTTCCTTGGACATCCAGATTCCTTTGAGATTTGGCCGGAAGATTGACCACAAAGCCCCGTGAAAAGCAAGAACCCGGCTCCCCCTGACGGGGGAAACCGGGTCTTAAAGCCGCAAAAAGCATCCCCCCGGGGGGGTTAGTCCGCCAGATTATATTCAATCGTGCTGACGACGCGCACCGTTTTGGCGATTTGCTCGGTTTCCTGGGCACCCGGCGTTGCGTCGCGGGGCTGGATTTCGAACTGGCCCTGATAGGCGCGGCGAATGCCAGCCAGATGCGAGCCGGAATCAGCGGCAAATGTGTCCGCTGCCTCGCGGGCGCGCTTGGTCGCCTCTTCAATCATTTCGGGTTTCAGTTCCGCGATCTTGGTGAAGAGATAAGAGGGACGGATGGGACCATATTCATTGGAAAGCACCACGCCCTGATCGATGAGCTGGCTGACTTCGCTGTTGGCCTTGGCAACCTTGTCGATGTCGGTCGAACGCAAGACAACCTGCTGGGCGATGATGAAGCGGCTTTCGACAGGGCCGCTGCTATAGGCCTGGGCCAGACGGTCTGTGACCTGGGGCGCCTGAATCTCCACATCGGCATCGGCAAAGCCATGCGCCTTGAGGAAGGCCAGCACGGCATCGGCATTGGCTTTGACCTGCGCCTGCGTCGCGGTGAGCTCATTGCCGGTTGAAACAAAGCGCAAGGCCCAAAGCGCGAGATCGGCCTTCACTTCGCGTTCGCTCAAGCCCTTGACCGAAACGGAACGATCACCGAGACGGGCTTTGACAAAGCCCTGCCCCATCAGAAAGCCGCCAGCCGCAACACCAATGCCAAGCAACAAAGCCGCTACAATATTGAGGGGGTTCGCATTCATCGCCCTATCTCCTGCCGGGTAACGCGTTTTACTTCCATGATCGAAAGGCTACCACCGGATTGCGACAAATCAGGGGCGAAATCAGGCCGTTGCCGTGCGATCGGCGCTGAAACGCTTCTGGATCATGCTGGCAATTTCATCCCGCAATGCACGATAGGCCGCGAGGCGCGCCTCGCGATTGCCCTCGTCCGAACCATCCGAGCCGGGATCGGATGTCGGCCAGTATTCGACTTCGATGGAAGACGCGCGCGCCATGTCTTCGGCGCAGGCCAGCGCCTCAGGCGTCAAGGCAATGACAAGGTCAATCGCCGGTGTCGCTGTCCGACTACGCGCGGATGGTCCGGACGGTGTTCGCGGGCCGCTCGGAACGACTGGTGTTCGAGCCCGGCCGCCGGCTCGTCGGCAGCGCCGGCGTCCTCCTGACGCGCGTGGAATTCCTGAAGCCGGGGACCACGAGGAACTTCGCGATCGTCGATGCGGCGATGAACGACCTGCTGCGGCCGGCGCTCTACGACGCCTGGCACCCCGTCGATGCCGTCCGTCCGCGCGCCGGCGAAGAGCGCCAGTGGGAAATCGTCGGTCCCATCTGCGAGAGCGGCGATTTTCTCGCGCACGACCGTCGCCTGGCGCTGGCGGAAGGCGACCTTCTGGCGATCGGCGCCGCCGGCGCGTACGCCATGGCGATGAGCTCCAACTACAACTCGCGGCCGCGCGCCTGCGAGGTGATTGTCGACGACAGGCAGATGCACATCGTGCGGCGGCGGGAAGTGGTCGGAGAACTTTTCGCGCTCGAGAATTCGCTGCCTTGAGCGGTCGCCGGAAAGGCGCGCGCGACGCGTGCGCGATGCGCGTTCGACGCGCCGAGAATCGCGTTCGCGAAGCGCTATTCGTGTGTGCGTAATGCGCAACAGTCGTTTTTCTAAGCGCCGGAATCAGCGAGGAATTCTTGCAAAAACGGCAAACGTGGCTACAATGCAGGCAGCAGGAGGAATGGGTTTGTCAAGAGGTTGCACAAGAAAATTGACGATCCGGAACCACCTGCGATGAAGAGAAGCAACATAACAGTTACGGTAACTCAGACAGG
>CAVOKW010000012.1:0-68271 GCA_963696585.1 uncultured Alphaproteobacteria bacterium
CGAAGACGTCATAGATGAGGCCAGGTTCTTGTGCCGACGTGAAGATGGGGCGCGCGCCGGGGACGAGTTTCATTGCCATGCCGGAATTGGGTTGCCAGGCGCCGATGGCATCGACATCGCCCGAGGCGAGGACTTGAGGTGTGTTGTTGGTCGTCGTGTTGACCAGCGTCACGTCGGATTCCTTCATGCCTTCTTTCTTGAGGCCGTCAAGAAGAAGCAGATGTTCGACGAGGCCGACCTCAATACCGATCTTCTTGCCCTTCAAATCCTTCAGGCTCTTGATGCCGGGCTTGCCGACGATCATGTCGTTACCGTTGGAATAGTCCGTGATCATGATCATCACGCCTTTGGTGCCGCCACCGCTCATGACAAGGTCATCGCCATTCGTCACAAGATCGGCATCAATCTTGCCGGCGGAAAAGGCATCCATCGAGGCGGAATAATCAAACCACTGAAATTCGGCGTCGACATCCGCCTCTTTCAGCCAGCCCTTGTCGATCGCTACCTGCCAGGCCACCCAGCCCGGCCAATCGCTGTAACCGATCTTGAGCGGAGCGGCGTAACTCTGATTTGCAAAACTCGCCGTGGCGGTCAGTGCCAGACCGAACACCCAACCAAATTTTGATCTGAAGCCCATAACACTCTCCTGCAATGTTAAGTATTACGAAAATGAGAAATCGTAATACTTTTGAAAGCAAGACATGTGCCACTGAGAAAAAGCGCAGAAATCTGCCACAATTTCATGAAACACCAGCTTACCACCCGCCCTTTTGTTGTGCGGTGCATATAAAAATTGCGGCGGATTGCTCAAACGTTCATCTTGTGACCAGCTTTACCTGCGGTGCCCGGTGGTACACTCAAGGGCGCGTCAGGATTTCAATAATTCAAAGGCTGCCGCCTCGATCTCGTGACTTTCACGCGTGAAACGACCCGGCGCGCCGGCGCAATGGCCATAGGGCGAGACGAGGGGGCTCACCTTTACGTCGGCGATGAAGGAAGACTCGATGCGCGTCTCCTCGACCGTGAAATAGGCATCCGTGTTGCAAGGCATGAGCGTGGTGCGCGCCTTGATGGCAGAAAGCGCTGCGCCCCAATCGTCGCCCACGACTGCGGGATTGGCGTGGCGCCAGGCGTAGAGCATCGCCAGCAGATCATTGGCGTCATGGGTCAGGTGATCTTTTTCCCATGCAACGAGGAAATCTTCCAATGTGTCGCTACCGAGATCCTTATAGAGTTGCTCTCGGAAAAAGGCAGGCGAATAGGCCCAGCCCGCATAGACGCGTCCAAAAGCGCGAAGTCCTTTTTCGGGTGGTTTGAGATACCTGCCATCGGCAAAAGCAGCATCGGCACGCAGGGATGCCGCGACGCCCTCGAGAAAAACTTCGTTCAAAGGCCAGCATTTCGCCGTGCCACAAACGGCGAGCACAGACGCCACCATGTCGGGGAATCGCGCGGCAAAATGCAGGCACTGCATCGCGCCCATCGACCAGCCGGTAGCAAGCCTTAACTTTGAAACACCCAGTTTCTCTGTGAGCAAGCGAAATTGAGCAACAACATTGTCGCCGATCGAAACCCTTGGAAAGAAGCGCCCTCTGCATGAATTGGTGAGTGTGCTGGGGGAAGCCGAAACGCCATTACCAAACATATTTGTGAGCACAATGAAATAACGCTCTGGATCGAGCGCCCTGCCCATCCCGATAATCGAATCGTAGGAATGGTCGTCGCCAGAATAATAACTTGGAAGCAGCACGCAATTGTCTCGTTCGGGCGATAGCTGCCCCAGAGTGCGGTATGTCAGGAAGGCGCCTTCCAGCATATCTCCGCTTTCAAGGGAGAACGCGCCAAGATTGAAGCGTTCTCGTTCGCCTGTTTTCGCAGCGCTCATTGTCTTTCCAACCTTGTAAAATTTCGTACAGCGTTCAGCTTTCGTTCAGGTTTTATGTCACTAAACCACTTAAATCCTACAAAGCTTATGCTTGGTGACATGCCACTGAAGTTTCACCCATTGGGGATTGGAGTCAGGCCCAATCCAAGCTACCTGCACAGCCAGACATCAGACTGTTCGCCGTCAGCGCCTATGAGACAGAATTGAGGCTTTAAACAAGGGAAGATTTTGGTCTCATCGCCATCCGAAGGGGCGAAGGCCCCCGCCGAGCGGGTGTAAAGGACATCCCTGGAGCAACGCGCAAGCACTATTCCGCCGATTTGACCTTGTCCATCGTCTTGGTTGTGAAGTCGCTTGCGTCGTGACGTTCGGGAAGCTGATCTGCCGGTTCACCCCAGACGCGATTGACCATGCGGCCACGCTTCACAGCCGGGCGCTGGGCAATCTCTTTTGTCCAGCGCTGCACGTTTTTATAGGACTGAACGTCCAGAAACTCGCCCGCCTCATAAAGCACACCCATCACAAGCGAGCCATACCAGGGCCAGATCGCCATGTCGGCAATCGTGTATTCATCGCCGCACATATACTTGTTGGTGGCGAGATGCTTGTCGAGAAGGTCAAGCTGGCGCTTCACTTCCATGGTGAAGCGATCAATCGCATATTCGATCTTGAAGGGAGCATAGGCATAAAAATGTCCGAAACCGCCGCCGAGATAGGGCGCACTGGCCATCTGCCAGAACAGCCATGACATGCATTCGGTGCGCTTCACCGGATCTTTCGGCAGGAAGGCATCGAACTTTTCAGCGAGATAGAACAGGATCGACCCGGATTCAAAAATCCGGATCGGCGGTGTGACCGAGTGATCGAAGAGGGCAGGGATCTTGGAGTTCGGATTGACCTCGACAAAGCCGCTGCTGAACTGGTCGCCATTGCTGATATTGATGAGCCAGGCATCATATTCCGCGCCGGTTTTGCCAAGCTCCAGCAATTCTTCCAGCATCACGCTCACCTTGACGCCATTGGGCGTAGCCAGCGAGTAAAGCTGGAAGGGATGCTTGCCGACGGGCAACACCTTCTCATGGGTCGCACCGGCGATGGGGCGATTGATATTGGCGAAACGACCGCCACTCCCTTGCTCCCATTTCCAAACCTTCGGGGGCACATAGGCCGTTGAGTCTGTCATTGGTTTTGTCTTTCGCTTGCGCCGCGCAATTGATCGCCAGATTGGCCCTGGATTTGACTCGCAATTTACCGCAAATGCGCATGAAAAACGACCGCGATAAGCCGAGCGCATGCATGCGTGATTCTCCCGTTGGGATTTGCCCTCGTTGACGCGGCTCAACCCCGACCGGATCAGCCCCGACCGGATCAGCCCCGACCGGATCAGCCCCGACCGGATCAGCCAACGATTCGCTGGCCACCACGCGTCATAAAACTGGCTGATTTCTGTCATTTGTAACGGCGCTATGCGGAGATACCTTCGCAGGCCATGCGGGCGTCATGTGCGTGTCATCAAGAGTTCACGTGAAGCGTATAGCTGCATTTGGAATTAAGCGGTTTTCATGGCCAAATGGACGCCGGTGAAGAACCCGCCGAGTGATCATTTGTGAGAGAGAGACCACACCCGTGACGGAACCGGCAACGATTGCTGAATATCAGAATGCCAGCCAGCGCCTGAAGCATGCCGTGCATCGCCACAAGGCGGTCTCGAAAGAGGGCCTGACAGAGCGTCTCTTCACACTTCTGTTTACAGGTCTGGTTTATCCGCAAATCTGGGAAGATCCCGAAGTCGATTTGCAGGCCATGGCGCTGACGCCTGGTTGCCATATCGTGGCGATTGCCTCGGGCGGCTGCAATGTCATGTCCTATCTGGCCTCCAGCCCGGCCAGGATCACGGCGGTGGACCTCAATCCGGCGCATATCGCACTGAATAAACTCAAGCTCGCCGCCGCCGCGCATCTGCCGAGCTACGAGCATTTCTACAGGTTCTTTGGCAATGCCGCGGACCGTCAGAACCTTGCTTCCTATCGCCTCTTCATCAGCGATCATCTGGACGATGACACCTTTGACTATTGGGAACGCCGCTCGCTCTCAGGCCGCAAGCGCATCTCGTTGTTCACGCGCAACTTCTATCACCACGGCCTTCTGGGCATGTATATCGGCCTGTCGCATCTCTTTGCGCGGCTTTATGGCGTGACCTTTGACGAACTGATGGCCGCCAGGACCATGGAAGAACAGCGCAGCTTTTACGAGCGCCGTATTGCGCCACTGTTCGACAAGCGCCTCGTGAGCTGGGTCACTTCCAAGCCCGCCTCGCTTTACGGCTTGGGCATTCCGCCCTCGCAATATGAGGCACTGGCGGGCGGGCGTGAAATGCGCTTCGTGCTGCGCGAACGCCTTGAAACATTGATCTGCAATTTTCCGATCCGCGAAAACTATTTCGCCGCGCAAGCCTTCGCACGTCACTATGTGGCAGGCGGCGAGGGGGCCTTGCCGCCTTATCTCAAGCGCGAAAATTTTGCTGCACTTCAGGCCAACGCCGAACGCGTGCAGGTCCTGAACAAGAACTTCACGGAGTTCCTGCGGGCCGAGCCCCAAGCCAGCGCTGACCGTTATGTTCTGCTTGATGCGCAGGACTGGATGACGGATGCGCAGCTCAATGACCTCTGGGATCAGATCACGCGTACAGCCAAACCCGGCGCCCGCGTCATCTTCCGCACCGCCGCCGAGCCGAGCCTGCTTCCCGGCCGCGTGAAAGACGAAACCTTGGCGCGCTGGGATTATCGCGAAGCTGAATCGCTTGCCTTCACCAAAGCCGACCGCTCCTCCATCTATGGCGGTTTCCACCTCTACGTGTTCAAAGGTTGAGTTCAGTGGCATCGAGCAAGATCGAGGGGGCTCCGCATGGCGCCCTTATGGATCAGGTCTATAAGAACCAGCGTCATATCTATGATCTGACGCGGCGTTATTATCTGCTCGGCCGGGACCGCCTGATTGCCGAACTTGCGCCGCCTGTTGACGGCACGGTTCTGGAAGTTGGTTGCGGCACAGGCCGCAACCTCATCACGGCGGCCTATCTCAACGGCAAGGCGCGTTACTACGGCATGGACATCTCCAACGAGATGCTTGAAACCGCCCGCGCCAATGCCGCGCGTTCAAGCCATGGCAAGTCCATCCTCTTCGCGCAGGGTGACGCGACCTGCTTTGATCCCAAAGCCGCCTTCGGTATTGAAAAGTTTGATCGTGTGTTCATGTCCTACACGATCTCGATGATCCCGGTCTGGAAAGACGCCATAGCCGATGCCCTGCGCCATGTCGCGCCCGGCGGCAGCTTGCATGTGGTTGATTTCGGCCAGCAGGAACGTCTGCCCGGCTGGTTCAGGTCGGGTCTCTTCAAGTGGCTGGAACTCTTTCATGTCTCGCCTCGCGCCGACATGCAGGACGTGCTGGCCGCAGCGGCAAAAAATGCCGGGGCGACCCTTACATTCACACCGCTTTATCGCGGCTATGCCTGGTATGGCGTGCTTGAACTTCCCAGGCTCTAGGACAAGTCAGGAAAACGCCTGAATGCCCGTCATCTCGCGCCCGAGAATGAGCGCATGCACATCATGCGTGCCCTCATAGGTGTTCACCGCTTCCAGATTCATGACATGACGAATGACGTGATAGTCGTCTGATACGCCATTGCCACCATGCATGTCGCGGGCAACACGTGCAATTTCGAGCGCCTTGCCGCAATTATTGCGCTTCATCAGCGAGATCGCCGCAGGTGCCGCCGTCCCCGCATCAAACATGCGCCCGAGTTGCAGGCAGCCCTGAAGCCCAAGCGTAATTTCCGTCATCATGTCGGCGAGCTTTTTCTGCACAAGCTGATTGGCAGCGAGAGGGCGACCAAACTGTTTGCGCTCCATCGTGTAGTCACGCGCCGCATTCCAGCAAAACTCGGCCGCCCCCATCGCGCCCCAGGCAATGCCATAGCGCGCGCGATTGAGACATCCGAATGGACCGGCAAGACCGCGCACATGGGGCAGCAGATTTTCATCCGGCACAAAGACATCCTGCAAAACGATTTCGCCGGTCACGGAAGCGCGCAGGCTGAACTTGCCTTCAATCTTCGGCGTCGAAAATCCCTTGAAGCCGCGCTCCACGACAAAGCCGCGGATCACGTCATCTTCCGTTTTTGCCCAGACCACGGCAAGGTCGGCAATGGGTGAATTGGTGATCCACATTTTCGCGCCATTGAGAATGAAGCCGCCATCGACTTTCCTGGCGCGCGTCACCATCGAGCCCGGATCGGAACCATGGTCAGGCTCGGTCAGGCCAAAGCAACCTACCCATTCGCCCGTGGCGAGTTTGGGCAGATATTTTTCGCGCTGCGCTTCCGAGCCATAGGCATGGATCGGATGCATGACGAGAGAGGACTGTACGCTCATGGCTGAGCGATAGCCTGAGTCAACGCGTTCCACTTCCCGGGCGGCAAGCCCGTAGCAGACATAGCTCAGACCCGCACAACCATATTTTTCCGGCAGGGTCGAGCCGAGCATGCCCTGTTCGCCCATCTCATTCATGATTTCGCGATGGAAGATTTCCTTGCGATTGGCTTCTTTCACCCGGCTCATCAGGCGCGATTGCGAAAAGGCGCGCACGCTGTCGCGCACCATGCGCTCATCTTCGCTGAGCTGGCTGTCCAGCAGCAGCGGGTCCTGCCAGTTAAAGGGCGCCAGCGGCGGATTGGCCCTGGCGGCATCAGTCGGCGCGGCACCGGTCACTGCGGCAGCTTGTGTCATGGGGAAGTCCTCTCTCATCTCGTTCTTTGAGAGACATATAGCACCAGCATTCCCCGGAGGCGAATGGGTCACTTGGCAGTTTCACGCATCCTTGACGTAAGCGGAAAGGCCCGCAGCCAGGGAGATTATGTACTCCTGACTGGCTCAAAAACAGGGGTGCTCGCCTTTTAGAGGCGTACCCATAGCCGTTGTCGTCATTTTTCAAACTGACCCACTACCACCTTCTTGATGGTCGCGCCCGCTGCTTCGTCAGAAAAACGCCGCCTTAAGCGCCTGTGGCGTCGTGCTCACACGCGGTGTTTCGCGCGTCGGCAGGCAGACGATCAATGAAGCTGCGCGCCGCATCGAGATATTCCTGCTTCAGACGGGCCACAAGATCAGCCACTTTCGGCGAGTCATGGATCGAGCCAAGGCCCTGACCCGCGCCCCAGATATCTTTCCAGGCCTTCTGCTTCGTGTTGCCGCCCGAGCCGAAATTCATTTTTGACTTGTCGGCTTCCGGCAGATTGGCCGGATCAAGTCCCGCCGCCGCAATGGAGGGCGCAAGATAATTGCCATGCACACCGGTGAAGAGATTGGAATAGACGATATCGTCCGCCGCATAATCAATCAGCGCCTGCTTGTAGCCCTGATCGGCATTGGCTTCTTCGGTCGCGATGAAGCGCGTGCCCATATAGGCCAGATCAGCACCCATGGCGAGAGCACCGGCAATGCTCGCTCCATCAGCGATGGAGCCGGAAAGCAGGATCGTGCCCTTGAACCAGCTCTTGACCTCATGCACCAGCGCGAAAGGCGAGAGCGTCCCGGCATGGCCGCCCGCCCCGGCGCAAACCAGAATAAGACCATCAACGCCCTGTTCGGCCGCTTTCCTGGCATGCTTGACATTGATGACATCGTGAAACACGACGCCACCATAGCTATGCGCCGCTTCCACCACTTCAGCAGGCGGACGCAGGCTCGTAATGATGATCGGCACCTCAAGGCGCGTACATACTTCCGTGTCATGCGCCAGACGGTCATTGGAAGCGTGACAAATCTGGTTGACCGCGAAGGGCGCAACCTTCTTGTCGGGATTGGCGGCCTGATATGCGGCCAATTCCGTCTTGATACGGACAATCCATTCTTCCAGCACATGGGCGGGTCGCGCATTGAGCGCGGGAAATGATCCGACAATACCCGCCTTGCATTGGGCGATGACCAGTTCCGGCCCCGACACAATGAAGAGCGGGGAGCCGACAACCGGCAATTCCAGACTGTTTTGCAATACTTTTGGCAGACCCATGGTCTTTCCTCGCGCGAATGAGTGACGCGATGAAATATGGCGCGGAAAACCCGCCCTGGCTTGTCCGTGTGTGAGAAGCCGCAAGCGCGCTAATGAACATCTGCGCCTTATCGCCCGGCAAGCCTGATGCGATCAGACTTCGCTTTCTCGCTGATAAAGTCGATCACGGCGCGAACAGGCGCCGTGTCGCGCAGGTCGGGATGGGCCAACAGCCAAAGGTCGGTGCCATTGGCGAGTTTTTGCGGTGCGATACGCACGAGATCATCATGCGCCTCGGCGACGAGACAGACGAGTGAGGAAATGCCAAGCCCTGCGCGCACGGCCTGGATGATGTCCGGTTCCGTCGAGCAACGCAAAACCTCGCGTGCCCCCTGCGTCACATGCCGCATCCACACCGCGTGTTCGCTCTCCGTCATCACACCCCCCATGCTGATGACGGAATGTTCTTTCCATTCTTCACGCCGCAGTGGAATGCCGAAGCGCTCGACATAATCCCGAGAGGCATAAAAGCCGACACCGAGACGCGCGATCTTGCGCCCGACGATATTTTCCTGACCCGGCCCATAGGGACGCAACAAGACATCGGCTTCGCGACGACGCACCGACACGCTGGAATTGAGCGAAATAATTTCGATTTCGATATCGGGATGGCGCACATGAAACACGGCAAGATTTGGCACCAGCCAATAGGCGCTGACACTATGGGGCACGGCTATGCGCACCAGCCCGCGCGCCCCGCCTTCCGCGCCGCCAGCCGCATGCAGTGCCCGTTCTGCGGCAACGGCCATCGGTTCGACTTCATTTTTCAGGCGTTCGCCCGCCGCCGTCAGCGCATAGCCCGTGGGCTCGCGCACGAACAGTTTTGTGCCAAGGCTGCGCTCCAGCGCGGCAATGTGTCGGCCCACCGTCGCATGACTCAGTTTCAACCGCCGCCCTGCGCCTGAAAGACTTTGCGTTTCCGCGACAGCGAGAAAGATGCGATAGGCGTCCCAACCGGCATCATTGTTCATCAATGCACATCCCGTTATGGATCATTCGAGTGGGAGGTTGAACCGGTTTGCGAGCAATTTCAAGGGCTTGTTAGAATATCAGGGTAGGTTTCCCTTAGGACAATATAGGCAGTCTCCCATGGCTCTGTTAATATGCGTGCATCAAACATAAGCCGCGCCAAGCGGCGCCTTGGGTGAAAGGGAGCGGCCTCATGCTGAAGACAAGATTCACGGAAATGTTCGGGGTCGAGCATCCGATTGTGCAAGGTGGCATGCAATGGGTGGGACGCGCTTCGCTGGTCTCCGCCGTCGCCAATGCCGGTGCGCTCGGTTTCATCACAGCGCTGACCCAGCCAACGCCCGAAGACCTGACCAGGGAAATCGCCCGCTGCCGCGAAATGACGGACAAGCCTTTTGGCGTCAACCTCACCATTCTCCCGGCACTGACCCCGCCACCCTATGCCGAATATCGCCAGGCGATCATCGAGGCAGGCGTCAGGATTGTCGAGACGGCAGGCTACAAGCCACAGGAACATGTCGACGATTTCAAGAAGCATGGCATCAAGGTCATTCATAAATGCACCGCTGTTCGCCACGCCCTTTCGGCTGAGCGCATGGGCGTCGATGCCATCTCGATTGATGGTTTTGAATGTGCCGGCCATCCCGGCGAAGACGACATTCCCGGTCTCATCCTCATCCCGGCCGCCGCCGACAAGGTCAAAATCCCGATGATCGCGTCTGGTGGCTTTGGCGATGCGCGCGGTCTCGTGGCGGCGCTGGCGCTGGGCGCTGAAGGCATCAACATGGGCACGCGTTTCATGTGCACTGTTGAAAGCCCGATCCACCAGAAGGTGAAGGAACAGATCGTGGCGAATGATGAGCGCGCCACCGACCTTATTTTCCGCACGCTGCATAATACGG
Organism: uncultured Alphaproteobacteria bacterium; assembly: GCA_963696585.1. Lineage (GTDB taxonomy): Bacteria > Pseudomonadota > Alphaproteobacteria > Parvibaculales > Parvibaculaceae > Parvibaculum. Next base: position 9,865 of record CAVOKW010000012.1, read on the forward strand.
CACGTGTTGCCAAGAATGCCGTAAGCCGCGAAGTCGTTGAAATCGAAAAGCGCGGCAACGCGACGATTGATGATGTGCGTCATCTCGTGGCTGGCGCGCGCGGCAAGGTCGTATACGAGGCCGGTGATCCAGAGCATGGCATCTGGTCGGCTGGCATGGTGCAGGGCCTGATCCACGACATTCCGACCTGCGCCGATCTCGTCAAGCGCATCGTCTCGGAAGCGGAAGCCATCATCGCCACGCGCCTCAATCGCATGGCGGGCATCGCGACCGCTCGCGCCGCCGAGTGAAAAAGCCTGCGACCATCATAAAGCCAGCGTCCGGTGTTGCACCATTTCATCGCAGGAAAAGCAGCATCACGATGCCGCCAATCACGAGTCCGATGCCGATCAGTTCAAGACGATTTGTCTTCTCGCCAAATATGAAATGCGAGGAGAGGAACGTGAAGACGAGCTCAATCTGTCCGAGCGCCCGCACATAGGCGGCATTCTGAATGGTCATGGCGGTGAACCAGCCCATCGAGGCGAGCGAGCCGACAAGCCCCACCATGGAACTGGCTTGCCAGGTGCGAAGAGAGGCGCGCAAATCATCCGGTGATCGCCAGGCAAGCCAGATCGTCATGAGCAGTGTTTGAATGGCGAGCACGGCGACCAGCGTGAAGCCTGCCGACATCATGTAGTCGCGATCATCAAGCGAGAGCGAGGCGGCACGATAGGCAACAGCCGCAACGCCAAAAGCTGCGCCAGAGCCAAGACCCATCAGTGTCGGTCTCTCGCTGAAGGAGCGGACAAAATTGGCAAGGGTCAGATGCGACTTCGCCATCGAGATGGCCACAACGCCCGCAAAGCTGACGAGTATGGCGGCAATCGCGCCAAGGGTCAGATGATCGCCCAGCACGATTGCACCAAAAAGCGCGGTCTGCACGGTCTCGGTCTTTGAATAGGTCGTGCCGACGGCGAAATTGCGATAGGCAAAAAGCGCGACAAGCAGCACCGTGCCAATGATTTGCGCGATGCCACCGACCGTACTATAGAGCCAGAAAAGCCCATGCGGCGTCGGGATCGCCCCGTCTTTCAGGATCACAAGGCCGGCGAAATAAACGGCTGCAACAGGCAAGCCATAAGCAAAGCGCACATAGGTGGCGCCGAGTGCCGTCATTTCACCAGTCAGCCGCTTTTGCAGGGTGGATCTTGTGTTCTGCAGAAAAGCGGCTGCAAGGGTGAGGGCAATCCAGAGAGGCATTAAAGGATCAATCGACCAGCGCGCCATAGACAAGCTGCTGCAATTGCGGACGCAGCGGATAGGTGGAAGAGGGATAGAGCTGCGTCAACAGGATCGAGATGAGGTTCTCTTCCGGGTCGATCCAGAAATAGGTCGAGGCCGCGCCACCCCAGGAGAAATTGCCCGCCGAACCGGTCGCCATGGCTTCCGCCGGATCGAGCGTCACGGCAAAGCCAAGGCCAAAGCCAGCCCCATCAGCGGCCAGTTCGCTGAAGGCGGATGTCGTCATCTGCTTCATGTTCTGGCCACCGGGCAGATGGTTCATGATCATGAACTCGATTGTCTTGCGCGAGACCAGCCGCGCACCATTGAACTCACCGCCATTCAGCAGCATCTGGCAGAAGCGCCAATAGTCGATCATGGTGGAAACGAGACCGCCGCCGCCGGAAAGAAACTCCGGCTGCCGGGCATAGGTGCTGGTTTCGTCGCCGACATCCATGACGCCCTGCTTGCCGCTTTTGGGGTCTTTGAAATAATTTGTCGCAAAACGCCCGAGCTTTTCCTTTGGCACGAAGAAAGCCGTATCGACCATGCCGAGCGGGCCGAAAATGCGTGACTGGAAGAACTCATCAAGCGGCAGGCCGGAGAGAACTTCCACGAGATAGCCACAAACATCCGTCGAGACAGAATAGTTCCAATGCTCGCCCGGCGAAAACAGCAGCGGGATGTCAGCCAGCTTCGTCACCATGTCCTTGAGCGTCATGCCGACAGTCGCCGCACCGCCAATGCCGGCATCGCGATACATGGCATCAATGGGATGGGCATACATGAAGCCGTAAGTGAGGCCGGAGGTGTGCGTCAGGAGATCGCGAATGGTCATCTCACGCGCGCATTCAACTGTCTCGAAGGCTTCCTTGGTGCCGCCATGCCAGACACGCAGTCTCTTGAACTCGGGGATGTAACGCGAGACCGGATGGTTGAGCTGGAAGTGGCCTTCCTCATAAAGCATCATCAGCGCGAGGCTGGTGATGGGCTTGGTCATCGAATAGATGCGGAAGATCGTGTCTTCCTGCAACGGCAGGCCGCGCTCCCGATCACGCTGACCGACGCATTCAAAATGCGCGATCTCGCCATGGCGCGAGACGAGTGTCGAGAAGCCCGCCAATTTTCCATTGTCCACATAGGATTGGAAATAGGGCGATATGGCCGCCAAGCGCGATGAACTGAAGCCGAGTTCCTCAGGCTTCACGATGTCGGGTTTCATATTCATCAGGTTACTCCTGCTTGTTCTTGTTGATGTTATGCCTTTTATGACCGCATGCAATCAGCGATGGCGCTTACCCAGCCCTTGATCGGTGCCTTGTCGCCCGGTGTCTTGCCATGCCGCACGATGACGGCATCGAGATCCGGAATGACGACCGTATATTGCCCTTCATAGCCATTGGCCGAAAAAGAGCCGGGCCCGGCGATGCCGAGCCACCAATGCGCGCCGTAAGGATCGTCGGCGCAATCGGCCTGCTGCCAGGTCGGTGTTCGGGCATAATCCACCCAGCCTTCAGGCAGAAGCCGCTTGCCGTCCCATATCCCGTCGCGCAGATAGAGCAGGCCGAATTTGGCAAAGTCGCGTGGTGTTGCAAAGCAGAAGGAGGAGCCGATGAAGGTTCCAGCCTCGTCAAACCTGGGTTTGACGGAGGTCATGCCGAGCGGACCAAACAGGCGTTCATGCATGAAGGCTTCAAAGGCGGCGCCGGATTTTTGAAGCGCGCGCGCCGCGCATCGGCTGACGATATTGGATGTGCCACTGGAATAATTGAAAAAGCTGTCCGGCTCATGAGCAAGCGGGAAGGACGCGGCAAAATGCGCAACATCCTGCTTGCCTTTTCCCCACAGCATCTCGATCACATCGGAAGGATGGTGAGGATCATAATTCTCGCGGAATTGCAGGCCGCTCGACATCCGCAGGAGTTGATCCAGCGTGATCGCCTGACGTGGGTCGGCGGGATCGCGCCATTCCGGGCAATCGGCACGATCCATCACATCAATCAGGCCGTCGCCAACCAGAATGCCGATAAGCGCCTGGGTGATGCTCTTGGCCTTCGACCATGACGGACAGGTGACACCCGCCCCAAAGCCTTCCCGATAGCTCTCATGTACGAGCCTGCCATGCTGGATGATGACCAGCGCATGGGTTTCGCCCAGGGGATCTTCTGGGCTCGCCGCAAACCCGATCTCGAGCAGATCCTCAAACCGGGCCTTGTCCATCTGTGCGGGCAAGGTTCCCATGGGCCAATTCAAGACGGGCCAGATGACATCGCGGGGCTGGGCGGGCAGGGCAGGCAGGGACATGGCACACATTTCGATGCAGGGACGAGTGGCTGATGGTGACTCGGGCGCGGCACGGATGCAATCGGTCAGCCCATGAACCGGCGCACGACAGGACTATCCTTTTCGGAAAGGAGACGTTGGCCGCCTTGGCCAGGATGTCGCCTGCATGGGCAGCATCTTTGGCCTGCAATCCGAAACCGGCGAGTATGATGGTGAGAATCTCGGCCGCCTCGCCAAGATCCAGCGCGCCCGCCTGAGCGAGTTTTAGCGCCGTTGGGACGGACGCGATGATCTGCGCTGTTGAATACCCCGCCTGGCCGAGAAACTTCATGCCCTCTGCGGCCTGTTTGGCCGAGAAGGACGTTGTTGCCCCCAGGTTGCGCGCCACGGATACGAGTTTCGCCATGTCGGCGCTTGTGGCCTGCGTAATTGCCTTCACGCTCGACATGGTGCTTTCGAAATCGGCGATGGTTTTGATCGCCGCCATGCCCGCTATGGCGGATGAGATGCCAAAAAGAGCGCCATTGATGCCGGAAATCGTTGCGCGCATGGAGGCGAAGGAACGATCGATATTCGTCTGCATCGTCTTTGCGCTGGCCGAGATGCTCGAAAACGCCGCGCGGACCTGCTGGGCGCCAACGCGCGCCGGGCCCGAAATCCACAAAGACGCCAATGCCGGTTTCAAATGACATGCCGATCTCCGGTATTGACGTCTGGGGAAAAAATGAGAGAGGCTTGCGCCCTCAGGGTGGGGCGCATGGCAAGCGAGGATAAAAATGACAGGGCCTGCGATGGACAATGATCATTCGGATGCCGCCAAAAAGGCGGGACAAATAGCGGCTTTGATTGCCGTACCCCTGATCTTCATCTATCTGTTTTCCGGGGAAAGCGCATCGACGCCCAAAAAACACATAGCCCACAGCGGAACAATTACCCGCGCATTTGCGGGCTGTCTAAGCGAAGACGCTCTGGATGAAATGCTCACGGCCGCGTCGCATGAAGACTTCAGGCAGATGAGCGTCCTTCTGGATTCCGGCTATTGTCAGTCTATTAAGGGGCGATCCTATTCTGTGGAGAGCATGGGCTTGATGACTTCGCGGATCAGAGTATACAGCGATGAAGGCTCGATACTGCTTTACACGCCATCGGAAGCTCTGCTGAGAAGCGAGTGATCGAGGGAGAAGTCTAGCTTCCGCGCTTCCCCCTCGCCTCGACCTGTGCTTTCTGACGGAAGAACCAGAGGGGGGGGAAATGCCGTTGTCACGACTGAGAATTGCTGATCGCCTCAACCCGGTGGAATTACACCGCGTCGAACCGGAATGATGAAGCCATTGGCGATGGCTGGAATCAGGAAGACCTGTCGATCTACAGTGTCGATCTACAGTGTCGATCAGCGCGACAACCCCTCTGACATCAATAGCGGCGGACGCGCACTCGAAGGCTTTGTGCGCCCCTATGCCCGCAAGATTGCTGGCCGCCCCCTGAAAATGAAGTTCAAACGCGAGACGGGCGCCTTCCGTTTTGTTTATGATGTCACGGGCGATGGGGCGGCGGAAGTTTTCGTGCCGCGCCTGCAATATCCCGACGGATTTGAAATCGAGGTTGAGGGTGCTCTGGCAGAACGCGATGAGGCCAATCAGCTTGTCCGATTGAAACCGGTCAATGCCGACAAGATCGCCCTGATCCTCACGCGTCTATAGCGGTCTCCTCAAGCGAGGCGACAATGGCGCGTGCGGTATCTTGCATCGGCTTGAGATAACGCCGAACCGCCTCCGCCTCACTCATGGCGGCGCCGATATAGCGCATGGTGATGCTGGCAAGCACCTTCTCCCCCTGCATGATCGGCACCGCCATGCCCATGGCCGGATCGCCCGGCATCGGTGCGGTCGTGGCATAACCTGATCGCCGCACGGTCTGCATGATGCTCCGCACGTAGCGATCATCCCGCGCTGGCGCATTCGCTGTCGCCCTGGAAGCGTGCAGCATGGCGAGAATGGCCTCGCGCTCCGCCGCCGGGCAGAAAGCCAGATAGGCGCGTCCCATGGCGGCGACCATCATCGGCAGGCGTTTGTTGAGATAAGCGGGGTCTGTGTAGAAGGGGCTCTCATGACCCGTCGAAATGCGTACCCGCATGGCATTGTGATCAAGCGTGGCGAGCGCCACAGGCCAGCGATACCGCGCGGTCAATGCCGAGAGAAAGGGGCGCGCGGCTTCCACCACGCGCTCACCATGACGAAATCCATTGGAGAGTCGCAACACGCGCTCATTCAGGGCATAGCCGCCGCGTTGGGGAAGTCGCGTGACATAACCGCAGGCAATCAGCGTGTCGAGCAGACGAACGAGGGTCGGTTTGGGCAGCGACGTGGCTTGATGAAGCGCTGCGAGGCTGAGCGGTTGCCGCTCATTCAGGGCTTCAAGCAGACGCAGGGCGCGCGCCACCGGCTGCACCTCCGCCGTGTCAAAATCGCCGGAATGAGCCATTTTATCCTCCACGCGACACTCTAGTTCCGCCATACGGAATTGGCAAATTTAGATATCCCCACCCCCGGGCGGCGCGTTTAGAGTCCGCAACGGGTTTGGGAGAGCCATGCGCCGCGTCAAGCGGCGCAGATCAGGGAGGAAGACATGAGCCAGGCAGCAGAATTGAGGGAAGCGGTTTCCACGCATCGCTCTTTTACGACCTCACCGCTGACACCGAATATCGGCGCCGGGCTTGGCGACAGACCTTATTGATTTTGGAAACGGGAAAAGAATGAAAGCCATATTCTATTGGGGGTCGGCGCTTGTCATGGCGCTGTTGTTGGGAACGGGCAGCGCCTATCTGGCCTTGCAGGATGCGCAGGCCAGAGGCGGAATCCATTCCGGACCCTGGGCCACAAGCACGCGCTTTGGCAGCCCCGAGGCCGACATGTACACGCGCGCCCGCGTCGCACTGTTCGGGCTTCTCGCGCTCGACAAAAAAGAGACGATGTACTTTATCGCCAACACAGACTCCAATGGCGAGAAACTGTCCGGGAGTTGCACCTATCGCGTGCAAGGCCATGATCTTGCCGCGCGTTGGTGGAGCATCACCGCCTATGCGTCGGACAGTTTCCTCATCCCGAATGAGGCCCATGTTTTTTCATTCGCACAAACGACCGTGGCGCATGATGCGGATGGGGGCTTCACCATCAATGTCTCAGCCGAAAAGCAGGATGGAAACTGGTTGCCTGTGAAGGCCGGTGAAGCCTTTGACCTGACAGCGCGCTTCTACAATCCCGAAGCCTCCATCTATGCCGATCCTTCAGCCGCCGTCCTGCCCACCATCACCAAGGAGAGCTGCAAATGAAACGTATCGCCATCTGGATTGTTTCGGTTGTGGTTCTGAGCGCGCTCGTGCATGTCGGCACGGTCTGGTCCCTTCCACGGCTCATCATGTCGAGGGTGATGACTGTCGTGGCGGGCGGCGCGGCCGCGAATGTCATGCTGAACCAGCCGCGCCCTGACGACAAGGCGCGTGTTGTCGTGCGTCCCAGCCCTGATCTGGCCTATTCCATGTGTGCACTTGATCTTTCCAAAGGCGCCGTACATGTCGTCGTGCCGCTGAGTGCGCCTTATACCTCGGTCGCGCTTTATAGCGCCGCGACGGATAACTTCTTTGTTCGCAACGACAGGGAAACCAATGGCGCGCCGCTTGATCTTGTCGTGGTTGGCAAGGGTCAGCCCATGCCGGCCAACCTGCCGCCGGTCGCCACGCTGGTTGAATCGCCAACCAGCAAGGCGCTGGTTCTGGTGCGACGTGTCATCGAAAATGACGCAAGTTTTCCGGCACTCGACCAGTTGCGCCAGACGGCGAGCTGCTCGCTCCTCTAAGTCTGAGGGTTGAGCCGCGTCATCCTGGGGAGGAGGGCGCGGCGAACATCAGGCCTTGTCGGCTATGGCGAGCGCGAAAGAGAAGACGAGGGCTGTCTCCTTCAGCCGTTCAAATCGTCCGGACGCGCCGCCATGGCCGGCATCCATGTTTATCTTGAGAAGCGTCAACCGGTCATCGATGCGCAGGCTGCGCAGCTTCGCCACCCATTTGGCAGGCTCCCAATAGGTGACGCGCGGATCGGTGAGCCCGCCCAGCGCGAAGATATGCGGATAGGCCTGGGCCCGCACATTATCGTAGGGACTATAGGACGCCATGTAGCGATAGGCCGCCTCGCTCTCGATGGGATTGCCCCATTCATTCCATTCCGGCGGCGTCAGCGGCAAGCTTGCGTCAAGCATGGTTGTCAGCACATCGACAAATGGCACTTCGGCAATGATCCCGTTGAAGAGATCGGGCGCCATATTGGCGACAGCCCCCATGAGCATGCCGCCAGCGCTGCCGCCCTGCGCGATGATGGCGCCGCGTGCGGTGAGGCCCTGCGCGATCAGATGCTCGCCCGCCGCTATGAAATCCTTGAACGTGTTGATCTTCCTGTTGCGCTTGCCATTGCTGTACCAGCGATAGCCCTTTTCCATGCCGCCGCGAATATGCGCAATCGCATAAACAAAACCCCGATCCGCGAGCGACAAGGCGCTGATCGAAAAGGAGGAGGGAATGGTGATGCCATAGGAGCCATAGCCATAAAGCAGGCAGGGCGCAGAGCCATCAATCGGCAGATCCTTGCGATAGAGCAGCGAGATCGGTACAAGCTCGCCATCATGTGATGTCGCGAAAATGCGTCGCGTCACATAATCGGCCGGATTGTGACCGGAGGGAATTTCCTGCCGTTTGCGCAAGGTCCGCTCGCGGCTCTCCATGTCATAGTCATAAACTTCCGCAGGCGTCGTCATCGACGAATAGGAGAAGCGCAGCGCACCGGTGTCATATTCATAGCCAGAGCCCATATGCAGCTCATAGGCTTCCTCGGTAAAGGCGATTTCATGTTCGGCGCCATCAGCCAATCGCTGAATAATGATGCGGTTGAGCCCATCGCGCCGTTCACTGCGGACAAAATGTCGGGCAAAGGCAACATGCGAGAGAATGAGCGTGCCGGAACGATGCGGCACAAAATCGCGCCATGAGCCGCGATCGGTCTTGTCATATGGGGTCGTGGCGATCTTGAAGTCTTCCGCCTCGTCGGCATTTGTCAGGATCAGAAAGCGGCGATTGGCAGCATCATCTTCCACATCATACTCAACCCCGTTTTCACGCGCGGCGAAGAGCTGAGGCTTCGTCTCGGGCTTGTCAGCCGGAATGAACCAGACTTCGCTCGTCTCATGGTCGTGGCTGCTGATGGCGATGAAGCGGCCACTTTGTGTCTTGCCGACACCCACAAAAAACCCTTCGTCAGCTTCTTCGTAAACGAGCGTGTCCGAGGTTTGTGAATTGCCGATCACATGGCGTTTGACGCGCAGGGGGCGATGCTCCTCATCGACTTCCGTGTAGAAGAAACTGGCCGACTGCGCATCCCATGCGGTACCCGGCGAGGTGTCCGGCACGTCGTCGACGAGATCCTTGCCCGTCGCCAGATCGCGGATGCGGATGGTAAAAAACTCCGAACCCTTGCGATCGGCTGACCACGCCGCGTAACGATGATCAGGCGAATGATCGACGTCACCTATTTTGAAATAGGCTTCGCCCTGCGCTTCGACATTGCCGTCAATCAGGACTTGCTCAACGCCGGCTTCATCACGACGACAGAATATCGGATGCTGCGAACCGACCGCATAGCGTGTGTAATATTGACAGGCGCCGTCTTTCAGGGGGACGGAGCTGTCATCTTCCTTGATACGCGCTTTCATTTCGGCAAACAGCGTTTCGCGCAGCGCATCGAGTGGCTTGAGGGTTTCTTCCGTATAGCTGTTTTCAGCTTCGAGATAGGCGCGAATGTCAGGCGCAAGAATCTCCGGCTGTCGCATGACCTCGCGCCACTTCGCGTCGCGCAGCCAGGCATAGGGATCGACCCGCGTGATGCCGTGATGTGTGTCCGGCATCGAGCGGATGTCCGCCTTGGGAGCTTGAAGTGGGGGCGTGAGTTTCATGTTGATCCTGAAAGAGTAATTGAAGCCTGAAACGAAGAAAGGCCCCGTGCTTTCGCAAGGGGCCTTCCATCCTAGACGATGCCGGAGATCACTCGTAGAGGATCGCCAGTGTTTCGGCAACCATGGCGGGGCGTTCGACGCCCTCGATTTCGATGGTCACATTACTGACGATCTGCTGGCCGCCCGCCTTGGGCTGAACGTCCTTCAGGGTCACCCGGGCGCGCACGCGCGAGCCAACCGGCACCATATTGGTGAAGCGAACCGAATTGGACCCATAATTGATGCCGCGTGTCACGCTCTTGATGCCGCTGATCTTGCTCATGAGCTCAGGCAGCATGGACAGCGTCAGATAGCCATGGGCAATCGTGCCAGTGCCCAACTCACGCTGTGTACGAGCCGGATCGACATGGATCCACTGGTGATCGCCTGTCGCATCGGCAAACAGGTTGACGCGAGCCTGATCAATCATGACCCAGTCGCTGACGCCGATTTCCTTGCCCTTTTCGGCAGCATATTCGGCGATGGAATTGAAAACGCGCATGTCGTCCTCCCTTTGGGGTTCGGCTTGGTGGTCCGTTCTTCGCTGCGCTCCACATGCGGGAGGGGAGGCAGAAATTGCGGTTAACCTACAAGCCGGAGCGGGCTGCGCCAAGGATCAAACCCGATCAACCCTGCGCAGTTCCCGCTCTCCCATGGACAGGAACGCCTCACATGGAGAGGCGAATGCGCACGCGGCGGTCTTCCTCGGCATCCCATGTCAGGGTTTCTTCAAGCCAACCCCAGGCTTCGCCTTCATATTCGATGGCAATCTGCGCGGCGGGCCAGCCGAGATTTTCAAAGGCCTGCGCCACATTGGCCGAACGTTTGCGCGACAAGGCGGCATTGGCGGCGGCATCGCCCGTCTTGCTGGACTTGCCAAACAGGCAGATCTGCTGGACATTCTGTCCCTTGGCGATCTCGAAGATGCGCTGGATATCGCCGTGATATTTGGGGTCGAGGCGGCTCGAATTGGTGTCGAAATAGATGAAATATTCCTTGTCGAACTTCTTGCCGGGCGACTTGTTGTTGCAGCTATGGCCGGTGGAATAGACCTCGCCTGCCTGCGCCGGACCCGACAGGGCACCGCCGGATGGGATGAGGCCGACAAGACCCGCAAAGGCAATCGCGGCCATGCAAGCCTGGCTGCGGCGTTTCTGACCTGGATGTTTCATGCTGTTCGCTCCATCTGATTTGCGCCCCCGCGCCCAGAATGGAGCCTGAGCGAGGGGGGCGCAAGCCAAAGCAAGCGTCAGGTCAGACGATCTTGGAGTCGCGATTGCCCCAATAACGATCCCGGATAAGGCGCTTGTAGAGCTTGCCCGTGGGGTGGCGCGGCAATTCCTGGTCAAAGTCGATGCTGCGCGGACATTTGATGGCCGAGAGCTGGCTCTTGCAATAATCCATCAGTTCCTGCGCGAAGGCCGGTGTCGCATCAGCCCAATTGACGGGCTGCACCACCGCCTTCACTTCCTCGCCGAAATCTTCATTGGGCACGCCAATGACGGCCACATCGGCCACCCTGGGATGCATGATGAGCAGATTTTCGGCTTCCTGCGGGTAGACATTGACACCACCGGAAATGATCATGAAGGCCTTGCGGTCGGTGAGATAGAGATAGCCTTCCTCATCCACGCGTCCGATATCGCCAAGCGTTGACCAGCCTTTGGGATGGCGCGACTCCTGTGTCTTGCCAGGGTCGTTGTGATATTCAAACTTCACATCGCTCTCGAAATAGATGGTGCCGGCTTCGTTGACCGGCAATTCGACGCCTTCATCATCGCAAATATGAATGATGCCCAGAAGTGCCTTGCCGACCGAGCCCTTATGCGAGAGCCATTCTTCCGAATTGAGTGCGCAAAAGCCATTGCCCTCGGAGCCGGCGTAATATTCGTGGATCACCGGACCCCACCACGCAATCATCTGCTCCTTCACCGGAATGGGGCAGGGCGCCGCAGCGTGAATGGCAACCTTCAGGCTGGAGACATCATATTTTTGACGCTCCGCTTCCGGTATCTTCAGCATACGCACAAACATCGTCGGCACCCACTGGCTATGGCTGATCTTGTAGGCCCCGATGAGGCGCAGCGCTTCTTCCGCATCGAAATGTTCCATGACGACAACAGTGCCGCCCAGGCGCTGCACACTCATGCAATAGCGCAAGGGCGCGGCATGATAGAGCGGGGCCGGCGAGAGATAGATGCTGTTTTCATCAAGGCCATAAAGGAATTGCGTCAGCGCAATCAACCCCGGCGGCTCATCGATTCCGGCGCCCGTCAGCGGATGGCGAATGCCCTTGGGGCGGCCTGTCGTACCCGAAGAATAGAGCATGTCCGTGCCCGCCACTTCATCGGCAATTGGCGTCACCGGCATCTTGTCGCGTTCGGCCTCATAGGACTGGTAGCCCGCGATGTCGCCATTGACGCTGAAGCGATGCTGAACCTGATCGATGTGATGGCCGGTAATGAGCTCGACCGCCGTCTTTTCCAGGGCCTTGGAGGTGAAGAAGACTTTTGCGCCGCAATCCTTGACGATATAGGCGATTTCGCCAGCCGTCAGGCGCGAGGAGACGGCCGTGAAGTACAGGCCGGAACGCTGCGCCGCCCAGCAGATTTCCAGAAAGCAGGCATTATTGTCCATGAAGATGGCGATGGCATCGCCGACCTTCAATCCGCATTGACGCAAGAGATGCGCGGTCTGATTGGAGCGCTCATCAAGCTGCCGATAGCTGATGCTCTCGCCCGTCGAGGCCATGATATAGGCCGGTTTGTCCGGATGTTTCCGGGCATGAATATATGGATGCATGTCGCCGTCTCCTTTGGTGCCCGTATTCTTTTGCCGGGCGTCGCGTGCCGGGCTTCGCTTTTCAGCGCACCCGTTGTTATATCTTTGGCAGGGCAAGCTGGTTCCCGCTTCGCTGAAGACACAGCATGTCGCGCGCGCCGTCAACCGCCGCCATGTTGACGCAGCGGCAGGAACGCCAAGCCGTCAATAAAAAGAGCTGGAGGCTCAGGGAGAAGATCATGGCATTTGCGACCATCAAATATGACGTGGCTGACAACATTCTGACAATCACGCTGAACCGGCCCGACAAACTCAATGCCTTTACCGGCAAGATGGCGCTGGAACTGATCGAGGCTTTTGACAAGGCCGATGCGGATGATGAGGTGCGTGCGATCATCGTGACAGGCGAGGGGCGCGCCTTCTGCGCCGGTGCCGATCTTTCAGGCGGCGCCAAGACATTTGACTATGATAAGCTCGACAATCGTCCCGACAAACAGGGCAGCCCCGTGCGCCCGGACGGGACGGTCGATTGGAGCCATGAGGCCGTTCGCGATAGCGGTGGCCGTGTGACACTGCGTATCTATGAATGCCTCAAACCGGTGATTGCGGCGGTGAACGGCCCGGCTGTCGGCATCGGCGCCACCATGCAGCTCGCCATGGATATTCGCCTCGCCTCGGAAGAGGCCCGCTTTGGCTTCGTCTTCGCCCGGCGCGGCATTGTGCCGGAAGCCTGCTCAAGCTGGTTCCTGCCACGCATTGTCGGCATCAGCCAGGCGCTGGAATGGACATTTACCGGCCGCGTCTTCCCGGCGCAGGAAGCGCTCGAAGGCGGTCTCGTGAAAAAGATCTACAAGGCGGATGAATTGCTGCCTGCCGCCCGCGCGTTGGCGCGCGAAATCGTCGACAACACGGCCCCTGTCTCCGTCGCCCTGTCGCGTCAATTGCTCTGGCGCATGGCGGGTGCCGATCATCCGATGGAAGCGCACAAGCTGGACAGCCGTTCCATCTATTCGCGCGGTGCATCGGATGATGCCAGGGAAGGCGTCATGTCCTTCCTCGAAAAACGCCCGGCGAAATATCCCAACAAGGTCTCAAAGGACATGCCGAGCTTCTTCCCCTGGTGGCAGGATCGTCCCTACAAGTAGGATCAGCGGGCCAGACCTCCCGGCGCGGCGACATGCCGGGGGGCCTTCATCGACCAGAGCGGCGTGAAGAAGAAGACGCAGAGCCACAAAATCAGCATCAGCGCGCAAGGGATCAGCAACGCATCCTGAGGTCCAAGCCAATGGATGACATAGCCCGTCAGGGCGGCGCCGATGGGGCCGCCGCCCATTGAGCCGAGTTGAAATCCTGCCAGCATCCGGCCCCGCATCGCTTCAGATGAATCGACCTGAACGATTGAGCGCGAAATCGTCATGGCGACGCCCGACCCAAGACCCCAGATCAGGGCGAGGACGGCAACGGCCCAGATGGGCGGCTGGATATGAATGAGCAGCATGACAGTGACGCTGATTATGGACATCAGCATGATGACCCGACCTTGATGCTGAATGGCGCCAAAGCGGCTGACCATCAGGGAGGAGAGACCGATACCGGCAAAGAAGCTCATGAGCAGCAGGCCCATTTGCAGCGAGTCACCGTGATAGACATCGCGCACGAGAATGGGAAAGAGCACCATGAAGATGCCCATGAACAGGACACCGCCAAAAAACTGGAAAATCAGGACCGGCCGGATGCGGTCGCTTGCCCAGATCGCCTTGAGACCATCGAGCACATCGCGCAGCGGCGAGCGGGCCTTGTCGAAGGCATGCAGGGACGGCGCCGGCAACAGACGCGTCACGGTGAAGGCGGAAAAGGCGATCAGCAGACATTGCGAGAACAACAAGAGCGGCACCCCGATCCTGTTCGCCGTACCGCCCAGCATGAAGCCGATGACCTGCCCCAGAAACTGACCACCCATGGCAAGCGCAACGGCATGCTGGATGTTGCCGCCTTGCCGCGCCATGACGACGCGCGACAAGAGACTGTCGCGCGCAGGAACAATAAAGCCGCCAAGCGTCGAGAGCAGGATTGCGTAACAGATCATCGCCCAATAACTCAGATTATCGGTCAGGATCACGGCGGCCAGCAGCATCGGCGGAAAGATGGAAATGATCAGCAAACGGAAGAGATGCGATCGCAATTCGGCGCGGTCGGCAATCGCGCCGCCAAAAAGACCGACCAGCAGCATCGGTAGCATCGATAGCATCTGCGCGATGCCGAGTTGATCGGACGATACATTGAGGACAAAAGCGAGAATCCAGGGCACGATAACGGCCTGAATGCCCGTCGAGATGAAGTAGCTCCAGACGCCGCGCAAATACCAGGCAAGTCGGTCGCCAGGGACACGACTTTCATCTTTGTCCGTCATGTCTCACAGCTCCTTCTCGTGATAGGCCCACAAGGGAGATAGAAAGCGCAGCGCAAGCAGGATGGCAAGCATCATGGCGCTCGGCACCCACAAGGCATGAAACACGCCAAGCCACCCGACCAGGAAACCCATGAAAAGTGCGCCAATGGGGGCGCCGCCGGAAAAACCAAGTTGATAGAGCGCCAGCACGCGGGCGCGATGACTTTCCGGCGCCGTCAGTTGCACGATAGTGCGGCCCATCGTCATGCTGGTACCGGCGCCGAGCCCCCAGATGAAAACCAGGATGCTGAGCAGCCAGAATGGCATGGGGAAAGAGAGGGCAAACAGGATGAGGAAACCGCACGACAATGAGCCTATCATCATGCGGCCACGGTAATGAATGTGGCCGACGCGCAGCAGAACGACATTGGCTGCGATGGTGCCGCCCCAGAAACAGATATTGATGATGCTGAGTTCGCGTACCCCGCCGCCAAACACATCGCGCGCCATGATCGGCAACACAACGAGATAGCTGCCGACATAAAACAGGCCCACGGCAAACATCATGGCAATCACGAGCGAGACCATGACCGAAGAGCGCGCCGTAGCAATGCCATCAAGAATTTGGCTGAGACGGCTTTCGGTCGTGGCCAGATTGGTCGGTGGCAAGGGCGCGAGCTTGTAAGAGGCATAACCACCCCCCAGCATGACGAGCATCTGCACCACGAGCAAAATCGGCGTTCCTGTCGTGGCGGCAAGCGCGGCCATCAACATGCCGACAAGCTGGGAGCCCATCTGTGTGCCCACGGCCATGACGACAGCCTGCTGGATGCCGCGCCCGGCAACGCGTGTCAGTGCCGAGTCGCGCGCAGGCATGGCAAAGGCGCCAAGTGTTCCCATGGCGAGCGCATAGGCGATCAGCACGCCATAGCTGAGCGTGCCCAATTCAAATACCAGCGCCAGCAGGATCGGTGGAATGGTGGCCAGCAGATGCACGCGAATGAGAATGCGCCGCACATCGGAATGGTCCGCCGCCGCGCCCCCCAGCAGCATGAAAACCAGCGAAGGCACCATCAGCGACATTTGCGCCATGCCGACACGCGCGGGTGATTCATGCAGCACATTGGCGACAAGATAAGGGAAGAGGACAAGCTGGATGCCCAGACTGACAAACCAGCTTGCCTGCCCTCCGAGATAAAGACGCAATCGCCGGAGCCGCGCCTGATCATCAGATGGCGTCAGGGCTCCGTTATCAAGTTCGCTCATGAGGGCGTCGCCGCTTTCGGCCGGTTGTCGGCCTTGTTGGTATGCGCATGGTTGCCGGGATGAGGCTATATCATCCGGCCTGTCTTGCCAGCCTCACCGCGCCATCTGTGAAATATTTTTGACGCTGCGCATTTGCCGGGCATTTTTCAGTCTCCCTTAAGGAGCCTTGATCAGAATGCCGGGCTGCGAGACGTCACTTCCAGCCGCCCCCCATCTTATCAGGCACCCATATGTTTGTTCTCCCGACTGCCCGCGACTTGGCCGAGCCGTTGACGCCGTTCCCGTCTTCGGCGACGTGTTCGCAGGTTTTTGATTGCCTCATGGCGGAAGGCAACCTGCTCAATGTGCCGGTGGTGGATGAGGACGTGCCGGTCGGCCTGGTCAGCCGCCAGGATTTCATGCTTGTCTTCTCGCGCATGTACGGCAAAGAGATCCATGGCCGTTCACCCATTACCACGCTGATGAACCCGCATCCCATCATGATTCCGGCAGATGCGACCTGCGAAGAGATCAATGCGCATGTGTTTGTCTCCTGCAACTCATCTCCCTTGCAGGGCTTTATTGTGGTGGAAAACGGCAAATATCTCGGGCTTGGATCCGTCGCCACGCTGATGCGCGTGATGGCAGACATCATGATCCGTCGCGCCCAGGAGCTTGATGCAGAGCGAAAGCGCGCCGAGGATGCCAATGCCAGCAAGACACAGTTTCTGGCGGGCATGAGCCATGAGCTTCGCACCCCCTTGAATGCGATCATCGGCTTTGCCGACCTCATCAAAATGGAACTCTTTGGCAAGGTGCAGCCCGCGCGCTATCTGGAATATGTCAATGACATCCATCAAAGCGGCGTGCATCTGCTGAACATGATCAATGAGCTGCTCGACATGGCCAAGATCGAAGCAGGGCGCGTCGAGTTGCACGAAACCAGCGTCAATCCCGTGTCACTGGGGCAGGAAGTCATGCGGATGCTGCGTCAGTCGCTCGCGGCGGGCGATTTGCGTATCGAACTTGATCTCAAGCCATGCCTGCCGGAGATTTACGCCGACGAGCAGCAAGTGCGCCGCATCCTGCTCAATCTCCTGTCCAATGCCATCAAGTTTACCCCGCCAGGCGGCACCATCACCCTGCGGGCGGGTCTGACAGGCGATGGCTGCTTTGAATATGTCGTCACCGATACGGGGATCGGCATTCCGCAAGACAAGATCGAGCGCGTGCTGGAACCGTTTGAACAGGTTGAAAACTCCTTCACGCGCAGCCGGGCAGGCACGGGGCTGGGACTGCCGCTCACCAAGGCCATGCTGGAAGCGCATGGTGGCAAGCTGAAGCTCGAAAGTCAGTTTGGACGCGGCACCCGGGTCAGCGCCATTCTGCCCGCCAGCCGCATCATCAAGGCGATGAGAGCCCGCCTCGCCTAGACTTTATCGGGGAATGTCACCGGTATAGCGCGCCCGGGGCCTGATCATTCGCCCGCAGTCTGTCTATGTCGGGCCCCTGCCTGACAGTCACGACAGCGAAGCGGCCTGACAGGTTGGCCTAGCAGGGCGGACGATCCCCGAAAGTTTTATGGACGAGCCTGATTGCGGGCTCGTCCAGAAGCTGGGGGTTCCACTCGCCGGTACGAACGACCTGGGTGGCGAGCTGCGTGTAAGTTTGCGGGGAATGAATGTCGATGCAGGCATAAGGATCGCTCGCCTTGTTGCCCAGCACCTTGCGCGCCTCTTCCTCGTCATGCAGATATTTCAGCGTCGAGAAATAGCCCGAAATATATTGTCGGCAATAGAGCCCTTCCCTGGGCGTCGGCGCATCCGGCGTCAGGCCATGCTCGCTCAGGACACGACAGGCCGCGAGCAGATCTTTACCCGTATCGATGCGCTGCCGTGCGGGTGCGGTCGTGACGAGCACAGGCAGCAGCATCAGGCCCGATAGGGCAAGCCCCACCCGGCGCAGGGGCCCAAGGGCACCTCTTTTTGTTTTTGTCATGTCTCTCTCCCTGCACCGAGTGTGCACAATTTGGTGCCGGGCCGAAAGCCTTACCTGTGGATCAGCTTGCCGGTTCAGATTCCGCCGTCGGCGTCTGGCCGAGCCAGATGTCCTTGAGCTTGCCGAGGCAGGTGCCGGTATCATACTGGCTGGTGATGAGCCGCATCGAGCGCTCGACCGCATCCGGCACATCCTTGGGATCGGTGCCCAGAAGTTCGGCCATCGGCTGATAAGCCTCAAGCGCCATTTCCTGTGACAGCATGCGGCAGGCATCGGTTGTGCGGTAATAGATGACAGGCGCAATCACCACAGCGATGAGTGCCAAAACAATCAGTCCAAGAATCATTCTCATGTCAGGCTTTCTGATGTGTAAGGAAAACTAGAATCCGCCATCCGGTCCGCTGCCCCGGCCCGTCGAGTTGGGCATGTCCACGCCACCACCGCTCTTGACCTTGCAGGCATTGAAGCCCTTCTTCCAGCCTGCCCGGTAGGCCTCGTCATTTGCGTATGCATGTTCGTCACGCGTGATCGTGCTCTTGTCGCCGGGCACCATATTGGTGGCACTGGTGCAGCCTTGCGAATAGCCGATCTGATAGTTCGGATCGTCCTTATATTGACTGGGCGCGGCGCAAGCGGCGAGCGCAAGCGGCAAGGCAAGGATCACGATACGTCGGAAAGCTCTCATCTGCATCATAATGGCACATCCTGTGGTCAATCTGGGTGAACTCTAGGTGAATTAGGCTGTCGCCGCCATTTATCGCATCGGCATTCAGCATGCTTTACGAGGTTTTAAGATGCCGGATGCTCAAATACCCCGTTGAAGCGCGCGCCTGTGGGGGCGATGCATGAGGGGTTTGGGCACATGGCTTTTGGGAATGTGGCGGATAAGGCGGGATTTGGCGCAGGCGAGGGTTCGAAATCTTCGGACCGCGATGCGCTGATGCGCAGCCTGGCCGACCTGGCGCTGTTGCCGCCCAGTCTTGTCAGTCCGCAGGAGCGCGGGCTGCTGGACGCCATGCTCGCCCCGATCATCAGCCGTTTTGACGACGCGACACGCAGGCGTCTGGTCGAGCGCCTCGTCAAGCAGGTCGATGGCCCGCGCGATCTCGCCATGGCGCTGGCGCTGGAACCCATTGAAATCGCCAAGCCGCTGCTTGTTGAAGGCGATACGCTCAAGGCAGGTGATCTGGTATCGATCATCCGCAATGGCACTTTTGAGCATCGTTTGGCGATTGCCGACCGGCGCGGACTGGAAAGCAATGTTGCCGATACGCTGATTGAATTTGCCAGTCCTGAAATCTCCAGCCGCCTGCTTGCCAACCGGACGGCCATACTGTCCTTGCAGGGCATCGAAGCGCTGACACGGCAAAGTGCAGGCGAACCGCAATATCAGGCTTTGCTGCTGGCCCGCCCTGAAATGTCGGTGCGTCTGGCGCATCTGATGTTCTGGTGGTCAAGCTCGCCTGTGCGCATGGACATTCTGCGCCGCTTTACAGCGGAGCGGCGCGTGTCGCATAAAGCCCTGGCAGACCTGTTGCATGCGGGCCTGGAAGCGGCACAGGGCGATGAACAATTGCGCCTGGTCCTCTCCCTTGTCGGCGAGCCGCAAGCCATCGCCAAGCCACGCTTCCTGCGATTGATCAATCTGGCGGAAGGTGGCCAGATCGAAGAGTTCATGGCGGATCTTGCCGCCGCCGCCTATATCCGTATCGAAACCCTTCGTCGCATCATCGCCGATCCGCATGGCGAACCGCTCTCCGTTCTCGCCAAGGCGCTGGGTCTCAATCGCCGTGAATTTGGCGAGTTGATTGTCGTGGTTGTCCAGATGCGTGAAGCAAGCCTGCCGACCAAGCAGGATCTGGAACGCATGACGGCTGTCTTCGATGAAATCTCGACCGATCGCGCCGATATGGCCCTGCATGGCTGGGATGTCGCCTTCGCGACCGAAGACGTCCTGCTACCGATTGATCATGACGATTATTCCGCCGCGCTGTGATGTGAGCGCTGCGGCAGGGGGGAATGCTCGCTGTCATCGTCGCCATGACCGGCATGGGGCACATGCGTCACGAAGCCCGGCTGGGCCACGATGATCTCAAGATCGCGGCGCGCCTGACGCGCTGTCGCAATGATCTCGCTCTCGGTCCGATCCACAAGCGCCAGCACGTGGCGCAGCCGGTCATGCACCTCATGGATCCATTCGCTCAAGGCGGGATTGTGTCGGCGCAGGGCAGAGGCGTCCGCGGTCAGTCGCCGGGCGGCGCGCCGCACGGCGCCGGTATTGAAGTCGGTCGTCCCCGTGACCATCAAGACGAGATCGCGTATTTGCGCTCGCACACCATCAGCCAGCGCGACAAGCTCGCGCTCGCGTCGTGCCGCTTCATCGGCTGGTGGCGCCAGATCATCAAGCATCACATCAAGCACGCGGGCAATCTGCGTCATGATGCGGAAGGTGCCATCCTTCTTGCAGGTCTCGATTTCAGAGAGATAGGCCGGGCTGATGCCCGCCTCGCGGGCAAGTTCAACGCCCTTCAAGCCACGATATTCGCGCCAGACACGCACCGGATGATCGCCCTCGGCAATCTTGTGGGCGACCTCGGCGGGCACAGCATCCAGACGCTCCATGCCAAACGAACTGCCAGACACCGCAGCGCGCAAATCATCCAGATCTTCCTGCGCACGGGTCAGCTTCTCGAAAAGCGCGACCGGCACGATGGCATAAATCGCTTTGCCCTCGCTGTCGCAAAGGCGCTGCACACCATCATTTTTAGGCAAAGCTGTCGTCATCGCGACGCCTCACCCGTAAAGGCCAGCACGGTGAGGCGCCGCCCATTGCTGGCCAGAACCACGCGCAGGCCAGGCAGGGCTTCGATGCTGAACATGCCGCCGGATAATTCATGACCATTCGGTCCGGCCGCGCATCCCATCACCAGGGCACGCACGCGCGTCTGCTGCTTGCGGTCAAGCAGCAGGAATCGGCGGTAAGCACCCTTGGCATAGACGACATCACGCGAGGCGGCCGGATCGTTCCGGCAGCCAGAAGCGCCATCATTGCCATGAGGAGACGTGTCGATTGTATTTTGCATGGCCGCCTGGACGGGTAAGCTGGGTCAGGACGAACGGCAGGAAACGAAGAACGAATCACCCGGTGTCATGGACCATCACGGGTCTGATCGAAACATAGGGGAGGCTGAATGTCCACGCCGCACGATGACGCCGCACGATGACGCCGCACTGGCAAAGGTCAAAGGGTTGCTGCGCGAGCGCATGAAACGCGCCGTTCTGCCGCTGGCGGAGCGCCGCATCATGATGGATCGCAACAGTGACGTGTTTCCCTTGCCAGCCGGTGTGGTTGCAAGGACCGCCGATCTGGGGGGATTGCGGGCCGAATGGACCCTGCCGGAAAAGCACCGGACCGGGCCCGTCCTGATCTATTTTCATGGTGGCGGCTATGTGCAGGGCTCATCACTCTCCCATCGCCATGTGACCGGGCGACTGGCGCTGGAAACCGGGGCGCGCGTGCTGAGCGTCGATTATGCGCTGGCGCCTGAGCATGTTTTTCCGGCCGCTGTGCAGGACGGCCTTGCATCCTATGAGTGGCTCCTGCGGCAGGGGGTTGGCGCGCATGAAATCTGTCTGGCGGGCGACAGCGCGGGCGGCGGTCTGGCTGTCGCCACCCTGATCGCCGCACGTGACAAGGGGCTCGCCCTGCCAGCCGGCGCGGCGCTGCTTTGTCCGTGGACGGATTTAACCTGCGACACGCCGAGCTATAAAAGCCGGGCCGATGTGGACCCGATGACAAGCGAGGCGGGCCTCAAGGCCATGGCCGAGATTTATCTCGCAGGCGCCGATCCGCGCGATCCGCTCGCCTCACCCAATTTTGCCGATCTCAAGGGCCTGCCGCCGCTATACATTCAGGTCGGCAATGATGAAGTGCTGCTGGATGATGCCCGGCACCTCGCAGCGCGCGCCAGGGAGCATGGGGTGGAGGTGCGTCTCGATATATACGAGCACATGTTCCATGTCTGGCAGGCCTTTTATCAAATGCTGCCTCAGGGCGAAGAGGCTCTGGTCCGCATCAGCGCGCATCTGCTGGCACACTGGCAAAGAGCGGTACCCTGATTTGTGAATTCTTTACGCTCCTTAAGCAGGCTTTACCCGTCTTAAGAGGGCGTTAAGAAGCGCGTCATACGGTTTGACCGGAGCACATCGGGATTGCCCATGTGCCCGGATGACAAAGGCAAACCGCCGGAAAGGGCGGGACGCAAAGCCTCCGGCCCTCCTTGCCGATCCGGCAAAAGGGTAGCGGGGTTGCCGCCGGACAAGATCCCGGTCAGGGGCCGGACGCCATGGGCGTTCGACAAGGCTCCGCCATGGCAACGCCCCGGACCGCTGACCGTGCCCCGCTTCCCGGCCTGCCAGGAGGTTTTGATGCCGTCACCAATGCGCATATTCGTTTTTGCCTCACAAAAGGGCGGGTCTGGCAAGACCACTCTTGCCGGTCACATAGCGGTGCAGGCCGCCCTTGCCGGGCATGGCCGTGTGGCGATGATCGATACGGATCCGCAAGGCAGCATGGAGAAATGGTGGGAGGCACGTCTTGCCGATGAGCCGGGCTATTACAAGGCGGACATGACGAGCCTGACCGGGGCCATTGCCAAGGCCCGGCACGACGGGGTGCGGCTGCTCGTCATCGATACGCCGCCCGCAATCACGCGCGCCATTTCCGAGGTTGTGGCCCATGCCGATCTCGTGCTGGTGCCAACAAGGCCAAGTCCGCATGACCTGCGTGCCGTCGGCCCGACAGTGGATATCGCGGAATGGCACAAGAAGCAGATGGTGTTTCTGGTCAATGCCGCAACGCCGCGCGCCCGCATCACATCGGATGCCGCCGTCGCCTTGTCGCAGCACGGCACGGTCGCGCCTGTCACCATTCATCACCGCGTCGAATTTGCCGCCGCCATGATCGATGGGCGCACGGTGATGGAGGCCAAACCGGGCGGCAAATCGGCCCTTGAGGTGCAGGCGCTCTGGACTTACCTCGCCGATCGTCTCCAGCGCATGGACGCGGCCGATCAGGAACTCTGCGGGCCCCTGCCGCCCAAGGGCGCCTATCGGACAAATCTCAATGCGTTGGGTCAGCGTGCCCCGATTTTTGGGCGTCGCGTTGTCTCGTGAGCCGGTACGCCTGAAGCCTGCCCTGTCGTCTGCCGATTGATTGGAGAAAACAAATGAGCCGTGACGGTTTTGCATCGCTGAGTGCGAGCCTCTTGATACGCCGCGCGCCCCCGAAGGCGACAAGTGACGCCCCCCGCCCAGGCGACGTCCCGGCCCATATGCGGCCTGCGCCCGAAATGCGCCAGTCCGCCTTGCCCCAAGGGCCGGATGACAAATTCTTCCAAAGGGAAGGGCGGGCCGATCCGGCGCCTGCTGGCAATACGATCTATAGTGGTCCCGAGCGTCGTCTGCGCGAGGTCAGCCCCGAAATAGAGCGTCGATGCAGCGTACCGCCACGCATCAAGGTGTCAGTCAGGCTCGAACAGCATCGCTATGCGCGATTGCGCATGGCCTCGCAAGACATGGGCCGTACCCATCAAGACCTGATGACCAAGGCCATCGACCACTATCTCGATATGCTCCGGATACCGCGTATCGCGGCCCAGAAGCGTGATTTGAATGGGCTCCGGCGATCGTTTTCATAGAGGCCTGACGCCCGGTCGACTGGGGTGAATGAGCCGGATTTCGGCCTGTTCAGTCTACCCTGATTGCTAATTGAGGAAAGAGATATAGAATCGCCGCAAATATCGGTTTGAATTGACGAACCCCGCCTTGCGAAATGCGGGGCGTCAATTGAAGAAAATGGGGCGGCGGTGACTGACAAGTCTGAATTGATTGCCATGGCAACTGATATTGTTTCAGCCTATGTCGGGCACAACAGCATGGCGCCAGGCGATGTGCCGGGCCTCATCCGCAAGGTATTTGATGCTTTGCGTCTGGCGTCTGGCGCCGCGCCAGCGCCCGAGCCTGTGCGGGGCGAACCGGCCGTGCCGATCAAAAAATCACTGACACCGGATTATCTGATCTGCCTTGAGGACGGGAAGAAATTCAAATCCCTCAAGCGTCACCTGCGCGCGCATTACGATTTGAGCCCCGAAGAATATCGCGAGAAGTGGAACCTGCCCGCCGACTATCCGATGGTGGCGCCGAACTATGCCCAGGCGCGTTCGCGTCTCGCCAAAAAAATGGGGCTCGGCCAACAGGGACGCAAGCCACGTCGGGCGGCGCACTGAAAAAGTTAACGCCGCCTTGCATTGAACCGCATCCCGACTCATCATGGACCGAAGTGATTCGCGCGTGGCACAAGCTGCCACGACAGCCGTGAAGGATGGGACCCTGACCGAAGCTGACGAAGCCATCAGAGCCCAGCTCATCGTGCCCGAGCAGCGCGAGCTGTTTGATTACTGGAACGCGCGCCGTCCCAGGGACTCCTATCCCCGGCGCGCCGACATTTCACCTGCCGATCTGCGCAAGCTCTTGCCCTGCATCAGCCTGCTGGATGTGATTGATGGTGACCCGCAAAATCTGCGTGTCCGTCTCGCAGGCACAAGGCTGCGCGACTATTACGGCATCGAGACCACGGGTCGCATGATGGCGGATTTTGATCTTGGCGATCAGCGCGACTATTGGAATGCCGCCTATCGCGAAGTGGTGAGCGCCGGGCGTCCGGCTCAGGGCGTCGTGTCGCTGGTGCCCTGGAATCAGCCGCATATTTTCCAGTTCTGGCTGCGCCTGCCACTGGCCGATGCCGAGGGCCGCATTGTCATGGTGCTCGGCCATGATGCCTTCATGCAGTCTGAAAAAGCCCATGCCCTGGCGGGCGCCGCACAGTTGCAAAGCGCCTGAGACATTCGGGTGGCTTGAGCTTGACGTCTTTCTGATCGCACAATGGCGGCGGGAGGACGCAATCCATGCAAAAACAAATCGGCAGCTTCATTCTGGCAATGATCTTGGCCCATGCATCTGGCAGCGCCCGGGCTGAGGGCGCGGCAGCCAGGCTGCAAGGCGCGACGCAGACCATCGCGCTTGGCGAGACGGCCCGCTTTCCCATCGCGTCATCATCAACGCGCTCGACCGAGCTGCATGCCCGATGTGATCTGGTGTCTGGTGGCGGATCGGCGTCGCTGATTTTCGATGGCGACCATTATGTGCCGCTCTCGGATCCCGAGGTCGGTGCGGCCATCGCGATCGATAGCACCACACCGCGTCATTTTGATCTGACAGGAACAATCGAGGCCAATAAGGGCGATGCCTATATCGCGTTTTATTTTGCTTCAGCGCCCCAGACCATGTGTTTTCCCGGCATGTCATGCGACGGCAAGGAAAAGGTCGCCGCTAAAATCGATGTCACCTGCCAGGACGCGACACCCTGAAGCCGCGATCTAATAGTGCCGGATCAGGGTGATGATGGGCGCGATCCATTCATAGGCTTCAATGATCAGGGCGGGCGCCCCCGGTTCCGCCGGGACGAGCAGGTAGCCGCCTTCCTCGCGGGGTACCAGCCGACCAAACACACTTGTCTTGGAGCCAGCCGGCAGCACGATGCAGTCGCGGTGATGGCCCATATACTGATCGGCGCGCAAGAGCCGGTCGCCAATCAATATGTCCCCGGTTTGATAGGGGCCGACATTATCGCCGACCTGCAGGGCCACAGGGTCACGCGCCTGAATATCCGGATTAAGACCGCCCTGTAACTCGGGGGGCAGGGCGCTGAGCCGCCCGCCGCGGCGCAAGAGCCCCATCAACTCAAGACGGCCAGACACCGGCTCGGCGATCAGCTCGCTCACGGGCACGTGAAAAATCTCGGCGAAACGGGCCAGCCAATCCACGGAAACCGTCATGTCTGACGTTTCAAGCCTCGAAACGGTTGCCGCCGTTGTGCCGATTTTCTGCGCCAACTCGCCCTGAGTCAGGCCCTTTTGCTTGCGATATTGCCGGATGCGCGTCTTCAAACGAAATGCCTCATTAAGCGTTTCAACAAGTTCTTAGCCACTACTTATCCCCACTTTATACAAAATGGGTAATTTTAGTATGAGCCAAATCGTAAATTAGCGATTTGTTCGCAAAGTCGGCTCTGAGTTTGTTGCTTATGGAGAATAAAATGCAGGTTTTGGGGGATGTAACCAATGAAAGGATCGCCATCGGGCTGCGATTGAGACGGGGACGCCTGTGCGCTCGCCTTTCAGGCTTGTCGGAACAGGAGCGTGCCGCCCAGGTGGCCCTGATGCAGGAGGCCGTCGCGCGGGCCTGGAATGTGCCCGTGACGGAACTGCGCGCCAGCACGCGCTGCAAGGCCCCCGTCGCTTTTGCCCGTCAGGTTGCCATGTATCTGACGCATGTGTCCTTTGGCATGAATTTGTCCGCAGTCGGACGCCATTTCGGGCGCGACCGCACCACGGCCGCCTATGCCTGCCGACACATCGAAGACAAGCGCGACGATCGTGATTTTGACCTGATGCTGGACCGCCTTGAAATCGCAGTGCGCCATCGTCCCCTGATGGAGCGGCGGCAATGAGCAGATCACCATCCGGGAAGCTGCAAGGCCCACAGACTCAAGCCGCCACGCCGCGGCCGGGCACCCCCCATGCCTTTGATCGCGAGGTGCGCCGCATCTTCCGCCGATTGGCCGAACCGGGCAGCTATCTTGCCCGTTGCCAGAAGCAGGGCTTCGGTCTGTTTGTCGAAAGCAATCGCTGGCAAAAACCCATCGCGACGATTGAACCGCGCATGATGAAAGAGCTGGAGGATCTTGATCTCATCAGGGCCATCGAGCGCCATCAGAATGCCGAAATATGGCGACCGACACCTGCGGGCCTTGCCTATTATCGGCGACTTGAAGCGCGTCACGATCCCTATCGCACGCAGCATCAGCTCGTTGTGAACAAGACCCTGCATCACCAGGGCAAGGATATCTGCCTTGATGTGAATGAAGGCGAGACGCCGCTGGGCTGGTTGCGGCGTCGCCGGGGCAGCAATGGTCGGCCGCTCGTTTCAGCCGCGCAATTTGAGGCGGGTGAAAAATTGCGTCGCGATTTTACACTGGCGCATATGACGCCGCGCGTGACGACGGATTGGACCGTGGCGATGGGGGCGCGCCAATCCGGTCGCGCCGCGCCGCGTGATCGCGCCGAGATTTCCGACATGGCGCTGGCCGCGCGTCAGCGCGTCGAGAAAGCGCTTGCCAGTGTCGGGCCGGGCCTGAATGACACGCTCCTGATGGTCTGCTGCCATCTGGAAGGACTTGAAGAGGCGGAGCGGAAGTTCGGCTGGCCGCAGCGATCCGGCAAGGTGGTGCTGTTGCTCGCCCTTGACCGGCTTGTTGCGCATTACGGCATGGAGCGGCTGGTCGATTGACGATGCGTGACAATCAGGCGCGGGCGGCGCGGGCGTCCCGTTCAACCCGTGCCACCATCGAAGCCAGGCCATTGGAACGTTGCGGGCTGAGATGCTCATTCAGGCCCAGGGCGGCAAGGATCTCGCGCGCATTGATTTGCAGGATGTCGGCAGGCGTCTTGCCGGAAAAAATTTCAATCAGAATGGCAATCAGTCCACGGACGATATGCGCGTCACTATCCCCTCGGAACAGGAGGATGGTGTTGCCCGCCTCATCCTGCGCCAGCTCGGTCACAAGCCAGACCTGACTCACACAGCCTTCAACCTTATGGGCGGGGCTATGTTCTGCCTCGCTCAGGGGGGCGAGTTTTTTGCCCAGCTCGATGACATAGCGATAGCGGTCTTCCCAATCATCGAGAAAGGCAAAGTCGTCTATCAGCGCCTGAATGCTCATCTTGTCCTGCCGATGCTCCGAAAATATCTGGCTGCGTGGCAAACGCCCGTGATGCTTATAGGCAATCAGACATGTCATTGCGAGCGCAGCGAAGCCATCCACAACGCCGTGACGGCCATATTTGCATGGATTGCTTCGCCGCTTCGCGCCGCGCAAGACGATTCAATCAATTTTCACTGTTGAGGAGATAGCTGCGCGGGCCCAGAAGAACAAGCGCCCCATCAGGCTGGACGAGATCCTGATGAGGCGCTTTTCTTGTTTCAGCAGCGATCGGGGGGATGATCGCTCCAGCTGAAACGGGCCGGTCTGAGGGGGGCGTCTCAGACTCCGGCGGAGCGAGGGAGAGCAGCCGCAGCACTTGCTGAAGCTGGTGCTGATGGCTGCGACTGCCTGATCTGCTGCTGCTCTCTCGCTTTTTCGGACAGCCAGACAAAGGCCTGGCTGCCGTAATAGACAGATTGGTTGATGACATGGGCGACAACGGCTGAACCGCGATCACAAACGGATCTGTTCCGGTCGCAAAACCCCATCACATCCTGGGCAGATCGGGCGGCAAGGGTGAGCATCTCGCCGGCATCCACCGCCTCTTGACCCTCTGACCGGCCAAACGCCGTGGTTTGCACGCCATTGGCGGAAAGGTCGTTGCGGGTCGGGGTCTCCGGTGATGGCAACAGGAAAGCCAGCACAGTGAGCCAGAAGGCACATCTCAACAGCAATGACATTTTTGTCCTCACGCATCGTCTCTGAACTTATGGTGAGAGGCTAGGCGTGGTTTGCTGAAGCAGGGTTAAACAAATAGATAAAATGCAACAATAGCTGGAATAAAAAGATCAAAAAATGAATAAAGTAAACTTGTATTTCAAATACACATTAAATATAGACCTAAATTATACTCAATTTTTCGACATGTTTTATTTAAGTTTACGGATAAGTTGACTCATATTTGGCATGGATTTGAGTCAAATCCACGCCAGTTTCGATTCAAATTTTAGGCGATAGCCTTCAGGGCTTGGCGACCGCGGCAGGGAGCGCCGAAGCAAAGCAGGCCTGAACCTCGCCCACAGCATGGGTGCCCCCACACCAGGCCTCTTCCGAGGGGAAACGCGCCGCCGCCAGACACTGGCTGAGATTGAGCTTGGCCCAGTTCAGGCAACGCGCCGTGCCCGTGGCGTCGTCAGTGGCTGTCGTCTCGCTGGCATCAATCACCTGCCGGGCGCCCAGCACCAGAATGCGCTTCATGACATTGGGCGAATAGGCCTGCGCCGACGAGATGGGCGAGAAATCGGACCATGACAGGCTATGTGACGGGGTCGGCGCGGCACTGGCGAACTGGTTCACACCCGTCATCGGGGTCGACATGCCCCATTTCTGCTTCTGAAACTGATAGGCCACCGCAATGAAGCGGGCCGAAAGAGTCTTCATGCGCCGGTCTTCAATGGCAACCGAGGCAATGACGTCAGATGTCGCCGCCCCGGCACCGGGCAGGCCAAAGGCATAGTTTTCTTCGGTTTCGAGAGCCGCGAGGAAATTGGACTTACCCTTGGCGCGCAATTCACTGCGCACCCCCTGCGCGAAAAGTTCATTCCTGGCGGCAATGCGCGCCTGCGTGTCAAACCAGCCATCAGCGAGATCTTCCGGCGCGAAGATCGCCAGCGCCTTGATCGCCTTGCGCACTTCCTTGGGCGTGCGGAGCTTGCTGGTTTCAGCACCGGCCAGCGCAATGTCGTAATTGATGAAGGCAGGCGCCAGGCCGGGCATGGAGCCGAGCGCACTCACGCCGGCGCGCGGATCAATCGAGGCCACACGTATGCCTTCGAGATGCTTGGGCGAAGGCAGCGGAATGGGAATCTGGGCGCTGGCAATTTCGGCTGGCGAAGGCGCAACCGGGGTCCCCATGGCTGGTGCCGCAACGACAGGCGCGGCAGCGGCAACGGGCGCCTTGTCATCCGCACAGCCCGTGACCAGCAGACCCAGACCCAGCATCGCGCCGAGCAATGCGGCACCGGACCTGTCATGGCGACGGCCAGCGATTTTCAGAACACGCATTGTGTTACGCATCGTGGAACCCCTTGCATCCGCGAGGACGACACCGAATTTGGGTGCCGCACGGAAGCGTTGCTGTTAATAAATCCTTCAGAAGTCTAGTGCGCTTGGGCGTGTCACGCAAACAGGTCAATTGTGACCTGCGCCGGGCCAGCGCCAGAAAGGACCAGACGGATGGAGAGCGCCCCCCGGCTCAAGGCTGAAATCTGGGTGAAAGCCTTGATCCGCCGCGCCGAAGTGGCGGGCGCCAGCGCCATGGTGGTGCGTCGCGGCGACGCAACATCGGGCGTCGTTCTGGTGAAACTTAACCACCTTGATCGCACGGCCGATGTTTATAGCCCGGCGCGTGATGGCGACGGCAACCTCGTCTGGATGCGCGCTACAGGCGCGGTTCCCGTCGCGGAAATGGATGCCGACGCCTATATAGAAAAACAGCGCCGTTTCGATCCCGATCTCTGGGTGGTCGAAATCGAGGACCGTCAGGGCCGCCATTTTTTGCTGGAACCTGTCGCCTGAGCGAAGCTCCAGGGCCGCATGAATATCTAGGGCCGCATGAACATAAAGTCCTCGTTCGGATCGAGATGATCGGCGGCGGCGATAAGCTCGGCCTTGATGTCTTCCGGCGTGCGTTCTTCACGCCAGATTTGCAGCACCTTCTCAAACATGATGCGGGCAACGGCATCGGTTGACACATGCTCAGCCCTGGCAGCGGCAAGCGCGGCGCCGATATGCGAATTGACGATTTCGCGGGCAGTGGCCATTTGGAACTCCCAATCCTGTTCTTATCTGATGTCGGCACCGCATTATCGCGCTGAATATGGTCCATGGCAGCCCGCCATCTTGTCGCGGCCCGATGCGTGAGGCGTGATCGGGCCCGGCCCATGGCTGGCACAATTCCGGCGCATGGGGTAGGGTCGCGCCTTCGAACGCCATTTCCGACCCATCAAGGCTTGAAAGACGGCTGATCGCCGCCTTCAGGAGAGAAGACCCATTATGACCGAGGCATCCGCCGCCATTGGCAATCGCCGCACCTTTGCGATCATCTCGCATCCTGACGCTGGTAAAACGACGCTGACAGAAAACCTGCTGCTCATGGGCGGCGCCATTCGCATGGCCGGTCAGGTCAAGGCGCGTGGCGACAATCGGCGCGCGCGCTCGGACTGGATGAAGATCGAACAGGAACGCGGCATTTCGGTGTCCTCCGCCGTGATGACATTTGAATATGAAGGCATCACCTGCAACCTGCTCGACACGCCGGGCCATGAAGATTTCAGCGAAGACACCTATCGCACCCTGACCGCCGCCGACAGCGCCATCATGGTGATCGACGCAGCCAAGGGCATCGAAACCCAGACCCTCAAACTCTTTGAAGTGTGTCGCCTGCGTGATGTGCCGATCATCACCTTCATCAACAAGATCGACCGCGATGGGCGCGATCCTTACGAGCTGATGGACGAGATTGCCTCCAAGCTCGCGCTCGACACCGCGCCCATGGTCTGGCCCGCCGGCATGGGGGGCCTGTTGCGCGGCATTTTTGATCCGTTCAATGATCGTTTCATCCCCTATGAAAAGCCGGGCGGCGAAAAGCACGAGGGCGAACCGCCGAGCCTGACAGGCGACGCCATCAACGAATATATGAGTGCGGGCGAGCTCGCCGCCTTCCGCGATGAGATGGAACTGGCGCGCGGCGGATCGCCCGAGTTTGATCTCGAAAGCTATCGCGCCGGTCATCTGACGCCGGTCTATTTTGGCAGCGCGCTGCGTCGTCTCGGTGTGCGCGAATTGTTGCAGGCTGTTGTGAAGTTTGCGCCGCCACCGCGTCCCCAGCCATCCTCCCTGCGCATCGTCGAGCCGACCGAGCCGAAAGTGTCGGGTTTCGTTTTCAAGGTGCAGGCGAATATGGACGCCAACCACCGCGACCGCATCGCCTTCATGCGTATCTGTTCGGGCAAGTTCAAGCGCGGTATGCGGCTGCGGCTGTCATCCAGCGGCAAGACCATCGGCGTGCATAACCCGATCCTGTTTTTTGCGCAGGACCGCGAACTCGTCGATGAAGCCTGGCCGGGCGACATTATCGGCATTCCCAATCACGGCACGATCCGCGTCGGCGACACGCTGACCGAGGGTGAAGAAATGACCTTCACCGGCATTCCGAACTTCGCGCCGGAAATCCTGCAACGCGTACGGCTCGATGATCCGATGAAAGCCAAGCATATGCGCCGCGCGCTTGAAAGCCTCGCCGAGGAAGGTGTGACGCAGGTCTTCCGTCCTGAAATCGGCGCGAGCTGGATTGTCGGCGTTGTCGGACGCCTGCAGCTTGAAGTGCTCGCCGCCCGCATCGATGCCGAATATGACATCAAGGTGAGTTTTGAAAACGCGCCTTTTGAAACCGCTCGCTGGGTCGAGGCAGAAGACCCGCTGGAGCTTCGCAGGTTCATGGACGCCCATCGCGGCAATATGGCGACCGATCGCGATGACGCCCCCGTGTTCCTGGCCAAGAGCAACTGGGAACTGGGCTACACGGCGGAAAAATGGCCCAGGGTTCGCTTCACAGCGACCCGCGAACGCAAGGCCGCCGCCTAAGGAGGACGACAACATATGGATATGACGATCACAGGCTTCCACCAATTCTGGGCCATGGTCTTGAGCGTCTGGCACACCGGCGTTTTTGGCCGTGACATTGGCGACATCATCGTTGCCTTGCTTATCTTCGGTGCCTTCTACGTCCTGCGATCCCTCTGCACGCGGCTCGTGCTTTTCGTGTTTGCGCGCTGGGCCCAAAAAGGCGCGCTGCATATCAATGGCGGCTTCAGAGATGCCGTCGCCAGCCCCTTGAAGTTTCTGTTTTTCATCCTGGGCTTTTTCTTCGCCACCCGATATCTGGGCTTTGAAGGCCTGTCCGCGACCATTGTCGACAATATCAGCCGCTCGCTGATCGCCATTGCGATTTTCTGGACGCTTTACAACGCCGTCGATCCGTTCGGGACGATCTTCCGCCGCCTCGATCACATGCTGACGCAGGAAATCATTGATTGGCTGATCACCGGCGCCAAGGTGGCCGTGGCGCTGGTCGGTGGCGCAACGGTGTTGCAGATTTGGGGCATAGAGGTCGCGCCGATCATCGCGGGTCTCGGTCTCTTCGGTGTCGCCGTTGCGCTCGGCGCACAGGACCTGTTCAAGAACCTCATCGGTGGATTGTCGGTGCTTATCGAACGTCGCTTTCGTATTGGCGACTGGATCAATGTCGAAGGCGTGGTCGAAGGCACGGTGGAGCGTATAGGTTTCCGCTCGACCCTGATCCGCCGCTTCGACAAGGCGCCGGTCTATGTGCCAAACCAGAAATTGTCCGACAATGCCGTGATCAATTTCACCGCCATGACATTCCGGCGCATCTCATGGGTGATCGGCATTGAATATCGCGCGACACATGATCAGTTGCGCATGATCCGCGACGGCATCGATGCCTACATTGCGGGCAATCCAGCCTTCGTGTCACCAGAGAAAGCCTCGCGCACGGTGCGCATCGACAGTTTTGGCGCCTCCGCCATCGACATCGTCGTGATCTGCTTCACCCATGCGACCGATTATGCCGGATGGATGGAAGTGAAGGAGGCGCTCGCTTTCGAAATCAAAAAGATTGTCGAAAACGCAGGCACAGGCTTCGCCTTTCCGAGCCAGTCGCTCTATGTTGAAAGCCTGCCAGTCAGCAAGGAAGACCGCGTCTAAAACAAGACCGGCAAAGGGGGGGGGTCGTGAAGGTTCTGGTTCTCGGCGCAGGCATAATTGGTGTGACCACGGCGCATGATCTCGCCGAGGCGGGCCATGAGGTGACGCTGATCGAGCGACGCGAGGGCGCGGCGCTGGAAACGAGCCGCGCCAATGGCGGGCAACTCTCC
This sequence comes from uncultured Alphaproteobacteria bacterium, assembly GCA_963696585.1. Lineage (GTDB taxonomy): Bacteria > Pseudomonadota > Alphaproteobacteria > Parvibaculales > Parvibaculaceae > Parvibaculum. Next base: position 43,637 of record CAVOKW010000012.1, read on the forward strand.
GCCTGCGAAGTGGCCCCCTGGGCCGGCCCCGAAGTGCCAGGGCTGGTGTTGAAATGGCTGGGACGTGCGGATGCGCCGTTCAAGCTCAGCCTCAAACTTGATCCCGATCAATGGCGCTTCCTCTGGCGCTTCCTGCTGCGCTGCCGGACCTCGGCCCGGCTCGAACGGATCGGGCCAAATCTCGAACTTGCCCTTGCCACCCGCCAGCGCATGAGCGAGATCGAAGCGGCCTGCGCGGCGGAAGGCCACCCCATCTCATACGACCGCAAATCAGCGGGCATTCTGCGCCTCTTTCATCACGCGGCTGAATGGCGCGAAGCGGCCAGCCTGATCGAGCGCATGGCGCAGGGCGGTGTCGCGCAAAGCCTGCTCGACCCGGCGCAATGCGTGGCCTGCGAACCGGCACTGGCTTCTGCCTTTCAACGCGGCGAAATCATTGGCGGCATTTTTTCGCCCGATGATGGCAGCGGCGATGCAGCGTTGTTCACGCAAGCGCTGGTGCAGCGGGCGCAACGACTGGGCGTAACCTTCCTCAGTGGTGTCACCGTCGTCGGGTTTGAGAAACAGGCAGACCGCGTGCATGGCGTCATCACCTCGCACGGGCTCCATACGGCCGATGCCGTGGTCATTGCCGCAGGCGTCGGTTCGGCAGCCCTTGCCCGCAAACTCGGCTTCTATCTGCCGGTCTATCCGCTCAAGGGTTATTCAGTGACGGTGCCGCTGGAAGCAACGGCTGAAGCGATGCCCCATGTCAGCATCACGGATGAAGCACGCAAGGTCGTCATCAGCCGTCTGGGCAATCGGTTGCGCGCGGCAGGCAAGGCCGAAATTGCCGGCTATGACCTGACGCTCGACCCGGCGCGCGCCCGGTCCGTCTTTCAGGCGGTGGAAAGCCTCATGCCCCAGATCGGCCCGCAGGCAGCCCGCGCCGATTATTGGTGCGGGTTGCGTCCGATGAGCCCGGATGGCAGCCCGATCATCGGCGCCGCGCCCGGCCTTTCGAATCTTTATTTCAACACTGGCCACGGCTCGCTCGGCTGGACGCTTGGCGCAGGCAGCGCCATGGCTTTGACCGATCTGATCTCGGCCAAAACGCCGCAATCAGAATCAAGTCCTTTCCACCTATCAAGGTTTCTCTGATTTCACGGCATAATGCTGGAAAATATGCCGCGTCGCATAATTATTACTTGACGAATTAGTAGGGCTTCTCTATCTCATATTGCAGTGCACAATGCCGGTTGCGTTGGTACCGGCGATACGCCCCGCCTGGGCGACACATGCCAGAGGAAGAGAACCGATGACCGAGATCCCGAAGAAAGCCCCCAAGGCCACCGCGCCTGCCGACAAGAACCCCCTCGAAACCGCGTCGTCCATCATGACTGATCTGGCGCGCACCAATTTTGAAGAAAGCGTTGAGACCGTCAAGGCCGTGATGGCCTCGAAGGATCTGAAGTCCGCTTTCGAACTCCAGAACGAGCTGTTCCGCACCACCCTGAAGCGCAACATGGACGCGGCCCGCGAAATCAACGAGCTGACGGTTTCTGCCATGAAGGAAGCCATGGGTCCGCTCGCTGAAAAATTCACGGAAGCCTTCGACAAGATGAAAGCGGCCTGAAGCACGCTTCATCCGAACGACCTCAGTGCTGTTGTGTATGCGTTGAGTATCAGTTGCGTAAGCCCGGTCTCCAGTCGAGACCGGGCTTTTATATGTCAGCCGCGTTTATGGCGCAGGGTAAAGACGCTGACGCTGCCATCGCCACCAGGCTGATAGGCATGGGTGAAGCTGCCCGCGCAGGCCTTGTAGATCGCGGGCGTGATATTGTCGGCAACTTCCAGCGCATCAAAGCCGACACGCAACATGTACTGGAACTGGTCGCGCAGCACGGCGCCAACGGCGCGCACCTCGCCCTTATAGCCATAGCGATCACGCAGCAGACGCGCATAGGAATAGGCCCGGCCATTGCGATAGACGGGAAACTCCAGCGCCACGACGGCGAGCTTGTCGAGATCATCGGCAATCAGCGCCGGTTCCTGACCGCTTTTCAGACGCACGCCCAGCGGCGTATTGCGCGCGGTCAGCGTGTCACGCTCCGCCTGCCAGCGTTCCAGCGACACGATGACGCCACCCTCGGGCAGTGCCGCCTCGTCAGCCACGGTGGTAAATGAATCCGTGATGAACTCGCCCTTCTTAATGAGTGGCATAAAGCGTCTCCTTGAACGGCTCGACGCCGACACGACGATAAGTATCGATGAAGCGCTCACCATCCTTGCGAATGTCGAGATAGGTTTCGACAATGGTTTCGACGGCATCGACTATCTCGCCTTCGGTGAAGGCCGGGCCGACAATATCGCCAACAGCGGTTTTCTGGTCCGCCGCGCCACCAATCGTCACCTGATAATATTCAACGCCTTTTTTATCGACGCCGAGAATGCCGATATGGCCGACATGGTGATGGCCGCAGGCATTGATGCAGCCTGACGTGTTGATCTTGAGTTCGCCGATATGGTGCTGGCGTTCGAGATCCTGAAAGCGTTCGGAAATGCGCTGCGCAATCGGGATCGAGCGGGCGTTCGCCAGCGCGCAATAATCCAGACCGGGGCAGGCGATCTGATCCGTGATGAGGCCGATATTGGCGGTGCCCAGACCATTGGCTTCGAGCGCCTGATAAAGCGCATGCAGATCCTTCTGGCGCACATAGGCAAGCGTCAGGTTTTGCTCATGCGTGACGCGGATTTCGCCCATGCTGAACATGTCGGCAAGATCGGCGACAACATCCATCTGGTCGCTGGAGCAATCACCCGGCGTGCCGCCAATCGGCTTCAGCGAGATATTGACGATGGCATAGCCCGGCACGCGATGGGCCGCGAGATTGGCGCGGGCCCAATCGGCAAAACCCTTGTCAGCCGCCTTGGCCGCTTCAAACTCTGGCGAGACAGCAGGCAGCGTTTCATAAGCCGGGGCGGCGAAATAGGATTCAATGCGCGCGATTTCCTCGACGGGCAGGACGAGATGGCCTGCCTTCCTGACTTCGGCGAACTCGGCATCGACCTGCCGACGCATGTCTTCCGCGCCGATTTCATGGACGAGTATCTTGATGCGCGACTTGTACATGTTGTCGCGGCGGCCATGCATGTTGTAAACGCGCATGACGCTTTCGAGATAGGCGAGCAGGTCAACCTTCGGCACGAAGTCGATAAGCTTCTTGCCGATCATCGGCGTGCGGCCAAGACCCCCGCCGACATAGATTTCATAGCCGATTTCGCCCGCGTCATTGCGCACGACCTGAATGCCGATGTCATGCACGCGAATGGCGGCGCGGTCATCCGGCGTTGCGCAGACGGCAATCTTGAACTTGCGCGGCAGATAGGAAAACTCCGGGTGGAAGGTGGACCACTGGCGGATGATTTCCGAAACGATGCGCGGATCTTCAATCTCATCGGCCGCCACACCGGCATATTGATCCGAGGTGACATTGCGGATGCAATTCCCCGAGGTCTGGATGGCATGCATCTCGACCGAGGCAAGCTCGGCGAGCAGGTCAGGCACGTCCTTGAGCTTGGGCCAGTTATATTGAAGGTTCTGGCGCGTCGTGAAATGGCCATAGCCCTTGTCATAGGTGCGGCCGATTTCGGCGAGCTTGTGGAGCTGGCGCGACGACAGCGTGCCGTAAGGAATGGCGACACGCAGCATATAGGCATGGAGCTGCAAATAGAGACCGTTCATCAGGCGCAATGGCTTGAACTCATCTTCGCTGAGTTCGCCAGTGAGACGACGGCTCACCTGATCGCGGAACTGCGCGACACGCTCATTGACCAACTGATGGTCGAATTCGTCATAACGATACATGGATCACCTTTGCGCTTTGGCGCGAATTAGCCGAGTTCAGCCTGCTTGCCAAGATCAAGCCGCACGGTCGGACCGGCCTGACGGATCTGCTCGCGGACGCTGGAGGCCACAAGACCCTTTTCGCCCGGCTCGACTTCAAAGAGATAGGTATCAATCACCACATTATTCGCCACGAAGGGCTGCGCCCGGGCGAGCAGGGCCTCGCCCGCTTCCTTGCCCTCGGCCACTTCGGCATCCTGCAACGATTCCGACCAGCGATTATCCCGGGTCAGATAAACGACAAGACCCTCGACGAGCAGGCTGGCGGTGACGGCCTGAAACTGGGCGCCCTTGCGCGAATGCTGGGCCATGAGGGCCTTCCTCTCGTAATTCCGGCAACAGATGGAGGACCGGCCCCGCCGATCCTGAACCTGGCCGTAAGATGGTATTTTCGGCAAACATCGTCAATAGAAGTGTAGATATTTATAATTCACATGAAAACACGTGGAAATGTGTGGTTAGCCGATGTCCTGTCTTGCCGCTTAGGGTTTAATTGACTTTTAAGAGGCGTCTACCTATCTTGCTCAATGAGGCGACTGATCGGTTGAGGTAGAAATGCCAACAGCGCTTCCCCGCCGGGTTCGCCCGGTCAACGCGTGAGCGGGATAGGCAGAGTCGGCACAGGCAATAATGTCCCGGTGCAGGCAAGGTCGAAGTGGACACCGAGTGATTTTTGGGCACCTGCGGGTGCCCATTTTCTTTTCGGCGGCTTCTACCTGGCGGCAAAACGCACAGGCTCTCCCCTGTAAGTCTTGAGCGCGAGCAGGGCAAATCTGATCGTTCCGGGACGCTTGCGCTTCAGAGCTCCGCCCATGGCAGGGTAAGCACTTTCCACAAACAACTCCAGATGCTGTTTGGCAGATTTATCGGCACGTTTCAGATGAAAAAACAGCCTGTATTCCTGATCGGGAAGTTCGGCAACTGCGGAAAAATACATATAGTTTCGTTTTTCCGGTGTTTGGTGAACTTTGAGATCGGGCAACCTGCGGACGATCTCAGGGAGATTCTTTGAGAGATCGTAACGTATGCGGCTAAAGGCTCTTCGATTTTTGTGATCTGCCATAACGAGGTCGGGTTCATGTCGTGCTTCATCAAATGCTTCCGTGAAGCAATGATTGCTGAAGCGTGTATTGACCAGCAAAGTCTTGATATCCCCATCGGGGACATCGCATGAAAAGACAAATGGGTCGAGATGCTGGAATTCGATTTCAGCACCATGCAGATGAAATGCATCCCAGTATTCTGACATGCTCACCGGACGTCAGCTTTCCCGCTTGATCGCGCTTTCATGCCAGCGGCGCAGGGCAAAATGCTCCAGCGCCGTCATGACAAAGAAGATCGCAATACCAAGCAGCGACAGCAAAAGCAGGGCGGCAAACATCCTGGGAATGTCGAGTCGGTTGCCCGCTTCAATGATGCGCCAGGCAAGGCCGCTCGATGTGCCGGACCCGGCGACAAACTCGGCCACCACCGCGCCGATCAGCGCCAGGCCGCCCGAGATTTTCATGCCGGCAAGCATATAGGGCAGCGCGCCGGGCAATTGCAGCTCGGTCAGAACCTGCCAGCGGCTCGCGCCATAAAGCCGGAAGAGATCGCGCAGATTATGGTCCGCCGAGCGCAGGCCGAGCGTCGTGTTGGAGAGGATCGGGAAAAAGGCGACGATCCAGGCAAGGATCAAAAGCGCGAGCTGCGTGCGCTCGAACCCGACCCAGATGAGGATGAGGGGCGCAATGGAAACCACGGGTGTGACTTGCAGGATGATGGCATAGGGAAAGAGCGCCGTTTCGATGAGCCGGTTTTGCGAAAACAGGATGGCAAGGCCAACACCCCCGACGACCGCGAGCAGGAAGGCGGCAAGCGTGATCCTGAGCGTGACGAAAAGCGAGCCCATGAGCGAGCCGAAATTGGCGATGAGACTGTCGGCAATGAGGGAGGGCGCGGGCAGAATGAAACTTGGCACAGCATAGAGCCGCACCAGACCTTCCCAGAGCAGCAGCACGCCAAGACCCACAGCAAGGGGGGCGACGATTTTCACGAGGCGCAATCGGGTATCGTTCATGCGGGCGCCTTTCGCAACGAGGCGGTGACGGCGGCGCATTGCGCCATATAGTCAGCCGACTGACGATAGGCGAGCCCGCGCGGATAAGGCGCGTCGATGACAAACTCGCTGACAACATGACCGGGACGCGCGCCCATGACGAGAACGCGCTGCGAGAGATAGACAAACTCGTAAACGCTATGCGTGACGAAGATGACGGTCCAGTGCTGGCCAGACCAAAGCTCAAGCAGATCATCGTCCAGTTTTTCGCGGGTGAACTCGTCGAGCGCCGCGAAAGGCTCGTCCATCAGCAGGACGGGTGGCTCGGTGACGAGCGCGCGGGCAATCGAGACGCGCATTTTCATGCCGCCGGAAAGTTCGCGCGGAAAGGCTTGCGCAAAATCGGCAAGGCCGACGCGGGCGAGCGCCGCCATGGCGCGGTCTTTGGCGGCCGCAGCGGCAACGCCTTTGAGTTTGAGCGGCAGGCAAACATTTTCCAGCACCCGCGCCCAGGGCATGAGCGTCGCGTCCTGAAAGACAAAGCCGATGTCATCAGGGCGCTGGCCGCCTTCACTGGCGGGCCAGTCCACCTTGCCCTGTGTCGGCGCGATGAGACCGGCAATGATACGCAGCAGCGTGGACTTGCCGCAGCCCGATGGCCCGAGCAGCGACACGAAGGCGCCGCGCTCGATCTGCGCATCAACCTGCGACAGCGCCAGCGTGCCCGACCCATAGGTCTTGGTGACATCGCGAATGTCGATCAGGGTTGAGTGTGATGCAGACGCGACCGTCACGAGGCGCTATTTCCCGCCCAGTGATTTTTTGAGATCGAGGCCGACGCCCTTGTTGACGAAGGCGAGCGTATAGGCCTGATGCAGATCGAGATCGGAAGCATAGACTTTCGCTTCGACCATGGCGTTGAAGAAGTCACCCCAGCGGGCATCGCTCATCGCGCCAATACCAAGGGTCAGCGTGTCGCCTGAATCGACGATGCCATATTCCTTCATCACCGCAATGCCATGGACGAGAAGATCGTCGCTCATTTCCGGATTATCAGCCTTGATGAGCGCGTTGCCGGGCGAGGGATCGCCATAGAGATAGCTGACCCATCCCTTGATCGAGGCATCGACAAAGGCCTGAACCACTTCCGGCTTTTGCGAAATCATTTTGTCGCTTGCCAGAATGAAGGCGGCATAGCCGGGATAGCCGCCATCCGAGAGCAGGAAAACCTGCGGCTTGAAGCCCGCCTGCTTTTCGATTGTGTAGGGTTCGGAGGAGAGATAGCCCTGCTGAATGGCCATCGGGTCGGCAAGGAAGGGCGCGACGTTGAATGTGTATTTCCGAATCTGGCTGTCGTCGAACTGATACTTCACGCGCAGCCACTGCCAGAAGGCGCTGATCGTCGCATCCGACACCATGATCGGCTTGCCGCGCATGTCGGCAATCGACTTCACATCGTCACGCGGATGGGTGATGAAAACCTGCGGGTCTTTCTGGAAGGCGGCCATCACGGCTTTTGAGCCTGCGCCCGCCGCGGCAATGTTGAGCGGGATGAAACTGTTGGAGCCCATGCCGAAATCGACCGTGCCGGTGGCGAGGAGCTGGGGCACGTTGACGCCGGGACCACCTTGATGAATGACGACATCAAGCCCCGCATCTTCATAGAAGCCCATGGCGAGCGCCTGATAGAAACCGCCATGCTCGGCCTGCGCTTTCCAGTCGGTCGCAAACCCGATGCGCGTCAGTCCGTTGACGCTGGCTTTATCGTTTTGCCCAAACGTCAAAAACCCGACGACAATCAGCGCCAGCACCAGTGCTGCCGCGCCAATGGCAATGAGCCTGTTCATGATGATCCCCGTCTCGCCCGATGCTGTGCCATGCCGCCTGTTGAATCGACAACAGCAAGGCTAGCGCATTCGTGGCAGGGGAAAAGGGGAAATACGGAATATCCGCAGGAACGGCAGGGCTTATAGCGGCGCGCAACCATCTTCATCGGGTGCGCCAAGATCGCCATTGACAGCATGATGATTGCGGATGAGCGTGAAATGACGCTCCACCATGGAGGCGATGCTGGACCCATTGGAGGCGAGGATGAACTGGACGCGTTGTCCATTGCGGGCCTGATCGGCGGCGCTATGGAGATTGTCGGCATTGGCGGCAAAGACGGAGAGCGGCCAATAGGTGTCGGGCACTTCATCGCCGGGACGGAACGTGCTGGCGCTGGCCGTCCGGATGCAACCATTCGAACCGGGTTCGGCGACGGGACCCAATGCGGCGTGGGTGGAACCGTCGGCAGGCTGATCGGCAGCGTCAGCATGGGCCGGTGTGGCGAGGGGGGGCATGGCCAAACCGGCAGCGACCCAGAGCGTTGCCGCTGCGGCCATCAAACTGCCAAACCAAAGCCCCCGAGAACGCATCAGGCAGTACCCCCGAACAAGTCAGGTGAGTATCCAAACCGCTTGCGCGATCACAGTCAAAGCCAAAGTTAGCGGAAAGTTAATTCGTTTCGCTCGACAGGGCTTCGCGCTTCATTTCGAGTTCGAGCCATTGTTCTTCAGCGGCAGCCAATTCCGACACGAGCCTGTCATGATCGGCGGTAAAGCGGGCAAAATCCTTGGGATTACGGGAATAAAGATCCGGATCTGCCAATTTTGATTCCAGCTCTGCAATATTTTTTTGCAGTTTCGGCATCTTTACCGACAATTCGTCAAGGGCGCGCGTTTCCTTGTAGCTGAGCTTGGCCGCGCCGCGCGTGACAGCCTGAGTCGTTGTGACGCGGCTCTCGGCGGCGGTCGTTTTGACATTTGCCGTCCGCGCCTGCACGTCACTTTTTTTCTGTCGCAGATAATCGCTATAGCCGCCGGGATATTCGCGCGCACCGCCCTGCGCGTCGAGCGCGATGACGGACGTGACGACACGATCGAGAAAATCACGATCATGGCTGACGACAAGAACAGTGCCGTCATATTCGGCGAGCATTTCCTGCAACAGATCGAGCGTGTCCATGTCGAGATCATTGGTCGGCTCGTCAAGGATCAGAAGATTGGAGGGTTTGGCGAGCGCGCGCGCCAGCAGCAATCGGCATTGTTCACCGCCCGAAAGCGCCCGCACCGGCTGACGCGCCTGTGTTTCACGAAACAGGAAATCTTTCAGATAGGAAACGACATGACGCGGCTTGCCACGCACCATGACCTGATCGCCGCCGCCTTCGCACAATGTCTCCCAGAGCGTGGCATCGGGATCGAGCGCGGCGCGCGACTGATCCATATAGACGGGTGTGAGATTGGTGCCGAGGCGCACGCGGCCCGTGTCCGGCGCAAGCACGCCTGTCAGCATTTTCAGAAGCGTCGTCTTGCCCGCGCCATTGGGACCAATCAGACCGACCTTGTCGCCCCGCATGATGCGCGTTGAAAAATCATCGATTACCAGACGCGACGAGCCATCGGCGCGCGGCCATGATTTTGAAATATGCTCCGCCTCAACCACCAGCGCCCCCGAGCCCGTGCCGGTTTCGGCGGCAAGTTCGATGCGGCCCGTGCGGGCGATCTGGCTGGCGCGCTCCTGACGCAGCGATTGCAGTCGGCGCAGCCGACCCTGATTGCGCTTGCGTCGCGCCGAGATGCCTTCGCGCGACCAGCGCGTTTCTTCAAGGATCAGTCGATCCAGTTTATGGGCGAGTACTTCTTCTTCGGCCATGATGCCTTCCGACCAGGCATCAAACTCGCCAAAGCCCTTGTCGAGGCGGCGGATGCTGCCGCGATCAACCCAGAGGCACCCTGCCGCGAGGCGGCGCAGGAAGGCACGGTCATGCGAGATCAGGACGAAGGCGCCGCGAAATTGCGACAGCCGATTTTCCAGCCACTCGATGGAGGGCAGGTCGAGATGGTTGGTCGGCTCGTCGAGAAAAAGAATATCCGGATCGTCGGCAAGCACCCGCGCCAGCGCCGCCTTGCGCCCTTCGCCGCCAGAAAGTGTGGTGGTGGATAGCGCCGCATCAAGCCCGAGATCGCTGAGCGCGGCTTCGGCGACATGCTGGGGCGCGCCACCCGCCATGACATAGTCAAGCGCGGTCGCGGCCTTGCCGAAATCCGGCATCTGGGCGAGATAGGCAATGCGCGTGCCCGGCTGGACAAAACGCTCGCCGCCATCCGCCTCAACAAGACCGGCGGCAATTTTCAGCAGCGTTGACTTGCCCGCGCCATTGCGTCCGACAAGGCAAAGCCTGTCGCCCGGCGCCAGCGCAAAGCTCGCCCCGTCGATCAGAACCTGATCGGCAAAGGCAACGCGCATGTCACGAAGGGCAAGAAGGGGTGGCGCCAAGATCGTCTATCCGGTTGGAGAGGCCCGTTGTATGGACCATTGGCGCGGCTTAGGCAAATGCTCCGATGCGCTGCGGCCGAACGCCTGTCAGGGCTAGCGACCCGAACCGAGGTTGGAGCCGCCCCGGCGGAAACCGGCACCCCATGTCTCCTCACGCGGCTGTTCATCAAGACGCGGCGCGGCCGCAAAGAGGTCCGCCAGTTTGCTGAAGAAATGCCCGATCGGTTTTCCGGCCTGCAGGGCAATCCGGGGATCACGGTTGACACCCGCCAACGCCACCTTGGGCTCATTGGCCTGAGCGACTGTCATATAATCGCGCCAGACCGGCGCGGCGAGACTGCCGCCCGAGACGTGGCGCATGGGCGCGTTGTCGTCATTGCCAAACCAGACACCGACCGTTTCATTGGCGCTGTAACCGATGAACCAGGCATCACGATTGTCCTGACTGGTGCCGGTCTTGCCCGCCACCATGCGATCGCCAAGCCGGGCACGAATGCCCGTGCCATAGGTGACAACGCCATTCAGCATGAAGTTCATGTCGCGTGCATGGTTCTCATCAATCACCTGCTGCGAGAGGGGGGCGTGTGTGTAGAGCACCGTACCCTTGCCATCCGTGATCTCGGTGATGCCATAAGGTGCGGCGCGTCGCCCTTCATTGGGGAAGACCGAATAGGCGGATGTCATTTCGAGAAGCGAGACTTCTGAACTGCCCAGTGCAATGGAAAGGTTCTGTTGCAGGGGCGATGTGAAGCCCAGTTCATGCGCGGCGTCGTTGATGCGCGCGAGGCCGACACGATCGGCCAGCTTGACGGCAATCGTGTTGATGGATTTGGCGAGCGCTTCGGCGAGTGTCACTTCACCCGAGAACCTGGCATTGGCATTTTGCGGTTGCCAGTCGCCGAGCGCGACGGGACTGTCCACAATCGGCGTATCGGGCGTGAGGCCCGATTGGAGCGCTGCAAGATAGATGACAGGCTTGAAGGCCGATCCCGGTTGACGTTTGGCCTGTGTGGCGCGATTGAACTGGCTGTCGCGATAGGAGCGCCCGCCCACCATGGCGCGGATTGCCCCATCCGGCCCCAGAGCGATCAAGGCCCCTTCACCCACATTGCGCGTCGCATCGGCATTGAGCGCCTGTATGACCGCATTTTCAGCGGCCCCCTGGCGGCGTGAGTCGAGTGTGGTCTTGACGGTCAGGCGACCCGTGGCATCGGGGACAAGCGCGCTGACCTGCGAAGCGATCCAATCGACAAAATATTGCGGACCCTGTCCCGTGGCGCGCGCCGAAAGCGTTGCAGGATGGGCGCGTGCATCCGCCACTTCCTGTGGCGTCAAGACACCGCTATCCACCAGCCTGTCGAGAACCTGTCCGGCGCGCTTCCGGGCCAGCGCCAGATCATTGGTTGGCGCAAAACGCGTTGGCGATTTCGGCAGGCCCGCGAGCACGGCGGCCTCGGCAAGCGAAATGTCGCGCGCCGATTTGCCGAAATAATATTGCGAGGCGGCATCCACACCATAAGTGCCGCCACCCAGATAGATGCGGTTGACATAAAGCGTCAGGATTTCATCCTTGGACAGATGATTTTCGAGCCAGAGAGCGATCAGCGCCTCTTGGGCTTTACGCCACAGCGTCCGGTCATTGACGAGGTAGAGATTTTTGACAAGCTGCTGGGTGATGGTCGAGCCGCCTTCGACAAAACCACCGGCGCGGATATTGGCCCACATGGCGCGTGCGATACCGCGCGGGTCGATGCCATGATGCTCATAGAAGCGACGATCCTCCGTCGCGACAAACGCCTTGATGAGGTAGGGCGGCAATTCGCCAAGCGGCACGATGGCCGTGCGTTGACCGCCGCGGCTCGCAATGATGCGGCCTTCATTGTCGAGGACGGTGAGACTCAAGGGGGTTTCGCCCTGGTCGATGACCTTGCTGAGCTTGGGCAGCGTGTCAAAGACCAGAAGACCCATGAAGGCGACGATGAAGGTGACGACGAAGGAGATAACGGCCAGCAGGCTGAGGCGGCGGATGCGGGCACGACGATGCGCAGGGGCGGACGCCGCTTCGGGTTCAGCGGTTTCGCGCAGGCCGTCTTCCGGCTCGTCATAAGGCTCGTGGTCGGACAAGGTTAACCCCCGCGCTTGCGCGCCATGCCGGACGTGATCGCCCATCCGGTGAGAAGCAAGAGCGATGCCGGGCCGGGGGGCCTGGAATCCAGACTGGCGGGGCTTTGTGCGCGGATTAGGGCAGGATCGGGACAAAGCCGGGGCAGGGGCGGCCAAACCATGTCCCGATGGGAGACGGGCTCTTGACGCTGGCGCCGGGCCGGGCTTTATCTCGGCCATGAGCGATTTACCCTTCTGGCAAACCAAGGCGCTGGACGAAATGACCCGGGCGGAGTGGGAATCCCTCTGCGACGGTTGCGCCAAATGCTGCCTGACCAAGCTCGAAGACATCGACACGCTGGAACTTGCCTATACCAATGTCGTGTGCTCGCTGCTCGACGGCGACAAATGCCAATGCACCGATTATGCAAACCGTTCGGTGCGCGTGCCCGACTGCGTGACACTGACGCCACAAAGCCTCGCCGAAATCGACTGGATGCCCGCCTCCTGCGCCTATCGCCTGATCCGGGATGGCAAGGACCTGCCGAGCTGGCATCCGCTGAAAACCGGCAGGCGTGAAAGTGTGCACGAGGCCGGCATGTCGGTGCGCGGCAGAACCGTGCCCGAACATGAGGTCGTGTTCGAGGATCTTGAGGATTATATCGTCGATTGGCCGATGGACGTGGCGGAGTAGGGGCTTCCTTTTGGGAACGTTAAAGACGTGGATGGCCCGGACAAGCCGGGCCATGACGGTTTTCTGAATATTTTTGGGAACTGTTAAAGGCGTGGATGACCCGCCTGAAGCGGGTCATGGCGGTTTTCTGAATATTTTGGGGAACGTTAAAGACGTGGATGGCCCGGACAAGCCGGGTCATGACGGTTTTCTGAATATTTTGGGGAACTGTTAAAGACGTGGATGACCCGCCTGAAGCGGGTCATGACGGTTTTCTGAATATTTTTGGGAACGTTAAAGACGTGGATGACCCGGACTGAAGCCGGGCCATGACGGTTTTCTGAATATTTTGGGGAACGTTAAAGACGTGGATGACCGGCCTGAAGGGGTCATGACGGTTTTCCGAATATTTTGGGGAACTGTTAAAGACGTGGATGACCCGCCTGAAGCGGGTCATGGCGGTTTTCTGAATATTTTGGGGAACGTTAAAGACGGGGATGACCCGCCTGAAGGGGTCATGACGGTTTTCTGAATATTTTTGGGAACGTTAAAGACGTGGATGGCCCGGACAAGCCGGGCCATGACGGTTTTCTGAATATTTTGGGGAACTGTAAAGGCGTGGATGACCCGCCTGAAGCGGGTCATGACGGTTTTCTGAATATTTTTGGGAACGTTAAAGACGGGGATGGCCCGGACAAGCCGGGCCATGACGGTTTTCTGAATATTTTTGGGAACGTTAAAGACGGGGATGACCGGCCTGAAGGGGTCATGGCGGTTTTCCGAATATTTTGGGGAACTGTAAAGGCGTGGATGACCCGCCTGAAGCGGGTCATGGCGGTTTTCTGAATATTTTGGGGAACTGTTAAAGGCGTGGATGACCGGCCTGAAGGGGTCATGACGGTTTTCTGAATATTTTTGGGAACGTTAAAGACGGGGATGACCGGCCTGAAGGGGTCATGGCGGTTTTCCGAATATTTTGGGGAACTGTAAAGGCGTGGATGACCCGCCTGAAGCGGGTCATGACGGTTTTCTGAATATTTTTGGGAACGTTAAAGACGTGGATGGCCCGGACAAGCCGGGCCATGACGAAATTATTGAAAATCCGTCATGGCCCGGCTTGTCCGGGCCATCCACGTCCTGACGAACACCCAGATCCCGAAAAAATCTCGCCTTACCGACTTATCCCCACTTGGCAGCGCAACGCTGCCTCCCTATCTACCATCCATCTCCAGAATTGCGCCCCGACGGCGCGAGTGATGAGCACCCCGACATTTGCCGAAACGAAAACCCGGAAAACCGGCCACAGGGCCTGACTGGGCGGCGATCCGCGCCCTTTGGGTTGCGGGCGCGTTGCCGCTGGCCGACATGGCCAAGGCGTATGATGTGCCATGGCAAACCATCAAGGCGCGGGCGCGACGGGAAGACTGGCCCGCCATGGGCAGCCAGCCGCCGCCTGCGGTGCCGGCGGAAAAACCGGCACAGGGAAAACGCGCCAGCGCCCGGCAGTTGGCAACGCGGTTGCGGGATCTGATCGAGCGCGAAATCGCCGACATTGAAATCGAGAAATCCGGCAAGCGCGCCGCCGCCGATCAGGAACGCGCGGCGCGGCGACTGGCGAGCCTTGTGCGCTCGCTCGAAAAGCTGAACGAGATCGACCATGCCGACAAGGCAAGACGCGATGCCCGCGCCGCCGCCAGACAAAGCGAAGGGGAGGACCATCGTGCCGAGCTTGAGAGCCGCCTCGCTCGCCTTGCCGGTTTACTGGCGGCTGAGGCAAGCGCTGCTGGCGAGCCTGAGCCCGCATGAGGCGCGCGCCCTGCTTGAAGACTGGCGCTTCTGGGCGCGGGACGACCAGCTCGCGCCCGCCAGCGACTGGACGACATGGCTGCTGCTGGGCGGACGCGGCGCGGGAAAAACCCGCGCGGGCGCTGAATGGATCCGCACCGAAGTCAAGGCCCGGCGCGCCGGACGCATTGCGCTCATTGGCGAGACGCTGGGCGATGTGCGTGAAGTGATGATCGACGGGCCGTCGGGCCTGCGGGCCATTGAACCTTCGCGCTCGCGGCCGCGCTACGAAGCCTCGCGCAAAAGACTGCTCTGGCAGAACGGCGCCGTGGCTTACGCCTTTTCGGCATCCGAGCCCGACAGCCTGCGCGGGCCGCAATTTGACGCCGCCTGGGCTGACGAAATTGCCAAATGGCGTTACGCCGAAACGGCCTGGGACATGCTGCAATTCGGCCTGCGGCTCGGCGACAATCCGCGTCAGGTCGTGACGACGACACCGCGCCCGGTGCCGATCGTGAAACAATTGTTGAAAGACAGGCGCACCGTGATGACGAAGGCGAGCACGCTGATGAACCGCGCCCATCTGGCGGAGGGGTTTTTTCAGAGCGTCATCGCGCGCTATCAGGGCACGCGGCTTGGCCGACAGGAACTCGACGCCGAACTGATCGAGGATAATCCCGATGCGCTCTGGTCGCGCGACATGATCGACGCGACGCGGGTGACGGGAACCGGCGAGATGACGCGCATTGTCGTGGCGGTGGACCCGCCCGCGACCAGCGGCCCCAAGGCCGATGAATGCGGCATCATTGTTGCCGGACGCGACGCGACGGGCCGCGCCTATGTGCTCGAAGATCGCTCCATGGGGGGCTTGACGCCGCTCACCTGGGCGACACGCGCGGTCAAGGCGATGCGCGACCATGAAGCCGATCGTCTGGTCGCCGAGGCCAATCAGGGCGGCGAAATGGTGGCGGCGATCTTGCAGCAGGTCGCGCCGCATGTGCCGCTGAAACTCGTGCGTGCGAGCCGCAGCAAGCTGGTGCGCGCCGAACCCGTGGCCGCGCTTTATGAACGCGGGCTCGTCGCCCATGTCGGCCATTTTGCCCGGCTCGAAGACCAGATGTGCGACCACGCACCGGGATCGGGCGCGAAAAGTCCCGACCGGCTCGATGCGCTCGTCTGGGCCCTGACGGATCTGATGCTGGATGGCGAAGCGGGCAAGCCGAAGGTGCGCGGGCTTTGATGCGGTTGAGCAAGCCGGGGGTGACCGGCCCCTCACCCGCGCTCGCTCTGCTCGCTTGCCCTCTCCCCTGAGGGGAGAGGGAGAGACGGACCGAAGGTCCGGCGCGGGTGAGGGGCATGACAGGCGCACGAAAGACGGGGATGACCCGCCTGAAGCGGGTCATGACGGTTTTCTGAATATTTTTGGGAACTGTAAAGGCGTGGATGACCCGCCTGAAGCGGGTCATGACGGTTTCCAACAATTTTCGTCATGGCCCGGCTTGTCCGGGCCATCCACGTCTTGAATACTGGTGGCCATGACAGGTGGCTGGATTTACATGATGACGAACCGTCGCGATGGCACGCTTTATATTGGTGTGACGTCTGACATTGCGCGGCGGGCATGGGAACACCGGGAAGGTGCCGTCGAGGGCTTCACCAAACGTTATGGCCTGAAGCGCCTCGTTTATATGGAGCGACACGAAACGATTGACGAAGCCATTCGTCGTGAGACCCGCATGAAGAAATGGCCTCGCGCCTGGAAAGTACGGCTGATCCACTCGATCAATCCCGAATGGCATGACCTTTATGAGACGTTGCAGAATTGAAGACGGGGATGACCCGCCTGAAGCGGGTCATGACGGTTTCCAACAATTTTCGTCATGGCCCGGCTAGTCCGGGCCATCCACGTCTTGCCAAGACGCTATTCACGACACCCCTTACGGAAGGAAAACCGATGCCAGCCGATGTCATCGCCGGGCCATGGGCGCGGCTTGCCGCCATGATGGGCACGCGGGCGCGTGTCAGCGAAGCCAAGGCGAGCCGCACCGGGCCGCTGGTCGCGCTGACGCTCTCAGGCCGCCCGGTCTGGACGCCGCGCGACTATGCCGCGCTCGCCCAGGAGGGTTTTGCCAGAAACGCCATCGCCTATCGCTGCGTGCGCATGATTGCCGAAGCCGCCGCCTCCGTCCCCTGGCTGCTTTATGAAGGCGAGCGCGAGCTGACGCAGCATCCGCTGCTCACATTGCTCGCCGAACCCAATCCGCAGGAAAGCGGGGCTGACATGCTCGAAAGCTGGTATGGCTTTCTGATGGTCGCGGGCAATGCCTATCTCGAATCTGTCGAGACGGATGGTCAACCCCGCGAGCTTTACGCCTTGCGTCCGGACCGGATGAAAGTCGTGCCCGGCGTCAATGGCTGGCCGGAAGGCTATGAATATTCCGTCAACGGACGAACGGTGCTGATCCCCTGCGATGCGGCGCTTGGGCGTCAGCCCCTGCTGCATATGCGGCTTTTCCATCCGAGTGACGATCACTATGGCATGAGCCCGCTTGAGGCCGCCGCTTACGCCATTGACATTCATAATGCGGCAGGCTCATGGAACAAGGCGCTGCTGGATAATGCGGCGCGGCCCTCCGGTGCGCTGGTTTACAAGGGCGGCGAGGCTGGCATGAACCTGACCGAAGACCAGTTCGACCGGCTGAAGCGCGAACTCGCCGATAATTATCAGGGCGCGGGCAATGCCGGACGACCGCTGCTGCTCGAAGGCGGGCTTGAATGGACAAGCATGGGCATGACCGCCAGGGACATGGATTTTGTCGAGGCCAAACGCGCCGCCGCCCGCGACATCGCGCTCGCCTTTGGCGTGCCGCCGATGCTGCTCGGCATTCCCGGCGACAATACTTACGCAAATTATGCCGAGGCCAATCGCACCTTCTGGCGGCAAACCGTGCTGCCGCTGGTCGGGCGCACGTCACGCGCATTGACGCGCTGGCTGGCGCGGCGTTACGGCGCTGACCTCAGGCTCTGGCATGACGCCGATGCGATCGAGGCGCTCTCGCCCGAACGCGAGGCGCTGTGGAGCCGCGTTTCGAAGGCGGATTTCCTGAGCGATGATGAAAAACGCGCGGCGGTCGGCTATGGCAAGGCGGAGGGATGAGCGATGGAAACGGAAGCCATGGAGGCGGAAGGCTGGCATCTCGACAGGCGTGTGCCGATTGCGATGATCGTCGCGATTGTCATCCAGTCCGGCGCGGGGCTCGTCTGGGCGGGCGCGGCGAGCGAGCGCCTCGGCACACTCGAAAGCCGCTCGATCCGCACCGATGAGGTGGTTGAACGCACCGCGCGGCTCGAAGAACAATCCACCGCCATGCGCGCCTCGCTGGATCGCATCGAGGGGAAGCTCGACCGCGCCGTGGCGGGACGGCGGTGAGGCCGGGGGTGACCGGCCCCTCACCCGCGCTCGCTCTGCTCGCTTGCCCTCTCCCCTGAGGGGAGAGGGAGAGACGGACCGAAGGTCCGGCGCGGGTAAGGGGCATGACAGAAGCACGAAAGACGGGGATGACCCGCCTGAAGCGGGTCATGACGGTTTTCTGAATATTTTTGGGAACTGTTAAAGGCGTGGATGACCCGCCTGAAGCGGGTCATGACGGTTTTCTGAATATTTTTGGGAACTGTTAAAGGCGTGGATGACCCGCCTGAAGCGGGTCATGACGGTTTTTTATCGTTTCGTCATGGCCCGGCTTGTCCGGGCCATCCACGTCTTGAATACTCACACCATGACAGGTGGCTGGATTTACATCATGACGAACCGTCGCGATGGCACGCTTTATATTGGCGTGACGTCTGACATTGCGCGGCGGGCATGGGAACACCGGAAAGGTGCCGTCGAGGGCTTCACCAAACGTTATGGCCTGAAGAGTCTGGTCTTCATGGAGCGACACGAGACGTTGCAGAATTGAAGGCGTGGATGACCCGCCTGAAGCGGGTCATGACGGTTTTTTTATCGTTTCGTCATGGCCCGGCTTGTCCGGGCCATCCACGTCTTGAATACTGACACCATGACAGGTGGCTGGATTTACATGATGACGAACCGTCGCGATGGCACGCTTTATATTGGCGTGACGTCTGACATTGCGCGGCGGGCATGGGAACACCGGAAAGGTGCCGTCGAGGGCTTCACCAAACGTTATGGCCTGAAGAGTCTGGTCTTCATGGAGCGACACGAGACGTTGCAGAATTGAAGGCGTGGATGACCCGCCTGAAGCGGGTCATGACGGTCCAACTATTTAACACCCCCAGGGCGCCCATCACCGGGCGCCTTTTTGTTTGTGAACGGAGGATCATGTGATCGTTGAGAACAAGCGCGAGCTGCAAGCCCCCGCGCAAAGCGTTATCC
The DNA here is from genome assembly GCA_963696585.1 of uncultured Alphaproteobacteria bacterium. GTDB lineage: Bacteria > Pseudomonadota > Alphaproteobacteria > Parvibaculales > Parvibaculaceae > Parvibaculum. Next base: position 62,838 of record CAVOKW010000012.1, read on the forward strand.
GCACGGAGTTCAAGAGCGTCAGCGCCGATGGTCATTTTGAAGGCTATGCGAGCCTTTTCGGCGCCGAGGATCTGGGCCGCGACATGGTGCTGCCCGGCGCCTTCAAAGCCTCGCTCGAAAAGCGGGGGCCACGTGGCGTCAAGATGCTCTATCAGCATGACCCCAATGACGTGATCGGCGTCTGGACGAAAATCGCGGAAGACGCGCATGGTCTGCATGTCGAAGGCCAGTTGCTCGGCGATGTGACGCGCGCCCGCGAGGTGCTGGCGCTGATGCGGGCAGGCGCACTCGACGGCCTTTCGATCGGCTATCACGTGGTGAAGGCGCAGAGCGACCGCAAACGCGGCACGCGCCGCCTCATCGAACTCGATCTCTGGGAAATCTCGGTGGTGACATTTCCGATGCTGCCGGATGCACGCATCAGCGCGGTGAAGCAGCACCGCCCCACCGAACGGCAATTTGAACGCTGGCTGCGCAACGAGGCCGGCTTCAATCACGAGGAGGCGCGGGTGATCATCGCGCGCGGCTTCAAGGCGCTGAAGGCACCGCAAGGCGCGATGCGCGGCGAACGGGCACTGGCCGCAAGCTTGCGCGCCGCCGCCCAGACCATTCGACCCTGACCCAACAGGCCAAACCCGACAGGCCAACCCTCACAGGAGATTTCCATGAACACATGGCAGAACGGCGTTCCGCGCATCGGAACGGCGCTGAAGACGCTTGAGCAGAAAAGCGCGGGCGAGCGCCCCGCAACAACGGAAGTGCGCGAGGCGATGGATGATTTTCTCACCGCCTTTGAAGCCTTCAAGGAGGCCAATGACGAACGCCTCGACCAGATCGAACGCAAGATGAGCGCCGACGTTGTGAGCGACGACAAGGTGGAACGCATCAACCGCGCGCTCGACCGCCAGAAGAAGACGGTGGACGAATTGGCGCTCGCCATGTCGCGCCCCGAAATTGGCGGCCATGCGATCTCGCGGCTTGATCCGGCGCGCCGCGAACACAAGCGCGCCTTCGATCTCTATGTCCGCAAGGGCGAAGCCCAGGACCTGCGCCAGCTCGAAGCCAAGGCCTTGTCGGCGCAGTCCGATCCGGATGGCGGCTATCTTGTGCCGAGCGAAACCGAACGCCTGATCGACCGTATCGTCTCGGAAGCCTCGCCCATCCGCGCCATTGCCGGTGTGCGCCAGATCGGCGCGGCGAGCTACAAGAAGCCCTTCACGACGAGCGGCCCGCAATCGGGCTGGGTTGGCGAAGTCGAATCGCGCCCCGAAACGACAGCGCCGAAACTCTCCGAACTTGAGTTTCCGGCGATGGAGCTTTACGCCATGCCGGCCGCGACAAGCACCATGCTTGACGATGGCGCCGTCAATATCGACCAGTGGCTCGCCGAAGAAGTGCAGACGGTTTTTGCCGAGCAGGAAGGCGCGGCCTTTGTGAATGGCGATGGCGTGAAAAAGCCGCGCGGCTTTCTCTCTTATCCGACGGTGGCCAATGCAAGCTGGGCCTGGGGCAAGCTCGGCTATCTCGTGACCGGCAATGCCGGGGCGTTTCCGGCCTCGAACCCTGCCGACATCCTGATCGACATGATCTATGCGGTGAAGGCGGGCTACCGCGCCAATGGCCGTTTCGTCATGAACCGCGCCACGCAATCCGCCATCCGCAAGTTCAAGGATATTGACGGCAATTATCTCTGGCAGCCGGGACTGACGGCGGGCGCCGCGCCAACGCTTTTGAACTATCCGGTGACGGAAGCCGAAGACATGCCGTCGATGGCCGCCGACAAGATGGCGCTCGCCTTTGGTGACCTCAAACGCGGCTATCTGATTGTCGATCGCCTGGGCGTGCGCGTGCTGCGCGATCCTTATAGCGCCAAGCCCTATGTGCTGTTCTACACGACCAAGCGTGTCGGTGGCGGCGTCCAGAACTTTGAAGCCATCAAACTCCTGAAATTCGGCACGGCATAAGGAGAGCGCCATGAGAGATCTGCATCACAATATCAAAACCATGCTGACACTCGATCCGGCGGTGACAACGGCGGCGCGATCGGGCGCCCCGGTTGACTCGCAGGGTTTCCATTCGATCGTGCATGTCGCCTGCTTCGGGGCGAGTGGCGACACGCTGTCGGGCTCACTCAAGTTCGAGGTGAAACTGGAAGCAAGCGACGATGCCAGCACCTGGTCGGCGGTGACCAATGCCAATCATGTGCAGGGCGGTCCGGTGAATGCGTCGGGCGTTTTTGCCACCATCGACTCGCTCGCCAAAGACCAGCTTGACTATCGCATCGGCTATTGCGGGCCAAGCCGCTACAGCCGCCTGACGATCACGCCGACAGGCACGCATGCCAATGGCACGCCGATGGGCGCGCTCGCCATTCTGGCGTCGGCGGATGTGAAGCCGGTGGTGTGACGGAATGGCTGGATGCCGGGACGAGGCCGGGCATGACAGCAACGTAAGACGTGGATGGCCCGACCAAATCGGGCCATGACGTATCAATGAATTTCAAAGCGTCATGACCTGCTTCAGGCGGGTCATCCACGACCAAATCGGGCCATGACGTATCAATGAATTTCAAAGCGTCATGACCTGCTTCAGGCGGGTCATCCACGACCAAATCGGGCCATGACGTATCAATGAATTTCAAAGCGTCATGACCTGCTTCAGGCAGGTCATCCACGACCAAATCGGGCCATGACGTATCAATGAATTTCAAAGCGTCATGACCTGCTTCAGGCAGGTCATCCACGACTTTCATTCAGGAAAACCGACATGACACTTCTGCTCCTGAGCGGGCCGGGCGAAGAGCCTGTGCCGCTGGAAGAGGCGCGCGCCTATCTGCGGCTCGATGATGAGACGCAAGACGGTCTCGTCAACGCGCTGATGACGGCGGCACGGCTGACGCTGGAAGCCGCAACGCGCCGCGCCTTTGTCACGCAGAACTGGCGCGTGACGCTCGATCAATGGCCCGAGCGTGGCGTGATCCTGCCGCTCGCCCCTTTGCAGGGGGTGACGCAGGTGAGCGTGGATGGCGTGGCGCTGGCAAGCGACGCCTACCTTGTGGATCTTGCCTCAGCACCGCCAAGGCTGAAGGCAGCGCAGGGTGTTGCGCTGCCTGCACCCGAAGATGAAATGGCCGGCATCGCCATCGACATGCTGGCGGGCTATGGCGCGGCAAGCGCTGTGCCGCCGCCCCTGAAGCAGGCGATCTTGATGCTGACAGCGCATTGGTTTGACAATCGCGAGGCCGTTGCCTTTGGCGAACAGGTCAACTTGCTGCCCATGGGTGTCGAGGCCTTGATCGCACCCTATCGGAGGCGGCATCTGTGAACAGCATCGGCAAACGACGCCAGCGCGTGCGGCTGCAAGCGGCATCGCGCGCGGCGGATGGCGCGGGCGGCAGCCGGCTTGTCTGGGCGGATGTGGCGATACTCTGGGCCGAGATCATCGCGCTCAAATCGCGCGAGACACTGATCGGCGAGCGCCATGAAGCCCGCCAGAGCTGGCGCGTCGTGACGCGCTGGCGGGCGGGCGTGACAAGCGACCATCGCCTGATCTGGGGCCCGCGCGTGCTCGCCATTCATGGCGCGGTGGACCCGGATGGTCAGCGCCGCTGGCTCGCCATTGACGCGGAGGAGGGCATCCATGAGCCATGACGCCGATCTTGAATTGCAAAAGGCGATCCATGCGCGGCTTTGCGCCGATGCGCCGCTCGCGGCGCTGGTCGCCACGCGGGTCTATGATAATGCACCGGGCGAGGCCGCCTTTCCCTATGTGACGCTCGGCGAAAACGAGACAAGCGATCAAGGCGGCGACGACATAAGGGTGAGTGAGCATCGCCTGACGATTTATGTCTGGTCGCGCCGTGGCGGACGCAGCGAAGCCAAGACCATCATGGCCGCGCTCGGCGACGCGCTGCATGACGCCGCGCTGGAACTGACCGGACACAGCCTCGTCAATCTGCGTTTTGTCAGCGCCGACACGCGCCGCGCCAGCGACAATGCGACCTGGCTGGGCGTTGTCCGCTTTCGTGCGGTGACGCAGGCCATTGAATGACGAATGGAAGACGTGGATGGCCCGACCAAATCGGGCCATGACGTTGCAGAATATTTCAAAGCGTCATGACCCGCTTCAGGCGGGTCATCCACGACTTTATCGGGCCATGACGTTGCAGAATATTTCAAAGCGTCATGAGCCGCTTCAGGCGGGTCATCCACGACTTTATCGGGCCATGACGTTGCAGAATATTTCAAAGCGTCATGAGCCGCTTCAGGCGGGTCATCCATGACTTTATCGGGCCATGACGTTGCAGAATATTTCAAAGCGTCATGAGCCGCTTCAGGCGGGTCATCCACGACTTTATCGGGCCATGACGTTCCAGAATATTTCAAAGCGTCATGAGCCGCTTCAGGCGGGTCATCCACGACTTTATCGGGCCATGACGTTGCAGAATATTTCAAAGCGTCGTGAGCCGCTTCAGGCGGGTCATCCACGACTTTATCGGGCCATGACGTTGCAGAATATTTCAAAGCGTCATGAGCCGCTTCAGGCGGGTCATCCATGACTTTATCGGGCCATGACGTTGCAGAATATTTCAAAGCGTCATGAGCCGCTTCAGGCGGGTCATCCATGACTTTATCGGGCCATGACGTTGCAGAATATTTCAAAGCGTCGTGAGCCGCTTCAGGCGGGTCATCCACGACTTTGAGCCATCAAGGGAAACATCACAATGACCGCTCAAAAGGGCAAGGACCTGCTCGTCAAACTCGATAGCGACGGGCTCGGCACATTCACAACGGTTGCAGGCTTGCGCACCCGCCAGCTCGCCTTCAATGCACGCGCGGTGGATATCACCCATGCCGAATCCGCCGGGCGCTGGCGCGAGCTGCTGGCAGGGGCGGGGATGCGCTCGGCCGCCATCAGCGGGCGCGGCATTTTCAAGGATGCGGCGAGCGACGCGGCACTGCGCCAGATTTTCTTCGACGGCCTCATTCGCAACTGGCAAATCGTCATTCCCGATTTTGGCACGGTGAGCGGCGTCTTCCAGATCACGGCGCTTGAATATGCCGGCGATCATGATGGCGAAGTGACGTTTGACCTGGCGCTGGAAAGTGCGGGCGAACTCAGCTTCACGGGACTTTGAGGATGGCCAATCGTCATCGCGGTGAAATCGAGGCCATGCTCAACGGCACGCCGCGCAAGATGGTGCTGACGCTCGGCGCCCTGGCCGAACTTGAAAGCGCCTTTGGCGGCGAGGATTTGTTGGCGCTCGCCACGCGCTTCGAGACGGGGCGCCTGTCGGCAAATGATGCAATCCGCGTCATCGGCGCAGGGTTGCGCGGCGCGGGCGAAAGCGTGAGCGATGCCGACGTGGCGCAGATGACGGCGCAGGGCGGCGCGGCGGGTTTTGTCGCGATTGTCGCCGACCTCCTCTCGGCGA
>CAVOKW010000013.1:0-61980 GCA_963696585.1 uncultured Alphaproteobacteria bacterium
GCGCTGACCGGCAACGCGACGCTCCATGATGACCTGACCTCGACGGGCCCGGTGCTGATCGAGGCCAGGGAGGGCAAGGCCACCACAGCGGGACTGGAGGCGGATGCGACGCTCGACGTGACGGCAGATGATATTGAAATCAACGGTGTGGTGACGGCGGGCGGTGATCTCAACATGACCGCCGAGGCGGGCGATATCTCTCTTCACGACACGGTCGATGCCGCCAATGTCAAGCTGACAGCCGTGGGTGATGTGACGGCTGATGACACAATCACGAGCACGGTCGGCGATATTGATATTGAAGGCGGCGCGGTCGACCTGACCGGCCCGGTCGTGGCGACCGATAGCGCCACCATCAAGGCGCTGACCGGCAACGCGACGCTCCATGATGACCTGACCTCGACGGGCTCGGTGCGGATCGAGGCGCTCTCGGGTCTTGCATCCGTCAAGGGCCTTGACGCCGATACGACCCTTGCGATGACCGCTGACGACATTGATCTCGAGGGTCTGGTGAGCGGGACGACGTCGGTGACGCTGGCCGCGACCGGCGGGGACATCTCCGGCACGGACATTGATATTGAAGGCGGCGCGGTCGACCTGACCGGCCCGGTCGTGGCGACCGATAGCGCCACCATCAAGGCGCTGACCGGCAACGCGACGCTCCATGATGACCTGACCTCGACGGGCCCGGTGCGGATCGAGGCGCTCTCGGGTCTTGCATCCGTCAAGGGCCTTGACGCCGATACGACCCTTGCGATGACCGCTGGCGACATTGATCTCGAGGGTCTGGTGAGCGGGACGACGTCGGTGACGCTGGCCGCGACCGGCGGGGACATCTCCGGCACGGACATTGATATTGAAGGCGGCGCGGTCGACCTGACCGGCCCGGTCGTGGCGACCGATAGCGCCACCATCAAGGCGCTGACCGGCAACGCGACGCTCCATGATGACCTGACCTCGACGGGCCCGGTGCTGATCGAGGCGCTCTCGGGTCAGGCATCCGTCAAGGGCCTTGACGCCGATACGACCCTTGCGATGACCGCTGGCGACATTGATCTCGAGGGTCTGGTGAGCGGGACGACGTCGGTGACGCTGGCCGCGACCGGCGGGGACATCTCCGGCACGGACATTGATATTGAAGGCGGCGCGGTCGACCTGACCGGCCCGGTCGTGGCGACCGATAGCGCCACCATCAAGGCGCTGACCGGCAACGCGACGCTCCATGATGACCTGACCTCGACGGGCTCGGTGCGGATCGAGGCGCTCTCGGGTCTTGCATCCGTCAAGGGCCTTGACGCCGATACGACCCTTGCGATGACCGCTGACGACATTGATCTCGAGGGTCTGGTGAGCGGGACGACGTCGGTGACGCTGGCCGCGACCGGCGGGGACATCTCCGGCACGGACATTGATATTGAAGGCGGCGCGGTCGACCTGACCGGCCCGGTCGTGGCGACCGATAGCGCCACCATCAAGGCGCTGACCGGCAACGCGACGCTCCATGATGACCTGACCTCGACGGGCTCGGTGCTGATCGAGGTCAGGGCAGGCAAGGCCACCACAGCGGGACTGGAGGCGGATGCGACGCTCGACGTGACGGCAGATGATATTGAAATCAACGGTGTGGTGACGGCGGGCGGTGATCTCAACATGACCGCCGAGGCGGGCGATATCTCTCTTCACGACACGGTCGATGCCGCCAATGTCAAGCTGACAGCCGTGGGTGATGTGACGGCTGATGACACAATCACGAGCACGGTCGGTTATATCGATATTGAAGGCGGCGCGGTCGATCTGACCGGCCCGGTCGTGGCGACCGATAGCGCCACCATCAAGGCGCTGACCGGCAACGCAACGCTCCATGATGACCTGACCTCGACGGGCTCGGTGCTGATCGAGGTCAGGGCAGGCAAGGCCACCACAGCGGGACTGGAGGCGGATGCGACGCTCGACGTGACGGCAGATGATATTGAAATCAACGGTGTGGTGACGGCGGGCGGTGATCTCAACATGACCGCCGAGGCGGGCGATATCTCTCTTCACGACACGGTCGATGCCGCCAATGTCAAGCTGACAGCCGTGGGTGATGTGACGGCTGATGACACAATCACGAGCACGGTCGGTTATATCGACATTGACCCTGCGGCTGTGAAATTGACCAGGCTGGTCGCCGAAACAACAATAGATGTGACAGGCGGTTCAATCGAACTGAGCGGCGATGCAACGGCCAATGGTCATATCATCTTCAAGGCGCTGACCGGCAATGCGACGCTGAGCGGATTGACCAAATCCAGCAGCAGCACGGTTCACGTCGAAGCAAAAACCGCCAAGGCTTCCGTCAATGATGTCGAAAGCCAGAGCGACACCACGATTATCGGCGGCGCGGTCGATGTTCTGGGCGACATTATCGCACAAGGCGCGGTGACACTTCAGGCGCTGCTCGGCAATGTCGGTATTCAGGGATCCGTGACAGCCAATGGCGGCTTGCTGTTGCTGGATGCAGCCCATGGCGATGCGGTCATCAATGACATCGCCTCAAATTCCAATGTCAGTATCATTGCCCTTGATCTTGACCTGTCCGGCACGATCTCGGCTGCCGATGAAGTGCGCCTCGCCTCGCTTGATAGCGGCACGACGATTGTGCTGGGCGGCGATGGCGGAACGGGCAGTGTGACCATGCGATATCCGCAGGGGCTGACGATTGATGCCGACGAGCTCTCACGCATCTCGGCAGGCAATTTGCGCATCGATGCCGCCAATAATGACGCCCTTCTGATGAGTGTGAACTTTGCAGGCGCGACGCTGGGCGATCTGACGATTGGCGCGGGTACCGCATCGCAAATCATCGCCGACGGCACCGTGACAGGTCTCGACACCCTGACATTGGGTTATGTCGACGGGCTTGATGACCGCCGCCCCGGCCTCATTCTCGTTTCGGGTGAATTGGGCCTCGACACAACGACCGGACGGCTCGGATCGGTCGAACTCAATTCGTCGCAGGACATCATCATCGGGTCGCAGGCTTTCCAGACCTATTATGAGACCTCAGATCCGACACTTTCCCAGCTTGGCAAGCCGAACCTCGCAGCCATGGGTGTTGCTTCAGGTCACATCTTCATTGCGGCGGACAGTCTCAAGCTCAATGCGCCCGGCGACATCGTTCAGCTCAACACCGGCAGTGGCGTCGATGGCAAGGGTATTGTCTTCAAGGTGGCGGCAATAGATGAAGGCGTCCTCTATCCGGTGGATGACGGCCCGGAAAAAGTCGTGCTGTTCGGTCAGGTCATTCGCGACGATGGCACACGCATCACGAGCTTTTCGGCAGGTCTTGAGCCGCGCATCCTGTTCCCCGGCATCAAGGACATCAATGGCGACTACATTGAAGACCCCCTTGTGCAGACAGGAGAATATCACTTCAATCTTTGCGTCATTGGCGATCCAGTGAGCTGTTCAAACGCATTGCTGCGTGAGGCCGAACCGACTGGCGGCGTCTCCGATACCGACCCCAATCCTTATCTCGGTCCCGCAGGCATCACATTTGATGATGATGACGAGGATGAGGAGGAAGAGGATGATCTGGGCGGCGTGGCAGCCACAGGCAATGAAAGCCTGTGGGGAGTGGGCATCCGATGAAGCATCACCTGTTCCTTGTGCTCGTCCTGCTGCTGCCGTTGCTCTCTGCCTGCGTCACGGTTGAGGAAGAAAAATTTCCCGAAGCGATCGATCTGGGTCAAAGCGCTGACAAGGAAGCCTGTCGCGCCACGCGCCGCGATGATGTCGATGTGCTGGGTGGCGCTGGTGCGCAATATGATCTTTTTTGTGGCGAGTGGCGCCGTGCCGCAGCCATTATCCGCGTCGAGCCGACCAAGAATACGCCGCAGCAATCCATTCTTGATGATTGTAAATCGAGCGATGAGTTTGGCGCCGAGCAGGGCGTCATCCTGCGTTGTCCCGGGGCTCAATCAGGCAAGCTGTTCCAGGATATCGCGCTTGTCACCACAGGAAAATCCATGGCTGTGACAGCGCGTGGATTGCCGGGCGCCCTCCCGGCCATGCAGCGCGCAGGCGCGGTCTTGACCGGACAGGAAGCGCCAGTCGCCTTGTCGGAAGAAGACCTGGCCGCCTTGCCCGGCGTTCAGGCCATGCAGGATCAGGAACTGCTGCGCAAGCGCGGCCATGAGCGCAATATTTCCTATGAGTTTGCGCTTGCCGCAGCGGATTACGCCAAGGCCGTGACCATTCAGGACAGCCTCTTTGGCGGCGATCCGACCAAGCGCGCCGACATCGCCCTCGATCTCGCGCTCAATCTGAGCAATCAGGGACGCTTTGCCGAAGCGGAAAAACTCTTCGACGACACATCCAATTCGCTTGGATCCCAGACGGCGGCCTGGATACAGGACAAGATTATCAATTATCGCGCCGTGCATTTCCTGAACAAGGGCGACTACATCGCCGCGCTTGCCGAAGCCCGCAAACCCTTCACGCCGGAAACGGGGGCCGTCCTCTCCTCTTTTGTGCGCAACGCCTCAGGCGATCTTGATGTCATCACGGCGCGAGAGGCTGAATATGTCAATCACCGGCAGGGCAAGAGCGGCCCGCCGCTCTATTCAGACGCCGAGTTGCGGCCCGATGTGCGCGCCGCCATCCTCAAGGCGCATCGCTCCTATATCAAGGCGGTCACGCTCACTTTCCTCAAGCAGCCCGAAGCCGGTGCCGCACTGGATGAGGCATCTTCGCTGATCATGTCGGCACCCAATGGTTCGGCACCTTGGCTTGAAGCGCTGATCGAAGAAAAGCGTGGTCTCGACGAGCTTGAGGCAGGTCATGCGGCGACGGCCGTTGCCAAGCTGAAATCGGTACTGGGCGTCTGGCAAAAGCGCGAACCGCGTTCGCTGCTCTCGGCGCGCTTCCTCACGAGCCTTGGCCGTGCCGAATTGGCGGCGGGCGATGAAGCTGCGGCACTGGCCAGCTACAATGAAGCTTTCAATCTCTATCTGGGTGTCCAGGGTTCGTTTGGTGTTTCGCCAGACAATGCGGGTGAATATCTTTCCCTGCTCGCCGACAGCATCAACCGGAACGGCAGCGATAGTGCCGCCCAAACCGCACGCTACGTTCAGGCATTCGAAGCCGTTGTTGAACCTCGCGCCGCCGCTGCCATGGCGCTGGCCTCGGCGCGTATCGGCTCGGACACGGTATCGGAAGAAATCCGCAAACTTCAGGACGCCGAGCGCAAATATGGCGACGCCCTGCAGGCGCTTGAAGCCGCCGTCGGCATTGATGATCCCGACAAGCTCGCCAAATTGCAGGCCGACTCAGATGCGGCAGAAACGGAAGTTACCGCCGCCGAAGCCACAGCACGTCGCGCCAACCCGCAATATATGCAGCTCGTCAATCGTGGCGTCGCCACAACCGATGTCGCGAAAACGCTAGCGCCGCAAGAAGCGTTGATCGCATTTGTGGCAACGCAATCGGGCGGTCTCGGCTATGCGGTCTTTGGCGGCAAAACAAAAGTCTTCAAAACGGATTTGACGCGTGAAAAGGCCGAGCAGCTGGTGCGTCGCCTGCGCGCCACCTTGCGCAGCCGAAAAGCAGGCATCCCTCCCTTCGCACTGGATCAGGCCTTTGATCTTTTCTCAGGCATGTTCGGACCGGTTTTCGACGAACTGAAAGCGGCCAACATCCAGACCATCATTTTTGCACCGCGCGGCGTTGTCGGCTCCGTGCCGCCATCCATACTCGTTTCGGCCATACCCGCCGATGCAGAAGCCATTCGCAATTCGCGCGATTATAGCAGCGTCAAGTTTCTCGCGAGCGACTTCAACTTCATGAGTGCGCCAAGTGCGGCAAGTTTTGTGGCGGCCCGCCGCGCTGGCCCCACCAAGGCAGAGGGCACCGTCACCGTCTTTGGACCGCCCGTTGCGCCCAATGACACGTCTGCCTGGCTTGAAGATTTCACCGGTCGCATGGTTGCCGAAGGGCGTCCCGCACGTTGCGGCACCATCTTCCAGTCCGAACGCGCCTTGCAGCAGCCGCTCACACCGCTGGCAGGCGACGTGGCGGGCCGTTTCCGGCGCACCAATGTCATCGGGGCCAGTTTCACCGATCAGGGCATCGTCAAGGACAAGGATCTGGCGGCACAGCAGGTCCTGGTCTTTGTCACGCATGGCTTTTTTGGGGACGGCTTCTGCATCACCGAGCCCTCCCTGCTGACATCGCTATCCAGGGATGGCGGCGATGGCCTGCTCAGCGCGACGGAAATTCTCGATCTGAAACTTGATGCCGATCTCGTCCTCCTCGCTGCCTGTGATACGGCCCGCTCCGCCGAAGATGCGCAGGGCATTGCCGCCATCTTTGATGGCGCCCAGCTTGACGGTCTTGTGCGCAGCTTCATTTATGCAGGTGCTCGTTCCGTCATGGCGACGCATTGGGTGGCCGATGACACAGCCGCTGACCGCATTGTGCGCCGCTTCTTTGCCAGCGCAGATATCAAGCCCATCGATAATGCGCTGCGTCTGGCCCAGGAAACACTGATCGCCGACCCCGATTACAGCCATCCCTATTTCTGGGGGCCCTATGTGGTGATTGGCGATGCGAGCCGTCCGCTGACCCATGGTGCGGCGCGGGTCTCATCCAGCAAATAAGCCGCAAATAGGCCAATGCGTCTCTGACAAAAAACGGGCCCCGATCAAGGGGCCCGTTTTCAAGTGGAACGCTTTGGCTTCAGCCTTTACGACCGGGGCACAAGGTTGCCGAGTCACCGGAGCTGATCAAGGCGAGAGCGCTTTGCTTGTCGAGACCATCATCAGGTGCACTGGCCAGCTGCTGGGCAGCTTCAAAGGACCATGTGTAAGGGTCCTGAGCGGCGACACAAAAGGCTGAGAGCATCACACCGGAATCCGCACCCATCCAGCTCGGCACGGCAACGGTCGGCTCCGCCGGGATCTCGCCCACAGCTTCAAAGCTCGTCTGGCGCGTGCGACCATTGCTGTCTTTCACGGCGATCGCGTAATGACCCGGCGCAATATCCATGGCAGGCAATGTGACGGCATTGCCATCAACTTTCTGCGACACAATCGCCTGACCGGCATCGCCCGTGACTGTCAACTCATAGGGACCCTGACCACCATTCCAGCCAATCCACAAAGGCCGGTTGCCCGCCTTGATGCGCGCCGATTCCGTTTCGAGATCAAGAAGGCCAAATTCAAACGGCTCGCCCGAGCGACCCAATCCCTGACCGATGGTGCGGTTGCCAAGCGGCATCAGGCGATCTTGCAAAACTTCCGACACGGAGTCGGCGCCTGTATTGGCAGGGCCGACGGTATATTTGGTCGGACCGGCAACTTCATTGGGACCGGGATTGCCGGCAACGCCGAGCACAACAGCTTCTGTCGCCGTTTTCAGCGTCAGCACATCGCCCTTGCAAAGCGGTGAAAACGGGGTGAGCGGCGCCACTTCACCAGCGCGTGCGATGGTCACATTCGCCGGATCGCCTTTGATGCTCTTGACGAAGGCAACAGTCGCACTTGAGCAGGGCTTGATCGGCGCTGCTACTGTTGCCTGAGCGCCAAGGGCGCCAAAGGCAAGGACAGTAGCGAGGAACAACTTTCTATTCTGCATGTAGCTGTTTTTCACGGAGGTTCTCCATCAATTCTTCAAAGTCTTCACGCGCTTCATTGAGAGCGGCGGCATAAGCGGGGGCGGCAAATCCAATCCATAGTCCGTAGTCGAGCATGAAGTAGGTCGCAATGGCACCAAGCCAGAATACTGAAACCCCGATCAGGATTTTGACAATGACAGGGTTGGTCATCACATGCAGCGGCACTTCAAACGGCTTGATGTACCAAGGGAGCGATGCCAGCGGCTTCATCAAATCGCGAGCCCGCCGACAATACCAGAATGCCAGAACGATTAAAGTGACGAATACGGACAATATGACGGCTTCAATGTACCAATGCAATCGGTGAACCACGCCACCAACCTCCAATCCGCGGATCGTGTTGGCAATGATCAGACTACCGCCCATTTCCCCATAGACAGACATGTGGCGGTCGCGGGCGGTCAGACTTGCCGAGCCAATGATCACAATGCCGTTATTTGCGGCAAGTCCGCCCACCATTTCGGGACTGACGGCCGCTGCCGGGATGATGAACATGTCCGCCGAGACGAGATCGGGACTTGTAAAGTCGAAATTGTCATTCGGTCGGGTGCTATAGTTAATAAGGCTGCTCCGGCCATTGAACTGGTATCGGTTTGTGATGAGTTGGTGACAGGACGTAATCCACGTCACCGCCTTTGACACAATAGCGTGACGGATTTTTCATCGCGCTTTGCACTTGGGCAATCGCCTCGCGCGGCGTGTCGGCATATCGCCCGGCAACGGCATAGAGCGCCGTATTGGCAACAACGCTCGCCCCCTTGACTTCTTTCAGGCACAGAAAATGATCATAATACCTTGCGCCCACGACCTCATCGCCGGAGAAGAGCGCACTTGACCAGACAATATTGTGTTGCGGCGCTTCACGGATAAAGCGTTCGCGAGGCGATATGCGCACCGTCGCCGGGGCCAGAAGACTGCCATCCCCGTCCATCACCTCGCGCTGAAGGATGAGCAGGGGTGCCTCCGGGTCCTTGCCCCAGGCTTCCAGAAGTTCATCAATCTGTTTTTCGGGGCCTTCATCGGGCGTGCGCCAGAAGAGATCAAAGTCGGCAATCACGACTTTCGGGCGCGGCATGCCGGGCTGCCCATAGGCGGCTTTGAGCAGGTTGAAAATGACCGGGCGCGGCGCATAGGCCAAAGGCGGACTGTCATCACTGTCGCCATGCCACACCGAGTCATCAAGATTGAGGAAGAGAATGGGACCTGTGCCTGGCAGGGTCTTGTTGACGCGCATATTGAAGGCGATTTGCAAGGCCTCCCGGTCGGCATCGCCGAGAAAGCTCCCCCACAGCGCCTCATCACGCAGCGTGATCCATATTCCCAGGGCAAGCACGAGACTCACGAGGAAATTGACGTCAAACGGACTTTTATGCGGCTTACCCACTTGCCCCCCATGCCTTGCTCACCACGTCGCAAAATCTAGCATGGGCGGGCGGAAATCAAACAGGCCTCAGTCAAGCGGCCAGGACGCGTTCCTGGCGCTGATCTGCCTGAGTATCATGGCGGACTCAGAACATATCCGTGAGGATGCCCAGAATGACAGCGGCCTGAATGCGCTGGGCCATCAGCCAGGCGGTCTTGTAGGACACGCCGAGCACGCGTTGCACCTTGCTCACGCTCACCGTCTCACTCTTGTCGTTGAGCATGCGATAGGCCAGCAGCCACTTGTGCAGCGGCACCTTCGAGCCCTCAAGCGGGGTGCCGACCGTGGCCGTGAACTGACCCTTGCAGTTGTTGCAGTAATAAAGCCCGTCGCGATGGCTCTGGCCCTGCAGGGGAACGGTCTTTTCACTCTCGCCGCAATGCGGGCAGGTGCGCCGCCCCCGCCAACGCAGCTTCTCAAAATGCTCGCGGGCGCGGGCTTCATTGCGAAAGATCGGGTCTTTGAATGGGGTCACGGCATGGACCTGTAATTTGAGCAACGGTTCATTTTAGCCAAGACCATCAGAAACCGAACCTGTTTTTGCGACGACACGAAGTTGTAATGAATCAGGCCAGACGAACCGGCTCATTTGTTGACATTTCGTCCGATTCTTTTGGCCCGCTATCTGTTGATCCCATGACAAATGCTGCGATGCACAAATTATTATTGACATCAAGGGAATGTCGCCATATTTCGATTGTGCGCTGCATGATAATCTCAGTCGGAACGGCGCGGAAACACCCCCTTGGGTGCCTGATGCACAAGAATGGAGACTGAGTTGGCCGAAAAAACCACACCAAAAACCAAAGCTGCAAAACCTGCTGCCGCCAAAAAGCCTGCCGCCAAAAAGCCTGCTGTCAAGGCAGCGGCAAAAAAGCCGGTTGCCACGAAAGCCTCCAAACCGGCAGCCAGGCCTGCGGCGGAAACGGCCGCACCCAAACCCGCCAAGGCTGAGCAGACCAGGCAGGTTGAAGTCATTGCCAGGATCCTGACCGAGCTGGCGCGCACGAATTTTGAAGAAACCGTTGAAGCTGCCCGTGCGGTGGTCAGGTCCGGCAGCCTGAAAAAGGCGATCGAGCTTCAGGGCAAGCTCGTCCGTGCCACGCTCAAGCGCAATGTTGCCGCCACGCGCGAGATCAACAAGATCGCCGGTGACTCTCTCCGCCACATCGCCGCGCCCATCACCGAGCGCATCGGCGACGCCTTGTCGAACTTCCGCAAGTAAGCAGACAAGCCCCTGCCTGAAAAGAAGCCCCGCCAGCCCATAACCCGGAATGGGCCAGTCCAGGGCCGATCAAAACGCTGCTTCTCCCCGCTCTTGTTGTGGCACCCGCCTCTCCTGGAACGGTTTGGACAAATGCCGCCCCGAAGTCCTGGGCGAGCCTATAACTCCTCCAAGCGGAAAATCATGGGGCCGCGGAGGGGGCTGCGGGACGGCGCAGGCTTCAATCAGCTGTTCTTGTCGGGAAAGAAAATGCGGCACATGGCATCGACATGCTGCTCGATCATGGGGGCCGATTGCGGGTCGATATGCCAGATCGCCTTGACCTCGGGGGACAGGGTGTAAATCAACTGTGAGGCGCCCACGACCATATAGAGCAGGGTCAGGGGCTCAACCTGCGGCACCAGTTTTCGGGCGATCAGCACCTTGAAAAGTTCAATGCCGGGCAAATGATTGCCGGCGATATGGGTTTCGATCGCCCATTGCAGGCGCGGCGTGTCAGAGACTGATTCCTGAATCATCAATCGATGATGGACGGGATGCCGGGCGCAATATCGCACATAATTGCGCACGCCTTCGCGGGCAGCGGCCAGCAGGGACTTGTCACTATCGTCCAGCAGAACCCCCTCAAGCCTTACTTCCCTGGATAGCCGCTCAAACAGAAAGTCGACGGCGGCCTTCCAAAGATCATCCTTGGTCGCGAAATAGTAGGTGATCATCGTATGGGTGACGCCGGCCCGCGAGGCGATTTCGCGCGTCGAGGCCCCGGCAAAACCACGTTCGGAGAAAACCTGCAGCGCACTGTCCAGAATGAGGGCGCGTGTATTGACCAGGCTCGCCGGATCCTGACCCTTGCTGCTGATGCGACCACGTCCGCGCTTGGCAGGCGTCGGCGTCGCTGATTTCTCATTTGCAGCATGTGCAACCGGCGGCATGGTCAGTGGCTCCTGAAAGGGCAATGAGCACGGTGCGCACATGACGCGTACCCATCAGGGGAATCGGACCTCATTTTACACCATACGGTCACGCAGACCCATCATGCCAACAATCTTGTTATTCAGCCAAAGGTCATCTGGCGATGCCGGTTGTTCCAGGAATTCAGGTCTTCGGTGTCCCTGTATTCCGCGCCAAGCCGCTCCCTCAGCCTTGAGATTTTTTGCACCCCTGCCTTGGGGCAACACGCAATTTTTTATTTTCCAATTGGAATATAGTTCCTCCCCGATTGCCGCACGTTACAAAATCTGTGACAGCCGATTCACGGGCCTGCGGGCACGGGGCCGCCATTTTGGGGCCTGACGGCGCTTGCAACTTGGCGCCAGCCAACCCACATGAATTATGCGATGCCAAAACGGATACTGATCGCTTCGGGCTGGCCACCCGGAAATCATGACAAGGTCGCTTCAGAAAGGACTTTGAGGGTGACGCGCATATTGCCATTCAACAGTCCCTTGCTGCTTGGTTTCGGGCAGATGGAGCGGCTTCTGGAGCGTGTCGCCAAATCATCTGATGGCTATCCGCCCTACAATGTTGAAAGCCTGGACGCCTCGGAGGGCGACGCCTTGCGAATAACGCTGGCCGTTGCGGGATTTGCCCGTGAGGAGCTCGCCGTGACATTGGCGGAGAACCAGCTTGTCATTGAAGGTCGGCAGCGCGAGGCTGAAGACCGGACTTATCTGCATCGCGGTATCGCCGCGCGCCAGTTTCGCCGCGCCTTTGTCCTGGCCGATGGCATGGAAGTGACTGGCGCCCATCTGGCACAAGGCCTGTTACGGATTGATTTGCTGCGTCCAGCGCTTAAGTATGAGGTGAAGATCATCGAGATCGACGATGGCGAAGCGCCGAATAGCACGGGGCAGCAGGCGCCAATGGAATCCACCGGTCGTGCACAGCAGGCCGGATGAGGTGAGTGCAGCGATTGCCGACAGGGGTTGCTGTGAAAGGAGTAAAGTGATGCAAAACGAAAATAACGAATATCCGTTTCCCGCGGCCCCGCTCTGGGGCGTTCTCGCCACGCGCGACATCACGCCGGAGCATTTTGCCCAAATCGGCATGCCGAATATCGTTTATGTGCGCGAAGTCTCACGCGCCGAATTGAAAGACGAATTGCCCAATGAGGCGGAGTTGCCGCTGGACGCGAAATTCTATGCGGTTCATGCCGCCAATGGCACACGCATGGCGATTGTCGATAATCGCGATACGGCCTTTGCGGGCGCTCGTCAATATGACCTCGATCCGGTCAGCGTTCACTGACAACGCAAAGCTCTAAAAGAAGAAGCCGTGCAGGAGACATCCCGCACGGCTTTTTCCTGGGTCCATGACGTGCTTCAGGGACGGGCTTCAGGCGGCGTTGGTCGCGGCCGGTTCCGTCAATATGGAAAAGAGGGCGGCTGGTTCTTCGCTTGCGCGCAGTTTCTCGACAACCGCCGGATTGCGCAGCAGGCGCGAGATGCGGGCCAGCGCCTTCAGGTGGTCCGCACCGGCTGTTTCGGGCGCCAGCAGCAAAAAGATCAGATCAACCGGCTGATCATCAACCGAGTCAAATTCGATCGGCGTGTCCAGACGGGCAAAAAGTCCGTGCAGACGCGTGAGCTCGGCGAGCTTGCCATGTGGAATGGCGATGCCCTGGCCAACACCCGTCGAGCCCAGACGCTCGCGTTCCAGCAGCGTCTCGAATATGGCCCGTTCGGAAAGGCCTGTGATTTCGGCGGCGCGTCCGGATAACTCCTGCAGCGCCTGCTTTTTGCTGGTGACCTTGAGGTGAGCGATCACCCCTTCAGGAGATACCAGATCTTCAAGCTCCATGTTCCGGATCCTGTTTTGCACGGGTCGAACGGAGGCGAATGAAATGTTCCGATCAATATCGGAAGGCTCAATCGGCATCCGTTCATGCCCGGCTATGGTCGGGTACGCTTTCAGTCTCTCAAGCCTTGTTTGAATCGCGACTGGCTTCAATCCAGCCGATATGTCCATCTTCGCGACGATGCACGACATTGATGCCGCCCGTCGCGCCATTGCGGAAAATGATGAAATCAGCACCGCTCAGATCCATGCGCATGACCGCGTCACCAACGCTGAGCAATGGCATGGATGTTGTGCCTTCCGCAATGATGACAGGCTGGGCATCTTCTTCAACTTCAACATGCTCATCACCGGCATCGATCACAAAGGATCGCACATCCTCGGCGGGCAGCGCTGACTTGTTGTGGTTGTTATGATTCTTCAGTTTGCGTTTGTAGCGGCGCAGACGCTTTTCGAGCTTCTCGGCAGCAGCCTCAAAGGCGGCATAAACCTCGGTATCATGCGCCTGCGTGTTGACACGCAGGCCTGAGGAAAGATGCACGGCGCAATCGGCGCGGAACTCGTGACCTTCCTTGGTGATGGTGACAGTGCCATCCACAGGGCGGTCGAAATATTTGCCAACGCCGGCAATCAGCCGGTCGGTAACATGGGCGCGCAGGGCATCTCCGATATCGAGATGGTGGCCACTAACCTGAACTTGCATGGGAGACCTTTCCGGGTCGCTTCGCTCCAATAGGCTGACATCTCCAAAGGTCGAAGGGCTTGTCATGACACATTGTCCCGATCTTGCCCTGATCTTGCTTTGTCGTTGCCTCGCCGCCGGGCCCCCGTATCCTTGATCGCTTGGGGCCTTCGAGCGCGTGGAAACTAGTGGCATGGTCATGAGGTGTCAACAGAGCCGGGGTGGATTGCCAAAAGTCATTCAACAACAGCATCTTACCGCATGTTTTGAGGCTTTTTGCGGGCAGTCAAGCCTCAGGCATAGGCTCTTTTTTCGCGACGGCGTTGAACCGACGAGGGAATGTTCAATGCCTCGCGATACTTGGCGACGGTGCGCCGCGCAATATCAATACCCTGAGCCTTGAGGATATCGACAATATGATCATCCGAGAGCACGTGATCGGCAAGCTCCTGATCGATCAGATCCTTGATCCGGTGACGGACCGATTCGGCTGAATGGGCCGCGCCCCCTTCGCTTGAGGCGATGGCGGAGGTGAAGAAATACTTCATCTCGAAGATGCCACGCGGCGTCGCGATATACTTGTTGGCGGTGACACGGCTGACTGTCGATTCATGCATCGAAATGGCTTCTGCGACCGTTTTGAGATTGAGCGGCCGCAAATAGGCAATGCCATGCACGAGAAAGCCATCCTGTTGGCGGACAATTTCAGACGCGACCTTGAGGATCGTCCGCGCCCGCTGGTCGAGGCTTTTGACCAGCCAGTTGGCATTGTTGAGGCATTCAGACAGATAGGCCCTGGCGCCCGGATCGCCGATGCGGGCGACCTCTGAATAATATTGCTGATTGACGAGGACGCGTGGCAGCGTTTCGGCATTGAGTTCCACCGCCCAGCCGCCATCGCTGCGCTGCCGGATAAAGACGTCCGGAATAACCGGCACCACGGGCTCGCCACCAAAGGCGGCGCCCGGTTTCGGATTGCAGGCGCGTATGTCTTCCAGCATCTCGGCGAGGTCTTCGCGATCGGCACCGCAAAGCTTCATGAGTGGTTCAATTTCGCGCTTGGCATAGAGTTCAAGATTGTCGAGGAAGCACTGCATCACCGGATCAAGCCTGTTGCGTTCGGCAAGCTGGATCGCCAGACATTCTTTCAGATTGCGTGCGCAGATGCCGGACGGATCAAAGGTCTGCAAGACGCCCAGCACGCTCATCACATCTTCGATCTCGGTGCCGAGTTTCTCGGCCACCTCGTCCATATCCGCCACGATATAGCCGGACTCATTCACCTGATCGATGAGATAGGCACCCACCATACGGTCGCGCGGATCGCGCAACGCCATATGCATCTGACGCGTCAGATGTTCACTGAGGGTGATTTCGCTGGTCAGCGTTGATTCAAGGCTGAACGCGCCATCCCCCGTGCCGCCACCACCGCCCTTGGCATTCTGCCAATCCGAGCCTGTTGGCCCCGGGGCTTGTGCGGCGGCTTCATTCTGCGCGTCGCAGCGGCTTTCATCGGCATAAACATTGTCATAATCGGTGTCGAGATCACCATCGCGCGAGGGCAGGGGGCCATCATCGGTCAGCGACAACGCCGTCTCGCTGCTGATCGGCGCTTCGGGCGCTTCACGGCGATCATCGCGGCGCTCAGCTTCTTCCGCGCTGCGCTCAGCCGGATCGGATGTGGTGGCCTCAAGCAGCGGATTGCGCTCAAGCTCCTGCTCGACATATTCAGCGAGTTCTATGTTGGAAAGCTGCAGCAGCTTGATAGCCTGCTGAAGCTGCGGCGTCATGACCAGAGACTGGCCCTGACGCATTTCGAGCCGCGGTGCTAGCGCCATATGTGGTCCAGCCTCCCCCTGCTCATGCTAAAGACTGAACCTGTCGCCAAGATAGAGGCGACGGACATCTTCGTTGCCAACAATAACCGACGGCGCGCCTTCCATCAGCACCTGACCGTCATGGATGATGACGGCATGGTCGATCAGCTCAAGTGTTTCGCGCACATTGTGGTCGGTAATCAGCACACCAATGCCGCGATCTTTCAGATGACCGACGAGATCGCGGATTTCGCCAATCGCGATCGGGTCAATCCCGGCAAACGGCTCGTCGAGCAGCATGAAGCTTGGTTGTGTCGCAAGCGCCCGCGCAATTTCAACGCGGCGACGTTCGCCACCAGAGAGCGCAATCGAGGGCGTGCGTCGCAGATGCGTGATGGAAAATTCGGCCAGCAGATCATCCAGCATGCTCTCGCGGCGGTCGCGGTCGCTTTCAACCACTTCCAGCACGGCACGGATATTCTGTTCAACCGACAGGCCGCGGAAAATCGAGGCTTCCTGCGGCAGATAGCCGATGCCCATACGCGCCCGGCGATACATGGGCAGGCCCGTCACATCGACCCCGTCCATCATGATGGTGCCGTAGTCAGGCTGAATGAGACCTGTAATCATGTAAAAGACGGTGGTTTTGCCGGCGCCATTGGGACCGAGAAGACCAACAGCCTCGCCCCGATTGACCTCGAAGCTGACGCCGCGCACAACCGGTCGGCCCTTGAAGCTCTTGCCGATTTTGGCGACGGCCAGGCCAGCATTATCCGCCACGAGGGTTGGTCCCCCCTGGTATCCTGGCCCTGCATCAGCGATTTCAGCCTCACTCGGCATGTCAGCTCCCAAACCTGTCGCTGCCCATCAGACAGCAATTGGCATTAAAATTGTATAAAGCAGGTCCATTAACCAAGCCCTGATTTGGATTTTATTGCGCAGGGGCCTGGAATAGGCCCTTGACGCGACCTTTTCCGCCATTTTCACCCGTTCCGCTGGCCGCATTCGAGGCCCCGCCAAGAACGCGGCTGACGCCAGTATTAAGATCAACGAGCAGTCTTTCGCCACTGATGACATTGCCTTCCTGACGCAACACGACTTTATCGCCCATCTCGATCTGGCGCCCCTTGACCAGATAGTTGGCCCAGTCGCCATCTGCCGACTGATTGTCCTTGCTGCTGATATGCACGCCGCCCTTGGCTTCGATCTTGTCGATGCGGCCGCCCTTGCCCGCCCCGGCGGCGGTATTGGACTGTCGGGCATAGAAAACCACCAGACGGTCGGCTCGCAGTTTCATGTCGTCCTGAGTGGCAATGACATTGCCAACGAAGGTGGCCCTCTGGGCCTTGTTCTGAACTTCAAGCGAATCCGCTTCAATCTCGATCGGCGCGTTGGGCCGCGTCGCAAAGCCGCCGACCGCCGCGTCCTCTGCAGCAAGAGCCGTCCCCGAAATCAGACAGCTGGTCATCACCCCTGCAAGCCAGAGACGCGTGGCATATAGTTTCATGGCTGTCCTTCCTCTCCCTCGCGGGGCAATTGTTCGCCTTCAATGCGCAGTCTGACATGTCCATCAAAGCGGAGTGTTTGTGCGGCGTTATTGGCCGACATGCTGTCGGCGGAAATGGCACCCAGCGGACCTTCGCCGGAAACCGCAGACTGGCTGGACATCGTGCCCGCTTTGAAATTGATTTCGGCCTGGCTCGCGTGAAACGCATAACCCAGCGTGGTCGTGAGATTGATATTGTCACGCAGCAAAAGGATTTGCGCTTCTGAATCAAGCTGTCCGCTTGTTGCCTGCAGTTTCATCCAGCCATTGGCATCGTCGATTTTCATCTCTGCGTTTATATTTTCCATCGCGACATGATTGGGCATCTTGAGATCCTGCGTCGCTGTGTCGGCGCTCAGCGTGTAGGGTTGGCCATCCTTGTTGAGGCCGGTCACACGCGGGCTGACCATGCGCAGATCATCATTCTTGATCGCGATCTCGCTGAACGAGACGCCGAGCCGTTCGCGTCGGTCAAAGACACCGGTTGAAAACAACAAGCCGACAATCAGCAAGACAGCGGCAACCGGCAGGCCGATTTTCATCCATGAAACAAAGCGGCTGTATCGACTGGTCGGTCCGGCGGCGGCCCGCGCCTTATAGTCAAAGCCGCCTCGCGCCGTGTCGGGGGTCTGCTTTGGCACAGGTCGTGGGCGGGGTCTGTCCAAGGGGCGCGCTCTTCTGGGGCCTCGCAAGCGGAGGCGGGCATGGAATCAACATGGGATCAAAACGTATCAAACAACGCTTTGCGAGGTCAGGGCGGCCTTTGGGGGGTATCGGGACCGGATGTGGCCCGCAGTATGCGCGGAAGCATTGTTGGGCGTCAACGAACGAGCCAGCGATCAGATCGAAAAGAATGAGGGCTCAAGGGCTTGGCACCAATCGGCGAGAGGCGCCTAGTGGGCGAAAATGTCCTCGTCCGGCCAGCCTGTCAGGTCCAGTGTCGCGCGGATCGGCAGGAAGGCGAAGCAGGCATTGGCGAGCTCGCTGCGGCCTTCGCGCGCCAGCATACCATCCAGCGCCGCTTTGAGCTGATGCAGATAAAGAACATCGGAGGCGGCATAGGCAAGCTGGGCTTCGCTCAATTCGCCGGCACCCCAGTCAGAGCTTTGCTGCTGCTTTGACATATCGATATTGAGGATTTCGCGGGCGAGATCCTTGAGTCCATGCCGGTCGGTATAGGTGCGCACGAGCCTGGAGGCGATCTTGGTACAATAGATCGGGGTCGTCACCACGCCCAGATAGCGCTGGAACATGGCAATATCGAAACGGGCAAAGTGGAATATCTTCAAGACCGCCGGATCGGCCATCAGGGCGCGCAGATTGGGCGCACGATAGGTGCCGCGATCGAGCTGGACAATATGGGCATCGCCATTGCCGGCGGAAAGCTGGACGACACAGAGCGGGTCGCGCTGCGGATTGAGACCCATGGTCTCGCTGTCAACGGCGACCGAGCTGCCGAAGGAGAGACCATCGGGCAAATCGCCCTTATGCAGCGTAATGGCCATGGGATTTGCTCCGTGAGGGCGTAACATCCGCCAGATCATCACATGCCAGATTTGGACATGCCAGACCTGAATATGCCAGACCTGGTGCGTCTGGCGCCACGCCTTGGCCTCTGGGGCCATGCAAGCTAAATAAGGTTGGTGCCCAGGAGAAGACTCGAACTTCCACGCCCTTGCGAGCGCTAGCACCTGAAGCTAGTGCGTCTACCAATTCCGCCACCTGGGCACACAGGTGCGCAGACATAAATAGGCCGCCCGGCAATGTCAATGAGGACGGGACGTTATCAGCGAATATGCCGGGTTGATGCCAAGCCCTTTGCCCGGCGGGCGGGCATGGGTTATCTAGAATGGCGTAATTCGTCCCCCCGTGCCCCCGGTGACAGATTTCAGGGGGGCTTGCGGCCAGAGTTTCGGGCAGATATCAGGAGCGAACATGACTTCCACGGCCAAGGCACTGCCAGCAGGCGCCACGATCACTGTTTTTGGCGGTTCCGGGTTTCTCGGGCGCCATATCGTTCAGACGCTGGCGCGTCGTGGCTATCGCCTGCGTGTTGCGGTTCGACGGCCCAATGAAGCGCATTTCCTGCGCCCCATGGGCGACGTTGGCCAGATCGAACTGGTACAGGCCAATATCCGCGATGATGCCTCCGTCAAGGCCGCGCTGACAGGCGCGCAGGGCGTCGTCAATCTCGTCGGCATCCTGCATGAAAGCGGCAAACAGAAATTCGTCAGTGTTCAGGCTGAAGGGGCGGCCCGTGTGGCCGGCCACGCCGCCGAATTGGGCGTCACCACCTTTGTCCAGATGTCGGCGATTGGCGCGGATGCGCAGAGCGGGTCGATTTATGCGCGCAGCAAGGCCTATGGCGAAGCCGCCGTTCGCAAGGCCATGCCGGAGGCGGTCATCCTGCGGCCCTCGATTGTCTTTGGCCCTGAAGATGATTTCTTCAATCGCTTTGCCGATATGGCGCGCCTCTCGCCCTTCCTGCCACTGATCGGCGGCGGCAAGACGAAGTTCCAGCCTGTCTATGTCAAGGATGTGGCCGAAGCCGTTGCACGTGTCATCGAGCGTGGCATCACGGGCAAGACTTACGAACTTGGGGGACCGGAGGTCATGAGCTTTCGCGATTTGATGAAGCTCACGCTCAAGGTCATCCGTCGTGAACGTCTCTTGTTGCCGCTGCCATTCTTCGTCGCCTCGATACAGGCCCGTTTCATGCAGCTTTTGCCAAAGCCGCTTCTGACGGTCGATCAGGTCAGGCTTCTGCGCAGCGACAATGTGGTTTCAGCGCAAGCTCTCGCCGAGGGCCGCACGATCGAAGATCTCGGCATTCAGCCGACAGCGCCGCAAGCCATTCTCGAAACCTATCTCTACCGTTTCCGTCGCACGGGCCAATACGAGCAAGTCACGGCAGGTTGACATGAACATTGGCGAGGCGGCCCGCGCTTCAGGCGTTCCGGCCAAGACGATCCGCTACTATGAAGATATCAAGCTGATCGAAAGTCCCGATCGCGCCCACAATGGCTATCGCGATTACTCAACCGATGAGGTCGCATTGCTGCGTTTCGTGTCGCGCGCCCGATCTCTGGGCTTCACCATTGCCCAATGCCGTGACCTGCTGGCCCTCTATCGTGATCGCAGCCGCTCAAGCGCAGATGTGAAGGCGCTTGCGCAAGATCACATCCTCGAGATCGACAGGAAACTGATCGAGTTGAAGGAAATGCGCGACCAGCTCGCCATGCTCATCCGCAAATGCCATGGCGATGATCGCCCCGATTGCCCGATCATTGACGATCTGGCGGCGGCCCGGAAAAACTGACGATCCTTAATTTGACGCCGATATTTGACCTCGTGCTTTCCTGAACTGTGAGACCATGCGCCAGCTTTATCATTTGCCCATTTCACCAGCTTGCCGGAAAGTGCGCCTTGTCCTGGCTGAAAAGGCATTGTCATTTGAGCTTGTTGAGGAGCGCGACTGGGAGCGCCGAAATGCATTTCTGGCGCTGAATCCGGCAGGTCTCGTGCCCGTTTTGCTCGAAGATGACGGCGAACCGATTTGTGGCGCAACGCCCATCGTGGAATATCTCGAAGAAACCGTCACATCCGTCTCTCTCCTCCCCGGCGATGCGCGCAATCGCGCCGAAATTCGCCGACTGGTTGACTGGTTCGATACGAAGTTCGCCATTGAAGTGGGCGAGGGCCTTCTGTTTGAAAAAGTCACCAAGCGTTTTTTGAGCGCGGCGGAGGGCGGTGGCGGTCCGGAGATGACGGTCGTGCGCGCCGCGCTGCATAATCTGCGCTATCACCTCGATTATGTTTGCTACCTCATGGAAGAGCGCAACTGGCTCGCGGGCGATGCGTTGAGCCTGGCGGATCTGACAGCGGCGGCGCATTTTTCCTGCCTTGATTATGTTGGCGACGTGCCATGGAATCAGTATCCCGGGGCCAAGGACTGGTATGTCCGCATCAAGTCGCGCCCCTCCTTCCGGCCCCTCCTCGCCGATCATGTGGCCGGTATGCCGCCACCCAAGCTCTATGCCAATCTCGATTTCTGATCCCGCCGCGCTCCGCACCGCGCTCATCGAGCGCGCCAGGGCTTCAGGCTTTGACGATATCGGATTGACGCGCGTCACCGCCCGACCCGATCTGCCTGCCGCGCTCAACCAGTGGCTCGAGGCGGGACGCCATGGCAGCATGGACTGGATGCGCGCGACACAAGACCGCCGCGCTGACCCTCATCTGCTTTGGCCGCAAGCCAGAACCATCATCATGCTCGCCATGAATTATGGACCGGATGAAAATCCGCTGGAGCGCCTCACCCGGAAAACCCATGCGGCGATTTCGGTCTATGCACGACACCGCGATTATCATGATCTGGTGAAGTCGCGCCTGAAACAGGTGGCGCGCTGGCTCGCCGAAACCAGCGGTGCCGAGGTCAAGGTCTTTGTTGATACGGCGCCTGTCATGGAAAAACCCTTCGCCGCCGCAGCCGGCCTTGGCTGGCAAGGCAAGCATACCAACCTCGTTTCGCGCGAATTGGGATCCTGGTTTTTCCTCGGCTCGATTTTCACAACGCTTGATCTCGCCGTTGACGCGCCGCATCAAGATCATTGCGGCCAGTGCCGAAATTGCCTTGATATCTGTCCGACCAAAGCCTTTCCCCGTGCCTATGAACTTGATGCGCGTCGGTGCCTTTCCTATCTCACGATCGAGCACAAAGGCCATATTCCGGTCGGGTTCCGCGAGCCCATGGGCAATCGCATCTATGGCTGCGATGATTGTCTGGCGGTCTGCCCCTGGAACAAGTTTGCCAAGGCAGCGAGCGAAGCGGCCTTGCAGCCGCGCGAGGATTTGCAGGCGCCCTTGCTTGCTGAACTTTCAAGGCTGGATGATGCGGCTTTCCGCGTATTCTTTTCCGGCTCCCCGATCAAGCGCATCGGGCGCGACCGCTTCATTCGCAATGTGCTGATTGCCATGGGCAATGCGCAAGCGCCCGAACTCATCCCGCATGTGACCGCCTTGATGGATGATCCATCGTCGCTTGTCCGCGCCATGGCCGTCTGGGCTCTGGCGCAACTGGGCGGGAAAGCGGCACTCACCCGGATGGCTGAGACGCATCTTGCTGTTGAAACCGATCCTGATGTGCGCGGCGAGTGGCAGCTTCAGGGTGTGGCGGGCCGCGGCGACTGAGAGAGATAGCCTTTCGCCGCTTTGGCGGCTGGATCATCACTGCGTCCTGTCGCCTTGGCATAGGCAATGAGGGCCTCCCAGTCGAGGCGCGCATCAGCGACATTTCCCATGGCCGCGCGCACACGGCCTCGCTCCAGAAGCGCATCAAGCGAATGCGGCGCAAGTTCGATGGCATGTCCGATATCGACCAGGGCGGCCTGCGGATGCCCGAGTGTCCGATTGGCTGTGGCGCGTAATGTGAGCGCGGGCGCAGAGTTCGGATTTTCAGCGAGCGCAACAGAGAGATCATCGCGAACAGCCTCCCATTCGCCATCAAGCGCCAGCAACCGGGCGCGTGTCAGATGATAGTCCGGTTCATCGGGCGCATGCTCGATCGCGTGATCAATTGCAATCCGTGCCTGTGACATGTTGTCAGCCGCCAGAAAATCATCCGCCGCTTGCGCATAAACATCCGCCCGCGCCCCCTCGTCGGCAAAGGGGATGCGCTCGGCGAGATCGAACAGCAAGGCAGCGGCTTCGTCATGGCGACCAAGCGCCGACAAGGCCAAGCCCCGGCAATGCATGGCAGCGATGCCACCTGTCTCTGTTTCCAGTGTTTGCGCATAATCCAGCGCTTGCGCCGGATCGCTCTCGACCAGCGCGATGCAATCATCATAATTGCCCGGCGTCGGCTTTGTCGGCGCAGTGGCAAGCGCGGGGGCGCTTGCCCCCAGCGCGAGAAGCAGCGAAATCAGGCCAATAGTTTTCTGTGCGTTTTTTGTCATGGGCGCTAAGGTCCGCCAGTCTCATGCGAGTTGCAAGTGAAACAGGATGACAAAATGACGGCCCGCCCGCGCCTCTTTTGCTTCGGTTATGGCTTCAGCGCGGCCGCGCTCGCCGCGCGCCTGCGCCCGCAGGGTTTTGCCATCGCCGGCACTTGCCGCACCGCCGAAAAAGCCGCGCGCCTCAAGGAAGCGGGGGTTGAGTCATTCATTTTTGACAATCAGTTGGTTGATGCCGAAGCGGCACTCCACGGCACGACGCATCTCTTGCTCGGCGTCCCTCCCGGTGCCGCAGGCGATCCTGTATGCGCCGCGCATGGGGCTGACATTGCCCGTCTTGCCCCGTCTCTCAATTGGATCGGCTACCTCTCGACAACAGGCGTTTATGGCGACAGGGGGGGCGACTGGGTTGATGAGGAAAGCCCATTGGCGCCGAGCACCGAGCGAGGCGCCAGGCGTCTGGCCGCCGAGCAGGGCTGGCAGGCGCTGGCTCAGGCACATGGCCTGCCGCTGCATATTTTTCGTCTGGCGGGCATTTATGGCCCCGGTCGCAATCAGCTTGAAAGCCTGCGCGACGGCACGGCGCGCCGCATTGTAAAACCCGGTCAGGTTTTTTCGCGCATTCATGTGGATGACATCGCCGCCATTCTGGACGCCTCCATCCATCACCCCAATCCCGGTCGCGCCTATAATGTTTGCGACGATGAACCAGCCCCGCCGCAGGATGTTGTCGCCTATGCGGCGCAGTTGCTGGGTCTGACGCCACCGCCCGAAATCGCCTTTGAAGATGCCGATCTCTCGCCCATGGCGAAAAGTTTCTATGCCGAATCAAAACGCGTCAGCAATCGCCGCGTCCATGACGAGTTGGGCGTGCGACTGGCTTATCCGACATATCGCGAAGGTCTGTCAGCCTTGCTGGCCTGATTCGAGGGGCCCGCAACCATTTGTCTCAGTCTTCCGGGCCCGTGATGCGCTAGACTGAATTGATAAAGGGAGAAACCAATGTCTCATTTTCATGCCGCCATCTGGATCGATCATCACGAGGCCCGCGTCATTTCTTTCAGCCCCGACGAAAGCGATGAAAAGACGGTTGCGGCGCATTCGGTGAAACACAGCCAGCACAGCGCCGGCAAGTCACGTGGCTGGCGCACACCGGAAGATCCGGCCTATTACGAAGACGTGGCAAAAAAGCTGGAAGGCTTTGGCGAGATTCTGATTGTCGGGCCGGCCAATGCCAAATTTGAACTGCTCAAGCATTTGCAGGCCAGGCATGCTGCCTTGGCGGCAAAGGTTGTCGGCATTGAAACGGTAGATCATCCAACCGATGGTCAACTGACCCGCTTTGCGCGCAACTATTTCCACAAAAAGGACCGGATGCTGCCACAACTGGATTGAGTGCTGTCAGCCTTCAATCTGGCGCAGAAGGTTTCCGATTTCCTGTGTCAGGCGTTCAATGTCCTGCGGTGTCGAAAGGCGGTGATCACCGTCTTTCGACAGATGCAGCGTCACATCGCGTGACGTGAGAGCCTCAACCAGTCGAGCCGCATGGCTCCATGGCACATCGGCATCCGCCATACCTTGCAAAATGCGAACGGGCAAGCCGATCTCGATCGGGGCGCCAAGCAGCAAATGCTGGCGACCATCCTCGATGAGATCGCGGGTGATGGCATAGGGCGCTTCGTCATGGGCGCTGGGGCGCAGATAGGCGCCGCGTGTCATGATTTCCTGCCGGATCTCGGGGCTGAAACTTTTCCACATGAGTTCTTGCGTGAAATCAGGCGCAGGCGCGATGAGCACCAACCCCTTGATGCGTTCGGGTCGCGCCAGGCGACCAGCAGGGCGATCCAGCCGCCCATGCTTGAGCCGACAAGAATCTGGGGCCCCTGCGTCAAGTGATCGAAGGCGTCGAGCGCATCGGCCCGCCATCGGCTGATCGTGCCTTTTGCGAAGTCGCCTGAAGAGAGCCCGTGACCGAAATAATCAAACCGCAAGAAAGGACGATCCGCCCTTTGCGCCCAGTCATTGAGGGCGCTTGCCTTGGTGCCGGTCATGTCGGACTTGAAGCCCCCGAGCCACATGATGCCCGTTGGTCCGGCAGGGCGCTTGGGTTCATGACGCAGATAGGCGAGCGTTTCGCCATTGTCGCGCAGGCGTTTGCCCGGTTTATCCATATTGTTCATCCCCGGTGTCATCTGGGCGGCGGAGCGTGTTAAACTGTCGCCTTGGCTGAGTTGATGCAAGCCCGAGAGGCTGACACACGTGACGACACCCCTGCCCGAAAATCCGCTCGCTGGTTTCTCAAGGCCCACCATTCTGCAAGTGATCCCCTCGCTTGAAACGGGCGGCGCCGAGCGCACGACGATTGACATGGCACGCGCCATCATCGCGGCGGGCGGCCGTGCCCTGGTGGCGAGCCGCGGCGGTCGCATGGTCCGTGAACTTGAAGCCCTTGGCGGCGAGCATGTTGAAATGCCCGTCCATAGCAAGAACCCGATTGTCATGGGTCTGAATGTCGAACATCTGACGCGGCTGATCATCCGCGAAAAAGTCGATCTCGTTCACGCCCGCTCGCGCGCACCCGGCTGGAGCGCCCTGGCAGCGGCGCGACGCACACAGCGTCCTTTCGTGACGACATATCACGCCAAGGTGCACGAGAAGCCGCGCTTGAAAGTTTTTTATAATTCCGTTCTCGCCCGTGGCGACGCCGTCATCGCCAATTCCGCTTTCACGGCTGCGCGCATCGCCCGCATTCATGCGCCAGATGCCAGCCGCATTTTCACCGTGCCGCGCGGCATTGACATGCAGACCTTTGACCCGCGCCGCCTTGACCCCGAGCATGTGGCCGATCTGCGCGCGCAATGGGGCATCGGCGACCGGCAGGCGACAGTCTTTCTTCTTCCGGCCCGCCTGACGCGCTGGAAAGGTCAGATGCAGGCGATTGAAGCGGCGCGGCAAATGCTCGCAAGCCATGTCGAGGACGAATTCTTGCTGCTTCTGGTCGGCGATGCGCAGGGACGCAAGGACTATCTCACCGAGCTTCACGCAGCGATTGCGAAAGGCGGGCTTGCCAATCACGTTTTTTTGCCCGGTCATTGCAATGACATGGCCGCCGCCTATGCACTGGCCGACATCGTGCTCTCGCCCGCCATCGAGCCTGAACCCTTTGGCCGCGTGGCCGTCGAGGCGCAGGCCATGCAACGCCCGGTGATCGTCAGTGATGCAGGCGCCGCGCGCGAAACCGTGCTGAGCATGGAAAATGTTGGCGCAGATCTCGCCACCGGCTTGAGTGTACCGGCGGGCAATGCAAGTGCGCTGGCCAAGGCCATGATGACCGTCATGGAATTGGGCGCGGCGGCGCGTCACGAAATGGGGGCGAGGGGCCGCCATCATGTCGCGGCACATTTCTCGCTTGGCGCCATGTGCCATGCGACGCTCGAAATCTATGCGCGGCTCCTCAAGCCGGTGCCGCATCAGGCATGAGACGGTCCCCCATATTGCTTGTCGCGATTTCGCCAGAGGCCCGCGACCGGTTCGCGCAGCAGGGGGCAGAACTTTTGACCCGGTTGCCCGAAACGGAAATCATACTGCTCACCAGCAGCACGTCTCTGGTCGCCCCCATCGGGGTGGGGGAGGTCTGGCGCGACGGGGACAGGCGCGGGGCCAGCGCCTTCCTCGCCCGTATGCGCCGCCTGTCATGGGCCGGTTTCGGGGCGGTTTATGACTTTGACGCCACGTTTTTCACGAAGATCATGCGCATTTGCCTCTGGCCGAGGCCGAAATGGCATGTTTGGCCTTTCTTGACTTGCAGCAACAGAGCTTCAAATCTATAGCTTCATGCACCATATGTCCGGCAAGGGGTCTGAAGTCAGATCCGGGTGAGGCGCAAGGGGCGGGCCGTCAGGCTTTGCCATCCGATCGCTCACGTCACACACCCATCCCGCGCGTCGGACCATTAAAAGGAGAAGTGTTCATAGCTCGCAGACCAATGCAGGCGCCGCCCACCAAAGAGGGCCCGCGCATCAATGAAGACATCACTGAATCATCCGTCCTGTTGATCGATGCCGAGGGCGAAAAGCGCGGCGTGATCCCGACGGAAGAAGCCATGAGATTGGCTGAAGAGGCCGGGTTGGATTTGGTCGAGGTTTCGCCCAATTCGCAGCCGCCTGTCTGCAAGCTCCTGGATTTCGGCAAATTCAAATATGCGGCCCAGAAAAAGGCCAATGAAGCGCGCAAGAAGCAGAAGACCGTCGAGGTCAAGGAAATCAAGATGCGCCCCAACATCGACACGCATGACTATGACGTGAAGATGCGCAGCATGCTTCGCTTCTTTGATGAAGGCGACAAGGTCAAAGTGACCCTGCGCTTTCGTGGCCGCGAAATGGCGCATCAGGAGCTCGGCATGGCTCTCCTGAACAAGGTCAAGGACGAGGTGGAACCGATCGCCAAGGTCGAAGCCTATCCCCGTCTCGAAGGACGACAGATGGTCATGGTGCTGGCGCCGAAATAGGCCGCTCGCCAGGGCAGGTTTTCGGATGCGGACCCGGCGGAACAGAACCATCTGCCGGGTCTTTGCCTGTCTTCAGGGCTGAGCGTTCAAGACAGCGGCGAGACGATCCGGGCGGTCTGTCAGGATGGCGTCAACGCCAAGCGCCGCGAGACGCCGCATCTCGTCTTCCTCATCGACCGTCCAGCACGAAACGCTCAAGCTGGCGGCTCTGGCCAAAGCCGTGTTGTCGGGGGTCACATCGCCATGCCAGGCTAACCAGCCATCGCATACGCCCTCACGCTGGCCCCGGCCCATGGCCGCGATCATGCGCGCCGCAAATGTCGCCCCCGTCTCATGATGCCAGTCATAGCCACCCATCCAGTCGGCACCCCTGGCTGAGGCCTCGCGCAGCAGGGCATCTTCCGAGCCGGCCGGAAAGGATGGCCCCGACGCGTCATCCGGATCGATCTGGAAAAACGGCAAGGTCGTCCAGGCATTCTCAATGTCGGGCGCGAGCTTCCTGGCATGAATGAGCGCCCGCCAATCAAAAGAGACGAAGGTGACCTGGTCGCTCATATCCATGGCGCGAACCAGCGCAACGACCTTTTCCGCCAGCGCTTCCGGCGTTGCTGAATGGCTGAGGTCCAGCAGTGCCGTTTTGAGCTCCACATAGACCCGGAACGAAGGGTCGGCTTCGGCTTTGACCAGGGAGAAGACATCTGCGAGCAGCGGGATACGTGCCCCGTCAATGGCCCTTTGCCCGGGGTAGCGGCCAGCATAGCCAGAACCGGGCTTCAGGCGCCCGATGTCATAGGCCTGAAGTTCGGCAAAACGCAGCGACTTGATGAGGGGGGTGGGACGGGTCAGCCATTGGCCCACCCCATCACGCGCAATGGCGGGCTTCAGGCTTTCATCGTGATGCACGACGGGGTGCCCATCGGCAGAGAGATGCACATCAAGCTCGATGCCCTGAACCCCCATGGCAATGGCATGGGCGAAGGCTTCAAGCGTGTTTTCCGGCCAAAGTCCTGCCCCGCCGCGATGCGCAACCTGGCGGATTTGGCGGCATCCCTCACTTATCATCAATTTGGTCACAGAAAATTAATCCCAAATACCCATGGACTAGACCTAAAGAACTAGACTTATATAATTACGCGCCGTGAGCGCCACTTCTTTTGCCGCTCCGTCAAAACGGGGTCACTCGTATTCATGGTATCACTCTGCCGACGGCTCATTGGCATCAGAGAGGGACGTCTCTCCTTTTATGACTGCCGGAAAGTCATGAAGGACGCAGTTGAACGTATTTTCCTCAACAATATCGTCGATTTCACACTCTTCAGTGACGGTGAACTTCGCGCGATTGTCACCGGCGAAAGCAATATGGCGTTGGTCCATGCCGCAGAGCGTGAGTTGAGCCAACGGTGTGGCCGGTCGGGCCATGCCTCGTCCGAACAGCCCCCTCTCAGTCTTGGCGAGGGTTTGCACAGCATTTGAATGCCAGAGGACAAAGCACCCAAAATAATCGTCAATAAACAGGAATAGTCAGACTTTCTGTGATTTTTCTGATGCAGGCCGTGACCACACTCAACTTATCGCTTATGATGAAGCCGCATAAGGAGGCGGACCATAACCCGCCCAGATCAGGACATTGGGAAACATCCGGGACCATTCGCTGTGGCGGAGAGGTGACCCATGCCTATCGCGACTATCTGGCGTAGATTGACAGGCCGCTCGCGGAAGCGGGTTTCCTTTTTTGACTCGCAGGAAATCATGCGCAAGGCGGTCTTGAAGCCGGGCGTGGCCGTTGACTTGAGCCATTTCACCCTGGAGCAATTGCATCAAATCGCTGAGCACGAAGGGACTGGCCCACGCGGTCTGGCCGCGATTGCCGAGATTGAAGCCCGCATCGAGCGCAAAAAACGCGAGTCATAGGCGCCCGTCCGGCTCGCCCCTTGACCTTGGGCTGCAAACCCTTATAAATCCGCGACTTCGGGGCGGTCCGGCGCAAAGGGCATGCCGAGTCCGCCCGTAATGCATGTCTTGGCGTCCGCCTTCTCATGATTTCCTTCAGGGAGATCAGGGTCTTCAGCGGCAGGCGCCCCAAAATACGGAGAGCAAAATGCCCAAGTTGAAGACCAAGAGCGGCGTCAAAAAGCGTTTCAGCTTGACGGCGACCGGCAAGGTGAAGCGCGGCCAGACCGGCAAGCGTCACGGCATGATCAAGCGGACCAACAAGCAGATCCGTAATTTGCGCGGCACAACCATCGTTTCCGAACGGGATGCCTCGCGGATTGTGAAGATCTTTGCGCCCTACGGCCTGAAATAAGCCAGAGCGCCCGCTGTTCCATTCATTAAAGGAGATCATCCATGTCGCGCGTTAAACGGGGCGTTACAACACACGCCCGCCACCGCAAAATCATCAAGAAGGCGAAGGGCTATTATGGCCGTCGCAAGAATACCTTCCGCATCGCCAATCAGGCGGTCGAGAAGGCGGGTCAATATGCCTATCGCGACCGTCGCGCCCGCAAGCGCAACTTCCGCGCCCTCTGGATCCAGCGCATCAATGCCGGTGTGCGTGAGCATGGCCTGACCTATTCCCGATTTATCGATGGCCTCTCGCGGGCTGGCATCGAAGTGGACCGCAAGGTGCTCTCCGATCTCGCCATCCATGAGCCTGAGGCTTTCAAGGTTCTGGTCGATCAGGCACAGGGCGCGCTCGCCTGATCTTTCAGGAAATTCGAACGCTCGCTGTGCTTTCGACGGCCCCTTGATGTCATCCCGGGCCCGCCATTGATATAGGGGGCCGGGATCCGTTGCCTCTTGTGGTGCGTATGCGGTTCCGGACCCCGGCATCAAGGCCGGGGTGACAGTTGTTGGGTGCGGCGGGTTCCGACATGCGACAGATGTGAGCCGACGACCATGACCGACAAAGCAACTCTCGACGCCCTTGAAGCGGATTTTGCGCAAGCCATTGCCGATGCGATGGATGAGCAGACGCTTGATGCCGTGCGCGTTGCGGCCCTTGGCAAGAAGGGCCGCATCTCCGACATGATGAAGGGCCTCGGCGCCATGAGCCCCGATGAGCGGCGCGATATGGGCCCGCTTCTCAATGGGCTCAAGGATCGTCTGACGCAAGCCCTGGCCGACCGCAAGGATGTGCTGCAGGAGGCTGCCCTTTCGGTGCGCCTTGCGAGCGAAAAAATCGATGTCACGTTGCCCCTGCGTGAGAGCGCGCTCGAAGCCGGCCGCATCCATCCCTTGAGTCAGGTATGGGATGAAGTCGTCGCGATCTTTGCCGATATGGGATTTGCCGTCGAGAACGGTCCCGACATCGAGACCGATCATTATAATTTCACCGCGCTCAATTTTCCCGAAGGCCACCCGGCGCGTGAAATGCACGACACCTTCTACTTTGATCCCAAGG
The DNA here is from genome assembly GCA_963696585.1 of uncultured Alphaproteobacteria bacterium. Lineage (GTDB taxonomy): Bacteria > Pseudomonadota > Alphaproteobacteria > Parvibaculales > Parvibaculaceae > Parvibaculum. Next base: position 31,008 of record CAVOKW010000013.1, read on the forward strand.
CGGATGGATCGCGCGCCCTGCTGCGCACCCATACAAGCCCCGTGCAGGTCCGCACCATGGAAAAGGGCCAGCCGCCTTTCCGCTTCATTTGCCCCGGCCGCACCTATCGCAGCGACAGCGATCAGACGCATACGCCGCAATTTCATCAGGTCGAAGGTCTCGTCATCGACGAAGTGACCCATATGGGCCATCTGAAATGGGTGCTGGAAGAGTTCCTTGCCGCCTTCTTTGAGGTCGAGGGTGTGGAGCTGCGCATGCGCCCCTCCTTCTTCCCCTTCACCGAACCCTCGATGGAAGTCGATGTGCGCTGCGCCCGTCTCGGCAACGAGATTCGCATTGGCGAGGGCGATGACTGGCTCGAAATCCTCGGCTGCGGCATGGTCCACCCGAATGTGCTCAAAGCCGTCGGCCTTGACCCGGAAAAATATCAGGGCTTTGCCTTTGGCATCGGGCTCGACCGCATCGCCATGCTCAAATATGGCATTCCCGATCTGCGCGCCTTCTTTGAAGCCGATCTGCGCTGGCTGCGTCACTATGGATTTGCGGCGCTGGATGTCCCTACTCTCGCCGGAGGGCTGACATCGTGACGCGCAATCAGAACTTGCCTCGCCCCCTTGGGGGGAGAGGTCGGCGCGGAGCGCCGGGTGAGGGGGGCAGATGCGGGGGACAACAGATTATTGCCCCTCACCCCACCCTCTCCCCAGAGGGGAGAGGGAAAAAGGATAGGGAAAACAGACCATGAAATTCACCCTCTCCTGGTTGAAACAGCCGCTCGATACGCAGGCCACGCTCGATGAAATCTGCGAGCGCCTGACCATGCTCGGCCTCGAAGTGGAAGGGGTTGACGACCCGGCCAAAAAATTTGCGCCTTTTGTCGTCGCCAGGATCCTCGAAGCAAAGCCCCATCCCGACGCCGACAAGTTGCAGGTGCTCAAGGTTCAGGCGCCGATTGATGGCAAGCTGACCGAATTGCAGGTGGTTTGCGGCGCGCCGAATGCGCGCGTCGGCCTCACCGGCATTTTCGCACTGCCCGGCGCGACAATTCCGGCCAATGGCATGGTGCTGAAGCCCGCCAAGATTCGCGGCGTCGACTCCAACGGCATGATGTGTTCGGAGCGCGAGCTTGAACTCTCCGACGAACATAATGGCATCATCGAACTTTCCGATGATATTGCGGTCGGCACATCGGCTGCCGAGGCGCTCGGCCAGAACGATCCCGTGATCGAAATTGCCATCACGCCCAATCGCCCCGATTGTCTTGGTGTCTATGGCATCGCGCGCGATCTCGCCGCGGCAGGATTGGGCCGTCTGCGTGAAGGTGATTTTTCATCCGTACCAGGATCATTCAAGAGCCCGATCAATGTCACGCTCGATTTTGCACCGGGCACGGAAAATGCCTGCCCGGTTTTTGCCGGTCGTCTGATCCGTGGCGTGAAAAACGGACCAAGCCCGAAATGGCTGCAAGATTGCCTGAAGGCAGTGGGGCTGCGTCCGATCAATGCGCTGGTCGATATCACGAACTTCATTTCACTCGACCGCGCCCGTCCCTTGCATGTTTATGATGCGGCCAGGCTCACCGGCAATATCCATGTCCGCCTTGGCCGCAAAGGCGAGAGCCTTGTCGCGCTTGATGGCAAGACCTATGAGATGTCGCCGGATTATTGCGTCATCGCCGACGATGAGGGCGTGCTCGGTCTCGGCGGCATCATGGGCGGTGAGAAATCAGGTTCGTCGGAAACGACAACCGACGTCTTCATCGAAAGCGCCTATTTCGATCCCTATCGCACGGCGAAAACCGGCCGCGCCACGGGAATCATTTCCGACGCGCGCTATCGTTTCGAGCGCGGCGTCGATCCGGCCTTCGTGCTCAAGGGTCTCGACCTCGCCACCAAAATGATACTGGAGCTTTGTGGGGGCGAGCCTTCGGAAGTTGTTGTGGCAGGGGCTGAACCCGATGTCTCCAAGACAATTGCCTTTGATCCGGCGCGTATTGAAAAACTCACAGGCGTCAAACTGCCGGTGAGTGAAGCCACCCGCATTCTGAGCGCGCTTGGCTTTGGCATCAGCGAGGCGTCAGGCGGCATGCTGCATGTCAGCGTACCGAGCTGGCGTCCTGATATTGATGGCGCTGCCGATCTCGTTGAAGAAGTCGTGCGTGTGCATGGTCTGACAGAAGTCAAATCAACACCGCTGCCGCGTCTCCATGCCGTCGCGCGACCCGTGCTCAACACTCGTCAGCGCCGCGAACGACTGGCGCGTCGTGCCATTGCCGCGCGCGGACTGGTGGAAGCCGTTACCTGGTCCTTCATCTCGGAAGAAGCCGCGACCCTCTTTGGCGGCGGCAGCAATGCAACGCCAGCCTTGAGGCTCGCCAATCCGATCTCATCCGACATGAGCCATATGCGCCCGAGCCTGCTTGCCGGTCTGATCGCGGCGGCGGGCCGCAACATGGCGCGCGGATTGAACGACATCGCCCTGTTTGAGGTCGGGCAGCAATTTGAAAGCGACGAACCTTCAGGACAGGTGCTGGCGGCCACCGGACTGCGCACGGGCACGGCGCGCCCGGTGGGATCGGGCCGTCACTGGCAGGGCAAGGCGGGTGCGGTCGAGGCGATGGACGCCAAGGCCGACGCCATGGCGCTGCTCGCCACACTTGGCGCGAATGCGGCCTCGTTCCAGATTTCAGCCGATGCCCCAGGCTGGTATCATCCCGGTCGCTCAGGTGTGTTGCGGCTTGGCCCCAAAACCGTGATCGGTTATTTTGGCGAACTGCATCCGCGCCTTCTCGCCGAGATGGATGTGGCAGGCCCCATGGTCGGCTTCGAGATCTTCCCCGACGCCATTCCCGAACCGAAGCGCAAGGCGACCAAAGCCAAACCACCGCTTGATCTGTCCGATCTGATGCCGCTTCGCCGCGACTTTGCTTTTGTCGTAGGGGCAGACATAAGTGCCGATCAAGTGTTGAAGGCAGCGCGTGGCGTTGACCGCAAGCTCATCGCCGATGTCACGCTTTTTGATGTCTTTGAGGGTGGCGCCCTGGCAGAGGGGCAAAAATCGCTCGCCATTGAAGTGACGCTTCAGCCGAGTGACAAGACGCTGACCGATGACGAGATCGATGCCATGTCCAGGCGCATCATTGCCGCCGTTGAAAAGGCCACGGGTGGCACGCTCCGCGGCTGATATGGGGCCTCCGTGACAATTGCATTCCGGCGCGTGCTGTTGTGAGATGGCGCGAGCGGGGGAAGCAATGCATCAAGTCAAGTCATGGTTGGATCGGCAACTGGTGATCGAGTCCTGGACAGGACGTGGTCTCTCGCCGGCCAATGGCCTCATTCTGGCATTGATCCTGCTCAGCGCGGCCTTGTTTGCTGTCGAAACCGAAAATGCGATTGCCGACCATATCGAGCCGCAGCTTCGCGTTGTCAGCCTCATCATCCTTGTCGCCTTTGCGCTGGAGTTTTGCCTGCGCATCTGGTCGGCGGGCGAAAATCGTGGCCTGAGAACCATTGGCCAGCGCGTCGACTATGCCGGCCCCTTCTGGCTGATTCTGGATTTTGTTGCCTTCGCACCGGAACTGCTTCTGTTTGTGCTGGTTTATACGGGTGTGGAATCGACCACCTCCATCGAAGCACTGAAGGCGCTGCGCCTGCTGCGCCTGTTGAAGCTTGCGCGCCTTCTTCCGGGGGGGCGCATGGTGCTTGAGGTGATCGAGCTTGTGGCGCCGCAATTGCTTGTCAGCCTGATGGGCGCTCTCGGCATGATTTATGTCTCGGCGGTGCTGATCTATTTCTTTGAACGCACGAGCGATCCGGTGCATTTCGGGTCGGTACTGCGCTCGCTGTGGTGGAGCGTGGTGACGCTGACCACCATCGGCTATGGCGATGTCTATCCGACAACGGTGGCTGGCAAGATCGTCGCCAGCATCATTGCCGTGATGGGCGTCGGCGTCATTGCGCTGCCATCCGGTATCCTCGCCGGTGCCTTCATGGAGAAACTGCGCGAACGCCAGGATCATCTGAATGCGCACAAGCATCACCATCGGCTGACCAGCACGACTGATCAGCACGACTGACCAGTCAAGGCTGGCCGCGTGGAAAATATGGGACGGGTCGGCGCCACTCAAAATAAAAACTTATCCCCAGTTAACAAACCGGCCGGGGCATCCCATTTCCCTCTGGTCAGGGAGGAACGGGATGGAACTGAAAACGATCATCTACAAAGTGGCGGACTTCATCGCGACGATCACGCTGTCGCGTCCCAGGCGTCGCAATGCCTGGACGGGCCGGATGCATGGCGAATATCGCCATGTGCTTGCCGAGGCTGAGGCCGATCCGAAGGTGCGGGTGATCGTCGTCACAGGCGATCCCGAAGGGGCGGCCTTTTGCGCCGGCGCTGACACGCAGGCGCTGGAGGGTCATGTCGAGAAGGGTGGCTACGACCCGGGGACAAGTGACGGGATCGCGCGACCGGGCTTTGGCGTGGCGCAAGAGTTCGACGCGACCTTTGCCTATCACTTCGGCCTGACCAAGCCTGTCATCGCCGCCCTCAATGGCCCGGCGGCGGGCGTCGGGCTGGTGCTGGCCGCCTATGCCGATCTGCGCTTTGCGGCGGAAGGCGCCAAGTTTACCGCCGCACATGGCCGGTTCAATTTTCCCGCCGAGTTTGGCCTCTCATGGATCCTGCCGCGCATTGTCGGGCTCACCCATGCCAATGACATTCTGCTTTCAAGCCGTGTCTTCACCGCGGAAGAAGCCATGCGCATGGGCTTTTTGAACGGCCTGATGAGCGCCGGGGCGCTGATGCCGCACGTCATGGACTATGCCCGCATGCTGGCCGAAAACGTGGCGCCGGGATCGCTGCGCGAAACCAAGCGGCAGATTTATCTCGATCTGCATCGCGATGCGGCCAGCGCCGTCACCCATGCCGAACGCCTGCTCGATGAAATGAGCACCCATCCCGACTACAGGGAAGGCGTCAAGGCCTGGATGGAAAAGCGCAAGGCGGACTGGTCCGGTTGAGTGTCAGAAGAACGCCTTGAGATTGCGGCGGATGCGCGCGAGCACGGGCTCGTCGCCCGCCTCTGGCAGCACGAAGGTCTGACCCGTAATCGCCTCAAAGGCCTTGATGTAAACGCCTGCCGTTTCAAGGATCATGGCTTGCGGGATTTCCGGGATCTCGTCCTTGTAGGGATCGCAGCGTTCGGCCACCCATGCGCGCACAAAGTCCTTGTCGAAGCTGTCCGGCCTTTCGCCGGCGGCAAAACGGGCGGGATAGGTTTCGGCAATCCAGTAGCGGCTTGAATCGGGCGTGTGGATTTCATCGGCCAGAATGATGCGGCCCATCGCATCGGTGCCGAACTCATATTTGGTATCGACGAGAATGAGACCGCGCCTGGCGGCCAGTTCCTGTCCGCGCGCAAAGAGGGCGAGCGCATAACGCGACACCGTCTCCCACTGCGCCACCGTGAGCAGGCCCTGAGAAACAATGTCGGCAGGTGTCAGGGGTTCGTCATGGCCACCGTCAAAGGCTTTGGAGGTCGGCGTGATGATGGCCTGTGGCAGCCGCTCATTGGCTTTGAGACCATCAGGCAGGCGATGGCCATACATCTCCCGCTCACCCTTCCTGTAGAGCGTCAGGATCGACGTGCCGGTGGTGCCGGCAAGATAGGCGCGCACGACGATTTCGACGGGCAGAATATCGAGCCGCTGGCCAATGACGACATTGGGATCGGGATAGGCAAGCACATGATTGGGGCAGATGTCGGACGTTGCCTCAAACCAGTAGCGCGCCGTCTGGGTGAGCACCTGGCCCTTGAAGGGGATGACCGCCAGGATGCGGTCAAAGGCGCTCAGGCGGTCGCTGGCGATGATGATGCGGCGCCCGTCGGCCAAGTCGTAATTGTCCCTGACCTTGCCCCGATAATGATGGGGGAGTTCCGGGATCGTGGCATCGGCAAGGATATGCCGGGCAAAGGGGCTGAGGTCCATCTGGCGCGTCCTGACGGGGGGTCCGAAAAGGGGGCGAACTTAGCCCCTTTATGGCTTTCTGTCCTTGGGTTTTGAAGCGGGTTTCAAGTTTTCCCGTCCGCCGATTGGCGCCAGCACGATTGGCGAATGGCCCGGTCAATGCTATATGGCGCGTGGCCTGCGCGCCTTTTCGCGCTGCCGGCCCTCCCGCAAGGCATGACAGGCCAGATGACAGACCTATCCCATATCCGTAATTTTTCGATCATTGCCCATATCGACCACGGCAAATCCACGCTTGCCGACCGGTTGATCCAGCTTTGCGGCGGCCTTGAGGCCCGCGAAATGAAGGAGCAGGTGCTCGATTCGATGGATATCGAACGCGAGCGCGGCATCACCATCAAGGCCCAGACCGTGCGGCTCGATTATCGGGCGAGCGATGGCGAGCTTTATGAGCTGAACCTGATCGACACGCCCGGCCATGTCGACTTTGCCTATGAAGTGAACCGCTCGCTCGCGGCCTGCGAAGGCTCGCTGCTGGTGGTCGATGCCAGTCAGGGCGTTGAAGCCCAGACGCTGGCCAACGTCTATCAGGCGCTGGAGGTCAATCACGAGATCATTCCGGTGCTGAACAAGATCGACCTGCCTGCCGCCGAACCGGAACAGACCCGCGCCCAGATCGAGGAAGTGATCGGGCTTGATGCCTCGGACGCGGTGCTGATTTCGGCCAAGAGCGGCATCGGCATTCCCGACGTGCTCGAAGCCATCGTGAAGCGCCTGCCGCCGCCCAGGGGCGACCTGACCGCGCCGCTCAAGGCCATGCTGGTTGATAGCTGGTATGACAGCTATCTCGGCGTCGTCGTGCTGGTGCGCATCATCGACGGCGAGATGAAAAAGGGCCAGCGCATCAAGATGATGGAGTCGGGCGGCGTTTATACGATCGATCAGGTCGGCATCTTCCGCCCCAAGCGTGAAAATGTCGCGAGCCTGACGCCGGGCGAAATCGGTTTCTTCACCGCTTCGATCAAGGAAGTTGCCGATACGCGCGTTGGCGACACCGTGACGGAAGAACGTCGCCCCTGCGCCCAGGCGCTGCCGGGCTTCAAGCCAGCCCAACCCGTCGTGTTCTGCGGCCTGTTCCCGACCGATGCGGCCGAGTTTGAGGACCTGCGCGAAGCGCTGGGCAAGCTCAGGCTCAATGATGCGAGCTTTGAATATGAGATGGAAACCAGCGCCGCGCTGGGCTTCGGATTCCGTTGCGGGTTTCTGGGGCTGTTGCATCTTGAAATCGTGCGCGAACGCGTCGAGCGCGAATTCAACATCGATCTCATCACCACGGCGCCATCGGTTATCTATCATCTGCACATGATGAATGGCGATGTGGTGGATATGCATAATCCCGCCGACATGCCCGATGTGATGAAGATCGATCACATGGAAGAGCCCTGGATTCGGGCAACGATCCTTGTGCCGGACGAATATCTCGGCGCGGTGCTGAAGCTCTGCGAGGATCGGCGCGGCACGCAGATTGATCTGACCTATGCCGGTTCACGCGCCATGCTCGTCTATCATTTGCCGCTCAATGAAGTCGTGCTCGATTTTTATGACCGGTTGAAGTCGATCAGCCGCGGCTATGCGAGCTTTGACTATCATATCGACGGCTACAAGACCGAAGACCTGGTGAAAATGTCGATCCTCGTCAATGACGAGCCGGTCGATGCGCTTGCCACCATCGTGCATCGCTCGCGCGCCGAGCAGCGTGGACGCGCCATGTGCGAGAAGCTCAAGGAACTCATCCCCAAGCATCTCTTCAAGATCCCGATTCAGGCCGCAATTGGCGGACGCATTGTGGCGCGTGAAACCATTGCCGCCATGCGCAAGGACGTGACCGCCAAATGCTATGGCGGCGACGCGACACGCAAGCGCAAGCTGCTGGACAAGCAGAAAGAGGGCAAGAAGAAGATGCGCCAGTTCGGCAAGGTGGATATCCCGCAGGATGCCTTCATCGCCGCGCTGAAAATGGACGCCAATTAAGCGCCGACCCTGATCGGGCTGGTTTCAACCCATGGAAAAAGCCGCAGGGATCGCTCTCTGCGGCTTTTTGCTGAACGGGAATTGATCAGTCGCGGCTGGCAACAGCGATCAAGCCGCCAATCACGATGGCGACAACGCCAAACACGGCCCAGGACGGGAAGGCCAGTACGGAAGCGACAGGCGTTGCCAGCGATGGCGACATGCCGCTGACCCAGGCGGTGAAGCCGTCATAGCTCGTCTGGCTGATCAGTGACCAGACTTCGGCCAGTGAGCGGATCTGCACCTCATGCGCTTCGAGCGAACGCAGCGCATCCGACCCCAACGCCATCAGGGCAGCGGTAATCAAAACAAGTCCCAAAAGTCTAAAGATGACCATCGTCCGAGCCCCCCAGCTCAATTCACAGGATCAAAACAGGCTAGAAGCTAACCGCTGCGATTGTCCCAAACAAGCACAGTTGCGCGACAACCGGCGGGAAAGGGCGGATCGCGGTTGATAATGGAAGGCGCTTGGGTATAGTGCGCCCCGCTGCCGCCTGTCATACAGGATGTTGCAGGAGGGGTGGCCGAGTGGCTGAAGGCGCACGCTTGGAAAGCGTGTTTACAGGAAACTGTAACGTGGGTTCGAATCCCACTCCCTCCGCCAGCGATAAAGCGGCGTGAAAACAAGCGTTTATCGATAATCTTGCAGGCTTGGATGATGCCGCGCGCCGGGCCCGTCCGGCGTTCCAGCGGCCCGTTCAGGGCGCTGATCCCATGTCATCTGGACGCACCGGCTCGTGCTGCGGCGCATCGGCAACAATGCGGGGCAAATATTGATTAACAGCACCAGCGAAGGTTGATTATGGAACCCGCGCGACGGTGACAGAGCGTCTCGGCTTCAAATAGGCCTGATCGCCCATGGCGATGCCTGACGCCAGAACCTGACCCAGAACCGGCGAGACATAGGCATAGCTCACCTCGGCATAGATGACGCTGGTGCCGGCAGAGGTGAGGCCCGAGGGAAGTGTCACCGTGGAGCCGACCGTTCGCGCCGTCGTGTTCTTGGCATCGCTCCAGGCAACCTTGGTCTTGTTGGTTGAGTCGGCGACAACACTGGAAATCTTGATCTTGATCGGCCCCGTGCTGAAGGGCTGCATGATCGCCGTGCTGGCGGCCATGATGTCTGTCATGTCGGAATTGGTGACCGAGGCCGCCTGCGCCACGAGATCGGCAGCCGTCTGCGCGATCATGGTGACGCGACGCTGCACGATCAGGGCGTTGGTCATCTCCGCAACGCCGAAATAGATGGTCAGCATCACCGGGAAAATCAGCGCGAATTCGACAGCGCCAATGGCGCGCGTGTCGCGCAGAAAACGCCCGCACAGCGCGGTCACGCCGCTGATGCCCTTATTTTGCCGTGCGGCCGGGAAATGCATATCGCGCCTAGTTGTTGAAGGGTTCATTGCGGAAGGCAACGCTTGACGCAACGAGGTGCTGGTTGCCTGAAAGATTGTCAAAGCCAAGCGAGAGCGGCGACATCATCTTCCAGGGGTAGAAGGCGCGGACCAGCACAATATCGCCCGCCGTACCCGGCTGATAAGCCGTTGTCGTGATCGGATTGCCATTGGCATCAATGAGCGAGGGAAAGGTCGCGCTGCCAAACGTCGTGAAATTGCGGACATCGACCTTGAGTGTCGAGGAGCAATCGGAGACGAGCATCAGATTGTCGCAGATGATAGCCGTGAAAGCGGCTGCCGACATGTTGGACGATTGCAATTGCCCCGTGCGGATCAGGCGTCCGGCCTGGGCGACGGCGCTGTCGAGCGAGGAGGTTGAAACGAAGATCACGCTTGTTTCGATGATCATCGACAGCATGGCGAAAAAGGGAAGTGCGAGCAGGGCAAACTCGATGGCCGTGACGCCACCTTGCGCATGCCGGAAACGCCGCACCAGTCGGATCGTCGCCTTTGCGTATCTTGCTGCGGTGTTCATCATGCTGCTCTGGTCCATGCCGATCCGGGGCCCTGACGATCGGATCGACGCCCATGAGTAGCGCCTAAAGCGTTACGAAACGGTAAGCACGACAGGCGCGCCTTGATGATTCATACCTCCTTAAGGGGTCGCGCCTACATTCCATATGCGAAGCCAGGCCAGATGTGAAGCCAGAGCTTCCAGGTTCGGTGGGTGACGAGTTCTCAAGATGGCGCAATCAGATCGGTCGCATTTGAATCAAAAGGTCTGGCATTTTCTTCGCCGCTGGCAACATGCGCGCGGCGGAAATTTCGCCATGATTTTTGCCCTCTCCATCATTCCCATCCTTGTTGCGCTGGGTGCGGCAATCGACCTGTCACGCGCCTATATCGTCGAGGAAAGATTGCGCGCGGCGCTTGATGCCGCCGGCCTCGCCGTCGGCACGGATCCGAGCCTGACACTGGCGCAAATGAAAACCGTGGCGCAGGCCTATTTCGATGCCAATTACCCCGCAGGCCAGATCGGCGTGCCCGGGACAGTCAGCGTCACCTCAACCGATCAGGTGGTGACGCTCAGTGTTTCGGCGACCATGCCGACGACGGTGATGAGCCTCGTTGGCAAGGACAGTGTGACCATCAGCGCCTCCAATGAAATCACGCGCGAGGGCAAGAAGCTCGAAGTGGCGCTGGTGCTCGACAATACGGGCTCCATGTCGTCGAACAACAAGATGACGTCGCTCAAGGCGGCCGCAAAGAACCTTATTGCCATCCTGCAAAACTCAGGCGCCCAGCCCGGTGAAATCAAGGTGGCCGTCGTGCCCTTCACGGTTGACGTGAAGGTGGGGTCCAATCTCAAGACGGCACCCTGGCTGAAATGGACCTGGACGACACCCAAGAATAATAATACGGGAGACTGCAAAACGACAGGTGACGGCGAGAACAAGAAAACGACCTGCACCATCACGCCGACCAACAATGCGGTTTGCGTCGCCGACCGTGACCAGGATTATGATGCCAGCAATTCGCTGCCGGTGACCGGACAGGACGCAACGCTTTATCCCGTCGATAAGGCCGACTGCGGGCCGGTCAGCCTATTGCCGCTGACGACCAACTGGACCGATATGACGAACAAGATCGACAGCATGGCTTCGAACGGCAACACCAATACGACGATCGGGCTGGCCTGGGGCTGGAACATGCTGACGCCCGGCGCCCCCTTGTCGGCAGCTTCGGCGCCCGCCGATGATCTTAACAAGGCCATTGTCTTTTTGACGGACGGCACCAATACGGAAAACCGCTTCACGAATTCTTCGTCATCGGCGATTGACGCGCGCACAACCGCCATTTGTAACGCGTTGCGTGCCGCCGCGGTTCAGGTCTACACAATCCGTGTGATCGACGGCAATTCGAGCCTCCTGAAAGCCTGCGCCACCAAGGCCGACATGTATTATGAGGTGACGCAGTCAAGCGAACTCGACGCCGTGTTCAGATCGATCGCGCTCGCCCTCTCAAACCTGCGCGTCAGCAAATAGCAGCGCAGTGACGAGACAGGCGAACAAACAAAAGCCCGGCACGCGCAAGTGCCGGGCTTTTCATTCCGATGCAATCGCCCTCAGGGCTTGGTGCCTTTGCTGGCCATGGTGGCCATGGCGGAAATCTGGGCCGAGAGCTCGCTGAAATTGTCGGAGCTGTCCGTGATGTTGATGACGCGCTCGCAGCGTGGCGTGCAATTATAGGAAACCTGACCCGTGCCACGATTGAGCGTCAGGTTGTCGGCTGATTGCGAGGTCACATTGACATTCATCATGGCGACGGTTTTGCCTTCGGCATCCAGCGCGATGAGGTTGGTCTGGCCGAAGGCGCGACCGAGCACATAAACGCGCTTGGCATTGTCCACATGCACATCGGCAATCGACGGATTGCCGAGCAGGATCGAGGCCACGGGTTCCGAGAAATTCAACGCCTTGGTCTGGTTGAGTTCGACGTTGAAACTTTCGGCGAAACTTTCGGCGGCCCGGCCAGGCGACGGGCTGTAAATCGCCAGGGCGCAAAGCGCCAGGGCGCCAACAGCCATATGACCGAGACCGGCCTGCCGGGGAGCATTGGATGGGAAGCGGCGAGAAGTCATGTCTGGCCTCGATTGTCCTGAGCGCGGCTCATGCCGCGCTGATCTGATCCCGAAGCCTAACGCCAAGAAGTGAACGATCTGTTGACCGTTTCTTCAATGGCCGGGATCGGATTAATCCCTGATTAAGCCAGACCCGCCTAGCATCCCCCCATCGGCACGGAGAGTATCATGCGGCAAGATGCGTTTTCGGGGCGTTCACATGCAATGGACGCCACTCAGAGCCTCAAGGGCATTCACATATTGGGCCTGCTGGCACCGAGGGAACTGGCCTTGCTCGCCGCCGAATGCGACTGGCGCCATTTTGAACGCGATGACATCATTTTTTCAGCCGGACAAGGCGCAGCCCTTGGCGGCGTCATGTTTGTGGTCTCGGGTATGGTGCGTCTGGCGCGCATCACGGGCGCTAGCGGCCGTGTCGCCTTTCTCGATGTCGAGACCGGGGGTCAGTTCGGCGAGATGTCTGTTCTTGGCGTCAGCGAAGCCGATCTGAGCGCCATTGCCCGTGACAACTGCCAGATCGCCATCATGCCGGAAGAGCGCTTCACCGAATTGCTGGCGCGCGAAGAATCCGTCTCGCGCCGCCTGCTCTGCCAATATGCCAGGCTCTTGCGTCAAGGCATTGAGGCCGTCGCCACCCCCGCGCAACCTGCCAACGAGGGGGCAACCGGCGCCCAGCGCGTCTATGCCGAGGTGCTGAGCCTGGCCGAGCCGCAACCCGGCGAAGAGGGCGTGAGCGGGGAGGCCCTGTTTGTGCCGCGCCTGCCGCGACATCGCGAGCTTGCGCAGCGTCTGACCACAACGGAAGAAGTCGTCGCCGGGGCCATCGCCGATCTCGTCAAACGCGGCATTGCGGCGCGCAAATATCCCGGCCTCGTGATCAAGAACGCCGCCGCCTTGCAGGCTTTGCTGCCCACCGCCTGACAGAATCCGATGCGCGGCTCGAAGTATATCCGACGGATTAATAAACAAGTAAGTATAATCAAGTGCATATTGCTTGATTTCGGGAAAAAATAAACCATTGAAATCAACATAATTAATACAATAAAGATTAAATACATTCATTTCAGGAATATGCATTGTAAATGTTCCCGATATTATCCTTTCAATGCCTGACTGCATTATCCATTCAGTAAGGAAAGCGGCGTAGGGTGAGCCCCAGTCCGATTTTGAGGGCTGCCCCCGGACCGTCGGTCCCGAGGGCTGGTGCTGTCGAAGGTCACTTGTACAAGGAGGCTTGTTTATGAGCCATTTTCTGAAGTCTTTCGTGAAGAACGAATCCGGCGCAACGGCCATTGAATATGGTCTGATCGCCGCTCTGATCGCTGTTGTCATCATCGGTGCCGTCACCACGGTCGGTACCGATCTGAAGGCCGTGTTCGAGAACGTCAGCGCCAAGCTGGCTCCGGCCAAAGCGGCGGGCTAAACCCGGGTTCCGGCGACAAGCCGGACGGGACATCAAGGGGCCGCCAGACCGATTCAGGTCTGGCGGCCTTTTCTTTGGCCCGGCCACCGGAAACAGGTCACCCGGAACAGGTCACCGGAAAATAGCGCTTCAAAATGAACCGTTTACGCCAAATTTACGAAGATGGGCCCAGTATCAGCCGGTGCAGAAAGCAATTCCGCCTGAGGCGGCGGGATTTGATCTCAAACAAATCGGGCGACTCCCTTGGCCAATACGATGCTCCTCATTGTTTTTCCCCTGGCGCTGCTTTTTGCGGCGATCTGGGATTTGACAACCATGACCATCCCCAATGCCCTGACGGCGACGCTGGCGCTCGCCTTTCTCGTGCTGGCGCCCTTCGCCGGCACGAGCCTTGGCGGTCTGGGTCTGCATATGGCCGCCGGTCTGCTGATGCTTGCCATCGGCATGGGCTTTTTCGCCATGGGCTGGATGGGGGGCGGCGATGCCAAGCTCGTGGCCGCCGTCGCGCTCTGGCTCGGCTGGAGCCAGCTTCTGCCTTATCTGCTTTTCGCCTCCATCATCGGCGGCGGGCTGACGCTCCTCATACTGACATTCCGCAAGCTCCCGCTTCCGCTCACATTGGAAAATCAGGGCTGGATTGCGCATCTGCATGACCGCCGCACAGGCATTCCTTATGGCATCGCGCTCGCCGCCGCCGGACTTGTCATCTATCCCGACACGGTCTGGTTCAAGCTCGCCGCGACAGCAAGCTGAGAAACATCATGAACATGTTCCGCATCATTGGCCTGAAAGGAATTGAACAGTGAACGCCGCACGCATGGGAGTTCTGGCTCTGGCCGTTGTCGCCGCCGGTCTTGCCGCCTTGCTGGCCCGCAGCCTTGTCGCCTCCAAAGAACCGGTGAAGGCCGAAGTGGCCGTTGCCCCGGTCACCGAAGTGCTGGTCTCTGCGCGGGATATCGAAGTCGGTGCGCGCCTTGATTCAACATCCTTGCGCTGGCAGGCCTGGCCTGCCAATGCCGTGAGCACCGGTTTCATAACCAAGGCCGCCGCCCCCACCGCCCTGACCGACTATGATGGCAGTGTCGTGCGCGCCGCCATGCTCGCGGGTGAACCCGTCATGGCAAGCAAGATCGTCAATCTCAAGAATGCGGGTTTCATGTCGGCGCTGGTGCAGCCGGGTATGCGCGCCCTTGCCATCAATGTGACCCCGCAATCAAGCGCCGGCGGTTTCATTCTGCCCAATGATCGTGTCGATGTGCTCATGACGCGCCGTTCGCAAGACGAAGAATCAGGCACGCAGACCGTTCAGGGCGAAACCATTCTGCGCAATGTCCATGTGCTCGCGGTCGATCAGTCGTTCAACAACAAGAGCGGCGATGAAGCCCTGGTCGGCAAGACCGTGACGCTGGAAGTGACGCCCTCTCAGGCGGAGTTGCTGACACTGTCGGCTGTTGAAGGCGACATCAGCCTGTCGCTGCGCAGCATTGCCGAAACCGGTGGCGAAAATGACGAACAGATCCCCAAGGCGAGCGGCAATGTCATCAATGTCGTGCGCTTCGGCGTCGAACAATCCGTCAAAGTGAAATAGGGGCATGGGAACTGGCATGAGCAGGTTCAAACATATATTGCGCCCTATGGGCTTGCGAGCGGCAGCCATGCGGGGCCTTAAAAAGGCTTTCGTCATGCTCTGCGCACTCTCCATGGCGACAGCGCCAATGACCGTGGCCCATGCGGACGGCGATCCCGCGCATGTCAAAATCGATGCCAGCGGCCTTGCTTCGGGTTCACGCAGCATGGTGCTGGGTCTCGACAAGGCGGCGATCATTGAATTGCCGGTCGATGCCCGCGACGTGCTCGTCTCCAATCCCAAGATTGTCGATGCGGTGGTGCGCACCAGCCGTCGCACCTATCTCATCGGCATGGCTGTCGGCCAGACCAACGCCTTTTTCTTCAATGAGAAGGGCCAGCAGATCCTCAATCTCGAAATCTCGGTCGAACGCGATCTGACGCGCCTGCGCGACAGCCTGCGCGACTATTTCCCGGATTCGAAAATCGATGTGCAGGCGATGAACGATCACGTCGTTCTCTCGGGCACGATCGCCAATGCCGTTGATGCCGACAAGGCCAGGGATATGGCGGCGCGCTATGTCGGCAACAAGGAAAATGTCCTGAGCATGCTCTCGATCACCGGCAAGGAGCAGGTCATGCTCAAGGTGACGGTTGCGGAAATGCAGCGCACGGTGCTCAAGCAATTGGGGATCGATCTCTCCAGTGTGGCAAGCATTGGCGACTTCGCGCTGAAGCTTGCAACGACCAATAATTTCAGCCTTCAGGGCAGCGCCCTGGGCGGTCTTGACTCGACGGGTACAGGCTATGCAGCCGGCAGCACGGATATCCGCTCGACCCTCAAGGCGCTTGAACGCGATACGCTCGTGCGGACTTTGGCGGAACCCAATTTGACGGCCATTTCGGGTGAGTCCGCCAAGTTCCTGGCTGGCGGTGAGTTTCCCGTGCCCATCGCGCGTGACCGCGATGGCAATGTGACGCTGGAATACAAGCCCTATGGTGTGGGTCTGAGCTTCACGCCGGTCGTGATGAGTGAAGGTCGCATCAGCCTCAAGATTTCGACCGAAGTCAGCGAGCTCACGGCCGAAGGCGCTTATGTCTATCCCGGGCAGGGCTCTGCAACCATTCCGGGTCTGCGGGTCCGCCGCGCCGAAACAACGCTTGAATTGCCAAGCGGCGGTTCGCTGGTCATGGCCGGTCTTCTCTCTGACCAGACACGCCAGAACATTGACGGCGTACCGGGCATCAAGGACCTGCCGGTTCTCGGCGCATTGTTTCGCAGTCGCGATTACATCAAGAACGAAACGGAACTCGTCGTCATCGTCACGCCTTACATCGTGGACCCGACGAGCCGCGACAGGCTGACCCTGCCCACAGATGGTGTGGCGCCAGCCAGCGACATGGACACAATTCTCATGGGTCGTCTCAACGCAACCTATGGCAGCAAGGGCGGTTCAGTGTCTGATCGCAAGCTCAAGGGCCCTGTTGGCTATGTGGTGGAATGAGGTGCGCAAAATGGACAAGATCATGAAACCGGTAAAGTCAACTGCCCGTAACGGACGCGCGAGTCTCTTTGTCCTCGCAATCGCCCTGTCCGGTTGCGGCGGTTTCAACGGCGCCGAGAATGCGGAATTTTCGTCCCTTGTTTCGCATCCGATTTCGGTAGAACAGAAGACGGCGTCCCTCAGCATAGAGGTGGATCGCGGTCAGATCGCGATGACTCCAAGCGATCGCAATGAGATTGCGGCCTTTGCAAATGCCTATCGTGACAAGGGCCATGGCCGCATGACAATTGCAACGCCAGCCGGTGCGCCAAACTCGGGCGCGGCGGCAAGCCTTGTCTCGGACATTCGCGCCGCGCTGATGGAAGCGGGCATCGCCAAGGACGCCATCACCTATACCGCTTACCAGGCGCCCTCCAATCAGGTGAATGCACCGGTACTGGTGAGCTACACGCATTACATAGCGCAGGCGACACCCTGTCATGGGCTGACGGAAGATCTGACCTATTTGCCCGAAAACAATGAGCCAGCCAATTTTGGCTGCGCGACACAGGCCAATCTTGCAGCGTTGGTTGCCGACCCTGCCGATTTGCTGGGGCAGCGCGAGATGGACGCAGCCGATGCGGATCGTCGCAGCACGGTGCTCGACAAGTATCGCAAAGGCGAAATGACCGCGACGAAACGTGAAGATCAGGACTCCGGTGCTGTGAGCAAGGTGAATAAATGAGCAACCTCGCCATGAATGATTTCGCTGTGGAAGCGCCGCCCATGCCGACGGATGATGGTCCCTCAGCCGTCATGAAGCCTGTGCCGCGTATCACGATCCATGCCTTTTGCGAGCATCCCGAAACGGGCAATGCCATCCAGCGCGCGGGCGAAGATCGCCGTCTCGCCAAGGCCCATCTCACCGTTCATATGGGTGGCGTGCAGATGGCCGTGGACCAGTATCAGCAGGCGGCAACGCCCAACCTGATCGTGGTTGAAACCCGTGCCATGGGGAGCGAACTTTTCGCGCAGCTCGCCGCATTGGCGGAAGTATGCGACGCCGGCACCAAAGTCATCGTCATCGGTCATCTCAATGACGTCTCGGTCTATCGCGAGATGATCCGTCAGGGCGTGAATGAATATCTGGTGGCCCCGCTCAACCCGATGCTGATCATTGAAGCCGTATCGCGCCTCTATGCCGATCCGGATTCGCCACCCATTGGCCGTTCCATCGCATTCCTGGGCGCCAAGGGCGGCACCGGCTCAAGCACCATCGCGCATAATATCGGCTGGTGCATTTCCGCGGGCATGAATGAGGATGTGATCATCACCGATCTCGACCTGCCTTTCGGAACGGCGGGTCTCGATTTCAATCAGGACCCGGCACAAGGTGTTGCCGATGCCTTGACGGCTCCCGAACAACTCGACGATGTGCTGCTTGATCGCCTGCTCGTCAAATGCACCGACCGTCTGAGCATATTCGGTGCGCCCGCCGTGCTCGACCGCGAATTTGAACTCGATGCCGAAGCCTGTGAAACCGTGCTCGAAATTGTCCGCGCGGGCGTGCCCTGCGTCATCATCGACCTGCCGCATCTCTGGGCGCCCTGGACGCGCCATGTCATGGTGGCAGCCGATGAAATCGTCATCACGGCAACGCCCGATCTCGCCAGCCTTCGCAACACGAAAAATTTCGTCGATCTCATCAAGCAGACGCGTCCGAATGATCGCCTGCCGCATCTGGTGATGAACCAGGTGGGTGTGCCAAAGCGTCCCGAGATCCCGGTCAAGGATTTTGCCGAGGCTGTGGGCCTCGAACCCACGCTTGTTCTGCCTTTCAATCCGGGTCTCTTCGGCACAGCCGCCAATAATGGCCAGATGATCGAAGAGCTGGATGCCAAGAGCAAGGCAGCGGAAGGTTTCCGCTTTCTCGCCAAGCAGCTTTGCGGTCGCGAGGCTGTGATCGAAAAGCCGAAATCGTCCTTCCCGTTTTTCAAGAAGCTGTCCCGCAAGGGGTAAGCCGGAGGTAGGTCCCCGTGTTTGGTAGGCGAAACGATGGACAGGCAGCGCCACGCAAGGTGGTGCCAGCAGCAAGCGCACCGGCGAAAACGGAAAGCGCCGCGCCTGCGGCTGCGCCAAAGCCCGTGTCCCAGGCAAAGCCCGTCGCCCAGAAAGCGGCGCAAGCTGCGCCCGCTCGACCAAAATTGTCCGACCAGCGCTCGGATAATTATTATCAGATCAAGACGACGATCTTCAACGCGCTCATCGACACAATCGATCTGACGCAGCTTGCCCAGCTTGATACCGAAAGCGCCCGTGAGGAAATTCGTGACATCGTCAACGAAATCCTTTCGATCAAGAATGTCATCATGTCGATTTCCGAGCAGGAAGCCCTGCTGCAGGATATTTGCAACGACGTTCTGGGTTATGGTCCGCTCGAGCCGCTTCTCGCGCGCGACGACATTGCCGATATCATGGTCAATGGCTGTGATCGCACCTTCATCGAAGTCGCAGGCAAGGTCGAGCTGACCAATATCCGCTTCCGCGACAACAGCCAGCTGATGAATATCTGCCAGCGCATCGTGAGCCAGATCGGCCGCCGCGTCGATGAATCCAGCCCGATTTGCGACGCACGTTTGCCCGATGGTTCGCGCGTCAACGTCATTGTGCCGCCGCTGGCCATTGATGGTCCCGCCCTCACCATTCGCAAGTTCCGCCGTGACAAGCTCACCATGAACGATCTGGTGAATTATCACTCGATCTCGCAAGAAGGTGCGGAAGTTCTCGGTATCATCGGCAAGGTGCGTTGCAATGTGCTGATTTCCGGCGGTACGGGTTCGGGCAAGACAACGCTCCTGAACTGCCTCACGGGGTTTATCGACACGGATGAACGCGTCATCACCTGCGAAGACGCCGCCGAACTTCAATTGCAGCAGCCCCATGTCGTGCGTCTCGAAACGCGTCCGCCAAATCTGGAAGGTCAAGGTCAGGTGACCATGACCGAACTCGTGCGCAACTGTCTGCGTATGCGCCCTGAACGCATCATCGTCGGCGAAGTCCGTGGCCCGGAGGCCTTCGATCTCCTCCAGGCCATGAACACCGGTCATGACGGCTCGATGGGGACGCTCCATGCCAACTCACCGCGTGAAGCCCTTTCGCGTCTGGAAAGCATGATCACAATGGGCGGTTATGCACTGCCATCAAAGACCATCCGCGAAATGATCTGCGGTTCCATCGACGTCGTCATTCAGGCCGCGCGTCTGCGCGACGGTTCGCGCCGCATCACCCACATCACGGAAGTGCTGGGCACGGAAGGCGATGTGATCATCACCCAGGATCTCTTCGTCTATGAGATGGATGGCGAAGACGAGGCCGGCAAGATCCGCGGCAAGCACAAGTCGACCGGCATTGCGCGTCCGGCCTTCTGGGAGCGTGCACGCTATTACAATCAGCACCATGCGCTGGCCGCCGCCCTTGATCGGGCGCAAGGCTAAGGCGCGGGAACGGGATAGATGGACCAGACCACGCTCATGATTTTCGGCATTGCCCTGCTCGCGGCCCTCGGGATCGGCGGCGTGGGTTTTGTTTTTGCAGGTGGCGAAAAGCAGAGTGACAAGCGCCTGGCGCGTGTGGCGGGGCCTTCGCGCAGCGCCCGGCAAGGCAAGGCCGACCTTGAAACGGATAATGGCGAAAAGCGCCGCAAGCAGGTTCAGGACACCCTGAAGGGCCTTGAAGAAAAGCAGCGGCAAGAAAAGCAAAAGATCAATCTGGCGCTGCGCATCGAACGCGCCGGTCTCGATATTTCCACCCGCACCTTCTACATGATGAGTGCGATTGCCGGTTTGATGGTGGCGTCAGGCGCGATGATTTACGGATTTTCGTTTCTTGTGGCGCTCCTGTCCGGTTTCGTGGGCGCCGTCGGCCTGCCGCGCTGGGTTTTGAACTGGATCACCAAGCGCCGCCAAAAGGCGTTCACGGAAGAATTTGCCAACTCGATCGACATCATCGTGCGCGGCGTCAAATCCGGTTTGCCGATCAATGACTGCCTGCGCATCATCGCGACCGAATCGCCCGAGCCGGTACGCTCGGAGTTCCGCGATATTGTGGAAGGCCAGCGTCTTGGCATCACGCTCGAACAGGGTCTCACGCGCATCTATGAACGCATGCCACTGCCGGAAGTGAACTTCTTCCAGATCGTGATTTCCATTCAGCAAAAGACCGGCGGCAATCTTGCCGAAGCCTTGAGCAACCTCTCCAAGGTGCTGCGCGACCGCAAGAAAATGCGCGCCAAGATCCGCGCCATGTCGCAGGAAGCCGTGGCCTCGGCCGGCATCATCGGTTCTTTGCCACCAGCCGTTCTCGGCCTCATTCTGGTGATGTCGCCAAACTATATCGACCCGCTTCTGCAAACGACGATCGGCAATGTAATCCTGGCCGGTGGTGTGACATGGATGCTGATCGGCATTCTTGTCATGCGCCAAATGATCAATTTCAAGTTCTAGGATCACGCCATGTTCCACACATTTCTTGAGCTCTTCAATCTGCAGAATGCCGTGACCCTGCTGACGGCTCTGGCCGCCTTTGCCACGATCGTCACGATTGCCGGTCCCTTGCTTTCCACCGACAAGCTCGGCACCCGCATGAAATATGTGGCGACAGAACGCGAGGCCCTGCGTGCCAAGGCGCGTGAGAACCTCTCACGCGAGCGCACGCGGCTGCGCCAGACGCCACAGGGATTCATCAAGCAGCTTGTCGACCAGCTCAGCAAGGGCAATGTGCTGGAAAACGAAGAAATCAAGAACAAGCTGCGCCAGGCCGGTTTCCGGGGCCAGGCACCGGTTTACACGTTCGTGTTTTTCCGCTTCGTCATGCCGATCATCCTGTTTCTGGTCGCATTGTTCTATTTCTTTGTCATCAACAGCTTCGGCATGGCCACCATGGCGCGGTTTGCCGCCTCGGGCGCTGCGGGCTTTGTCGGCTTTTACCTGCCCAATGTGTTTGTGCAGAACGTGATCTCGCGCCGCCAGGATTCAATCCGCAAGGCTTTTCCTGACGCGCTTGACCTGTTGCTGATCTGCGTTGAATCCGGTATGTCGATCGAGGCCGCCTTCCAGAAAGTCGCTTCCGAAATCGGCACGCAATCTGTTGAACTGGCCGAAGAACTCGGTCTGTGCACGGCCGAACTTTCTTATCTGCCAGAGCGCCGAAAGGCCTATGAAAACCTGGCCACGCGAACCGGCCTGCCCGGTGTCAAGGCGGTCGCGACAACCCTCATCCAGGCGGAGCGCTATGGCACACCGCTCGGCACGGCCCTGCGCGTGATGGGGCAGGAAAATCGTGACATGCGCATGTCCGAGGCGGAAAAAAAGGCCGCTGGTCTGCCGCCCATGCTGACAGTGCCGATGATTGTCTTCTTCCTGCCCGTGCTCTTTGTCGTCATCCTCGGGCCGGCTGTGCTCAAGGTATTTCACTGGGCCTGAACTCTCCCCCTTTCCAACAGCAAAAAGGCGCCTCACGGGGGGCGCCTTTTTCATGTCAGCCTTTTGCAAGTCTCAGGGTTGAGCGATTGCCGGGGTTGAGGCCGGTTTGCCGCCGCTTTGCTGGTCGAGCTGTTCCATCTGTTTGTAAACGGCAGGCGCCGCCAGCATCTCATGCATATAGGTCAGGTTATTTTCAGCAATCTGGGCGGGCAGATCGGCATTGGCCAGACGTGTGGCTTCGGCGAAATTGCCCTTGATGCCAAGCACCAGGGCGAGATTCTGGCGGGCATGGGCATCGCAGCGCGGATCGGCAACCGCCTGACGCAAGACCTTTTCCGCGCCATCAAGATCGCCCGATTGCGCATAGGAAAGACCGAGATTGGCGAGAATGGTCGGGTTGTCGGGCGACAGGGCGAGCGCCGCGCCATATTGGGCCTGCGCCTCATCAAAACGGCCAAGCTGGTCCAGCGCCACGCCATAGGCCGAATAGAGCGTCCAGTCGTTCTTGTTGAGTTCGCTCGCATGCTGAAGCAGCGCCACGGCCTGATCCGTCTTGCCAAGCGATGTCAGAACCTTGCCATATTCGGCCAGCACATCGGCATTGTCGGCCTGTGTCAGGTAGATTTTCTGCATGACATTGCCCGATTGCTCGAGCGATCCGATCTGTCGCAAGGCGCGTGAATAATGGACGACCGTATCAACATCCTTGGGGTCGCGGTCATAGAGCGTGCTCCAATAGGTCGCAGCCGCCACATAATCCTGTGTGCGTGTTGCCTCAATGGCCGCCTTGCGAATGTCGTCAGAGCCGAGTTCCGGCTGGTCTTCTTTTGCCGAAGCGGCATCGGCAGTCTTCGTGGTGACGTTTGATGCCGCCGGACTGGTGCTTGTCGCGCGATCTGTGCTGGTACCCGTGCCGGCACAACCACCCAGCGCGATCAGCGCCCCGAGAGCGACAGAGGCAAAAAGATGTGTGCGCCTCGATGTCAGACGCGCCGCTGCGGCAATGACCGGCGCCTGTGGCATCTCGACCGTTACTGTCATGGCGAAATATCCCGATTTGTTCATGGGCGAGCCCCGGACAAGGATATCCGACGGCTTTCCCGGTCAGTTTGAGACCTGACCCCTCAAGAAAGCATTAATTATAAGACCAGTTTGATTTATCGATTCCTGTCATGACCCGACGCAGCCTAAGATGTCGGCATGGGAGATTTTCAAACCGGAATGAACAGGCTACGCCTTCAGGCCCATGCCCTTTGGCAGCGCATTGACGGGCTTTTATCGCATGAAGCGGCCCGGCCGATTTTGCTTGGTCTGGCTGGTCTCGTGGTCGCGGGTCTGGCCATGCTGATATATTTGCGACCGTCTGCCGTGCTCGAAGAGGAGCCGGAAAAGGTCGTTTTTTTCCAGATCGGCAGCGGCAGTTCCGGCGGTACGGAATTTGCCGTTGGCGAACGTCTGGCCGCCGCCATCAGCCGTCCCCCGGACACCCCGCCATGCGAGAGCAATGGGCCTTGTGGTGTCGCGGGGCTTGTCGCCGTCGTGAAGAGCTCACAAAGCGATGCCGCCAGCATTCGCGCCGTCAATGCCAGACATTTTGAAGCGGCCATCGTCAGCGCCAGTTCACTCGAAATGGCCAAACGCGGCACCGGCCCCTTTCGGGGCGAAAAACCCTATCGCAACATACGCGCCATATCGCGCCTCTATCACCAGACCATCCATGTGCTGGCGAGCCGGGGCCTGAACGCCCATAGCATCACAGACCTCAAGGGCAAGCGTGTCGCCATTGGCCCGCGCGGCTCCATCCAGCGTCAGGATGCGCTGGCCATTCTCAAGGCCTATGGACTTGGCACCCACAACATGGTCCTTGTCGATGAAGACAGGGACCGCGCCATTGAGTTGGTGATTTCCAACCGGCTCGATGCCTTTTTTCTCGTGGGGGCCGACCCGGTGCCTGAGCTTCAGGATTTGATCGGGCGCGGCGTTCTGGATTTATTGAGCGTCGATGGCGAACCGGCGCAAAAACTGAGTGCGGATGACAGCCGATTTGAGGTCGCGCATCTTCCCGAAAACACCTATGGCTTTGCACCGGCACTCGACACGCTGGCCGTGAGCACCGTTTTGATCTGTAACGAACAGGCCGATGCAGATGTGATTTATGGCGTCACCCGCGCTCTCTTTTACGCAGGCAACAAGCCGCTCCTCGCCTCCGGCCAGTCATTGCCGGGCTTTCTGCCAGCCGAGCAAATGGCCAGCGCCGCCGCTGCGTCTGCCGATCTGGCGACCCCGCTGCTGGCGCATCTGCCGATTCCGGTTCATGCTGGTGCGCAGCGCTATTATCGTGAGGCAGGTGTGCTGGCACCGGAGACGCCCTGAACCGGATCAGCGCTCCCGCGCCGCAAGTTCAGCTTGCGCCCCTGCCGCCCAATCGCGCATGGCGGGCAGTGTCAGCACACAATCCATATAGGCCCGCGCCATGCCATCATCACCCGCTTCCGCCAGATCCGCTTCATAAGTCGCAAAACGCGTCACGACCGGGGCATACATGGCGTCCGTCACCGTGAACGGGCCAAACAGAAATCCCTGATCGCCAGCGCTCTGCCGCCCATATAGCTGCCGCATCTCACGCCATATCGACACGATGCGGCGAATATCATTCTTGACGGCGTCGCTGCGCGGCGCATCGGGATAGTGATTGACGATATCCATTGGCATTTCCATGCGCAGATCGCGAAAGCCTGAATGCATTTCACATGCAACACTGCGCGCCATGGCGCGTATCAGCACATCGCGCGGCCAGAGTTTCTTTTCCGGATACAGATCGGCAATCAATTCACAAATGGCCAGCGAGTCGCAAATCACCTTGCCGCGCCATTTCAGCGCCGGCACGAGCCCGCTCGGGGAATGCTGCAAGATCGCAGACTTTGTTGCCGGTGAGCGCAAGCGAACGGGGGTTTCGGTGAAGTCCAGTCCGGCCTGCCGCATCAAGAGCCAGGGTCGCAAACTCCAGCTCGACCAGTTCTTGTCGCCAATGACAAGCTCAAACTCCTTGGCCATGTCCCTATTCCCCGTCATTTGCAGCCCCGTTGCAGGCGCTCTGGCCACTCTATAAGGTCCGGAGGCTTGGAAAACATTTCAAAATCGGCGTTAAAGGACAAGTGGTGCTCGAAATCTTCGTGACCCGCAAGGATGTGGCGGCAAAGCCGGTCTGGCTGGTGCGCGCCAGGGATATTGAATCCTGGTGTGCCTCCCATCCGGGCGCAGGCGCAGCCTGGGTCGAAACCTCGGGCTTCAAGAGCGAAGCCGGCAAGGTGCTCCTGCTGCCCGATGGTTCAGGCGGCATGTCAGGTGCCTTGCTCGGCCTGGGGGACGGCAGCGACCCCTTTCTGACCGGGGCGCTTGCCGCCGCCTTGCCGCAAGGCGACTATCGTCTGGCTGGCGACGTGACCGATCCTTCCAAGGCCGTTTTTGGCTTTGCGCTCGGCACCTATCGTTTCACGCGCTATAGCGGCAAGCCGCGCGACTGGCCGCGTCTCGTACTGCCCGACACGGTCGATGGTGAAGAAGTGAGCCGCATCGCCCGCGCTGTTTTTCTGACACGCGACCTCATCAACACGCCCGCCTGTGACATGACGCCTGCCGATATTGAATTGGCGGTGACGGATGTGGCGCGGGCCAATGGCGCAAGCCTCGGTGTCATTCGCGGCGAGGCGCTTCTCGCCGGCAATTATCCCATGATCCATGCTGTGGGCCGTGCGTCCGATGTGGCGCCGCGCCTGATCGACATGGTCTGGGGCCGGGCCGATGCGCCCAAAGTGACGCTGGTCGGCAAGGGGGTCTCCTTTGACACGGGCGGTCTCGATCTCAAGCCGTCAAGTGCCATGCTCCTGATGAAAAAGGATATGGGCGGCGCGGCGGCCACGCTTGCGCTTGCCCGGCTCATCATGGAAGCAGGCATTGATGTGCGCCTGCGCCTGCTCATTCCGGCAGTTGAAAACGCGATTGGCGGCAATGCCTTCCGGCCCGGCGACATCCTGCCCAGCCGCAAGGGCCTGAGCGTCGAAATCGGCAATACCGATGCCGAAGGTCGCCTGATCCTTGCCGACGCGCTTGCCGAGGCAGATAGCGAAGCGCCCGACCTGCTCATCGACATGGCCACATTGACGGGCGCGGCGCGCACGGCATTGGGCCCGGAACTGCCGCCCTATTTCACCGATAACGAGGCGCTGGCGAGCGAAATCGACACCGCTTCCCGCCTCACCGCCGATCCTGTCTGGCGCATGCCCTTCTGGTCGCCCTATGACAGCTGGCTCGACAGCAAGATTGCCGACATCAACCATGTCTCGGATGGTGCCTTTGCGGGCTGCATCACGGCCGCCTTGTTCCTGCGCCGCTTTGTCGAGAATGCGCAAGCCTATGTCCATTTTGACATTTATGGCTGGGCACCCAAGGCCAAGCCCGGTCGGCCTGTCGGCGGCGAGGCTTATGCCATTCGCGCGCTCTACCATCTGATCGCCAAGCGTTACGGCTAGGCTTGCGCCGCCCACGCGCAGACCGATAAGCTGATGGCAACCGGAACGATCGGCGCGCGGGGGGCGTCGATTGCCACGGGTGGGACTTCGCGGGCGACCCGGCATGTCCCGGGCATCCAGGCGGATCTGTCGCAGGGAGGCGATGGCTGTGACTCAGGAGCTTGATCCGTTGCAGGCGCTCACACTCTGGCACGATGTGGTGCGCGAAACCGTTCGACGCGAAGGGCCCGATCTCTCCTCGCGTCAAATGGCCGTGCTGTTGACCATCTATCTCGATCCGCCGCCGCATACGGTGCGTGGCCTGTCCGGTACGCTGGGCGTCTCAAAACCGGCGATAACGCGGGCGCTGGATACGTTGGGCGGGCTGGATTTGCTCAAGCGTCGTCGTGACGAAACGGATCGTCGCAATGTTCTGGTACAGCGTACAGTGAAAGGCTCCAATTATATGCGTGACTTCGCCGATCTCATTGTCGACATTTCCCGGAAACTGCCCGCATGAGTCGAGACGGTGGGCCTGATCGCAGGCTCAATCCCTATCGTGACGATCTGGCCGCCGCCCATCTGCGCGGCGAGGTCATGGCTGCGCAATTTGTTGAAGGGGCAGATCGCCAGATCATCACGCCCACAGCCCCGCTTCTGCGCCGCCCGCGCAATGATGCGCCCATGGATACGCAATTGCTCTATGGCGAGCGTTTCCGTGTTTATGAAGAGGTTGATGGCTGGGGCTGGGGCCAGGCGACGCTTGACGATTATGTCGGCTATATCGATTTGAGGTCGCTCGGCACCAAACCCTATCTGCCAACACATAGTGTCGTGGCGCTGCGCACGTTCCTCTATCCCAAACCCGACCTTAAAACCCGCCCCGCCATACCGCTGGGCATGAATGCCAAGCTGCGCCTGACCGGGGCGAGCGGCGATTATAGCGAAGTCGAGCGCGGCGGCTGGGTCTTTACCGCCCATATCGCGCCCATCGGTTCCACCGTGCGCGATTTTGTAAGCGTTGCCGAAGAATGTCTCGGCGTGCCTTATCTCTGGGGTGGGCGCGATACGCTGGGCCTTGATTGTTCAGGCCTGGTGCAGCTCTGTCTGGAGCGCGCCGGCATCAGTTCCCTGCGCGACACTGACATGCAGGAAGCAACCTTGGGCGACGCCTTGCCGGAGCCGCTTGATTTCACGACACTCAAACGCGGCGATCTCGTCTTCTGGAAGGGCCATGTCGGCATCATGGTCGATGACCAGCGCCTGATTCATGCCAATGGCCATCACATGCGTGTTGCGATTGAACGCCTCGACATCGCCATGACGCGCATTGCCCGCAATGCGGGCCATGTCACCTCGATCAAGCGCCTCGCGCGCCGCTGAAGCGATCCATTCAGGCTGTGCTCGCAGGCAAATGCCCACCCGACAAGGGATATGTCTTTGTGATGTGACGCGGTTCAGCTCGCAACCGTGCCGACAGGGGCCGCTGCCAGATCAAAGGCGGCGGCCATCAGCGCCTTGGTGTAGTCTGTTTCCGGCGCGTCAAATATCTTTGCCGCACTTCCAGATTCTACAACCTTGCCATTGCGCATGACGATAATGTCGTCGGCCAGCGCCCGGACAACCTTGAGGTCGTGACTGATAAAGAGATAGGCAAGGCCATGGCGCTGTTGCAGATCGCGCAACAGATCGACAATCTGGGCCTGCACCGACATGTCGAGCGCACTTGTGGGTTCATCCAGCATGACGAAGCGCGGTTTCAGCGCCATGGCACGCGCAATGGCAATGCGCTGGCGCTGTCCGCCGGAAAACTCATGCGGGTAACGATCCTGTGTATCAGGATCAAGCCCCACTTCCGCCAGCGCCTCACTGACACGCTGGCGGCGCTCCATTGCATTAAGGTCAGGTAGCTGAATGCGCAGGCCCTCTTCGACAATGCTGCCAACCGACATGCGCGGGCTGAGCGAGCCATAGGGATCCTGAAACACGATCTGCATGTGTCGCCGCAAGGGGCGCAGCGCCTTCGATTTTTCACCCTGAATGTTTTGTCCGTCAAAACATATCGCGCCTTCGCTCGAGATGAGCCGCAGCATGGCCAGACCCAATGTCGTCTTGCCTGAACCGGACTCACCCACGACGCCAAGCGTGCGCCCTTCATGCAGGCGCAACGACACATCATCGACGGCTTTGATATGGCCGGTCGTCTTGCGCAACAGGCCGGTCTTGACCGGAAACCAGACCTTGAGGTTGTGTGTTTCCATGATGACGGGCGTATCAACCGAGGCGCCAAGCGGGCGTCCCTTGGGTTCGGAGGCCAGCAGATGCCGGGTATAGGGATGCTGCGGCGAGGCAAAAACCGATGCCGCCGCGCCTTCTTCGACGATCTTGCCATGCGTCATGACGCAGACGCGATCTGCCATTTTGCGCACGATGCCAAGGTCATGCGTGATCAAGAGCAGCGCCATGCCCGTCTCACGCTTGAGTTCAAGCAGCAATTCCAGAATCTGCGCCTGCACCGTCACATCAAGCGCGGTCGTCGGCTCGTCGGCAATCAGCAGGTCCGGCTCATTGGCAAGCGCCATGGCGATCATGACGCGCTGGCGCTGTCCACCTGAGAGCTGATGCGGATAAGCGCCGAGGCGCTCTGCCGCATTGGCAATGCCAACCCGGTGCAGGAGTTCGAGCACGCGCGCCTTGATGGCCGGACCGCGCAGGCCCTTGTGCAGGCTCAAGACTTCGCCGACTTGCTGCTCGATCGTATGCAGCGGGTTGAGCGATGTCATCGGCTCCTGAAACACCATGGTGATGCGGTTGCCGCGAATGCGCCGCAACCTGTCCTCGCTCGCGCCAACGAGATTTTCACCCTCGAACACGATCTCGCCCGACGGATGCGAGGCCTGCGGATAAGGCAGGAGTTGCAGGATCGAAAGCGCCGAGACCGATTTGCCCGAGCCGGATTCACCGACAAGGGCGAGCGTCTCCCCCTTCATGACATCGAAGGAAATATGATCGACGGCCGTGGTCTCAACGCCATCGGAGCGGAAAGCAACGGAGAGATCTTTGACGCTGATCAGGGGCGTACTCATTGCAGCACCTTGCGCGGATCAAAGGCGTCGCGCACCGCTTCGCCAACGAAGATCAACAGGCTCAGCATGACCGCAATGGCAAAAAAGCCGGTCAGGCCAAGCCAGGGCGCTTCCAGATTGGCTTTGCCTTGCGATAACAGTTCACCGAGCGAAGGCGAGCCGGGCGGCAGGCCGAAGCCGAGAAAATCAAGCGAAGTCAGCGTCGTGATCGAGGAATTCAAAATGAATGGCATGAAGGTGATGGTCGCGACCATGGCATTGGGCAGCAAATGGCGGAACATGATCTTGCTGTCGGAAAGGCCAAGTGCGCGTGCCGCCTTCACATATTCAAAATTGCGTCCGCGCAAAAACTCGGCCCGCACCACGCCAACAAGCGCCACCCATGAAAAGAGCAGTAATATGCCCATCAGGATCCAGAAATTGGGGGTGATGACAGCGGCAATGATGATGAGCAGATAGAGCATGGGCACGCTCGTCCAGATTTCGATGAAGCGCTGGAAGAGGAGATCTGTCCAGCCACCGAAATAGCCCTGCACAGCCCCCGCAGCAATGCCGATGACGGAGGAGAGAATGGTCAGCACCAGCCCGAACAACACCGATATGCGAAAGCCATAGATCAGCCGCGCCACGACATCGCGTCCCTGATCATCCGTCCCGAGCCAGTTCTCGCCCGAGGGCGGGGCCGGGGCGGGCACCGGCAGGTTGAGATTGATGGTTTCATAGCTGTAGCGGATAAGCGGCCACACCATGATGCCGCCAGCCTTGTGAATCAGATCCTGCACATAGGGGTCGCGATAATCGGCATAGCTTTCAAACTCGCCGCCAAATGTCGTTTCAGGATAATCGGCAAAGACCGGGAAATAGGCTTCGCCATGATAGGTGACGAGGAAGGGCCGGTCATTGGCAATGAACTCGGCAAAGAGCGACACGAAAAACAGAACGAGAAACAGCCAGAGGCTCCAATAGCCGCGCCGGTTCGCCTTGAAGTTGCGCCAACGCCGCATATTGATCGGACTGATTTGGATGGGCGGCAGGATGGCAAACAGGTTTTTGCGCAAATCGAGCGAGGACATGGATCAGACCTCCCGCGATTCAAAGTCGATGCGCGGATCGACCCATGTATAGGTAAGATCGCTGATGAGCGAGATCACAAGGCCCATCAGGCCGAATATATAGAGCGTCGCAAAAACAATCGGATAATCGCGATTGACGATGGCTTCATAGGAAAGAAGGCCGAGCCCATCGAGCGAGAAGATGGTTTCGATCAGCAGCGCGCCTGTGAAAAACGCGCCAATGAAGGCGCCGGGAAAACCGGCAATGACGATGAGCATGGCATTGCGGAAAATGTGGCC
>CAVOKW010000014.1:0-63887 GCA_963696585.1 uncultured Alphaproteobacteria bacterium
CGCGCTCGACGAGCTGGTCGAGGAATTCGTCGCCGCGACCCAGCAGGTGTTCCCGGGCATCGTCGTGCAGTTCGAGGATTTCGCCAACCACAACGCGTTCCGGCTGCTGCGCCGGTACCGCGACAGGGTCTGCTGTTTCAACGACGACATCCAGGGCACGGCATCGGTCACCGTCGCCGGAATATTCTCCGCGCTGCGCATCACCGGGAAGCGCATGTCGGAGCAGAAGTTCCTGTGCCTCGGCGCGGGCGAGGCGGCCACGGGGATCTCGGACCTGCTGTGCGCCGCGATGGCGGACGATGGACTCGATCCCGCGGAGGCCCGCAAGCGTTGCTGGATGGTCGACTCGAAGGGACTCGTCGTCGCGAGCCGAAGCGGCCTCGCCGAACACAAGAAGCCGTATGCGCACGAGCATGCGCCCGTCACGGACTTCCTCGGCGCCGTCCGGGCGCTCGAGCCCACCGCGATCATCGGTGTCGGCGCGACGCCCGGCATGTTCACGCGTGAGGTGGTAGAGGAATTGACGCGCATCAACGCGCGGCCGATCGTCTTCGCGTTGTCGAACCCGACGTTGAAGTCGGAGTGCACGGCCGAGCAGGCCTATGCCTGGTCGGGTGGCAAGGCCCTGTTCGCGTCGGGCAGTCCGTTCGACCCGGTCGCGCTGCCCGACGGCTCCAGCACCCGTCAGGGAAAATCCATATGGGCCATGTCCGCAACTACACCATGGGCGATGTCATTGCGCGCTTCAAACGTGCGCGCGGCTTCAATGTGCTTCATCCCATGGGCTGGGACGCTTTCGGCATGCCGGCCGAAAATGCAGCGATTGAACGCAAGACCCATCCCGCCAGATGGACCTATGAAAATATCGCCACCATGCGGGGCCAGCTCAAGGCCATGGGCCTCGGCATCGACTGGGAGCGCGAATTCGCCACCTGCGATCCGGAATATTACGCGCAGGAGCAGGCGCTCTTTCTCGACTTTCTGGGCAAGGGCTATGTGACGCGCAAGAAAAGCCATGTGAATTGGGATCCGGTCGACAATACCGTGCTCGCCAACGAGCAGGTGATTGATGGCCGCGGCTGGCGCTCCGGCGCGCTTGTGGAACGCCGCGAACTGACGCAATGGTTCCTCAAAATCACCGACATGGCTGATGACCTTCTGGCCGGTCTCGACACATTGACGCGCTGGCCCGAAAAGGTGCGTCTCATGCAGAAGAACTGGATCGGCCGCTCGGAAGGCGCGCGGGTTTTCTTTTCCTTTGCTGACGCTGGCCATCGCGCGCCGCTTGAAATCTATACAACGCGTCCCGACACGCTCTTTGGCGCGTCCTTCTGCGCCATATCGCCGGGCCATCCGCTGAGTGCCGAACTGGCCGCCCGCAATGATGAAATCGCCGCCTTCATCAAGGAATGCGAACGCCTCGGCACCACCGAAGCCGCCCTTGAAAAAGTCGAGAAGAAGGGCGTTGCGACGGGCCTTTCATTGCGCCATCCCTTCATCGAGGGTGAAACGCTGCCGCTTTACATTGCCAATTTCGTGCTCATGGATTACGGCACCGGCGCGATTTTCGCCTGCCCCGCACATGATCAGCGCGACCTCGATTTTGCCCGCAAATATGGCCTGCCGGTCCGCCCCGTCGTTGCACCCAAAAACCTCGCTGGCATCGAGCTTGACAACTATGTTGCCGATCTCGCCCAGACCGCCACGCAAGCCTATACCGGCGACGGCATTGCCATTCATTCCGGCTTTTTGAATGGCCTCGATGTCCTCGCCGCCAAACGCGCCACGATTGAAAAACTCGAAAGCCTCGGTATCGGCGAAGGCACGGTCAATTTCCGCCTGCGCGATTGGGGCATATCCCGTCAGCGTTATTGGGGCTGTCCGATCCCTGTCGTGCATTGCGCCGATTGCGGTGTCGTGCCTGTGCCCAGGGCTGAGTTGCCGGTGCGCCTGCCCGATGATGTGACTTTCGATGTGCCGGGCAATCCGCTGGACCGTCATCCGACCTGGAAACATGTCGCCTGTCCGGCCTGCGCCAAACCGGCGACACGCGAAACCGACACCTTCGACACTTTTGTCGATTCATCCTGGTATTTCGCGCGCTTCTGCGCCCCCAGGGCCAGCACGCCGACCGATCGCGCCGCTGTCGATTACTGGCTGCCCGTGGACCAGTATATTGGCGGCGTCGAGCATGCGATCCTGCATCTTCTCTATTCGCGCTATTTCTCCCGCGCCATGGAAGGGACAGGCCATCTCGGCCTGAAAGAGCCCTTTGACGGGCTCTTCACGCAAGGCATGGTGACGCATGAAACCTATAAGGGGGCTGATGGCCGCTGGCTCTTTCCCGAAGAAGTTTCAATTACCGAAGAGGGCAGCGCCGTTCATGTCGAGACCGGCGAGAAGGTGACGATTGGACCCATCGAGTCCATGTCCAAGTCGAAGCGCAACGTGGTCGATCCCAATTCGATCATTGAGCAATTCGGCGCTGACAC
Source organism: uncultured Alphaproteobacteria bacterium (assembly GCA_963696585.1). Taxonomy (GTDB): domain Bacteria; phylum Pseudomonadota; class Alphaproteobacteria; order Parvibaculales; family Parvibaculaceae; genus Parvibaculum. The sequence continues at coordinate 2,493 of CAVOKW010000014.1, forward strand.
GGCGCGCTGGTTCATCTTGTCCGACAGCCCGCCGGAACGTGACGTGCAGTGGACCGACGCTGGCGCTGAAGGGGCCTGGCGTTTTGTCCAGCGTCTGTGGCGTCTGTTGAACGAGGCCCTGCCCGCTTTGAGCCCTGTAGGTACGCCCCGCCCTGCCCTTGAACAATTTGATGAGGCCTCCCTGGCCTTGCACCGGGTCGCGCACCAGACGCTCGCCACGCTGACCGACGACATTGAAAATCTCCGCTTCAATCGGGCCGTGGCGCGGGTTTACGAGTTTGCCAACAGTTTTGCGGCAAGCAGGGCAGACGGCCTGGCAGGCGACTGGGCCCGGCGCGAGGCGCTTGAGTTCATGATAATCATGATTTCGCCGATGATGCCGCATCTGGCCGAGGAATGCTGGCAGCTTCTCGGTCACAGCACTATGGTGGTTGACACGCCATGGCCAGTTGCCGACGAGGCCCTCCTCGTGGAAGACTCCATCACCATCGCCATACAGGTGAATGGCAAGCGACGCGATGAACTGGTTGTCGCCCGTGACGCAGATCATGCAACGATTGAAAGCGCGGCGTTGGCGCTTGAAAAGGTGGAGAAGGCAATCGATGGAAAACCGGTCCGCAAGGTCATCATTGTCCCCGGCAAGATCGTCAATATCGTTGTCTGAGAGGGCCTTGCATCTGCCGCTCAGGCGTCTTGCCATGGTCGTCCTGATGGCGGGTCTTGCGCTCCCGCTCTCGGCTTGCGGCTTTCGACCGCTTTATGCCGAAAACGAAAATTCGACCGCCGTCACAAGCGAGCTTGGCAGTATCGATGTCAAAGGTCCGGAATCGCACGTTGGCCGGGTCATCAAATATGATCTCGTCGATGTGCTGGCAGGCGGCCATGAAGTGGGCGCCACAGCGGCTTATCGGCTTGAGTTTTCGCCTTCTGTCTATGAAGAGGACACCGCCATTCAGCAGGACGCGGATGTGACGCGCAAAAACCTCGTCGTGGTCGTCCCCTTCAGGCTGGTTGATATTGCCAGCGACAAGCTCATTTACAAATCCGTCTCGCGTTCGCGCACATCCTATAATCGCGTCTCGTCCGAGTTCGCCAACATCACCGCGTCCCAGGACTCTGAAAAGCGCGTGTCACAAGCCATCGCCGGGGATATCAAGCAGCAGCTTGGTATTTTCTTTGATCGACGCCTTGCCGGTGAAACCCCGCCGGTCAAATAATCGCTCGGGAGATCGGCCGTGAAAATCAAGCCCGCCGATTGCGAGCGCTTCATCAGGCAGCCTGATCCGAAATGCTGCGCCATCCTGCTCTATGGTCCCGATGGCGGGCTCGTGCGTGAACGGATGAACCGTTTGACACGCGGTGTCGTTGAGGACCCCAATGACCCGTTTCGTATCGTCGAGCTATCCGAAGGCGATCTGAAAAATGATCCGGCCCGGCTGGCGGATGAAGCCGCCTCCATTTCCATGCTGGGGGGGCGGCGGGTCATCCGCTTGCGCGGCTTTGGCGACAGTCAGGCCAAGACCCTCGAAGCCTTTCTCGATAATCCCATGGGGGACGCCTTGATCCTCGTCGAGGGGGGAGAACTTGGCGCGCGGTCCCCCCTTCGGGTCCTGTTTGAAGGCGCCGAAAATGCCGTCGCAATCGCCTGCTATGCGGATGACGCCCGTGCCCTTGAAAATGTGATACGGGAAAAACTCGCTCAAGAGGGTCTGACGCCGGAACCGGCGGCCCTTGATTACCTGCTCGGCAATCTGGGATCGGATCGTGGCGTCACCCTCAGCGAGCTTGAAAAACTGAGCCTCTATATGGGCGCCGATAGCGGCGCGCCAGCCAGGGGGCTCAAGCGAACCGTGACGCTGCAGGATGTGCGGGCCTGTGTGGGCGACAATGCCGGTTCGAGTCTGGATGATGTTGTGGATGCGACGGTCGGCGGCGATCTGCAAGCGCTTGATGCGGCGTTGGCGCGAGCGCGATTCGGCGGATGTCAATGCCATTGCCATACTCAACGCGCTCTCGCGGCATTTGCAGCAATTGCATCTGGCGCTTGCCCGTATGGAAACAGGCAGTGACGCCATGGCGGCGCTTGGCGCCATGCGGCCGCCCTTGCATTTCAGCCGCAAGGATATGGTTCGTCGTCAACTCGGCCTGTGGAGTCGCAAACGCCTCGACCGCGCCATTGACCTGGCCCTTGAGGCCGAAGGTCTCTGCAAAACCACCGGCCTGCCCGAAGCGGCCATTTGCGGGCAGACCCTGTTTCGCGTGGCGCAAGGCGCGCGCGCCGGGCGGCGTTAGCCGACCCGATCAGCCGATCTTCTGGCCCCGCGCCGCAAGGCGACGGCAGACTTCATCCAGCTGTTCCAGCGTCTTATAGGCGATTTTGACCTCGCCCCCCTTCTCGGCTGAAAAGCTGATCGATACCTTGAGTCCAAGCTGGTCTGAGATGTTTTTTTCCAGGGCAACCGTATCGGCATCCTTGCCCATGCCATTGGCAAAGGCCCGTTGCGGCTTCGCGCTGGGCGCCTCATTGGCCTTGCGGGCCAGAGCCTCAGCCTCACGGGCGCTTAATCCCTTGGCGACAATTTCGGCGGCCAGTTTCTCGGCCTGGGCATGGCCGATCAGGGGACGTGCCTGACCCGCATTCAAACGGCCATCTTCAATCATGTGGCGCACATTGTCGGGCAAAGACAGCAAGCGCAGCGTATTGGCGACATGGCTCCGGCTCTTGCCGATGAGCTTGGCGACGGCCTCCTGCGTATAGGCAAATTGCGCCATCAGCCGCTCATAACCCGCCGCTTCTTCAATGGCATTGAGATCGGCACGCTGCACATTTTCGATGATGGCGATTTCAAGCGACTCAGCATCCGTAAGCTCGCGAATGATGATCGGCACCTGATGCAGCCGGGCTTTCTGGGCTGCACGCCAGCGACGCTCGCCCGCCACGATCTCGAAGCTGTTGACCTCGCCTGCGACCGGACGAACGACGATCGGCTGCAAGATGCCCTTCTCGCGGATCGAGTTGGAAAGATCGGCAAGATCCTCCTCCCGAAACCGGACGCGCGGCTGAAACGGATTGGCCCGCAGATATTCAATCGGCACTTCGCGCAGGCCCCTGATCGGACCCGTATCGACCCGCGTCTCACCGAGTGCATAGGCTGCATCATCCCCGATAAGGGCAGCAAGTCCCCGACCCAGCCTGCTTGGCATTTCATCAGCCATGGCGGCTCATTCCCTTCTCAATTCCCGGCCCTATCGTGATTTTCGCAACCCCGATCCCCGTGACGGTATGGCTGCGAAAAGCGCCGAATGGTGCGCCCTTAATCGCCTGATGAAATTATCTCAGGCCCCCAATGGATCCCGGCCCTACCGGGTAGAACCGAACTCTGAATCATTTCAATCCGTTGTCGGACGATCTTCAGAGTCTTCAGACTGAACCTGAATATCAGGCCCTGTGGCACTGTTACCTTTGACGATTCGTCCTTTTACGGACGAATCAGGCGGCCGATTTTCTGATCGCGCGCTCTCGTTGGATCATTTCTGCCGCCAATTTCATATAGGCCTTGCTGCCTGCGCATTTATGATCATAGACCAGCGCTGGCTTGCCATAAGACGGCGCCTCGGAAATGCGGACATTGCGTGGAATGACGGTACGATAGACCTTGTCGCCCAAATGCTGCCGCACATCTGACGCCACCTGGTCAGAGAGCTTGTTGCGCTGATCGAACATCGTCAAGACAATGCCCTGGATTTCCAGGCGCGGATTGAGGCTCGAACGGACACGCTCCACCGTGCGCAGCAACTGACTCAACCCTTCCAGGGCAAAGAACTCGCATTGCAAGGGCACCAATATGGCGTCAGAAGCGGTCATCGCATTGATGGTCAAGAGATTCAGGGAGGGCGGGCAATCAATGAGCAGATAGGAATAGGGCGTCTCACTGAGCTTGCGCTCCTTTTCGGTCTCACCACGCGGCTTGCCCGAACGCGGCATACGCACAAGCGCATCGCGCAGGCGATGTGAACGACGCGGCACGGAGGCGAGCTCCAACTCGGCACCCAGAAGATCCATGGTCGAGGGAACGATATCAAGCCCTGGCACCTGCGTGGGCACAATCGCATCTTCAACCAGTGCCGACCCGATCAGTACATCATAGGAAGAAACCTTGCGCTCGGCGCGTCCGACACCAAGACCCGTGCTGGCATTGCCCTGCGGATCAAGATCGAGGATCAGCACACGTTCGCCGACGGCGGCCAATGCTGTACCCAGGTTAATGGCGGTTGTGGTCTTGCCCACACCGCCCTTCTGATTGGCAATCACAAGGATACGGGGCTTGACGTCCACCGATGTTGGCGGGGCTTGCTCGTCAGATATGATCGGCTGCATGGAGGCCCTCTACCTTAAGAATGGATCCAGACGGGTCTGACCGGCTTGGTATGACATCGAAATTGAATATCCAACCTTTCCGTGCAGAAATCAATTCATCACTCAGCCCCTGCCCCTTCAGAAACAGACCCACTGTCCTTGAATCGAATAAGGGGAATGCCCAATCCAGCAAGCGGTCCAGTGGAGCCAGCGCCCGGGCAGATACGACCTCCGGTGCCGGATGGAAAGTCTCGCCGAAGGTTTCAATACGCGCCGCATGGACTTTGACCCGGGCGGAAGTCTGCCGCGCCACCTCCCTGAGAAAGACGCATTTTCGCTGATCGCTCTCGACCAGATGCATCATGAAGCCCGGCTCTTGCGCCCGCAAGATGGCGACAACAAGTCCCGGAAAACCACCTCCGCTGCCGAGATCAACCCAGTTTCGAATGGGGCCGGAAACAAGCCCGCTGAGCTGGGCAGAATCGAGCATATGCCTGTGCCAGAGATACGGAATGGAGGAATTGGCAATCAGATTGATGGACTTTTGCCACTTCAGGAGCAGGGTCTCATAAGTCTGGAGAGCAGCCATTGTTTCACGTGAAACATTCAAGGCCTTGGAAAAAGATTCCGCATCAATCACTTGCGCCATATCTTGAGCCATCCTGGGCACTACCCTCAAGCTGTATGGCGTCGGGCGGATTGTTTCACGTGAATCATCAGACACGTCAGAGCGGCCGGCGTCACGCCATCAATGCGTCCTGCCTGCCCCAGCGTGGCAGGTCTCGCTTTGCTGAGCTTCTGGATCGCTTCAGTCGAAAGGCCTGCAACGGCTGCAAAATCGAGATCCGGCGCAAGCAGCATCGCTTCATCACGCCGAAAGGCCCTGATGTCAGCCTCCTGGCGGACCAGATAGCCGGCATATTGAGCCTCGATGCCAACCTGCTCCAGAATCTCCGGCTCGATCAATGATATCTCCGGCCAGACGCGCACCAGATCCGCCAGCGCAACATCAGGATAGGCCATCAGATCAAACAGCGACCGGGCAACGCCATCCTGATTGATCTTGAGCCCAAATCCGGCAAGCCGTGAGGGAGGCATTCTCAACTGTCGCGCCAGCTCTCCGGCTTCAGCAAGCGCCACAGCTTTTTGCGAAAAATGCGCTATCCGCGCCGGACCCACACAGCCCAGACTCATACCCAGAGCTGTCAGACGCTGATCGGCATTATCCGCCCGCAGGGAAAGCCGGTATTCAGCCCGGGAGGTGAACATGCGATAGGGTTCGCTCACCCCGCGCGTCACAAGATCATCGATCATCACGCCGAGATAGGCTTGCGCCCGATCAAAAATGACGGCTTCGCGTCCTGCTGCGGCCAGGGCCGCGTTCAGGCCAGCCACCAAGCCCTGTGCGCCCGCCTCTTCATAACCCGTGGTGCCATTGATCTGTCCGGCGAAGTAAAGGCCCGGCAGACGTTTTGTCTCAAGCGACGAGGTGAGCTCACGCGGATCGATATAGTCATATTCGATGGCATAGCCGCAGCGCTTCATCACCACATTCTCGAGACCCGGAATGGTCTTGAGAAAGGCAAGCTGCACATCCTCTGGCAAGGCCGTCGAAATGCCGTTGGGATAAATCGTGTCGTCATCCAGCCCTTCCGGCTCCAGGAAGATTTGATGCGATGACCTTTCCCTGAAACGCACCACCTTGTCCTCGATCGAAGGACAATAGCGCGGCCCGACCCCCTCTATCTGGCCGGAATAGACCGGCGAGTATTTGAGATTGTCTTCGATGATCCGGTGACCGGCTTCTGTCGTCCTTGTGATGTGGCAAGAGACTTGCGGCGTCGTGATCGAGCGGGTCAGCATGGAAAAAGGCACAGGCGGTGTATCGCCCGGCTGCTCTTCCAGTCCACGCCAATCAATGCTGTTGGCATCCAGACGAGCCGGTGTCCCGGTCTTCAGTCGGCCAAGGGCAAAGCCAAGGGCGTAGAGGCGATCCGAAAGACCCAAGGCCGGTGCCTCCCCGACACGGCCTGCCGGTATTCGCCGGGTCCCGATGTGAATCATGCCGCGCAGGAAGGTGCCGGTCGTCAGGATCACCCGGTCGGCCAAAAACACACGACCATCTTCAGTAACGACACCTTTGAGACGCCCCGCCTCCAATTTGAGATCATGAGCGCCGCCCTCCTCCACCTGGAGATTGGCATGGCTGAGGATCGCCGCCTGCATCGCCTGCCGGTAGAGTTTGCGATCAGCCTGAGCGCGAGGTCCCCTGACAGCGGGTCCCTTGCGACGATTAAGCAGCCGGAACTGGATACCCGCCGCGTCCGCCACCCGGCCCATCAATCCATCAAGCGCATCGATCTCGCGCACCAGATGTCCCTTGCCTAATCCGCCAATGGCCGGGTTGCAGGACATCTCCCCAATCGTCGAAATCTTGTGGGTGAGGAGAAGCGTGCGAGCGCCCATACGGGCGGCTGCCGATGCCGCTTCACAGCCGGCATGGCCGCCCCCAATCACAATCACATCAAAGCTGGGCGTCGGCATTGTTCGGTCCTGGCTGGTGGCCTCTCTTGGCAGGGAGCTTTAGTCCGGCTTTCCGGTCGGGTCAAACGGGCTGACTGACTCTGTTTCACGTGAAACAATTTCCACCTCATTTGCCGATGCAAAAGTCCCTAAACACAACATCTAGAAGGTCTTCAATATCAACCCGCCCCGTAATCCGCCCTAAGGACCGCCCGGCAAGACGTAAATCCTCGGCCAGCAATTCGACAGGCTGTTGCGTGGCGAGTCCGGTTGAAACCAGCTCAAGGTGGGCCACGCAGGCCTTCAGCCCCTCGCGATGCCGTGCCCGGGTAATCATCGGATGCTCGACCGCTTCATAAACAAAACCGACCCGTTGTGCGAGAAGATCGAGCAGCGCGTCAATGCCTTCGCCGTTCGAAGCACAAACCGAGACAGAAACACCCACCGGCGCCGCACCCAGATCCTGCTTGTTCCAGACGAGGATGTCCCCTTCCAGCGCCAGATCATGGTTGCCGAGCATCTGTCCGTCCGGGCCGGGGGCGGCCACAAGAAGCCGCACATCAGCCGCCTCGGCACGTTGCAGGGCGCGTCTTACACCTTCCTGCTCAATCGCCCCGGCGGCCTCTCGCAGACCCGCCGTATCGGCCAGGGTGACAGGCACGCCACCCAGATCAAGCCGGACCTCCAGCACGTCTCGCGTCGTCCCCGCCTCGTCCGAGACAATCGCCACATCACGCCCTGCCAGCGCATTCAACAAACTTGATTTGCCGACATTGGGGGGGCCGATAATGGCGATCTCGACGCCATCCCGAAGGCGCTCACCACGCCCGCCATCATCAAGATGCTTTTGAATCGCATGACCAAGATCGGCAATCTCCGGGCCAAGCCGCGCCATCAAACTATCCGGCAAATCCTCATCCGGAAAATCAATCTCGGCTTCAGCATAAGCCAGCAACCGGATGAGACGCACGCGCCAACTTTCATAGAGCTGCCCCAATGCCCCTTCCATCTGCCGCAATGCCTGACGGCGCTGCCCCTCCGTATCGGCATTGATGAGGTCGGCAAGACCCTCAACTTCTGTCAAATCAAGCTTGCCCTGCTCGAAGGCGCGCCGCGTGAACTCGCCCGGTTCCGCAGCCCTCAATCCCTCGATCCCGGCCAGCGCGGCCAGCATGGCGTTGACCACGGCCCGCCCGCCATGCAGATGCAGTTCCGCCACATCCTCGCCGGTGAAACTGGCTGGACCCTCAAACCAGAGCAGCAATCCCCGATCAATCGGCTGGCGCGTGGTCGGGTTGATGAACCGTGTGAGCCTGGCCTGTCGCGCGGCCGGCAAGGGCTGCCCCGTCAGCGCCATGACGGCATCCCGCGACTGATCGCCAGACAACCGGATGACGGCCACACCCGCGCGACCCGCCGCGCTCGACAAGGCATAAATCGTATTCACGCTTCGGGCATCCCTGTCGCTCAGTCCGTCTTCTTCTTGCCAGCCTTGCCCATGGCGGCCCCGGCCACGCCCCAGAGAAGCTCCTGCATCTTTTCCAGACCCTGCGCCCCTGCCGGCATGATGCTGCGCATGACCACTTCCGGATCCATATAGGACATGTTGTTCATGAGCTGCTTTTCCATCTGCTCCAGCAGCCGCTGTTGCATGGCTTCAATTTCAGGCAGACCCATGAGTTTGCGTGCTTCTTCTGGCGTTAGGTCGACATCCAGTTTGACCTTCATGACCTGATCTCTTTCTCGCAAGGGGTCCAGCAGGGGGCTTCCAGATGCCCCGCAAAGCGTTCATAACGCATCTTAAAGGCAGTGAACCGCCCGGAGGCAAGGATGTCACGCAATTTCCTCGATAGCGAAGTCAGCCCCTATCTGCGCCAGCATAAGGATAACCCGGTTCACTGGTATCCCTGGGGCGAGACGGCGCTCGCCGCCGCCCGCGACCAGAACAAGCCGATCCTGCTTTCTGTTGGTTACGCCGCCTGTCACTGGTGCCACGTCATGGCCCATGAAAGTTTCGAGGACGCCGACATTGCCAGGGTGATGAACGAGCACTTCATCAACATCAAGGTTGATCGGGAGGAACGACCGGACATAGACGCAATCTACATGTCAGCGCTTCACATGCTTGGCGAGCAGGGCGGCTGGCCCCTGACCATGTTTCTCACACCACGCGGCGAACCCTTCTGGGGCGGCACTTATTTTCCCAAAGAGCCAAAATATGGCCGCCCGGGCTTCACCCAATTACTCGGCGAAATTGCCCGCCTGTTCCGCGACGAGCCGCAAAAAATAGAAAACAACAGGGCCGCCCTCGCCCGCGCGCTAAAAACCGAAGCCGAAACGCCGCGCCACGGCCAGCCACATCCCGCCATGCTCGAACTTGCCGCCGAGAAGTTCCTGACACTCATGGATCCGGTCAATGGCGGCATACGCGGCGCGCCGAAGTTTCCCCAGACCGGCATTTTATCGGTGCTCTGGCGGCACTGGCTCAGGCAGGGTGATGAAGCCTGCCGCGACGCCGTGACCCGTGCCCTCGACCATATGTGTCAGGGCGGCATTTATGATCATCTCGGCGGCGGTTTTGCCCGCTATTCAACCGATGATCGCTGGCTCGCGCCGCATTTTGAAAAAATGCTCTACGACAATGCGCTGCTCATCGATCTCATGACCCTTGTCTGGCAGGAAACGCGCTCGCCGCTATACGCCGCCCGCATCGAGCAGACAGTCGGCTGGCTGATGCGCGAAATGAGCACACCCGCCCCAGACGGTGCTTTTGCGGCCTCGCTTGATGCCGATAGCGAAGGTGTCGAGGGCCGCTTCTATGTCTGGAGCGAGACCGAAATCGACACGCTCTTGGGGCAGGAGAGCAACTTCTTCAAACAGGCCTATGACGTTTCCACCCATGGCAATTGGGAAGAAACAAATATCCTCAATCGTATCGCGCAAGCTGATCGCCCCTGGGATGAGGCGGAAGAAAAAATGCTCGCCCCGCTTCGGGCGAAACTCATGGCAGCGCGTGACAGGCGCATCCGGCCGGGTTTTGACGACAAGGTCCTGACCGACTGGAATGGCCTGATGATTGCCGCTTTGACGCGCGCCGGGCTCGCCTTCGCGCAGCCAGACTGGATCGCAAGCGCGGCCGCTGCGCATCGCTTCATCATGACGACCATGCGCCGCGGGGGCCGTCTCTTCCATGCCTGGCGCGAGGGCCAGTTGCAACACGCCGCCATGGCAGACGATCTCGCCAACATGATCGACGCTTCACTGGCGCTCTTTGAAGCCACAAATGACAAGCCTTATCTGACCGCCGCCCTTACCTTTGCCGATGAACTCGAAGCACATTATCGCGACGATGAAAATGGCGGCTATTACTTCACCGCCGATGATGCCCCCGGCCTGATCGTCCGTAGACGGACGGTGAATGACGATGCCACCCCCGCCGCCAATGGCCGCTTGCCGGGGCTATATACGCGGCTTGCGTTCTTGACCGGCGACATGGCCTGGCTCGCCCGGGCCGATGCGCTGCTCACAAGCTTTGCCGGTGAGATCGAACGCAATCTCTTCCCGCTCGGTTCCTGGCTCGCAAGCCTGGAAACCCGATTGCGTCCCGTCCAGATCGTGCTGATCGGCGACACGACGGAACTGCTCCCGGCCGCCTTATCGCTCTCCCTGCCCGACCGCATTGTGCTGCGCCTCGCACCGGGCGAGGTCCTGCCATCAACCCATCCCGCTTATGGCAAGACCATGATCGAGCACAAGCCAACAGCTTACGTCTGTGTCGGGGAAACCTGCTCGCCGCCGGTTACGGACGCGTCGGCGCTGGTTTGCGCCCTCTCGGCCGCCCGCTCTCTTTCAGGGTCTTGATGGGCGACGGCGGAAGTCCCGCCTCTTCGCGGATCCAGTTGCGGAAGGCGAGCACCTTGGGTTTGCGCACACTCCGCTCGGGATAGACCAGCCAATAGGCTTCTTCGTCAGGCACCCCGATATCGAAAAGCCGCACCAGCCGCCCTTCGGCAAGATCTGCCATGGCGAGCGCATCATTGGCGAGCGCCACGCCTTGTCCCGCCGCAGCCGCCTGCAACGCAAAGGAGGCTTCAATGAACAAGGGCCCGCGCGCCGCCCAGGAAGGGTCGGCAACGCCCGCCGCACTCAGCCAGTTGAGCCAATGGCCCATGGTTTCCTCATGCAGCAACGGATAACGCTTGAGGTCTTCCGGCTTGCGCAGCGGCTTGCCAGCTTCAATCAGCGAGGGCGCGCAGACGGGATATTCGGTGGCTTCAAACAGCTTTTCAGCCACCACATCCTCCCAGCCGCCCAAACCATAGCGAATGCCGAGATCAACATCCTCGCGGTCAAACTCGGTGAGTTCGCCTGACGGCATCAAGCGAAGTTGAATGTCTGGATGGGCACGTGAAAACTTGCCAAGCCGCACCACCAGCCAGCGCGCCGCAAAAGAGGGCTCAACCGAAACGGTCAGCGGCCCGCCTTCATTCCCCTGAATCTGCTGCCAGACTTCGGCAATCTGATCAAAGGCCACGCTCAGCACGGGTAACAGGCGACGCCCGGTATCCGTCAGTTCGACAGCGCGCCCCGTGCGATGGAAAAGCGACAACTCCAGCTCTTCCTCAAGCCGTCGGATCTGGTGGCTGATCGCCGCATGGGTGACATGCAATTCATCAGCGGCGCGGGAAAAACTCCCCAGCCGGGCCGCAGCTTCAAAAGCGCGCAAAGCGCTCAATGTGGGCAGGCGGCGGGCAGCCATATGTTACTTTTCCTAACATCTGCCGTGAAAAGAGATCGCTTGAGAAAGCCCTGTTAAAGCATCATCTTCCCAGCATACTGAAACCTAAGGTGAATAAAATGAACATCTTTGCCAAATATGCCAACAGCTATATCAACGTCTTCGACGTTGCCATGTCGGGTGAACCCCGCCGTGAGGGTGCGGCGCGCGGCAAATCCTCGCGTCAGCATAAAGACACGACGGCAAGCAATCGTCAGATGACCCAGATGGGCATGACAGACGCACAGCGCGACCAGCGCTGGTAATCGGCGCGGCCTCTCAAATCTGCCCGTCAAATCTGCCCGTCAAATCTGAACGCCCTGCATTCAGGCTTACCCCTCGATTCATCCGTCACGGCCCGTTAGAGTTCCCCCGACCATCTGACAGACCACCCCCCAATGACGGATGATATCGAGGGAGACGCACTTGACCAGCCAAACAATTACCATCAACGGACCAGACGGTTCCTTTTCCGGCTATCTTGCCAAACCGGCCTCGGGAACGGGCCCGGGAATTGTCGTTATTCAGGAAATCTTCGGCGTCAACAAGGTGATGCGTGACACAGCCGACTGGCTGGCGCGTGAGGGCTTTGTCGCGCTTTGCCCGGATCTTTTCTGGCGCATCGAACCCGGCATCGACATTACCGACCAGAGTGAAGCCGAATGGAAAAAGGCATTCGACCTCTTCGGCAAATTCAAGGCCGATACCGGCATCATCGACATCAAGGCCACGATTGACACGCTTCGGCCTCTGACCAATGGCAAGGTCGGCGCCGTCGGCTACTGCCTTGGCGGCCTCATGGCCTATCTCACCGCCTGTCACACGGGCTCGGATGCCTCGGTCGGCTATTATGGCGTCAACATTGATACCCGCCTTGATGAGGCCAAAGGCATCAAGGCACCGCTCATGCTGCATATTGCGGGGAAGGATGAGTTTGTAAGCCCCGAAGCCCAGGACAAGATCGTCAAGGGCTTGCATGACAATGCCCATGTCACAGTCCATCTCTATCCCGAGATGGACCATGCCTTTGCCCGTCAGGGCGGCGCGCATTACGACAAGACGCAGGCCGACGAAGCCAATGCCCGCACGCTCGCCTTCTTCAAGCGTCATCTCGCCTGACGGGGATCATCATGCTGCCCGTGTCCGGATCCCTCCTGATAGGCTTCATGGCGGCAACATTCATTCTCTGCATCATACCCGGTCCGGTCGTCACATATCTTGTGGCGACCGGCATACGTCAGGGTCCGCGCGCCGCACTGACCGCCCTGGCGGGCACTGTCAGCGCCCTCACCACCCACATGATCCTCACCGTCGCAGGGCTTGCCCCCCTGCTCGCCGCCATGGGCCCCTGGGCACTCGCCCTCAAACTCGTCGGCGCGGGCTATCTGATCTGGCTCGGCGTCGCGAGCTGGTTTGCCCCGATCACACCTGAGCATGAAGACACCACCGCCTCCAGGGTCAAAGCCGCAACGCTCTTTCGGCAGGGCTACATCATCTCGGTTACAAACCCCAAGACGCTCATTTTCTATGCCGCCTTCTTCCCGCAATTCGTCGCCCCCGATGCCCCCGTCACACCGCAGCTCATCCTGCTGGCCATCACCTTCGTTCTCATCAGCACCTTGTCAGATGGTGCTTATGCACTGGCGGCAGGCCACATGGCTCCCTATCTCAAAGGGGCGCGCGCCCAGCTCATCCGCAACCGCGTGACAGGCTTCTTCCTCACCGGCGCCGGTCTCGGCCTCGCCCTGCTCCGCCGATAATGAACAAGGACAAAAACAAGATGAAAGCCATCCGCATCCATCAAACCGGCGGCCCGGACATGATGTCGCTGGAAGACGTGACACTGCCGCCCGCGCCCGCAGGCCATGTCACCATTGCCCACACCGCAATCGGCGTGAACTATATCGACACCTATCACCGCTCCGGCCTCTATCCGGTCCAGCTTCCCTCCGGCCTCGGCATGGAAGCCGCAGGCGTGGTTGAAGCTGTCGGTGAGGGCGTCACAGGCCTGAAAGTGGGTGATCGCGTCGCCTATGGCTCAGGTCCGATCGGCGCTTACGCCGCAGCCAATAATGTGACGGCCTCCCGCGCCGTCAAATTGCCGGACGGTGTTTCCGACGAAGCCGCCGCCGCGATGATGCTCAAGGGCATGACGGCGCAATTCCTTCTCCGCCAGACCTATGTCGTCAAGCCCGGCGACACCATCCTCTGGCACGCCGCCGCCGGCGGCGTCGGCCTCATCGCCACGCAATGGGCCAGGCATCTCGGCGCCACCGTCATCGGCACGGTCGGCTCGGAAGAGAAAGCCGTCCTCGCCCGTGCGCACGGCTGCGACCATGTCATCAACTACCGAACAGAAAATGTGCCCGAGCGCGTTAAGGAAATCACCGGCGGCAAGAAACTGCCCGTCGTCTATGACGGCGTCGGCAAGGACACGTTTTTGATGTCGCTTGATTGTCTCGCGCCACGCGGCCTGCTCGTCTCCTTCGGCAATGCGTCAGGCCCTGTCACCGGCGTTGACCTCGGCATCCTCGCCGCCAAGGGCTCGCTCTATGTGACGCGCCCGACCATGTTCCACTACACCGCAACGGATGCCGAGTTTCAGGCCGTCGCCAAGGATCTCTTTGACGTTGTCGCTTCGGGCCATGTCAAGATCGACATCGGCCAGCGCTACAAGCTGGCCGATGCAGCGCAGGCCCATCGCGATCTTGAAAGCCGCAAGACAACAGGCCCAACAATCCTCATTCCGTGAGCCGGGCTGATCATTCCGCCGCCGCCTGACGATGTATGTAGAGGCTCATGTGCGGTCGCGCCTTCAAGCGCGCGACCATCGGCACGAAGGCCTCAAGCGGCATCGACTCATAAGCCGGATCAAACGCGTTCTCGTCATAGAGATGGCAGAACTGCGCCGTATGCTCGAAATGCGCATGGCCGCGATATTGCTCGCGCATGTCGCGGTCAAGACCGAGATGATGAAAAAATAATAGCCCTGAAAGATGCCGTGATTTTGCAGCATCCCGTGATTGGCTTCGCTGACAAAGGGCTTGAGGATCGCCGCGCTGTACGAGGCGAGGCGGGGCTTGGAGGCAATTATTACGATCAGGAGGAGGGCTAATCCTCGAAAAGGCTTTCCGGCAGGCAGGTTATCGAGCCTATGCCGAGGGCTTCATTGTAGGTACCAAGCGATTCAGCCACGGCTTTGAGCTCCTTTTTCCGAACCTCGCATTCGTATTTTGACAATCCTCTCGCGATCTCTTTCTCCACATTCCCGTTCGCAAGGATGAGCCGATAGGTTTCATCTGCTGATGCGAAGGTGAGCAAGGCTGCGAAAATGGTCATTGCCGCAACGAGCGGCTTTATTGCTGGCGTCATGGGGATATCGCGCGCTTTTCAAGGATGTTCAACTACTGCAATCCGCAAGTCTAGAGCGGGATGACATATGACTGATTCAAAGGGGATTCCCTTTGAAGGAGATTTGTGATTCAAGATGCTGGCTGGGCAGGAGGCCAGCATGGCATGGTCAGACCCATTTCCAAATTACCTCAAAAACTCCGGCTATGCGTCAATCTAATGTCATCAAGCTCTAGCATTAAGCAAGCGGCGCTCGCGAGCGTCGAGAACTGGGTGATCTTCTTCGAAACGCCGCGCCTGTTGGCAGCTCATAGCATAGAGCTTCTGTTCAAACTCGGTAGGGCGCGATAGGCGGGGGCCTGGGCGTTGGCAAGGTTGATCGTGCCGTGTAGCCAATAATCAAGGCACGCCTCTACGCGGCGTTTCTCGCGTCGAATTTCATCGGCGGCCATGTTGTCTAGAATTGATTCGGTTTTTGCTCGGTTCGCCGGGTTTGTCATTTCGCGCACTTCGTCGCATGCGTGCTTCATGGCATATTCGCGCCCGTCGAAAAATCCTTTGATTTCTGTCAGAAAGAAGTAACTCACCACAAGATCACCGAGATACATGCGACTGTAACGAGCCAGTGTCCTTTCATGATATGCCTTGGCCTGTTTTCAGGCGCTCCTCTCTTCATCCCCCAAGGCAGCCCCCAATATAGCCAGCGCTCTTTTTCTGCGGCCCGTATCCAGCTTCCTCACATAGGCCTCGAACTCGCTTTCCTCGCCATCGACCAGCGGCGGTCGGAGAAGGTCGCCAAGCTCGCACCCGAGAGCATAAGCAAAGGCCATAAGCGGGCGGTCTGTCCAGCCCTGATTTCCCGTTTCGACCCGAGAGATAGACGAAACTGGCATTTCGACCCGCTCTGCAGGCTGCTCCTGTGTCAGTCCACGAAATCTCCGCCAAGCCCTGAAAAAAGAGGCTGGCGCATGTTCTTTGGGGAGATGCTAGACGCTGTTTAATCCCGCTTCCGCTTCAGACGCTCAGCTTCGCCGCTGCGTCAGGCAGCCCAAATCCGATATCGATGAATGCCGCCCGCCGCAGCACGGGCGCGCCGGTCACATTGAATTTGAGCTTGTCTTCGCCAATCGGCTGACAGGGAATGATCGTCCCGATGATCCTGTTCGCACCATCGTTCCCGCCCGACACCGGAAGATTGATGAATTCGCACGTACAGACCGTTCCATCGGAGGCGACATAATTGCGATGCAGCAGCAGCCCGCAAGGATGGTCGTGGATCATTTTCAGCCGGGCCAGATCATTCGCCCTGTCGGGATAGTCATCGACCAGAAAGACGGAATGGCCCGTCAGATCGATGCCCGACGCCGCAACAAGCGCGCTCCCGAAAATCCTGTGAACGAGATCGCCGTCTTCATTCCATTGCAGCAAACGAATATAGGAGAGAAGCTCGACAAGACCCTTGGGTTGCACATCTTCGGCAACAGGCATCACACGACTGCCGCGCGCATCCAGCCACCAGGCAAACATCTGACGGCTCAGGGAGTGAAGTTCGATGTCACCGACATGTGCAGGCACGGCTTCATCGCCGCCATCGATCCGCGCCCGCGCCTTCATCACCGTCGACCAGTTCAGCGCCGGCAATATCCAGCTGCTGCGGTTATATTCGAATTCTTCTGTGCCCACCTGTTTCACCAAACCAGCAGTCCGCCCTTCAACAGACTGCCCCCTCCAGAACAAACGATACATGAAAAACCGGCGAGGCCTTCGCATCGCCGGTTCCAGAATTTCAGGTTACGTATTCATGCTGTCGAAAAACTCGCCATTGTTCTTGGTCTGCTTGAGCTTGTCGAGCAGGAACTCGATGGCGTCAACCGTGCCCATCGGATTGAGGATACGGCGCAAAACATACATTTTCTGAAGCGTGCCGCGCTCCACCAGCAGCTCTTCCTTGCGCGTGCCCGACTTGATGATGTCGATGGCCGGAAAGACGCGCTTGTCGGCAACCTTGCGGTCGAGAATGATTTCCGAGTTACCCGTACCCTTGAACTCTTCGAAAATGACTTCATCCATGCGCGAGCCGGTGTCGATCAGCGCGGTCGCAATGATGGTGAGCGAGCCGCCTTCTTCAATGTTGCGGGCGGCACCGAAAAAGCGCTTCGGACGTTGCAGGGCGTTGGCGTCCACACCGCCCGTCAGCACCTTGCCGGAGGACGGGACAACGGTATTGTAAGCGCGGCCCAGCCGGGTGATCGAGTCCAAGAGGATGACGACATCGCGGCCATGTTCGACAAGCCGCTTGGCCTTCTCGATGACCATTTCAGCAACCTGCACATGGCGCACGGCCGGTTCGTCAAAGGTCGAGGAAATGACTTCGCCCTTCACCGAGCGCTGCATGTCGGTCACTTCTTCCGGCCGCTCATCGATCAGCAAAACGATCAGATAGCATTCGGGGTGATTGGTCGTGATTGAA
Source organism: uncultured Alphaproteobacteria bacterium (assembly GCA_963696585.1). GTDB lineage: Bacteria > Pseudomonadota > Alphaproteobacteria > Parvibaculales > Parvibaculaceae > Parvibaculum. The sequence continues at coordinate 19,971 of CAVOKW010000014.1, forward strand.
TGGGCGATGTTTTGCAGCAGAACCGTTTTACCGGTGCGTGGCGGCGCCACGATCAAGCCGCGCTGGCCCTTGCCGAGCGGGGCGACAATATCGATGACGCGCGAGGATTTGTCCTTCAGCGTCGGATCATCGACTTCCATTTCGAGTTTTTCGTCCGGGTAGAGTGGCGTCAGATTGTCGAAATGCACCTTGTGGCGCGCCTTGTCCGGGCTTTCAAAATTGACAGTGCTGACCTTGAGCAGGGCGAAATAGCGTTCGCCATCTTTCGGACTGCGGATTTCCCCTTCCACCGTGTCACCGGTCCGCAGCGAAAAGCGCCGGATCTGCGAAGGCGAGACGTAAATGTCGTCAGGACCTGGCAGGTAATTGGCTTCGGGCGAGCGCAGGAAGCCGAAGCCGTCCGGCAGCACTTCCACAACGCCTTCACCGACAATGTCGATCCCCTGTTCAGCATATTGCTTGAGGATCGCAAACATCATGTCCTGGGTGCGAAGCGTCGAGGCATTCTCGACTTCCAGCTCCTCGGCAATGGCGAGCAGTTCTGTGGGGGATTTGGCTTTCAGGTCCTGCAGGGCGATCTGCGGCATAGGGTCTCTCTGGAATTTTGAAGAAGCTCGATTCCGCTGGCGATCTTTGTGATCTTGGGGGCGGAAGTTGAAGCCTGTCCGTTAGGGGGGGCGTCTGGCGGAAAAAAACGCGAAACGAAAATGAAGGGCGAAGCAAAAAGGGAATGTCGTGCCTTGTGCCCTGCCTGCCGAAACATTGTTGGTGCTCGGTCTTGGGGCTGAACAAAGCTCAGGTCATGCAGGACCCGAAGGCTTTTGCTCACCGGTAGAAATCCACCGGCAGGGACGTCAGGAAGGCGCCGGAGGAGATCCGGCTTCCCGTCCGATATATAGGCAGGCTCCTGCTTTTTCAAACGGAAATTGCAATTCCCAGATCAAAACCGCCAAAAGCCCCGGGGCCCTCGCCTAGAAAGGCCGGACAATCACCAGAATCACGATGAAGACGACAAGGACGGGCGGTCCTTCATTGACGATCCGGAAAAACCGGCTCGTATGCATGTTTCCGTCCCGCTCAAAGGCCTTGCGCCAGCGCGCGAAAAAGCCATGCAGCCCGGCCATCACCAGAACCAGCGCCAGCTTGAGGTGAAACCAGGGCTCCGACAGCAGGTTGGGATTTATCAGCACCATCAAGATGCCAAACAGGAAGGTGGCAACCATCGCCGGATTGATGATGCCGCGCAGCAACCGCCGTTCCATAATCTTGAAAGTCTCGGACTTGTCCGATCCGGTATCGCTTTCGGCATGATAGACGAAAAGCCGCGGCAGATAAGCCATGCCCGCCATCCAGAAGATCACCGAGATGACATGCAGGGCCTTGATCCACGCATAGCCCGGCGCAATGAAATTCACGAAACCGTCCAACTGACCTCTCCCCCTCAGCCAAGGCTCTTGAGCTTGATCTCACGCGTGCAGGGTTGTCCTGCCGCCTCAAGCGGACAGACCATACCGCCCTCATGCCGCGCCTGCGACACAAGTCCTGCCAGCCCCTTGATGAAAAAGGGCGCCGTCCCTAGAGCCGGCACGCGAACATAAGTCCCAACCCCGGTCTCACGGGCAAGATGGGCATATTCAATATCAAGCTCGACAAGCGTTTCGGAATGTTCCGAGACAAAGGCGACCGGCACGACAATCAGGTCCTTGCCTTCAGCACCGGCCCTTTTGATCTCGTCTTCTGTCGAAGGCCCGATCCATTTCATCGGCCCGACGCGACTTTGAAAACAGGTCACCCAGTCAAGATCACCCAGTCCGAGCGCATCCGTTATGGCCACACAAGTCTGTTCGACCTGCGCCTGATAGGGATCACCCGCCTTGATCACATTTTCAGGCAGGCCATGGGCTGAAAACAGAACGCGCAGATTTTCGCGGCTGGCAAATGATGCCAGGGCGTTCCGCAAAAGTTCGACATGCGCGGCGATGAATCCCGTTTCCGCCGGATAGCAACATATTGCCGTTGTCGGCAATGCAAGGCCCGCCGCCAGCACGGCCCTGTCCCAATCCTGAAAAGAGGATTCGCTCGTCGTTGTTGAATATTGCGGATAGAGCGGCAGAAGAACAATTTCCTCCGCCCCCCATTGCATGATGGCCGCAACCGCCTCATGTGCGAAAGGATGCCAATAACGCATGGCGATGAAACATCTGGCATCGATCTCGTCCGCCAATGCCGCCTCAATCGCCTGAGCTTGCGCCTGTGTCAGCGGCAGGATGGGTGAGCGCCCGCCAATCTGCTGATAGATTTCGCGCGCCACAGGCGCCCGGCGGCTCGAAATGAGTGTGGCAACCAGCCAGCGCAGGGGTTGTGGCAGGCGAATAATCGCCTTGTCGGAAAACAGGTTGAACAAAAACGGCTGCACAGCCTCGGGACCATCAGGTCCCCCAAGGTTGAAAAGAACGACCGCGACTTTGCGTTTCGTGCTCATGTGCGAAAACTCCGCACCATCTCGACAAGCTCGGCCACGTGATCGGGCGGCGTTTGCGGCACAATGCCGTGACCTAGATTGAAGATGAAGGGACCCCCTGAAAGGGTCTCCAGAATATGACGGGCTTGCGCCCGCATCTCGGCTCCCCCCGCCACCAGCAGCAAGGGATCGAGATTACCCTGAACGCAACCGATCGATTGCAAGTGATCGCGCGCCCATTCCGTCTCAACCCCCGTATCAAGACCGATCGCTGAAATGCCCGTCTCCCGGAAATAGCGCTCCATCATCACGCCAGCCCCGCGCGGAAAACCGATCATCGGCACATCCGGATGAAGCGCCTTGAGTCGGGCTCTGATCGCCTGAACAGGTTTGAGCGCAAATCGTTCAAATGAAAGCGGCGGCAAACTGCCTGCCCATGTATCGAAAATCTGAACCACTTCCGCACCGGCATCAATCTGCGCCGAAAGATGAATGACCGTTGCCTCAACCAGCAGATCAATCAGTTTCTGAAATTCATCAGGTGCCCGATAGGCCCAGCTCTTCGCCGCTGCCTGGTCCGGCGATCCACGCCCCCCCACCATATAGGTTGCCACCGTCCAGGGCGCACCGGCAAAACCGATCAGCGTCGCAGCGTCTGGAAGACTCGATGACAAGCGGGAGACCGTTTCATAAACAGGCGCCAGATGCGCCTTCATCCGATCAAGATTCAGCTTTGCCAAACCGTCCAGATCGGTGATGGCTTCAAGAACGGGCCCTTCCCCTTCCTGAAAGCCGACCTTCTGTCCCAATCCATCGGGCACGACGAGAATATCTGAAAACAATATGGCGGCATCAAAGCCAAACCGTCTGACGGGTTGAAGCGTAACCTTCTCAGCCAGTTCCGGCGTATAGCAAAGCGAGAGGAAGCCACCGGCCTCGCTTCGCGTCGCCCGATACTCAGGCAGATAACGACCGGCTTGACGCATCAGCCACAACGGCACCCGATCCGTTTTCATGCCGCTCAATGCTTGAAGCATGAGCTTTTCCTGCTTGCCTGTTTTCGCCCCGATGGTCTTGCTCACAGTCTGTCTCTCACTAAGGAAGAATCTATCTAAAGGTAGGTGGAGTAGTGGATGCCTGTGAATCCTGTGGATCAAATCTCCCCCGGATTCTGTCCCCAGTCACAGGCCTCAAACCCCCCATTCGTTTTCACGTGCCTCTATGACATGGCTTGTGACTCGTTTCAGTCAAACATGTCACGCCCAAAACAAAGAGGCAGTCTGATGCGGTTTTATGGATGACACACATGTGGAACGTTTTGTCGCCGCAGATGTGAAGATCGGGGATAAGCCAGAGTAGGGCCAGGGATTGGATTCAATCCCCATGATTCAGAGGGCTTTCCTTGCGTTCTTTGACAGCCCCATGACATCAGGGACTGTTTCAGGCGAAAAAGTAGGGCCAGGCCCTACCCCCTTTCAGCGCCATGCTTACCCCCGTTATCCATGCTTATCCACAGCCATGCGGACATGTTGTGGCGGGCCTTCCCAGCGAAAAAAACTGGCACCAGACGCCCCCCCTCGGTAGTTTCCCTCTTCGCATCTGATCTGGTGCAGACAGGACCGATATGAGCGGCACGCGCATTTTTCATCTCCATCTGGTGTCCGACGCGACAGGTGAAACCCTGAACGCGGTCGCCCGCGCCGCCTGCGCCCAGTTTGAGGATGCCCGTCCCATCGAGCATGTCTACGCTTTGGTGCGGGGACCAAAACAGCTTGAGCGCGTCCTCACCGAGGTCGAAAGCGCGCCCGGCATAGTCATGTTCACGATGGTGAATATTGAACTGCGTCAAAGACTTGAGAGCCGCTGCGCTGAGTTGCACACGCCCTGTATCTCGGTTCTCGACCCGGTCATGTCGGCGCTTGGGCTTTATCTCGGCAAGGAGTCCTCGCACAAGCCCGGCTCGCAGCACACCATGAATGCCGAATATTTTGGTCGCATCGATGCCCTGAATTACACCATGTCACATGATGATGGTCAGTCGGCTGGTGATCTCAACAATGCCGATATCATTCTTCTGGGCGTGAGCCGCACGTCAAAAACCCCGACCTGCATGTATCTCGCCAATCGGGGCATCAAGGCGGCCAATATTCCCGTCGTGCCAGGCGTTCCCCTGCCGCCGGACCTCGCCACAGTCAAAAATCCACTGATTGTGGGCCTGACAACCAGCCCGGATCGCCTTGTGCAAATTCGAAAGAACAGGCTTCTTTCGCTGCAGGAGAATACCGACACCCATTATGTCGATCCGCTCATCGTGTCGGAGGAAGTGGCCTTTGCACGTCGTCTTTACGCGCGACACGGCTGGCCTGTGATTGATGTGACGCGCCGGTCGATCGAAGAAACGGCCGCCGCTGTCCTCAATCTCTATAATGAGCGGCAAAAAACTGCAGAAACACGGAGTCTTTAGCGGTATGGCCGGGTCAAAACTCATTCTTGCCTCGGGCAGTTCCGTTCGCGCCACCCTTCTGCGCCAGGCCGGGGTGTCTTTCGACGTCGTGGATTCGCGTCTTGATGAAGATGACGTGAAGCAAAGATTCGCCGCGAGTGAAACCACCGCCCTGGCACTCAGATTGGCGGAAGAAAAAGCCCTTGCCGTCAGTCGATTGCCTGAAAACGCCAATGCGATTGCCATTGGCGCTGATCAGATCCTGTCTTGCGAGACAAAACGCTTCGACAAACCCGGATCCATGGCGCAAGCCCGCGACAATCTGCTGTTCCTTCGCGGCAAGACCCACATCCTGCATAGCGGTGTGGCGCTGGCCAGGAATGGCGTCATCATCTGGGGCCTTGGCGAGGAAGCAAAACTCACCATGCGCGGCTTCACGCATGAATTCCTCGACGCTTATCTGGCAAGCCTTGGCGACAAGGTCATGAAAAGCGTCGGTTGCTACCAGCTGGAAGGCCCGGGCATCCAGCTCTTTGAGCGGATTGATGGCGATTATTTCACGATCCTGGGCCTGCCGCTCCTGCCCTTGCTGGCCGAATTGCGCCGCCTGGGTGTGGTGATGCCATGACAAGGCGTGTCTGCATCATCGGCTGGCCGGCAGGTCATTCGCGCTCCCCCCTGATCCATAATCATTGGATTGCCAAATATGGCATTGCCGACGCGGTCTATGAACGCCTCGCGATAGCGCCCGAGAATCTGGCGCGCCAGCTCGATCGCCTCGCCGACACATATATCGGGGCCAATGTGACGGTGCCGCATAAGGAAGCGGTCTTCGCCTGCCTCAAGCAGCATGACGCGATTGCCAAACGTCTCGGCGCGGTCAACACCCTTGTCAAAACGGCTGACGGCTTTGAGGGGCGCAATACGGATGGTTATGGCTTCATCGAAAACCTGAAAGACCGCCATCCGGCCTGGCAGGCAAGCGCCGGCCCCGCCCTCATCCTGGGGGCAGGCGGCGCCGCACGCGCCATCGCGCTGGCATTGGAACAGGCAGGCTGCCCAGAGTTGCGCCTCGTCAACCGCGCAAAAGTCAGGGCTGAGCGTCTGATCGGGGAACTCGCACTTTGCAGGGCGACGGCGCTCGGCTGGGACGAGATGGAACCGGCAATGGTCTCGAGCGCTCTTCTTGTCAATACGACGACCCTTGGCATGACGGGTGAAGCCGAATTGACAATCGATCTGTCATTCTTGCCACGCCATGCCCTGGTCACGGACATTGTCTATACGCCGATTCAAACCGGATTATTGCGTGCCGCCGCGCTCTCGGGTCTTGCCACGGTGGACGGTCTGGGCATGTTGCTGTATCAGGCCGTGCCGGGTTTTGAAGCCTGGTTTGGCATTCGTCCCGACGTGACGCAAGAATTGCGCGATCTCGTGATTGCCGATCTCAAGGCCCCCCTTTCGTGAGGATTTGACATGCTGTTGATTGGTCTGACGGGTTCCATCGGGATGGGAAAATCTGAAACGGCTAAAATGTTTGCCGCGCTTGGCGTGCCTGTTTATGACGCCGACGCAGCCGTCCATGCGATTTATGCCAAAGGCGGTGCGGCCGTCGAAGCCATCCGCGCCGAATTTCCAAGCGCGATTATCGAGGATGCCGTTGATCGTCAGGCCCTGTCTCGCGAAGTGCTGGGCATGCCGGAGCGCATGAAAAAACTTGAATCCATCGTCCATCCGCTCGTCGGCGAGGCGCAGCTTGAATTTCTGCACAAGGCCATGGCGGACAAGCATCACATGGTCCTGCTCGATATTCCCCTGCTCTATGAAACAGGCGGCGAGTCTCGGGTTGATGTTGTGGTTGTGGTGTCAGCGCCCTACCATATGCAGGAGACGCGCGTGATGGCTCGGCCCGGCATGGACATGGCTAAATTTGCGGCCATCCATGCCAAGCAGGTGCCCGATGCTGAAAAGAGAAGACGCGCTGATTTCATTGTCGAGACCGACAAGGGGCTGGATCACGCCTTTGATCAGGTGAAGGCGATTGTCGAGACGCTCAAGACCAGGCAGGGCAAGGTGCTGGGAGAACGCTTGTCGCCCTCCACTTGACCGGCAGGGGAAAGTTGAAGGGACTGGCTATGCGCGAAATCATTCTGGATACCGAAACCACGGGCCTCAGTCCGAACGAGGGCCATCGCCTGGTCGAAATCGGCTGTCTCGAACTTTTCAACCACGTCGCCACCGGCAAGACCTATCACGCCTATGTCAATCCCGAACGCGATATGCCCGAAGGCGCCTTTCGCGTGCACGGGCTGTCAGCCGAATTCCTGTCGGGCCAACCAAAATTTGCGGACGTCGCTGAGGCCTTCCTTGAATTCATCGGCGAGGATCCGCTTGTCATTCACAACGCCGCCTTTGATATGGCCTTTCTCAATGCCGAATTGAAAATGGCAGGTCACCCGCCCATGCCGATGACCCGCGCCATCGACACGCTCGACATGGCGCGACGGCGCTTTCCCGGTGCGCAAAATTCACTTGATGCCTTATGCCGCCGCTTCGGCATCGACAATTCCGGTCGAACATTGCACGGCGCCCTGCTCGATGCCGCGTTGCTGGCAGAGATCTATCTTGAACTGAAGGGGGGTCGCCAACCCGGTCTGATTCTGGACCCGGGCGCCGCACTTCTCGCGAGCAGACAGGTGGAGGCCATACCGACACGCCTCCGCCCGGCCCCGTTGGCACCTCGCCTGACGTCGGCCGAAATCGCCGCCCATGAAGCATTCATCGAAAGTCTGGGCGGTGAAACCTTGTGGCAGATCAGGGAGAGCCAGGCGTCACTTAATTGACGATGTCGCCACTTGAAACCTGAAGACCTTCCTGCAGGCGCTGCTGATAGAGCGCCATGAAGTCGATCGGGTCGAGCATGAGCGGGGGAAACCCGCCATCCCGCGTGACATCGGCAACAATGCGTCGCGCGAAGGGGAAAATCTGTCGTGGACATTCCACAACCAGCACAGCCTCGATATCAGCTTCGGGTACATTTTGCAGGCGGAACAGCCCGGCATAGTCCAGTTCGACCAAAAACAGCGTATCGCTGCTCGTCTTGGCGTCGACGCCAATCCGAATGGAAACTTCATAGTCGAATTCGGCCAAACGCTGCACCCCGACATCAACACGGACCTCGATTTGCGGGGTGTCGCTCTGCGCGCCAAGCGAACGCGGGGCATCGGGATTTTCAAAGGAAAGATCTTTGACATATTGCGTCAGAACACGAAGCTGGGGGAGGCCACCGGCATTATGGCTGATTTGGTCGGACATGGTCCCTCATGCGGGCAAGTTGGGCGCGAAAATGAGGCTGTGGGCTAGCACGGAAAACGACCAGCGACAAGCAAGCCCTGTGAAAGCGGGCCAAAACCTCCGTGATTATGGGCGATGTCACCCTTCTTGATCACGCACAGGTAGTAAAATGACCCGTCATGACATAACTTGGAGGGGACCCGTCCAGATCATGCAAACGAGAGACGGCAGGCAGGGTTTTCGGCACCCAGAAACAAAACACGGCCAATGGACGACAGTGTGACGCTTCTCAATCTCATATTGATGGCAATTGCCGTCGGCATCTTTATCAAGCTGCGCTCCGTATTGGGGCGACGCACGGGTAACGAGCGTCCCCCCTTTGACCCCTATAGCGCCCCGGAAGAAGCGCGCGACAACGACAAGGTCGTTGTTCTGGCACCACGCAAGCGCGAGCAGCCGGATGTGGAAGCCGCTGAAGGGGATACATTTGGCGCCTATCCGAACCGCCCGCCTTATGTTGTCGAAGACACCACCGATGAACGCATCGGCAAGGCACCTGCGGGCCTGAAGCAGGTCTTGATCGAAATCGCCATCGCGGATCGTAACTTCGAGCTTGATGGTTTCATGTCCGGCGCCCGCATGGCCTATGAAATGATTGTCACGGCCTATGCTGCAGGGGATCGCCGCAAACTTGAGCCGCTTTTGAGTGCGGATGTGTTCAAGAGTTTCGAAGCGGCCATCAGCGAGCGCGAGAAGCTCGCTCAGACCATCGAACAGAGTTTTATCGGCATCAACCGCGCGGAACTGATTGACGCCAAGCTCAGCGGCAATATCGCCAGGCTGACCATCAAATTCGTCAGTGAGCTGACATCCGCGACAAAGAATGCCGAAGGCGTGGTCATCTCGGGCGACCCGGTGACCGTGCGCACGGTCACCGACTATTGGACCTTTGAGCGCGACATCAAAAGTCGCGACCCCAACTGGCGGCTTGTGGCCACCGGGTCAGACAACTGACACCCCATGGCGCAATCCTTCCGCTTGTCATCTGTCATGCGCTCCGCCTTGGCGATGCTTTTGCTGCTGCTGTCTTCACAGGGAGACAAGGCCATGGCCGGCCCCGTCCTTTGGCAAGTGGTGTCCTTCTCCTCGCTCGCCGGTTGGACCACCGACCATCAGGGCGAAACGCTCGCAGCCTTTCGACGCTCCTGCGCGCGCATCGTGAATCTCTCCCCCGGTTCGCCTCTTGATGGCAAGCTGCAGGGGGCGACAATCTATGGCGTGGCCCGGGATTGGCGCGACGCCTGCGCGGCCGCCGAGCAGGTTGCGCCCGGCGATGCGGCGGCCCGCGCCTATTTTGAAGCACATTTTCAGCCTGTCCGTTTTGCGACAAGCCAGACCGGCCTGTTCACCGGTTATTATGAGCCGGAGATGAATGGCGCGCGTCAGCGCGGTGGCATTTACCAGACACCCGTGCTCGCCACGCCACCCGGTTTCAAGGCGCTGCGCGAAGAGGGTCGCCTGCTTCCCACCCGTGCTGAAATTGAAGAGGGGGCCCTGAACGGCAAGGCCATGCCGATTGTCTGGCTGGCCGATCCGGTTGATGCTTTCTTTTTGCATGTGCAGGGATCGGGTCGCATCCGCCTGTCGGATGGCACCACCATGCGTCTGGCTTTTGCAGGCAAAAACGGTCAGCCCTATACATCGATCGGCAAGGTCTTGATTGCGCGCGGTGCCATTGCGCCGGAAGATGTTTCCATGCAGACCATTCGGGCCTGGCTCAACGGGCATCGGGATGAAATGCCCGGCATCCTGCGGCAAAACGAATCCTATATTTTTTTCCGTGAACTTGGCGGCATGGATGATGCACTCGGCCCCCTCGGCGCTGAAGGTATCAATCTGACCCCCGGTCGCAGCCTGGCTGTGGATCGCAGCGAACACCCGCTGGGCGCCTTGCTCTGGCTGAATTCCGTGCAGCCCAGCTCCGACAATCAATATCTGCCGCTGCAAAGACTGATGGTTGCGCAGGATACGGGCACCGCCATCAAGGGTATCCAGCGTGGCGATGTGTTCTGGGGCAGTGGCGAGGGCCCCGGCCATATCGCCGGATTGATGAAATCGCCAGGCGAGCTTTTTGCGCTGCTGCCACGCGGCCTTGTCGCGCGACAATGAGCAGGCAGGGACATGGCCAAACGCATCGCAGAACCCCTGTCCACGAAAGCGCCTCGCAAATCACGTCGCCGCGAACTCAGTGAGGAAGAGCACCGGCTCTGGCAGCATGTGACCCGCGAGGCCAAGCCGCTCTCGCGCCAGCGCAAGCCGCAGCCATCCACACCCGCCATCGCCGCAGCCCAGACACCCGCCCCGTCACCCCCGGCGCCACTTGCCCTGACGACCGATATACGCGCCCAACCGGTCCCCCATGGGCAGAGGGAAAGGCCCCGCCAGCAAGCCACCCAGCCACCACCGCTCACGGGACTTGACCGGCGCACCACACAAAAACTGACCCGTGGCCAGATCGACTTCGAAGCCAAGCTCGATCTCCATGGTCACAACCAGATCGAGGCTCAGGAAGCCTTGCGGTCGTTTTTGACCCGCACCCGGGCAGCGGGCATGCGCTGTGTGCTGGTGGTCACTGGCAAGGGCGAGTCGCCCTATTCCCGCCACACATTGCATGGGGCGCAGGCCTGGCACGCGCCAGAACGCCCGGGCATTTTACGCTCCGCCTTGCCACGCTGGCTTGCGGAGCCGGAGTTTCGGACGCTTGTTGTCGGCTTCCAGCCTGCCCATCCGCGACATGGTGGCGGTGGCGCTTGCTATATCTGGCTGAGGCGCAAACGGTGACCCCGTTTGGCCGCAGGATCAGGCAGCTGCGCACCGCGCGCGGCGTGACCATGAAAGACATGGCCGCCGCCCTCAAGGTAACCCCGGCCTATCTCTCGGCGCTCGAACATGGCCGCCGTGGCCGTCCAAGCTGGTGGCTCGTCCAGGCGATAATCGGCTACTTCAACATCATCTGGGACGAGGCCGAGGAACTCGAACGTCTCGCCCATCTCTCCCATCCGCGTGTCACGCTTGATACATCCGGTCTTGATCCCAAAGCGACCGAACTGGCCAATCGGCTGTCCGAAGAAATCGCCCATCTTTCAAAGGCCGAGATCGATCAGATGCTCGCGGTCATCGCCGCGCGCACCCGTCGCTCGCGCGGATAAGAAACTTGGGTCTGCCGCCATACGCGCTAGACTGTGGCGCGGGCCGTTCCGGCCGGCTCTAGCGATGGCTGTTGATGACCGAAAAACAAACCCCGCTTTCGCCCCATCCCGATCTGCCGGATTTTGCCCGCCAGATCGACTGGAACCTGTTCGCCCTCTTTTATGAAATCGTCCGCGCCGGCGGCATTGGCGCGGCGGCACGACGCCTCAATCGACAACAGCCCACCATCAGTGCGGGCCTCAAGCGGCTGGAGGATCAGCTTGGCGTCGAACTGCTGCGCCGCACGAGTACCGGCGTTGAGCTGGTTCCGGCAGGCCGCGCCTTGTTCGAACTCTGTGAGACGATGATGGGGTCGGTGCGCTGTGTTCCCCATGAAGTGGCCAAGGCCGCAGGCATCGTCGAAGGCGCGATCCATGTCCGCATGATATCGAGCCTTGTCGCCCCCGCTTTTGACGAAGCCCTCAGCGCCTTTCATCAGCGCCATCCGGGCATTGAAATTCATCTTGAGGTCACGCCCTGGCGCGATGTCATCAAGGCCCTGAAAGCGGGCGAAGCCGAGGTCGGCATTGCCTGCGACCATGCGCCAAGTCGCGATCTGCGTTACACCCCCCTCATCAAGGAGGTCCAGCAGCTTTATTGCGGCCCGGGCCATCCGCTTTACGGTCAGACGGTCCACCATCCGGCGGATCTTGAGGGCGAGCCCTATATCCAGACGGGCGATGATGAGCCCGATGAATTGCTGCGCTTCCGCCACCGCTATGGCATTGGCCAGCGCACCGGCGGTTTTGCCGAAAACCTGCATGAGGTAAAACGCCTCATAGAACGCGGCATCGGCATTGGTTTTCTGCCCACTTGCGTAGCTGAGACGCTGGACCCGCAACAGGCCCTGTGGCCCCTCGTCGGTGAAGAATTGCTGCCCGATTATCATGTCTATCTCATCACCCGGGGCGAACCTGCCCGAAACACGCCCACCGAGTTCTTTCTCGATGAAATCATGGCTCATCTGCGCCCCAGGGCAGTACCAGACCGGTAAGTCATAGATAAAATCTATGGCCGCCATTGATTTTTGAGGGCTACGCAAGGCCCCTGCTGCACTGCATCATGAACCCTCATGTCAGTGGGCAGGGTATATGGATCAAGCAGTTCCCAGTCTGGAAAGTCTCACCGGCCTTTGGCGGCGGTCCCTGATCGCCTGGCCGGATGGTCGCCGGGATGTCACCACATGGGTCAACTGGCTTCAGGGCCTGAGCCAATATGCTGATCTGCGACAGCCCGAAAATCGGCCGGATTTCTCAGAGGTGAAGTCACTTGGAGATATTCGCCCGGCCCATTTTGACTGGCTTGCAGCACAAGAAGGCTTTGCCGGCGAGTTCATCAAGCAGGGGGATGTCTTTGAATGGCGTCGGGAAATTGATTTCCAGCCCAAGTCGCCTTATTCAGATCGCGGCAAGCTCTGGCTTGATGGCAATGTCATGGTCGAACAAGGCATCGACATTCCCTATATCGAGCACTGGCATGCGGTTCCCCTCGAACTGACACCGTTGCTCGGCCTGCGCTTGAAGGACGAGCAGGATGGCACGCGCGCCACGCTCTTGCGCGTCGGCACGCTTTTCATGTTTGTACGCGACAGGCAGATACGTCTGCCGGCTGACAGGCATCTGTCTGACTGCCTCAGATCCGCGCCAACCCTGCGCGATGCACAAGCCATGCTTGATCTTGAAATATCGCAAGGGGTTGTCACGACGCGGGGCTGGATCATTCAACGCTCAACATTGCCCTATCGCGAAACCGATAATCTCGGACTGCGTGGCGACCTGACACGCAATGGTCGTCTCGGCACCTGGGATCGCGACCCGCAAGGTCGCATGCGCGAACGTCTCTGGCATGTCCAATCCATGGAGGGAAGCCCATCGGCCTTCGCCATGACAGGGCCATTGTCCGCAAGATCAAGATAAGGAGTTGCGTTATGAGCACCGAAGCAGAGAGTGCAAAGGGCATTGCCTTTGACAGCATCCCGCTGATTGATATCTCCGGCCTGTTCTCAAGCGACATGGCGGACCGCAAGGCGGTCGCCGCGCAAATGGCGAAGGCCGCGAGTGAAGTCGGCTTTCTCTATGTCAGGGGTCACGGTATCGCAGATGAACGGATCGAGCGCCTCAAGGCGCGCGCGGCGGAATTTTTTGCCCTGCCTGAAGCCACGAAGCGGAAATATTATATCGGGCGTTCACGTGCCCATCGCGGTTATGTGCCGACGGGCGAAGAAGGGTTTTATAACGGCGACGATCCGGTCAAGATCGACAAGAAGGAAGCCTATGATCTGTCGATCGATCTGCCCGCAGATGATCCAGATCACATTCGCGGCTACCGCATGCTGGGTCCAAATCAATGGCCCGAGGAAGTGCCGGGCTTTGCCGACGATGTCTATGCCTATTATCAGTCAGCCATGGATCTGGGCCATGTCCTGTTTCGCGGCTTTGCCCTCGCGCTCGACCTGCCGGAAAATTATTTCGAAGCGCATCTCAAGCGCCCGCCTTCCCAGCTTCGCCTCGTCCATTATCCCGAAACCAAAGGGGCGCAGGCCACCGCCGAATGGGGCATCAGCCCGCATACGGATTATGAATGCTTTACCATCCTGCACGGCACCTCGCCGGGGCTTGAAGTGCTCAATGCCGCCGGTCGGTGGATCGACGCGCCACCGGTGAAGGGCGCTTTCGTCATAAATGTGGGGGACATGCTCGAAGCGCTGACAAATGGGCGTTTTATTGCCACGCCCCATCGCGTTCGCAATGTTCCCAATGAACGCTTCTCTTTTCCGCTGTTTTGCTCGCTGGATTATGACACCGTCATAGAGCCCTTGCCGCGTCTTGTGGAGCCGGGGCAAGGGCCTCTCTATCCGCGCTATGTGGCAGGCGATCATCTCGTTACCCAGACCATGCGAACCTTTGCCTATCTCAAGAAGCTCGTCAGCGATGGCGTACTGGAATTACCGGAAAGTGAAACGCAGGCGGCGGTTTTTGGTCGTCGAGAGGAAAATGCGTCTGAGCTACAGACGGTAATCATGTGATCGATCCATCAAAGAATGGACGGGACAAGGGGAAACGTTGCCGGGACTGATTTCAACTTCGCAGGACGCAAGGGCGCGATGCCCGTGCCGCGCGTCACCATGAAAGGAACGCCCATGTTCGCTTCGTTTAAATCCCGGACAATGATGATCAGACGATCATTCCTTGCCCTGACGGTTGCCGCCCTCATGCTTGCGGCCTTGCCATCGCAAGGTCATGCCGAGGACGCAAAGACATTCAAGATCGCCTGGTCGATCTATACCGGTTACATGCCCTGGGCCTATGCCGAAAAGTCCGGCATCCTGAAAAAATGGGCCGACAAATATGGCATCACGATCGAACTCGTTCAGATCAACGACTATATCGAGTCGATCAACCAATATACGGCCGGCCAATATGATGCCGTCGCCAATACCACCATGGACTCGCTCACCATCCCGGCGGCAGGCGGCGTCGACACGACGCTTCTCCTGCTAGGCGACTATACCAATGGCAATGATGCGATTTTCCTGAAGGGCAAGGGCAAGACACTGGCCGATATCAAGGGCGAGAAAGTCTATCTCGTGGAATATTCCGTCTCGCATTACATGCTGTGGCGGGCATTGCAGACAGTGGGCCTGAAAGAAAGCGACATCACGACGGCCAATATCGCCGATGCCGATTTCGTCGCCGCCTATAATACGCCAGAAGTCAAAGCCCTTGTGGCCTGGAACCCGGCAACAAGCCAGATCCGCGCCCTGCCCGATGCGGCTGAAGTTTTCGACAGTTCCATGCTGCCCGGTGAGATTCAGGACATCATGGTTGCCAAAACCGATGTGCTCAAGGCCCATCCCGAGTTTGGCAAGGCTGTTGCGGGCGCCTGGTATGAAACCCTCGCCCTGATGCAAAAGGATACGCCCGAAGCCATTGCCGCGCGGACCTTCATGGCAACCGCTTCCGGCACCGATCTCGCCGACTTTGACAGTCAGGTGAAAACCACGGCGTTTTATTACGACCCGGCCAAGGGCGCAGCCTTCCTGCGCGATCCGCAAATGTCGGAAATCGCCGAAAGCGTCATGGAGTTCAGCTTTACCCATGGCCTGCTCGGCGCCAAGGCCAAGGACAAATATGTCATCGGCATGGAACTGCCTGGCGGCAAGATCATTGGCGACAAGGCCAATGTGAAGCTGCGCATTGATGACACTTACATGCAGCTCGCCGCAGACGGCAAGCTCTGACGTCGCGGATGGCGGGAGACATCATCTCCCGCCATTTCCTTTAGAGGATGAACTTGGAGAGATCGGCATTGCGCGCCAGATCGCCCACCCGGCTCATCACATAGTCGCGATCAATTGCAATCGTCTGGCCGCTTTTATCGGTGGCTGAAAAGCTGATCTCATCAAGAATACGTTCCAGCACCGTGTGCAGCCGCCGCGCGCCAATATTCTCAACCGTCTCATTCACCAGCGCCGCCATGTCGGCAATTGCTTCCACACCATCCGGCGTGAAATCGAGGCTGACCCCTTCGGTGCCGAGAAGCGCAACATATTGCTTGATCAGGCTGCCTTCCGGCTCCGTCAGAATGCGGGTGAAGTCGGCTTTGGTCAGCGCCTGCAATTCAACGCGGATCGGCAAGCGTCCCTGTAGCTCAGGCAGAAGGTCAGACGGTTTGGCAATGTGAAACGCCCCGGAGGCGATGAAGAGAATATGATCCGTCTTCACCGTGCCATGCTTGGTCGAAACACTTGTGCCTTCAATCAGCGGCAGCAGGTCGCGCTGTACGCCTTCCCGGCTCACATCACCCCCGCCACGCGTGTCAGAGCGGGCGCAGATCTTGTCAATTTCATCGAGAAACACAATCCCGCTTTGCTCGACCACGCGAATGGCCTCGGCAATCAATTGCTCCTGATCCAGAAGCTTGTCGCTTTCCTCCGCAATCAGCACGTCATGAGAGGCAAGCACGGTCATTTTGCGCATCCTGGTGCGCCCGCCCATGGCTTTGCCCAGCATCTCGGAGAGATTGATCATCTGTCCGCCCGGCATGCCGGGAATTTCAAAACCCGTCATGCCGCCATCGGCGACCTCGATCTCGACTTCCTTGTCATTGAGTTCACCAGAGCGCAGCTTGCGGCGAAAACTTTCCCGCGTGGCGTCACTGGCGCTTTTGCCGACCAGCGCCTCCAGCACGCGGTTTTCAGCCGAAGCCTGGGCGCGGGCTTCCACATCCTTGCGCTTTTTCTCGCGTGTCTGGGTTATGCCGATTTCCAGCAGGTCGCGAATGATCTGCTCGACATCGCGCCCGACATAACCGACCTCGGTGAATTTTGTCGCCTCGACTTTCAGGAAGGGCGCTTCAGCCAGTCGCGCCAGACGCCGCGAGATTTCGGTTTTGCCAACACCCGTGGGTCCGATCATCAGGATGTTCTTGGGCTGGACTTCCTCGCGCAAGCCTTCCGGCAATTGCTGACGCCGCCAGCGGTTGCGCAGCGCAATGGCAACGGCGCGCTTGGCGTCATGTTGACCCACAATATGGCGGTCGAGTTCGGAGACAATTTCACGCGGCGAAAAACTGGTCATGACGATGGGGCTTCCGTGAGGAGGAGATCAGGCGTCGAGGGATTCAATGACAATATTGCCATTGGTGAAGACGCAGATTTCGGCGGCGATCTTCATGGCCTTGCGGGCAATGTCTTCAGCCGAGAGGTCCGTATCGGCCAGCGCACGCGCGGCGGCCAGCGCATAATTGCCGCCCGAGCCAATGCCGACCACACCATGTTCGGGCTCCAGCACATCGCCATTGCCCGTCAGCACCAGCGTCACGCGGGCATCCGCCACGATCATCATGGCTTCGAGCCGCCGCAAAAACCGGTCCGTGCGCCAGTCCTTGGCCAGCTCCACGCAAGCCCTTGTAAGCTGGCCGGGATATTGCTCGATCTTGGCCTCAAGCCGTTCAAACAGCGTCATCGCATCGGCCGTCGCGCCGGCAAACCCGGCGATCACATCGCCCTTGCCGAGCGGGCGCACCTTGCGCGCATTGCCCTTGAGGATCGTATTGCCGGTCGAAACCTGTCCATCGCCCGCGATTATCACCTTGCCGCCCTTGCGGACGGCGAGAATGGTCGTGCCGTGCCAGGCGATATAAGGCTCTTGATCAGACATGCAGGGACTCTCGATAAAGGTGGGCGATAAAGGTGGGCGATAAAGGCAGGGCGGGAGGGACCAGCACAGCTGGAAACCTTTCTTCTCATGTGGCGTCTGGCGCGGTCCGGGTCAAGCCTTGAGCTTTGTCGGGGACCGGGGGCTTGATGACGCACCAAAAGGGCGATTGCAATCGTGGCACAACATGTAGCGGCAAGTGGCTTGTCAAAAACGAGCTAACAATTTCGCCGCACTGCAATATCAATGAGTTACCTACAGATGTGCATAAATCGTCAAAAGCACTTAATCCGAAACATGAAGAACCCTTCGGGATTCTGGTTAACGTCTTGCAAGCCTTTGTCTTTTAGATTGAATCCGCGCTTCAGGCCGCGCAATGTCTTCGAGACTGTTCGCCATGCCTGCCGCCTGCTAAAAGCAGCCCCGGAATGACCCCACAGCCATAACGCTGGACCCGACGATGACCGACGCCCGCCCTGCCCGCACCGCTTCGATCGAACGCGCCACCAAGGAGACGCAGATCGCCGTGTCGCTCAATCTCGACGGTCAGGGCCATTATGATGTCGAAACCGGCATCGGCTTTCTCGACCACATGCTGGAGCAGCTCTCCCGCCACTCCCTGATGGACCTGAGACTGCGCGCCAAGGGCGATCTGCACATCGATTTTCACCACACGACCGAGGACACCGGCATCGTCATTGGCGAAGCCGTGCGCAAGGCGCTGGGTGATTTCAAGGGCATCCGCCGCTATGCCTCGGCCATTATTCCAATGGATGAGACCTGCACCCGCGTCTCGATCGACGTCTCGCAGCGTCCTTATCTGATCTGGAAGGTCAATTTCACCAGGCCGAAGCTGGGTGACATGGATACGGAGCTCTTCAGGGAGTGGTTTCAGGCCTTCGCCCAGAATGCCGGCATCACCTTGCATGTTGAAAACATGTATGGTGAGAACAACCACCACATCGTCGAATCCTGCTTCAAGGGTCTGGCGCGGGCCTTGCGGGAAGCAATCGAGATTGACCCGCGTGCCGCCCATTCCATTCCCTCGACCAAGGGCGTTTTGGGCAGTTGAGCCACGCCAAGCCGGTTCTGGTATTTATGTCCGTTCTGCCCTAGACAGGGGCGGAAAAACGGCATCCGCCATCGCGGAAGGGTAACCCCCATGCGCATATATACGGTCTATGAATTGCCCGGTGCCCCCCTTGATGCAGGCGGTGTCGTTTTTGTGCGGGAAGGGTTCTCCTGGCCAGCCTTCTTTTTTAGCTGGATTTGGGCGCTGATCCACAAGCTCTGGCTTGTGACGATGGGCCTCTTTGTCGTTTTGGCCGCCCTTGCCGCGCTTTTTGAAGCCCTGCATATCGATCCGACGGCGGTCTCTGTCATGTCGGTTGCCGTGCAATTTTTCTTTGCCCTGCAAGCCAATGATTTCTGGCGCTGGACGCTGGAACGCCAGGGTTACCGGTTTGTCGCCCTGCAATCAGCCCGCAACCTGCAGGAAGCGGAATTGGCCTTTTTCCGGTCGCCCCCCGGACAGGCATTGATCGCGACCGGTCGCGCCCGTCCCATGGCAAAACCGGCATCGGGCCCGGTTTGGCCCAAGCGCGACACACATGAAGATGTGCTCGGTCTTTTCCCGAAGGCTGATACCTGATGAAAGTCGCCATTATCGATTATGGCTCCGGCAATCTGCGATCTGCCGCCAAGGCCTTTGAGCGCGCCGCCCGTGAGGCCGGGCTTGCGGCCAGTGTGTGTGTCACATCAGACGCAGAAGAGCTGCGCACTGCCGATCGCATCGTGCTGCCCGGCGTCGGCGCCTATGGCGATTGCGCGGCAGGCCTTGCCGCCCTGCCAGGCATGGTCGAAACGCTCAACGAGGAAGTCTGCGGCAAGGCAAAACCTTTTCTGGGTATTTGCGTCGGCATGCAGTTGATGAGTGAGCGCGGTCTCGAACATGGCATCCACAAGGGATTGGGCTGGATAGCGGGCGATGTTGTCCTGATGACGCCGCCCGACCCCAGGCTCAAAATCCCGCATATGGGATGGAACACACTCGATGTGACGCGCCCCCATGCCGTGCTTGATGGCATTGCAACCGGCGACCTGGGCCTGCATGCCTATTTTGTCCACTCCTATTACCTCGCCACAAGCCAGGCGCGCGATGCGATCGCCTATACCGACTATGGCGGCCCGCTGACGGCGATCATCGGCAAGGACAATATGGTTGGCACACAATTCCATCCTGAAAAAAGCCAGACACTGGGTCTGGCCTTGATCGGCAATTTTCTCAAATGGCGGCCCTGACCTGATGATCCTGTTTCCGGCAATCGACCTCAAGGACGGCCAATGCGTCCGCCTGATCCGCGGCCTCATGGAAGAAGCGACCGTCTTCAATGACGATCCCGCCGCACAGGCGCATGCCTTTGAAGCGGCGGGCTTTGAATATCTGCATCTGGTGGATCTGAATGGCGCCTTTGAGGGCCGCCCGGTCAATGCCGCGGCTGTCGATGCGATTTTGAAAACGATTACGATCCCGGCCCAGCTGGGCGGCGGCATTCGCGATCTCGCGACCATCGAAACCTGGCTGGGCAAGGGCATTGCCCGCGTCATCATCGGCACGGCTGCGGTTAAAAATCCGGCGCTCGTTCTGGAGGCCTGCAAACTTTTTCCCGGCCGCATCGCGGTCGGGCTGGATGCCAAAGGCGGCCTTGTGGCCACGCAAGGCTGGGCCGATGTGTCTGATCTCACCGTGTTCGATATGGCGCGGCGTTTCGAAGATGCCGGCGTTGCCGCCGTCATCTATACCGACATTGATCGCGACGGCGTTCTCGAAGGCTTGAACATGCCGGCGACCATCGCGCTCGCCAATGCGATTTCCATTCCCGTGATTGCCTCAGGCGGGCTGTCTTCCATCGACGACATCAAGGCGATGATCGCCGCCAAATGTCCCGGCCTCGAAGGCGCCATTTCCGGTCGCGCCCTTTATGATGGTCGCCTCGATCCGAAAGAAGCCATCAAGCTCTTGAAGGAAGCCGCCTGATGCTCAAGGCCCGTGTCATACCCTGTCTGGATGTCAAGGATGGCCGCGTCGTCAAGGGCGTGAATTTTGTCGATCTGCGCGATGCGGGCGACCCGGTGGAGGCGGCGCGCGCCTATGATGCGGCGGGCGCGGATGAGCTCTGCTTTCTCGACATCACGGCAAGCCATGAAGAACGCGCCATCATATTCGATGTGGTCCGCCAGACCGCCGAACAATGCTTCATGCCGCTCACTGTCGGGGGCGGTGTGCGCACGGTCGAGGATGTCCGTGCCCTGCTTCTGGCCGGTGCCGACAAGGTGTCGATCAATACCGCCGCCGTGAACAATCCGGACTTTGTCAGCCTGGCGGCGGAAAAATTCGGCAGCCAATGCATCGTCATCGCGATAGATGCCAAGGCCGTCGCACCGGGCAGATGGGAAATCTTCACCCATGGCGGACGCATCCCGACAGGCATGGACGCCGTCGAATTTGCCCGGCGCGTCGTCGCGCTCGGCGCAGGCGAAATCCTCCTCACATCGATGGATCGCGATGGTGCCAAATCCGGCTTTGATCTGGCCTTGACCCGCGCCGTTTCCGACGCCGTCACCGTGCCTGTCATCGCGTCTGGCGGTGTCGGCACGCTCGACCATCTTGTCGAAGGTGTGCGCGATGGTCATGCAAGCGCAGTGCTCGCGGCCTCGATTTTCCATTTCGGCGATTACACGATTGGCGAAGCCAAGGCCCATATGGCCAAGGCGGGCCTGCCGATGCGCCTGTAGCGGCGAGACTGTTGCACCGCAAAAATATATTATGATTGCGGGTATGGTCGTGAGACGACAGATTGGGTATCCGGAGATGACAGGCGCAAACCGCGAGGCTGACACAAATCTGTTTTCTTGCGACGATAGGCTGCACACGCAACTGAGCGAGACTGGGGCATTTTCACCGTCATGAACCCGCGCGAAGTCGAACTCAAGCTGCTTTGTACGCCAGCCGTGTTGCACAAGCTGATGGCTTCCTCCGCGCTCCTGACCCAGCTATCGCCACCCAGCGCCAGTAATCTTTTATCCACCTATTTCGACACGCCGGGCCGCGATCTTTCAAAGTCCGGCATCATTTTGCGCTTGCGTCAGGGCAATGATGGCATGGTGCAAACACTCAAGGCCGATGACAGCGATACCCCGGCTGTTGCGCGCGACTGTGTCGAAATTGAAACGCTCCTCGCCAAGACGCGAACAACGCCCGATCTGACCCGTCTCCCGGATGAGTGGCAAAAGAAATTATCCGCTCTCATTGCCGATCAGATGCTGGAGCCAACCATCAGCACGCGGATCAACCGCCATCTTGCCCATTGGAAAGACGGCAAGGGCACTGAAATTGAAATCGCCTTTGACGAGGGCGAAATGACGGTGGGCAAGGCTTCGCTGCCGATCTGTGAAATCGAACTCGAATTGAAAGCGGGCCACGCTGCCGGTCTTTATGAGCTTGCGCTGGCCCTGCTGGCGCAAGCGCCGCTGCTCGTCGGGACGCGGAGCAAAGCCCAGCGCGGATTTGATTTGCTGGACCAGCGCCAGCCGGAAGCATTCAAGGCAGGCCCATTGACCCTGTCCAGGGAAGCAAGCCTTGAGGATGCCTATGCGCGGATTCTCTCCCACTGCCTGACCCATCTTCTCGGCAATGAACGCGCCATCATCCAGCGGCAAGATATTGAAGCCCTGCATCAGGCGCGTGTCGCGCTGCGCCGCCTGCGCTCTGCCTTTACGGTTTTTGGCGGCGTGATTGGCGGCGATGCGACCGATGAATTGGCTCAGGAAGCCAAATGGATTGGCAATTCGGTTGGCCGCGCCCGCGATCATGATGTCTTCGTGATGGACATACTCACGCCTGCTTTCAAGGCGAACAAGCCGGATGAAGCGATGTTTCATCTGCAAGCTGTCACCGAGATTGCGCGCAAAAAAGCTTGGGAACAGACCTGCATTGCGCTCACCTCAACACGCTATGCGCAGTTCCAATTGCGGCTGGGTCATTATCTCGCGGCTCAGGACTGGCGACCCCTGGCCGCTTATGACGTTCTTGCCGCCGGTTCGGCACAGGTTTTTGCCGATGCCGCCCTCGACAAGCGTCTTTCGAGCGTCATGCGGCTCGGTCGCGACATTGCAGATCTTGATACAAGCGATCGGCATGAATTGCGCAAGCGTTTGAAAAAATTGCGCTACACGCTGGGCTTCTTTGCCTCGCTCTATCCGCGCAGCGCCGCCAAATCCTATCTGGACGATCTGGGCCGCCTTCAGGATGTCTTTGGATCCCTCAATGATGTGGCCATGGCCACGACCATTTTGGAGCGTCTTGTGGCAAATGATCCCGAACTTGCCGGACCGGCCGCCCAAATCCTGGCCTGGCACGAGGAAAAAGCCACTGCGGACTGGAAAGCCGCCCTCAAGCTCTGGCAGCGCTTCAGCCGCCACGATCCTTTTTGGCATGGCTAAAGTCCCGCTCGCCCGTTAAGAAAATGGGAATGCCTGACCCGTTATTCTCGGCAGGCAGGGCGGAGATCGGCCTGTCGTATCGCCCGGGGTCACCTGCATGTCTGAGAATCGCGCTCGCCAACCAGTCGGAACAAGACCGTCATCCGCCGAGGTGACGCGCGATCCCCATGCCATTATCGGGCGCAAGATCACCCAGGAAGCGCTGGAGCGGCTGGCTGAATTGCATGACCGCTACCTCAAGGGCGTTCCCAATGCCTGGTGTGCGGTTCTCAAGGAATGCGATCTGACCGGCCTTGATTTCCGCAACCTCAATTTCTCGCATGGCCATTTCATTGCCTGTGATTTTGATGGCTCGGACCTTGAAGACAGTCACTTCACGGGCGCCAATCTGTTCAGCGCCAGTTTTGACGGGACCAATCTCACCCGCACGAATTTTGCCCGCGCCGATTTGCGCGGCGCCCGCTTCGAGAATGCGCAAATGACGGAGGCGCGACTTGAAGGCGCCGACCTGCGCCGGGGCTCGGTCATACGCCGCGGGGCCAATGCACCCGACGGACGCGAAAATTCGAGTTTCCGCAACGCCCGGATGCTGGGTACCAATCTGAGTGAATGCAAATTGCTTGGTGCGGATTTTGAGGGCGCCTCGATTTCCGGTGTTTCGCTTAAGGGCGCCGATCTGCGGGGTGCCTGTTTTACCGGGGCGGAACTCACCTGCGTGGAGCTGAGCGGGGCCAATCTCACGGATACGGATTTTCGACGTGCCGTTATGGATGAGGCCACCGCCTCACGGGGCGATATGATGCGCGCCAACAAGGCACGCCGGGCACCGGGCCCCGAACGCATGAAGAAAATGCTCGACGCCCATATTCTCTGGATCCAGACCGGCGAACAGCGGGGCGAGCGGGCCGACTTCAGCAATATGGATTTGTCGCGGACTGATTTTTCGCGCGCCATTCTGGCCAGCGCCAATCTGCAGGGCGCCATCCTCGCCAGTGTCAATTTTGAAGGCGCCATTCTCGCCGCCGCCGATCTGCGCGGTGCCATCCTGTTGCGAGCCAATTTGACCAATGCCGATTTGCGGGGCGCCGATCTGCGCGGCACCGACATGCGCGATGTCATGCAGGCCGGTGCCAAGCTCGGTGCTTTGGCGGGCACCAGCCTTCATACACGTCGTTAGCCTCCCTAACGCCCCCAAGCCTATCGTCTGGCGCATATGTGACAAATCTGCTAGGCAAAGCCGCCGTGTTGTCTTGACAGGGGTCAATCAGCAATCACGGCGCGCCTTGAAGGAGCTGTGTGGACCATGTCCGCCCATCAGCTTGATGCCCTGTTCGCCGTCATTGCCGCCCGCAAGGGTGCCAATGCCGACACCTCCTACACGGCGCGATTGCTCTCGCGCGGTGTAGACAAGTGCGCCCAGAAGCTTGGCGAGGAAGCCGTTGAAACGGCGATTGCCGCCGCCACAAGGGACAGGTCTGCCGTGCTTTCGGAATCGGCCGATCTGCTGTTTCACTGGCTGGTCTTGCTGGCATCCCTCGATCTGGATCCACAGGATGTCTATGCCGAGTTGGCGCGTCGCGAGGGTATTTCAGGTCTTGATGAAAAAGCCGCGCGTCCAAAGACTTAGATCAACAAACGCCATCATAACAAGATAGGCTGTCCCTCTGGGACGCGCAGCCTGATCCATAACGACCAACGGGAACGCAGCGAAATGACGGCGAGTGGCACAAAGGACAAGGCAGCCCTTTCTCCCTATCGTCATTTCTCATCCGAGCAATGGGGCTTGTTGCGCAAGGACACGCCCCTGCCGCTATCCGAGCTTGAGCTTGAAGAATTGCGCGGCTTTGGTGAGCGCATCTCGCTTGATGAAGTCTCCGAAATCTATCTGCCACTCTCGCGCCTTCTGAACCTTTATGTTGGCGAGATGCAGGAACTCTATCGTGTCACGTCCGAGTTCCTCGGGCGTACGCAGGACAAGGTGCCCTATATCATTGGTGTGGCCGGCTCCGTCGCCGTCGGCAAAAGCACGACAGCGCGTGTGTTGCGCACGCTGCTTGCCCGCTGGCCAAATCATCCCAAGGTTGACCTCATCACGACGGACGGCTTTCTTCATCCCAACAAGGTGCTGGAGGCCAAGGGGCTCATGCATCGCAAGGGCTTTCCCGAGAGCTTCGACATTCACCGCCTGATCGAGTTTCTCTCCGATGTGAAGGCCGGTTCGCGCCATGTTGAAGCACCGGTCTATTCGCATTTCTCATATGATATCATCGACAACGAAACGATCTCGGTCGATATGCCCGACATCCTGATTGTCGAAGGCCTGAACGTGCTGCAGCCCTGGAAGACGGCCGAAGGCGAAGACCCGCAGCCTTTCGTTTCGGATTTTTTTGATTTTTCGATCTATCTGGATGCGGATGAAGAGGCCATCCGGCGCTGGTACATCGAACGCTTCATGGGGCTGCGCCAGACCTCATTCAAAGACCCGAAGGCCTATTTCCACCGCTATTCGGAATTGACCGAAGAGGAAGCGGTACGCACGGCAGATACGATCTGGACCTCAATCAATCTTGCCAATCTGCACAAGAATATTCTGCCCACGCGCCAGCGCGCCGATCTCATTCTGCGCAAGGGCGACGACCATCGCATTCGCGATGTCTTCCTGCGCAAACTCTGATCAGTTCAAAGTGCGAGGCCTTTGGCGCGCGCCAGTTCAGCCAGTGATTTGAGCGGGCGGGCGCCATAATGTGAAATCGCTTCTGCCGCAGCCAGAGAGCCGAGACGCCCGCAAGTGACAGGATCCTTGCCGCGCGACAGGCCATAAAGGAAGCCGGCTGCATAAAGATCGCCCGCCCCGGTCGTATCCACGACATGGGGCACCTTCTCGGCAGCAATCACATGCACTTCGCCATTGGCGACGATCACGGAACCGGCTTCCGAACGTGTCA
The DNA here is from genome assembly GCA_963696585.1 of uncultured Alphaproteobacteria bacterium. Classification (GTDB taxonomy): domain Bacteria; phylum Pseudomonadota; class Alphaproteobacteria; order Parvibaculales; family Parvibaculaceae; genus Parvibaculum. The sequence goes on from CAVOKW010000014.1 coordinate 46,023, forward strand.
GCGCCGCAAACTTGCAATCAGCCTTTACGCGGGTCAGCGCTTCATCAAAAATATCGACTTCATAGAGCGAGAGGATTTCGGATTCATTGGCAAAGAGCAGGTCGACTTCATCCCTGGCAAGACGCCGGAACTCGTCGCGATAACGAGCGACACAAAAACTGTCGGAGAGCGACAGGGACACGAGACGGCCAGCCTCACGCGCCGTCTTCGCGGCGAGCAAAAAGGCTTCCTTCGCTTCAACGGGATCCCAGAGATAGCCTTCCATATAAGTGATGGTGGAGGCGGCAATGATCTCGAGATCAAGGTCGGCAGGCGACAAGGCCTGCGCCGCACCGAGATAGGTGCTCATGCTGCGCTGGCCATCAGGCGTCACGGCAATCAGGCAGCGCGCGGTCGAGGGACCGCTGACGGCGGGGATCGTGTCAAAGGTCACGCCTTGCGAGCGGATGTCATGAGTAAAGACTTCGCCTAGCTGGTCATTGCGGACCTTGCCGAAAAAAGCCCCCTTGCCGCCGAGCGAAGCAATGCCCGCAATCGTGTTGGCGCAGGAGCCGCCGGAAATCTCGATGGCCTGTCCCATTTTTCCATAGAGTTCCGCCGCACGATCATCATCGATCAGCGACATGCCGCCTTTCGCGATGCCATTGGCAATCAGAAAGGCGTCATCGGCTTCGGCAATCACATCAACAATTGCATTGCCAATACCGGCGACGTCATAGCGGAGTTCGGACATGGTTAAGAACCTGCTGGGCGTTAAAGTCGCCGCGAGTATAGGCAGATAGCCCGTTATGTGAAGCCCGGGTTTGGAAAAACCCGATTCAATCGCTAAGGTTCTCACCCGTTGACGCGAGCAGGAGTGACCTGATGTTTCACGACGCGGCCCATGCTTTCCAGCAATGTTTCTCACCGGCCTTTCGCCGAGTGTTATGGGTATCGCTTGCGCTGACGCTGCTCGTTCTCGCTTTGCTGGGGGCCGGCCTGCAATGGAGCCTCAATGCCCTGCCGGTTTTTGAGACCGGCTGGCTCAACACTATCGTGGAAGTGATCGCCCGCTTCTTTGCCGTCGTCGTGCTGGTGCCGCTTGTCCATCCCGCCGTCTCGCTGGTGGCAGGCCTCTTTCTGGAGCGCATCGCCGCCGTCACGGAGGCCCAGGACTATCCGCAGGATGCACCCGGTACGGATCAGTCCTTCACGTCCTCCATGATCGTTGCCATCCGCTTCACGCTGGTGCTGATCGGGTTCAATCTGCTGGCCCTGCCCTTCTATTTTTTTCCGGTCATCAATCTCGTCTTGTTCTGGTCGCTCAATGGCTATCTTCTGGGGCGTGAATATTTTGAACTCGTTGCGCTTCGCCACATGAATTACGAGCAGGCGACAGCCTTGCGGCGGCGCTATCGATTCAATATTTTCATGCGCGGTGTCGTCATCGCCTTTTTCGCGACCATCCCCTTTCTCAATTTTTTCACGCCGCTCTTCGGCACATCCTACATGGTCCATAGCTTCAAGAGGCTGGCGACAAATGCCTGAGTTTTCCGGATTGAAGAAAGCATGTCTTCTGGCGCTCCTCTTGCCTCTTGCCGCTTGCGCCTCGCAAGGCTCGGGTCTTGGTGCGCAGGCCTATAATGCGCCCGCCGCGACGATTGGTGCGGGCCCCCTCACGCCGGAAAGTCTTTTGGGTGTCGCGCCGCCCGCACTTGAAGATCGCCTCGGCAAACCAAGTCTGCGCCGCACCGAACCTTCAGCCGAGGTCTGGCAATATAGTGGTGAGAGTTGCAGCCTCTTTGTCTATTTCTACAAGAGCGAAGCTGGCACGCTGGGCTCGTCATACATTGATGCGCGCAAACTTGCAGGCGGTGCCGATGATGAAACAGCCTGCCTTGCGCAGGTTCTGAGAGCCCGCAACCTGCCAATGTCCTGAGCCAGGCTCAGCGGGCAAGCGTCTTGCCCTTGAACTGGCAGAGATCCGCCACCGGACAGATCGGGCAATCGGGTTTTCGCGCCTTGCAGATATAGCGCCCATGCAGGATCAGCCAGTGATGGGCATGCATCCTGTATTTTTCCGGCACGACCTTTTCGAGCTTGTGCTCCACGGCAAGCACATCCTTGCCAGGCGCCAGGCCGGTGCGGTTGCTGACCCGGAAAATATGTGTATCAACGGCAATGGTCGGTTCGCCAAAGGCAATATTCAAGACCACATTGGCCGTCTTGCGCCCCACCCCCGGCAAGGCTTCCAGCTCTTCGCGTGTTCGCGGCACGTCGCCCCCATGCTTCTCGATCAGCAGTCGGGAAAGCGCCATGACATTTTTGGCCTTGTTACGGAAAAGCCCGATCGTCTTGATGTAATCGGTGACGCGCCCCTCGCCGAGTTCGAGCATTTTTCCCGGCGTGTCGGCGATTTTGAAAAGCGCTTCCGTTGCCTTGTTGACGCCGGTATCCGTCGCCTGTGCTGACAGCACCACGGCGACCAAAAGCGTATAGGGGTTGGTATAGCGCAGCTCCGTCTCAGGCTTTGGATTGGCCTTGGCAAGACGGGCGAAAAATTCCTCAATCTGCGGTTTTTTCATCGGCATGACGCGACTTTGTCGGTTTGAGACGTGACCCGCAAGCCCCAGCCCCTATGGCCCAACATGCCACATTGCCGATGGGTCAGGCCCGACCTATCCTCGCTGCATGACACCCTTGCCACAAGATCAGGCTCAGTCCTTGCCGCCGCCGCTTCATTTCGATGCGCTGCTGGCGCCGCATCGCTCGCTCGGCCGAAAGGGCTTCATCATCCTCATGTCGGTCGTCGTTGCGATCAATTTTGTCGCCGGCCTTGTCTTCATGTTGAAAGGCGCCTGGCCGATTTTCGGCTTTTGCGGTCTGGATGTGGCGCTGATCTGGTGGGCTTTCCGCGCCAATTACCGCGCCGCGCGTGCCTATGAAACGGTGCAGCTCTCAGGCAATGAACTGCGCGTCGTCAAGGTCGATCAGCATGGCCACGCGCAAGGCTGGCGTTTCCAGCCCTACTGGACAAGGCTTGAAACGATCGAACATCCAGACGAGTCAACCGAGCTGCATCTCTGGAGCCATGGCCGCCATCTGCGCGTCGCAGCCTGTCTCGCACCGCAGCAGCGCCGCCTCTTTGCCCGCGACCTGGAGGCAGCGCTTCGCATCTTGCGCCATGCACCGCCTGAAGGTTCAGCCGCCGCGACCTAATGCGCCTCGCGCTCGATCAGGATTTCTTTCGACACGATCGCGCCCCTGTCATCGAGGCGATAGACAATCGGCGCACCCGTCGCGATATTGAGCGCAATCACATCCTCGCGCGACAGGCCTTCAAGCTGCATCACAAGCGCCCGCAATGAATTGCCATGCGCGGCGATGAGCACGCGTTCGCCTTTCAGGACACGCGGCATGATTTCCCGGTTCACATAAGGCAGCACGCGATCTGCCGTGTCCTTCAGGCTTTCGCCGCCAGGCGGCGGAATGTCATAGGAGCGACGCCAGATATGCACCTGTTCTTCGCCCCATTTGTCACGCGCATCATCCTTGTTGAGACCGGAGAGATCGCCATAATCGCGTTCATTGAGCGCCTGGTCCTCAATGACGGGGAGATTGCCTTGACCAAGCTCAGCCAGCATCAGACGATTTGTTTCCTGCGCGCGTGTCAGCTTGGAGGTGAAGGCAATATCGAACTGCAGGCCGTGCGCCTTCATCGCCCGCCCGGCTTCAACGGCCTCCTCGCGGCCCTTCGCCGTCAGATCCGGATCGCGCCAGCCCGTGAAGAGGTTTTTCTCATTCCATTCGCTTTGACCATGGCGGACAAGCACCAGCAGATTCGACAAAACGCACACTCCCGTTTTTATAGAGATTGTCAGGAAAGGCTGAGCACATCAGCCATGGTGAAAAGGCCCGGTCCCTTGCCCCGGCCCCACTGCGCCGCCTTCAAGGCGCCGCGGCCAAAGATCGCGCGGTCTTCGGCAATATGCCCGAGCGTGATGCGTTCGCTCGGCCCGGCAAATATCACGTCGTGATCGCCAACCACACTGCCGCCGCGCAATGAGGCAAAGCCGATCGCGCCTTGCGCTCGCGCGCCGGTCAGGCCATCGCGTCCACGTTCGGCATGATCGGCAAGTGAAATGCCGCGCCCCTCGGCTGCCGCCTGCCCCAAGAGCAAGGCTGTGCCGGAGGGGGCATCGACCTTGTGGCGGTGATGCATCTCGACAATCTCGATGTCCCAGTCGGCATCAAGTGTCTTTGCCGCCTTGCGCACCAAAGCCGCAAGCAGGTTGACGCCAAGGCTCATATTGCCGGACTTGATAATGGTGGCATGACGCGCGGCAGCGGCGATCTTTGTCTCGTCATCAGCCGAGAGCCCGGTCGTGCCGATCACATGCACAATACGCGCTTGCGCGGCGAGCGCAGCAAATTCGACGGTTGCGGCGGGAACGGAAAAATCAATCAGGCCATCGACCTCCTTGATGACGGCCAGCGCATCATCGCTGGCAACAATGCCAAGCGGGCCGGGCAGACCGGCGAGCAGGCCGAGATCCATGCCGAGATGGCGCGAGCCCTTGGCCTCAATACCGCCAGAAATCCGAAAATCAGGCATGTCGTGGATGAGCTTCAAGAGCGTGCGGCCCATGCGCCCGCCCGCCCCCGTCACCGCGATTTTCATTTCTGTGGTCATGGTTTCAATCCGATCTTGCTGCGCCGGATATAGCAGTCAGGCGCTGGCCCGTAAATGACAAGGGCTCAGCCGCGAAAGACGATGGCCGCACCAAGCGCGATAAGGCCAAAGCCAAGCGCCGTGTTCCAGCTCGGGTTCTGGCCGAGATAAAGCGCTGAAAAGCCCATGAAAACGACGAGCGTTACAACCTCCTGAATGGTCTTGAGCTGGGCCGGGCTGTAAACGGCTGATCCGAGCCGGTTGGCGGGCACGGCGAGGCAATATTCAATCAGCGCCAGCCCCCAGCTGATGGCGATAACAGTGAGGATCGGCATCTCCTTGAAGCGCAAATGCCAGTACCAGGCCGTCGTCATGAAGACATTGGAAGCAATCAATAGGCCGATAGGCATGAGATAGGCGGGCATCAACGACCTCAAAACAAAAAGGCCCCGCGGAGCCGGGGCCTTCAAGTCTATGCTGATCGGCTCAGTTCTGGAATCCGTCCCAGAACTCCTTGACCTTGGCAAAGAAGCCGGAACTTTCCGGATTGTTGTCGCCTGTCGCGGCCTCGTCAAACTGCTTCAGCAGTTCTTTCTGGGCCTTCGTCAGATTGACCGGCGTTTCGACCGTGATCTGGATATAGAGGTCGCCGACCTCGCGTGAATTGACAACCGGCATGCCTTTGTTGCGCAAGCGGAACTGGCGGCCGGTCTGCGCCCCTTCCGGCACCTTGACCTTGACCTTCTTGCCATTGAGCGTCGGCACGTCGATTTCGCCACCCAGCGCTGCAACCGACATGGCAATCGGCACCCGGCAGAACAAATCTGCGCCATCGCGCTGGAAGAGATTATGCGGCCTGACGGTCAGGAAGATATAGAGGTCGCCTGCCGGACCGCCGCGCAGGCCGGCCTCGCCCTCGCCCGAGAGGCGAATGCGGGTGCCGTCTTCAACGCCCGGCGGAATGGTGACGGAGAGATTGCGCTCGCGCTCAACCCGGCCCGCGCCGTGACAGGCCTGGCACGGCTTGTCGATGGTCTGGCCGCGGCCATGGCAATTGGGGCAGGTCCGTTCAATCGTGAAAAAGCCCTGGCTCGCCCGCACCTTGCCTGCGCCTTGGCAGGTTGTGCAGGTGATCGGCGAGGAGCCCGGCGCGGCGCCCGAGCCAGTGCAGGTTTCGCAAGCAACGGATGAGGGCACACGGATTTGCGCCTTCTTGCCTTCAAAGGCTTCTTCGAGACTGATCTCCATGTTGTAGCGGAGATCCTGTCCGCGTGCCTTGCCGCCATCGCGGGGGCCCCCGCGACGACCGCCGCGACCGCCCATGAACTCGCCAAAGAGATCGTCGAAAATATCCGACATGGACGAGCCGAAATCGGGATTGAACCCGCCCGCGCCGCCACGTGCGCCCATGCCGCCATCAAAGGCGGCGTGGCCAAACTGGTCATAGGCCGCGCGTGACTGTTCGTCTTTCAGAACGTCATAGGCCTCATTGAGTTCCTTGAAGTTTTTCTCGGCCTCCACATCGCCCGGATTGCGATCAGGGTGCAATTCCTTTGCCTTGCTGCGATAGGCTTTTTTCAGCTCATCGGCAGTGGCGCTGCGGGCGACGCCGAGCACGTCGTAATAATCACGCTTCGACATGAGCCGCCGCCTTAATCAACAGATGCTGCCGGCATGACGCGCATGCCGGCAGATCAATTACATTGTGCAGATGAGATGACATGACCTGTGATGACATGGGTCGAGCCCGTCGGTCAATCTCAGGCCTTGCCGTCGTCCTTGTCGTCATCGACTTCCTCGAAATCGGCATCGACAACATCGTCATGCGCCGCATCGGAAGCAGCGGCAGACTCGGCTTCAGCCTGCGAGGCCTTGTAGATTGCTTCGCCAAGCTTCATCGAAACCTGTGTCAGTTCCTGAATCTTCGTCTTGATGGCCTCGATATCACCCTCGGCCACGGCAGCCTTGAGCGCTTCCTTCGCCGCTTCGACCTCGCCCTTCACATCGGCAGGCACCTTGTCCTTGTTTTCTTCAAGCGTCTTTTCGGTCGAATGCACCAGCGCTTCGGCATGGTTGCGGGTCTCGACTTCCTCGCGACGCTTCTTGTCTTCGGCCGCATTGGCTTCTGCGTCCTTGACCATCTGTTCGATGTCTTTCTCGCTGAGGCCGCCAGAGGCCTGAATGCGGATCGACTGCTCCTTGTTTGTCGCCTTGTCCTTGGCCGACACGTTGACAATGCCATTGGCGTCAATGTCGAAGGACACTTCAACCTGCGGCACACCGCGCGGGGCTGGCGGCAGGCCGACCAGGTCAAACTGACCCAGCAGCTTGTTGTCGGCGGCCATTTCGCGTTCGCCCTGGAAGACGCGGATCGTCACGGCTGACTGATTGTCTTCAGCCGTCGAGAAGGTCTGCGACTTCTTGGTCGGGATCGTTGTGTTGCGTTCAATAAGGCGTGTGAACACACCGCCCAGCGTTTCAATGCCGAGCGAAAGCGGCGTCACGTCGAGCAGCAGCACGTCTTTCACATCGCCCTGCAACACGCCAGCCTGAATGGCCGCGCCCATGGCCACGACTTCATCCGGGTTCACAGACATGTTCGGCTCTTTGCCGAAGAACTGCTTCACCACATCGCGGATCTTGGGCATGCGGGTCTGGCCGCCGACCAGCACCACTTCGTCGATCTGGGCCGCCGTCACGCCCGCATCGCGCAGCGCCGCCTTGCAAGGCTCGATGGTGCGCTGGATCAGGGCGTCGGTCAGCGCCTCAAGCTTGGCGCGGGTCAGCTTCATGGTGAGATGCTTGGGACCAGACGCATCCGCCGTGATGAAGGGCAGGTTCACTTCCGTCTGCTGCGCCGAGGAAAGTTCGATCTTGGCCTTTTCAGCGGCTTCCTTCAGGCGTTGCAGCGCGAGCTTGTCGCCACGCAGATCAATGCCGGTCTCTTTCTTGAATTCATCGGCCAGATAATTGACAAGCAACATGTCAAAGTCTTCGCCGCCGAGGAATGTGTCGCCATTCGTCGCCTTCACTTCGAAGACGCCGTCGCCGATTTCAAGGATCGAGATGTCGAAGGTGCCGCCGCCAAGGTCATAAACGGCAATGATTTCGCCATTCTTGCGATCGAGACCATAGGCCAGCGCGGCGGCTGTCGGCTCGTTGATGATGCGCAGCACCTCAAGACCGGCAATCTTGCCTGCGTCTTTGGTGGCCTGACGCTGGGCGTCGTTGAAATAGGCCGGAACCGTGATGACGGCCTGCGTCACCTTCTCGCCGAGATAGGCTTCGGCGGTGTCTTTCATCTTTTGCAGGATGAAGGCGGAGATCTGCGAGGGCGAAAACTTTTCGCCACGCGATTCAACCCAGGCATCGCCGCTATCGGCGCGGATGATGCTGTAGGGCACCATGCCCTTGTCCTTCTGCGTCGTCGGATCATCATAGGAGCGACCAATCAGGCGCTTGATCGCGAAGAAGGTATCGGTGGGGTTGGTGACAGCCTGACGCTTGGCGGCCTGACCGACAAGGCGTTCGCCATCGGGGGTAAAGGCGACGATGGAAGGCGTTGTGCGCAGGCCTTCGGCGTTTTCGATCACTTTGGCGTTCTTGCCATCCATTACCGCGACACACGAATTCGTCGTGCCAAGGTCAATGCCAATAACTTTAGCCATACTGCTTCATTCCTCTATCATTGTGGCGGACCGGTCGGGCCTCATGGCACCCGTTGCGTTCGGCAGGATTTGCGCCCACGTGAAACGCCGGTGAAACCGGTCCCCTGTCGGGGAACCCCTTATAGCCAAGGGGATTTGACTTCGTTGGGCTGTATATAGGTTTGGCTTTGTTTGGCCGCAAGCGGGGATGCGGCACTATGCGCGGGGGATCGCGCGATTCTCGGCAAAATCAGGCAAACAAGCCGCTTGAAACCGGATTCAGACCCGTTTTCCGGCGAGGATAGGCATTGAAGGCGATGATGATACCGGCAATCGAAACCGGATTTGAGGGCGTCAGGCTCTATCCCGGCCTGTTGTCACCCGCGGCGCAGAACAGCCTCTATCAGGCCCTCCTGACGGCAGGCGCCCGGCGTGATGCCTATCGGCCGCTGATGCCGCGCACCGCCAGGCCCTGGTCGATCACCCAGTTCAATCTCGGACCCCTGGGCTGGGTCTCGGACGCCTCAGGCTATCGCTATCAGGCAACCCACCCGGTCACGGGCCTCGCCTGGCCCGCCATGCCGCCAATGCTCCCGCGCCTCTGGAACGCGCTGACGGGCTACCCTGCCCCGCCTGAATGCTGTCTGGTCAATCTCTATGGCGACCCCAAGGCGCGCATGGGCCTGCATCAGGACCGCGACGAGGCCGCGCTTGATGCCCCCGTCCTCTCGCTCTCGCTGGGCGATACATGCGTTTTCCGCGTCGGCGGCTTTGCTCGCCGCGACGCCTCAAGGAGCTTCAAACTGGCCTCGGGCGATGCGCTCATCATGGGCGGGGCCTCGCGCCTGCGTTTTCATGGCGTTGATCGCGTCATCCCCGGTACATCCCGCCTCCTTGAGGGCGGTGGCCGCTGGAACCTGACACTCCGCCGCGTCAGTTTACCCGGCGAGCAGGGCCCCCAGCCGGGCGCTTGTCAGTAGGGCGCCCATCCGGGCACGGGGGACACCCCAAAAAGCCGGAGATGGCCATAGAAAACGCCACCAAAGATCACCAGGGCCAGCGCCAAGCGCCAAAGACCGATTTCACCGGGCTTGAGCTTGTTGCGGCCCGCAAGGATCGCGGCGAAGGGCAGGTTTGAGGTCTGGCTGGCAAAGTGCTTCCAGCTCTCCCCCATGCTCCTGGCTTTCTTCTCGTCCTGCGAAATCGTGCCGAGGGCGGCAAGCAGCAGGAAGGTGCCGAAGAAGAGGATCGCGGCCTTGTCGCCATTGACCGCGACATGCATTCCCGCCCAGAACATGAAGCCCCACATCAGCGGGTGGCGCGTGATGCGCAACATGCCGCGCACGGCATCGGGCTTGTCGGCCAGAGACTCGGCCTTGACGGCCATCGGATTGGGTGTGGTGACGCCCAGCACGACAAAAACAAAGGCGACAATCATGACGAGCGGCGCAAGATGCAACAGCCATTCGGGGGCTGCCCAATAGAGATGATTGGGACCGGCAAGGGCCTGCCCATAGGCGCGCACCAGCCAGACGATGCCGACGAGGGACGCCACCGAAAAAGCCAGCAAATAGAGGTTTTCCCCGATCACGCCGACAATCTTGCCGCGCAGCGAGGTGCCTGAAACCAGAAGATGAAGTCCGAGAAAAAAAGCGGCCGCCGCCCATAATTCAGCCATCGTCGCCCCCATTTGTTGCCACTCATGCTGCAACTTATGTTGCAGCCCGGAGGTGCAGCATAAACGCAGCATGACTCATCGCGATAGGGGGTACCAGAGGCACGGCTTAAAAGGATTTCAGGCCGTCGTATCAACCTGCGAGCCATTGGTGGCGCCGACTTCCGCCTTGGCAACGCCCACCCTTGCGGCCCTGAGCAGCCGGTCGCCGATCATGTAACCGGCTTCGAGCACCTGAACGATGGTGCCGCCCGGCTGGCCGGTGCCCGGCACTTCAAACATCGCTTCATGCTGGTTGGCGTCAAAGCGGTCGCCGACCTGCGGCATGACCTGCCGAATGCCGTGGCGCTCAAAGGTCGAGAGCATGGCGCGTTCGGTCATTTCAACGCCTTCAAGCAACGCCTTCACATTGTCGCTCATGCCGGCGCGGTCTTCCTCGCTCAGCGTGTCGAGCGCCCGGCGAAGATTATCGCCCACCTGTAGCATATCACGGGCGAAATTGGCCGAAGCATAACGCGCCGCATCGGTCTTTTCGCGCTCGCCGCGCTTGCGGATGTTTTCCCCGTCGGCAATGGCGCGCAAGAGCTTGTCGCGCAGATCGGCATTTTCGCTGGTCAGCTTCTCGATTACGGCAAATCCGGCATCAATCTCGGCCTGAGCCGATTCCATGGCCGGGGCCGCCTCGCCAGCAGGGGTTTCAGGTTCGGCGGCGGGGTTATTGGTTTCGTCGCTCATGACTTATGTCTCTTCGTCTCGGGCCGGCAGGGGGGACGGCCCCGGGAATGGGATTGGCCTTGGATTTGCGCGTTGGACCGACCGATGTCAACCGCTCATCTTGTCTCAATTGATGAGACGACCGACGAGCTTGGCCGTGTAATCGACCATCGGGATCACTCGGGCATAATTGAGCCTTGTCGGCCCGATAACGCCCAAAACCCCGACAACCCGCTCATTTTTGTCCATATAGGGGCTGACAATCAGCGACGATCCGGAAAGCGAAAAGAGCTTGTTTTCCGAGCCGATAAAGATGCGAACGCCATCCGCCTGTCCGGCAAGCCCCAGAAGCTGAACAAGGTCGCGCTTGTTTTCGAGGTCGTCAAACAGGAGCCGGATGCGCTCCAGATCCTCCATCGCATGCACATCTTCCAAAAGCCGCGAGCGCCCGCGCACAATCAGCGACTTGGTCAACGGATCATCAGAAATCGCCCGATCTGCCCCGGACCATGTCGCAAGCCCGGCTTCCACCACCTTGGCGGTGAGTTCGTTGAGCGTCTGGGTCTGGTTTTCCATTTCACTGGCAATGAAGGCGCGGGCCTCATCCAGCGTCTTGCCGCGCAGACGCGCATTGAGATAGTTCCCGGCCTCGCTGAGCGCTGAAGGGGTGAGGCCGCGCGGCACGTCGATGACGCGGTTTTCAACCCCGCCCCCTTCGGTGACGATCACAACAAGGGCGCGTTCCGCGTCAATCGGCACAAACTCGATATGCTTGAGGGCGGCGTCATAGGTCGGCGCCACCACAAAACCCGCCGCATGGCTCAGGCCCGACATGAGCTTGGAGGCCTCATCCAGCACGTCTTCAACGCTTTTATGCGAACCGGCCACCTGCTGCTCGATCGAGCGGCGCTCCTCTTCGCTCAGCGCGCCAATTTCCAGCAACCCATCGACAAACATGCGCAAACCAGCCTGCGTCGGAATGCGTCCGGCGCTCGTATGGGGCGAGAAAATGAGCCCCAGTGCCTCAAGATCCGACATCACATTGCGGATCGAGGCCGCAGATAGCGAAATCGGGAGATGTCGGCTCAAGAAACGCGACCCCACCGGATCGCCCGTCTCCAGATAAGTCTCAACCACGCGGCGCAGGATCTCGCGCGAACGCTCATTCAGATCCTTGACGGCGACCATGCCTGATTGTGCTCCCGCTCTTCAGATGGCAACGAAAGGGGTAAGTCCCTGATAGATACAGGTAAAGTTAGGCGTGACCTGGCGGCTCGTCAAACCCGGCGGGTGAAGCGGGCTGCTTTCTTGCCCGCAAGCCTCCCAAAGGGTACTAAGGCCCCAACAGAACAAACCCAAAAACAGGAAACAGCCCATGCGCCCCTCCGGTCGTCAGCCCCATCAGATGCGTGCCGTCAGTTTTGAACTCGGCTTCACCAAGCATGCCGAAGGGTCCTGTCTTGTGAAGTTCGGCGACACCCATGTGCTCTGCACCGCCTCACTTGAGGAGCGCGTTCCCCCCTTCCTCAAGGGCCAGGGCCAGGGCTGGGTCACGGCGGAATATGGCATGTTGCCCCGCTCCACCCATGATCGCATGCGCCGCGAGGCCGCCCAAGGCAAGCAATCGGGCCGCACGCAGGAAATCCAGCGTCTTATTGGCCGCTCGCTCCGCGCCATTGTCGATGTCAAGGCGCTCGGCGAACGCCAGATTTCCATCGACTGCGATGTCTTGCAGGCCGATGGCGGCACCCGCACCGCCTCGATCACGGGCGGCTGGATCGCGTTGCATCAATGCATCGAATGGATGCGCGCCCGCGAGATGGTGACAGGCACTGTTCTCAAGGACCACGTCGCGGCGATTTCCTGCGGCATTTACAAAGGCGTTCCCGTCACGGATCTCGATTATCTGGAAGATTCAAACGCTGAAACAGATGCCAATTTCGTCATGACCGGTCGCGGTGGTATTTGCGAAATACAGGGCACGGCGGAAGCCGATCCCTTCAGCGAAGAGCAGTTTGCCTCGCTCATGACGCTCGCCCGCACCTCGATTGCCGAACTTGTCGAATTGCAAAAGGCCGCGATTGCCAGATGAGCCGTCGCTTTGAAGGACAAAAACTGATTGTCGCCAGCCACAACAAGGGCAAGGTGCGGGAGATTTTCGAGCTGCTCGCGCCCTTCGGCATCGAATGTGTATCGGCAAGCGATCTCGGTCTGCCGGAGCCGGACGAAACCGGCGACACGTTTCGCGCAAATGCCGGATTGAAGGCTTTGGCGGCCGCCCGCGCGGCCAATCTCCCGGCACTCGCTGACGACTCAGGTCTTTGCGTTTCGATCCTCAATGGGGCGCCGGGCATTTTTTCGGCGCGCTGGGCAGGCCCGACAAAGGACTTCGCCTTTGCCATGGAAAAAATCCGCCGCGCCGTGCTCGAAGCAGGCGCGCATGATACAAGCGCCCATTTCATTTGCGGTCTGGCGCTCGCCTGGCCTGATGGCCATATCGAATATTTCGAGGGCCGCGTCGATGGCGAGCTGATCTGGCCGCCGCGTGGCGACAAGGGCTTTGGCTATGACCCGATGTTTATCGCCAATGGCTATGACATCACCTTCGGCGAAATGGAGCCTGAGAAAAAGCATGGCATTTCCCATCGCGCCCATGCCTTCACAAAGCTTGTCGATGCCTGTTTCAGGGGCTGAGGGGGCCGGTTTTGGCATCTATGTTCACTGGCCCTTCTGCCAGTCGAAATGCCCTTACTGCGATTTCAACAGTCATGTCGTCGCCTCGGTGGACCAGTCGCGCTGGGCATCGGCACTGAAGCGTGAGCTGAAAACCATGCGCGTCATGACGGGGCCTGAACCCGTGCGCTCGATTTTCTTTGGCGGCGGCACGCCATCGCTGATGCAGCCTGAAACAGTCGCTGCCGTGATCGATGAAATTGCTGCCCTTTGGCCATTGGAATCCGATCTCGAAATCACGCTCGAAGCCAATCCGACCAGCGTTGAAGCGACGCATTTCCGTGGCTATCGCGCGGCGGGCGTCAATCGCTTGTCGCTTGGTGTTCAATCCCTGAACGATGCCGAGCTGAGGTTTCTCGGTCGCCGTCACACCGCCGCGGAAGCGCTTGCCGCCATTGCGCTGGCGCGAGAGAGCTTCCCTCGCCTCTCCTTCGATTTGATTTATGCCCGACCGGGACAAAATGCCGGGGACTGGCAGCAGGAATTGCGCAAGGCGCTCTCCCATGCTGTCGATCATCTCTCGCTCTATCAATTGACAATCGAGCAGGGCACGGCCTTTGCCCGTCTCTATGAGAAGGGCGCCATCGTTTTGCCCGATGACGAGGCGGCGGTTGCCCTTTACGAAATGACCGGCGCGATATGCGGCGAACATGGTTTGAATGCTTACGAGGTTTCAAACCATGCAAAGCCCGGTGCCGAGTGTCGGCACAATCTGATTTACTGGCGCTATGGCGATTATGTCGGCGTCGGTCCCGGCGCCCATGGGCGTGTTGTGAAAAACGGACGCCGACTTGCGACCGCAACACACAAGGCCCCCGGCCTCTGGATTGAAAGCGTGGAGCGCGAGGGCCATGGCCTTGAAGTCTGCGAAGAGATTTCGGCAACCGCGCAAGCCGATGAATTGATGCTGATGGGTCTGCGCCTCCTGGAGGGCGTGTCGCTCACGCGCTTTGCCCGGCTCGCAGGTTTCCCGCTCGCAGAAGATCGCATCGCCTCGGCTGAGCGCCAGGGGCTTGTCAGGCGTCATGACGACAGGCTCGCCGCGACAGCGCAAGGCCGCCTCGTTCTCAACAGCCTGCTTGGTCTGCTGCTGAGCTAGAAGACAGGCGCAGATTGAAAGGCCACAGGCGCCGGATCGATCACCACGGCCCCGCCGGGACGATTTTCCATGATCGCCAGACCGCGCTCCGTCCAGCCATTTGGCAAGAACCGGAATATCCCGTCAACGCCGGAAAAGCCGTCCGGTGCTGTCAGTGTGGCGGACGAAAAACGATCATCGCCAGGTCGCGCCGAAAGCGCAATCGTCAGGCTCACGGCATCATAGGCAAGACTTGCAATGCGGGGTGGCGTTGCGCCATAGGCCGTGCGATAGCGCTGGGCAAATTGCAGATGCCCTTCAGGTGGCGGTGCGGGATACCAGGCGCCATCCAGAGAGGGCTCATTGGCCAGCGTCGGATCGTCCCACTGGCCCGTTCCGATCAGTTTGATCGCCTTGGTATCAACATCGAAATAGGACAGCATCGGCGCAATCTGCTTCAGCGCGGCGCCACCCTCTGGCAGAAAGATCGCTTTGTAGGACGCCATGGATCCGGCGACCTGCTTGGCCGGTTCATACATGCCTTCCGATGTCGCGGGATAGCTCGCCGAGGCAACAATCGTTCCCCCATGCTGTGCAACCGCCTCCCGAAACAGGCTGCTGACCCGATTGCCATAACTGCCCGCCGGGTAGAGCGCGCCATAGCTTGTAAGCCCCTGTCGTGTGGCGTAATCGACAATGCGGTTGACATCGACAAAGGGCGCAAAGGACAGGAGATAAACCCCACCGCCGCCAACCGATGTGTCGGTTGAGAAAGCGATGACCGGAATATGCGCTTGGCCCGCAGGCACGGCAATGCCGCTGACTTCTTCGGCAAAGAGCGGTCCGAGGATGATATCGGCCCCCTCATTGATCGCCGTTGTGGCCGCCGCCGCCGCACTGGCGGCCGAGCCGTTGGTGGCCTTGGGGATCAAGAGCACATTCGGATTGTTGAAGTCGAAAAGCGAAAGTTGGGCGGCATTGTAAAGCGCATTGGCGACATTGCGCACATCGGCCCGGGGCGATGAAAAGGGCAGGAGCAAAGCGACGCGCACCGGTTCAAGGCCCGCCATATATTTCGGCGTGTAGAACTTGGACGTGTCGCGACCGGGCATCGGGGTGGGCTGAACCGGTTTGATCACTGCCGGCGGGGCCTGCACCACGGGACCGGGTGTTGCGGGCTTTGCGCCACCGCCAAGATCAAGACCGGCGCAACCGGCCAGCAGGGAAAGGCCGACCAGCGCGGCAAGCAGGCGCAGGTGCGCCTTCGCGCCGGGCAGGCCCAAGGGCGCCTTCGCGCCGGGCAGGCACAGGCTCGAAGGGGAACGCTTGCGGGAGGAAAAAGTTACTGCGGTCACGGGGATGAAGGTCCTGCCTGCGCCATGGATAAGATCGCCGAGAGACTAATGTCGGCCAGCCCACAAGTAAACCAAAACGCCTGCGCCTGCTTGGGCCTTCGCGCCATCCCGGCATTGCCAAATGAGGCGCTTCTGGCGCAAGGTCCGGCCATGACCGAGGAAACACCACAACGACGGCCCAAAGCCCGGCTGGCGGCGGGCCTTTATGTAACCGCGACCCCCATTGGCAATGCGGGCGACATCACGCTTCGCGCTTTGGATGTGCTGGCGCGTGCCGATCTGGTGCTTTGTGAGGATACGCGCGTCAGCGCCAAGCTCTTTGCCATCCATGGCTTGAGCGTCAAATCCTGTCCCTATCATGACCATAATGCCGCCGAGATGCGCCCGCGCATTCTCGATCGATTGTCGCGGGGCGAGGCCATCGCGCTGATCAGCGATGCCGGCACGCCGCTCGTCTCCGATCCCGGTTTCAAGCTCGTGCGCGAGGCGCAGGATGCGGGCTATATGGTGACGACCCTGCCCGGCGCCTCCTCGGTTCTGGCGGCACTCACCCTTGCCGGCCTGCCGACGGACAGGTTTTTCTTTGCCGGGTTCTTGTCGGCAAAACAGGAAGCCCGCCGCAAGGAACTGGCCGGGCTTGCCGCCATTCCGGCAACGCTTGTCTTTCTCGAAAGCGCCAATCGCCTGCCAGCCTCGCTGGCCGACATGGCATCGCTTCTTGGCAATCGCGAAGCCTCGGTCGCCCGCGAACTGACCAAAAAGTTCGAGGAATTGCGTCGTGCCCCGCTTCCCGAATTGGCCAGCCATTATGAGGCGGAAGGATCTCCCAAAGGCGAGATCGTGATTGTGGTGGGCCCGCCGCAAAAAAGCGCGCCTCTCTGCGATCATGAGATCGGGGCCATGCTGGAAAACGCGCTCAACCGCCTCAGCCTGAAAGATGCTGTCGCCGAAGTCGTTTCCATGACGGGCCTGCCGCGTCGCGACATCTATGCGCGCGCCTTGTCCATGTCGGGCGGGCGCGACTGAGATGGCGCCGCCCCGGGGTCGACAGACGCGCGGTCAGCAGGCGCATCGTCTGGGCCATCGCGCCGAATGGCTCGCCTGTCTCTGGCTCCTCCTGAAGGGCTATCGCATTCGCGCCCGCCGCTACAAAACCCATGCCGGGGAAATCGACATCATTGCTTCGCGCGGCGGCCTCATCGCCTTTGTCGAAGTGAAGGCGCGCCCCGATCACCACGCGGCGCTCGAGGCACTGAGCCCACGTCAGCAGCAAAGGCTGTTGCGGGCGGCGGCGCTTTACATGGCGACCCGGCGCGCCGATGCTGACCTGATCTGGCGTTTTGACATGATACTTATCACGCCCTGGTTGCGGGCCACCCGCTCGATCTTGAGCGAGGAGAAGAAGCTTGTCCAGTCGCCGCATTATCCCAACAGTTACCTGACCGGCTCATCGAGCAGGCAACGCCATGATCGGCCATCAGGCGCTGGAACGGCTCGCTCGTATACTGGCTGCCGCGATCGGAGTGATGCAGCAGAGCATCGGGCTTACCGCGCCGCGAAGAGATCGCCGTCACCAGCGCATCGGCGACAAGCTGGGCATCATCGGCGGCTCCGTCGACCACCCCACTACCCGGCGCGAAAAGAGGTCGATCACGGCCGCTACATAGAGCCAGCCTTCGGCCGTCCAGATATAGGTGAAGTCCGCCACCCATTTGCGGTTCGGGGCATCGGCATCGAACTGACGGGCCAGCACGTTCGGCGCGACGGCGTTGGTCGATCGCTCGCCATTATCCGTTGGGAGAGACCGCCGCCGGGGCCGCGCCCGCAAGGCCTGCTGCCGCATCAACCGTTCGATACGGTGCAGGCCGCAAGCATGCCCGGCCGCCAGCACGTCATGCCAGACGCGCCGGGCTCCATAGGTCCGGTCACTGGCAAGGAAGCTCGAGCGCACTTCACTGCCGAGCACCTCATCGCTGCGGCTCCGCGCACTCGGGGCTCGCGTCAGCCAGGCA
>CAVOKW010000015.1:0-6799 GCA_963696585.1 uncultured Alphaproteobacteria bacterium
CGCAGGTGGCGTTGTCATTCCCGAGCGCATCATCACGCGGCCCCCCTCAGCCGAACTGCGTCCCGATCAGAAGGACGAAGACTCTCTGCCGCCCTATCCGGTGCTCGATGACATTCTTGAATGTCTGATCGAAAAGGAAATGGCGGTGCGCGACATCGTGGCGCGTGGCTATGACTATGCGCTGGTCAAACGCATCGAGCATCTCGTTTACGTCTCCGAATATAAGCGTCGTCAGGCAGCCCCCGGCGTCAAGCTGACATCGCGCAATTTTGGCCGCGACCGCCGCTATCCGATTGTGAATGGCTGGCGCGATGCCGAATGACAAAACATTCTTGCCTCCCCCCTTGAGGGGGAGGTCGATCCACGACGCGGATCGGGTGGGGGGATTTCTTTCAGGAACACCTCACTTGCAGCATCCCCCCCTCCCAACCCTCCCCCTCAAGGGGGGAGGGCTGAGGCTCAGCATGACGACGTATCAGACATGACTTCGATCACGGTCCGCTTCGCACCAAGTCCCACAGGTTCATTGCATGTCGGCAATGCGCGCGCCGCGCTGTTCAATTGGCTGTTTGCCAAACATGCGGGCGGCCAGTTCCTGTTGCGCATGGATGATACGGATGATGAGCGTTCCACCGCCGCCTTTGCGGCTGGCATCGAGGAAGACCTCGCCTGGCTGGGTCTGTGCCATGACCTTTTTGCGCGCCAGTCAGATCGCATCGCAGAATATGTGAAAGCCGCTGAAAAGCTCAAAGCCTCCGGTCATCTCTATCCTTGCTATGAAACCGCCGATGAGCTGGAGCGCAAACGCAAGCGTCAGCAGGCTCGCGGCAAGCCGCCGATCTATGATCGCGCCGCCTTGGCCTTGAGCGACGAAGACCGCGCCAGGCTGGAGGCTGAAGGACGCAAAGCCCATTGGCGCTTCAGACTTTCGGGCGAGAAGACCAGCTTCGACGACATGATCTTCGGCACATTTGATGTGAACTCGGACTCGCTCTCCGATCCCGTATTGGTGCGCGAGGATGGTCGCTTCCTCTACACATTGCCAAGCGTGGTCGATGACATCGACTTCGCCATCACCCATGTCATTCGTGGCGCCGACCATCTGACGAATACCGGCGTGCAGATCCAGATATTTGAAGCGCTTGGCGCAACGCCACCCATTTTCGCCCATTACTCCCTGTTGCAGGGACCCGAGGGCCGCCCGCTTTCCAAGCGCGAGGATGCCGACTTCTCGCTCGCCGCATTGCGCGCCGAGGGATACGAACCCATGGCGATCAATTCGCTGCTGGCGCGTCTTGGCACCTCTGAACCGGTCGAGCCCCGCATCGGCATGGACGAACTTGCCGCCGCCTTTCACATCGAAACACTGGGCCGTGCCGATATCCGCTTTGATCCTCTCGACCTCGACAAGATGAATGCCGCGCTCCTGCACCTCCTGCCTTACGAGGCGATCCGTGGGCGACTTGGGGCCTCGGGCTTCGATCTTGGGGCGGATTTCTGGGATGCCGTGAAGCCCAATCTCGCAAAATATGCCGATGTGGCGCTTTGGGCCAAAATCGTCAGCGGGCCGATTGATCCTGTGATTGAGGATGCCGAGCTGACAACACTCGCCGCCACTTTGTTGCCGCCCGAACCCTGGTCGCAGGCCACATGGGGCATGCTGACGGAGGCCCTGAAAAGCCGGATTGACCGCAAGGGCAAGGCGCTTTTCATGCCCTTGCGTCTGGCGCTCACCGGCCTGCCCCATGGACCAGAGCTGAAAAACCTGTTACCTCTCATCGGGCGCGAACGGGCCGAGGCCCGGCTGCGCGGCCTAACCCTTTGATGGGTAACGGTTTTTACGGTATGACGAGAGGAAGACGGCCATGCGGTCGAAACTTCACGCGATGAAAGCTCTCATTATTAGCGGCTGAGTTATGCTCGCCGCCGCCGTACCCGCTCGCTTAAGATTCCCAAGACCAAGACACGGAATGTGAGAAACGGACTGGCCGGTAGCGGGCGCTTCCTGACCCCTTGCATTTCTGTGCCTTTGGAACTGAACAAATGACAACGACATCGAGCAAAGAGCGCCTCTACCTGTTTGACACCACGCTGCGCGACGGCGCGCAGACGACGGGTGTTGATTTCAGCGTCGAAGACAAGCGCCTGATTGCGGAGCTGCTCGACAAGCTCGGTGTTGATTATGTCGAAGGCGGCTATCCGGGCGCCAATCCCACGGATACGGCTTTTTTCAGCGAGAAGCCCGCTCTCAGGCACGCCAGGTTCACAGCCTTCGGCATGACCAAGCGGGCAGGCCGCAGCGCTTCCAATGATCCGGGCCTTTCGGCCATTCTCAATTCAACAGCGGATGCGGTTTGTCTGGTGGCAAAGTCATGGGACTTCCATGTCGCGGTCGCACTCGGCATCACCAATGAAGAAAATCTGGAATCGATTGCGCAAAGCGTGAAGGCCATTGCCGACCGTGGACGCGAGCCGATGATTGACTGCGAACATTTCTTCGACGGTTACAAGGCCAATCGCGATTATGCGATAGCTTGTGTTTGTACCGCGCTTGACGCTGGCGCGCGCTGGGCTGTGCTCTGCGATACCAATGGCGGCACGCTGCCGCATGAGGTCGATCGCATCGTGCGCGAGCTGATCGCCTCTGGTGTGCCAGGCGACAGGTTGGGCATCCATGCCCATAACGATACCGAGAATGCCGTTGCCAATTCGCTTGCCGCTATCAATGCCGGTGTGCGTCAGGTGCAGGGAACGCTGAACGGTCTCGGCGAGCGTTGCGGCAATGCCAATATGGTGTCGATCATCCCGACACTTCTGCTCAAGCCTGATTTTGCCGACCGCTTTGAAATCGGCGTGTCACTTGAAAGTCTCAAGAGCCTGACGCATGTGTCGCGCGTGCTTGAAGAGGTTTTGAACCGCGCACCCAATCGCTATGCGCCCTATGTCGGCGAAAGTGCCTTCGCCTCCAAGGCGGGCATCCATGTCTCCGCGATTCTCAAGGACCCGCGCACCTATGAGCATGTGCCGCCCGAATCGGTGGGCAACAAGCGCAAGATCGCCGTCTCCGATCAGGCCGGACGATCAAACATTCTGGCGCGTCTTGAAGAAGCGGGCATTGAAATCGATCCCGGGGACAAGCGCATCGGCCGACTGCTGGAGGATGTCAAGGAGCGCGAGTTTCTCGGCTATTCCTATGACGGTGCCGAAGCCTCGTTCGAATTGCTCGCCCGCCGCCTGCTTGATCAGGTGCCGGATTTTTTCCTCGTCGAATCCTTCCGCGTGCTTGTCGAGCGCCGCTACAATGCGCAGGGCGATCTCGTCACCGTGTCTGAAGCAACGGTCAAAGTGAATGTCGATGGCGAAATGCTGATCTCCGTGGGTGAGGGCAATGGCCCTGTCAATGCCCTTGATCAGGCATTGCGCAAGGACCTTGGCAAATATTCACCCTTCATCGAAGACCTGCGCCTGGCGGATTTCAAGGTCCGTATCCTGACAAGCGGTACCGAAGCCGTGACCCGCGTCATGATTGAAAGCGTCGATGACAAAGGCAACCGATGGTTCACTGTCGGCGTGTCGCCCAACATCGTGGATGCTTCCTTCCAGGCACTCGTCGACTCGATCACCTACAAACTACTGCGCGACGGCGCGCCCGCGCCGATGGCTCGCAAGGCGTGATCGTCAGGAAAGTCCGAACGTCTTTTCCCATTGGATGGCGGCATTTTCCCAGGTGAGTTTTTGCCGCTGGGCAAGGGCGCCTTCATGCAGGCGATGCCATGCCGCATCGTCGCCGAGAAGCGAACGGATGAAGGCGCCGAGTTCAGCATCGTCCGACGAGATCAGGCCATCGACGTTATGCGTCACTCTTTCGCTGAGACAGGCAATGCCGGAGGTCACGACCGGCAGGCCCATGCATTCGGCTTCCGCCACCGCCAGACAAAATGTTTCGCCGCCACGCATATGGCCCGGATAGAAGAAAAGCCGCGCCTGCTGATAGAGCGCGATCAGTTTCTCGCGCGGCTGACGGCCCTCAAGCACAATGCCGAACGCTTCAAGCCCCTTGGCCTTGTCGCCGAGATATTCAGCGGCCTTCCCAAAGATACGGAACTGTGCTTGCGGCGCGTGAGGATGCACATGGGTTTTCCACACCTCGATGGCATGCGGCAATCCACGCTGCGGTTCGGAAGCCCAGACCGCATAGGGCATGGCCCCATTGCTGGGGGCGGGCGTCAGAAAGGCCGGGCCAATACCGTGATGAATGACATGACGGGAGCGAAGAGGCAAAAGCCCGCTCGTTGTTCTCCGTGAATATTGCGACAAGAACACAGCATGCGGACGATGCCGGAGGAGCGGATCCATTTGCCCCTTGCGGATCAGTTTTTCAATGACAAGGGGATTGTGGACCCAAAGGACCTTGGCGGCTGATTTCGTCACCTGATCCAGCGGCTTCAGATTGTTGCTGGTGATGACGATATCGGCTGCAACATCTTTTATCTGTGCGAGCGGAATATTGCATATGCCATGGGCTTCCACCGTTTCATCGGTAGGTGTCGCCAGCGTCACTTTATGACCGCGCGCGGCAAGCGCCGCCCCAAGCTCGATATTGGTGGATTCAATGCCGCCCAGGGGCTGAACATTCAATAGCCCGGCATGGTAGCGGGCGCGCGTGTCGCTGACGAAAAATATGCTGGCCATCAGACGGTTCCAGTTGCGAGAGGCACGAGCCTAAGGCGAAATGTCGCACACCGCTAGAGTGCTGCCCTGATACGCGGCAGGATGTCTTCCACCTTGTCGACGACGGCATAAATCCCGCGAATATTCGATCGGGCAAAATCCGCCTTGATGATGTGATCGAAGAGTTCGATCAATGGATCCCAAAAACCATCGAGATTGGCAATGATAATCGGCATATTGTGACGCCCAAGCTGCGCCCAGGTCAGCATTTCGACGGTTTCTTCCAATGTGCCAATGCCGCCGGGCAGGACGACGAAAGCGTTCGCCCGCTCAAACATCAGCTGCTTGCGCTCATGCATGGACTGCGTGATGACGAGCTCGCTCACATCATCAAATCGCATTTCGCGCTTCATCAGGAATTCGGGGATGATGCCGGTGACACGGCCGCCATCTGCCATCACGGCCCGGGCGATCACACCCATAATGCCAATGCCGCCCCCACCATAAACCAACCCGACTTTCTCGCGGGCGAGGATGCGGCCAAACCGGTCGGCCGCGGCCACAAAACCCGGCTCCGAGCCGGTGCTGGAGCCGCAATAGACGCAGACATTATCGAGCTTCAGAGGCATATAGTTGTGCTTTTAGTTGTGCTTTGCGGAAAGTTGGGGACAGGCAGGCAATTTTCATATTGGTGCCGCAATTGCAAGTTACTCCCTCAGGGCAAGGGCATGGCTTGTTTGTTTCGCTCTGGAACGATGTTAACCGGATTCGTCTCGCAGCAGGTCAATCTGCCGGGGCACTGTGACAGTGGGGTTAAGGGTATGAGAATTGGCGCAATAGCAGCTGGCATTCTGGTGGTCATCGCCGCCCTGATCGGTGCCTGGTATTTCCTGTTGGGCGGTAAGACAGCTTCAACACCCGTCGCGGATACCGCCACAACCGAAGTCACACGTCCAGCCTCGCCAGAAGAAGTTCGAGACCCCTCCGTTCCCACATTCGATATTGTGCGCGTCGAACGCGACGGATCAGCCGTCATTGCCGGCCGCGCCATGCCCGGCGCCTCGGTGGATATTCTCGCCAATGACAAGGTCATCGCGACCGTCAAGGCTGACGACAAGGGCGAATGGGTGGTCGTGCTTGATGAGCCGCTGGCACCCGGCAACATTGAACTGACGCTCTCGGCCAGCAATCCGGATGGTTCGATCAAACCCTCCATTCAGGTGGTTGCCGTCTCCGTGCCGGAAGGCAAGGATGCGCCAGCGCTGGTCGTTCTCAGCGAACCCGGCAAGGCCAGCAAAGTGTTGCAGGGACCAGGTGTTGCTTCCGACAGCGGCAATCTGGTGCTGGAAACCGTCGACTATGACGGGAATGGCAGCGTGATTCTCTCCGGCAAGGCTGATGCCGGGGCGACGGTCGGCGGGTTGGCGCCCACCGTGTGGGGCTGGCGGAGGCTGCCGGTCTGGCGCTGGTTCGTGCTGGGATCCGGTGTGGGGGTTGCCCTCGGCTGGGTGACGGTGCTGGCTCTGTCCTTCAGGTGAACGGTGCTCGATTCAAGAACTCCTCAGCGAGTTCGTCCGCCATACGCCGATGTCGTCCGCCCCGACGATGCGCAGCACCACCTGATCGGCCCCGGTCTGCTGGTACCGGACGGCGCGCTTCGTCGCGGTCGGTCGGCACCCCGCCGGTCACGCCCGCGTCTCAAGCAGTCGCCAGGTCAAGGCCGGACAGGGATAAGGCCGGACAGGGATTTCGGGAGTTCGGCGTGGTGCAGCACGCCGAGGCGCTGGGTGGCCCGGGTCAGGGCGACATAGAGTTCGGCCGCCCCACGTGGGCCGTCGGCGATGATTCGTTCCGGCGCCACCACCAGGACGGCGTCGAATTCCAGTCCCTTGGTCAGCGACGCCGGCACGGTGCCGGGCACCCCCAGCGGCCCGATCACCACACTGGTGCCGACCCGCGCAGACTCCTGTTCAACGAATTCCTTGATGGCCGTATCGAGTTCGTCCTCGGTCACCTTCTTCGACCAGGGCGCAACACCGCACGAACGCACCGATTCCGGCGGCTTTGTGCCGGGCGCGAACTCGGTGAGCACGCCCGCGAGCAATACGCCGGAGTCGAAGCGCCAGCA
>CAVOKW010000016.1:0-13583 GCA_963696585.1 uncultured Alphaproteobacteria bacterium
CATTGAACCGCCCCCCGGGTTTGCCGGAGGCTATTTGGTTTAAGTTAAGCGGCCATGACTGGCTCGTCCATGTGTTGCGGCCGTGAAACGAGTAAAGATAGAGACGCGGCATATCGACAAAAGCGACTTTATAGCGCTCACAAATCTGCTGCACGACGGGCGTGTCTTCGCCAGCGCGCTGGTCGAGAAACTTCGGCATGATCGCTTTTTCGCAGATCATGGATCCTTCCCAGGTGCGACGATGTGAAATCTTCAAGCGCTTGCAGGCCGGCATCCAGATCGTGATGCGTGACAGCATGACGGCGCGAGCCTCATGCTGCATCAGGACAGACATTTCGGTGCCAAAGGGGCGAGCATCCTGTTCGGGCAAATGATGCGTTTCTACATCAATGGCACCGCAGAAATATTCATGCTGCGCTATCCGATGCTATTGGCCAATCCACGCCTGCTCCTCAATGCCATGGCCAACTTTGTGGAGCTTGGACCGAAGGCAAATATTGAAGCCGCGCTGGACTTTATCCGCCGGGACTAATGGCGCGCCAGCGTATAGTCGCTTTTCATGGCCGGTTTGTCGGAACGTCCGCAGCCGACAAGGTCAACCGCAATGACACAATGCCCTGCTGCGACAAGGCCCGGATGCGCGTTTTGTATCTTCTGGAATCATATTGGCACTTAAATGCCATTATAATTGGTGGGAAAACGGTGGGGTCGTCAGAACTCCATATCGAGTTCTTCAAACTCGTCTGGCTCTGCCTTGGCGGCCTCTATCCATTTGACCATGGCCGGATGCGCCATCATCCGCTTGCGATAAGCGTCGCATTCTTCATCCAGCTCCACGTCATAGGTCGTGAAACGCGTACAAACTGGCGCATACATGGCATCTGCCATGGAGATGTGCTTGCCAAAGAGATAAGGGCCCTTGTAACGGGCAAAGCAGCCATTCCAGATGGTGACGATGTGATTGATATCAGCCTGCGCCCCAGCCCAGATCTTGAAGCCGGGATATCGCGCCTTCAGGTTCATCGGCAGCGCTGCGCGCAGATTTGAGAAGCCGGAATGCATTTCGCCTGAGATGGCGCGGCAATGGGTCCGCGTGGCCAGGTCGGTTGGCAAAAGGCCAGCGTCAGGAATGACTTCATTGAGATATTCGGCTATGGCGAGCGTGTCCCAAACCTTGATTTTTCCGTGCTGGAGGCAGGGCACCAGAAAGGATGGCGACAGCAGGAGCAATTCGGCGCGGGTGGCCGCGTCGTCACTTGGCAAGAGCTTTTCCTGAAAGTCGAGACCGGCAATTTCGCACAGGAGCCAGCCACGCAGCGACCAGGAGGAATAATTTTTCGAACTGATCGTCAAAGTTGCCTTGGTCATAAGACGTTCCTTTGCTCAAGGGCTCAGGCCCCTGGCACCATACACCAGCCAGTCGGACTCGTCCCGACTCGCCCCACCACATGCCACACCGCCCCAGATTAACGATCATCCTGCATTGCAGCAAATTATTCTCGCACTAGCGAGATAAAAGCACTAGCCTTTTACGATTGATATTGAAGACCTGTGACAGGCTTATGCCTCAGCAGGCCGGGGGCTGGTGGTTACGAATGAAATATTTGGCCTATCAGGCTCAAGCCGATCTCATGCAGCCCGTCAGGCTCGCGGCTGAGGCCACAAAACTTGCGCTGGAGAGCCCGTTTTCGGGCCTGTTGGGGGAACTCACCCTGCCCTATGTCAAGGCCGGCCTGGAAATGGTCAGCCGCGCGGCGCTTTCCCATTCCCGACCTGATTACCAGATCAAGACTGTCGTGGTGGATGGCGAAATTGTTCCGGTGACGGAAGAAGCAACGCTGGTGACGCCCTTTTGCACGCTCTTGCGCTTTGCCAAAAAAACCGCCTCCCCCCAGTCGCGTGTGCTTGTGGTTGCGCCACTATCAGGACACTTCGCCACGCTTCTGCGCAATACGGTCGTCACCCTCCTGCCTGATCATGATGTCTACATCACCGATTGGCATAATGCGCGCGAGGTGCCGCTGGACGCCGGACGCTTCGGCTTCGATGAATATGTGGATCATGTGATCCTGTTTCTTGAGACGCTTGGCGAAGGCTCACATCTCCTCGCCGTTTGTCAGCCCTGTGCGCATGCCTTTGCTGCGGTCGCCGCCATGGCCGCCACCAACAATCCGGCCCAGCCCGCCACGATGACCTTGATGGCGGGTCCGATTGATACGCGCGTCAACCCGACGACCGTCAATGAATTGGCGACGAACAATTCGATTGAGTGGTTTGAACGAAATCTGATTGCCAAGGTGCCTCATGGATTTGCCGGTGCCGGGCGCCGCGTCTATCCGGGCTTTGTGCAACTCACCGCCTTCATGAGCATGAATCCCGGCCGCCACTTCGACACGCATGTCGATCTGTTTGGCGATCTGGCCAACGGGCGTCTTGAAAAAGCCGCCGCGACCAAGAATTTCTATGATGAATATTTTGCCGTGCTCGATCTGACAGCGGAGTTTTATCTCGAAACCGTCAAGCTCGTGTTTCAGGAACACGCCTTGCCAAAGGGCAAGCTGTCATGGCACGGCGAGAAGATTGATCCGCGCGCCATCCGCAAGACAGCGCTTTTTACTGTTGAAGGCGAGCGCGATGATATTTGCTCTGTCGGACAAACCGTCGCGGCGCATGATCTGTGTACAAACATCAAGCCCTATAAGAAGCGCCATCATCTGCAGCCGGGCGTTGGCCATTATGGCGTTTTCAGTGGCTCCAAATGGGCCAATCAGATTTACCCGATCGTCCAGAACTTCATTCTGGCGAACAACTGACACCATCGCTTCATGCTGCAAAGCGGCATGATCTGATTTCCTGACGCATCGTCACGATGTCGTGTCAGGCATTGACGTTTTTCATCTGGATGCCGCGCATGAAGCTGGAGGAGAATGCAAACAGCATCCTCCTTGAAGTCTTGTCCCATGAAACCTGGCGTCTGCCACTACCCGGAACATTGGCCTGAAGACAGGTGGCGCAAGAGATTGCCGGTGCATCCGATGCCGGAAGGCTTGCGTCTCAGCCGGCGTGGGTCTGTTGTTTTTGCAATCAATTATTTGTCAGAGCCGCGTCACGCGTCGGCCGCGACGAATGCGATATTCTTACCGGGAAACCGGGACGTACCGCCTGCCGGTGTTGCTGCCCGGTTTGAGGAAACCAAATGAGTTCTGCTTCCATGAAGGCCGTCAATCTTGTCCAGCTTGCCGAGCGTTTCACGCAACGCTATGGCACTGTGCCGCGCTTGTTTCGTGCGCCAGGCCGCATCAACATCATTGGCGAGCATACGGATTACAGCGAAGGCTTCGTCATGCCCGCGGCGATTGATCGCTGGTGCGTCATTGCGGCTGCACCAAATGGCACGCGACGTTTGCGCATGGTGGCGAGTGCCTTTGCCGAAAAAGTGGACCTTGATCTTGATGCCCTGCGGCCAGAAAAAGACTGGAGCGATTATCCGGCGGGTGTGGCTTCCATCCTTATGGCTGACGGCATCGCCGTTCCGGGCATGGATATCTGGATTGACAGCGATGTGCCAATGGGCGCGGGTGTCAGTTCATCTGCCGCCATCGAAGTCGCCATGGCAGCGGCCTGTCTGGCGATGGCTGGCGAAACAGCCGATCGCAAGCAGATTGCACGCTGGACGCAAGCGGCTGAAAACGAGTTCGTCGGCAGGTCATGTGGCATCATGGATCAGTTCGCCTCGGCCAATGGCCTTGAGGGCAAGGCGCTGATGCTTGATTGCCGCTCGCTCGAAGCAACACCCGCCAGCCTGCCTGCCGGGGCAGGTTTTCTGTTCGTCAACAGCATGGTGAAGCATTCCCATGTCGAAGGCGACTATCGCCAGCGCCGCGCCGATTGCGAAGAGGCCTCGCGTCAGCTGGGTGTGCCCTTCCTGCGCGATGTGAGCATTGATGCCCTGCCAGCCGCCCTGCAAAAACTCAGCGGGACCATTGCCAGGCGCTGCCGCCATGTCGTGACGGAAAATGAACGTGTGCGCAAAGCCGCGCTCGCCATGAATGCGGGCGACCTTGTCGAACCCGGTCGTCTCATGACGCAATCCCATGCGAGCCTGCGCGATGATTTTGAAGTGAGTGTGCCCGAGGTTGACAGGCTCGTGGAGATTGCCTGCGCCACGGAGGGCGTTTATGGCGCGCGCATGATGGGAGGCGGCTTTGGCGGCAGCATTATTGCGCTTGTCGCTGTTGACCAGGCGGAAGCGGTCAGGGAGGCGATTGTTGCCGAGTATGCAGATGTCGTGAACAAGGTGCCAGATGCCTTCACCTGCCGTGCCGTGGATGGCGTCAATGAGGTTGAGTTGTGAGTGCTGTGGCCAGACCTGAACGTCGCCTGAACCCTGAATGAGAGGGTTCTTCTCCTGGCGGTCAGATGGGCGTAATCTCCTGGCTTGCATCGACCGGAGAGCA
Organism: uncultured Alphaproteobacteria bacterium; assembly: GCA_963696585.1. Lineage (GTDB taxonomy): Bacteria > Pseudomonadota > Alphaproteobacteria > Parvibaculales > Parvibaculaceae > Parvibaculum. The sequence continues at coordinate 4,458 of CAVOKW010000016.1, forward strand.
TCATGACCCTATTGACCGTCGCCGCAACCCAGATGGCGTGCGGCTGGGACGCAACAGAGAATATTGAACGCGCCGAACAGCTTGTCCGCAAGGCTGCCGGTCAGGGTGCGCGTCTGATCCTGTTGCAGGAACTTTTCGAAACGCCCTATTTCTGCAAGGACATGAAGCCCGATTACATGCATCTGGCGGTGCCCGTGGCTGAAAATCCAGCCGTTGCGCATATGCAAAGGCTTGCGGTCGAACTTGGCGTCGTCATACCCGTATCGATTTTTGAGCGCGCCAATGTCGCGCTTTACAATTCGCTCGTGATGATCGATGCAACAGGTGAAATTCTCGGTGTCTATCGCAAATCGCATATTCCGGACGGCCCCGGTTATAGCGAGAAATATTATTTCAGTCCCGGCGATACGGGCTTTCGGGTGTGGGACACGCAGGTCGGCAAGATCGGCGCCGCCATATGCTGGGATCAATGGTTTCCGGAAACGGCCCGCATCCTGACGCTCAAAGGTGCCGATGTGCTGCTCTACCCCACGGCCATTGGCTCGGAGCCACATGATCCGACAATCCAGTCACGCGATCACTGGCAGCGCACCATGCAGGGACATGCCGCCGCCAACCTCATACCGGTCGTGGCATCAAACCGGATCGGTCATGAACAGGGGGAGAGCTGCGCCATCACTTTTTATGGCTCGTCCTTCATCACGGATACCACAGGGGCCAAGATTGCCGAAGCCAATGAAACGGATGAAACCGTGTTGATCTCTTCTTTCGATCCCGAAGCCAATCGGCGACAAAGGCTCAACTGGGGTCTCTTTCGCGATCGCCGCGTTGATCTGTACAAGGACATACTCTCGCTTGACGGCTCACTTCATCACCCTCTGACGTGAGTTCATTCGGGATCAGGGCTCAACCAGGATCGGCGCCGTGATGGCCGCTTCATCATAGGCAAAATCAGAGGTGAGCGGCGCGAAGGGTGCGCTGCGTCTGATAGCCTCTTCAGCCGCCCGATCCAGATCTGGCGAGCCGGATGATTTGCGCATGGCAAGACCAAGCAGCATGCCGTCTCTCCGGACGCGAACCTCATATATGACCTGACCCGAACGGCCACCGGCTTCGGCTGGATATTTCAGATTGTGATAGACGCGCAGTTGCATGTTCAGCAGATATTCATTGCCGCCACCGCCACCTGACCCCTGAGCGAAGGCCGAGCTGTTGGGTGAAACTCTTTTCTTCAGATCAGGAATATTCGAAAGGTCGAGACCCTGCGTGATGTTGGTCGCCCATGAAGGTGTCTCAACCGGTTCGGGTTTTGGCTTGCTATCGGCCTGGGGCTTTTCCTGCGAGTTGGAGGGATTACCGCGCGCCTTGGCCCGCTCCGGCCCCTCAGGCTGGTTCGCCTTGCCCGCAATCAGTGGTTTTTGCTGCCTGGAAGCCTGCTCCTTCTTCTCGGACTCGGTTTTCTTTTCCGGCTCAGGCTTTTTCTGTTCTTCCGGTTTTTTCTGGTCCTCTGGCTTGGGCTGAGGCTGAGGTTGAGGTTGAGGTTGAGGTTTTGGTACCTCATGCACCAGTTCAATCGGGATGGTGCGGGGCTCGATCCTGGGTTGCTGAAAATCGAGACGGAAAAACAGCGCCAGAAAGATCAGGGCGTTAAGCGTGACGGCAAGGCCAATGGCAATTGCCTGGCGGCGCGTCCGGTCAAAATCGTCCGCTTCAACAACAACATGCCCGGGGACAATCCGGATTCCGGCGAGTTCTTGACTACCCTTGCTCACCGTCACTGATTTCCTGTCGCGGGTTTCCCGCCGTCCCCTTACCAAACCCTGTTTCATGCGCCATGCCGAACATGGGGTCGCATGAAATACAAGGACACGCAAATTACCGCTTTGCCATCATTCAAACGCATCTGGCGGCAAATGCCAGCGCTCAAAGACAGATGGGCACTCAGCCGCCTGACGCCAAGTCTATTTTCCAATCCGGCCAATTGTGGCACAGCCTTAATCTGCTTTCATCATGGTAAGAAATGTTAAAAAGCATGTTTATCCTCGTCATATTTTGCCTCAAACAGTCTTCTCTTGTGCAATACAGCGTGTAAGTCGGATGACGACGCTCGTGTCACCCCTGTAGTTTGCCGAGATCCAACAGAATGACTTCGGATGGGCAATGCACATAAAGAAACGGGCGACGCCTTTCGACGCCACCCGCCTCTCCCCCAAACCAGGTGAGATCAACCCTGATAGGGAACCTGTTTCCATGCGCCGTCCGGCTGACGGCAGGCCGTGCCATAAGCGCGCTGACTGCGCCCATCGATTTCGATATAGGTCTGATATTCGCGGCAATAGGTATCTTCATCACGCTGATAGCTGCGCAAGGGCGTGACTTCATAATAGCCGCCTGTGTCAGGATCTGCCCAATCGACGGTTTCGTTGGTGGGGACATATTCCAGCACTTCACCGACGCAGGCCTGATTGCTGTCATCAATGGCGCGGCCCAGGACGCCGCCAATCAGGGTGCCGATGATGACGCCGCCCACAGCGCCGCGACCATGATGCGAAGACGAGTTGGCACCAATCACACCACCGAGAATGCCGCCGATAAAGGCGCCGACGGCGTCGCTGTTGCAGACCGGGCGTCGATAGCCATAGGTGGAGCGATAGTATGTGTCGTAATCGTCGTAGCCATAATAGTCACGCGGCGCGACATAGATCGTCGTCTGCGGTGCCGGCAGGTAGTAATAGCTGTTGCGATAAATCACCTGTGGCGGCAACCAGCGACGATCGCTCCAATCAGAGTGGTGGCGATCATGTCTGTAATCACGACGATATGTCCGTTCATCACGACGAATGTCATGGCGATAGAATTCTGGCTGCTGTGCGCGACGATCACCGCGACCATCATAGCCCCCACGATTCTGGCGTGAGTCATTGCCTACCCATTGCGCCGGACGATTGTCACCGCGATTGTCATCACGCTGGCGACGGCCTTCATGGCCCTGCTTGCTGGCGCTGCTGTTCCATCTGCTGCTGACGCTGGGCATCGCGCTGGCGACGGCCTTCATTGTCCTGCTGCTGGCGCTGGGCACCGCGTTGCTGGCGCTGCTGTTCCATCTGCTGCTGGCGCTGGGCATCGCGCTGGCGACGGCCTTCATTGTCGCGTTGCTGGCGCTGCTGTTCCATCTGCTGCTGGCGCTGGGCATCACGCTGCTGGCGCTGCTGTTCCATCTGCTGCTGGCGTTCAGCCTGGCGCGCAGCGCGTTCGGCTTCGCGCGCGCTCTGGTCGTTCTGGGGTTGATTGGCCTGCGGCTGACTGTCTGGCTGTTGATCGCCCTGGTTGTGGCGACCCCACCCGCCTGCGGCAAGGGCAGGCGATGCTTCCAACGCAATTACACTGACACTGAGCAAGGCTGCCAGCCCGACCCGCAAGGTTTTTGAACCCCTATGCACCATTTTGGTGCCTCCTCATATTTGGCCGGGATTCCGCTTCCGGCCTTCTGAGGGTGGAGATTTGCATTTGCTAGCTGAACGGCATCTGAACCAAAAGTCAGGAACTATGGCGAAATCAGGGCAAGACGTTTTGCCCTGCGGCCTATGCCCCCACGCGAGAAGAGCAGGTGTCATCTGTCGGGCGGGGATGCTAAAAGCGCAACAATTGCCAATGGTTGCCACTTCGTTCAAGGAGATGTCATGGGTCCGAATCCGACCGCCACTTCCGCTTTTGAAGGCGCTTTGCAAGCCGCCTGCGCACGTCTTGGATATAGCGGCGCGGTTTACCGATTGCTGGCATCGGCCACGCGCGAGATCAGGATCGAGATTCCGATTCTTCTGGATAATGACGAACTGGCCGTTTTTACCGGCTATCGCGTGCAGCATCAAAACGCACTCGGACCCTATAAGGGCGGCTTGCGCTATCACCCCAGCGTCGATATTGGCGAAGTGCGTGAACTGGCAAGCCTGATGACACTCAAAACCTCGCTGATGAACTTGCCGCTTGGCGGCGGCAAGGGCGGCATCGAATGCAATCCGCGTGAACTCAGCCTCCATGAACTGGAGCGACTGACGCGCAAGTTCGTACAACTGATGGGACATAATATCGGGCCTGAGACGGACATCATGGCGCCCGATGTCGGTACCAATGCGCAGGTGATGGGCTGGATCTATGGCGAATATGGTGCGATTAACGGTCCGCATTTTGGCGTTGTCACCGGCAAGCCATTGACACTGGGCGGCTCTCCCGGTCGCGACAAGGCGACAGGCTATGGCGTTGCGCTCACCTTGGCGGCCTATGCCGATTTCCACGGGATCAATCTGCAAGGGGCGCGCATTGCCGTTCAGGGCTTTGGCAATGTCGGTCATCATGCGGCGCTTTGCCTGCGCGATCTTGGCCTCAAGATTGTCGCCGTCAGTGATTCTCACAGCACGATCTATTGCCCCGATGGCATTGATCTTGACGCTGTCGTGACACAAAAACGCAACCACAGTCGCTTTGCCTTCCTGCCCGGCCATGAGCTGCTTGAAGCCGATGCTGTGTTGGGATTGCCATGCGACTATCTCGTACCCGCCGCCTTGGGTGGCGCTCTCCACAAGGACAATGTGAGCAAGGTGCAAGCAAGCGTGGTCGTGGAAGCGGCCAACGCCCCCTGCACACTGGAAGCAGAGGCCGATTTGAACGCGCGCGGCATCATCATTATTCCCGATATTCTGGCCAATGCGGGCGGCGTCGTTGTCAGCTATTTTGAATGGGTGCAAAACCTTCAAAGCATGCGCTGGAGCGGGGCGAAGGTGGATAACGAACTCGAGACCATTCAACGCCATGCGGCCATGAAAGTTTTTGAAGAAGCCAGAAGTCGTGCCATCACGCTGCGCGATGCCAGCTATGACATTGCCGTGCGGCGCGTGAAGGAAGCCATCGACGCTGCAGGTTTCTGACGACGACGCCTCAAATGACGTGCTAGATTCTCTCACCCGAGACACCACCAAACGGCAGTCAAATCCATGTCACTCCTCCTCGCCCTTCAAGCAATCATTCTTGGCATCATTGAAGGGGTGACGGAGTTCTTGCCGATTTCCTCAACCGGTCATCTGATCGTGGCGGGCGACCTTATCGGCTTCCAGGGTGAAAGCGCCAATGTCTTTGAGGTGGTGATCCAGCTTGGTGCCATTCTCGCCATTTGCGTCCTCTATTTTCAACGGCTTCTGAAGGTTGTTATCGGCCTGCCGAGCGACCCGGGCGCGCGGCGCTTCGTGCTCGCCGTCCTCATCGCCTTTTTGCCTGCCGTTGTTTTGGGATTGGCATTGCATGACTATATCAAGGCGGTGCTGTTTTCGCCTTATGTAGTCTGCATCTCGCTCATTGTTGGTGGTATCGCCATTTTGCTGATCGAGCGGCACGAACCCAAAGCCATCATTCACGAGGTTGAAGATTTCACATTCGCAACCGCCCTCAAGGTCGGCCTGTTTCAATGTTTGGCGCTGGTGCCTGGCGTGTCGCGCTCCGGCGCAACCATCCTTGGATCGCTGCTGATCGGTGTGGACCGGAAAACGGCTGCCGAGTTTTCCTTTTTCCTTGCCATACCAACCATGTTTGGCGCCTCCGCGCTTGATCTCTATAAAGCGCGCGACTATCTGAGTACGGATGACAGCGCCATGATCGCGGTCGGCTTTATCGCTGCCTTCCTTTCCGCATTGGTGGTGGTGCGCTGGCTTGTCGGCTTTGTCAGTCGCCATGATTTTTCGGTCTTTGGCTGGTACCGGATTGTCTTTGGCACCTTGCTGCTGGCCTATTTTATGGTGCGCTAGCTCCTGCCAGGCCGGGCAAGCAAGCGTTAACAAATCATTGCCTTTCGTACACTGATGATGCGCGACAAACGCACGACTCATCCATATCCACAACCAAAGTAAGGGGCACTTAACCAAGCGTTAGACGTTTGGTCCTATTCCTGTCCCAAAGCGGAAAAGGGTTCCGCAATGCGCCCGGGTCAAAATGGCGGAAGCAGAAAAAATCGCGAGCAGACACCGGAGTGCAGGCGCCACCGCCAATGCGCGGATTAACGCGCATCTGGACCCTTCCGACATCCTGCCCAAGCCGACGCTGGATTACAGCATACACTCGCTGACGCTGCATTTTTGCGACCCGGTGCTTGAAGACAAATATGCGCGTGAGAACTATGCCAAGCAGATTGATCTGACACGGTTCTCCGTTGCCATGGGTGCCGTAATCTTCGCGATCTATGCGCTGCTCGATCCCTATATCATTCCTGACATCACCTACGAGGCCTGGCTGATCCGTTTTGGCATCGCCTGTCCCTTGCTGATGCTGATTGTCGCCATTTCCTACGCGCCGCAGTTCAATTATCGCCACCAATGGCTTTTGTCATTCGCAATGGTGATCCCCGGCCTTGCCGTTGTCGGCATGATTGCGATGGCAAAAGAGCCGGGTAATGCGCTTTATTATGCCGGCCTCATCATCATTATCTGCTATGTGAACTGTCTCTGGCGCTTCAGCTATTTCTATTCCGGCGCGATGTCTCTGGCGACATTCGCGCTTTATGAGTTTGTCGTGTTGGCCGTCAATCCACTGCCGAACGAAGTGCTCATCAACAATAATGCCTTCCTCGTCTTCGGCATCAGCGTCAGCATTTTCATCAGCTTCGTGCAGGATTATCAGCACCGCCGCAGCTTCGTTGACAAGGAACATCTGCGTTTTGAACGCACACGTTCAGAACGCCTGCTGAGCCGTTCAGAAGCGGCTAATCGCGCCAAGAATGACTTCCTGGCCATTATGAGCCATGAGCTGCGCACGCCACTCAACGCCATTATCGGTTTCTCGGAAATCATCGCCAACCAGATGTTTGGTCCGGTCGGACAGGACAAGTATGTCGATTATGCCTGTGATATCCGGTCGAGTGGCGCGCATCTGCTGAGCATCATCAATGATATTCTCGACATATCAAAAGCCGAGAGCGGCAAGCTGCAACTTGAGGAAGAGCCGATTGACCCGGTCGAGTCGCTCAACCGCACCATGCGCATGTTCCGTCAGCGCGCCAGCGAACTTGGCGTCGAGCTTGTGTTCCGTGTGCGTGACGATATTCCATGGATCATCGCCGATCCGCGCCTGTTCAATCAGGTCGCCATCAATCTGACATCAAATGCGCTGAAATTCACGCCGGAAGGCGGCAATGTCTGGGTTGATCTCGGCCTGGATCAGAATGGCGATCTGGCCCTCGCCATCAAGGATACAGGCATCGGCATCAAAGGCTCGGATATACCGCGCGTGTTCGAGCCCTTCGTACAGGTCGAAGGCGCGATGTCGCGCACCCATCAGGGAACGGGCCTTGGCCTGCCGCTGGTGCGCAAGATCATGGGTCTGCATGGCGGCACTGTGGAGCTTGAAAGCGTGATCGGGGAAGGCACGCTTGTGACAGCCACCTTCCCCCGCAGTCGATTTGTCGCCGCCGGCGCGGGCGATGATTTGACCCGGAACCACAGCATCTGATCGAAAGATCAGAGCGGCTTGTCCACTTCCATCAGATAGATGCACTGGGTTGGATCAACCTCGATACGCACATTCGTGTAGTCGAGACCCGAAATCATATCGAGCATGTCCTGCTCGGTGCGATAGATCAGGCTCCAGTCGGTCACAAATTCCAGCGGCCATTCGCACGACTCACGACCCTTTTTCACATTGGCCAAAATGAGCTTTCCGCCCGGCGCCACCTGGGCATAAAGATCATGAGTCAGGGCGCGGGCGCGGCGAGCCGAGAGATAGTCGTATAGGCCGAGGCTGTAGATGATGTCCTGCGGCGGCAGTGTCTTGAATAACGCACCTGCTTTCAGGAGCTGCGCGAAAGAGGCCTGAATGCACTGCACCTTGGCCATGCCGCCATGGCGGACGACCTCGGGATAGGCATGTTCATAGGCATGCGTGAGGGCGCGCTGGTCCTGATCGATGAGCGTGAAGTTTGCCGCACGCGGCAACCTGTCAATGCGGAGATAGTCATAGACTTCATAGGCCGAACCGCAACCGAGATTGGCAATGTTCATGGGTTTCTGCGAGGGGCGCGCGGCCAGCGTCTCGGCAAGGATCTTCTGTGTCATGCGCAGACGCGTGCCCACGCATTCGCCGGTCACAATACCAATGCGATGCAAGAGCTTTTCATAAGGCGTATTGCCGACGCGGGCCCATTCATAAACATAGTTCATGATCTGATAGTCACCGGGATAGCCGAGCGGCTTTTCATAGCAACGCGCCATGACGGGGCCCGGCATGAAGTCGGGCGTCAGCACACGTTCGGCGTAGCGCTTGTGGCGGGCGAGCATTTTGGGATCAGCCCAAACCGGCTCCAGCACATCGCTGCCGCGATACCAAAGCTCTTTCCACTGCGGCACGATGCGCTCTTCGCAAGCGATCAATGCCTCCAGCAGAAGCTGTTCACGTGCCGGTCCCCGGGCCGTGAGGCGCGCTTCAAAGTTTTCGAGAAGCTGCTTGTAGGAGCGAAAGCAATTGACGATCTCGGTGCAGAGTTGCTGAAACTCCGGCAGGATGCCGTCCGACAGACCGAATTGCGGATCCGCCAGCGCCTGGGCCAGCAAGAGATTGTCATGACGCGTGACGATGGAGGGAATATCGACATAGCCGGTGGTGAATTCGAGCGCCACTATCGTGCGCGGGCCATTGGGCTCCACGCGGCAAACGCGACCTGATCCGCCAAACAGCGTGTCGTTGCCCACGCGCATCTCAAAGGGAAACTCGGCGCCGATCTGGTCGCGCCAGCTTTCCTGATGCGCACTTTGAACCGCCAGCCCCGTCATGCTCAGATTTTTAAGGGATGTCCTCTCTTCATCGAGCAAAACAGCCGGCATCACGTCCTTGAACAGGTCCTCCGGGCGATAACGCTCGGCCCGGTAGTACATTTGCCGACCCGTCGCACCTGTCAATTCTTCGTAGGTATTCATTAGCACCCGCCCTCAAGCACACAACACGATGCTGAAAAGAATAACAGGCATTAACGAATATAAAGGTTAATGAATGGTTAACAATACTTTTTTGATATGTTCCAGAATACAGATAAAGCCGAATACAGAATTACTGTAAAAATCGACGTTTTTTGAAAATGTCTTTGCCGTCATTTTT
>CAVOKW010000017.1:0-21379 GCA_963696585.1 uncultured Alphaproteobacteria bacterium
GACGTGGAGGTCGGGCTGATGTCTTGGCCAATAGTGCCGTCATGGCCCGATTGAGTCGGGCCATCCACGTCTTTATCCATCATTCAACGGTCATTGCCGGACCTTGCGGTCCGTCTCGCCCTCTCCCCTCAAGGGGAGAGGGCAAGCGAGCCGTGCGAGCGCGGGTGAGGGGGCCTGACAAAACCGCCCCGGGATGACAGCCCCATATTCTTGTCATGCCCGGACTTGATCCGGGCATCCAGAGCGTTGGGTTCTGCGGGTGCGGCTCTGGATTGCCGGGTCAAGCCCGGCAATGACACGGAGAGTTGTCGTGGATGCCCCGCCTGAAGCGGGGCATGACGATTTGGGTTTTGAGTTTGTCATCCCCAGTTACCCCCATCACGTCATGGCCCGACTCAATCGCGGCCCTCGCAAAAGCAGAAAGCCCCGCCGGTTTCCCGGCGGGGCCTCTCCCTGATCCCGTGAGGATCAGAGTGTCGTGATATCAGAACGCGAACTGCAGACGGGCTGCGTAAGCGTCATGACCGAAGTTGTTGTTGAGCGCGATACGGTCCTCAACATCCACATTCAGGTAGTTCAGCATCAGGCGAACGTTGTTGTTGGCATACCAGTTGAGGCCAACCGTCCAGATATCCTGCTTGCCGCCGAAGATGTTGGCGTCATTGAGGTCTGTTTCGCTGTAGCGGGCAGCAAGTTCAAAAGCGCCGATACCGCCACCAGGTGTGAACGGCGAAGCCGGCTTCACGCCCTTATAGGCCGCAACGCCCTTGTCATACGTGTATGCTTCGCCCGTGATGACCCAAGACGCCTGCACATACCAGGAGTTGAAATCCACATCCGACAGCGCGCCCTTGCGGTCGACTGTATAGACGTAATATTCGCCCTGCAGTTTGACCGGGCCATAGCTGGCGGCCAGTTCCGGACCATAGACGTAGGATTCATCCGCGGCGATGGCGCCCGTATCGACCAAGCGGTTGGCATCAACGCGCAGTTCCGGTCGATCGCGGTAACGAACCGTGCCCTGAACGTCTGTGCCATAGGTGCCCGATGCACCAACATGCACATTGGTCTTGTCCATGGGCTGGAAGTTGGCAGCCAGACGAGCCACAATGTTCGAACCTTCATTCGACGTGTTGGCTGTCGCCGTCACGACTTCAGTTGTGTAGAAAGTCGAGACATAGAACATGCCAGTGCTGAGCTCGGCACCGTAAGACATGCGGCCATCGCCAGCGCCGAGCGACGTGGCGAGGTTGGCGGCAGTGGCGCGTTCCATGAAGGTGATGTCGTTCGAAGACGTCGAGTCATCCAGCGTCATCGGCGTCTGGATGGCACCAACCTTCAGGGCGAGATCGGCGCCGAAGGGCTTGAAGCCGTTGTAAGACATGAAAGCGTCTTTGATGAAGCCGTCTTTTTCAGCACCCGAGTCACCGAACTGGATATTGAGCTTGTAGCCCCAGTCCCGCAGGAACGTGCCTTCAATGCCGAGTTCGGCGCGGCGGAAGTTTTCGCCGCCATCAAGCGTCGTGTTGCCGGCCCTGGACTTGTCGCCTTCGGACTGGTTGTAGGCAGCCATATCGAGGTGAGCGCGGCCACGGATCGCGAAAGTGAAGAGGCCGTCGCCGGTCTTGAAGGTCGGACGACCATCCTTCAGGCCGACCTGCACGGCTTCCTGCTTTTCCTTGAGGTCCTTCAGTTCGTTGCCGTACTGAATCTTCATGTCGTCGATCTGCTGCTGAAGGGCTTCGATCTGCGCCTTCACAGCGTCGTTTTCGTAAGACGAGCCAGCGAAAGCCGGGCCCGCGAGGATCGCTGCAGCACCAAGAGCGGTGCCTGCGAGCAGAATGTTTTTGAACGTCATGAGGACGTCTCCGTGTTAATGGATGAGCTTCTGATGCAGGATCGACGAACCGCAGACTGGCCGCGTAACGCCCCCCGTGATTGAGCCAAGTAACAGGTGGATGTGACGGATTGGACGAGGATTTGTGACAGAGAAATGACGATCCCACACTGTTGCCGCGCTGCACCGCCCATTAACCAGATATGCTTTTGTGCCGCGCCGTTGAGGCAGAGATTAATTGAGCAAAAACAATGCTTTATGACCCCCTGAAAGGGACTGCGGCAGAGTCGGCACAGGTGCTGAAAATATGAGCTGTTAAACATTGGGGAGATGCGGGATTGGGTGCACCCGTTCGAACGAAGTTCGAACTTCTTCATCCATGAAGAGGGTGCCCATTCCGGAGAAAATGGTGCACCCGTTCGAACTTCTTTATCCATGAAGAGGGTGCCCATTCCGGAGGAAATGGTGCACCCGTTCGAACGAAGTTCGAACTTCTTTATCCATGAAGAGGGTGCCCATTCCGGAGGAAATGGTGCACCCGGCACGATTCGAACGTGCGACCTTTGCCTTCGGAGGGCAACGCTCTATCCAGCTGAGCTACGGGTGCCAGGCCCCGGCTTGAAGCGCCGTGGCAATACGCGCCGGACCATAAACGAAACCGGAATCCCTGACAATCGCCGGCTTGGGGCGGCGTCCCGATCTGACTCACGCTGGCGCGATTGTTGAAACGCTTGCCCTGCATGTGCCGCACTGGCACGAAAGACCCCGCCGCTCCCGTTTCGGGCGGCCAATGGCAGGTATGAAGGCATGTCGGAGCCGCTGCGGCTGTCTCCTTTTGATATTTATCTCGATCCGCTGCTCGCGCTCCAGGACGCGCGGCTGCGCGAGATGCTGGCCTATTGGCAGGGCAAGCGCGTCGGCAAGGCGCTGCCGACCCGCGCCGACATCAAGCCCGGCGAAATCATCGGCCATCTGCCATCCCTGTTTCTGATCGGGGTCGATCAACCGGCCTTGCGGGCGGCCGATTTCAAGGTTCGTCTCATGGGCACCGCCCTGAATGAACTCGCTGCGGCTGATTTCACCGGCAAGCGCCTGCATGAGGGCCTGCCCGGCGCCGCCGTCTCGACTGCCGTCAAGATCTTCAGCATCATCTGCCAACTGCGCCGCCCGATCCGGGTTTTTGGTCATGCCGCATTTCAGACAGGCAAGCGCCCTGTCGCCGTCGAGGCGCTGCTCATGCCGCTCTCGATCGGGGGCGCCCATGTCGATGTCGTGATGGGCGAACTTCTGCGCCGCGCCTCGCCGGACGAGGAGAGCTAGGCCGGCCCGCCCGGCGATGTCAGATGCAGGAACACATCTTCGAGACTGGCTTCCTGCGTCGAAAGATCGGCAATCTCGATCCCGGCCGCGCCAATCTGGGCAATCAGCGCCATGGTGCTCACTTCCGCCGGATTATAAAGGATGCTGATCTGGCCATTGGCCGCGATCTCGGATTTGAGATGCGCGAGCGCGCGGGGCATATCCGTCAGCGGCGACGCCGGTTTCAGGATCAGTTTTTTCTCGCTGATCCGGCTGATGAGTTTTTCCGTTGGTTCACATGCCGTCACCCGACCCTTGTCGATGATCGCAATCGTGTCGCACAGCGCCTGCGCTTCTTCGAGATAATGCGTCGTCAGCACAATCGTCGTGCCACGCGCATTCAGGCCCTTCACATAGTCCCAGAGCTGGCGGCGCAGCTCCACATCGACGCCAGCGGTCGGTTCGTCGAGCACCAGTACAGGCGGATTATGCACCATGGCCTTGGCGACAAGCAGACGCCGCCGCATCCCGCCCGAGAGCGTGCGGGCATAGGCGTCAGCCTTGTCCTCAAGCCCCATGGCGCGCAGGATCTCCATGGTCCGGCGCTCGGCCTTGGGCACACCGTAAAGGCCGGCCTGCATTTCCATCACTTCAAAAGGCGTGAAAAAGGGATCAATGCTCAGTTCCTGCGGCACAACGCCAATCGAGGCGCGCGCCTGACGCGGGTTAACGTCGATATCAAAGCCCCAGATCGTCGCCTGCCCGCCGGTTTTGACGACAAGCCCGGCCAGAATATTGATGAAGGTTGATTTGCCCGCGCCATTGGGTCCAAGCAGCCCGAAAATCGAACCGCGCGGAATGGCCAGATCAATGCCCTTGAGCGCGTCCCTGGCAGGCTGCCCATTGCTCGCTTTATAGGTTTTTCGCAGGCCCCTGGCCTCCAGCGCGGGCGCGGAGAGGTCTCGGGCGAAACGATCGGCTTGAACAGGCATATCGGCCATGAAGGGGCTCTTTTGTTGGAATGCCCGGTCCGTTTACAGTCGGGTCCCGTGCAAGGGGGGGTGATCTTGGCCTTGTGGCGGGTGAAGGGCAAGCACGGGAGCGCATCGCCGATCAAAATGCGCTATGACGGCTCAAGAGACCAGGACTTATACATAGGGAAGGCTTCGCGCGTGACAAGCGGCAAGGCAGCGGAAAACACGGCCCGTCAGGCCCATCAGCGCCCCCTCAAAAAGGGCGATCATCTCTTTTTGATCGATGGCTCGGGCTATATTTTTCGCGCCTATCACGCCTTGCCCCCCTTGACGCGCAAATCCGATGGCTTGCCGACAGGCGCGGTCTCGGGTTTTTGCAACATGCTCTACAAGTTCATCGAGGACACAAAGGACGAGTTTGAACCGACCCATCTCGCCGTCATTTTTGATGCCTCTGCCAAGACGTTCCGCAACGCTATCTATCCCGCTTACAAGGCCAATCGTCCGCCGCCCCCCGAGGACCTGGTGCCGCAATTCGCGCTGGTTCGCGATGCCGTGCGCGCTTTCTCCGTGCCCTCGATCGAGATGCAAGGCTATGAAGCCGATGACCTGATCGCCACCTATGCGCGGCTCGCGCGCGAGGCCGGTGCGCGTGTCACCATCGTATCCTCCGACAAGGATCTGATGCAGCTCATCAACGATGATGTCGACATGCTCGACACGATGAAGCTGAAAACCATCACCCGTGAAGGCGTTGTCGAAAAGTTTGGCGTCGGTCCCGACAAGGTGATCGAGGTGCAGGCGCTCGCAGGCGATAGCGTTGACAATGTCCCCGGTGTCCCCGGCATCGGCATCAAGACCGCCGCCCTGCTGATCAACGAGTTTGGTGATCTTGAAACGCTTCTCGCGCGTGCGGGCGAAATCAAGCAGCAGAAACGTCGCGAGAGTCTCATCGAGTTTGCCGATCAGGCGCGCATTTCGCGGCGCCTCGTCGAGCTTGAAAAGAATGTCCCCATCGAAGTCCCGCTCGAAGCCATGGGACTTGCCGAACCTGATCCCGAAAAGCTCATTGCCTTCCTGAAGGACATGGAATTCACCACGCTGACGCGCCGCGTCGCCGAGCGTTTCGGCGTCGACATGGAGAAGATCGCGCCGGCGGGCGAGCACCCCGCAGCCGCCGCAATCCCGGCTGAAGCAGCACCGGCACAGCCACCGCGTCACGATACGCGTGCCATGGCGCCTGGCGGCACATTGGGCGCGACCTTGTCGGGTCTTGATGTGTCTTTCGCGCAAGCCAGACATATCGGTGTGACGAAAGCAGATGATCTGAAGCAATGGGTCGCGCGCGCCACCGATCAGGGCTTTGTCGCTGTTGATACCGAAACGGATTCACTCGATATCATGCAGGCGCGTCTTGTCGGCGTGTCGCTGGCGCTTCTCCCCGGTGAAGCCTGCTACATCCCGTTGCAGCATGGCGCGGGCAGCGGGCTCGATTTCGGCAATGCCGGCGCGGTTGAACAGATCCCGCTCAAGGACGCCCTCGCGATTTTGAAGCCGCTTCTTGAAGACCCCTCCGTCCTCAAGATCGGTCAGAACCTGAAGTTCGATATGGGCGTCTTTGCCCAGCATGGCATCATGCTCGCCCCGCTCGATGACACGATGCACATGTCCTATGCGCTGGATGCCGGACGTCATGGGCACGGCATGGATGAGCTCTCCGAAATCCATCTCGGCCATACACCGATCACCTTCAAGGAAGTTGCAGGCAGCGGCAAATCGCAGATCACCTTCGATCAGGTGCCCGTCGAAAAAGCCATTGCCTATGCGGCTGAAGATGCCGATGTCACATTGCGGCTCTGGCATATTCTCAAACCGCGTCTCATCGCCGAACGCAAGGTGACGCTTTATGAAACGCTGGAGCGCCCGCTCGTGCCCGTCGTCGTCGAGATGGAGCGGGCAGGCATCAAGGTCGACAAGGCCGTGCTGGCGCGGCTCTCCGCCGATTTCGCGCAGAAAATGGCGCAATATGAAGACGAGATTTATGAGCTGGCGGGTGAGCGTTTCAATATTGCGTCGCCCAAGCAGCTTGGCGAAATCCTCTTTGACAGGATGAGCCTTGACGGCGGCAAGAAAACCAAGACAGGCGCCTGGTCAACGGATGCCGACACGCTCGAAACGCTTGCCGCGCAAGGTCACGACCTGCCCCAACGCGTACTGGACTGGCGCGGGCTATCCAAGCTCAAAAGCACCTACACAGACGCCTTGCCGGGCTACATCAATCCGCAAACAGGCCGCGTGCACACATCCTATGCGCTTGCCGCCACCTCGACCGGGCGTCTGGCTTCCTCCGATCCCAATCTGCAGAACATTCCGGTGCGCAGTGAAGATGGCCGAAAGATCAGAACCGCCTTCATAGCCGAACCGGGCAACAAGCTCATCTCGGCAGATTACAGCCAGATCGAACTGCGCCTGCTCGCGCATATTGCCGACATCCCCGCGCTCAAGAAAGCCTTTGCCCAGGGGCTTGATATTCACGCCATGACGGCAAGCGAGATATTCGGTGTGCCCGTCGAAGGCATGGACCCCGCCGTGCGCCGCCGCGCCAAGGCCATCAATTTCGGCATCGTTTATGGCATCTCGGCTTTTGGTCTGGCCAATCAGCTCGGCATTTCGCGCGGTGAAGCAGGCGCCTATATCGATGCCTATTTCGCCAGGTTCCCCGGCATCCGCGCCTACATGGATGAGACCAGGGCGGGCGCGCACAAGAACGGCTATGTCGAAACGATTTTTGGTCGCCGCATCCATCTGCCCTCGATCAATTCATCCTCTCAGGCCGAACGCAGCTTCATGGAACGCGCCGCCATCAATGCCCCCATTCAGGGCTCGGCGGCCGACATCATCCGGCGCGCCATGATCGCCATGCCCGATGCCCTGAAGGCGGCCAAGCTCTCCGCCCGCATGTTGTTGCAGGTGCATGACGAATTGATCTTTGAAGCGCCAGATGGCGAAACGGACGCGACGATCAACCTCGTCTCACGCGTCATGTCGAAAGCGGCAGAGCCAGCCCTGATGCTTTCCGTGCCGCTGGAAGTCGATGCCCGCGCCGCCAATAATTGGGACGAGGCGCATTAACGAAATGAGCATTGAGTCGAAGAACGAGAGCACAGCACCAGAGCCTGACGCCCGATCCTTCGGCTGGCAGACGCGGCTCGTCCTTGCATCGCCGCTCAATCTCTTCTGGACCGGCGCGATCTTTGCGTTCCTGGTCTATGTGAGCTTTCTTCTCTGTGCTGCATGGAACGATGTTCCGGTTGTCGTCGAGCGCGCCGGCGACCCAACACTCTCCGCAGATGCCTGGACGGCATTATGCATGGCGTTGCTGTGGTGGAGCATTCTCAGCATTGGCCAGTACACGCGGACGGGAAATCTTGCAGATGCATGGGAACTTGTGCGCCTGGGGATCCCCATCAAAACCGAAAGACTCGATGGTCTGGAGCGCGGACCGACGCGCCGCGCCAATCGACGCGCCTTCCTGTTTGGCGTCGTTGGCGTCGTCGCCGGCATGGTCTTCTACACACAGGTTTACAAACCAAACGGTCATTCTGTCAGCGTCGAAACGGCAACAGTGACTTCAGCCTGGTTCTTCCTGACGACAGCGGCCCTGTTCGGCGAAATTTTTCGCAGCCTGTCCTTTCTGCGAACCGACACATCGGTTTTTCTCAGTGACCTCGATCATCGCGTGCCGATCGATCTGCTCGACATATCCAAGCTCGATGGCTTCGGTCGCATCGCGCTTCGCGGCGCATTGCCCTGGCTTGTGACCGGCACCATCGTGCTCCTGCTGCTGCTTGGACAGAACTCGACGGAACTCTTTCTCCCCCTGATAGGCGGACTCATTCTGAGTGCAACGGTCGTTTTTGCCTGGCCCATGTGGAGTGTTCATCGCTTGATCGATAGGGCGAAGAAGATGGAGCTCGCAAGGCTCCGGCGTGAAATCGTCGAGACGCGGGCGGCATTTGAAATGCCGGGTCAGGTGGGCGAGCGCGCCGCCGCACGACTCGCCGCCCTGTTGGCATTGGAAACCCGCGTGGAACATGCGCGTGAATGGCCCCTCGACATGCCAACCATCTTCCGCTTCAGCATCTATCTTGCGCTGCCGCTGGGCTCATGGCTCGGTGGTGCCGTGGTGGAGCGGATTCTGGCACTGGTCATGGGATGAAAGTCACGTTTGCATCAGACAGCCCGAATTGTCCGGAACGGCCGTGAGTCAAATAGGCTGCCGCGCTTCGGCCAGTTTTCCGGCTCCATCCAGCGGATAGACCGTGGCACGAGGCAGCGTGTAGGCGGTGATCGCGTTCATGCCCGGCCTCGTTTGTTATGCCGCGTTCCTGCTTGCGATGATCCTGCGACCCGCCCGCGCAAAAGAAAAGCCCGGAAGACATCTTCCGGGCTTTCATGTCCTGGTTGGCCGGGTAGTTATTCGGCGGCCTTTTTCGTGCCCGGTGCGGCATCGCGCACATCGGGGTCCACATGCGCATTGAATTTGGCGAAGTTCTCGATGAACATTTTCACCACTTTCTGTGCCTGCGCGTCATAGCCAGCCTTGTCGGCCCATGTGTCGCGCGGGTTGAGGATTTTCGTGTCGACGCCAGGGACGCCGACCGGCACTTCAAAGCCGAAATTGGCATCGGTGCGGAACTCAACCCTGGAAAGCGACCCGTCAAGCGCGGCGGCGAGCAGGGCGCGTGTCGCCTTGATCGGCATGCGCGAGCCAACGCCATAAGCCCCGCCCGTCCAGCCCGTATTGACGAGCCAGCAGTCAACCTTGTGCTCGGCAATAAGCGCGCGCAGGAGATTGCCATATTCGGTGGGGTGGCGCGACATGAAGGGGCCGCCAAAGCAGGTCGAGAAAGTGGCTTCAGGTTCGGTCACGCCTTTTTCTGTACCCGCGACCTTGGCCGTATAGCCCGACAGGAAATGATACATCGCCTGGCTCGGTGTGAGCTTGGAGATGGGTGGCAGAACACCAAAGGCGTCAGCGGTCAGCATGATGATGTTCTTCGGGTGGCCGCCCGTGCCTGTCTCGCTCGCATTCGGAATGAAGGAGAGCGGATAGGCGCCGCGGCTGTTTTCGGCGAGCGCCGCGCTGTCGAGATCAAGCTCGCGCGTGGCCTCATCCATCACCACATTTTCAAGCACGGTGCCGAAGCGCTTGGTGACAGCATAGATTTCCGGTTCGGCTTCAGCCGAGAGTTTGATCATCTTGGCATAGCAGCCGCCTTCAAAATTGAAGACGCCGTTTTCCGACCAGCCATGTTCATCGTCGCCAATCAGCGTGCGCGAGGCATCGGCCGAGAGCGTTGTCTTGCCAGTGCCGGAAAGGCCGAAGAAAATCGCCGTGTCGCCCTTGGGGCCTATATTGGCCGAGCAATGCATCGGCATCACGCGCTTGGGCGGCAATTCATAGTTCAGCATCGAGAAGACCGACTTCTTGATTTCGCCGGCATAGGAGGTGTTGGCGATCAGCACGATGCGCTGGATGAAATCGCAGGCGATGACGGTCGAGGTGCGAACGCCATAGCGTGCCGGATCGGCTTCAAAGCTTGGCAGGTCGATGATGGTGAATTCAGGAAGGAAATCGGCAAGTTCTTGCGCGGTTGGCTCGATCAGCAGGTTCTGGATGAACAGCGAGTGCCAGGCATATTCGGAGTAGATGCGTGTCGCCAGACGATGGGTCTTGTCGGCGCCACCAAAGAGATCCTGAATGAAGAGTTCCTTGCCTTCGGCATGTTTGAGCATGTCCTGATGGAGAAGATCAAAGGCTTCGCGGGTCATGCCCTTGTTATTGTCCCACCAGACGGTGTTTTCGGTATTGGCATCGCGGACAATGAATTTGTCTTTCGCCGAGCGGCCCGTATGCACGCCGGTCTTGACCACGAAGGGACCGTTCGCTGCGACATGGCCCTCACCCCGGCGAATGGCTTCTTCATAAAGCGCGGCAGGACGACAGTTCCAATGCGCCGCGGCCAGATTTTTGAAACCGCTCACGGCAACGCCGTGTTTGCTGATATGTGGGCCGGTCTGTTTCACGTCTCGCTCCTAATTCCCCGAGGGGGCACAGTCCCCGATATGCGACCGGAGCCGCATCTCACTCGGTTTTGACAACCTGTTGCGGTAACGCCCGCCAGCTTCTTCAAGCAAAAGCGGGGCCAGCCGGTGGGCATGAAGCAAGTCCACCTCATATGCGGCCGGGCGGTGCCCGAAAATCGGCGCCAACATAGTTCTGTCACCAGGGACGTGCAACTGCTTTGCAAACCGGAATGAAGGGATGCGGCGTTCTGGCGACATGGCGAAATTGCTTTTGCCATGTCGCCGTTCTTCTCGGGGGGGTGCCACGGCCCCGTGTTCAATTTTCCGATGGGAAAATAAAGCGCGGAAATGCCTTGAGCATGGTTCATTTGACGCGCAGCGTGCAGTCGCGCCTCAGCTGTGGCACGATCAGACAGATCGTGAGCAGGCCCTTCTTGTGCGTAGCGTCAATGCCCTCAAGTCCCTATAATGCCGCCACAATTTGGGCCCAAAGCCCTCTTAATTCTCACTCAGCCGCAGCATGAAGCCGCAAGCAGAGCCAAGAGGATAAAGGGGCGTGCCATGACCCAGACAGCAATAGAGATGAGCCAGAAAGGGCGAGCCCATATGCCGACCATTGCGCTGGTAGATGACGACCGCAACATTCTCACCTCTGTGAGCATGGCGCTGGAGGCCGAAGGCTATCACGTCCAGACCTATACGGACGGTGCGGCAGCGCTGGCCGGTCTGGCCACCAATCCGCCGGATGTGGCCGTTTTTGACATCAAGATGCCCCGCATGGATGGCATGGAACTCCTGCGACGTCTGCGCCAGAAATCTGATCTGCCGGTGATTTTCCTCACCTCCAGGGACGATGAGATCGACGAGCTCTTCGGTCTGAAAATGGGCGCTGATGATTATATTCGCAAACCCTTTTCCCAGCGCCTGCTCGTTGAGCGTGTCAAAGCCGTGCTTCGCCGCGTTCAGCCAAAGATTGAAGGGGCGCCTGCCGAGACGGGTGAAAAACAGGCTGTGCTGGAGCGCGGTCCCTTGCGTCTGGACCCGGAACGCCATTCCTGTACCTGGGACAACAAGCAGGTCGTCCTTACCGTGACTGAATTTCTCATCCTGCATGCGCTCGCCCAGCGGCCTGGCTATGTCAAAAGCCGCGATGCGTTGATGGATGCGGCCTATGACGATCAGGTTTATGTCGATGATCGCACCATCGACAGCCATATCAAAAGGTTGCGCAAGAAGTTCAAGGAAGTTGATGATGACTTCGATGCCATCGAAACGCTTTACGGCGTGGGCTATCGCTATCGGGAAGCATGATCGTCCTCAAGCCGCATTGCCGGTCCTCTGAAAGGTCTGCACGCGCGCATGACAAGTCTGATCGATGAGGAAACGGCACAGCGTCGTGCGCGCGAAGCGATGCGCGCAAGGGACAATGCCGCCGATCTGCGACAGCTGACAAGACCACTTGACCCCAGCAGTTGGCGGGGGCGCATATCGGCATTCCTGGCGATGGGGCGCAACCTTCTCTCGCGCGGACGCTTCTCCAGCCTCACACGCCGCATTGTTGTCTTCAATGTCGTGGGGCTGTTCGTTCTCGTTGGCGGCATTCTCTATCTCAACCAGTTTCGAGAAGGCCTGATTGATGCGCGCCGCCAGAGCCTTTTGACCCAGGCCGAAATCATCGCAGGTGCGATTGCGCAAAGCGCGACGACCAGTTCCGATTCAGATGTTATCGACCCGCTTTCGGGCGGTCGATTTGCCGTCCCCCTTCCGCCGGAAGGAGATGGCTCGGACGCGCGGCAAAAGCCTGAACTCATTCTCCCGATCATTCCGGAAAATGCCGCGCCAATCTTGCGCCGCCTCGTTGTACCTACGCAGACACGCGCCCGCCTCTACGACAAAGACGGCTGGCTCATTCTGGATTCGCGCCGCCTCACAGCGTCAGGCCAGATCATCGCATTTGAACTTCCCCCGCCGGAAGATGCCGATGAGCGGGGCATAGGCACCCGCATCCTCGATTGGCTGTCGCGCTTGTTGCCGGGGCAGAATCTCGAACGCTTCCGCGACGCAGGCAGTCAGAACGGCACCATTTATGATGAAGTCAAGGCAGCGCTTTCCGGTCTGCCATCCAGTCAGGAACGCATCAATGATCGCGGCGAGTTGATTGTCTCGGTCGCCGTTCCGATCCAGCGCTACCGCGCCGTGCTTGGCGCCTTGATGCTATCCACCAAAGGCGGTGACATCGACTCGATTGTGCGCGCTGAACGATGGGCCATCGTTCAGGTTTTTTTCGTCGCGCTCGGGGTCACGATCCTGCTCTCGGTACTTCTCGCGGGCACAATTGCTGAGCCGGTCCGTCGTCTTGCCGAAGCCGCCGAGATCGTGCGCCGTGGCAAACAGGGCCGTATGCAAATTCCTGACTTCACCGAACGCCGCGACGAGATCGGTGAATTGTCAGGTGCCCTGCGCGACATGACCAATGCGCTTTATAACCGCATCGATGCGATTGAAAGTTTTGCCGCCGATGTCGCCCATGAACTGAAAAATCCCCTGACCTCGTTGCGCAGCGCCATCGAGACATTCCGTTATGCCAAGGATGACAAATCAAAAGATCGTTTGATGGAAATCATCCAGGACGATGTGAAGCGCATTGATCGCCTTATCAGTGACATTTCAAATGCCTCGCGACTGGACGCCGAATTGTCACGTGAAGAAATGGATACCGTGAATATCGCGACCCTGCTGGAGACAGTCTGCGATCTGTTCAACGAAACCGGCGTCACGGATTCAGTGCGCGTCAAGCTCACCATCGAGCCCGGCGCCCGTGGTCGCGAAGCCATGATCGTCAAGGGATTTGATATGCGTCTGGGTCAGGTCATTCGCAATCTGATCGACAATGCGATCTCCTTCAGCCCGCCCGAGGGCATCGTCAAAGTCATCGCCCATCAGGAAAACGGAAATATTGTCATCGAAGTCATCGATCAGGGTTCCGGCATCGCGCCAGAAAATTTTGAGCGCATCTTTGACCGGTTTCATACCGACCGCCCCGACAGTTTTGGCAAACATTCAGGCCTGGGGCTCGCGATCTCGCGCCAGATTGTTGAGGCCCATCTCGGCAAAATCACCGCCGGCAATGATCTCGATACAAGTGTGACCCCGCCCGTTATTCGCGGCGCCCGCTTTGTCGTGGAGTTGCCAGTGGTCAGGACAGTGTGACCTCATGGCGTCGCCGCATGGCACATCGACATCCATCACCCTGCACGGCACCTGCCTCGCACTGGGCGGTCGGGCTGTTGTGTTGCGCGGTCCGTCTGGTGCGGGGAAATCGGATCTGGCTTGGCGTTTCCTGAGCAGCGACGCCACCGGCGCGGCGCGTCTCGTCGCTGATGATCAGGTCAAGGTCATGCGGGAGGGGCCAAAACTTGTCGCCAGCGCCCCCGCCATCCTGGCCGGACTTCTTGAAATCCGGGGACTGGGCCTCATTCATATGCCGGTCGTGAGCCGGGCCGAACTGGTATTGATTGTCGATCTCGTGTCCCGCGAGTCGGTATCGCGTATTGCAGAGCGGCATTATGACGAAATATTGGGCATGCCTTTGCCTGTCCTGAAGCTTCATGCTTTTGAGGGCACGGCTGCGCAAAAGCTGGCTCTGGCGCTCGATTTTATCCCCGATTATGGCTTTCCCGGCGATGATGGCCGCATTGGTGGACACTGATAGCCCAAAAATGTTGCGCTGCAACGCTTGTCATTTTTACGAAAATGAGGTCACGATACGCCCTCCCGCGGGGGCGTGTCGCCAGCCTTCCGTCACATGGATGATGGAAAGCGGCAAAGAGGGCTTTGAATGATCGGACTCGTACTCGTGACGCATGGCCAGTTGGCCAGTCAGTTCGTCGCGGCAATGGAACATGTTGTTGGACCGCAAAAGCAGGTCGCCTCTATTTGCATAGGGCCAGACGACGACATGGAACAGCGCCGGAAGGATATTCTGGAAGCTGTCGCCGCGTCCGATTCTGGCGATGGCGTCATTCTGTTGACGGATATGTTTGGCGGCACGCCGTCCAATCTCGCAATATCGGTTATGGACAAGGCCCGCGTGGAAGTGATCGCAGGCGTCAATCTGCCGATGCTCATCAAGCTGGCCAGCGTGCGCGATGACACGAAGCTCGGCGCGGCCGTTGATCTTGCGCAGGAATCAGGCCGCAAATACATCTCCATTGCCAGTCGCGTACTCGCGGGCGACGGGGCCTGATGAATGTCAGCCGAACCCGATAAACTGCGGCCTGCCGTCGTTCGTCGCCTCGAAATCGTCAATACGCGCGGTCTTCATGCCCGCGCATCGGCCAAATTCGTGCAATGCGCCGAACAGTTCGAGGCCGACATCACGGTCTCCCGTGAAGGCCAGTCCGTACCGGGCACCTCGATCATGGGTCTCATGATGCTGGCGGCGGCGCCCGGTTGCTGCATTGAGGTTGCTGCGAGCGGACCGCAGGCCGAGGCGGCAGTGGAGGCGCTCGCCGCTCTGGTTGCCGATGGTTTTGGTGAGCGCGATTAGGCCACGCCAAACAAACATATAAACATTTCTTTATATCTTCTTGCCGTTCCCTTCCTGCCTTGTTATAACGCCCGCCATTGAAATGATGGTCAGCGCTGCCTGCCGGGGCATACCCATGGGCTTGGTCTGGCGACCGTCCAGCCAAGGAGCCTCGGGCCATGAGCAATGATTATCTCGTCAAAGACATCAATCTGGCCGATTGGGGTCGCAAGGAAATCGACATCGCCGAAACCGAGATGCCGGGCCTCATGGCGACGCGCGAAGAGTTTGGCACAGCCAAGCCCTTGAAGGGCGCGCGCATTGCCGGCTCGCTGCACATGACCATTCAGACGGCTGTGCTCATCGAGACGCTGGCTGAACTTGGCGCCGATATCCGCTGGGCCTCGTGCAACATCTATTCAACCCAGGACCATGCAGCCGCTGCCATCGCCGCACGCGGTATTCCGGTTTTCGCCATCAAGGGTGAAACGCTTGAGGAATATTGGGAATATACTCACCGCATTTTTGAATGGGCCGATGGCGGCGCGCCGAACATGATCCTTGATGATGGCGGCGACGCAACGCTGCTCATTCATCTCGGCAAGCGCGCCGAAGAAGGCGATGTCGCCTTCCTCGAAACAGCGGGCAATGAGGAAGAAGAAGTTCTCTTCGCGGCAATCAAGCGTCGCCTGAAGCACAAGCCCGGTTTTTATTCGGCAATCGCCAAGTCCATCAAGGGCGTGACGGAAGAAACCACGACGGGCGTGCATCGTCTTTATGAAATGCAGAAAAAGGGCCAGCTTCTCTGGCCTGCAATCAACGTCAATGACAGTGTCACCAAGTCGAAGTTCGACAATCTCTATGGCTGCCGTGAATCGCTTGTCGATGGCATTCGTCGGGCGACCGATGTCATGATGTCGGGCAAGGTTGGCGTCGTTGCAGGCTTTGGCGACGTCGGCAAGGGTTCGGCCGCAAGCCTGCGTCAGGCGGGTTGCCGTGTGATCGTCACTGAAATTGATCCGATCTGCGCCCTTCAGGCCGCCATGGAAGGCTATGAAGTCACGACCATGGAAGAAGCCGCACCGCGTGGCGATATTTTCGTCACCACCACCGGCAATGTCGATGTCATCACCGTCGATCACATGCGCGCCATGAAGCATCGCGCCATCGTCTGCAACATTGGTCACTTCGACAGCGAAATCCAGATCAATGCCCTGCGCAACCTGAAGTGGCACAATGTGAAGCCGCAGGTCGACGAAATCGAGTTCTCAGACGGCAAGCGCATCATCCTTCTCGCCGAAGGCCGCCTCGTCAATCTCGGCTGCGGCACCGGCCATCCGAGCTTCGTCATGTCAGCCTCTTTCACCAACCAAACCCTGGCCCAGATCGAGCTTTTCACAAAGCCCGGCCAGTACCCGATCGGCGTCTATACCCTGCCCAAGAAGCTCGACGAAAAGGTTGCCATGCTGCATCTGGAAAAGATCGGCGTGAAACTGCAAAAGCTGACCGACAAGCAGGCTGCCTATATCGGCGTCACGCTGGAAGGCCCCTTCAAGCCGGAAACCTACCGTTACTGATGGTATGCCCCTTGCCCGGACCGCGAATGGCGGTCCGGGCGGGTCTGGTCCCCTCAGTCAGGCGATTGCGGGTTTCGCGCCGCATTAACCGATGGTGTACTATCCTGCGGGCAAACTGATTTGCCTGTTCGGGGATGTTGCCTTTGGGCCACCCCTGCGCCGATGCGTGCGGGCTGACAGCGCGCATGAGACGCAAAAGGGGACTGCTGGATGCAGCTGAAGCATCACATGGCGAAACGGGGAACATCGCGCAAATTGACTGGCGCGATGGGTCTTGCATTGCCTCTGCTCCCGGCGGCGGCGCAAGCTGGCGAGATTCCCGGCAGCGTTGTCGATCTTCTGATGGCGCTTGGCATGCCCGGTGCCGCCGCCGCCAATAATGACGTTCTGACGATTGTCGGCATTTCGGCCGGCATCGCGCTTGTCAGCCTGCTCACCGCCTTTTCCGGGTTCCGCGCCGCCCGCTATGGACGCCGCGTCGCGCTCGAACGCGAAGAAATCCTGACCAATCTTGAAGCCCGCCTCGATACGGCTGAATCAATACTCGCCGCCGAACCCGACGCCGTCTTCATCTGGACACCTGAATCGCTGCGCGCCGCACCGGGCACCTTTCAATCCCGCCCGCGCATTGTCGGTTCCACGGCAACGCTGGTGGATCCGGCCTCGGGTGATCTCGATTTTGCCTATCTGCTCTCACGCCTCGAACCTGAAAATGCGGGCAGTCTCAACACGGCTGTTCAGCGCTTGCGCACACGTGGCGCCCGTTTCTCACTGCATGTGCAATCCATGGATGGCCGCACCTTCGAGGCCGAGGGCCGACCGGCCGGAGCGCTCGCCGTTTTGTGGCTGCGTGATGTGACGGGTGAGCGCGCAGAAGTATCACGCCTGAAGGACAAATTGCGTCAGGCGGAAGCGGCGCGCGAGCGTTTTGAAGAACATGTCATGACGGCGCCCTTTCCGGCCTGGCGCCGCAATGAACAGGGCAAGCTGATCTGGGTCAACAAGGCCTATGCAGAAGCGGTTGAAGCCGCGTCCCCTGAAGCAGCCGTCGCAGCAGGGCTCGAAATGCTCGGCGAGGACACGCTCGCAACCTTGCGCCGTGCGCTTTACGACAAGCCGCGCGCCAGCGAACGCAGCCACGCCATCATGGCAGGCGAACGACGCGCCATTGAAGTGTCGGAGCAGCGTCTCTCAAATGGTTTTGCAGGCATCGCAGTCGATGTCTCGGCGCTCGACAATGCTGAAATGGAATTGCGCCGCCACATTGAAAGTCATGCGGCAACCTTGGACCGCGTGACCGCAGCCGTTGCCATTTGTGGACCAGACAAGCGCCTTGCCTTTCGCAACCGCGCCTTTGAAACGCTTTGGGGTCTGGAGCCGTCATGGCTTGATACCGGCCCGGCAGATGGCGAAATCCTTGACGAATTGCGCGCCCGCCGCCGCCTGCCGGAACAGTCCAATTTCCAGGCGTGGAAACAGACGCGCATGGAAATTTACACGTCGACTGAACCGGTCGAGGAATATTGGTATTTGCCGGACGGCCGCACCGTAAAACTGCTGGCACAGGCGCATCCCTTTGGCGGCGTCATCTATCTCTATGAGAATGTCACCGAGCAGTTGAAGCTCGAAAGCTCCTACAATCAGCTTGAACGCGTTCAGCGTGAAACCATCGATCACCTATATGAAGGCGTTGCCGTGTTTGGGTCGGATGGCCGCCTCAAACTCTATAACCCTGCCTATGCGCGAATTTGGGCGCTAGGCGATGCACAGCTGGCCGATGCGCCGCATATCAACGATGTCATTGCCGCCTGTCGCGGCCTATATGCCGATGAAAGCGAGTGGGAAGCACTCAAGGGCCGCATTGTCGCGGCAACGGGCGTCCGCCAGCAGCAGACCGGTCGCCTGACACGGCCGGATGAATCCGTCATTGATTATGCCATTGTTCCGCTGCCCGATGGCGCCACGCTCCTGACTTACGTTGATGTAACCGACACGACACGCATGGAGCTTGCCCTGCGGGATCGCAATGACGCGCTCGAAACGGCTGACAGGCTCAAATCCGAATTTATCGGGCATGTTTCCTATCAGCTGCGCACACCGCTCACCAACATCATCGGCTTTGGCGAAATTCTCGAAGCGGAAATGTTTGGCGAGCTGAATGCGCGTCAGCATGAATACATGCTCGGCATTCTGGAATCATCCGAAACGCTGCTTGATGTCGTGAACGACATTCTTGATCTGGCCGTGATCGAAGCAGGCGCCATGACGCTTGATCTTTCCGACGTCGAGATCTCGGAAGTCCTTTATGCGGCGGAAGAATTTGCGCAGCGCCCGGCGCAGAAAAATCGCGTTGTGCTGAAAGTCGATTGCCCGCCCGGCATCGGCACATTGCGGGCTGATGAAAAGCGTATCAAGCAGATCATGATCAATCTCTTGTCGAACTCGCTTGCCTTCACCAGTCCCGGCGACACCATCACCATCGGCGCAACACGCCATGGCCACTCGGTTGAGCTTTATGTGGCGGATACGGGCGATGGTATCAAACCGGAATATCAGGCAACCGTCTTTGACAGGTTCGAAGCCCGCGCCTCGGGCGAGGGTCGGCGTGGAGCTGGCCTCGGCCTCTCGCTCGTGCGTTCATTTGTTGAACTGCATGGCGGCTGGATCACGCTTGAGTCAACACCTGATGTCGGCACGCGCGTGACGTGTCATTTGCCGGTTCGCGCCGCGCCGCCGATTGCCAGACCGGAAGCCATGCCGGTTTCTCCAAGCCTTGTCGGCGAATGAGGCCGATCTGCCGATAACGCGCAGCCTTTATATGATCCTCCTAGCCAAGAGATGACCGAAATGGTAAAAGCGGTCAGTTGGACGCCGAAAGGCGCGGAACCATGCCAATTTTCGGGAGGATTTCATGGCCATCACCCTCAAAGTGAACGGCACCACACAGTCGCTTGATGTGGAGCCGGAGATGCCCCTGCTTTGGGCCTTGCGCGATGAGCTGGGTCTCACCGGGACAAAGTTTGGTTGCGGCGTGGCCGCCTGCGGCGCCTGCACGGTACATGTGAATGGCTTGGCCGTGCGATCCTGCGTCACCCCGCTCGCCGCTGTAGATGGTGCACAGATTACGACGATTGAAGGTCTTGCCGCCGCCTCCGGGGCCGCTGAGGGCCTATCGGCCCTTCAGGCCGAATGGATCACCCAACAAGTGCCGCAATGTGGTTATTGCCAGTCTGGCATGCTGATGGCGGTCTCGGCATTGCTCAAGGAAAACCCCAAGCCAGGTGATGCCGACATTGATGCCGCCATCACCAATATCTGCCGTTGTGGCACCTATCCGCGCATCCGTGCGGCGATCCACGCCGTCACCACAGCCTGAGGGAGTAAAACAATGGCATTCGAAATCAAAAAGCCGACACGCCGTCAGTTCCTCATTGCCGGCGGTGTCGTCGGAGGCGGCCTGGTTCTGGGTTATGCAACACTCGGCGGCAGCAAGCAGGGCAAGGTGCAGCAAGCGCTCGCGACAGGCGAGGGCGAGGTGACGCTTGGCACCTGGCTCAAGCTCTCGCCCGACAATGTGCTGACTGTCTATGTCCCTCACTCGGAAATGGGACAAGGCGTCCATACATCGCTGCCCATGATGGCGGCTGACGAAATGGATGCCGACTGGTCGCTGGTGCGCATGGAACAGGCACCGGCTCAGCAAATCTTCAAGAATGATGCGCTGGCGGAAGGCTTCCTCGGCAATGAAATGGGCTTCCCGAATCTTTTCCCCGGCCTCTTGCCGCTGGTTGGGCGAACGGCCGCCGATTTCATGCATATGCAAATCACGGGTGGTTCGTCATCGGTGCGCTATACCGGTCAGCTCGGCATGCGTGTCGCAGGCGCCGCTGCGCGCGACATGCTGGTGCGTGCAGCCGCAAAAAGCTGGAATGTGCCCGCCAGTGAGGTTGTTGCCGAAAATAGCATGCTGATACATGCGGCGAGCGGCAAATCTTCGACCTTTGGCGCTATGGCTGCCTTGGCGGCGCTTGAAAGCGCGCCATCCTCGCCAACACTCAAGTCAAAAGCTGACCATAAGATCGTTGGTCAGCCCATCCAGCGCTTTGACATTCCCTCAAAAGTCGATGGCACAGCGCAGTTCGGCATCGATGCCCGCCTGCCGGGCATGCTTTATGCTGCTGTCGCCCCTTGCCCCGTCTTTGGCGGTGACGTGACAAGTTTTGATGGCACAGCGGCGCTCGCGCGCCGTGGCGTCAAAAAGGTCATCCAGCTCCCGGGGGCCGTCGCCGTCGTGGCAGACAGTTTCTGGCGCGCCAAGGAAGCCCTGTCTGACGTAAAAATTGCTTATGACTTCAAGGGCAATGAAGCGGTCACCTCCGCCACCATCTATGCACAATATGATAAGGCGCTTGCAGATGATGAGGGATCAAAAGACGTCGAAAAGGGTGATGCCGACGACGCAACGGCATCAGGCATGCAGGGGCATGTACGTATTGCTTTCGGCGACCGTCGCTGACCACTTCATCGCGACGGCTTCATCGACTCCTTCAGAAGGCTCACAGACGAACATCACATCGGCGTCCGACCCGTAGCCGAGCTCGCCGCCGCCGAGGCGGCCCATCCCGATCACCGCAATACGCGCAGGCGGACCACCAGCGGGAGTCATGTCGCGGATCACCACCTCGAGGGCGGCCTGCAGCACCGCCACCCAGATCGAGGTCGAGCCCGGCACACATCGGTCACCTCGAGCATGCCCAGCAGGTCTGCGGAGGCGATGCGGGCCAGTTCATGACGGCGCAACGTCCGTGCCGCGGCGATCGCCCGCGCCGGGTCCTGATGCCGACCCGCCGCCGCGACCAGCGCGCGCCCCACCGTATCCGGGTCCGCCTCAAGCAATTTGGGGCCGCTGGGGCCGTCGGCGTACAGCTGGATCACTTCGGGTGCCCGCATCAGCAGATCCGGCACGTAGGCCGAGGTGCCAAGAACCCGCGTCAGCCGTTTGGCGACCGATTCTCGTCACGCCAGGTCGGCAGATACCACGCAGATCCCGAGCCCCTCGCTGAGCCGCCGGTGT
>CAVOKW010000018.1:0-139168 GCA_963696585.1 uncultured Alphaproteobacteria bacterium
CCTGTTCCTGGTTCAGTTGGTCTTGCTGGCACGAATGAAGAGAAGAATGCCAAGGCTGCCGAGAAGCTGCGCGCCCATGGCGTGAAAGTGCTGACGCGGCGCGTGGACGTTTCGAAGGAAGAAGAAGTCGTGGAGGGCATGCTTGCCACGGCCAGGGAAATGGGCCGCATTGACAGCGTGTTTGCCAATGCCGGCGTCGGCTTTGGGGCGCCATCCTTCCTCGACATCACGACGGAGATTTATCGCAAGACGCTTGCCGTCAATCTCGATGGCGTATTCTGGACAATGCGTGAGGCTGCCCGGCACATGGTTGAGCGTTCCAAGGCGGGTGACAAGGCCGGCGGTTCGATTGTCGGCGTGGCAAGCCTTGCCGCCATTGAAGGTGCGGCGCGCAATCAGGCCTATGCCGCCACCAAAGGCGCCGTCATTTCGATGGTCAAGAGCACGGCGGTCGAGTTCGCCCGCTATGGCGTGCGTGCCAACGCGATTTTGCCGGGCTGGATTGCCACCGACATGACAGCCGGCGCACAAGCCGCGCCCGCCTTTGCCGAGAAGGTCATTCCGCGTGTGCCGGCGCGGCGCTGGGGCCAACCGGAAGATTTTGGCGGTGTGGCCGTCTATCTGACTTCATCGGCTTCATCTTATCACTCCGGTGACACATTCGTGATCGACGGGGCTTATTCGATATTCTGACAAATTGCATTATGGTCAGTAGCAGAGGTCCGACTCGGGCCTCTGCCTCTGACCGGAGTTGTGCATGGACGAGTCGGATACCGCGTCCCCAGATCGCCGCCTCATCCTCATGGCGCGCACAGTCGTCGTGCTGTTTCGCGATTTTGAAATTGTCGCTCGCGAACACGACATCACGATCCCTCAATATCGTTTTTTGCTTTTCCTGAAGCGTGGACCCAAGCGGGCGGGCGAATTGGCCGTACAGGCCTCCATCCGCAAGCCGACAGCTTCGGGGCTGATTGCGGACATGGAAAAGCGCGGGCTGATCGAACGCACCCCCGATCAGAGCGACGGGCGCAGCGTCAAGCTGAGCGTGACCGAGAAAGGGCTTGAAAAACATCGCCGTTTTGAGCAGGCGCTTGCCACGTTCCTGCCCTCGCTGCTCGACAAGGGCAATAGCGAGGCGATGCTCGATGCCTTTTGCGAGCTTGCCTATATTCTCGATCAGCACCGCGCCAGCACCTCAGCGGATCTCGTCGAGGCCCTGGTGGAGGACATTGGTCGGCCTTGACCCGCAGCGATCCGTGATATTTAGTTAGGTTAACGAACTAAATAGTCGGCCGCAACCAAGCGGCCCCTCAAGGAGGCTCGACGCCATGACCATTCGCACCCCGCTTTGTGATCTTCTGGGCATTAAATATCCCATCATGCTGGCTGGTATGGGCGGTGTTTCCTATGCCGAACTTGCCGCCGCCGTTTCCGAGGCAGGCGGCTTTGGCACGCTCGGCATGGCCGGGCTGCAACCGGAGCAGATCCGCGAACAGATGAAAAAGGTGAAGGGCCTGACCGACAAGCCCTTTGGCGTCGATCTTTTGGCCGCTGTGCCAGAATCCCTTGAAAAAACAGCTGATGTCATGATCGAGGAAGGCGCCACCGCCTTCATCTCGGGCCTGGGCGTGCCCAACAACATTCTCGCCAAGCTCCATGCCGCCGGTATGAAAGTGATGAATGTCTGCGGCACTGTCGCTCATGCGGTGGCGGGCGAAAAAGCCGGTCTCGATGGTGTGATTGCGCAAGGCACAGAAGGCGGCGGGCACACGGGCAAAGTGGCGGGCATGGCGCTTATTCCGCAGGTTGTCGATGCCGTCAAAACCATTCCGGTCATTGCCGCGGGGTCCATCATTGATGGTCGCGGTCTGGCGGCGGCGCTTGCCTTTGGCGCACAGGGCGTGTGGATGGGCACCCGCTTCATTGCCTCCAGGGAGGCGCATGCCGGTGATCTCTATCGTCAGGTGATTGTGGATGCCAAAGATACGGACACCATTGTCACGCGTTGCTACTCCGGCAAGACCATGCGCGTTTTCAACAATCCCTACGTGCAGGATTGGGAAAAGCGTCCACAGGATATTCAGCCCTTTCCGCAGCAGGCCATCCTTTCGACCAAAAACAATGTCATGGGTGGCATTGGCGGACAGATTGAAGGCCTGGAGCGGGATCGCAGCTGCTTTGCCATGGGCCAGGGCGCGGGCGGCATTCACAATATTCTGAGTGCCAGAGAGATCGTCGAAAACACCATGGCCGAAGCCGAAGAGGTTCTTGCCCGTCTGCGCAAATATGCCTGAGGGCGCGTAAGGCCTGTTTCCTGCAACTCTGTCCTCAGGCCGGGCTTATCTGGCCAAAGATGAACGGCAGAGGACGAGATGACACATGGCGTGTCCGGTTTCGGCACAGCAGATGCGCGTAATGGCGCAGGCTGGGCCGTGACCGCCCTGATCTTGTGCGCGCTTTCGGCCCCCTGCCCGGCCCGGGCCGCCGCCTATGATGTGGGCTATGTCCGCATGGCCGAGATACTGGGCGCCGTTCACCATTTACGCAGCATCTGCACGCCCAATGAGGGCGCCATGTGGCGCAACAAGATGATCGACATGCTGGGTTATCTGCCGGATCAGAAGGCGCAGCGCGATGTCATGATCTCGCATTTCAATAGTTACTATCATCACTATGAGCGGCGCTACAGAAGCTGCTCGCCTCAGGCGGTCGAGGAAGCCAATCAACTGTTTGATGAAGCTCAAATTCTGGCCCGAAGACTCGCCAGTCAGAATTTGGCACCCTGAGCATCAGAACCATTCCGGTGCATATTTGTCACAATTTGACACCCATAAACTGGTGGCAAATTAACCTCTGTTTCACGAAAGCAGAGACTCGGGCGCTCTTTGTGCTACAAGGGCACAGAAGGGCCGGATGCGCGACACATTCTCCCTCCTAGCGACAAGACAGCGACCCGGCGGTTCTCCTTCAAGAGTGCGGCTGTTCGCACCGATCCAGAGGGCGTAATGGCCGAAGACATTCCCGGCGACACGACATTTTCAACGTTTGACGATGAGAGCATGGATTCCGCCAATCTGACGGAATCCGAGCAGCGCCGCGTCGCCCTGCAAAACATACTCGATGCCTGGGATGAGGCGCTCGCTGAAGGCGTGGATGCCGACATTCTGGCGACGACCGCGATCTTTGCGGCCCTCTCCGACATGGTCGAAGCCTATGGCGAAGAAGCCGTGGCAGAGATGGCCGACGGCTTGCCCGATCGCGTGCGTCAGGGCGAGTTCACCCT
This sequence comes from uncultured Alphaproteobacteria bacterium, assembly GCA_963696585.1. Taxonomy (GTDB): domain Bacteria; phylum Pseudomonadota; class Alphaproteobacteria; order Parvibaculales; family Parvibaculaceae; genus Parvibaculum. Next base: position 3,284 of record CAVOKW010000018.1, read on the forward strand.
CAATCGCATCGTCAACTGAGCTTCACGCTCAGATCATCGCTTCAATGAGGCGGGGACCGCGCTGCTTCATCGCGTCGGCAAATTGCGCCTTGAACTCATCAAGCGTTTGCGCGCGTGTCGCTTCCACGCCCATGCCTTGCGCCAGTTGAACCCAGTTCAGTTCCGGGTTGCGCAGATCAAGCATCGAGAGCGCCTTGGGGCCGGGGTTTTCGGCCCCGACACGCATCAGCTCGATGTTGAGAATGGCATAGGAGTGATTGGCGAAAATCACCGTCGTCACATCAAGCTTTTCACGCGCCTGCGTCCACAAGGCTTGCAGCGTGTACATGGCACCACCATCGCCATGCAGGCAAATGACCTTGCGATCCGGACAGGCCACGGCCGCACCCGTCGCCACGGGCAGACCCATGCCGATGGAACCGCCGGTCAGGGCGAGATGGTCGTGGGGCGCCGCATTGGCCGTGTAAATAGCCGCGCCAATGCCGCTGGTGGCGGCTTCATCCGAGATGATTGCGCCTTCGGGCAGATAGTGACCGATGACCTGACCGATGGTGAATTGATCCAGCGCACCTGTTGGCAGATCGGGCTTTTTCAGATCGGCGAGATGAGCGGGATCCTTTGGTGCGTTCAGGGCTTCGGCCAGCGCTTCCAACGCCTGCACGCCATCTTCATGCGCCTGGGCGAGATAATGAATGGCGGCACTTTCAGGCAAGCACCAGCTCGGCTTGCCGGGATAAGCGAAGAATGAGACGGGCGGCTTCGAGCCGACGAGGATCAGTTCTTCGACATCTTTCAGCGAGTCCACAATCTGCTCGGCAAAATAGGGGATGCGCTCGACGCTGACGCGCCCTGCCCCGCGCTGGAGGCGCGGCGCAAAAGTATCGCATAAGAGGCGGACACTCGTTGCTGCGGCCACGCGTCCGGCGGCCCGAAGACCGCGCGCCTGCAACGCCTCACCACGAATGAGGATTGCTGCCTTGCGACCCGATTTGAGGGCCTGTGCGGCGATATCCACGGCTGACGAGGAAACAGGCGCTGGACCGCTGACCGGCAGAGCGGATGCGGGACCATCCGCTTCGTTCCAGGCGGTATCGGCGGGCAGGATGAGCGTGGCGATCTGGCCGGGCGCCTGACGGGCGGCGGCGACGGCGCGCGCGCCATCCGCAGCGACGGTCTTGGCGCTCATGGAGCTATGGATCCAGCCCGAGACAGGGCGCGCGAAACTGGCAATGTCGGAGGCCAGCGGCGCATCATATTGCGCGTGATAGGTGGCATGATCGCCGACAATGTTGACCAGCGGCGTCGAGGCGCGGCGCGCATTGTGCAAATTGGCCAGACCATTGGCGAGGCCCGGCCCGAGATGCAACAGCGTGGAAGCGGGCTTGCCAGCCACGCGGCCATAACCATCGGCCATGCCCGTGACCGCCCCTTCAAACAGACCGAGAATGGCGCGCATGCCCGCGACCTTGTCGAGGGCAGCGACGAAATGCATTTCGGAGGTACCGGGATTGGTGAAGCAGACCTCGACGCCGCTCGCGACAAGCGTGCGAACGAGGGATTCAGCACCATTCATTCTGGGGGTCGATGAGGATGTCATGGTCGCGCCTCTTGTTTTTGTTGAGGCTATTGTCGGTTTATCCGCAGACTTTATGAAGCAAAAAATCGCCAGATGACGCGGAGCAGGACCACCAGACCAAAAGTTATGATCAGCCCGCCCGAGACGTGATTGACGATTTCGAGCAAATGATCGGTCATGCGGTGACAAAACAGGCTCACAAAGCCCGAGACGCAAGCCCACCAGAGCAGCGACCCGGCAAAGACGGATGCAACGATGGTGGCCGCATGGCCAAAGTCGCCGCCACCGGCCGCAAGTCCCGCCACACCCCCAAAAATGGCGATGAAACCGAACATGGTCGCCGGGTTGGTGATGGTCAGCATGAAGGTCGTGGCAAAAATGCGCGCCAGCGCCGCGCCGCTGATGGTTTCGTTATCTTCCTGTTGCAGATGGGGATGCGCAAAGAAGGTCGAAATGCCCAGGCCCAACAGGAAAAACCCGCCGATCAGTTGCAATATTGTCTGGTAGGACAGCACAAAATCCATGGCCGCCGTCAGACCAAAGCCCGCAATGGCCGAAAACACGCCATCGCCCACGGCGGCACCCGTGCCGGAGAGAAATCCCGTGACCGCGCCACGACGCAACGTGCGCCGGATGACAATCAGATTGACCGGCCCGATGGGTGCGGCAACTGCCATGCCAATGGCAACGCCATTTGCCACGAGACCGATATCAAACATAACTCAAGCCATCCTGTCGTTCAGACCACGACGACATCATTGCCGGGCGGATCCGCATAGAGCTTTTCCACCAGTGTGGCCCGATAGGCAAGTGCGGCAGATTGGTTGATATGGCCTTTGTCAGTAAGCTCATCGGCATCAATGCCGGGGGGCTCGGTCATCAGCAAGGCGCACTCAATGCGGGTGCGCGACCCCGGATTGCCGGAACACGCGCCCTCGCCAGGGCGATAAAAGCCTTCTTCGTCTTTCCGACCCGTCGGGGCGAGACAGCTTGTCCACATCCATGCCGCCTTTGTCATTCAGGCATTCACGTCGATGACGACGCGGCCCCTGATTTTTCCGGCAATCACATCTTCGGCCAAAGCGGGCACATCTTTCAATGCGGCCCTGGTGGTCATGGCATCGAGTTTGGCCCAATCGAGATCGCGCGCGAGTCGGCTCCAGGCTTCTTCACGGCGCGCCATGGAGGCATTCACGCTGTCGATGCCATAAAGCGTGACACCGCGCAGGATGAAGGGCGCAACCGAGGCTGGCAGATCCATGCCCTGGGCCAGACCGCAAGCCGCAACAGCGCCATCATATTTTGTCTGGGCGAGCGCATTGGCGAGCGTGTGGCTGCCGACAGCATCGACGACGCCTGCCCAGCGCTCCTTGCCGAGGGGGCGGCCCGGCGCTGAAAGCTCATTGCGGTCAATGATCTCTGATGCGCCAAGTCCCTTGAGATAGTCAGCCTCGGCAGCGCGTCCTGTTGACGCGATGACGCGGTAGCCCAGCCTGGAGAGCAGCGCAATGGCGACACTGCCAACGCCGCCTGCGGCGCCCGTGACCAGCACATCGCCCCTGTCAGGTGTAATGCCGCCTTTTTCGAGCGCCATGACGCAGAGCATGGCTGTGTAGCCTGCTGTGCCAATTGCCATGGCGCGGGATGACGAAATCGCCGCCGGGCGCTTCACCAGCCAGTCGCCCTTGACGCGCGCCTTTTGCGCGTAACCACCATGATGACCTTCGCCAACCCCATAGCCGTTGAGCACGACGTGATCGCCTGTCTTGAACTTCGGATGGGTCGAGCTTTCCACCGTGCCTGAAAAATCAATGCCGGGAATGAGCGGTGACACGCGCGCAATCGGTGCCTTGCCTGTGATCGCCAGACCGTCCTTGTAATTCACGGTGCTGTATTCAACCGCCACCGTGACATCACCCGCCATGAGATCGGCCTCACCCAGACTCACCAGTTCACAGGCCGGGCCGTGATCGGTTTTTGTGAGGCGAATGGCGCGGAAGGTGGCGGTCATGGCGTGCTCCTGAGGCTTGTTATTATCGCGACAACCGAACCCAAATCGCCGATGGGGTCAAGCCGAAGGACGGATCGGCTTGTTTCATGAAAAACGGTTTGGCACTCACCTCGGGGGAAGAGTGCTAACCTACTGATACAAATGAGAAAAAATGACATTTACGCGAATGACTCTCTCGACGAATGGGTCAAGGAGGCTTACCCTTTTCAGAAGCCGCAGGGCAGCGAGTCAATCAGTCGAGAGGCGTCACATGCAAAGGAACGTGTCTGAACTGGCGAAAATGATCGAGGGCTACCGTCTGGTGACGGCTGAAATCCTGTACCGGATGCCCGACCATCGCGACATTCTGCAAACCTATGTCTGGCAGGACTTTGATCTTGAGCCGAAGTTTCCGGCACTGAGCAGGTTCCTCGCCTTTTGGGAAGCCAATCTGGAGGGGCCGCTGCATTCGGTCAGGGTCGCCAGACGCCGCGTGATTGCGCCAAGCGAACTCATCCATGCCGGTTACATGGCCAGTCTGCACTGAGCCTGAAGTCAGGCCCGCGGCAATGACTCGACAAAGGTGACGGGTTCGCCCTGCGCCTTGCCCTGCAACTCATCGTTCCACATGGCGATGGCGCCGCGCACCACTGTGCCGATGGGCCAGCCTGTGACCTGCTTGCCATCGTAAGGCGTCCAGCCGCATTTGCTGGCGATCCATTCATTGCGAATGATGCGCTTGGCCTTCATGTCCACGATCGTCAAATCGGCATCATAACCGACCGCGATGCGGCCTTTGCGGGCCATACCGAAAATGCGATTGGGGCCGTGGCAGGCCAGATCGACAAAGCGTTCAAGCGTCAGTCGGCCCGCATTCACATGATCGAGCATGAGCGGCACAAGCGTTTGCACGCCGGGCATACCGGAAGGTGACTTCGGATAAGGCTGATCCTTTTCTTCGCGCGTATGGGGCGCATGGTCGGAGCCAAGCACATCGACAATGCCGTCAGTGACGCCAGCCCAGAGTCCGGCGCGATGTTCGGCGGAACGGATGGGCGGGTTCATCTGCGCATAGGTGCCAAGTTCGTCATAGCATTCGGGCGCGGCAAGCGTCAGATGCTGTGGTGTGACCTCGACGGTGGCGATGTCCTTGTGCCGGGCCAGCAGCGGAATCTCATCCGCCGTTGAGATATGCAGCACATGGATGCGCTTGCCTGCCTTTCGCGCCAGCCCCAACAGGCGCTGGGTGCAGATCAGCGCCGCCTCGGCATCACGCCAGACGGGATGGGTCTGCACATCGCCGAGAACGGCAAGCTCACGACGCTCGCGCAGCCGGAACTCATCTTCGGAATGAAAGGCGGCGCGACGATTGATGGCGTTCAAGACGCGCAGCACGTCCTCATCCTTCTCGACAAGCAGCGTGCCGGTGGACGAGCCCATGAAAACCTTGATGCCGCAGCAGCCGGGCTGGCGTTCAATTTCTGCCAGCAGATCGACATTCTCGGTGGTTGCGCCGCCGTAAAAGGCAAAGTCGCAATACATGCGATGACGCGCGCGCGCGACCTTGTCGGCAATCGCCTCGGGTGTTGTCGTCGGTGGCCTGGTATTCGGCATCTCGAAAACCGCCGTGACGCCGCCGAGCGCGGCGGCCTTGCCGCCCGTTTCCAGGTCTTCCTTGTGCTCATTGCCGGGTTCGCGCAGATGCACCTGACTGTCGATGACACCGGGCAGGACATGCAGCCCCGTGACATCAACGACCTGCCCGGCGCTGGCGCGTGAGAGATCGCCAATCGCGGCGATGCGACCGCCAATCACGCCGACATCGGCCTTGCCGGTGCCATCCTGATTGACGAGCGTGCCGCCGCGAAAGATCAGATCATAGGTCGTCATGTCGTCACCCCTTCGGCGATGGCCGATCCCTTGGTGTGAGCCAAAATCTCGCGCGCGGCTTCCTCAACGCGGTCAACCGTCAGATCGAGCATGGCATTGCCATCGCGCCAGCCTGCGCCGTGAATGGCCAGAACTTCTTCCTGCGTATGCGGGCCACGCACAGCGATGGCGCGCGGGGCATGGCGAAAGATCGGCTCAGCCAAAGGCCCGCAGGCGACCCAGAATTGAGCGTCAGGATAGCGCGCCAGCAACCCGGCATAGAGCCCGGTTGAAAGTACGGCATCGCCGATCCGGTTAGATGTGATGAAGAGAATCCGCATGTCGCCTGTCTGCCGTCGCGGAACCGCCGCAAGCCGGGCCCCCGGTTATAAGTGGGCGCGCGGGTCCTGCCAAGCATTTCGCCCGATCAATGCTTGCGGAACATCCCCGCCAAGCCTAAATCTTAAGGACGGCCACATGAAGTGACAGGCAAGGCTTATCGAGATGACCAAGTTGAAGGCCTCGACGCTCGACAGGCGTGGGGTAGTGAAGGTCAGCGGCTCTGAGGCGCGGGACTTTCTTCAAGGGCTTATCACCAATAATGCCGAAGAGGCCAAGCCCGGTGCGGCGGTCTATTCGGCGCTGCTGACGCCGCAAGGCAAATTCCTGTTCGATTTTTTCCTGACCGAGTCCCCTGCAGGCGACATGCTGCTGGAATGCGAACGGGCGCGCGCGGGCGACTTCGTCAAGCGCCTGACCACCTACAAGCTGCGCGCCAAGGTCGAGATCGCTGATGTCAGCGATGCGTATCGGCTGTTCGTGACATGGGGTGAGGGGGCCGGGCCGCTTCCCGGGGCGATGTCTTATGCTGACCCGCGCGTTATCACACTTGGCTATCGCCACCTTCTGCCGCTTGCCGCCCATGACAAGGCGCTCGGCCAGAGTGGTGCGGAAAATGTTCCCGCAAGCGAGTATGACCGGATGCGGATTGCGCTTGGCGTAGGTGAGGCGCCATTTGACTTTGAGCCGGAGCGCACATTTCCGCTGGAAGTGAATTTCGATGACCTGAATGGCATCGACTTCCAGAAAGGCTGTTTTGTCGGGCAGGAAGTGACCTCGCGCACCAAACGACGCGGCAGTGTGCGCAAGCGATTGCTGCCTTGCCTCGTGGAAGGGCCAACACCCAGGACGCATACGCCCGTGACAGCAGCCGGTCGCGAAGTCGGAATGATTTATTCGACCGACAGTGAAACCGATCACGTTCTGGCGCTGATCCGTCTGGATCTCATGCATGATGTGGTGCTGGAAGCGGGCGATGCGAGCCTGACGCCGCTCAAGCCGCATTGGGCCCGGTTTGAGCTTGAAGGGATTGAGGAAGATGCCGAAGAGTGAGGTATCCGGTCGATGCCCCTGGCCGGGCGAGGATCCACTCTACATCACCTATCACGATGAAGAATGGGGGGTGCCGGAATATGATGACCGCGCCCTTTTCGAAAAGCTGATCCTGGACGGGTTTCAGGCTGGCCTCTCCTGGATCACCATTCTGCGCAAGCGGGAGAGCTTCCGCGAAGCATTTGACGGGTTTGATCCCGAGCGCATGGCGCGTTACACGCCAAAAAAAATCGAAAAATTATTGCAAAATCCCGGCATCATTCGCCATCGGGGCAAAATCGAAGCCAGTATCGGCAATGCCAAAGCCTGGCTTGAGATCATGGAACAGGGCGAGGGCTTTTCCGATTTCATCTGGCGCCATGTCGATCATCGTCCCGTGCAGAACAATTGGGGCCATATGGGAGAGGTTCCAGCCGAAACCGGAATGAGCGTTGCGCTCTCCAACGCCTTGAAAAAACAGGGATTCAAGTTTTGTGGTCCGACAATTGTGTATGCCTTCGGTCAGGCGGTTGGCCTTGTAAATGATCACATCACAAGTTGCCCGCGCCACAGGGCTTGCGGCAAACTCGCGGCAACTAAAATGCGCTGAGTTATTTTAATTTCCTGGAACAATCTTCCGCCACATTATCGGCTTATGCGGACCATGATGTCCTGAGAACTTCCCGTGTCTCATCTTCAACAGAGGGAAAGCCGATATGTTCAAGCGCCCCAAGGGTGTTTCCGAAATCGACGGGCAAGCCAGCGTCGACCACGGCGACGATGTCCCTGCCAGAATGCGTCCCATGACGCCCCCCCTTCCGCAGAAGTCCCTTCTTGATCCGTCTGCGGATGATTTCCCCCTTCTCCCCCCGAGCAAAACCATCACACCTTCTTACGAAGCGAGGAAACCTGTCGTGCGCACATTTCAGTCCCCGGGCACCGCGCCTGTTTCCATGCCCGCCGCCAACCTGCATGTCGGGCGCGGCCTGAAACTGGAAGGCAGGATCCAGTCCTGCGACACGCTGGTGATTGAAGGCGATGTGAAGGCCACGATCGAAAGCGGCACATTGACGATTTCGGAAAGCGGCGATGTCAGCGGCGAAGCGACGGTGGACGAAGCCGAGATCAATGGCCGTTTTGACGGTACGCTGACGGTCAAGAAGTGCCTGACCATCAATGCGAGTGGTCGCGTGACCGGCGTCGTGCTTTATGGCGAGCTGAAGGTTGAACAGGGTGGCCAGATCAGCGGCGAAATCCAGTCGGCCGGACAGAACAAGACTGATAGCCTGACCAATCGTTCGCGCAACGAGACTGCCGTCGAGACATCGGCCCCCTCTGCCTCGCTCAACTGAGCCTTCAAGGCCTGCGCCTTTGACCGGTCAGACCTTCGGGGACCCGTCAGACCTTCGCGGCCCGTCGGACCATCGGGACGCGGTGACAGCACCGCGTGCCGGTGTCCGTTGCGCCCGGCGTAGCGACGACAAGACAGGCGCAGCGGGGATGCCGCATCGGCTTACGGCCTCATTCAGCATGGAAAGCGCCAAATCCTGCGCTTTTTCCCCAAATCCTAAGCTTTTTCCAACGTCAACGTGGTGATTTCCACGCGCGTAAGGGGATGAAGGGGAGCTGGCGCGTCAACCATCCCGGTAATCCATCAAGCGAGGGAGTGGAAACATCATTGCGCCTGTTCTAACTTAGCGCCGCGGTCCGGGAGTGCCGCGCGGGAACCTCAGGACGCATGTCCGGGAGCGGAGACATCCACCCCGCAGCCATAAAAATCAGGTGTGAATGTGAGCAAAGTCGTCATCAGCGGAACAGGCGTTTTTACACCGCCCTATTCGATCAGCAACGAAGAACTCGTCGAGTCCTTCAACACCTATGTCGCGCATTTCAATGAAACGAATGCTGCCGCCATTGCGCGTGGCGAGATGGAGGCGCTTGCCCCTTCCAGTGCCGATTTCATCACCAAGGCATCGGGTATTGAATCACGCTTCGTGATGAACAAGGAAGGCATTCTCGATCCCGGGATCATGGCCCCGCGTTTGCGCCAGCGCAGCAATGACGAGCCGGGCATACTTGCCGAAATGGCGGTTGATGCCGCCCAAAAGGCCATGCGCCGCGCCAACAAGACGCCCGCCGACATTGACGCCGTGCTTGTCGCCTGTTCAAACCTCGAACGCGCCTATCCGGCGATCGCTGTTGAGGTGCAGGATCTGCTCGGTATCGAGGGCTTTGGCTTTGACATGAATGTCGCCTGCTCCTCAGCCACATTCGCCATTCAGACGGCTTATGACATGCTGCGCTCCGGCAGTGTTGATTGCGTGCTTGTTGTCGATCCGGAAATCTGCTCGGGGCATCTCAACTTCCGCGACCGCGACAGCCACTTCATCTTTGGCGATGTCTGCACCGCCATCATTCTGGAGCGCGAAGAGACCTGCACAGCCAAGGGCGCCTGGGAAATCATCGGCACCCGCCTGATGACGAAGTTTTCCAACAATATCCGAAACAATTTCGGATTCCTCAATCGCGCCACGCCTGAAGGTGTCGGCGCCAAGGACAAGCTCTTCGTTCAGGAAGGTCGCAAGGTCTTCAAGGAAGTCGTGCCGATGGTCGCCAAACTGATCACGGATCATATGGCGGATGAAGGGCTTGATCCGGCCGATCTCAAGCGCATGTGGCTGCACCAGGCCAATAAGGGCATGAATGACATGATCGGTCGCAAGGTGCTCGGCCGCGATCCCTTGCCGGGAGAGCAGCCGAACATCCTCAATACTTATGCCAATACAAGCTCTGCCGGATCGATCATTGCCTTCAGCCAGTTCAATGAGGATCTCAAAGAAGGCGATCTGGCCCTGATATGCAGCTTCGGCGCGGGCTATTCAGCCGGCAATGTGCTGATGCGCCGCCGGGCCTAGGTTTCGCGCTCAGCCTGCGAAGGGCGTCACGCTGGCAATATGGAATGTCATCATCTCGCCGTCCTCTTCGAGCAGTGAGAGATATTCACCTGTCTTGATTTCATGACGATCGAGCTTGAAGAACGGCTCGTCGCCCGATCGTGTGGTCTTGTCGTAATCAATGACCCAGCCGCGTCCGATGTGACGCAGAAGACCGCGCTTGTCATCTTCACCTTCCCAGAAGCGCCGGACAGTGCAGTCCCTGGCATGAAGCTTCCAGGCTTCCGGATCGAGCTTGCCAGAAGCATCGAGCGGGACAACAAGATCATAACCATGGGTCTTGGACCCCTGCGGATGGTCTTGTGTGCGGGCGAGGGTCAGATGTACGCGATAAAGGGTCATTGCATTTGCCTCCTGGTGCAACTTACGTCTGAATCAAATCGTCATTGCGAGGCGCTTTGCGACGACGCAACCCAGACCAATCTTACTTGTTTATGGTTGTGGATTGCTTCGCTCGCAATGACACAAATTTTTCAGCTCAGAGAAAACATTTTCCGGTCGGACCGGTGCCGATTTAGTGAGCCATCAAGACGGGGATGGTGGCGTGCGAGCGCACATGCTGGGTTGTGCCGCCGAGAAAGAATTGCCGCAGGCGACTATGGCCATAGCCCCCCATGACAAGCAGATCGGCCGACATTTTTTCGGCCTGATCGAGCAGCACCTCACCATCGGGGCGGCCCTGGCCGTCAACGAGATGGATTTCCGGTTTCACGCCATGCAGGGCCAGATAATCCGACAGCATGGCGCAGGGGCCGGTGTCGAGTTCGCTATTGCCGATGCAGAAAATCGTGACCTGGGTTGCATGTGAAAGGAAGGGTACGGCCGCCGTCACCGCCATGGAGGCTTCCTGGCTCTGATCCCAGCCGATGGCGATACGTGTGCCAATCGTTGGCTTGCGCGTTTTGGGAACAATGAGCACCGGACGATCCGCACTCATCAGGGCGGCTTCAAGGCTCGAACCGCCAGCGCTTGTATCTTCGGCTTCGGCAAAGACGACAAGATCGGACAGGCGGCTATGGGCCGTGACGACATCGTCGCGACGACCGACAACATCAACGAAGCGGGCCGAGGGCATGACGGGATTATCGCTTTTCTCGACGATGGGCACGCCTGCCGCGCTTGCCGCTGCGGCGAGTGCCTTGCTTGCCTTGCTGCTGGCAATCTCGGCGCCTTCACGGGCGGCGTCCAGAAGGTTCTCGATGACCTGACCGGACACGCCCTCGCCCAGATAGGGTAAGGCCTCTGTCGGGTCGGCACGGGCGAAAAGCGCCACCATCTGCGCCTTGAAAATTTTGGCGACATCCAACGCCATGGCCAGGACTTCACCATCATGGGGTCCGCCCGTGATCGGAACCAGAATTTTACGGATAGACATTCAAGAGTCTCCCTTGTTCGACATGACCACCGGATCCCCGATGCGCTCGTCGCCTAGCAATAGAACAGGACAACACGCTGCGGTCGAGAGGCGTGCTGCATCATCGTCGTCGCCCAGCCAGTCGGCATTGATTATCAATAGCCCGACACCTGCATTCCGGGCCTGATCTGCCAGTTCGGCTGGCGCTTTCCCTTTGGCGGAAAGCCGGATGAAAGCGGCGCCGATGCGTCCCGCAATCGTTTGTGCAAAAGCAGCGCAGCTTTCACCCGCCGAAGTGCCCTCGTCAATTGCGGCGACTGGTCGCGCGGTGAGTATGGCAGGCCGGGTGGGGTGCAAATTGACGCCGCGCGCGACAAGCAGCACATCAGCCCGGCTGTCGCGCGTGGCGGCCCGGACCGCACGGCCAATATCGCGCAGACGAAGGCCTTGCGAGCGGATGACCAGTGTATCAGAGGTTTGGGCCGTTTGCGCCAATTGATGCAGCGGGTGGCCCCGGCGGATGTCGAAGCTCCACTCAATATGTGCCTCTGACGCCAAACGCGCCAACACACGCCTTGTGCTTTCGGCCTGAGCCCGCATGGCACGCAACATGCGTTCGGGGGTCATGTCCTGAACGACGCCCGAAAGGGAATATTCGCGGGCAAAGGGCAGCGCCGCGAGATTGAGGAGATTTTCATCCTCGACAAAAATGCCTTTGAGCTGTGCATCAATCGTAGAGGCAAGCCGTGCTGCCAGCATGAGCGTGTCACGCGCCATCAAGGACGTGTCGAGACCAACGACCATGCAGGGCTTGACCTGCCTGTCGTCCGTCGTGTCATCATGCAATGGCTTGGCTGTCATCATCACTTTTTCCGCCCGTGATCCGACTGCTGCGCAAAGCGGCGCTGATTTTCGGCAAAGGCGGCAAGACGTGCCTCGGCCCGCTCATAGATGCTGCCTTTGGGAAAATTGCCATCGCTCTGGCGAATGCCTGCCGGCACGCCCATCAACAGCTCCACACCTTCTTCCACATGCTCGATCGGATAGATTGCAAACATGCCGCGCTCCACGGCATCCACCACGTCCTGCCGCAGCATCAGATGTTTGACATTGGTGGCCGGGATGAGCACGCCCTGATCGCCGGTCAGGCCACGGCGCATGCATATATCAAAGAAACCCTCGATCTTTTCATTGACGCCGCCAATCGCCTGAATTTCGCCTAGCTGATTGACGGAGCCTGTGACCGCATAGCCCTGGGTGATCGGGGCTTCGGCCAAGGCCGAGATCAGCGCATAGAGTTCCGCCGATGAGGCACTGTCGCCGTCCACACCGCCATAGGATTGCTCAAAGACTATGCTCGCACTCATGGAGAGCGGAATGCCCGGCAAGAACTGACCCGACAGATAACCCGAGAGAATAAGCACACCCTTGGAGTGAATGGGGCCGCCAAGATCAACCTCACGCTCGATATCGAGAACGCGCGAGCCACCAAGGCCCATGCGCACGCGCGCCGTGATGCGGCTCGGGCGGCCGAAACTCACCGCGCCCATCGACAAGACAGACAAGCCATTGATCTGGCCGATACGCTCATCTTCCGTGTCGATCATCACAATGTCGCGTGTGATCATTTCAAGGCTGCGTTCGCGCAAACGATCAGCGCGTGACACCTGCGCCTCGATCGCCGCATCCACATGCTTCGCCGTCACCGCAGGTGCCCCGGCTTCACGGGCGATGAAATCGGCTTCCTGCATCAGATCGCGAATGGGGCGCATGACAATTGATATTTTTTCAGCGTCTTCCGCCATGCGGGAGGCGCGCTCGATGATGCGGGAAACACCGGCACGGTCAAACGGCAGCAGATCATCCTGGCGCGTGATGGCAGCGAGCGATCTGGCATAGAGAATGTCATTCTCCGGCTCCCGGTCGATCTCGTCCTCAAAATCTGCCGCGACCTTGAAGAGTTCGGCAAAATCAGGATCCGCATTGTCGAGCACATAGTAGAGATAACGGTCGCCGAGCAGCACGATCTTGACATCGAGCGGCACGGGATCGGGCTCCAGCGACACGGTATTGATGAGGCTCATATATTCGCCCGGCAATTCAATCACGATCTGGCGGCGGCGCATGGCGCGCTTGAGCGCATCCCACGCCAAGGGTTCGCGCAGGATCTTGAGCGCATCAATGATCAGATATCCGCCATTGGCGCGATGCAGCGAGCCCGCCTTGATGAGTGTGAAATCCGTGACGAGCGCGCCCATTTGCGGCATGTGCTCGACACGCCCCAGCAGATTGGCGAGTGTTGGATGATCTTCATAGACGACCGGGGCGCCCTCGCCGCTGAAATCATGGCCCGGGGTTTTGCCATTGCGGCTGTTTTCGACAATGACATTGATCTCGTAGCGGCGTAGCGGATTGAAGGTGGTGCCGGTTTGTGCCGCAAGCTGTTGGGCTTGCGCCTCGGCACCCGGTGCAAACAGAACGATATGCTCGATCATGTCTGCTGCAACGGCGGCAAGCCATTGGGAGACATTCGCCTGTGCCGTAAATTGCGTGACGAGCGATTGCATGGCGCGTGTGACGGCCCGCTCAGCGACTTCGCGATTGAGAGCCTGAAGTTTCTCGTGATGCTCCTTTTCCCAGGCCGGCATATGCTCGATCGTTTCAGCCAGTTCCTTTTGCAATGACTGAATGATCCCTTCAATGCGTTTGCGCTCGGCTTCCGGCAGCTTGTTATATTCTTCCGGCTTCATCACCTCGCCGTCATGGCTTGGCGCGAGGGCAAAACCCGATGGCGTGCGCATGAGCGTGATGTCTTGCGCCTCGGCCTTGGCACGCAGGCCCTCAAATGCCGCTTCCTGCCGCTCGCGAAACTCTTCATCAATGGTCTGGCGGCGATTTTGATATTCCTCGCTTTCGAGCAAGGCCGGAATGGTGAGTTTCAGATCGTCGATGACATGCGCCATGCCGTCCTTGAGCTGACAGGCCACACCCGCCACCATCGATAGTGCCACGGGCTTGTGCGGTACGCGGAAATTATTGACATAGGCCCAATCGGAAGGGGCTGGCTGATGCAGGGCCTGGGCTCGCAAAAAAGCCTCGACTGCCGCGTGCTTGCCCGCGCCATGCTGGCCCAGCACGAATATGTTGAAGCCCTGACGCCTGATCGCCGTGCCAAAGCGCAGCGCCTCGAGCGCCCGCTCCTGCCCGATCAGCAATTGCTCGTCTGTCAGATCCGCTGTTGTGGCGAAATCAAATTGCGCGTGATCGCAGGCACGATAGAGAAGCTCGGCGGGAAGCGGGTCGATAGCCATCGTGATATTTCCTGGATCGGCCTGTTGCGGTTCTTGGCTTGTTGGCCCCAGTCTAGGCTGCATCGGGCCTTTGAGCAAAAGCCGTCGCATCGACAAGCGGCGAGCGCTTCTTTAACGTGCCGCCACCCATAAGGCAGACTGACAGCATGTCCCGGCCAAAATGACACAAGCAAAAGCCCCCAAATCACGCGGGTCCAAACCACGTGCCTGGCAGCGCATGCTGAGCGGGCGGCGCCTCGACCTGCTCGATCCCTCGCCGCTCGATATCGAGATCGAGGATATTGCGCAGGGATTGGCGCGTGTTGCGCGCTGGAACGGGCAGACCAAGGGCGATCATGCTTTCACGGTCGCGGAACATTGTGTGCTGGTGGATGACATTTGCCTGCGCTTGCGGCCGGGCTGGCCTGCCAAATGGCGGCTGGCGGCCCTGCTGCATGACGCGCCGGAATATGTCATCGGGGACATGATCAGTCCGTTCAAGGCGGCGCTTGGCATTGACTACAAGGCCTTTGAGCATCGTCTGGCGGCGGCTATCCATCTGCGATTCGGCCTGCCTGCCGAAGTGCCCCAGACCATTGAAGAGACGATCAAGCGGGCGGACCGGGCCTCTGCCTTTTTCGAGGCAACCCAGATTGCCGGTTTTTCCGATGAGGAGGCGGCGCATATCTTCACGCGGCCCCGCGGGCTCCCCCCCATTCCGATCAAGCCACTTTCGACGAAAGAGGCTCAAAAGCTCTTTCTCGCCCGTTTCAAATTGCTGACAGCGGCCATGGCGGAAGCGGGCTGAGTGATACTGGCTAAATTGTAAATGTGAGGCTCTTTTGCCGCATGGAATCTGTTAGTCTGGCGCTTTGAAGCCCTTGCCCCTTTCCGGCTCTTCCATGATTTATGTCAGCCCGCTCAGTCAGGTCACAGATGCTATCGAGCGCATCAAGCCGTCGCATCTTGTCAGCCTGCTCGATCCCGAGACAATGATCGACACGCCGCGAGGCATCGCGCCGGAGCGGCATTTGCGTCTGGGCGTCAATGACATCGCGATGCCGATTGACGACCTTGTGCCACCGAGCAGCGCCCATGTGCAGCAACTCGTTTCCTTCGTGAAATCCTGGGATCAGCAACAGCCCTTGCTTGTGCACTGCTGGGCCGGCATCAGCCGTTCGACAGCGGCCGCCTTTATCACACTCTGCGTGCTCAACGAATATCACCCGGAGGATGATCTGGCGCGGCTTGTTCGCGCTTGCGGGGCCCACGCCCAGCCCAATCGGCTGATGGTCGGGCTGGCGGATGATCTTCTCAACCGGCGCGGGCGCATGCGGGCGGCTGTTGAGGCTTTGGGGCCGGGCAAAGCGGCCTGGGAAGGCCAGCTCTTTGCCATTCCCTTGCGACCGGAGCGTCCATGACGAAGGACAAGCACAAAACGCCCATCACCGATGCGACCGCACCCTTGTCGGGCAAGGCGGTCGTTATCGGATTGAACGCGGCCATTGTCACCGTGTCGGATGATCAGCCGCGCATTCTCGTGGTGCCGCATGGCGAGGCCGAGGGCGCGCTTGGCTGGGACGCCCTGCCCTTTGGTCCGTTTGATCCGGCAAGCCACCGGACGCTCGAAATCGGCCTGAGAAGCTGGGTGCGCGAACAAACCAATCTCACACTTGGTTATGTCGAACAGCTTTATACCTTTGGCGATCGCGGACGCCACTCGCTGGAAATCGAGCCGCCGGGCGAGCATATCGTGTCGGTCGGCTATCTCGCTTTGACGCGCTCGCAGGAAACAGGCCTGTCGGGCGCGGCGTGGCGTGACTGGTATCAGCTTTTCCCCTGGGAAGACTGGCGCGAGGGCAAGCCCGGTATCATCGACCAGGTGATCGTTCCGCTGTTGCGTGACTGGGCGGGCAAACAGGCCGATGCCAGCCCGGAGGAATTGACGCGCGGCAAGCGGCGCGACCGGATGCGGCTCTGCTTTGGTGTGGATGGCGTCGCCTGGGACGATGAAAAAGTGCTGGAGCGTTTCGAGCTGCTTTATGAAGCCGGTCTCGTGGCAGAGGCCGCGCGCGATGGCCGCCGCAATGCGCTGACGGACGACCCGCATCTCGGGCGGCCGCTGCAATTTGACCATCGCCGCATCATGGCAACGGCGATGAGCCGCCTTCGCGCCAAGATCAAATATCGCCCCGTCGCCTTTGAAATGATGGCACCGAGCTTCACGCTCTATGAATTGCAGCGCACGGTGGAAGCGCTGTCGGGCCTGCATGTCCACAAACAGAACTTCCGCCGTCTCGTTGAGAAGGCAGGCCTCGTCGAGCGCACGGGCCGCATGAGCACGCTGACGGGCGGGCGGCCGGCTGAACAATTCCGCTTCCGCCGCGAGGTGCTCAATGAGCGTCCGGCGCCGGGCTTGCGGCTGGCACCCTCGAAAAGCCGCGCCAATAGTTAAAATAAAATGGCTGAATTTTATATGATTTTCAGGCCTATGCGGCAGGGATGACGCGGACGTCACGTTGATCGGTCGATTGTGGATTGACCTTGTCTAATGCTCAGATGTAGCATATCTGAATAACGATCCGACCCCGGCCTGGGTGTCGGCGTTTTTGATACCTACAATATGCTCAACATGAGTATAAAGGAGGCTTCGGGATGAGCGTCACAGGAAACATCAACCAGGCTGAGAAAGTGCTCGCCCCCAGGGTGCGCAAGGAGGCGCGTCAAGAGACGCGTCAGTTCAAGCCGCTCGACATGCCCGAACTCGAATACACGCCGGGCCTGGCCAGGGAGATGGCGCCGCTTTACGAGAAAGTGAAGCATGTCGTGCCGTCGATCGAGTGGCCCTTTTTCGCGCCGAAGATCAAGGCGATCAACGAACTGAAGAAACAGCGCAACGCTGTCATTCTCGCGCATAACTATCAGACGCCGGAAATCTTCCATTGCGTCGGCGACATTGTTGGCGACAGCTTGCAGCTTGCCAAGGAAGCGGCGCGTGTCGATGCCGATGTCATCGTCCAGTGCGGCGTGCATTTCATGGCCGAGACATCGAAGCTCCTGAATCCTGACAAGACCATTCTCATTCCCGATGTAAAAGCTGGCTGCTCGCTGGCCGAGTCGATCACGGGTGCCGACATTCGCCTGCTGCGCCAGCAATATCCCGGCGTGCCGGTCGTCACCTATGTCAACACATCGGCTGAAGTGAAAGCCGAAAGCGATATTTGCTGCACCTCGTCCAATGCGCTCAAGGTGATCGAATCCTTTGGCGTGGATCGCGTGATGTGCCTGCCCGACGAGTTTCTGGCACAGAACATCGCCAAGCAGACCAAGGTGAAAGTCATCACCTGGAAGGGTCATTGCGAAGTGCATGAGCGCTTCACGCCCGAAGAACTGCGCGCCTATCGCCGTGACGATCCCGATATCGTCATCATCGCGCATCCCGAATGCCCGCCAGATGTTGTCGCGGAGGCTGATTTTTCCGGCTCGACATCGGGCATGATCAACTGGGTCAAAACCAACCAGCCCAAGCGCGTCGTCATGGTGACGGAATGTTCCATGAGCGACAATGTGGCGGTGGAAAATCCGAATGTAGAGTTCGTGCGGCCCTGCAATCTGTGCCCGCACATGAAGCGCATCACGCTTCAGAACATTCTCGAGTCGCTTGTTTATATGCGTGAGGAAGTGACTGTTGATCCCGCCATTGCCGGACGCGCGCGTCTGGCAGTCGAACGGATGATCAATCTCGGTAATTGACGCGTTTCATCTCCTGTCCCCCGGCGCGGTTCGTCGGGGGCATCATGGCGGAGGGCCATCATGGCTCACGGCAATATAGTGGATGCGGGTGACGTATTAATCGTGGGGGCAGGTCTTGCCGGCCTCTTTACGGCGCTCAGGCTTGCCCCGCGACCGGTGACGGTTCTGGCTGGCGCCCCGATTGGCGATGGCGCTTCAAGCGCCTGGGCGCAGGGTGGCATTGCGGCAGCCATTGAGCCCGGCGATACGCCACAATCCCATGCCGCTGACACGCTCGCGGCAGGCGCCGGCATTGTCGATCCGCATATTGCCGAGTTGATGGCGCGCGAAGCGGCTGACCGCATTGAAGATTTGCTGCGTCTCGGCGTGCCTTTTGACCGCGACATTGAAGGCAAGCTTTCTGTCGGGCGCGAAGCTGCCCACAGCCATCGCCGCATTGTGCGCGTCAAGGGCGATGGCGCGGGCCACGCCATCATGCAGGCGCTTGTTGCTGCCGTGCGAGCGACGCCCTCGATCACGGTCATGGAAGGCCTCTCGGCCTATGATCTGGCGATTGAACAGGGTCGCGTGGTTGGCGTCTTTGCACGACCGGCACAGGCGAGCGTGGCCCCCCATCCGCTGCTTGTGAAAGCCCGCGCGGTCGTGCTCGCAAGCGGTGGCATTGGTCAGCTCTATGCCGTCACCACCAATCCGATGGAAGCGCGTGGCGAAGGCGTTGCCATGGCCGCACGTGCCGGTGCGCTGATTGCCGATCCCGAGTTCGTGCAATTCCATCCCACAGCGATTGCCGGAACGCGCGACCCTGCCCCGCTTGTCACCGAGGCGCTGCGCGGCGAAGGTGCGACACTCATCAATGAGCGTGGCGAACGCTTCATGCCGGCGATCCATGCGGACGCCGAACTTGCGCCGCGCGACATTGTGGCGCGCACCATTTTCCGCGAGATCGCGCGGGGGGGGCAGGTGTTCCTCGATACGCGCAAGGCCGTGGGTGCGGCCTTCCCGGATCGTTTCCCGACTGTCTATGCCAATTGCATATCCATGGGCATTGATCCCGTGACGCAACCCATTCCTGTCGCCCCTGCCGCGCATTATCACATGGGCGGTATTGCAACAGATGAGCGCGGGCGCGCGAGTCTTTCCGGCCTTTGGGCCTGTGGCGAGGTTGCTTCCACCGGGGCGCATGGCGCCAATCGTCTGGCGAGCAATTCATTGCTTGAAGCCATTGTCTTTGGTGCCCGCATTGCCGAGGATATTCAGGGCAGTGTGCCGGTTGAAAGCGGCAAGCTTGATATTGCGCCAAGCCTGGCCGTTGAAAACGAGCCGTTGGCCTCGCCGATGGTCATGCAACTGCGGCGTTTGATGACGCGGCATGTCGGTGTCATTCGTGACCGGCAAGGATTGGCGTCGGCTCTTGCCGATATTACGCGACTGGAGCGGGCCGCGGGTCCTGTCAGCCTGTTCCGCAATATCACGACCACGGCAAAGCTCGTGACGGCGGCGGCCTATGCCCGTGAAGAAAGCCGCGGCGGGCATTTCCGCGCCGACTATCCCGAAGCGCGTGAGATCTGGAAGCACCGGACCTTCATCACGCTGGCTCAGGCAGACGCGATTGCGCAAGAAGCGGCAAGCGCCCCCCACTATGCGGCAAAGGCGGTCTGATGTCGCTTGTGCTTGAGCCTCTGCCCGATCTGATGATCGAGCCTGCCATTCGCGCAGCGCTGGCTGAGGATTTGGGCCGTGCGGGCGACATCACCACACAGGCAACCATTCCGGCCTCTGCCAAAGCGCGCGTCTTCATCAATGCGCGCGAAGATGGCCGCCTGGCCGGGCTGGATTGTGCGCGCCTTGCGTTTCATCTGATGGATCCTGCGGTTCGCTTCACGGTTCACAAGGCTGATGGCAGCGATGTCATGCCCGGTGACAAGGTGGCGACAATTGAAGGTCCGGCGCGCGCCATCTTGACGGGTGAGCGCGTTGCCTTGAACTTTCTCGGTCACATGTCGGGCATTGCCACCGCCACGCGCGAGATTGCGCGCGCCATTGCTGGCCACAAGGCGCGCGTCTGCGATACACGCAAGACGACGCCGGGCCTTCGCGCCTTTGAAAAATATGCGGTGCGTGCCGGTGGCGGCATGAACCATCGCTTCGGGCTGGATGATGCCGTGCTCATCAAGGACAACCATATTGCCGTTGCCGGCAGTGTGCGCCTGGCGATCGAACGCGCCAAGGCCATGGCGGGCCATATGGTCAAGATCGAGGTCGAAGTCGATACGCTCGATCAGCTGCGTGAGGTCATGGCTGTTGGTGCTGACGTGGTGCTTCTCGACAACATGACGCCTGCGATGTTGCGCGAGGCGATGGACCTTATTGATGGGCGCGCGATTGCCGAAGCCTCAGGTCGTGTGACCGCCCAAACGGCGCCGGCCATAGCCGCTGCGGGTGTTGATCTCATTTCCTGCGGCTGGATCACCCATTCCGCGCCCTGCCTTGATCTTGGTCTTGATTTCGACATGCTCTCGGCGGGCTGAGGCTTTCGTTTTCCCTGTTTTCCTTGCCATCCCCCGCCCTGAAGCTCAGGAACGCTCGCGCTTGCGATAGAAAATATGTTTGCCGACCTTGGCCACTTCCACCATGTGCTGGCTCCAGGCGGGGCGCACATAGTCTGCGTGATAGAAGAGCGAGGGGCCGACAATTTCGCGGCGTAGCTGGCCCGACATGATGTAGCGGGCCAGCCGCTGCGACTTGCGCCATGCCAGACGGTTATGCGGCACCTTGACCTTGCCATCGCAGGCAAAGGAGAACTGGCAATTATTGTGGCGTGTGGCGCCCTGATAGACGACACCGCAAATGCTGTCGGGATATTCGCCCGATTCAACGCGATTGAGGATCACCTCGGCGACAGCGAGCTGGCCCATGGTGGATTCGCCACGCGCCTCAAAATAGATGCCGGCCGCAAGGCAGCGGCGCTCGGCCTCCAGCGCCTTTTCCTGCAAGCGGATGAGCGGAGCAGACAGTTCAGACGCGCTGACGAACTGGACGCCGGACAAGGTCGATTTGGCGCTCACGGGTGTTGCCGGCTGGCTTTGGGGCACGGCAGGGCTGGCAACGGCCTGTTCGGCGAGCAGCAGTGGCGTGCGCGTTTCAACGGCGCCGATCAGCGCGGTCGACACGGCACCGAGGCACAGCGCCCCGAAGGCGATATGCGAAATACCGGAAATGATTGGGCCCAGGTCGAGCCACTCGATCAGCTTATTCATCGTTCTCCAAACCGACTGCTATTGTCGTTCCTTCGGGTCCGAGCAGGTCAGGCTTCTCTTTGACGACCTGTTTACCTTACTCCGTTGCCGGAGCATTTCTCGAACGAGGGGACGGCACCGCGGTGCCCGCCAGAGCCCGATGTCAACCGACACCTGGGCGTTAATAAATTCTCAATCGTGAGCCGGAACTAACACACAGATTCGGGCACGACAATGCTCTGTCGGCACACCTGCGACAAAAATCTTCTATGTCATTGTCACACAATCGTTTTTAGCCTGCGACATATTGGAAATTATGGACTTTTTATGGGATTTTATTGATGCTGCGGCGCGAAAAAGTGCATGGGGCACAGAGCCTTTTTGCGTTAACGAAGCGACTCATTTGTGCGCTTTCAAGCCGTCGCGGCGGGCATGATCAATGCGTGCATATTGTTAGTATTGCTGTGCTGACAGCATCTATTTGCGCGCCGCGTGTCATGATCGAGGGCGATTTCAGTCCAAAGTGACGCAACCTATTCCGGTCAGTGCCGCTGACCCACTTGCCGCAGGTTTTATTTGCTCCGTGTACTGCGTTTTTTTCCTGAAGGATCAACACCCTGTCTGGCGATTGATCCCTATACGGATGACATCGTGCAACAAGCGATCATCTCCTTCCGGCACGCCCATCGTGAAATGCTGGTTTGGCAAAACAAAATGCCGCCCTGCCCGGTCGGGGCAAAGGCGGCACTTCAGAACATCCTTGCCAGCAGGGTCGGCTTACTTGCCCTTGGCGGCAAAGGCGATGGCGGCCTGGGCGGCTGCCAGACGGGCAATCGGCACGCGATAGGGCGAGCAGGACACATAGGTCAGGCCGACTTCCTCACAAAAGGCGATGGAGGCCGGGTCGCCGCCATGTTCGCCACAAATGCCGAGCTTGATGTCGGGCCTTGTCGACCGGCCCCGCTCGGCCGCCATGCGAACGAGTTCGCCCACGCCTTCCCGGTCCAGCGAGACAAACGGGTCTTGCGTGATGATCTTCTTGCCGAGATAGGTGCCAAGGAAGTTCGCCGCATCATCGCGGCTGATGCCGAAGGTCGTCTGGGTGAGATCGTTTGTGCCGAAGGAGAAGAACTCGCCGGCTTCAGCGATTTCAGCGGCCATGAGGGCGGCGCGCGGCAGCTCGATCATCGTGCCGATGGAATAGTCGAGTGTCTCGCCCTTTTCTTTCTCGACAGCCTGCGCTACCGCAATGATGCGGGCCTTGAGCCAATCAAGTTCGCTCTTCATGGCAACCAGTGGCACCATGATTTCCGGGATGACAGGCGCGCCTGTCACCTTGGCGGCGAGAAGTGCCGCCTCGAAAATGGCGCGGGCCTGCATCTCGTAGATTTCCGGGTAGGAAATGCCGAGACGGCAGCCACGATGACCAAGCATGGGGTTGAACTCGGCCAGCTCATGCAGGCGATGGGTGAGTTTTTCGGCCGACATGCCGGTGTCGCGCGCCACGGTGACGATTTCCTCTTCCGTCTTGGGCAGGAACTCGTGCAGCGGCGGATCAAGCAGACGGATCGTGACGGGCAGGCCCGACATGATTTCAAAGAGCTGACGGAAATCGTCGCGCTGCATCGGCAGGATCTTGTCGAGCGGGGCTTTGCGGCCCTTTTCATCATCGGCCAGAATCATCTGGCGCACGGCGACAATGCGGGTTTCGTCAAAGAACATGTGTTCAGTGCGGCAGAGGCCAATGCCTTCTGCGCCAAACTTGCGCGCCGTCTGCGCATCCATCGGCGTTTCGGCATTGGTGCGAACCCGCATCCGGCGATGCTTGTCGGCCCAGACCATGAGCTTGGCAAAATCGCCCGAGAGTTCCGGCTGGAGCATCGGCACTTCGCCAAGGATCACCTGGCCCGTCGAGCCATCAACCGTGATGATGTCGCCCTTTTTGATGGTGACGCCTGTGGCGGTGAATTGTTCGGCCTTGTAGTCGATGCGCAATGTGCCGGCCCCCGACACGCAGGGGCGGCCCATGCCGCGCGCAACCACGGCTGCGTGGCTCGTCATGCCGCCCCGCGCCGTCAGAATGGCGGCGGCGGAATGCATGCCCTTGATGTCTTCGGGGCTGGTTTCGACACGCACCAGAATGACATTGTGGCCTTCGGCTTTGAGGGCGGCGGCTTCGTCGGAGCTGAAGACGACCTCGCCGGATGCCGCGCCGGGCGAGGCGGCAAGACCCGTCGCGATGACCTGACGCCTGGCTTCCGGATCGAGCGTTGGATGGAGCAACTGGTCGAGCGAGGCGGGATCGACGCGGGCAATCGCCGTCTTCTCGTCGATCAGGCCCTCCTCCACCATGTCAACGGCGATGCGGATGGCGGCTTTCGCCGTGCGCTTGCCGCTGCGGGTTTGCAGCATCCAGAGCTTGCCTTCCTGCACGGTGAACTCGACATCCTGCATGTCGCGGTAATGGCTTTCGAGCCGCGCGAAAACGCCGGAGAGTTCGCTGAAAGCAGCAGGCATTGCTTCTTCCATCGAAGGCATCTTGTCGCCCAGTTCGAGACGCGCCCTGGCGGTCAGCGATTGCGGTGTGCGGATGCCGGCCACCACATCCTCGCCCTGCGCATTGACGAGGAACTCGCCGTAAAGCGCGCGCTCGCCGGTTGAGGGATTGCGCGTGAAGGCAACGCCCGTGGCGCTGGTGTCGCCCATATTGCCAAACACCATGGCCTGCACATTGACGGCCGTGCCCCAGCTTTCGGGAATGTCGTGCAGGCGGCGATAGATTTCGGCGCGCGCATTGCGCCATGAACCGAAGACGGCGCCAATCGCGCCCCAAAGCTGCTCATGCACATTTTGCGGGAAGGGATTGCCGAGATGTTCATCGACGCATTTCTTGTAGCGCTCGATCACATCCTTCCAGTCATCGGCCGACATTTCCGTGTCGAGGACATATTCATGCTCCTCTTTGTAGTATTCCAGAATGTCCTCGAAATTGTGGTGATCGACTTCGAGCACGACATCGGAATACATCTGGATGAAGCGGCGATAGCTGTCATAGGCAAAGCGCTTGTCACCGGACTTGGCGGCGAGACCTTCGACCGTTTCATCGTTGAGGCCGAGATTGAGCACCGTGTCCATCATGCCGGGCATGGAGGCGCGCGCACCCGACCGCACCGAAACGAGCAACGGGTTCATGGCATCGCCAAAGCGCATGCCGACGCTTTTGCCAATGGCGGCAAGCGCGGCTTCGACCTGCGCGGTCAAGCCATCGGGATAGTTGCGGTCATTGGCGTAAAAGGCGGTGCAGACTTCGGTCGTGATCGTGAAGCCGGGCGGCACCGGCAGGCCGATATTCGACATCTCGGCGAGGTTTGCGCCTTTACCGCCGAGTAGATTGCGAAGGCTCGCATCGCCTTCCGCCTTGCCGTCACCGAAAGAATAGACCCACTTGTGCTCAGCCATGCTCGTGCCTCTATACGGGATCGACTACTTATTTTTACACGTCATGGCCCGGCTTGTCCGGGCCATCCACGACTTATTATGACCGCCATGACCCGGTATGTCCGGATCATCCACGACTATGTTTTTTCCCGGTCGTTCTGAAGACGTGGATGCCCCGCCTGAAGCGGGGCATGACGACCGAGTGTGCGTCGAGCCTAGCCCTCGACTTTCGAAAAATCCGCGACCGTGTGCAGCGAATTGCGGATTTGCGCGAGCAGGCGCAAGCGATTGACGCGCACCTTCGCGTCTTCCGCATTGACTGTCACCTTGTCGAAAAACGCATCGACCGGCGCGCGCAGTCTGGCGAGTGCGGCCATGGCGGCGGCGAAGTCTTCTTCGGCCACCGCCTTTGCTGCGGCGACCGTCGCCGTGGTGACGGCTTGCGCCAGCGCCTTTTCCTCCGGCTCAACAAGCAGGCTTGCATCCGGCGCGCCGTCAAAAGTGGTCGCGTCTTTTTTCTCCTCGATGCGGAGAATGTTCACCGCGCGTTTGTAACCCGCCAGCAGGGTCGCGCCGTCATCCGTGCTGAGAAAATCGGAGAGTGCCTCGACGCGCTTGACGATGAGCACGAGATCGTCCTGACCTTCGAGTGCGAAGACGGCATCAACGAGATCATGCCGCGCGCCGCGATCACGCAGATAGACTTTCAGGCGGTCGGCGAAGAAGGCGAGGAGATCGCGCATAACGACAGGTCCAGCGCCATGCCACTGCCAGCCCGTCCGAGAATAAATCGTCATACAATCGGACAAAGCAGCTTTCAGTGGCAGGCTCAGCCCTGGCTCAATAAGTATTCTCGCAATTCCCAAGGCCGCACGACGCAATGCAAACGGGTCTTTCGAGCCTGTCGGCTTTTCATCAATCGCCCAGAAGCCCGCCAGCGTATCGAGCTTGTCGGCCAGGGCGACGACCTTGCCGAGCGGCGTAGAGGGCACGCTGTCGGTCGGGCCGAGCGGCGAATAATGCTCCGCAATCGCCTGCGCAATGTCATCATCAAGCCCGTCATTGCGCGCATAATAAGCGCCCATCAGGCCCTGCAATTCGGGGAACTCGCCGACCATGCCCGTCGTCAGATCGGCCTTGCAGAGTTCGCCCGCAATCTGGGCTTTCGCCGCAAATTCTTCCATGTCATGCCCGGACTTGATCCGGGCACCCAGGGGCTGCTCGCTCCCTGCTTTGTCGCTCTGGATTGTCGGCCCCCTTTGGTCAAGAGAGGGCCCGGCAATGACAGGTTGGGTGGAGGCGATGACATAGGGTGCCAGTTCACGCGCGAGCTTGCCGATGCGCATGGCCTTGTCATGCACGCTGCCGAGCTTGGCGTGGAAGACAACCTCTTTCAGCCTCGGCAAGCGGCTTGTGAGCGTCTGCTTCTTGTCCTGCTCCCAGAGGAAGCGGGCATCGGAAAAGCGGGCGCGCAGCACGCGCTCATTGCCGTTCACAATCGCCTTGCCGCCATCTTCCGCGATGAGATTGGCGATGACGATGAAGCGCGGCGCGAGACGGCCATCCTTCGAGACGGCGCTTTGCGCCTCCTCAGGATGAGGAGCGTTTTGGGTTGATCTGTTTTTTTGATCCTCACCCTGAGGAGACCGCGTAGCGGTCGTCTCGAAGGGTGCTGTCAGCGCGAAATATTTCTGGTTGGCGCGCATGGTGGAGGTCAAAACCTCCTGCGGCACGCTCATGAACTGATCGTCGATCCTGCCGAGGAGCGGCACGGGCCATTCAACGAGCCCCGCAACTTCATGCAGCAGCGCCTCATCTTCAAAGAGCTTGAGGCCGGCATCCGCCGCCAGCTTCAACGCCCCCTCATGAATGAGCCTGGCGCGTTCGCCCGCATCGAGCACGACAAAAGCCTTGCGCAGCTTGGCTTCATAATCGGCAAAGCCCGTCACCGCGAAAGCATCGGGCGCCATGAAGCGATGGCCGCGTGTCGTGTTGCCGGATTTGATGCCGTCGATTTCGAGCGGCACGACCGCGCCATCAAGCAGGCAGATGATCGAATGCAGCGGTCGCACCCAGCGCAATTCGTGGCGGCCTGAGCGCATGGATTTGGGCCAGGGGAAATCACGCACGACCTGCGGCACGATCCCGGCAATCAGCTCGGCGGTGGGGCGGCCTTTTTTCTCGGTCAGCGCGATATAGAAAGCGCCTTTCTTGTCGTCCTGCACCTGTGCCTGATCGATGTTGGTGAGACCAGCCGCGCGCAGAAAGCCGTCAATCGCCTGTTGTGGCGCACCGACCTTGGGGCCTTTGCGTTCTTCCTTCACATCGGGCGTCCTGTCCGGCAGGCCGTCAATGACGAGCGCGAGACGACGCGGCGTGGCAAAGGCGCGTGTGGCGCTCGCCTCAACGCCTGCGGCCTTCAAGGCATCGCCGATCATGCGGGCGAGATCTTCGCTCGCGCGTTTTTGCATGCGGGCCGGGATTTCTTCGGAGAAAAGTTCGAGGAGAAGCTCAGACATCAGCAAGACCCCTCACCCTGCCCTCTCCCCCGAGGGGAGAGGGTTCCAGAAAGATGGCGTTCCTGAGGTCCTCTCCCCCGAGGGGAGAGGGTTCCAGAAAGATGGCGTTCCTGAAGTCCGCTCCCCCAAGGGGAGAAGGTTCCGGAAAGAACCCGCCAAAAATACATCTGTCGTCCCGGCACTTGTTGCCGGGACCGCTTTTCTGTGCCGCATGGACCCCGGCAACAAATCCCGGGATGACAGCCGAAGATGTGACAGCGGTCTTGAACATCATCACGCGACGGCTCCGGCGGCTGGCGTTTTCAGCCAGGCCTCAGCGCAGCCCTTGGCGAGCGCGCGGACGCGGCCGATATAGGCCTGACGTTCGGTCACCGAGATGACGCCACGCGCATCGAGCAGATTGAAATTGTGGCTTGCCTTGATGCACTGATCGTAAGCGGGCAGCGGCAGATTTTTTTCGAGCAGCGCGGCGCATTCTTTTTCTGCGTCTTCAAAATGCCGGAACAGCATTTGCGTATTGGCGAATTCGAAATTATGCGCGGAGAACTCCACCTCGGCCTGATGGAAGACATCGCCATAGGTCACCTTGTCGTCGCCCTTGGCGCCGTTGAAGTCGAGCTCATAGCCGTTGTCCACGCCCTGGATATACATGGCGAGGCGCTCCAGCCCGTAGGTCAGCTCGCCCGAAACGGGATTGCAGTCAAAGCCGCCGACCTGCTGGAAATATGTGAATTGCGAGACTTCCATGCCATCGCACCAGACTTCCCAGCCCAGACCCCAGGCACCGAGCGTCGGGCTTTCCCAATCATCCTCGACAAAGCGGATGTCGTGGTTCTTCGGGTCGATGCCGAGCTCGTAGAGGCTCTGGAGATATAGTTCCTGAAGATTGTCCGGGTTCGGCTTGAGGATGACCTGAAACTGGTAGTAGTGCTGAAAGCGGTTGGGGTTTTCGCCATAGCGGCCATCGGTCGGGCGGCGCGAGGGCTGCACATAGGCCGCTTTCCAGGGCTTGGGACCAAGGGCACGCAAGGTGGTTGCCGGATGGAAGGTGCCCGCGCCCATGGACATGTCATAGGGCTGGAGAATCACACAGCCCTGACGCGCCCAGAAATCCTGCAAGGTGAGGATCAGGGACTGAAAAGAATGGTCGCGCTTCGCGGTCATGGCGCCCGATATGAATGAGGAATGAGGGGCGACGCCGCCCCGGACAAGGCGGGCGCAAATTAACCGCCCACCCCGGCAGGGTCAAGCAAGCCGGGTCGAGTGGGTGGATGTGAAATGAATACAGGCAAAGCGCGGCCCGCAACGGGGCACGCCGCAGTTCAACCGGGCCTGATCAGGTCAGCGGGCGTCCCAGCGATTCGACGGCACATAGACACCGTTTTCTTCGCGCAACGTGCCAAGGTCACGCGGCTCCTGACGGGGTGTGCGGGCACGGGCAAAGACCTGACGCTGCCGCTCAGCGGCCGCAGACATGGCGCGATAAGCCGAATAGCAGGCGGCAACGAGAAGGGCAGCAAATACAAATTTCGTCATGAGAGCATCCCTCACATAAGGGCGGTGTCCCGCTGGTAGACGTATTAAAGTCCAAATCGAAGCCAAAGGGAACGCTTCTCTATGGCAGAAATGAGACCATCAGCAAAATTTGTCGCAATTTCCGGGCCAGATGTGGCTTCCAGCACCTCCTGCCCGCCATGGTGACGCGACGACAGCCCGCCCAGACGCCACCAGGGCTTCTTGCCGCCGACCTCCTTGAGCACCACATCCTTGCCGAACTTGTCGCGCAGAACCGCGCGCAGGTCGCCGATTCCATCGATCAGACCACGGGCGAGCGCACCCCCGGCCGCCCAGAACGCGCCGGTGAACAGCTCGTCGCCGCCTTTGAGGCGGTCGCCACGGCTGGTCCTGACGAGTGATTTGAAGCTTTCATGGACTTCGGACTGAAGCGCCAGAAGGTGCGCCACATCATCGGGGTTTTCAGGCTGGAACGGATCCAGCATCCCTTTATTGGCGCCTGTGGTATGGACGCGACGTTCCACACCCAGCTTGCGCATGGCCTCGGTAAAACCAAAGCCTGCCGAGATCACGCCAATCGAACCGATGATCGAGCTGTCATCAGCATAAATCTCGTCACCCGCGCAGGCGAGCATGTAGCCGCCTGAAGCGGCCACATCTTCGGCAAAAACATAGACCGGCAATTCGTTCTCTTGTGCCAGCGCCCGGATGCGTTTGAAGATCAGCGAGGACTGAACAGGCGAGCCGCCCGGCGAATTGATGACCAGCGCCACGGCCTTGATGCGCTTCATCTCGAAGGCGGCATCGAGTGCGTCTTCAATGGCGGCGAGATTGAGCCCGCCACGCAAGGGCTGGCTCGCGCCAATGACGCCAGAGAGCCGCACAACGGCGACGCGTGGCCTTGGCTCCCAATCCGGCGCAATGCGCTTCATGGTGGCGGCGGGGAGGATACGTCCGAGTGTGTTTTTCATCCGCTATAGATATGAACAGCGCAGGCGAAGGGCAAGGCGGCTTATGCCCTGCCCTTCATATATTGCGCGGTGTTCAATCATTGTAAGGTGTTCAATGGCCGCGTTTGCGAAGGCCTGCGAGCTGCGACACGTCGCGCACGGCACCGCGCGCCGCACTTGTCGACATGGCAGCATAGGCCTGAAGCGCGGGCGAGACACGGCGCTTGCGAACTTCCTTCGGCATCCAGCCGTCATTCTCGGCCTGTTCGCGCCGGGACGCGAGCACATCATCGGACACGGCGAGATGGATCTTGCGGTTCGGGATATCGATTTCAATCAGATCGCCCGTTTCGACAAGACCGATGGTGCCGCCCTCAGCCGCTTCCGGCGAGACATGGCCAATCGAGAGGCCCGATGTGCCGCCCGAAAAACGGCCATCGGTGACGAGGGCGCAAAGTTTGCCGAGACCTTTGGATTTGATGTAGCTCGTCGGGTAAAGCATTTCCTGCATGCCGGGGCCGCCGCGCGGGCCTTCAAAGCGGATGAGCACAACTTCGCCCGCTTTCACCTGTCCGGTCAGAATGCCGGTGACGGCACTGTCCTGACTTTCAAATACGCGGGCAGGACCGGAGAAGACGAGGTTTGAGGCATCCACGCCTGCCGTCTTCACGATGCAGCCATCCTCGGCGAGATTGCCGTAAAGCACGGCAAGGCCACCATCCCTGGAATAGGCATGCGCAATGTCGCGGATGACGCCATTGGCGCGATCAAGATCAAGGTCGGGATAGCGGCGCGATTGCGAAAAGGCTTCTGTCGTGCGCACGCCACCGGGCGCGGCGCGGAAGAACTCATGCGCGTGATTGCTTTTCGAGCGGCCAATATCCCAGTAATCAATCGCTTCGCCCATGGACGGGCTGTGAATGGTGGCGACATCGCGATGGATGAGGCCGCCCTTGTCAAGTTCGCCCAGGATGGCAAAGACGCCACCGGCGCGATGCACGTCTTCCATATGCACATCGCTGCGGGCGGGCGCGACCTTGGAAAGGTTCGGCACGCGATGGGAGAGACGATCAATATCCTTCATGGTGAAAGGCACTTCGCCTTCATGCG
The DNA here is from genome assembly GCA_963696585.1 of uncultured Alphaproteobacteria bacterium. GTDB lineage: Bacteria > Pseudomonadota > Alphaproteobacteria > Parvibaculales > Parvibaculaceae > Parvibaculum. Next base: position 34,209 of record CAVOKW010000018.1, read on the forward strand.
CTGCCGCGAGCAGATGCAAGACCGTGTTTGTCGAGCCGCCCATGGCGATATCGAGCGACATCGCATTTTCAAAGGCCTTGAAATTGGCGATGCTGCGCGGCAAGACGCTGGCATCATCGGTTTCATAATGGCGCCGCGTGATTTCAACGATCAGGCGACCGGCCTCAAGGAAGAGTTCCTTGCGATCCGAATGGGTGGCAAGCGTCGAGCCGTTGCCGGGCAGCGAGAGGCCGAGCGCTTCGGTCAGGCAGTTCATGGAGTTCGCCGTGAACATGCCGGAGCATGAGCCGCAGGTCGGGCAAGCCGAGCGCTCAACAACGGCGACTTCTTCATCCGAAATCTTGTCGTCGGCGGCGGCGACCATGGCGTCGATCAGATCAACGGCGCGGGTCTCATCTTCCCATTTGACCTTGCCCGCTTCCATCGGGCCACCGGACACAAAGACCACGGGAATGTTGAGGCGCATGGCAGCCATCAACATGCCGGGGGTGATCTTGTCGCAATTGGAAATGCAGACGAGCGCGTCGGCGCAATGGGCATTGACCATATATTCGACGCTATCAGCAATCAGATCGCGCGAGGGCAGGCTGTAAAGCATGCCATCATGACCCATGGCGATACCATCATCGACCGCGATGGTATTGAACTCCTTGGCAACACCGCCCGCCTTTTCGATTTCGCGCGCGACGAGCTGTCCCATGTCCTTCAAATGCACATGACCGGGCACGAATTGGGTGAAGGAATTGGCGACGGCGATGATCGGTTTGCCAAAATCGCTGTCCGTCATGCCTGTGGCGCGCCAAAGACCGCGGGCACCGGCCATATTGCGGCCATGGGTCGTCGTGCGGGAACGATAGGTCGGCACTGGAATATCCTTTCAGCCAAGATGCGGTCGTCACATCGCCCTCAATAGGTGAGCGGTGTGGTTCTTACTATCTGCGTGGATGCGAGGGAATGAATATCACAAAAACAGGCACGCAGGGAGGTATTTACCCCCTGTTAATGAGGGGTTATTGCCCGCAACTGTCCGGGTTTGAGGCGTGTCAGGCCGCCTGATCGAGCAGCAAAGCCGCCCCTTGGCGCAGGATTGCTTCGGCGCGATCGGTAAATCGCCCATCACGTCCATGCAATACGAGGCCGGGCCGCAGGATCATGGGCGCGCGGCTGCCGCGCTGGCCGCGAATGATGATGCGCGAAGCCGGTTTGTCCTGGGCGGGCCAGAGTGGAAATATTTCAATGCCCCCGAGGTGACCCGTCATGGCTTCGAGAAGTTTCGGCAGGGCGTCGGCGCGATGGACAAAGCTCACCGTGCCCTTGTGGCGAGCCATGACGCAGGCGAGCCGCACCCAATCGGCGAGATCGGAGCCGAGCGTCATATGCGCCTGCGCCTTGCCGCCATCAGGCGGCAGCGCACTCGCGGCCGGGTCATGATAGGGCGGATTGGCAAAGACATGATCGAAGCTGTTCGGCGCCAGACCCATGGCGAGAAAATCGCGCACCGGTTGACCAATATCGGCCTGATAAACAGTCAGCCTGTCGCTCATCTGATTGCGGGCGGCATTTTCCCTGGCGATGGCGACGAGATCGGATTGCAATTCAATGCCGGTCATTTCAATGCCGCTGACACGCGCTGCCAGACACAGACTTGCCACGCCTGCGCCAAGACCTGCTTCCAGCACGCGCTCACCGGCGCGCGCCGGAATGGAGGCGGCAAGCAGGACCGCATCAATCCCCGCCCGATAGCCCCTGGCGGGCTGAAGAAGATTGATACGGCCACCGAGAAAGCCGTCATCCGTCAATTCGATATCAGCCAATACAGTCATGATATTTCATCCTGCTGCAAATCATCGAGTATCTGCCGGGCGTCGTTGAATCCCTCTTCGGCGACCATGATACGACGCGGCAACATCCCAAGCGAGCCTTCGACCGAACTTGTGTAAAGGTCGAGCACGACAAAGCCGATATCGGTCTGTCCCAGCATATGCTCCAGATAAGATAACAGGACGGGATCATTGGTGCGGATCAGCTCTTTCATGTCCGGCTCCCGAATGGGGTGACTGAAAACGGCTCAGGCGTCAGTTCACATCTGTGCGAGACCCTTGATTCAAAACATCTATCTGGCCCTTGTGGCGTCTGGACACAGGCTAGCCCCTTGTCGGTATCGCCGGGTCCACCTATGCTTGTGACAAATGTAACATAATGAGCAGTTCGTAGATTTCAGGAGTACATGTTGGGGAATGTCATTCCACTCGAAGATGATCGAGGCCGGAGCCTGAACGCCGTTGCCCAGCTTCAGGGGCTTGTGGCGAAGGATATGGGTGCGGTGAATGAATTCATCCGTGAACGGATGGGCTCCGATGTCCCCATGATTCCCGAGCTGGCCAGCCATCTCATCAATTCAGGCGGCAAGCGGTTGCGTCCGATGCTGACTCTTGCTTCGGCCCAGATGTGCGGTTATCAGGGCCACGATCACATCAAGCTCGCCGCCACTGTCGAGTTCATGCACACGGCCACGCTTCTGCATGACGATGTCGTGGATGAGAGCGATCTGCGTCGCGGCAGCAAGACGGCGCGCATGCTCTGGGGCAATCAGGCGAGCGTTCTGGTGGGTGATTTCCTGCTTGGCCGCGCCTTCAAGCTGATGGTCGAAACACGCTCATTGCGCTGCCTCGAGATACTTTCCAATGCTGCCGCTGTCATTGCCGAAGGCGAAGTGATGCAGCTTGCCGCGGCCAAGGATACAAGCACCACGGAAGACGCCTATCTGCGCGTCATTCAGGCAAAAACCGCCGCGCTTTTTTCAGCGGCGACCGAAATAGGCGCCGTCATTGCCGGTCGCAATGGCAATGAAGCGGCGGCACTTGAGTCCTATGGCCGCAATCTCGGCATTGCCTTTCAGCTTGTCGATGATGCGCTGGATTATGGCGGCCGCGCGGCGACACTTGGCAAAAATACAGGCGATGATTTCCGCGAGGGCAAGATCACTTTGCCGGTCGTGCTGGCTTTCCGGCGCGGCACGGAAGAAGAACGCAGCTTCTGGCGGCGTGTACTGCAGGATGGCGATCAGAAAGAGGGCGATCTCGAACACGCGCTCAACCTGATGACGCGTCATGACGCGCTGAGCGACACGGTCGCCCGTGCCCGGCATTATGGCGCCATTGCCATTGATGCGTTGGCGATCTTCCCGGCCAGTCCCTATCGCGAGGCGCTGAGCGCCCTTGTCGAGTTCTGCATCAATCGCAATCATTGATGCTGATTGAGCGATGTTGCGGCCACCCACCAGCCGGGCCTGCGGCGACGCAACAAGCTGGCGGCGGCTGAAGCCTCGACCTCATCGGCATAGATACCAAAACATGTCGCGCCCGAGCCCGACATGCGTGCAAGGAGGCATGTCGCATCTTCATGCAAGGCTGAGAGCACCTCACCGATGACGGGCGCTGTCTGACGGGCTGGCTGCTGCAAATCATTGCCATGGTCGTGCAGCCAGGCAAGGAGCGCCGTGACGGAAGCAAAATCGGGAACCTCGATTGGCGGCTGGGCAACCCTCACAGGCGGCGCAGCCAATCGCGCAAATACCTCGCGCGTCGCCACAGGCACCAATGGATTGACAAGCAGCAGCGAGAAGCGCGGCATATAGTCGACCGCCTCGACCTGTTCGCCGATGCCGGACATGCGGCAAGACTGGCTGCCCAGACAGGCCGGCACGTCAGCGCCGAGATGCAGGGCAAGCGCATTCAGGTCGCGCGGCAGGATTTCGATCTGCCAAAGCCTTGTCAAGGCGCGCAATGTTGCGGCGGCATCCGCCGAACCGCCGCCGATCCCCGAAGCGATTGGCAGATTTTTTTCCAGCACCAGGGCGGCACCATGGCTCACGCGACAATGCGCCTGCAAGGCGCGAGCCGCGCGCAAGACGAGATTGTCGGTTTCGTCGATGAGCGACGTGGCGAATGGACCCTCGATCCGCAAGCTCAGATCATCGGCCGGCGTGACCGTGAGGTGGTCGCCCAATTTTGTGAAGACGACAAGGCTCGACAATTCGTGATAACCGTCAGGGCGTTTGCCGCGTATTTCCAGTGACAGATTGATCTTGGCTGCGGCCAGTTCAGAAATTGGCGTCCGATCAACCATCGCGGCAACGTTCAGCTTTGATCGGCTTTTGGGGGGCTGACGGCCTCGATATCCAATTCCGGCTTCAATCCGAAATCGAGCTTGGCCCGCAAGGGTTCGAGGCGCTTTTGCTCCGGCTTCATATCGAGCGCGTGGCTCCACTGGAAGCGGGCTTCAATGCGGCGGCCAACATGCCAATAAGCATCGCCCAGATGCTCGTTTATTGTCGGGTCGCCCGGTTCCAGTTCGGCAGCGCGTTCGAGATATTCGACGGCCTGACCATAATCACCCAACCGATAGCGCGCCCAGCCAAGGCTATCGACAATGAAACCATCATTGGGGCGCTGCTCAACGGCCTTCTCGATCATGCCGACGGCTTCATCAAGATGCACACCCTGTTCGATCCACGAATAGCCGAGATAATTCAGCACCAGCGGATTTTCATTGGACAGCTCAAGCGCCTTTTTGAGATCGGTCTCCGCCTTGTCCCACTGCCCCATGCGTTCATAGCAAATGCCACGCGCGTAAAGCAGCGTCCATTCCCGCTCCGTTGGCTCGCCGATCATTTTAAGGGCACGGGTATATGTTTCAGCCGCCTTGGGAAAATCCTCCTTGGCGCGATAGATATCGCCCAGTGAGACCACGGGTTCGGTGTCGGCGGTGTTGGAACTTGTGATGCGTGACAGCTCGGCTATCGCTTCATCTTCCTTGCCGAGCCGCTCAAGGTCGGTTGCCGCCTGGATGCGCGCCGTCTGGTAGAGAGGCGAGTTCTGAATCGATCTGCTTGAAGAGGGCGATTGCCTCATTCCAGCGTTTGGCCTGCTCATAAGTCGTTGCCAGCAACATGCGGGCGACATCAAAATCGGGTCGCATGTAGAGCGCCATATTGAGATAGAGCGAGGAGAGATCGCTATTGGAATCCTGTGTCAGGGCGCTGCCAAGACCATAAAGCACTTCAGCAACACCCTCTGCCGGATTGGCGACCAGCGGGTCGAACGAACGGCCCTTGTCGAGGCGGTCAAGGTCAGCCAGGGCAAGGGGATGCGTTGGCGCCAGCGTCAGATATTGCGTCAGCAATGTTCGCGCCTCATCAGGACGCTCCTGGCGCACCAGAAAACTGACATAGGCCTCGATGACACGAATGCTGGCACCGGAGCTCACATCATTGGCCTTGCGATAGGCCGCTTCCGCGCCCTTCACATCCTCAAGTTCGTCAAGAATGAGGGCCTGATGGAAATAGCGGAACAGATCAAAGGAGGCGCGGCCATCGAAGGTCGCCAGCCGGTCGAGGGCACCCTGCCTGTCTTTCAGACCGGCCTCTGCCCAGGCGCTGGTCAGTGATCCGATCAGGGCAGTAAAAGGGCCAGGCTCCGACTTGGCGAACTGATCCTTGGCATCGGCATAGTCGCGGTTCTTGATGTCAACAATGCCAAGCACAAGCCGTGCAAGACGATGATCAGGTTTGGTCTTGATGAGTTCACGCGCCAGGGGGACGGCGTGATTCATGTCGCCCGTCGCGGCGTAGAGCATGAAGCCGCGTTCAAGCACGACCGGGTCATCCGGGTTCTGGCGCAGCGATTTGGCATAGAGGTCTGCGGCTTTTTCGGTTTCATGGGCCGAGGCGGCATGGCGTGCCGCCAGATAGGTGCCAAAGGGTGGCTCGCCATTGCCGCCACCCAGAGATCCCAAAGACGCGCAGCCACCCAGAAGCGACAAGGCCGACAGCAGCGAGGCTATCGCCACCAGACGCTTAAGCGCATCAACAGGGAACACCATTTACATTCTCGCTTTGCGGGCGCGTCTCGCGACGACCCAATAGGCCGATCTGCCGGACGAACCATCCGGGCGAGATTCGGGCCGACGCAACCAGCTTAACCGATCACCAAAGCCTGCAACATCCAAATGCCGTGAAAGCGGGCAAATGCGGTGAAAGCGGGCGCCCTCACATATTGGGATAGTTGGGACCCCCGGCGCCTTCGGGGACTGTCCAGTTGATGTTCTGGGACGGGTCCTTGATGTCGCAGGTTTTGCAATGGACGCAGTTTTGCGCGTTGATCTGGAAACGCGGATTATTGCCCTGTTCGTCGCGCACCACTTCATAGACGCCTGCCGGGCAATAACGCTGAGCCGGTTCGTCATAAACCGGCAGGTTATGGCCGATAGGAATGGCCGCATCCTTCAAACGCAGATGCACGGGCTGGTCTTCTTCGTGATTGGTCGCCGAGATGAAGACAGAGGAGAGCTTGTCGAAGGAAATCTTGCCGTCGGGCTTTGGGTAGATGATCGGCTTGCAGTCCTTGGCCTTTTTCAGGGTCGCATAGTCTGGCTTGCCATGGCTCAGCGTGAAAGGCAGCCCGATACCGAGCTGGTTCATCCACATGTCGAGACCGCCAAAAGCCATGCCGATGACCGTGCCGAAGCGCGACAGGAAGGGCTTCACATTGCGGACGCGCATCAGGTCCTTGTGCACGGCGCTCTTTTTGTAGGCGGCCGGGTAAGCGGTCAATTCATCGCCCTGGCGACCATCCTTCACCGCTTCAAAAGCGGCTTCTGCGCCCATCATGCCGGTGAGCATGGCGTTATGGCTGCCCTTGATGCGCGGCACATTGACAAAGCCCGCCGCGCAACCGATGAGCGCGCCGCCGGGGAAGGTGAGCTTTGGCACGGATTGCAGGCCGCCTTCGGTGATGGCGCGGGCGCCATAGGCAATGCGCTTGCCGCCTTCGAATGTGTCGCGAATGGCGGGGTGCTGCTTGTAGCGCTGGAACTCGTCGAAGGGCGAGAGATAGGGGTTCGTGTAATTCAGGTGAACGACGAAGCCGACGGAAACAAGATTGTCGCCAAAATGATAGAGGAACGAGCCGCCGCCCGTCTTGTCATCCAGCGGCCAGCCGAGCGTATGCCGCACGAGGCCCTTGCGATGCTTCTTGGGGTCAATCTGCCAGAGTTCCTTGATGCCGATGCCGTATTTCTGAGGATCGCGGCCTTCATCGAGCTTGAAGCGGCGTGTGAGTTCCTTGGTCAGCGAGCCGCGCGCCCCTTCGGCAAAGAAAGTATATTTGCCGCGCAGCTCCACGCCGGGCGTATAGCTGTCCTTGTGGTGGCCGTCCTTGGCAACGCCCATGTCGCCGGTCGCGACGCCGCGCACGGAGCCATCCTCATTATAGAGGACCTCGGCGGCGGCAAAGCCCGGATAGATTTCAACGCCTAGCGCCTCGGCCTGTTCGCCCAGCCAGCGACAGAGATTGCCAAGGCTGACGATGTAGTTGCCATGATTATTCATCAATGGCGGCATGAAGAAATTGGGAATGCGCACCGACCCTGAGGGGCCCAGCACGAGGAAATGGTCGGCGGTGACAGGCGTTTCGACTGGCGCGCCCTTTTCCTTCCAATCCGGGATCAGCCTGTTGAGGCCGATGGGGTCGATGACAGCGCCGGAGAGAATATGGGCGCCAATTTCGGAGCCTTTTTCCAGAACACATACGGAAATGTCGAAATCCTGCTCTGCTGCCAATTGGCGCAGGCGAATGGCCGCAGACAGGCCCGCAGGACCGCCGCCAACGATGACGACATCATATTCCATATATTCGCGCTCTGGCGCTGCCGACTGGTCGCTCATCTTTTTCTCCTCGTCCGGCACGATCCGTCATGGCCCCCATGACTCGTGCCGGATTTGTCAGTATAGGTACACCCTTATGGTGCCAATGGCCTTTTGGGTCAACATGCCCCGGAAGTGGACCTGACCCAAGCTTCAAGCCATGCTACCCTTGGCGCCGAGCCGGGTTTTGGCCCATGACCCGCTCAGTTGTGCCTGAGTGACCCTTCAAATCCGAACTGCTGACAGACCCTTCCGGGAAACCGCACCTGCCATGGACGAACCGAGCCTCTCCGCGACCGCATTGACCGACAGGGAAGCCTTTGCACGGCTGTCGCTGATGGTCGAAGCGGGTGTGAGCGACGCCCTGGGCGAGGTGGCGCAAAACCGCTATGCGCTGACCATGTCTGGCGCGGCGAAGGCTGAGCCTATTGTCACACCCGCTATGCCGCGTGCCGCCTTGCGCCCCCCCCTTGCCGCGACGGGCTTTGGCGAAGCGCCCGCAGCACGCGCGCCCACCACCATTCCTCTCGCCGACAGCCAGATGGTTGAGTCTGCGCGCGACATTGCCGCCGCCTGCCAAACGCTCGAAGCCTTGCGCGAGGCGCTGGAACGCTTTGAGGGATGCTCGCTCAAGCATACGGCGAAGAACCTCGTCTTTGCCGATGGCAATCCGCAGGCGCGCCTCATGCTGATCGGCGAGGCGCCGGGCCGCGACGAGGATCTCGAAGGGCGTCCCTTTGTCGGACCCTCCGGGCAATTGCTCGACAAGATGCTGGCGGCCATCGGTCTTGACCGGCAGCTTGTCTATATTGCCAACACGCTGCCATGGCGACCGCCGGGCAATCGGCCCCCCACGAGCACTGAAATATCCATTTGCGAACCCTTCATTCAACGCCAGATCGAGCTTGTGGACCCGGCCCTGCTCGTCTGTCTTGGCGGTGTCGCGAGCAAGCAGATGCTCGGGTCCGATCTCGGCATCATGAAATTGCGCGGGCGGTGGATGAATTATGGCATCAAGGGTCGCCAGGTGCCTGTGCTCCCTTTGTTCCACCCGGCCTATCTATTGCGGCAACCGGCCCAAAAACGGCTTGCCTGGCGCGACCTGTTGATGTTGAAAGCCAGAATTGCGGCTGAAGGCCTGAGCGCAGGCCCTTAATCAAACGATCCATTTTGACCAACTTCGCCCGATTGGCGCTTGTCGAGAGCGCTTGCGGCGATAAGATACCGGCTGTTTTCAGGGGGACCGACATGACATCGACTGCGCAAAAAATCCGCGCCGGCCTTGTGCGTTCTTGCCAGTTGAGCCTTCTGTCAGCCCTCGCCTTGATGGGCTGCGTTTTGTCCAGTCCCTTGCACGCTGACATTGCCCCCGTGCCTTCCGCCAAGATCTGGAGCCCGGAAGTTTTGTCGGGTGCGGATCGCGAACGCTACATCAAGATTTTCAAGGCGGAAAAACGCGGCGACTGGAAAGGCGCCGACAAAATCGCGGCGAGCCTCAGCGACAAGCGCCTGATGGGCTATGTGCTGTTCGAAAAATACATGCAGCCGCATTACAAAACGACCTATGCCGAGCTGCGCGACTGGCTTGCAAAATATAACGATCATCAGGGCGCCGATAAAATCTACAAGCTCGCCCTGCGCAAGCGGCCCAAATCATCGCCCATGCCGCAGCGTGCCGCAGTGCGCCGTTTCCGGGTGCCCGCGCATACCGAATATGCCGTTGATGACGGTGATGGCGAGCCTGTGTCGGATCGCTTCGCGGATATTGACGCCAAGGTGCGTGAACTCGTGCGCAAGGACACGGCCGTTGCGGCGCTGAGCTATCTCAAAAGTGCGACCGCACGCAATGTGCTGACCTCGCTTGAGTTTGACAAGGTGCGTGAGCGCATCGCCGCATCGCTGTTTCTGGAAAACCGGAATGAGCAGGCCTATCTGCTGGCTACCGAGATTTCCGATATCCATGCCCGCGACGTGCCGCTGGCCGACTGGTATGCCGGGCTGGCCGCCTGGCGGATGGGCCATTTCAGTGAAGCGGCGCGCCATTTTGAACATCTCGCCCATTCGCAATCAGTGAGCGACTGGACCCGTGCCGCCGGCGGCTTCTGGGCGGCGCGCGCCTATCTTGCCGATCGCAAGCCCGGCCGCGTTGCCGACATGCTGGAGCTTGCCGCCAGCACCGGTTCAACCTTTTACGGGCTCGTCGCGACACGCCAGCTTGGCCGCGAGCTGAATATCAACTGGATTGAGCCGCGTCTTGAAGCCGATGCCTTTCGCCAGTTGGTGAGCAATGAGGCGACGGCGCGAGCCGTGGCGCTCGCACAGATCGGGCGGCGCGACATGGCCGAACAAGAGCTGGTGCGCGCCCATGCCGCAATTGATCCCGGCCTCGACCAGGCGCTGATTGCGCTTGCGTCCAATTTCGACATGCCTGCGCTTGAGCTGCAGGTGGCAAATGCCGCTGCCCTGCCGCCTTCCCGTCTCGTCGACGGAAAGATCACCATGAATGCCGGGCTGTTTCCTGTGCCGGACTATAAGCCGCGCAATGGCTTCAAGGTTGATCCGGCCTTGCTTTATGCCTTCATGCGGCAGGAAAGCAAGTTTCAGACGAATGCGCTTTCCTTTGCCGGCGCGCGTGGCCTGATGCAGATCATGCCGGCCACGGCGAGCCACATCACCAATGACGCGACGCTGTCACGCGCCAACAAAGACAAGCTGCTGGATCCGACTTTCAATCTCTCCCTCGGGCAGGATTATCTCACGCAGCTCATGACGAGCTGCGAGCCTTACGGCAATCTCTTCATGCTGACAACGGCCTATAATGGCGGTCCGGGAAATCTTGTTCGCTGGCTCGACAACATGCAGTTCAATGGCGATCCCTTCCTGTTTATTGAAAGCATTCCGGCACCCGAGACACGCGGCTATATCGAACGCGTGCTGACCAATTACTGGATTTACAGCGCCCGCCTCGGCAAACCACTGCAATCGCTTGATGCCTCTGCCTCCGGGGCCTGGCCGATTTATGACACGCCCAATGGCTCCAGTGGCATTGACCTGCCGTCGCTGCAATAATCACCCGGCAAATTCATGCTGCCTCAACAAGGGTGCCCCCCCCGATGCCCGGTATCGACACATCGCGCATATTTATCCCGCTCAATCTGGCCGTATTGACGGTTTCAGACACGCGCACACGCGAGACCGATACGTCTGGCGATGTGCTGGCGGCGCGCATCCAGGAATCGGGCCATGTTCTGGTGACGCGCAACATCGTCAATGACGATGTGAATGCCATTCGCAATCAGCTGCAAATCTGGATCGGCGATCCGATGATCGATGCCGTGATTTCGACAGGCGGCACGGGACTGACGGGCCGCGATGTGACGCCGGAAGCCTTCACGTCGCTTTATGAAAAAGAGATCGAGGGGTTTGCCGCTATATTCCATCGCATCAGCTATGAGAAAATCGGCACTTCAACCATTCAATCCCGCGCCACGGCGGGGGTGGCGGGCGGCACATATCTTTTTGCCCTGCCCGGGTCACCGGGTGCCTGCAAGGATGGCTGGGATGAAATCCTGAAATATCAGCTTGATTCACGCTATCGCCCCTGCAACTTCGTCGAGATCATGCCGCGTTTGCAGGAGCATTTGTCGCGATAAGCGGCTTGTCGCCCTGGGCCATTGGGTTCACGCTTGAGCCTGGCGCACGAATCAGGCACGGCCCTGGAGGGAGGGATAAAATGCTCAAGGAATTTCGTGAATTTGCGTTGCGGGGCAATGTGCTCGACATGGCGGTCGGCATTATTATCGGCGCCGCCTTCACGACGATTGTCCAGTCACTCGTCAATGATGTGCTCATGCCGCCGATTGGCGTTTTGGTGGGCGGCGTCGATTTCTCAAATTATTTCCTGCCGCTGACTCTGGGCGATACGCCTGCAACGCTGCAGGCGGCGAAAGATGCCGGTGTGCCGGTTATGGCCTATGGCAAGTTCGTCAATGCGGTCATCAATTTCCTGATCGTCGCCTTTGCGATCTTCATCATGATCGATCAGATGAACAAGCTGCGGAAGCGCTTTGAAAAAACCAAGGCGGAAGAACCGGCACCCGCGCCATCACGCGACATCGTGTTGCTGGAAGAAATCCGCGATCTGCTCGCCAAACGCTAACGCGATGCAGCGCGCCAGCGTGCGTAATCTTCGCCCGTGTCAATGTCGGGCAGCGTTTCGAGCACCTCAACCTTCAGGTCGGCCCGGCTGACATTGGCGAGCGTGTCTGCCAGTGCATGAGGCGAAGACCAGCGCACATTGTCGAATATCTGTGGCACGCGCGGCATTCGCTTCAGACCGACAAGCCAATAACCGCCATCCTCGGCCGGACCGAAAACCGCATCCGAACGGCCAAGTGCGCGAAAGGCCGTGGCAATGTGCCGGGCCTTGATGCCGGGAATGTCGCCGCCAATCATGACAACGGGGCCGGGCGGCAAGTCGCACATGAGACGGCCCATGCGGTCGCCCAGATCACCCGATCCTTGGGCGATGCGCGGCAAGCCCGTGGGCCAATGACCCTCGTCATGCACGGCCCTGTCCGGCGAAAGCGCCAGCACCAGCGACCAGCGCGGATCGCGGCCGAGCCGGTTGATCGCCTGAAGACTTGTGTGCCGGAAAAAGCGGGTGGCTTCGACCGCGCCGATGCTTCCGGCCAGTCTCGTCTTCACACGGCCCATCAATGGCGCCTTGGACATGATGACAAGCTGCGGCTCGATCATGAGCGGCTGCTACTGGTAGATGCGGGCGATGACGCGCGGCGGCACCCGCAGGTAATAGAGCGTGAGGCAGGCAAGATTGCGCAGGCTGCGGGCGATGAAGCCCTGCGCCACATAGCGTTCGGGGCTGGTGACAGCGGCGGTGCGCAACAAGACGAGCTGACGCCGTCCCAGACGGCGCACGAGATCGACGTCCTCCATCAAGGGTATTTCGCGGAAACCACCCAGACGCTCATAAAGACGGCGGCTGATAAGCAGGCCCTGATCGCCATAAGGCAGGTGGAAGACAAGGCAGCGCAGCGCCACGAGACGCTCAAGCCAGCGGGCCGAGGATGAAAAATCATCAAGCGCAAAGCGGAAGGCGGCAGCGACTTCACTGGTGCGGAAGCGCCCCGCCTCGATCTGCTCGAAGAGCTTGTGCAATTCGTCGTCCCAACCGGCATCGAGCACGGTGTCGGCATGAAGGAAAAGAAGCCAGTCACTTTTGGCGGCCTTCGCACCCGCCGCAAGCTGCGTGCCGCGTCCGCGCGGTGCCTTGACGAGTTTGGCGCCTGCCGCATCGACAACTTCGAGCGTGGCGTCGGTCGAGCCGCCATCGACCACGATGACTTCCGTGACAATGCCGCGCACAGCGCCTGACACCAGAGGCAACATGGCTCTGGCCAAGGACTTTTCGGCATTCAGGGTGGGGATGATCACACTCAGCATGGGCGGCACTATAGACCGGCTTTGATAAAAATCGGAAAGCCGGATCAATTTGTTCTTGTTGTGTTCTCATTTTTTGGTAAAGTTTCGGCATGACAAGGACATCACCCATAGCGCGTCCCGACCACACCGCAACCGAACCCCGTTCCCCGACGGGACGGCTTGCGGCAGAACGGTCTTCCCGGCTCCCGGACCCGTCCCCCCTCGTACCCCCGAGGGTTCCGGAGCTGCGCCTGCCCAAAGATGGCCGTCGTGGCCGGGGCGCGCTGACGAACCGGAGCGGCAGGTTCGAGGCGCTGGGTCGCGAACCTGTCGATGATGGCTGGGACACCGCCGAGACGCTGCCACCGCTCAAGACCCATGTGACCGATGAGAGCGCGCGCCAGATCATCACGCGGAACGACTCGCCCGATATTCCCTTTGACCGCTCGATCAACGCCTATCGGGGTTGCGAGCATGGCTGCTCTTATTGTTTTGCGCGGCCGACACATGCCTATATGGGGCTTTCTGCCGGGCTCGATTTCGAGACAAGGCTTTTTGCCAAGCCCAATGCGGCCATGCTGCTGACGCGGGAACTCTCGCGCCCCGGCTACAAGGTTGCGCCAATTGCCATGGGCACCAATACGGACCCCTATCAGCCGATCGAGCAACGCTATCGCATCACACGCTCGCTGCTTGAAGTCATGTCGGATTTCAATCATCCCGTCACCATCGTCACAAAATCGGCGCGCGTGGTGCGCGATCTCGACATTCTCGCCGACATGGCCCGGCGCAATCTGGTGCGGGTGGCGATGTCGGTGACGACACTTGACGCCAAACTTGCCCGCGCCATGGAGCCGCGCGCTTCGACCCCCTCGCGCCGTCTGGAAGCCATCCGGCTCATGGCGGAAGCCGGTGTGCCGACGGGTGTCATGGTGGCGCCTGTCATTCCGGCGCTCAATGACAGCGAGATCGAGAAAATCCTGACAGGCGCCGCCTATGCCGGGGCGCGAACCGCGGGCTTTGTCGTGTTGCGCATGCCCATCGAGATCAAGGATCTCTTCCGTGAATGGCTGGAAGAGAATGTGCCCGACAAGGCCGCGCATGTGATCTCGCTCATCCGCTCGATGCGCGGCGGCAAGGATTATGACGCGCAATGGGGCGAGCGGATGCGGGGCACGGGGCCCTATGCCTGGCAGATCGGGCGGCGCTTTGAAATGGCGACGCGCAGGCTCGGCCTCAACAAGGACCGCGTACCGCTCGACTGCGCGGCCTTCCTCGTGCCGGGTTCGGGACGGCAGCTTGACCTGATCTGAGGCATGACGCGCCTGATTGCATGAGGCACACTCGCGCCATGAACCGCGAGTCGCCACATACCGGTCCCGATTTCAGCTTCGAGCGCGAGGCGGATGCGCTGCGCCTGCGTGTCTGCGGTATCGATGAAGCCGGACGCGGGCCGCTGGCCGGGCCTGTTGTGGCGGCGGCGGTCATTCTTGATCCGGCACGATTGCCACCGGGGCTCAATGATTCAAAAAAACTGAGCGAGAAAAAGCGCGAGGCTCTTTTCGATCTCATCATGGCGCAGGCCGAGGTTGGCATCGGCATGGCGAGCGTTGCTGAAATCGACGCGATCAATATTTTGCAGGCAAGCCTGCTCGCCATGGCCCGGGCCGCTGCGGCGCTGCCGCGTCCGGCACAGTTTGCGCTGATTGATGGCAACAAATTGCCCAAGCTCGATTGCCCTTCCCGCGCGATTGTCGGGGGCGATGGGCGCGCGCTCTCGATTGCAGCGGCCTCGATCGTCGCCAAGGTGACGCGCGACGCGATGATGGATGACATGGCGCGTGAGCATCCCGGTTATGGCTTCGAAAAGCACAAGGGTTATGGCACGGCTGCACATCTTGACGCTTTGGCGCGGCTCGGCCCCTCGCCCCATCACCGGGTGAGCTTTGCGCCGATACGCAAGATGTTGAGTCCGGGGATTCCCTAGAGACTCGATTTTGTGTCAACGGACCCCTTAACCTATTGATTCAAAAAACTTTATTGACCCTTAACCGGTCCGGACTCATGATCCGCCCCTTGTCATATACGGGGGGTTGATTGTGGCGCGTGCAAACGTAACCAACAAAGAGTCGAGCGAAGTCATCATCCAGGGCGATTGCATCGCCGCGATGAATGCCTTGCCGGAGAAATCCGTCGATCTGATTTTTGCCGACCCGCCCTATAACCTTCAGCTTGGCGGCGAACTGACACGTCCCGACCAGTCCAGGGTCGATGCGGTGACGGATGACTGGGACAAGTTTGACAGCTTCGCGACTTATGACCGCTTCACGCAGGACTGGCTCAAGGCGGCGCGCCGCGTGCTCAAGGATAATGGCGCGATCTGGGTCATTGGCTCCTATCACAATATTTTCCGTGTCGGCGCGACGCTTCAGGATCTCGGCTACTGGATCATGAATGACGTGGTGTGGCGCAAGTCGAACCCGATGCCGAACTTCCGGGGCACGCGCTTCACCAATGCGCATGAAACGCTGATCTGGGCGACGAAAAGCGCCGAGCAGAAGAAATACACGTTCAACTATGACGCCATGAAGGCGCTGAATGACGATCTGCAAATGCGCTCGGACTGGCTCCTGCCGCTTTGCACCGGCGGCGAGCGCCTGAAAGATGCGGCAGGCGACAAGGCGCATCCGACGCAAAAACCCGAAGCGCTGCTGCATCGTGTGCTGCTCGCGACAACCAATCCCGGCGACACGGTACTTGATCCTTTCTTCGGGACGGGAACGACGGGCGCGGTTGCCAAAAAACTCGGGCGCAAGTTCATCGGCATCGAGCGCGATGCGGGCTATATCAAGGTGGCGCGCGAACGCATCCGCGTCATCAAGGCCGGTGCGGAAGATGATCTGAAGGTCACAGGCTCGAAAAAGTCCGAACCGCGCGTGCCTTTTGGTCTCATCGTCGAACGCGGCTTGCTGAGCCCCGGCACGGTGCTGACGGACCCGTCGCGCCGTCATGCGGCGCGGGTGCGCGCCGATGGTTCCATCGTGTGCAGCGATGCGACAGGTTCGATCCACAAGATCGGCGCGCATGTGCAGGGGCTCGACGCCTGCAATGGCTGGACCTATTGGCATTTCAAGACCGATGGCAAGCTCAAGCCGATTGATCTGTTGCGCCAGAAGGTTCGCGCCGAGATGGGCACGGTTTAAGGCGCAACCCTGACGTCAGGTTTCCCCTCTCCCTTGAGGGGGAGGGCTCAGGTCCTCATCTGAAAATAGAACTGTTGTGTCGTCGTGGATGCCCCGCCTGAAGCGGGGCATGACGGCTGGGGTCATGCATGCGTCTTCACTCTTTACGAGTGTCACCCCGGATTTATTCCGTTGTCCATGGCTTCGTCAGATAGATCCCGGCACAAGGCCGGGATGACAGATGCAGAATAACAGCATGTCATGCCCGGACTTGATCCGGGCATCCAGAACGACAAAATCTGAAATTGCTGCTCTGGATTGCCGGGTCAAGCCCGGCAATGACCGTGTTATTTAGCCAGCGCCAGTTGAACAACCTTGCGCATGACGGTGGGGAGCGCCTCGCTGGCGAGCGCCTCCAGCGGCGTCCAGACGCCATCGGCGTTTTTGGCGGCAGCGACGCTGACACGCGCCTCGTAAACCACAAGCTGC
Organism: uncultured Alphaproteobacteria bacterium; assembly: GCA_963696585.1. Taxonomy (GTDB): domain Bacteria; phylum Pseudomonadota; class Alphaproteobacteria; order Parvibaculales; family Parvibaculaceae; genus Parvibaculum. Next base: position 51,027 of record CAVOKW010000018.1, read on the forward strand.
AATTCAAAATGCGTGAAACCATGCGTGACGAAACCGACACGCTTGTTCCATCTGGCTGAGAGCGGCGCATCGGCGAGCCATATTTCTTCCGTTGGCTGATCTTCTGTCCAGCCGCTGGTTGGCACTTCCATCATGCCGCCGAGCAAGCCCTTGGGCGGACGGCGGCGCAGCAGCACCGCGCCATCGGGACGCATCACCCAGAAACAGGCGCCAAAGCGCAGGGGGCGCGACTTTTTGGGCGAACGGCGTGGCAGGGTTTGCGCAATGCCTGAGGCGCGACCCGTGCAATGAGCCGCAATCGGGCAAAGCGCACAGGCCGGTGAACGCGGCGTGCAGATGGTGGCGCCGAGATCCATCATGCCTTGCGCAAAATCACCGGCGCGTTTTTCCGGTGTGAGGCGATCGGTACAGACCCTTATTTCCTTTTTGACTTCCGGCAGTGGCGTTTCGAGCGAAAAGAGCCGTGCGACGACGCGCTCGACATTGCCATCGACGACAACGGCACGTTTGCCAAAGGCAATGGCGGCAATGGCGGCGGCCGTATAGGGCCCGATGCCGGGCAGCGCGATCAGGCCTGCTTCGGTGTCGGGAAAGATGCCGCCATGGTCATGGGCCACGATGCGGGCGCAGGCATGGAGATTTCGCGCCCGGCTGTAATAGCCAAGGCCTGCCCAGGCGGCCATGACCTCCTCGACCGGGGCGGCGGCGAGCGCCTCCACCTTTGGCCAGCGGTCCAGAAAATCGCGGAAATAGGGACCAACCGTCACCACGGTTGTCTGCTGGAGCATGATTTCAGAGAGCCAGACGGCATAGGGGTCGGCTGCGACGCCGGGCCGGGCGCGCCAGGGCAGGTGCCTGGCGTGAATGTCGTACCAGGCGAGCAGATCGACCGAGAGGGCCTCACCCGGTGGCGCGGCCCTGCCCGTTTTCCGCTGTTTTCCGCCTGCTTTGCTCATGCGCCCAGTTGCCGCGAAAACCGGCAGCAGGTCAATTCGCCAATCCGGGGTTTTCGAGTCAGAATGCCCGCCATGAGCGACACGAGATACACTCCCCTTGGCCCGCGCATGGCGAGCCTGCGCTTCAGCCTGCCGCCTATCGGGGCGCAGGTGATGGCGGTGGCGCGTGACGCGTTTCGCCAGCGCGGCTTTGCCCAGGCCCATATTCTGGCGCATTGGCCCGAAATTGTCGGCGCGGCCATGGCCGAATATTGCGCGCCGGAGCGGCTGACTTATCCCCGCATTCTCGGGGCGGGCGATAATGCGGCGCGTGACAGGGCCATTCTCTCGATCCGGGTTGATGGACCCGTGGCGCTGGAATTACGGCATCTGGAGCCGCAAATAATTGAGCGGATCAACGCCTATTATGGCTATCCGGCGGTGGCCCGGCTCAAAATCACGCAAGGCCCCCTGCCCCGCCGCAAGGGGCCGAGGCTGAAGCGGTTTCGACCGCTCACGCCCGAGGAACGCGCGAAACTGGCCCAAGGGCTTGAAATAATTGAAGAAGCCGACCTGCGCTTGGCGCTGGAACGGCTCGGCGAACGCATCATGGGGAGCAAGGCCAGCCGGGACTCCTGAGTCCCGATTCTCGGCCCCATGCAACTGAATCGTTTGGTTGAGGACGGGCCCGTGTCCGGCCATAATACAACAACATCTAGTGGGAACCGAGTATCGTGAATCAAAATAGAGTGGTTATCCTGGCTGCCGCAGGCCTAGTTGCGCTGATCGGCCTTGGCCTTGTCGGCTATTACGGCTTTCGCTCGACTGACGTGATCAGCGCGGCTGACACGGGCAATCCGCGCGACCTGACCAGCTTTGAAAAAGAGCTGCTGGTGGCCGGGCCGCTTGGCGACCTGACGATGGGGGACAAAAACGCCCCGATCACGATTGTCGAATATGCCTCGCTGACCTGTTCGCATTGCGCCGATTTCGAGGAACATGCGATTCCCCAGCTCGAAAAAAACTACATCGAGACGGGCAAGGTCTATTACATCCTGCGCGACTTTCCCTTCGATCCGATCGCCACGGCGGCCTTCATGCTGTCGCATTGCGCCGGGCCGGAGCGCTATTTCGGCTTTGTGAAAGTCCTTTTTTCCGAACAGGAAAAATGGGCCTTCACACAGACGCCAATGGAGGATCTCAAATCCTTTGCCCGGCAGGGCGGCTTCTCCGAGGAAGCCTTTGATGCCTGCATGAAGGATCAGAAGATTTTCGAGCATGTGAAGTTCAACGCGCTGCGCGGCGCCAAGACATTTGGCGTCAAGTCAACGCCGACCTTTTTCATCAATGGCGAAAAAATTGAAGGGGCGCTGCCCTGGGCAGATTTCGAGACGATCCTGAAAAAGAAACTCTCGGGCGACATGTCTTCCAATATGCCCGCCGAGACCAAGCCAGATGATGCGACGACACCACCGGCGGAGGAACCGCAGAACTGAAGGCCCATTGCCTGAAACCCTGCTCTTCCGCCTTCCTCTCGCTCTAACGATTGAGACCTGACCCGTGAAGTTCAACCGACTACGCCTTTCCGGCTTCAAATCCTTTGTCGATCCGACCGATCTCATCATCGAGCCGGGCCTGACCGGTATTGTCGGCCCCAATGGATGCGGCAAATCCAATCTTCTGGAAGCCATGCGCTGGGTGATGGGCGAAAACTCGTTCAAGAACATGCGCGGCTCAGGCATGGAAGACGTGATTTTTGCCGGTACGTCAGGCCGTCCGGCACGCAACCATGCCGAAGTCGTGCTGTTTATCGACAATGCCGAGCGCACGGCGCCCGCCGCCTATAACGAACATGAGGTGATCGAGGTGTCGCGCAAGATCGAGCGCGATGAAGGCTCAACCTATCGCATCAATGGCCGCGACGTGCGCGCCCGCGACGTGCAGCTCCTGTTTGCCGATGCCTCGACAGGTGCGCATTCACCGGCGCTGGTGCGGCAAGGTCAGATTTCGCAGCTCATTTCGTCCAAGCCGATCAGTCGTCGGCGCATTCTGGAAGAAGCCGCTGGCATTACCGGGCTTTACACGCGCCGTCACGAGGCCGAACTGCGCCTGAAGGCAGCCGAAACCAATCTCACGCGGCTTGATGATGTGGTGGCGCAGGTTGAATCGCAGCTCGCGAGCCTTAAGCGTCAGGCGCGTCAGGCGGTGCGCTATCGCAATCTCTCCGGCCAGATCCGCGAGACGGAAGCGATCCTTCTGCATCTGAAATGGACGCAGGCTGTCGCGCAGCTTGCACGGGAAGAGCAGCGCCTCACCGAAACAGATCAGCGCGTTGCCGACCTGACGCGCGAAGCCGCGCTCGCGATTACGGCGGAAGCCGAAGCGGCCGAACATCTGCCGCCCTTGCGCGAACAGGAAGCCGAAGCGGCGGCGCGCCTGCATCGCCTCAATATCGAGCGCGACAATCTGGATGCCGAAGAACAGCGCGCCAAGGATCAGGCAAGCCGCCTGTCGGCGCGTCTGGAACAGATCGGCCATGACCTTGAACGCGAACGTCATCTGATTGAAGACACACGCGGGGCAATGATGCGTCTCGATGCCGAAGCCGGTGATCTGGCACAGGCGCAGGAAGGCCAGCTGGAAACACAGGCCGCCGCCGAAACGCGCGTGAGCGAGGCCAAGGGCACGCTTGAAACACGCGAACGCGAACTCGATCAGCTCAATCAGGAAATTGCGCGCCTCACCGCTGAACGCCAGAGCCTGCAACGCCAGATTGACAGCGGCAAAGCGCGCATTGAACGGCTGAACCAACAGCTTGCCGATATTGCGCGGGAGCGCGGCTCGCTGGCGGACGCCGAAGCCAAGCAGGAAGCGATTGTCCTGCAATCGGCTGAACTTGAAGCGGCCGCAAGCCGGATGCGCGAGGCTGAGCAGGCCGCAGTCGCCTCGGAAGAAGCACGTCGCCAGGCGCAGGAAAAAGAACGCGCCGAGCGCGAACCGATGCAGCAGGCCGAACGCGTTGCAGGTGACCTTGCCGCGCAGGTTCGCGCGCTCACCGACATGCTCGCCATGGATGAAAGCGATCTCTGGCCACCGATGATCGACGCCGTGGATGTGGAACATGGCTATGAGACGGCGCTGGGTGCCGCACTCGGCGATGATCTGTCCGTACCCGGAGATGTTGCGGCGCCGGTGCATTGGGACCGCCTGCCCGATCTTGACCCGGTGCCGGAACTGCCGGAAGGCGCGACACCGCTTGCCTATTTCGTGAGGGGGCCTGACGCTCTGGCACGCCGCCTGTCGCAGATCGGCATTGTGGTTTCCGATAGCGAAGGCAAGCGCCTGCAAACGCTGCTGAAACCCGGTCAGCGCCTCGTCACACGCGAAGGGGCGATGTGGCGCTGGGACGGTTACACGGAAGCCGCTGAGGCGCAGACGGCGGCGGCGCGTCGCCTTGAACAGCGCAACAAGCTCGCCGATATCGAGACTGAGCTTGTCGGGGCGCGTGACAAGGTTGCCGCCGCACGGGCCGAGTTTGAAGCCGCGCGCGTGGCAGCGGAAGCGGCAAGCGGCAGCGAGCAGGAAGCGCGGCGCGCCCAACGCGAAGCACAGGCTGAACATAACCGCATTCGTGATGCGCTGGCCGCCGCCGAGCGCGCTGTCTCGGCGCAGATGCAGCGTCTCGCTGCGCTTGCGGATGCGCATGACCGCCTGTCGGGCGACTTGACCGAAGCAACCCGCGCCCTGGAAGAAGCCGAGGTGGCGATTGCCTCCTTGCAGCCTGATGAAGCGCTGCGCGTGCAGGCCAATGAGCTGCGCGATATTGTGAGTGCGTTGCGGCTGGAACTTTCCGAAGCCCGGGCCCAGCATGAGAGCCTGAAGCGCGAAGCCGATGCGCGGGCGCGCCGTCTCGATGCGATTGCGCAGGAGCGAGGGGCATGGGATCTGCGCGCGACAAATGCCGAGCGCCAGATTGTGACTCTGGAAACGCGCCGCGATGAGGCGGCGACCGAGCTTGCAGCGCTGCAAGATGTGCCGGCCCAGATTGAAGAAAAGCGCCATGTGCTCCTGGACCTGATCGGACAGGCTGAAACCAGCCGATCACAGGCGGCTGATGCGCTGGCGGCTGCCGAAGGCCTGCTGGGTGAATGCAGCAAGCATTTGAAACGCGTGCAGGGGCAGCTTGCTGAAAGCCGCGAAGAACGCGCCCGCATTGACGGTCTCGTCGATGGTGGCCGCGAGCGTCGCGCCGAATCCGAAGCGCGTATCCGCGACGTGCTGGAATGCGAACCCGAAGCCGCGCTTGCTCTTGCCAATCTGGAAGACGGCGCGGAACTGCCCGATCACGATCAGATTGATGCCAAGCTCGACAGGCTGAAGCGCGAACGCGAGAGCCTGGGTGGCGTCAATCTGCGGGCCGAGGAAGAATCACGCGAACTGAGCGAGCAGCTCGAAACCATGACCAGCGAACGCGAAGATCTGGTGAGCGCGATTGCAAAACTGCGTCAGGGCATTGGCAGCCTCAATCGCGAAGGCCGCGAGCGGATGCTCGAAGCCTTTGAAAAGGTGAATGCCAATTTCGGCCGGTTGTTCACGCATCTCTTTGGGGGCGGCGAAGCCCATCTCAAGCTCACCGAGTCGGATGATCCGCTCGAAGCCGGCCTTGAAATCTATGCGCGTCCGCCGGGCAAGCGTTTGCAGGTCATGTCGCTGCTCTCGGGTGGCGAGCAGGCGCTGACAGCCATGTCGCTGATTTTCGCGGTCTTCCTGACCAATCCTTCACCGATCTGCGTGCTGGACGAAGTCGACGCGCCGCTGGACGATGCCAATGTCGAGCGGTTCTGCGATCTCATGGAAGAAATGACCCGCGAAACCGATACGCGTTTCCTCATCATCACCCATCACGCGCTCACCATGGCGCGGATGAGCCGGTTGTTCGGCGTGACGATGCAGGAACGGGGCGTTTCGACGCTGGTTTCGGTCGATCTGGATGCGGCTGAGGGGCTGCGCGAGGCCTCCTGAGGCCTTTGCGAAGCTCACGTAAGAGCGACTCACGCGGGGACTGATTGCCGCAGGCGCGAAAAGAACCAAATGTTCCTTTTATAACAATGACTTAAATGGCGCGTTGCCGTTCTTGACAGGCAATGCCCCCGCAAGTAGGGTGCGCCCGGCTTGGGGCAGATTCATACCTGCTCAAGAGCCTGTTTCGTGCACTGGCACATGTCTTTTATCGTTTCTGGAGTTTATCGGATCATGACAGCGTCCGGCTCCGGTCCCGATGGGGGCCTGCCAGAGAGCGAAAAGGGACGACTTGCCGATCTGGATCGCCGCATTGCGGGTGCAAAGCGCGCCAGAGCGGTGAAAACGGGCGAGGCCGAAAGGCCGGGCGACACTGGCAATGCCTCGGATATGGCCGTGGCGATGCGGATGTCATCGGAATTCGTGGCGGCCATTCTGGTCGGTGCGGGAATTGGCTGGTCGATTGACTGGCTGGCAGGCACGGGGCCTCTTGTCCTGGTGATATTCACCGGATTGGGTTTTGCAGCCGGCGTGAAGAATGTGCTGCGGGCGACGAACAAGATGGGCAAATAGCCCTTTCGGCGCGGCAGAAACGGTTTCGGGGCGCAGGCCCAAATTACAGCAAGGCAGAGGCAGCAGTCGTGGCATCAGGGGCAGAACATGCGGGCGGGGGTTTTCCCGTCGATCCGTTGCATCAGTTCATCGTGCAGCCGATCATCCCGATCCATATTGGTGGATTTGACGCATCCTTCACCAATTCCAGCCTGTGGATGGTCGTGACCGTCATCAGCGTTTTTGCCTTCTCCTTTTTCGCCGTGCGCTCGCGCGCCATGGTGCCGGGCCGGATGCAGTCCGCCGTCGAGATGGTCTATCAGTTCATCGCCGACATGGTGCGCGACAGCGCCGGACATGACGCCCAGCGCTTCTTCCCCTTCATCTTCTCGCTGTTCATGTTCATCCTGTTTGCGAACCTGATCGGCCTCTTCCCTTATGCCTTTACCGTGACGAGCCACATCATCGTCACCTTCGCGCTGGCCGCGATCGTGTTTGTCGGCGTGACGGTGACAGGCTTCATTCTGCATGGCCCGAAGTTCCTGGGTCTTTTCGTGCCGAGCGGCGTGCCGATGGCGCTGTTGCCGCTGGTGGTGCTGATTGAAGTCATCTCCTATGTCTCACGCCCGATCAGCCATTCGGTTCGTCTTTTCGCCAACATGCTGGCGGGGCACATCACGCTGAAGGTTTTTGCCGGCTTTGTGATTTCCATCGGCGCCATGGGCGGCATCGGCATTCTGGGCGCGGTATTGCCGCTTGCCATGATTGTCGGTCTGACGGCCCTTGAGCTTCTGGTGGCTGGCCTGCAGGCTTATGTTTTCGCCATTCTTACCTGCATGTATCTGCATGATGCATTGCATCCCTCGCACTGATCTCCAAAGGACCGGCGCGAGACACGACCCCATTCACGAACAAGTCCGGACCCGCACGAGGCAGGTCGCTTGAACTTTACAGAGAAACTTAAGGAGCATTGGTTATGGACGCAGAAGCAGCGAAGTTTATTGGCGCCGGTATCGCTTGTCTCGGCATGGGCGGCGCAGGCATCGGCCTCGGCACTATTTTCGGCAACTATCTGGCGGGCGCGCTGCGCAATCCGTCGGCTGCTGACGGTCAGTTCGGCCGCCTGATTTTCGGCTTCGCCGTGACCGAAGCTCTGGGCATTTTCTCGCTGCTCGTCGCGCTGATCCTGCTCTTCGCATAAGCGAAACCGGCTTTCGTGAGGCCGACCGGGCTTTTGTCCGGTCGGCGTCCGCTTGTTATCGACACTTGAGCCTGATCATCTTGTGAGTTTGATCGTCTTGTGAATTTGATCGTCTTGCCGGTGCCCGACTGAGGCACTTATCTGGAGGCTGATATGGCGACCGCCGACACGGCAACGGAACTGACGGAAGGGACACACGTCCCGGAAGCCGGGCATCAAGAAACGGGATTTCCCCCTTTCAATGCGACGACATTTGCTTCGCAGCTGATCTGGCTCGCGATTTCTTTCGGCCTGCTCTACGTGCTGTTGTCGCGCGTGGCGCTGCCGCGTATCGCCACCGTTCTTGAAGAACGTCGCGACCGTATTGCCGATGATCTCGACCAGGCTGCCCAATCCAAAGCCAAAACCGATGAGGCGATTGCCGCCTATGAAGCGGCGCTGACCGAGGCACGCAGCAAGGCACATACCATCGCGCAGAAAACACGCGATGATCTGGCCGGCGAAAGCGACCGCCAGCGTCACGCCATTGAAAGCGATCTCGCGACCAGGGCAAGCGCTGCCGAAACCAGCATTCAGGCCCGCAAGCAGGCCGCGCTCGCCAATGTGGCCGGTGTGGCAACAGAAGTGACGAGCGCCATCGTCAACCGCCTGCTGGGCGAAGAGGCCGACAAGGCTGCGGTTGAAAAGGCCGTGGCCGCGACAATCAGCCGGGGAGACGCATGATGCTCGCAACTGGTGAATTCTGGGTCCTGACAGGCCTTATCATCTTCATCGGCATCGCCATCTATATGAAGGTGCCAGGCATGGTGACGGCGTCGCTCGACAAGCGTCGCCAGGACATTGCCAATGAACTGGAAGAAGCCCGCCGCCTGCGCGAAGAAGCCCAGCAACTGCTCGCTTCCTATCAGCGCAAACAGCGCGAAGCGATGAAGGAAGCTGAAGACATCGTCACCCAGGCGAAAGCCGAGGCCGAGCGTCTGGCCGCTGAAACCCGCAGCGCGATGAATGCGATGGTTGTCCGCCGCACCAAGATGGCGGAAGACAAGATTGCCCAGGCTGAGGCCCAGGCCATGGCGGATGTGCGCGCCGTGGCCTCGGATGTGGCCATTGCCGCGGCACGCGACATCATCGCCGCCAAGGTTGACGCCAATCGCGATGCCAGGCTCGTCGAGGGCTCGATTGCGGAGCTGGCTTCCAAGCTGCACTAAGCCTTGTGGCCGCCATGAATTGGGAACCCCGCCCGACCCCGGCGGGGTTTTTCATTTGGCGCTCGCCCTGCCCCTCCGTTAACCTCGGACAAAAGAGGGGGACAAGATGCTGTCCAATTACACGCCGACCGAGTTTACCCATGAGGGAAATACCAAGGCTGTCTATGTGCGCGGCCATGGACCGGCGGTCATTGTCATTCATGAAATCCCCGGCATCACGCCAAATGTGACGCGCTTTGCCGATTGGGTTGTGGCGGCGGGCTTTCGCGTTTACATGCCGCTGCTCGTTGGCGAAGCGGGGCCTGCGCCAAGTGTTGGCTATGTGCTCAAATCCCTCGCCAAGATCTGCATCAGCCGCGAGTTCCATGTGCTGGCGAGCCACCGCTCCAGCCCGGTGACAGATTGGCTGCGCGCGCTGTGCCGGCATGTGCATGAGGAAGCCGGCGGCAAGGGTGTCGGCGCGATTGGCATGTGCTTTTCAGGCAATTTCGCGCTGTCGATGATGATGGAGCCCTCAATGATGGCGCCGGTCCTGTCGCAGCCCTCGCTGCCCTTCCCCTTCGGGGCCGAGCGCAAGGCCGCGCTGCATGTCTCCCCTCAGGCGCTGACCTGTCTCAAGGATCGCTGCGCAAAAGGCGACAAGGTGCTGGGGCTGCGCTTCAAGGGCGATGTGACCTCACCCGGCGAACGCTTTGAGACATTGCGGCGCGAGCTTGGGACGGCATTTGAAGGCATCGAGATTGACGACAAATATGCCAATCCCAAGTCCCCCGAACCCAAGCCGCATTCGGTTGTGACCGAAGACCTGATCGACAGGGATGGCGAGCCGACCAAGGAAGCGGCCAAGCGCGTGATTGCGTTTTTTCAGGAACGGCTGCTGAGCGTGTGAGGCAAGACGGGGATGGCCCGAACAAGTCAGGCCATGACGACCTTGAATGTCATGCCGCGACGACAGCCACAAACAATTTCACGTCATGCCCCGCTTCAGGCGGGGCATCCACGACCTTGAGACAGCAAGACGGGGATGGCCCGAACAAGTCAGGCCATGACGACCTTGAATGTCATGCCCGCGATGACAGCCACAAACAATCTCACGTCATGCCCCGCTTCAGGCGGGGCAGCCACGACCTTGAGACAGCAAGACGGGGATGGCCCGAACAAGTCGGGCCATGACGACCTTGAATGTCATGCCCGCGATGACAGCCACAAACAATTTCACGTCATGCCCCGCTTCAGGCGGGGCATCCACGACCTTGAGACAGCAAGACGGGGATGGCCCGAACAAGTCGGGCCATGACGACCTTGAATGTCATGCCCGGGACGACAGCCACAAACAATCTCACGTCATGCCCCGCTTCAGGCGGGGCAGCCACGACTTTGTGGCAGCAAGACGGGGATGGCCCGAACAAGTCGGGCCATGACGACCTTGAATGTCATTGCCGGGACGACGGCCACAAACAATCTCACGTCATGCCCCGCTTCAGGCGGGGCATCCACGACCTTGAGACAGCAAGACGGGGATGGCCCGAACAAGTCGGGCCATGACGACCTTGAATGTCATGCCCGCGATGACAGCCACAAACAATTTCACGTCATGCCCCGCTTCAGGCGGGGCAGCCACGACCTTGAGACAGCAAGACGGGGATGGCCCGAACAAGTCAGGCCATGACGACCTTGAATGTCATTGCCGGCGACGACAGCCACAAACAATTTCACGTCATGCCCCGCTTCAGGCGGGGCAGCCACGACCTTGAGACAGCAAGACGGGGATGGCCCGAACAAGTCGGGCCATGACGACCTTGAATGTCATGCCGGGACGACAGCCACAAACAATTTCACGTCATGCCCCAGCGCAGAACGGGCGAGCGGGCGGCGGCGGTTTCGTCAAGGCGATGACGCGGGGCAAAATGCGGCGCGCCGAGGAACCGGTCCTTGTCATTCGACCTGGTGGCGCGGGCGAGATCCTTCAAGGTCGCGATGAAGAGATCAAGCGTCTGCTTCGATTCCGTTTCGGTTGGCTCGATCAGGATCGCGCCATGCACGACCAGCGGGAAATACATGGTCATGGGATGATAGCCCTCGTCGATCATCGCCTTGGCGAAGTCGAGCGTTTCAACGCCTGTGCCTTTCAGGAAACGATCATCAAACAGCGCCTCATGCATGCAAGGCCCTTCGAAGGGGGCTGACATGACATCCTTGAGCGAGGCGAGAATATAATTGGCATTGAGCACGGCATCTTCGGCGACGCGGCGCAGACCATCCGAGCCATGGCTCAGCATGTAGGAGAGCGCGCGCACATACATGCCCATCTGGCCATGGAAGGCGACCATGCGGCCAAAGGGGGTCTGGCCATCGGCCTCTGCTGCGGCTTGCGACTCGACAAGCGCGAAACCATCCTTGCCATGCACGACATAAGGCAATGGCGCGAAGGGCGCGAGCGCCTCGGAGAGAACGACGGGACCGGCACCCGGCCCGCCACCGCCATGCGGCGTCGAGAAGGTCTTGTGCAGATTGATATGCATGGCATCGACGCCGAGATCACCCGGACGGACGCGACCAACAATGGCGTTGAAATTGGCACCATCGCAATAGAAGTAAGCGCCTGCCGCATGCACGGCATCGGCGATTTCGATGATGTCGCGCTCGAACAGGCCGCAGGTATTGGGGTTGGTCAGCATGATGGCGGCGACATCGGGCCCGAGCTTGGCCTTGAAAGCGGCAAGATCAACGCGGCCTTGCGCCGTTGCCGGAATGGCATCGACCTTGTAGCCGATCAAGGCAGCGGTTGCCGGATTTGTTCCGTGGGCGGATTCAGGCACCAGCACGCGATTGCGCGTGGCGTCTTCCCCACGGGCGCGCAGCGCCGCACGAATGGCCATCATGCCGCAGAGCTCGCCATGAGCACCCGCCTTGGGCGAGAGCGCCACAGCGGGCATGCCGGTCAGCTCCTTCAGCCAATGGCTGAGCATATCCATCAGCTCCAGCGCGCCCTGCACGGTTTTCACAGGCTGCAAGGGATGCACATCGCCAAAGCCCGGCAGCCGCGCCATTTTTTCGTTGAGGCGCGGATTGTGCTTCATGGTGCAGGAACCGAGCGGATAAAGCCCGGCATCGATCGAGAAGTTTTTTGACGAGAGCCGCACATAATGGCGAACGACCTCAGGCTCGGAGAGACCGGGCAGGCCGATGTCGCCCTGACGCGCAAGGGTGCCGAGGCGCGGCGTGAAAGCGGCGGGCTCGTCAAAATCAACGCCGCAAGCGCCCGGATTGTCGCGTTCGAAAATCAACGGCTCTTCAAGCTGAAGCGCGCGATTGCCGGTGAAGGTCGGGCTATCAACAGCGCCGGTGATGCCTGTGCCTGTGGAGCGACCCTGCTTGTTCATGCTGCTCATGCCAGCACCTCCTTCAGCGCTGCGGCAAAGCAGGCGCGATCACTTGGCGTATTGATTTCAGTTGAAGCGACGATCAGCAGATTTTCAACGCTGGCGTCGCCGGGCAGAAGACGCGAGGCCGGGACACCGGCAATGACGCCGCGATCGACCAGCGCATCGACAACAAGGGCGGCTGACTTTGGCAGCGCAATCGTGAACTCGTTGAAGAATGTCTCGTTCAAGAGTTTCACGCCTGGCACGTCTGAGAGTTTGTTTGCCAAATCCACAGCATTGGCGTGATTGATGCGGGCGAGACGCTTGAAACCTTCCTCGCCCAGAAGCGAGAGATGGATGGTGAAGGCGAGCGAACAGAGACCGGAATTGGTGCAGATATTGGAGGTCGCCTTTTCGCGGCGGATATGCTGCTCACGGGTTGAAAGCGTCAGCACGAAGCCGCGCTTGCCCTGCGCATCGACAGTCAAGCCGCAGAGGCGGCCCGGCATCTGGCGGACATATTTCTGGCGCGTGGCAAAGAGGCCGACATAAGGCCCGCCGAAATTGAGGCCGTTGCCAATGGACTGGCCTTCGGCAACGACAATGTCGGCCCCCATCTCACCGGGCGGCGTGACGAGGCCGAGCGAGACGACTTCCGTGACGACGGCGATGAGCAAGGCGCCCTTGGCATGCGCTGCATCGGCAATGGCGCAGAGATCCTGCAAGCCGCCAAAGACGCCGGGTGTCTGGATGACAACGCAGCTTGTCTCGGCATCAATGCGCGAAATGATGTCTTCCACCTTGCCGGGAATGGCAGGCGGCAGCGCATCAATCGTGTCGCCTGCAAAGTCGGAAAGGTTTTCGACAACGGCGCGATATTGCGGATGCAAGGTGCCCGACAGAATGGCCTTGCGCCGCCTGGTGATGCGATGGGCCATGAGAACGGCTTCGCCGCAGCCCGTCGAGCCGTCATACATGGAGGCATTTGCCACATCCATGCCGGTGAGCATGGCGACCTGCGACTGGAACTCGAAAAGATATTGCAGCGTGCCTTGCGTGACTTCCGGCTGATAGGGCGTGTAGGAGGTCAGAAACTCCGAACGCTGGATCAGATGATCAACCGCCGAGGGCACATGGTGGCGATAGGCACCCGCCCCGACAAAGAAGGGGACCGATCCCGCCGACACATTCTTGGCCGCCATGCGCGAGAGCAGACGATCCACCTCCAGCTCACCCTGACGGGTTGGCAGATCGACCGGTCCGTCGAGCCGCGCATGTGCGGGCACGTCGCGGAAAAGATCATCGACCGATTTGACGCCGGGCAGGCTTGCGCCAATGACGGCCATCATGTCGGTGCGATCAGCATCTGTCAGGGGGAGATAACGCATGGAAAGGACCTGTGGTTCGGGTTCGGACTGGCAGGGATGGATGGCCCGACTGAAGCGGGCCATGCCCGATTCATGAGAGTCCCGCGATGAAGGACTGATAGGATTCTTCGTCCATGAGCTTATCGAGTTCGCTCATGTCATCCATTTTCATCTTGATGAACCAGCCCGCCCCCATGGCGTCTTCATTGACGCCTGCGGGTGTGCCGTCGAGATCTTCATTGACTTCGATCACTTCGCCGCTGACCGGGGCATAGACTTCGCTCGCCGCCTTGACGCTTTCGACAACGGCGGCTTCGTCGCCCGCCGCAATCGCCTTGCCGACTTCCGGCAGCTCGACATAGACCACATCGCCCAATTGTTCCTGGGCATAGTCGGTGATGCCGACGGTAGCGATGTCGCCTTCGACACGCACCCATTCATGCTGATCGGTGTAACGGATTTCGCTCATGTTCAGTTCCCCTGGTGACTCAGTCTCAGTGGCGTTTCAGGCGGCCCGATTTATTTGGGTTTGTGAAATCGCTTTTCGATGAATGGCATGTTGACGATGACGGCCGGGCGATCCTTGCCACGGACCGCGAGGAATATTTTTGTGCCGGGGGCGGCATATTTCGCGTCGATATAGCCCATGGCGATGGGGCCGCCGACGCTGGGGCCATAGCCACCGCTGGTGATGTTGCCAAGCACCTTGCCATCGGCATCGGCAATGCCTGTGCCTTCGCGCGCGGGGGCCTTGCCTTCGGGCAGAATGCCGACGCGCTTGCGCTCCACCCCCTTGGCGATTTGCTGCTGGATGATGGCAGCGCCGGGAAAGCCGCCCTCGGTGCGGCGGCGCTTGGAGATCGACCAGAGCAGGCCCGCTTCAACGGGGGTTGTCTGATGATTGATGTCGTGACCATAGAGGCAGAGACCCGCCTCCAGGCGCAGCGAGTCACGCGCGCCAAGGCCGATGGGCGCCACATCGGGAAGGGCCAGGAGGATTCTGGCGAAGGCGACAGCGTCTTTTTCCGGCACCGAGATTTCATAGCCATCTTCGCCGGTATAGCCCGAGCGGCTGACGAGACAGGCGAGACCCGCCACATCCATGGCGCGCGCCGTCATGAAGGTCATGTCGGCGGCGGCTGGCGCGAGCGTGGCAAAAGCGGCAACGGCTTTGGGGCCCTGAAGGGCGATGAGGGCGCGATCCTCGATGACGTTGAGCTTTATGCCCTTGGGAAGATGAGACGCGATATGGGTATAGTCATCCTCCTTGCAGCCGGCGTTGACGATGATGAAAAGCGAGTTGGCGCGCTCAGGCTCGGCCGGACGCGTGACCATGAGGTCATCCAGCATGCCGCCCTTGGCGTTGAGAAGTTGGGTATAGCGGATGGCCCCCGGCGCGAGCGCCAGAATGTCGCCCGGCACGAGCGTTTCGAGAAAGCGGGCGACGGTTTCAAAATCCGGCCCTTCGATCCAGGCCTGCCCCATATGCGAGACATCAAAGAGACCCGCTTTTTCGCGCGTGTGGAGATGCTCGTTCAGCACGCCCATGGGATATTGCACGGGCATGTCATAGCCCGCGAAGGGCACCATTTTGGCGCCAAGTTCGATGTGGAGCGCATGAAGCGGCGTGATTTTGAGATCGTCTTTGTGGGCGGGCTCTGACATCAAGGTTCCTGTCCGCCCAACTGCTGGACGACGCGCGACTCGTGGTGGTCCGCTATCCAAAAGCCGGAATGGCTGATCGATAGCGCCCCCTCTGTCGCGGAACCTGAGAGATTTCAAGGGTGGCCGAAACCTGCCCTCTTACGCCCGTCGGTGAGGCAGGCCATGAGCCTGACTACTTTCCAG
Organism: uncultured Alphaproteobacteria bacterium; assembly: GCA_963696585.1. Classification (GTDB taxonomy): domain Bacteria; phylum Pseudomonadota; class Alphaproteobacteria; order Parvibaculales; family Parvibaculaceae; genus Parvibaculum. Next base: position 66,522 of record CAVOKW010000018.1, read on the forward strand.
AGATTCATCCCCCTGCGGTCCGGTTGCCTGAGAGTTTCCGGGGCGGTTGCTCCTTCGGCGCTGTGGTCAGGCGAGCCTGCCACAGACTCTCCCGCAGGGATCATCTGTATGTGAGGGTGATAATATGTGGCGGCAAGCCAGAGTCAACGCTGGCTCTGCGCCTGCCGTCCATGCGCCGCAGTTATCCACGGAAATCGGCAAAAAAGGGGCTATGGCGCGCTATTTCAGCGGATCGGAACGCGCGGCACCTTGCGATTATAGTCAAGCTGCTCGGGCGTGAGCTGGAAGCCGACGAGAATCTCGTAAATACGGCCATCGGCATCACCGCCATAGGGAATCTGCGTGCCCTCAATGGTTTTGAGGAACTGGACCTGACGGCTGGCGCCCTCAAAAACGAGCGGAACTTCATAAAGCTGCTTTTTGACCTTGGCGCCAAAGCGGCGCGTGACCGCGACAAAGGTGGTGACGGTCTGGGTGCGCGACTGGGCAGCGGGTCCGATTTCGGCGATGCCGTTAAAGGCAAGGTCCACGGAAATCGTCGACTCGCTCGCATTGTATTCGCATTTGGTGACGACCCTGGCGATTTCAGCGCGCAGGACGACATCGGTCAGATCCTTGCCGCGGCCATTGAACAGCGTCAGATGGTCGGTTCCGTTGAGCACGCCAACGGTCGGGCAAGGCCGATCCGTGGTGCCGCCCTCTTCTGTGGTGCTGCCTATGCCGATGGCGCTGAAGGCCTGCTCCGAGGTGCAGCCCGTGAGCGCCATGGCCGAAAGCAGAAGCGCCGCAAGGACCGGGCGCACGCGACGCGCGGGCAGGAAAGACGCTGTCTGAAACTGCATTGTCATGTCACTTGTTCCGGGTGATGTCGGCTTGGGGGTGAGGAGGCGCTGAGGCGAGGTTCTTGTCCGGTTGGGCCGGTTTTCTTGACATTCCCGGACAGGGCCTTTCTATATACCGCCACGGCCCGACGCGAAAGACTTGACCTGCAATCTGATCGTGAAAGCCTTGCAATTCATGGGCTTAGGCAAGGCGTTTTGAAGGGTTCGGGCAGCGCGCAAACTCTAACGGAGTGTTCACGCGGCGACAAGCGCGCGAACAGCGAGAGCGACGGGATCGAGCGGCAAATGAGTGAGTCCAAGCCCCAGCTGACTTTGCTACTGGCGAGCCCCCGCGGCTTTTGCGCCGGGGTGGATCGCGCCATTCAGATTGTCGAAATGGCGATCGAAAAATATGGCGCCCCGGTCTATGTGCGTCACGAGATTGTGCATAATCGCTATGTCGTGGAAGGGCTGGAGGCCAAGGGCGCGGTTTTCGTCGATGAACTTGATGAAGTACCTGCCGATGCGCCTGTGATTTTTTCCGCCCATGGTGTGCCAAAATCGGTGCCGACTGAGGCCAGGAACCGCAATCTCTTTTACCTCGATGCGACCTGCCCGCTGGTTTCCAAAGTGCATGTGGAAGCCGGGCGACTGCATGCCATGGGACGTGAAATCATTCTGATCGGTCATGCCGGTCATCCCGAAGTCATCGGCACGATGGGACAACTGCCGGACGGTGCCGTCAAGCTCGTCGAAACGGTGGCGGATGCGCGCGCGTTCACGCCCCGCGATCCGCAGGCCATTTCCTTTGTCACGCAGACGACGCTTTCCGTGGATGACACGGCCGAGATCGTTGCCGTGTTGCGCGCGCGTTTTCCCTCGATTGCGGGACCGCACAAGGAAGACATCTGCTATGCGACAACCAATCGGCAAGATGCGGTGAAGGCGATAGCGCCACGCGCCGAAGCCATGCTTGTGATTGGCGCGCCGAACTCGTCAAACTCGATGCGACTTGTCGAAGTGGCCGAGCGCGCCGGATGCCGCTATGCGGCGCTGGTGCAGCGCGCCAGCGACATTGACTGGGCGGCTCTCGGCACGCCTGACACGATGGGCCTGACGGCGGGGGCGAGCGCGCCTGATGTGCTGGTCGATGAAGTCATTGCGGCGCTGCGCGAACGGTTTGACATGACGCTGGAAGAGGTGACGGTGAGCCGGGAATCCGTGCAGTTCAAGCTGCCGCGCGCCTTGAGCGGCGAGGCGCGCTGATGGCTGTTTATACGGAAGTTGATGATGACGAGCTCAACGCCTTTGTCGCGCGTTATGACATTGGCAAGCTCCTGTCGTGCAAGGGCATTGCCGAAGGTGTCGAGAACTCGAACTTTCTGCTGCGCACGGAGAAGAATAATTACATTCTGACGCTTTATGAAAAGCGCGTGAATCCGGACGACCTGCCGTTTTTTCTCGGGCTGATGGATCATCTGGCGAGCAAGGGCATTGAATGCCCGACGCCCATTCATGACCGCGCCGGCGCGGCCTTGTCTCGGCTTGCCGGACGCCCCGCGGCGATGGTCAGTTTTCTCGATGGCGTTTCGGTGCGGCGGCCGATGCCGCGCCATTGCGCGGAAGTGGGCGAGGCGCTGGCCGCGTTTCATCTCGCCGGGCAGGATTTCGCCATCAGGCGGGCGAATGCACTCAATGTGCATGGCTGGCGGCCGCTCTATGAAGCGAGTGCCGCGCGTGCTGACGAAGTGGCGAGCGGCTTGCGCGAGGAGCTTGCCCGCGAGCTGGACATGCTGGAAGCGCAATGGCCCGATGATCTGCCATCGGGTGTCATTCATGCCGATCTCTTTCCGGATAATGTGTTTTTTATCGGCGAGCGGCTCTCCGGCCTCATCGATTTCTATTTCGCCTGCAATGATGCCTTTGCCTATGACCTCGGCATCTGTCTCAATGCCTGGTGCTTTGAAGGCGATGGCGCATTCAACATCACCAAGGCGCGCGCCCTCTTGCAGGCCTATGCCGCCAAGCGTCCGCTGACAAAGGACGAGTTTGACGCCCTGCCCCTGCTGGCACGCGGCAGCGCCATGCGGTTTTTGCTGACACGGCTTTATGATTGGCTCAACACGCCGGTCGGGGCGCTGGTGAAACCCAAAAATCCGATTGAATATCTGCGCCGGTTGCGCTTCCACCGCGATGTGGCTTCGCCCTCGGCCTATGGCCTCGATCGATGAGCCCTGACACGATCCATATTTATACCGATGGCGCCTGCTCGGGAAATCCCGGTCCCGGCGGCTGGGGTGCCTTGTTGATTTACAAGGACAGGGAAAAAGAGATTTGCGGCGGCGAAGCGCTGACGACGAATAATCGCATGGAGCTGATGGCCGCCATTCAGGCGCTGGAAGCGCTGAAACGCGCCGCGCCTGTTCGTCTGCATACGGATAGTGTTTATTTGCGCGACGGCATTACCAAGTGGATCCATAACTGGAAGCGCAATGGCTGGCGCACGGCGGACAGGAAGCCGGTGAAGAATGCCGAACTGTGGCAAAGGCTGGAGCTGGCGCTCGCTTCCCATGACATCAGCTGGCATTGGGTGAAGGGCCATTCCGGCCATCCCGAGAATGAACGCGCCGACGCGCTTGCCCGGCAGGGCATGGCGCCCTATCTGCCGGGAAAGTGAGTCCACAAGACTGGAGTCGTGGATGCCCCGCCTGAAGCGGGGCATGACGATTTTGATTCTCACATTGCTGTCAGCCCGGCCCTGAGCCGGGATCCATCGCTTCTCGAATTGGACCCCGGAACAAGTCGGGGGTGACAGGAAAGTTTAAGCGTCATTGCTTCGCTCGCAATGACGACAGAATCAGAGCTGAGAGAGCAGATTTTCGGCACCGGAGACTTTCGCCTCGCCGGGATTGGGTTCCTGATTGAGGCTTTTGACCACGCCATCCTCAACCAGCATGGAATAGCGCAGGCTGCGCGTGCCCATGCCAAAGCCCGAACCATCAAAATCAAGACCGAGCTTTTTGGTGAACTCGCCATTGCCATCACCCAGCATGGTGACCTTGTCGTCAGCGCCCTGCTGCTTGCCCCAGGCGCCCATGACGAAGGCGTCGTTGACGGAGAGGCAGACAATTTCATCAACACCCTTGGCTTTGAAGTCACCCGATTTCTGGATGAAACCCGGCAGATGCTGATTGGAACATGTCGGTGTGAAGGCGCCGGGCAAGGCGAAGACGGCGACCTTGCGGCCCTTGAAAAAGTCGGCGGTCTTGATGGGTGTGGGCCCCTTGTCGGTGAGCTTCATCAAAACGGCGTCCGGGATTTTATCTCCGACCTTGATGGTCATTGGCGGCCTCCAATATTTTCTGTTCAAGCGGGTGAATTTCCTAGAGCGGCATTAAAGCCGCAAACGCCATCTGCCGCCACCCCTCACACGACATTGAAAAACCCCAATCTTCTCAGGGCAATATCAGTTCTTCGTGAATGGCGGTGTGGGCGCCCGAGATGGCCAGCGCAATATGGGCGCCGCTGGCCTTGGCCCCTTTGGCAACCTCGATGGGCAGGATGAAAATGCGCTTGCCCGCTTCCTCATTCATGTCAATGAGGCCGGCATCAAGGCCCGGTGGCGTCTTGACCTCCAGCAAGGCTTCTTCATTGGCGCTGGTTGCGACCTCCACCATCAAGAGCGACGGCGTGCCGGGCTTCCACCACGCCATGACACGAGGCGATTTTATCGGCGTGAGGGATAATGGCGCTGGCAGGGCGGAAATCGCCGCCTGCAGGCGTTGCCGCTCGATTGCGGAGGTCTTTGTCTGCGCCGTCAGGTGTAGTTCGAGACTGGCCTGCGATGGCACACAGATGTCGGCGCAGATGCCATAGAAGATGGCGAGGTTGAGATCGACCGGCTTGGCGGGATCAATCGGTGTGACGCGCAGGGGCCAAACGACATGACGGGCAAAGCCGTATGTCGTGTCATCTTCGGCTTCGAAACGTTCGGGCGATGGCCAGAGCACCTCGACGCGGGCGACATTTCTGGAGGCAGACCAGTCGAAATCGGGGGCTATGCCGGAAGCGCCCGGTACGCGCCAATAGGTGTGCCAGCCTTCTTGAAGCTGCATCTCCAGTCCGGCCAAAAGACTCTCGCCATTTGGCTGGGATTCGCCCGTGATCAGACGCACTTGCCCTTCTTCCCGACCAGCCCAGGGCGTGGCGGCCTGCGCCACCGTCAGGCCGGGCAGCGTGGCGAAGAGGAAGACGGCGGCTATGCCATGGCAAAAAGGTTTCATGTCGCCATCAAATCATGTCTGCGGGGCGCTGGGCAGTCCCTGCGTTACACAAATGCGTGACAAGGGAAGCGAACAGCGCAAGAATGATCCACGCTTGTTTGAAGGCCACGATGCGCCGCTGAACTTGCCGCGCGGAGTAGCCAGAAAGGTTGCTTAGCCATGCTTTATGCGTCCGGCGATCATCGGCCCTACTCAATTGATAACGGCTTTCTCGAAGGCAAAATGCTTATCGCCATGCCCGGCATGGGCGATGACCGTTTTGCCAGAACGCTGATCTATCTCTGCGTTCACAATCCTGAAGGCGCGATGGGCATTGTTGTCAACAAGCCCGCACCGCATGTCACCCTGCCGGATCTTCTTGAACAGCTTTCCATTGTCGCGCCGCATGAAAAGGATCATGTGGATATTGCCTGCCCTGTCTTGACAGGGGGACCGGTGGAGGGCGGACGCGGCTTTGTGCTGCATACGCAGGATTATTATTCCGAAGATTCAACGCTGCCCGTGGATACCGATATCGGCCTGACGGCGACAGTCGATATTCTGCGCGCCATGGCGACGGGATGCGGACCCAAGCGCGCGCTGCTGGCGCTGGGTTATGCCGGATGGGCACCGGGGCAGCTTGAGGGGGAGATACAGGCGAATGGCTGGCTCCATTGTGACCCCGATCCGGAACTTCTGTTTGGCAATGATCACGGTGCGAAATATCACGCGGCATTGAGCAAGCTCGGCGTGTCGATCTCGCTTTTGTCGGGCGTCGCCGGTCACGCCTGAAGCGGGGCTCACGCCTTATCGTTCACGCACGAAATCATGGGTGCCAAGCAACATGTTGACGGTTGTTCCGTCTTCGCCCAGAGGCAGGATGATGACCGTGTAGGAAAAATATTTCCGGTCCTCATGGACCCAGGAAAGATTGGCCGAGCGCAAGAATAACTCATGCGTATCGCGCACACGGCGATAAGGAATAAGGGCGCGTTCTGCGGAGTCGCCAAATTTTTCCTGTGGCGTCGAACCGGCGAACTTGCCCTGCCCATAAAACTCTTCGACCACCGATCCCGCCAGCCGATAACGAAAGACATCGTCGGGCAGGACATCTACCAGAAACAGGGATGGCAGGGCTTTGGGAATGCGCATGGGATTGAACTGCGCCCGCGACGGAAAAGCCTTGTCGCCTCGAATTTCGTCCCAATAATCGAGAACCTTGACCAGCAGCTCGCTCTGAAGCCCTGTGCGGATATATTCAATCGATCCGAAGCATTCATCGCCGCGCGGCGGTGCAGTCTGCGTCATCTTAGACTCCCTCAATCCTTGCTGATGCTTTCCCAGACTATCCTTATTCGCGCCAGTGATGTGCAATAAAATCAAGTGCCTGTGCTGAAGTCATGGGCTGACCGAAGTAATAGCCCTGACCATAGTCGCAGCCCATTTGCGCCAGATCGATGGCCTGTTGCTCACTCTCCGTGCCTTCGGCCACAACTTCCATGCCAAGGTCATGCGCCAGACCGACAATCGAACGGATGATAAGGGGCGTTTCGCGATCCACCGACATCTGGGCGACAAAAGATCGATCCACTTTCAATGTATCGAAGGGAAAGCGTTGCAGGTAGCTCAGGCTGGAATAACCCGTGCCGAAATCATCAAGCGAAAGGCCGGCGCCCAGCGCCTTGATGCGGGCGAGAACCTGCGCGGCGAATTCCGGATTCTCCATGATGAGCGACTCGGTGATTTCCAGCTTCAACGTGCCGGGAATGATATCGATGCGCTGGAGAACGCGTTTCACATCCTCGATGAGATCATGTCGCAGAAGCTGACGGCTCGACACATTGACGCTGGCAAAAAGCGGCGCCTCAAAAGGGAAAAGCTTCTGCCAGGTGGCCAGTTCCTCGCTGGCGGCGCGCAAAGCGAAATGGCCGATCTCGGCGATCAGGCCAAGTTCTTCCGCCATCGGAATGAATTCGTCCGGCCCGACCAATCCCATCTCTGGATGGTTCCAGCGCAACAGCGCCTCAAAACCGCTGACGCGTCCATCAATGAGCGACATGATGGGCTGATAATAGACTTCGAGTTCGCGGCGCTCCAGCGCGTGACGCAAATCCGATTCAACGCTCAAATGGCTTTCCGCTTCGCTGCGCATGCCGGGTTCAAACAGGACGATGCGGGCCTTGCCATCGCGCTTGGCGCGATACATGGCGATTTCGGCTTCCGTCAAAAGCTCTTCAGGCTTTTCATGCGCGTCTTCGCAAATCGCAACGCCAATCGAACATGTCGGAAAAACCTCCATGCCTGAAAGCATGATCGGCTGACCCAGAAATTCGCTGAGCTGCCCGGCAAAGGCGAGCGCATCCTCACGACTGGTGCGTGAGGTCAGAAGGATGGCAAAGGAATCACCATCAATGCGGGCGATGGTGTCTTCAATTGTGAGGAGCGATTCCAGGCGTCGGGCGATGGCAATGAGCAAGGCATCGCCCCCGGAATATCCCAGGCTGTCATTGACCGTCTTGAACCTGTCAAGATCGATGAGCAGCAAGGCGGCACGTGGTCGCTCCAGCAAGCCTGAGCGATGAATGGCGCGATCCACGCGATCCATGAAGAGGGCGCGATTGGGTAATCCGGTCAGGCTGTCATGCACGGCGTCATGCAGGAGACGCTCTTCCGCCACCTTGCGACCCGAGACATCGCTCACCGTGCCAATGCACCGTTCGGCATAATTTTGTGCGCCGGCAATGCAGCTTGCCGAAAGCGAGAGCCAGCGCCAGTCGCCATCGGAATGGCGCATGCGGAACTCCAGCGTGAAGGCGACATTGCCGCGATCAATATAGGCGTTGAGCGCATTGCGGTAAGTTTCGCGATCGGCAGGATGCATGTGCTCACGCCATGCGACCTCGGTGCCACCAAAAGTGTTGGGGTCAAGTCCCAGCATCGCCTCGAGCGAGGAGGACACGTAAAGCGTGTCGGCGAGAATATCCCAATCCCAGACCCCTTGCCGGGCACCTGACAGCGCGAAGGCCTGACGCTGTTCGCTTCTCAATGTGCCGATATTGGCGCGACGACGGCCGCCTTGCGCGTGATAGGCGGCGGCAAAGGCAAAGAGGGCCAGCGCGGTCGTAAAGACTCCGCCTGCAAGGGTCGTTCCGGCAAAGGTGCCGGGCATCCAGCCCGCCGCATGCAGCGAGGCAATGAGCCCCGCCAGTGCGAAAAGCGCCGCGCCGGGAATGAGCAATTGCGCCGGACGCACACCGCGCAGCGCGGCTGCGACCACCAGCGGCGCACCGCCGGCGAGCGCGATGAGCAGGCACAGACGAATGAATGCCCCGCCCAGCGGGGGCATGAACAGGGCAAGTGGAATGGCGATAAAAACAACAAGGCACATCAGGCGCGCCAGGCGCGCGGGAAGCTCGAAGTGATGCTGGAGATCGAGAAAAAACCGCTCCAGTGCGAAAACGGCAGCGGCAAAAAGCGTGAACATGATCACGCGCAGAACCTCGTTCCAATAGGCCGAAACGCCGAAGGCTGAACCGAGATAACCAAATTCGCTGAGCAGAACGAGGAAGCCCGCACCCAGCAGCATGGCCGTGGCGCGCGCTGCGGGCGATGATGTCAGGACGGCGAGCGCGGCAAGATAAACACCCAGTGCGGCAACAACGCCCATCAGCGCCCCCTGCACCAATGCCAGTCGATGATGGAAGGATTGCCATGCCTCCGCCTGCCAGAGATAGAGCGCCGTCGGGGCCGGTTTTTCGGCATGGAGCGCGACAGTGGCGCTGGTTTGCGGCGCGACCTGAATGTCATAGACAGAAAAGCCCTGCCGGCTGACTTCCGGCCGGGCGAGCGGATCTTCGCCACCGGCCATATAAGCGCGGTCAATCGGTGCGACGGCTTGCGGCCAGATGAGATTGAGAAAGCCGGTGCCGCGCTCATCAATCACGAGATAGCGATTGACGATATCATCGCTGCGATTACGCAGGGCGGCGGCAATCCAGACGCCCTTGGCCTGGGAATTACCATCAGACAATATGATCTCGCCCGTATCGGCGCTTTCGTCTCCACCATCGGGCGCGGCATCGGCTTCCGGCGCGGGTGCCGCATTATCCGGCGTGGTGGTTCCGGGTCCGGCCGGCACGGCGATATCCGTATCGCTCGCACCGGCATCAGGCACCTGAATGGAGAGCTTCTGGCCCGCCTCGATATAGCGCTCCAGAAATGGCGTGATGTTGACGACGGGGCGCGGGTCATCCAAAGCGACGGCATCAAGCGCCTGGGCGGTCTCAATCGACGGGCTCAACAGCGCGGCCAGTCCGATCACGCGACAGATCCGGAACAGGCGTTTGAGAATCGAGGTCTTTTGCGGGGTCAAGCTCAAAACGGGGTCCGATCAGCAGGGGATGCGCGGTGGGTTTCGTCGTTCAAGGTCTGGGATCATCGCGCAAAATGGCAAACAGAAGATGATCAGCCCAGACGCCTGCGATGCGCAGATAGCCCCGCGCATGGCCCTCCGCGTGAAAACCACAGCGCAAGAGCACTGATTTTGATCTTTCATTGCCCGGCAGGCAGGCCGCCTGAAGGCGATGGAGCCCCAAATCCTCAAAGACATAAGGGATGACGGCCCGGACAGCCGCCGACACATAGCCTTGCCCCGCATAGGGCAAGCCGGCCCAATAGCCCAGAGAGGCCACCTGCTGGACACCACGCTGAACCCCGGAAATGGTGCAACCGCCCACCAGAGCGTCATCTTCCTCGCGAAAGATGAAGAAGGGATAAGCCTGATCTTCACGGACTTCGTTCATGTAGCGGCGCAGGCGGCGGCGAAAGGCATGGCGGGTCAGATCATCTGCGCCCCAGGTCGGCTCCCAAGGCGTCAGAAACGCACGGCTGCGGCTGCGCAGATCCGCCCATTCGCGATAGTCGCCCCATTGCGGCCCGCGCAAATAGACGCGCTTGCCGGTGATGACCGGCACGGTGTCGGGCTTGGAAATCGAGCGCATAAAGGCCATGGGTGGCCGCAGCTCCGTTGCGATTCAGTCTGCCAAAAGGGCCCCCCTTTGTGGCAGGTCAGGCGCTCTCAGGCAAATCTTGCGACGCCTCAGGCAAATCTGGCGACCAGGGCCTCATAGCTTTCCAGTCCGCCATTGGTCCCCGAAAGCGGCCCGACGGCGGCGAGCGCCATATGCGGGGCATTGGCAACGATCTGGCGGGCAAAGTGGCGAATGGCCTGCGCATCGACCGCATCAATCGAGGCGACGATTTCCTCAATCGGCACCACGCGGCCATGGATCATGAATTGGCGGGCAATCTGTTCGGCGCGGGCCGAGGATGATTCCAGTCCCATCATCAGGCCAGCCTTGATCTGGGCACGCGAGCGGGCCGTTTCGGCCTCTGTCGCATCCTCGCCCAGACGCTTGATCTCGTCGGCAAGCACCGGCATCAGCGCCGCGACATCATCGGGCGAGGTGCCGGCATAGATGCCGAACATGCCGGTATCGGCAAAGGACCATGAATAGGCGAAAACGGAATAGCAAAGGCCGCGCTTTTCACGCACTTCCTGAAAGAGGCGCGACGACATGCCGCCGCCAAGAACGCCGGCAAGGACCTGGGCCACGTGATAATCGGCATCGCTGTAGCGCGGGCCTTCAAAGGCAAGTGCAAGATGGACCTGTTCGAGTTCGCGATCATCGCGATATTCGCCTCCGATGAACCTTGTCGGCTCATGGTCATGCGCCTGTGCCGAGGCAAGTCCGCCGAAGCGTTCCTGCGCCAGATTGACCAAGGCATTGTGATCAAGGCCACCCGCAGCCGCCAGCACCATGCCGGAAGCCTGATAACGCTCGGCCATATAATCGCGCAATTGCGCGCGGCTGAAACCGGCGACCGTGTCGAGCGTACCGAGAATGGGGCGGCCAAGCGCCTGGCCCGGATAGGCCGCGCTCATCAAATGATCGAAGACAAGCTCGTCGGGCGTGTCGAGCGCCTGCCCGATTTCCTGGACGATGACGCCGCGCTCGCGTTCCAGCTCTTCGCCATCAAAGGCCGAGTGCTGGAGAATGTCGGCAATGATGTCGACAGCGAGGGGCAAGTCGGCCTTGAGCACACGGGCGTGATAGGCCGTTGCCTCATGCGTGGTATGGGCATTGAGATGACCGCCGACGGTTTCGATTTCTTCGGCGATGTCGCGGGCGGAACGGCGTTGCGTGCCCTTGAAGGCCATATGCTCCAGCATATGCGAGATGCCGTTATTGGCTTCCGCTTCGTGACGCGCGCCGGTATTGACCCAGACGCCGACCGAAGTGGTCTGAAGATGGGGCATGCTGTCGGTGATAATCGTCAAACCGTTATTCAGCCTGCTGACTTCAACTGCCATATATAAAACTCCAAAGGATCAGGCGACGAGAGCGCGGGCGCGCTCGCGGATATATTTGGCCAAGGCGGTGGCATCGTTTGGCAAATGGGCAAAACGCTCTTCACGCGTGAAGAGATCGGCCATGCGTGGCGGCAGAGAGGGATGCACGCCCGTTGCCGCTTCGACGGCGGCCGGGAACTTGGCGGGATGGGCCGTGGCCAGCGTGACCATGGGCGTTTGCTCGTCGCCCCGCTCGGCGGCGGCGGCGACAAGGCCGACGGCTGTGTGCGGGTCGACAAGTTCGCCCGTTGTTTCAAGCATCCGCGCCATCATGGCGGAAGTTGCCGCCTCATCCGCGCGGTGAGCGCCAAATTGGGCGCGCATGATGTCGAGGCGATGGGCGTCGATTTCAAAGCCGCCAGATTGCGAGAGCGATCCCATGAGGCCGCGCACCGCCTCGCCATCGCGTCCATAGGCATCGTAGAGCAGGCGCTCGAAATTGGACGAGACCTGAATATCCATGCTCGGGCTGATGGTCTGATAGACCTGACCGACCTCATAGCGACCTGTCGCCAGCGTGCGGGCGAGAATATCGTTCACATTGGTGGCCACGAGCAGGCGTGAAATCGGCAGGCCCATGCGCCCGGCGACATAGCCCGCAAAAATATCGCCGAAATTGCCTGTCGGCACGGCGAAGGCGACGGGGCGATCAGGTCCGCCCAGGGCCAATGCCGAGGTGAAGAAATAAACGATCTGGGCCATGACGCGGCCCCAGTTGATTGAATTGACGCCAGCCAGCGCCACTTCATCGCGGAAGGCGTGATTGTTGAAAAGCGCTTTGACCAGCGCCTGACAATCATCAAACGAGCCTTCAATGGCGATGTTGTGGACATTGGCGTCGAGCACGGTCGTCATCTGGCGGCGCTGCACCTCCGAGACGCGGCCAGAGGGATGCAGAATGAAAATGTCGCTCGTGTCGCGGCCGCGGAAAGCCTCGATTGCGGCCGAACCGGTGTCGCCCGATGTCGCGCCAACGATTGTCACGCGGCGGCCCCGCGCGGCGAGCACATGGTCAAACAGACGGGCGAGGATTTGCATCGCCACATCCTTGAAGGCGAGCGTTGGCCCGTGGAACAATTCGAGCAGCCAGTCATTGGGTCCGATCTGGACCAAAGGCGCGACGGAGCGATGGCCGAAGCTCGCATAGGCTTGCGCGATCATCGCGCGAAGATCATCGCGCGCAATCGCCTCACCGATAAAGGGCGTCATGACGGCGAGGGCGATGTCCTCATAGCTCTGGCCGGACAAGGCGCGGATCTGGCGTTCGGTGAAATGGGGCCATGTCACAGGCACATAAAGCCCGCCATCGCGCGCAAGGCCTGCGAGCAATACATCCTCAAACCCAAGCTCCGGGGACTGCCCCCGCGTGCTGACGTATTTCACCATAATCTCCGATTGGCGCCTGTCCCTTGAAGCGGCGGGAACGGACTTGGGGCTAAACTAGCTGCCCCGGCGGGTTGAGGCAAATGAGCCCGTTAAAGGCTGATATTCCCGGCTCATTCGGCGCGAAACCGGCCATTTGAGCGGTGATAGACGACATAGATGATGATCAGGATCGCGGCAAAGGAAAACCAGGTCAGCGCATATTGAAGATGCGAGTTGGTGAGTTCGACATGCGCGGCACCGGGTCGCGGCAGGGCTTTGGGGTCGGCACCGGCTTGCGGCTGCGCTTCGAGCAGGAAAGGCGCGACAGGATCAAGCCCGATGGAAGCGGCCATGCGCGCGGGATCGCGGACATACCAGATGTTATGGGCGGGATCATTTTCGCCATCAAAGACACCGCGACGGCCCGGTCGGCGGGCGACGCCTGTGACCGTCACTTCACCCTCGATCTGGCTTGCGGGACGTGTGCCCGCTTCCTTCCTGTCTTGCGGGACAAAGCCGCGATCTACGATCACCGCACCGCCACCATCGAGCAGCAGGGGCACGAGCAGGGAATAGCCCGCCTGCCCCTGATCGTCCTGCGTGAAATAATGGAACTCATGGGCGTTATCGAAATGACCCGTGGCGCTCATATGGCGATAGTCGAGGCTTTCGGGATCGAGCGAAGTCCAGTCGGCAACGGGCGGCATGGCGGCGGCGGGGGCGGCCAGACGCGCTTCCATGGTGGCGATGAGGCCGAGCTTCCAGTCAAGGCGATGCAACTGCCAGACGCCCAGCCCGATCAGCACGGGCAGCATGATGAGCGTGAGGATGGTGGGCCAGAGCAGCGGCCTGAAGGCAAGACGCGCCATCAGCGTTTGTCGCCGTCGATCTGGCCAAGGCGGGCCTTGTGCTTGAACTGCTCGGCGATGAGCCACGCCTTGAGCGGGCGCAGCAGGCCAAGCGGCAGGGCGATGGTCATGGGCAGCCAGAGCGCCGCGTGAACCCAATAGGGCGGCTGATATTTCACCTCGACAATCAAGGCGAGCGCGACAATGACAAAGCCCGCAATCAGCATGACGAAGACGGCCGGGCCATCGCCCGCGTCGGCGAAGTCGAAAGTCTGACCGCATTTGTCGCAAGCCGGGGCGAGCGTGATGAAACCCTTGAAGAGATGGCCCTGACCGCAACGCGGACAGCGGGCGCGAAGCCCCACGCTCAGCGTCGATTGGGGCGGATAGATGTTTTCGCTCATGGGCGGCGTCCTTCAAGGTTGCCCGTCAAAAGGGCCGGAACGGAAAAGGCGGACCCGCTGTTGCAGGCCCGCCCCCCTTATTCGATGGCTGTTGAAACAGCCCGCTCAATTCGCCCACTCAGGCAGCGTGGAGAACCGCGCCGTGCGAGCCCCAGATGTAAATGCTGGCAAAGAGGAAAAGCCAGACCACGTCCACGAAGTGCCAGTACCAGGCGGCCGCTTCAAAGCCGAAATGGGCTTTGGGGGTGAAGTCGCCCTTGGCGGCGCGAATGAGGCAGACGATCAGGAAGATCGTGCCGACGATGACATGGAAACCATGGAAGCCGGTCGCCATGAAGAAGGTCGCGCCATAGATGTTGCCGGCGAAGGAGAAGGCGGCATGCTGATATTCATAGGCCTGCAACAGCGAGAAGATGAGGCCCAGAACCACCGTGACGACGAGGCCCTGCACGAGACCGCGGCGATCGCCTTCGATGAGCGCGTGATGCGCCCAGGTGACGGTTGTGCCGGAGGTGAGCAGGATCAGCGTGTTGATGAGCGGAATGTGCCAGGGATCGAAAACCTCGACGCCCTGGGGTGGCCAATGACCGCCGGTGAAGGCCGTGCGCGCGGCCTGGATGGGCTCATTGGTGAACAGGCTTGCATCGAAGAAGGCCCAGAACCAGGCAACGAAGAACATCACTTCGGAGGCGATGAACAGGATCATGCCATAGCGCAGGTGAAGCTGAACGACCGGCGTGTGGTCGCCCCGCGCGCCCTCGCGGATGACATCGCGCCACCAGCCAAACATCGTATAGAGCACGATGGCCAGGCCGAGATAGAGCACCCATGGCTCTGAACCATGGAACCAGTTGACCGCACCAATGGCGAGGATGAAGGCGCCGACAGCGCCCACAAACGGCCATGGGCTCGGATCTACCAGGTGATAATCGTGATTTTTGGCGTGAGCGTCAGCCATGTCCCCTCATCTCCAGTTCGCAGATTGTCCGGCTGCTAATCAACACCGGAAATCATACCCAAATTCGCGTCGTTTCGTCCAAGGCAATGACAAAGGGCCTAGAAGGGCCGATTGGCGACATTGCCTCCCAGTTTCGCAATCGTCACAACAAAGAACAGCAGCACAAAACCGCCCAGAATCCAGGCCAGCGCCAGATTACGCTGCCGACGGCGCTTGAGCTGCTCGTCGGCCCATTGCGGGGCGGGGATTTGATGGCGTGTGGCTTCGTCGCGTTCCATGATGATGCCCTTCACAGACCGATCAGGCCAAGATTGACCGGGTAGAAGAGCGCAAAGGCCTTTTCGACGAAGAGCGCGCCGAAGACCAGAAAGAGATAGCCGATGGAATAAAAGAAGACGCGCATGGCGGCTTTATCCTGCGCCGGTCCCGATTGCGTCAACGCCAGCATGGCGACCAGCACGGCAAAGCCAAGGCCGAGTGCGCTGACGCTGACGAGGTAGATCATGCCGGCAAAGCCGAGCAGCACCGGCAGAAGCGTGACGGGCAGAAGCAGCGCGGTGTAGAGCACGATCTGGCGGCGCGTGGCGGCATCGCCCGCAACGACGGGCAGCATCGGCACGCCCACAGCTTCGTAGTCGCCAGAGCGGCGCAGCGCGAGCGCCCAGAAATGCGGCGGCGTCCACATGAAGGTGATGAGGAAGAGCGAAAAGGATTCGAGCGAGATATTGCCGGTGACGGCGGCCCAGCCGATCATCGGCGGAAAGGCACCCGCCGCGCCGCCAATGACGATGTTCTGCGCTGTCGAACGCTTGAGCCACATCGTGTAGATGACGACGTAAAAGAAAATGGTGAAGGCGAGAAGGCTCGCCGCGACCCAATTGACCAGGACGCCCATGGTCATGACGGCGAAAGCGGCGAGGATCGAGCCAAAGGCGGCAGCCTCGCCCGGCGTGACGCGACCTGTGGGAATGGGACGGGAAATGGTGCGCGCCATTTTCGCGTCGATGTCGGCGTCGTACCACATGTTCAGCGCACCCGAGGCCCCCGCG
The DNA here is from genome assembly GCA_963696585.1 of uncultured Alphaproteobacteria bacterium. GTDB lineage: Bacteria > Pseudomonadota > Alphaproteobacteria > Parvibaculales > Parvibaculaceae > Parvibaculum. The sequence continues at coordinate 82,641 of CAVOKW010000018.1, forward strand.
CCAACGGCGATGCAGAGCAGCGCCGTGAAGGCGATGACGGGGTTGAGATGGCCGGGGGCGGCGACAATACCGACAAGCGCGGTGAAGATCACCAGCGACATGACACGGGGCTTGAGCAATTCAAAAAAGTCAGCCGTCGTGCCCATGCCGCCCATGGGGGAAGCCTGGTCGCGCAGGGCCTTATTTTGAAGCGCCGTATCCGACATGGAATTGCGAACCTGAGTAGCGGACGAATGACCCGCAAAAGACCGGGGCCGGAAAGTTTCCGGCCGGGCCAAAGCCCGACCGGATGATGTTTTGACGTTCTGCTTATTTGATATGCGGCAGATCGGAGAACTGGTGGAACGGCGGCGGAGAGGACAAGGTCCATTCCAGCGTTGTGGCGCCTTCACCCCAGGGATTGCCCGCCGCGGCCTGCTTGCGCGCCAGTGACACGAAGACGCCAATAAGGAAGAACAAGACACCGAAGGACGAAATGTAGGAGCCGATCGAGGAGATCAGGTTCCAATAGGCAAATGCATCCGGATAATCGACATAGCGGCGCGGCATGCCGGCAAGACCGAGGAAATGCTGCGGGAAGAAGACAAGGTTCACACCCACGAATGTCGTCCAGAAATGCAGCTTGCCCCAGAACTCGCTGTACATGTAGCCGAACATCTTGGGGAACCAGTAGTACCAGCCCGCGAAGATGGCAAACACGGCGCCAAGCGAGAGCACATAGTGGAAATGAGCCACCACGTAGTAGGTGTCGTGAATGACGCGGTCCATGCCGGCATTGGCCAGCACCACGCCGGTGACGCCACCGATGGTGAAGAGGAAGATGAAACCAACGGCGAAGAGCATTGGCGTGTTGAAGGTGATCGAGCCACCCCACATGGTCGCGATCCAGGAGAAAATCTTGATGCCCGTGGGCACCGCGATGATCATCGTGGCGGCGACGAAATAGGCCTGCGTGTTGACCGAGAGACCGACCGTATACATGTGGTGGGCCCAGACAACGAAACCGACAACGCCGATGGCGACCATGGCATAGGCCATGCCGAGATAGCCGAAGACCGGCTTCCTGGAGAAGGTCGAGATGATCTGGCTGATGATGCCGAAGCCCGGAAGAATCAGGATGTAAACTTCGGGGTGGCCGAAGAACCAGAACAGATGCTGGAAGAGGATCGGGTCGCCGCCGCCTTCAGGCTTGAAGAAGGTGGTGCCGAAATTGCGGTCGGTGAGCAGCATGGTGATGGCGCCTGCCAGTACCGGCAGCGAAAGCAGCAGCAGGAACACTGTCACAAGGATCGACCAGACAAAGAGCGGCATCTTGTGCAGCGTCATGCCCGGTGCGCGCATGTTGAAGATGGTGGTGATGAAGTTGATGGCGCCGAGGATCGAGGAGGCACCGGCGATGTGGAGTGCGAGGATCGCGAAGTCCATGGCGGGTCCGGGCGCGCCCGTGGTCGAGAGCGGCGGATAAATCGTCCAGCCGCCGCCAGCGCCATTGCCGCCGGGAGCGCCAGGAACAAACATCGAGATCAGCAGCAGGCCGAAAGCAGGCGGCAGCAGCCAGAAGGAAATGTTGTTCATGCGCGGGAAGGCCATGTCTGGCGCGCCGATCATGAGCGGCACGAACCAGTTGCCAAAACCGCCGATCATGGCAGGCATGACCATGAAGAAAATCATGATGAGGCCATGTGCCGTCACGAACACGTTATAGAGATTGTGGTTGAGATGCAGGATGCCGCCGTCGGGATACATCAGGTTCATGCGGATGAGCACGGAAAGTGCACCGCCGATGATGCCCGCGCAAATGGCGAAAATCAGGTACATCGTGCCGATGTCTTTGTGGTTGGTCGAGTAGACGTAACGCCGCCAGCCCGTGGGGTGATCGGCGTGGTCGGCGTGCGCACCAGCTTGGCCTGCCATCTGTCTTATCCTTCGTTCTGCTGTTCAGTCTTGACTGATAACTTGTATGAGAAGCCGCGCGTTACTGCGCAGCAGGCGTGGCGGCAGCAAGGGCAAGATTGACCCCTGCGGCGACCGGTGCCGCATTTGCCTGCTTCTGGGATTCAATCCAGGAAGCAAATTCTTCCTTCGTCACGACCTTGATTTCGATCGGCATGAAGGCGTGGCTCTGGCCGCAAAGTTCCGAGCACTGGCCATAATAGGTGCCGGTCTTTTCGGCACGGAACCAGGTTTCATTCAGGCGGCCGGGGATGGCGTCCACCTTGACGCCGAAGGACGGCAGGGCGAAGGAATGGATGACATCGGCACCCGTGACGATGACGCGGACCGTTTCATCGACCGGCACGACGAGCGGATTGTCGGCGGCCAGAAGGCGCGGCTGGCCGGGCTGGAGATCAGCGGCAGCGACCATGTTGGAGTCAAACGAGATGTCGCCATTGTCGGGATATTCATAGCCCCAATACCACTGGTAACCCGTGGCCTTGACCGTCAGATCCGCTGTCGGGATGACGAGTTCCTTATAGAGGAGGCGGAAGGAAGGGATGGCGATGACGACAAGGATCATGACCGGGATAACCGTCCAGGCGATCTCAAGCAGCGTGTTGTGCGAGGTCGTGGAGGGAACCGGGTTTGATTTGGCGTTGAACCGCAGGATGACGATGGCGAGGAGCAGCGTCACGAAGGCCACGATGACCGTGATGATGACCATCAGGAAGTAATGGAACGTCACGATGTCTTCCATGACCGGTGTGGCGGCCTCCTGAAGACCGATCTGACCGGCGACCGGCACGCCATCAGCCAGGGCGGCTGAGACCAGCCCGCCATCAAAATGCCCGACTGCCATAGCCACTAGAAACAGGCTGAAACCGATCAGAAACCGCATGCTTTTCCCCAGCTCTTCAATACGTCTCAACGGCCCGACTGATGAGACTGTCAGGCCCGTTTCCCCGCCAAAAACTTGTTCGGCGTCAGAAAACATAAACCGCGATGCACCGCAAGCCTTGTGGTGCGCCCAAATGACATGTCCGACTCGTGAAAGGAGTATAGACACGCCGTTTCGAAGGACTACAAGCTGCCCCCTCATTTGCGACGTTTTGCCACAAGAATCAGAAGATTGGCAGGTCTTGCCTTTTCCCCTGAAAGCCATACCGCTTTAAGGGCTATTTGTGAACAGAAGAACATCGAATCCCACCCCGCAAATGGGGAATTATATCGCTTCTCCCTTTTCCCGGCGCAAAATTGGCCTAGAGTCAGACTTGGTCGTTTGCGGAAAACGATGTTGCGTCAGTGGAACAAAAGGCGATTGGCGAATGCGCGACGAGGCCCTTATCCATTTTCATGCCGGCAAGCGGATTTCGGCCGGCCTGCTGTTGCCGCGCAATGGCGGGGCGGCCCCCGCGCTTGTCAGCGAGGCGGCGCCTTATCTTGATCCGCGCGATCCGGGCCGCTGCGTTGTCGGCTTTTGCGCCGCGCATCCGACGCTTGTTGCCGACATTACCAATGCGCCGCCTTCCGGTTGGGAAAACTGGCGCTTTGCGCAATGGGACGACTGGTTTGGCCGGATCAACGGCGTCTTTCTCGTCGATCTGATGCAGATGCGCGTCGTGCAATATCCGCTTTACAGCTGCGGGTCGCAAATCATCCGCTGCGATCTCTCGGCCATGCCCCGGCGGCTTGTTCCTGTGGCAGAATGGCTGGAATCATAATCCGCCCCGCCCCTCCCCTGCTGAAAGACAATTCATGACCCGCGCCAATCACGACGAGCTTTTCTTTTCTGCCCATGGGCTCGATCGCGACCGCGTGCAGCGGCTTGTCGGCGATGCCTTGTCGGGCTCTGATGATGGCGAATTGTTTCTTGAATATCGCCAGTCCGAAAGCCTTGCCTTTGATGACGGCCGCCTGAAAATGGCGAATTTCGACACAAGCCAGGGATTTGGCCTGCGTTGCGTGGCAGGCGAGTCAACCGGCTATGCCCATGCCTCCGAACTCAGCGAAGAGGCGATTGCACGTGCGGGCCAGGCCGTTCAGGCCGTCAAGTCAGGCGGCGCCTTCACGCTGGCGGCGGGTCCGGCACGCACCAACACGCATCTTTATACGGATGAAAATCCGCTGGGCGCACAGAGCTTTGAAGAAAAGGTCAAGCTGCTCGCCGATATTGACGCCTATGCGCGCTCACGCGACCCGATGGTGCGGCAGGTTTCAGCTTCGCTTGCCGGTGAATGGCAGGCAGTCGAGATCATGCGACCTGACGGCATGATCGTGCGCGACATCCGTCCGCTGGTGCGGCTCAATGTGTCGATTGTTGTTGGCAAGGGCGACCGGCAGGAAACCGGCTCTTACGGCGTTGGCGGTCGCACGGGCTATGAACTCTATATCGATCCGATGCGCTGGCGCGGTCAGGTGGATGAAGCGCTGCGTCAGGCGCTGGTCAACCTCGACAGTGTGCCAGCACCTGCGGGCGAAATGGATGTGGTGCTCGGTCCGGGCTGGCCGGGCATTTTGCTGCATGAAGCGATTGGCCACGGGCTGGAAGGCGACTTTAACCGCAAGAAGACATCAGCCTTTTCGGGCCTCCTCGGATCGCGCGTGGCCGCGCCGGGCGTCACGGTTGTCGATGATGGCACACTGGCGGATCGTCGCGGATCGCTCTCGGTTGACGACGAAGGCACACCGACCTCGCGCACGGTGCTGATCGAAGACGGCATTCTCAAGGGCTATATGCAGGACAGGCTCAACGCCCGCCTGATGGGCATGGCCGCCACGGGCAATGGACGGCGCGAATCCTACGCGCATCAGCCGATGCCGCGCATGACCAACACCTATATGCTTTCGGGCGATAAAGACCCCGGTGAAATCCTCGCCTCGGTGAAGAAGGGGCTTTATGCCGTGTCGTTTGGCGGCGGACAGGTCGACATTACGAGCGGCAAGTTCGTTTTCACCTGCACCGAAGCCTATATGATCGAAGATGGCAAAATCGGCGCACCCGTCAAGGGCGCAACACTGATCGGCAATGGACCCGATGTGCTGACGCGCGTCGCCATGATCGGCAATGACATGAAGCTCGATCCCGGCATCGGCACCTGCGGCAAGGCCGGACAAGGCGTGCCGGTTGGTGTCGGTCAGGCAACGCTGCGCATCAACGGACTGACCATCGGTGGCACGTCGAAGGCGGCATGAGGCCGTGACGTGCTGCCCGAAAATAAATTCAGAAAGGTGCATACTGATGGCCAGTGCTGCGCTGGAGGGCTTCATTGACGGTTTGATCAGAGTGTCTCGTGAACACGGATACCGTCCGACCATATTCATTAGGCTCAGGACAAGCCGGGGCATGACGCCATTGAAGGAAAGCCGCTCAACCGTTCCTGGAATGACAGACGGCTTGCAACTTGTTGCCATCCGGGCCACGCACACAGGCACCATGATAATCGGGATGGTAAGGCGCACGCAAACCGGGTGCGCCTTCGCTGGTGCCGCCATGGGCGAGTGCGGCGGCATGGAAGGCATCGACCGTTTTTTTGAAAATCACCCAGGTAACCAGTTTTCCGTCATGGCCCGCTTCAGGCGGGCCATCCACGTCTTGGTGACGATGACAAGCCGGGGCATGACGCCATTGAAGGAAAGCCGCTCAACCGTTCCTGGAATGACAGACGGCTTGCAACTTGTTGCCATCCGGGCCACGCACACAGGCACCATGATAATCGGGATGGTAAGGCGCACGCAAACCGGGTGCGCCTTCGCTGGTGCCGCCATGGGCGAGTGCGGCGGCATGGAAGGCATCGACCGTTTTTTTGAAAATCACCCAGGTAACCAGTTTTCCGTCATGGCCCGCTTCAGGCGGGCCATCCACGTCTTGGTGACGATGACAAGTCGGGGATGCCCCGGACAAGCCGGGGCATGACGCCATTGAAGGAAAGCCGCTCAACCGTTCCTGGAATGACAGACGGCTTGCAACTTGTTGCCATCCGGGCCACGCACACAGGCACCATGATAATCGGGATGGTAAGGCGCACGCAAACCGGGTGCGCTTTCGCTGGTGCCGCCATGGGCCAACTGCCCACCCCCTCCCAACCCTCCCCCGCAGGTAACGTGCTGACTAAAACGCGAACTCCTTGAACACAGGATCAATCGAGCCGTTCCAGCGACCGTGATAGAGCGCGAGCATTTCCTCGGCGGGCGAGCGACCGGTTGCAACCGTTTCCAGCACATTGTTGAGAAAGATGGTTTCGTCAGCGCCAATACCATCCTGTTCGGCGCGCCATTTGAGTCCCGCATGGGAAAGCGGCACGACCTGACGCGCGATATCGAGCAAGGTGCCACTGCGGAAGGGCGTGTGCAGGGCGTGACGGGCAACACCATCGCGCAAGTGCTGGCGCTCTTCATCGCTCCAGTCCTTGACAATATCCCAGGCGGCATCAAGCGATGACTGGCAATAAAGCAGCCCCACCCAGAAGGCAGGCAGCGCACAGATGCGACCCCAGGGGCCGCCATCCGCGCCGCGCATTTCCATGTAATGCTTGAGGCGGGCTTCCGGAAAAATTGTCGTCAGATGATTGTTCCAGTCGCCACGTGTTGGCAGCTCGCCCATAAAGCCCGGCAAGCGACCCTGCATGAAATCGCGGAAGGACTGGCCCGTCACGTCGATATATTTGCCGTCACGATGAACAAAATACATCGGCACATCGAGCGCATAATCGACCCAGCGCTCATAGCCGAAGCCATCTTCAAAAATGAAAGGAACCATGCCGGCACGCGCATTGTCGGTGTCAGTCCAGACATGCGAACGATAGGAAAGATAGCCATTTGGCTTTCCTTCCGTGAACGGAGAATTGGCAAAAAGCGCGGTGGCAAGCGGCTGCAAGGCGACCGCGACGCGCAGCTTTTTCACCATGTCGGCTTCGGAAGAAAAATCGAGGTTCACCTGAACGGTGCAGGAGCGATACATCATGTCGAGACCCATGGTCCCGACCTTCTTCATGTATTCGGTCATGATCTTGTAGCGGCCCTTGGGCATGACGGGGATTTCGTCACGCCGCCAATTGGGCGTGAAGCCAAGACCGAGAAAGCCGATGCCATGCTCGGCGGCGACCTCCTTCACCTGCGCCAGATGGTCATGCACCTCGGCACAGGTTTGATGCAGATTGACGAGTGGCGCGCCGGAAAGTTCGAACTGGCCACCGGGTTCGAGCGAGATGTTGCCCAGCCCCTCGCCTTCCAGACCAATGATGTGTTCGCCTTCCATGACGGGCTTCCAGCCGAAGCGCGTCAGACCTTCAAGCATGGCGCGAATGCCATGCGGTCCGCCATAAGGAACGGGGCTGTGGTCTGCCGTGTGGAAGGGAAATTTTTCATGCTCGGTGCCGATGCGCCATTCGGCGCGCGGCTTCTCGCCCCGCGACAGGGCGGCGACGAGATCGTCCCGGCTTGTGATGGGCTCAGGCCCGGCAACCAAAATGCTCATCGGGTGAGCCCTTTCCTCGATGGACCGCGTCGTTCGAGGCAAGCAGCAACAAACCCGCCACCCCCCATCCGGCCTTTGTGTGGATCAGATGTAGGACCGCAATTGCTGACTGGCAAGGGGTCTGATCACCAGTCGCCAAGCATGAGGCCGATGACGGCGAGCGCCGCAATGGCGGCTGTGTCGGCCCGCATGATGCGCGGTCCCAATGATATCGCGCAAGTATCCTTGCGGGCGAGCAAGCGGGCGCGTTCTTCAGGCGAAAACCCGCCTTCGGGGCCGATCAGGATGGCGAGCGGTTTTCCCTTCATGCCTTGAGCGACCAGCGCCTCAAGCCGGGCTTTGGCGCCACCGGCAGGCGCGGCCTCATCGCAAAAGAGAATCATTCTCTCTCCCGCTGTCTCGCTCCACCGATCGAGTACATCCGTGAGCCGCGCTGTCTGTCCCACTTCGGGCAAGGCGACCATGCCGCATTGCTCGGCTGCTTCAATCACATTGGCCGCGAGGCGCTCATCCTTCACACGCGAAACAATGGTGCGCTGCGTGATAACGGGCTGAATGCGCGCGGCGCCAAGTTCGGTTGCCTTTTGCGCGATGAAATCGAGACGCGCTTTCTTGACGGGGGCAAAGAGCAGCCAGATGTCGGGCAAGGGCGTGTGCGCCCGCAGGTGCTGTTCAACAAAAAGGGAGCAGGCTTTTTTGGAGCGCTCTTCAATATGAGCGAGAAACTCGCCTTCGCGATTGTTGAAAAGCTGGACATAGGCACCCTCATCAAGACGCATCACATTGACAAGATAATGCGACTGATCCTTGTTCAGTTCGATCAAGGTGCCCGGTGTCAGCGACTGATCGACATAAAGCCGCGTGCGGCCTGTGCCACAATGGGCCGGGCTGTCATCATCGTCTTCATCGTCGTGCCGCGCCATGTCGCCTCCCTCATTGGTGTCGCCCGTGCTTTATGCGGGTTTCATGGGCCCCGGGGCAATGCATAATGTTGCTCTATGGCTGCTTCATGACGACGCTCAGGACAAGTACCCCATGAAATCGAGACCCACAGCGCGTGTTCTGCTGTTTGATGCGGCGGGCCGGATGGCCTTGTGCGCAAGACAAGCTATCGGGTGACGATTGGCGGGGGGATCGATTCGGGGGAGAGCGCCCAGACGGGGTGTCCTGCGCGAATTGCGCGAAGTTGTGAAGGATTTGAAATGGTCGACGCATGAGGACATTCTGCGAAGCGATGAAACATTCTATCCTGCCGCCTTGAAAACACATCTGGCAGACCTCCTGCCGGGCGTGTTGCCCGATACGCCGCTTCGACTGGATGCCCGATTGATGACCGAGCCCCTCGCCACCCCTGTCGCAGATGCCGCACCGCTCAACTGGGTGGATCGCCATGCGCCTGCCTTCATGCGGCCCTATGCGCGGCTGGCGCGGCTTGATCGCCCGATCGGCACCTGGCTCCTGCTCTGGCCCTGTCTCTGGTCGATCAGCCTTGCAACGCCGGGATTGCCTGATCTGTCTCTTGTCGCCCTGTTTGCGCTCGGCGCCATTGTCATGCGTGGTGCGGGCTGCACCTATAATGACATTGTTGATCGTGACATTGATGGTCAGGTGGCGCGAACGCGCGCGCGTCCCCTGCCATCGGGTGATGTCCGTCTCTGGCAAGCTGTGACCTTTCTGATCGCACAATTGCTGATCGGTCTTGGCGTGCTTCTGTCGCTCAACAGCTATTCGGTCTGGCTCGGGTTTGGCTCGCTCCTGCTGATCGCGATTTATCCGTTCATGAAGCGCATCACGCATTGGCCGCAAGCGGTGCTGGGCCTTGCCTTCAACTGGGGGGCGCTGATGGGCTGGAGTGCGGTTGTCGGCCATCTCGATGCCGCACCGATCATTCTCTATGTCGGATCGGTGTTCTGGACCATCGGCTATGACACGATCTATGCCCATCAGGACAAGGAAGATGACGCGGTGGTCGGTGTCAAATCGACAGCGCTGAAGTTTGGCGCTTCGACACCCTGCTGGCTCACGGGCTTTTACAGCGTGATGATCCTCGCCCTCGCCATCACAGGCGCGATGGCAGGACTCAATCCGGTTTTCTATGCGGGTGTGGCACTGGCGGCCTTGCATCTTGCCTGGCAGGTCTGGCGGATCGATGTCGATGATGGGGCGATGTGCCTGGCCCGCTTTCGTTCCAATCGCGATTTTGGGGCAATTGTCTTTGCCGCCGTTCTTGTCGCGCAATGGCTCGGCTAGATCTCGACGGGCTTCACATCGGCGAGCTTGTCGACCTTGCGCAGATCGGGAAAGAGCCACATCCAGATCGCGACAATGCCGAGCGTGCCGATGCCGCCAATGATGACGGCTGGCACGGTGCCAAACCACCCGGCTGTGAGGCCCGATTCAAACTCACCCAATTCATTTGAAGCGCCGATGAAAAGCATTTCAACCGCAGTGACACGGCCCAGCATCGCCACTGGCGTTGCCAGCGGCACAAGGGTTGAACGCACATAGACGCTCACCATATCGGCGCTGCCCATGATGGTAAGCGCCCCGAGCGAAAGCCAGAAGTTGGTTGACAGCCCAAAGATGATGATGGTGATGCCGAAAAGCGCGATGCAGCCAAACATCAAAAGCCCGGTATGTCGCTGCGGTGGACGCGCGATAATCAGGAAATTGAGGAGCAGCGCGCCGATGGCTGGCGCGGAGCGCAACACGCCAAGGCCTTCGGGTCCGACATGCAGAATGTCCCGCGCGAAGATTGGCAAGAGGGCGACCGCGCCCCCCAGCAGCACGGCGAAAAGATCCAGCGACACGGCACCAAGCACGATGGGCGAATGCCGGATATAGGAAACACCGGCCATGACGCGCGCCAGCGTGCTGATGCCGGGATCGGCAATCACCGGCACGGGTTTTGTTTTGATGAGCGAAAAGCTCAAGGTCATGGTGAGGAAGAGAAGGGCGCTGGCAATATAAGTCGTCGCCGGTCCGAACACATAAAGCGCACCGCCCAATGCCGGTCCCATGATGGCGCTGGATTGAAAGATCGATGAGCTGATGGCGATGGCCCGCGGGATTTGCTGCTTGGCGACGAGCAGCGGCACGAAGGAGCGCGATGCCGGCACGGCAAAGGCACGCGCGACACCAAACACAAAGAGCGCGGCATAGAACCAGCGTACATCTGCGACGCCCCTGAGCGTCAGCACGATGAGCCAAAGTGAGCTTATCGCCTGCACCGCGCCGCCCAGGGCGACGATGAGGCGGCGATCGACGCGATCCGCGATGTCCCCGGCCGACAGGGTGAACATGATGATGGGCAGAAACTGGGCGAGGCCGACATAGCCAAGGGCGAGCGGGCTGCTGGTCAGATTATAGACGTGCCAACCGACAGCGACCGACTGCACCATCATGCCCAGTGTGCCGACGAAGCGGCCCAACAGGAAAAACTGGAAGTCTCGCACCCAGAAGAGATTTTCAGGCCGTGTGAGATCGCGGCCCGCCGATGGAGAATCATTATTCATTTTTTGCTCTGCGGTCCTGCCCGCTTGCGGTCATTTATGGCTGATTTCAATTCGTTTGTCCTGAGATTTGTCCTGAGATTTTTCATTTCACGACCGCAATGAAGTGAACTTTGATCCATAATATCGAATCCCGCTTGACGAAGAGATGTGAATTTGGTTTCATCCTGTGAACAGGAGTTCATATCAATGGCCTATCGACGTACCGATCAGATCACAGCCCGTCTCGCCCAAAACCGCCGCGACATACTGAATGCCGCCCGCGAGATTGTGGCCAAGAACGGTTTTGGCGCCGCACAGATGAGCGAAGTGGCCAAGCGGGCAGGCGTCGCGACCGGTACGCTTTATCGCTATTTCGCCTCCAAGGAAGAAATCTGTCGGCAGGTCTTTCGCGAGGTCTCCGCCCGCGAGATGAATATTCTGGCGGGCATTGCCGCGGGTGACGCTCCTGCCAGCGAGCGTCTGGAAAAAGTGCTGACGAGTTTTGCCGGTCGCGCCATTCAGGGACGGCGACTGGCCTATGCGCTTCTCGCCGAGCCGGTCGATCAGGGGCTGACCGAGGAGCGGGCCAGATTTCGTCGCACGCATGCCGAAATCTTCGCCAGTATCGTCGAAGACGGGGTTACCAGCGGAGAATTTGCGCCCTGCGACACACGCCTCATTGCCGCCTGCATGGCGGGTGCCATTCCCACGGCCCTGATCGGACCGCTGGCCCCGGACTCTGACGACCTTGACGAAAACGCGGATCGGATCGTCAATGAGATCGTCAATTTCTGTTTTTCAGGCATCACAAGAGCCGCTCAACGGCCCGCACGGCAACAGGACGAAAGGACGGCGCCATGAGCACCGCTTCGACACTATTGAGCCCCTCCCAACTGGCGCTGGTGCGCGAGCGCTCAGACCTGCGCGGTATTTCTGTTGTGGCGCACGCCTGGATTGTCATATTCGGCAGCATGGCGGTTGTGGCGGCCTTTCCCAATCCGGTAACCTATATCGCGGCAATCGCCATCATTGGCGCCAGGCAGCTTGGTCTTGCGATCCTCATGCATGATGGCGCGCATGGCATTCTGACGCGCAATCTCAGGCTCAATAATTTTCTCAGCCAGTGGCTTTGTGCTTACCCGATGCTCGCCGAAACAGGTGCTTATCGTCGCTATCATCTGAAGCATCACGCCCATACACAGCAGCCCGAAGACCCTGACCTCATTTTGTCGGCGCCCTTCCCGATCACGCGCAAAAGTTTTCGGCGCAAGATGATCCGCGATCTGACAGGCCAGACCGGCTATCAGCAGCGCAAGGCGCAGATCGCTAATGCCTGGGGGCGCGGTGACCTCAGCCTCGCCCGGCATGTCGCGCATTACTGGCAGAAGCTCGGGCGGGCCACGGCCTTTCAGCTCGGCCTCTTTGCGCTGCTGGCGCTGGCGGGTCACTGGACGTTCTTTTTCACGCTCTGGCTTTTGCCGATGTTGACCTGGCAGCAGGCAATCACGCGCATTCGCAACATTGCCGAACATGCGATGGTTGATGCCAATGACCCCTTTCGCAATGCCCGCACCACGCAGGCCAATTTCCTTGAACGGGTTTTCATTGCCCCTTACTGGGTCAATTATCACGTCGAACATCATCTGATGATGTGGGTGCCCTGCTACAATCTGCCGATGGCGCGGCGCTTTCTGATTGCCAATGGCTATGGCGAGCGCATTGAGAGCAAACCCGGCTATGTGGCGGTGCTGCGGATGGCGACGTCCAAGCCGGATGATCAGGACCGGCCCGGAGAGCTCGTGCACAATGCCCGGCGCCGCGTGGTTGGCAATTTCAATGAGGGCTTCTCGAAACCGGATGCTGCCTGACCAACGAGCCCCGTCCTGATCAAGAAAACTGGCTGAAATCAGCCAATATTCGATTCTCCTTAATTTCATTCCGCGCAATGGAACATTAAACAGTTTGCCATAGGGTTGCCTATGGTGGGCGGGGAAAACCCTTGCCCTGGGCAATCGTCCGGCAAGAATGCCGGGCAGGGAAAAGCATATGACGGCTCCCCAGAAATCGGGACACATGCCGCAGGGCGATTTGGACAGCGTTGATGACGCTGCCAATATCCGGCTCTACCGCGCACTTGTCGAGCATTCGGGCGACATCCTCACCGTGCTTCGTCCCGACCGTACCATCTCGTTTCAAAGTCCCTCCATTCAACAAATCCTGGGTCACGATCCGGCTGTCCTGCTGGGTCAAGATTTGGCGGGCTATATACATCCGGCAGATCGTGACCGTGTGCTGCATCTGATTGATGCATGCCATCATTTGCTGGAATGGCTTAACTGTCCCGCCTTCCGTCTGTCGCATCAGGATGGCAGCTGGCGCTGGTTTGAAGGCCGCGTTCGCAATCTGCTGAGTGACCCTGATGTGGCGGGCATCCTTTGTTCGATCCGCGATATCACGCATGTCCATCGTCTGGAGCATCAGCTTCAGGAGGCAGAGGAACTGGCGCGCTTTGGTCACTGGCGCTGGGTCAAGGGCGAGCCCGCTCCAAGCTGGTCCTCGGGCGTGGCGCGCATTCTCAATCGCGATGCTGAAGAACTGCCGACCGGGGGCGACTGGTATCTTGATCTCATTCATCCCGATGATTGCGATGTGTTGCTGTCGAAGTTTCTTGATGCCTTTGAAACACATGAGCCGGTCAACAGCGTCACGCGGTTTCTCTCGGGGGATGGCAGCTATCGCTACATCAAAACCCATGCCTATGCCGAACTGGACGCCAAGAACGAAGTTGGCGCCCTGATCGGTCTTGCCGAAGATGTGACGCAGGAAATTGAAACGGAACGCGCGCGTCAGGCGAGCGAAGCCAAATATCGTCTGATGGCGGAAGAAGCCTCGGATATCGTGACGCAGTATGATCTGAATGGTCGTGTGGTTTTCATTTCAGATGCCGTGAGCGATGTTCTGGGACGAATGCCGGAAGAGTTCATCGGCAGGGAGCTTTGCTACGAGATCATTCATCCCGATGATGCTCCGCTGTTAAGCGACATTCTGGAAGAACTTTTCCGGTATGGCGGCGTGAAGCGACTGGACTATAGATGCCAGCATGCTGACGGCCACTATGTCTGGATGGAAACGACGCTTCGGGCGGTCTCCGATCCCCAGACAGGGTCGGTGAAAGATATTCTTGGCATTTCGCGCGATCTGACCGAGCGCAAGCAACATGAATTCGAACTCATGGAAGCGCGTGAGCGGGCCGAAGAAGCCAGCCGCACCAAGTCACAATTTCTGGCCAATATGAGCCATGAACTGCGCACGCCACTGAATGCCATTATCGGCTTTTCAGAAATCCTGCGGTTGCAGATGTTTGGTGATCTTGGCCATTCACGCTATCTCGAATATGCCCATCTCATCAATGAGAGTGGCGGCCTGTTGCTTGATCTCATCAGCGACATTCTCGACATGTCGAAGATCGAAGCCGGCAAATTCGAACTGCATATGGAAATCTTCAGCGTAGATGAAGCTGTTGAATCCTGTTTGCGACTGGTACGCGGACGTGCCGATGACAATGGCCTGCACCTCACACGCAGCAATCCGAAAGACCATAAAGACTTCAAGATCATTGCCGATCAGCGCGCCCTGAAACAGATCCTGCTCAACCTGCTCTCCAATGCCATCAAGTTCACGCCCAGCGGTGGCCGTGTGGAACTGAGCATTGAACATCGCGACGGCATGGTGACATTCCGTGTCACGGATACTGGCAGGGGCATTCCAGCCGATCAGATGTCCCGGCTCGGCCGCCCCTTTGAACAGATCATGGGCGATTCAGCGCTTGCCAAGCAGGGCACCGGTCTTGGCCTTGCCCTGGTTCGCTCGCTTAGCGAATTGCATGGCGGCAGTTTCTGCCTTGAGAGCGAGCTGGGTCAGGGTACTTGCGTCAGTGTGACCATTCCCGATGGCCATGCCGATGCGCTGCGCAAGGCAGAGCGTGAAATCAATCCCGAATTGCAATGGGGCCTCACGGTCGGTGACTGAGCGTCAGCCACCCGCCATCATTTTACGCAGCGTCGCATCAACTTCCGCCAGCACACGCCCGACATGGGGATCCTTCTGGATGCCGACAAAATAAGCCTGGGTGTCGGGATAGGCTTTCAGCGGTGTGGCATTGCCGAACATCGGCCCGATCTGCTCGAAGAAAAACAAAACGGGCGCCAGAGCGCAATCGGCAAGCGAAAGCTGCTGACCCACGGCATAGGGTGATCCATCCAGATAGCTGTCGAGCCAGCCCATTGCCTCGTGCAGCTCTGCCATTTGTGTATCAACGATCGACTGGTCACGACCAACCGGACTGATCTGACCGAAAAGTTCCCCCATCGGATACATGATGTAAAGATCGCAGATGCGGGCCAGCACGCGCATCCGGGCGCATATCAACGGGTCGCGGGGGCGCAGGGAGGGCAGCGTCCCAATGTCCTCCAGATATTCATTGATGACTTCAGATTCGGGAACGACATTTCCGTCATGCACGAAGGTTGGCAGCTTGGCCAATGGAGAGGCCGCCTCCAACTCGCCCGCCACCCTGTCGACAGGTTGAATACGCTCGACATCCAGATTCTTGGCATAGAGTGCGATACGAACACGCGCCGCGTAAGGCGACAGCGGTGAATCATACATTTTCATCGTCATCTGAATGTTCCTGCTCCCTGACCTTGAACCGGCTGTCGATTTTCTGCCGGAGTCACAGTGCCGCGCGAGGCGGCCAAACGCAAGAACGGCCGACCCTCGAAAGAGCCGACCGTCCTGTCATTTTGTCAAAAACAACAAGTCTCTCACTCAGCGGCAGCGCGCTTGGCGAGTTCCCTATACTTCTTGAATTCGATCTGCGCGATCGTGCGGTTATGGACTTCATCGGGACCATCGGCCAGACGCAGGGTGCGAATGCCCGAATACATTTTGGCCAGACCGAAGTCGCTGGTCACACCGCCACCGCCATGGGCCTGAATGGCATCGTCGATGACGCGAAGCGCCATGCGCGGTGCCGCCACCTTGATCATGGCGATTTCGGTGCGGGCAACCTTGTTGCCGACCGTGTCCATCATGTAAGCCGCCTTGAGTGTGAGCAGGCGGCACATCTCGATTTCGGTGCGGGCTTCAGCAACGCGCTGTTCCCAGACCGAGTGATCGGCGATGCGCTTGCCAAAGGCAACGCGTGTCAGCAGGCGTTCGCACATCTTTTCAAGGGCGCGTTCGGCCACGCCAATGGTGCGCATGCAGTGATGAATGCGGCCAGGCCCCAAGCGACCCTGAGAGATTTCAAAACCACGCCCTTCACCCAGCAGCAGGTTTTCGGCCGGCACCTTGACATTGTCGAGAATGACTTCGGCGTGGCCATGTGGCGCGTCGTCGTAACCGAAAACCGGCAACATGCGCACGATCTTGACACCAGGCGCATCGAGCGGCACGAGGATCTGCGATTGCTGGCGATAGGTTTCGGCTTCCGGATCGGTCTTGCCCATGACAATCGCGATCTTGCAGCGCGGATCGCCCACGCCTGAAGACCACCACTTGCGACCATTGATCACGTAATGATCGCCCTGACGTTCGATCCGTGTGCTGATGTTTGTCGCATCGGATGAGGCAACATCGGGTTCTGTCATGAGGAAGGCGGAGCGGATCTTGCCCGCCAGAAGCGGTTCAAGATATTCGCGCTTGTGGCGTTCATTGCCGTAGCGTTCCAGCACTTCCATATTGCCGGTGTCCGGTGCGGCGCAATTGAACACTTCGGGAGACCAGCCCACGCGGCCCATGATTTCGCAGAGCGAGGCATATTCGAGATTTGTCAGGCCGCCGCCGCGTTCCGATTCAGGCAGGAAAAGATTCCACAAGCCGTCGGCCTGCGCCTTCAGCTTCAGATCTTCAATGATCTGGGGCACCTGCCAGGGATTGCCGGCCTTGCGGAAAGCGGCCATCTGGTCGTCATAGGTTTTTTCATTGGGATAGACATAAGCATCCATGAACCGGTTCAGCCGGGCCATGAGTTCCTTTGTCTTTTCTGAATGATCGAAATTCATCGAAGTTCTCCCGTTTTTTTAGAGGGCATTTGTCAGCCCTTCTTAATGTCGGATGCAGGCACTCTAGCCCGTCAGGCGACATGAATCTCGACAAAAAGGGGCGAGCGTTCAGTCCGCCTGACGGCGGGCCGTAAAAAATTGTCGCAGCAAGTTGGCTGAACGCTGCTCGCCGATGCCGCCATAGACTTCCGGTTTGTGGTGGCAGGTTGGCTGCGCATAGAGCCTCGGGCCATGATCCACGCCGCCACCCTTTTCGTCACTGGCTCCATAATAAAGCCTGCGGATGCGGGCAAAACTGATGGCCGTTGCGCACATGGGGCAGGGTTCCAACGTGACATAGAGATCGCAACCGATCAGTCGCTCACTGCCCAGCAAAGCGGTCGCCTGGCGGATTGCCAGCATTTCGGCATGGGCTGTCGGGTCACGCAGCTCCAAAGTACGATTGCCGGCAGCGGCGATTACCTGACCGGATAGGTCAAGGATTACGGCACCTACAGGCACTTCACCCCGGGCGGCGGCGGCTTCAGCCTCGGCATAGGCCCGATCCATGGGGCTGGCCTTTTCCGGGCCTGATGATGGTTTTGCGATCTCATCCATGGCCGGACCCTGCCTTTGCCGGGACCCTTGCGTCAAGCCGGGTGTTGATGGCCGCTTTCGCCGCGGCCTGCCCCCTGATAAAGAGAGGGCATGAAACAGACCCAGCCCCCTGAAACCAATGCCTCGCCCGAAGGCGAGCGTATCGCCAAGCTTATCGCGCGCGCGGGCATCTGCTCGCGTCGAGAAGCTGAAAAGCTGATTGCCGAGGGCAAGGTGAGCGTCAATGGCAAGGTGCTGGACAGTCCGGCGCTGAATGTCACGGGCCGCGAAAAAATCGTCGTCAATGGCAAGGCCCTGCCTGCGCTCGAACCGACGCGGCTCTGGCGCTATTACAAGCCCGAGGGTCTCGTCACCACGGCGCGTGACCCGCAAGACCGCCCCACCGTTTTTGACAATCTGCCGCCCGGCGTGCCGCGCGTGGTGTCGGTGGGTCGTCTCGACGTCAATACCGAGGGATTGTTGCTGCTCACCAATGATGGCGAACTGGCGCGCCTTCTGGAGCTGCCTTCGACCGGCTGGTCGCGGCGCTATCGCGTGCGCGCCTTTGGGGCGGCAACACAAGAACAGCTCAACAAGCTCAAGGACGGCATCGAAGTCGAAGGCGTGCGCTATGGCGCGATCGAAGCAACGCTCGACAAGGTGCAAGGCTCGAACGTGTGGCTGACCCTCAGTCTGAAGGAAGGCAAGAACCGTGAAGTCAAGCGCGTGCTCGGCGCGCTTGGCCTGCGCGTCAATCGTTTGATCCGCCTCTCTTATGGTCCTTTTCAAGTCGCTGATCTTGAGCCCGGCGAGGCGCGACAGGTGCCCAATCGCGTGCTGATGGATCAGCTTGGCGCCCATGCCGACTATTTCCGTCAGAAGTCCGGCGAGATTGAAGCCGCCGCGCCGCCACGCGCCGGGGTGAAGCCTGCCTATAAGACGTCCATGGCCAAGGCAGGCAGCAAGATGGATGCGAAGCCGGCAGACAAACCACAGGGCAAGACCCCCGCCAAGACCGCTGCCAAAACGGGCGACAAGTCAGCGTCGACGACCGCCGGAAAAACGCCAGCAGGCAAGACAACAGCAAGGCCGCGAACGGCCTCTTCAAGGAGAGCCCATGCGGATCGTCGGCGGGACTTTTAAGGGCCGCGCGATTGCCGCGCCGCCCGGCGATATTGTGCGCCCGACGTCGGATCGGGTGCGCGAGTCGATATTCAACATTCTGATGCATGGCGACTATGCGCTGGAGGGTGCGCGCGTGCTGGATCTCTTTGCAGGCACCGGCGCGATGGGACTTGAAGCCTTGTCGCGCGGGGCATCCTTTGCCCTCTTTGTGGATGATGAAGCCGAAAGCCGGGCGGCCATTCGCGAGAATGTCGAGGCGCTGGGTCTGACGGGCCATGCCAAACTTTACAAGCGCGACGCCACCAATCTCGGACCGCGTCCGGGCAGTGTCGGCCCCGCCTTCAATATCGTCTTTGCCGATCCGCCTTACGGGCGCGACCTTGCAGGCCCCGCGCTCAAAAGTGCATCGGAAGGCGGATGGTTCACTGAGGATGCCATCATCATTGTCGAAGAAGCCCTGACATCGGACTTTGCCGCGCCTGAGGGCTTTGAGGAAATTGATCGTCGCCGCTATGGCAAAAGCGGTGTCGTGTTTTTGCGCCCGTTAGCTGCCTGAAAGATAGACAGGAAAATCACTTGCCTCTGATTTCGCGATTTTCGAGCCTGGCCCCGCGCTATGACGCGCTGCTTTGTGATGTGTGGGGTGTGCTGCATAATGGCAAGCGCGCCTATGATGGCGTGGCTGAGGCGCTGATCACCTATCGCGAGCAGGGCGGACATGTGCTCTTGCTGTCCAATGCGCCGCGCCCATCCGATGTGCTGCCAACAATCATCGGCCCGCTTGGCATTCCCCCTCATGCCTATGACGGCATCCTCACATCGGGCGATGCGACACGCAGCCATCTTGCGAGCCATGCCCTTGGCACGGCCTGCTATCACGTCGGACCGGATCGCGACGTTGCGCTTTTCGAGGGCACGGGTGTCATGCGTGTGAGCGAGGCTGAGGCCGCGTTCATTCTCGTCACCGGTCCCTTTGATGATGAAGTGGAGGGACCGGAAGATTATCGTGCGCCCTTCATGCCGCTTGTCGCGCGCGGATTGCCGCTGATCTGCGCCAATCCCGACATCATGGTCGAGCGTGGCTCGAAGATGATCTATTGCGGCGGTGCGCTGGCCCGGCTCTATGGCGAGATGGGCGGCCAGGTGATTTATTTCGGCAAACCGCATGGTCCGATCTATGACGTCGCCCGGCAAAGGCTGAACGAAATTGCGGGCCGCGTCGTCGCTGATGAACGGGTTCTTGCCATTGGCGACGGGCTGATGACCGATGTGACCGGGGCCAATGGTCAGGGGCTTGACGTTCTCTTCATCACGGGCGGCATTGCCGCAGCCGATTGTGGGCCAGATCCCGAGCATCCTGATCCACAACTGGTGCGGGCGCTGCTCGAAAAACACGCCCTGCATGCTGTCGCCGCCATGCCACGTCTGGTCTGGTAACGTGTCAGTTGTGTTTCCCCCGGATAATGGCGCGGCTTGACGCCCCCCTGCCGATCCGCCATCCATGAGTTCCTGCCCAAAACGGACCCGCAATTCGCCATGAAGATCATCCGCCACTTTGACAATGTCCCGATCGCGCTGAAAGGCGCCGTGCTGGCGCTTGGCAATTTTGACGGGGTGCATCTGGGTCATCAAAAGGTGATTGGCGAGGCGCGCCGCGTGGCCGAGGAACTCGATGTGCCGCTCGGCGTTTTGGTGTTTGAACCGCATCCGCGCCAGTATTTCGCGCCTGACGCACCCTTTTTTCGCCTGACACCGTTTCGCGCCAAGGCCCGTCTGCTTGAAAGCCTCGGCGTTGATCTTCTGGTCGCGCTGCCCTTTGATGCCGCCATGGCACAGCGACCCGCTGAAGAATTCGTATTTGACGTGCTGGTCCATGGGCTTCATGCGACACATGTCGTTGCGGGCTATGACTTTCATTTCGGCAAGGGACGCGGTGGCGATGCCGTTGCGCTTGCCTATTTCGGTGAAATGGAGGGCTTTGGCGTGACGATCGTGGCCGCAGCGCGTGATGGCGAGACGGCGATTTCCTCAACCCAGGTGCGTGAGTGTCTTGTCGCTGGCAAGCCGCGCGCGGCCGCCAGTCTTCTGGGGCATTGGTGGAGCGTTGAGGGCCATGTGCAGCAGGGTGATCAGCGCGGGCGCACGATTGGCTTTGCCACGGCCAATCTGCCGCTGTCCGATCATGTCAATCCGGCCTTCGGCGTTTATGCCGTGCTGATTGAAATTGAAGATGGTCCCCATCGGGGTCATTACAAAGGTGTTGCCAATGTCGGCAAGCGACCGACATTCAATAAAGGCGATGTGCTGCTGGAGGTCCATATTCTTGACTTCGCGGGTGACATCTATGGCGCTCACGTCAGCGTCTGCCTGATCGAGTTCCTTCGGCCTGAACAAAAGTTTGACGGGCTCGATAGCCTCAAGGCGCAGATCGCACGTGACAGCGACAAGGCGCGCGCTGTTTTGGCCAGCCTGCCGGACGCGCCCAAAGCCTTGATGCAGCATGAGCCTTGATGCAGCATGAGCCTTGATGCGCCGCTCACCGACCATCGCCAGTTCATTCTCGACAATACGCTGCTGCATGAGCCGCCTCTGGTGCCGGAGATCAGGCTGCATCTGGCGAGCGAAATCGTGCCGATCTGGCAGATGACGGAAGAGGAACTGGCGCAGAATGGCCTGCCGCCGCCCTTTTGGGCCTTTGCCTGGGCCGGTGGTCAGGCGCTGTCGCGCTATATAATGGATAACAGTTCAGTTGTTACTGGCAAAACTGTGCTCGATTTCGGGGCCGGCTCCGGCATGGTCGGAATCGCGGCTCTTAAAGCGAATGCAAGTTCAGTTCTTAGCGCGGATATTGATGCCTTTGCCATTGCGGCCTGCAAGCTCAATGCGGAAGTGAATAAAGTTTCACTTCTTGTTACCTGTGATGACATCATCGGATCGGATCAAGGCTGGGACGTCGTCCTCGTGGGTGATATGTGCTATGAGCAGCCTTTGTCCCAAAGGATTGAAATCTGGCTTCGCAGCTTGGTGGCGCGGGGAGCCCTTGTTTTGATAGGTGATCCGGGCCGCACCTATCTGCCCAGGCATGGCATGGAGAAAATTGTCGCCTATGCCGTCAAGACGACGCGCGAACTCGAAGACATGGATGTGCGCAATACCAGTGTCTGGCGACTCCTGGAAAAATGAACCCTTGTTCATTACAATTGTGAATCATTATTCATGGTAATGTCGATATCACGCCTTATAAATGAATCACGATTTCTCTCATTAAGACTGGATCGTTTTCTCACATCGCAAGCCTATGAATGAACAGAAGTCAGGCTGATTTTCGCTCCCGTCCTGGCGGGAGAGCCCCTAAGCTCCATTCCAAAAGAGAACCTGATTTTCGGGAGCGAGACGATGACCGCGTTTATCCAGACCAGCATTGAAAATGGCGTCTTGACGCTCACCATGAACCGGCCCGACAAGAAAAATGCCCTGACCGAGGCCATGTATGCCGCCCTGGCAGATGGTCTTGAAGAGGCCGAGCGCAATCCGGCCATTCGTGTGATCCTGATCCTGGCCAATGGCGATGCCTTCACCGCTGGCAATGATTTGAGCGACTTTGCCGCCCAGGGATCAAAGCCCGCCGAAACAACACCGGGCAATGAATTGCGTCCCGTCGAACGGTTTCTCCAGGGCATCGCCTCGGCGCGCAAGCCCCTTGTCGCGGGTGTGAATGGCCTTGCTGTCGGGGTCGGCGTCACCATGCTTCTGCATTGCGACCTTGCCTATGCCGGGAAAAGCGCAACCTTCGCCATGCCCTTCGTCAATCTGGGCCTCGTGCCGGAAGCCGGTTCGTCCTATCTCCTGCCGCGCCTTGTCGGTCAACAGAGGGCATCGGAACTCTTCCTGCTCGGCAAGAAAATCGATGCGGACAAAGCCGAGAATATCGGTCTTGTTGCCGATGTTGTGGCAGATGACAAATTGCGTGAGACAGCCATAGCCGCCGCACGGACGCTCGCCGCCAAGGCCCCCAAGGCCGTTCTCGCCACCAAGGCGCTGCTGCGGGATGCCGAGCGGGAGACGGTTGCAAACGTCATAAAAGCGGAAGGCGAGATCTTTGCCGCCCAGTTGCGCTCGGCGGAAGTCAAAGAGGCGATCAGCGCCTTTTTTGAAAAGCGCGCGCCCGACTTCTCCAAGGTCTGAACTTTCAGGGGGGGCGCGATCACAAAAGCATGACCGGGTGCCTGTCGATTGCGCCTTGAGAGGCGACAGGTGCATCCGACAGGCGCATCCGACATGTGCCTCACGCCAAAACCGGGCAAAACGCCCCCATCCTTCCCGGATACGGAAACAACCTTCGATGAATTGAAGACGCGCCTCGCCAAGACGGTCGCTTACACCAAGACCGCAACACCGGCGCAGATTGATGGCAGTGAAGACAAGGAGATCGTGCTGAAAATTGGCGGCAATGACCTGAAACTCAAGGGCCAGCCCTATTTCCTGCATTTCTTCCTGCCGAACTTCATGTTCCACGCCGCAACCGCCTATAACGTGCTGCGTCATGTCGGCGTGCCGCTTGGCAAGCGCGATTTCATCGGTTCGTTCTGATTTTCATTTGCGCGCAGATGTCACCCCGGGCTCGCCCGGGGGTGGAACGGCGCAAGCCGATGCTAAAGCCCGCTGATCGCCCGATAGGCGATGGGTCTGGCCCCTGCGCTCAGGCGCTGGGGAAAGAGCCGCGGCATGCCTGTTGCGCCAAAGCTCATGGGCCGACGATTGGACAGGGGATTGGCGCCCGAATGGGGCTGAGGCGTGTCGATACGCAGTGAACCCAAGCGGCGCTCCGCTTCGCGCAAGGCGCCATCCTGATCTTCCAGAAGCAAGGGCCGTCCGAGGGCACGGCCCCAGGCGCGCCAGCGAGCAGCCGCATCGGCGCCATCAAAGGAGGCATGCAACGTCACCGAGCGGCGATCATCGGTTGCATGCAGCAGATCAACAAGAATGACGGGCGCTTCACCGCTCGCATCGCGCCAGGCAACGCGAAGGGCAATGCCGCGAAAGGCGCTGACTGGTTCTGACCAGTGAAAGAGACCGAAAATGGGCGAGGAATCCGTCGCCTTGACCGCATCACGATAAATCGTGGCATAGCGGATGAAGCCCACTACACGCGAAAGCAGGACCGTCGGACGAATGACCAGTTGCGCAGGCAGATTGAAGGGATCGGCGTCGATCTCGCCATCACTCCAGCGTTTGCGCTTCTGGCCTCTGCCCAACGCCAGACCCATCGTCATCTCCCGAAACTCATATGGCGTTCAAGACGCCTGACACGATCAGGCCCGAGACTAGTCCCTGTGTGGTTGGCAATGGATTAACGAATGGACCCGAATGGGTCGAATTGAGACTGATTTGGCAGAAGCGCGCGATTCCGGCATTCTGCGCCCATCGCCCATCGCCCATCGCCCAAACGTCAAGACCGCCCGCAAGGATTTTCAATGCCCTATAGCTCGCTGCGTGATTTTCTGGCCAGGCTTGAATCCGAGGGCGACCTCATTCGCGTCCGCGAGCCGGTTTCGACCGTATTGGAGATGACGGAAATCCAGACGCGGTTGCTGGCGGAAGGCGGGCCTGCGGTGCTGTTTGAAAAAGCCGTGATGCCGGATGGCTCGCCCTCGCCCATGCCTGTGCTGGTCAATCTTTTCGGCACGGTTGAGCGCGTGGCGCAGGCCGTGACCATGGGCGGCATTGAGCGGCGCAAGGCGAAAGATTTGCGCATTGTCGGCGAGACGCTTGCCTTCTTGCGCCAGCCAGAACCGCCAGGCGGCTTTCGCGAGGCCTTTGAAATGCTGCCGCTGCTGCGCACGGTCATGGCGATGAAGCCGAAGACGGTTTCTTCCGCGCCCTGTCAGGAGGTCGTGCTCAAAGGCGCCGACATTGATCTGACCAAATTGCCGGTCCAGAGCTGCTGGCCGGGCGAACCGGCGCCGCTGATCACCTGGCCGCTGATCGTCACCAAAGGCCCCTCCACCTCGCGCGAGGATGACTATAATCTCGGCATCTATCGGATGCAGGTGCTCGGCCCCGACAGGACCATCATGCGCTGGCTTGCCCATCGTGGTGGCGCGCAGCACCATCGCCGCTGGAAGAATGAAAAGCGCGAGCCGCTGCCTGCGGCCGTTGTGATCGGTGCCGATCCCGGCACGATTCTCGCCGCTGTGACGCCGGTGCCGGACACGCTCAGCGAATATCAGTTTGCCGGATTGCTGCGCGGCGAGAAGGTTGAGCTTGTCGATTGCAAGACCGTGCCGCTCAAGGTGCCCGCGCAAGCCGAAATCATCATCGAGGGTCATGTCTCGCTTGATGAGTATGAAGATGAAGGCCCTTATGGCGATCACACGGGCTATTACAATTCGGTCGAGAAGTTTCCTGTCTTCACGGTGAGCGCCATCACCATGCGCCGCGATCCGATTTATCTTTCGACCTTCACAGGTCGGCCACCGGATGAACCTTCGGTGCTGGGCGAAGCGCTGAATGAAGTTTTCATTCCGCTCATTCAGCAGCAATTCCCCGAGATCGTCGATTTCTGGTTGCCGCCGGAAGGCTGCTCCTATCGCATCGCTGTCATCTCGATGAAGAAGGCCTATCCCGGCCATGCCAAGCGCGTGATGATGGGGGCGTGGTCGTACTTACGCCAGTTCATGTACACGAAATGGATCATCGTTGTGGACGACGATATCGATGCGCGGGACTGGAAGGACGTGATGTGGGCGGTCAGCACACGCATGGACCCGGTGCGCGACGTGACGCTGATTGAAAACACGCCGATTGATTATCTCGACTTTGCCTCACCCGAGTCCGGGCTTGGCGGCAAGATCGGCCTTGATGCGACCAATAAATGGCCGCCCGAAACGAAGCGCGAATGGGGCGAGAAAATCCGCATGGATCAGAGCGTCATCGACGAGGTGACGCGCAAATGGTCAAGCCTCGGCCTGCCCGGCACCGGCAAACCGATCTGGAAGTGAGGCGGCTCACTTGAGGCTGAGTTTCAGGCTATCAACATCGTCTGATATCAACAGCGTTTCATGAATGTCTGAAATCGGTTCGTTCAGATATTTTTCCCGGAACAGTCTTTTGATCTCACCGCGATTTTCCTTGAAAACTTTCAACGCGGCTTTGCTGTCATGTTTTTCAAGTCCAAAATGATCTGCCAGCGCCGCCATGCTGATGCTGCATTGATGCGATTTTCCCGACGACATAGCCAAATCAAAGACCACATCCCGGTTTGAATCGTAACGCGGGGGCGTTTCATCTTTTGTTGCGACTGATATCGTCCGGTGCGGGGCAATATCGACATCACCCGTTTGCAAGGCTGCCGCCGACAGGCGCGCGCCCCATCATCCCGGACAAAGGTTTGCAGGCACCCC
This sequence comes from uncultured Alphaproteobacteria bacterium, assembly GCA_963696585.1. Classification (GTDB taxonomy): domain Bacteria; phylum Pseudomonadota; class Alphaproteobacteria; order Parvibaculales; family Parvibaculaceae; genus Parvibaculum. Next base: position 108,715 of record CAVOKW010000018.1, read on the forward strand.
GCCTTATCCTAGATTACTGGCATGATTGAGATCAGCGGACGGCTGCATATTGATGAGAGCGAGCTCGATATCACTTACATTCGCGCCAGCGGACCGGGCGGGCAGAATGTGAACAAGGTGTCGAGCGCGGCACAGTTGCGCTTCGATGTGCGCCAGTCCCCTTCCCTGCCGGATCGCGTCAAGGCGCGCCTGGAAGGCATTGCTGGCGCAAGGCTCACCAAGGAGGGGGTCATTGTCATCACCGCCAATCGGTTTCGCACACAAGATGCCAATCGCAAGGACGCGATTGATCGGCTCTGTGCGCTGATTGCGGAAGCCGCCATTCAGCCCAAGTCTCGCGTTCCGACACGACCCAGTCTTGGCGAGAAACGGCGGCGGCTGGAAAGCAAGGTCAAGCGCGGGGCGAGCAAGAAACTGCGCTCCGGCCCGATCGGTACTGACGAATGAGTGACAAGCCCCCCGCAAACCGGCGTCCCTGGTATGTCTATATCGTGAAATGCGCCGATGGCAGTCTCTATACCGGCATTACAACCGACGTTTTGCGCCGCCTGAGTCAGCATGACAGCGGCCAAGGCGCGAAATATACGCGCGCGCGAGGCCCGTTACAGCTGCTTGGCTGCGAAATGCATCCTGACCGCTCCAGTGCCTCACGCGCCGAATATGCCATCAAACAACTCACCGCCAGCGAAAAGCGCGAACGCGCCAAAACTATGCGTGCGGCTTTGCCGGTTTGAAGGAGGTGATGATGACCGACACGATCATGCCCAGGAAGAGCAGGCTGAATGTCACACCAAGCGAGACCACCGGATCAATATGCCCGACGAATTCGGCATAGAAAATCTTGCCGCCGATAAAGACGAGCACCATGGCGAGGGCATATTTCAGATAGGCAAAACGGTGGATGATCGCGGCGAGGGCAAAATAAAGTGCCCGCAAGCCGAGGATCGCAAAAATATTGCTCGAATAGACGATGAACGTGTCCTGCGTGATGGCAAAGATTGCCGGAATGCTGTCGACGGCAAAAACGAGATCGGCCAGTTCGACGAGGATCAGCGTCAAAAGCAGGGGCGTGGCGTAAAACTTCAATTTGCCGGTCTTGGGATTGACCTCACGCACGACAAAATCATGCCCATGAATGGTTTGGGTCAAGGGGATGTGCCGCTGGAGAAACTTGACGACAGGGTGCTCGGCAATCGGGCGCTCATGCTCGGGCGAGACAAGCATCTTGATCCCTGTGATGATCAGGAAGCCGCCAAAGACGAAGAGGACCCAGTGATATTCGCGCACCAGCGCGGCGCCAATGCCGATCATCAGGCCACGCAGGATGATGACGCCGAGAATACCCCAAAAGAGGACGCGGTGCTGATAGATGCGCGGCACACCGAAAGAGGCAAAGATCAGGGAGATGACAAACACATTGTCGAGCGAGAGTGATTTTTCGACGACATAGCCGGTGAAATATTCAATCGCCGGACCATGGCCCTGCAGGACCCAGATCAGACCGCCAAAGACACAGGCGACCGCAATGTAGAAGGCTGAAAGCACCAAACTCTCGGTGACGCCGATTTCATGGTCCTTCTTGTTCAGGACCCCCAGATCGAAGGCGAGCAGGCCGACAACAATCGCAAAAAAACCCGCCCACGCCCAGGCAGGCGCACCCAGAAAATCCGTCAGGAAAAATTCCATCTTTGTCCCAAGCGATCAGTCGCGACGCGCGCGTTACAGCCCCCGGCCATGCGCCCCGCCATCTTCAGGGATGCATATTGCATAGCTCCCGAATGAAATGGGGAGGCTTTCGCCGAGTTCAAGTGGGTAGATAACAAAAGTGACGCATGTCTTTTGCGCAACTTGTGTCAGGAGCCGCTTGGCATGCTAGCCTCCTGCGCGTGATCCAGAATCACGCATATGGAAGTGCTCGCCGCCTTCGCGGACGCACAAATTCGCAAAAAGCGGAGCATCTGATGGTGAATTATTCGGTCGAGATTGTGGGCTTCTATGTCGGCCTCAACCTGCTCATCAATCTGGTTCTGGCCTATCGCGTCTCTGGCAACCGCTTGCGCAGTAAAATCATGACGGGCACGGGCGAGGATCAGGCGCTCTATAATGCCAGCCGTGCCCATGTGACCAATGTGGAATATCTGCCGCTGGGTCTTGCGGGTCTCATCACGCTGCATCTGATCTCAGGCAGCATCTACATCCTTCACGTCGTTGGCTTGATGTTAACCATTGGCCGCGTGCTGCATGCCATCGGCGTCTCAAAAACGAGCGACGCGTCGCCACCGCGTCTGGTCGGCACGCTGTTGACCTGGATTTCACAGCTTGTCGCCGGGCTTGCCTGTCTCTATTACGCGCTCAGCTGAGTGAATGCTTCTGTAGTACCGGAGTCCGCATGACCAAGACCTCTTCCGACAGCGTCCTTGAAACGGCGGGTGCGCTCGTCGAACGCGCGATGAAGGCGGGGGCCGAGGCAGCCGAAGCCCTTGTCGTTGAAGGTATCTCGCTGGGTGTCTCGTGGCGGCTTGGCAAACTTGAGGATGTGGAGCGTTCCGAGGGGCGTGACATTGGCTTGCGTGTCCTGATTGGCCAGCGGCAGGCGCATGTCTCAACGAGCGATCTTTCTGAAAAATCCATCGGTCCCTTGATTGAAAGGGCCGTTGCCATGGCGCGTGTGGCGCCGGTTGACCCCTATATCGGTCTGGCTGATCCGGCGCTTCTTGCGCGCGTGCTGCCTGAGCTTGATATCGTCGACCCGACAGCCGCACCCGATACTGAAGCGCTTGCAGCCCTTGCTGCCGAAGCGGAAGAGGCGGCGCTTGCCGTTGCAGGCGTGACCAATTCGGGTGGGGCGGGCGCAAGCTGGGGAAGATCCGGCATGGCACTTGTGACCAGCGGCGGTTTTTCCGGCAGCTATGCGGGCACTTCTCATTCATTCTCCGTGTCTGTTCTTGCCGGGGAAGGCACGGGCATGGAGCGTGACTATGACTATTCAAGCGCACGCCATCGCCGCGATCTCGACAAGGCGGGCGTGATCGGGCGCAATGCGGGCGAACGCGCTGTGCGGCGTATCGGCGCCCGCAAGGTCAAATCGCAATCGGTGAGCGTCATTTACGATCCGCGCGTGTCGGGCGGATTGCTCGGCCATTTTGCCGGGGCAATTTCGGGGTCTGCGATTGCGCGGGGGACCAGTTTTCTGAAAGACGCCATGGGCAAAGCGATCTTTGCGCCCGGCATTACCATCATCGATGATCCGCATCGCATCCGTGGGTTGCGCTCCAAACCATTTGATGGCGAGGGCGTGGCCAATCGCGCCATGCGGCTGGTCGATGAGGGCGTCCTGACGACCTGGCTGCTTGATTGCGCCACAGCCCGTCAGCTCGGCCTGACAACAACGGGCCATGCGGCGCGCGGTGTTGGTTCGCCGCCTTCGCCGTCAACGACAAATCTCTATATGGAAGCCGGACGCCTGACGCCGAAGGCGCTGATGGCCGACATCAGGCAAGGCCTCTATATCACCGAGATGATCGGCATGGGGGTCAATGGCGTGACAGGTGACTACAGCCGTGGCGCCTCCGGCTTCTGGATCGAGAATGGCGAGATTGCCTATCCCGTCAGTGAAATCACGGTCGCGGGCAATCTCAGGGACATGTTTCTCCAGATGACGCCAGCCAATGATCTCGTTTTTCATCAGGGCACCAACGCTCCAACCTTGCGGGTGGAGGGTATGACCGTTGCCGGAAGCTGATAAGGCTGATCTGGAACGTGACTTTGAACTGATGCAGGCCGCTGTGCGGGAGGCCGGTCTTCTCGCGATGCGGTTTTACAAAGGCGACTATCGCTCCTGGATCAAACCTGGCGACACGCCGGTGACCGAGGCCGATATTGCGGTCAATGATTTGTTGCATAAACGACTGGCGGTTGCGCGGGCCGATTATGGCTGGCTCTCGGAGGAAACGGAGGATGATCCCTCACGCCTGACCAAACAGATGGTCTGGGTTGTTGATCCGATAGATGGCACGCGCGCCTTCGCCAGGGGTAAGCCGCATTTTGCCATCTCCGTCGCACTTGTCCGTGCGGGACAGCCGGTGCTTGGCGTGTTGTTCAATCCGGCGCTGGATGAATTTTTTGTCGCCCGTCATGGCGCCGGGGCTCAGTTGAATGGCCAACCCATTCGTGTCAGCAAGCGCCACGAACTCAGCGGATGCCGCATGGCCGCAAATGCCGGTATGTTCAGGCATCCCGCATGGCCTGAAAAATGGCCCGAAATGCACATCATTGACCGCAATTCGGTCGCCTATCGCATCGCACTGGTTGCATGTGGTGGCGCTGATGCCGCGCTGGCGCTTTCCTCCAAAAATGATTGGGATCTTGCGGCGGCCGATCTCATTTTGCGCGAAGCTGGCGGCTTGATGACACGTCACGACGGACAGCGCTTCATCTACAATTTGCCGGAGCCGCGACACCCAAGCCTCATTGCGGCCGGACCCGCGCTGCATGCGGCGATCAGCAAGCGTGTCAGCCGTATGGTCTTGCCTGAGTGAGTTTCACCCTACGCTTCGCAGGTGCAGCATGATACTATATCGGCGTACTATTCTTCGGATATACAGGGGGAATTGATGGCGGAACAGCTACTTCATCTTGTTTTTGGTGGTGAACTCAAGGATCTTGAGACAAACGAATTTCGCGATACTGACAATCTGGATATTATCGGGATATTTCCGGATTATCAGTCAGCTTATGCTGCCTGGAAGAACGCTTCACAACAAACCGTCGATAACGCGCATATGCGTTATTTCATTGTGCATCTGCATCGATTGCTGGCCCCTCATTCGTGAGGCCGTCCTGAAGGAAGCAAGTGGTTATGTCGGTTGACCTGAATGATCGCGAGCCCGGCGCCGTGCAGTCCATCTTGTGGCTGCTGGTTTTCCTTGGTGTCGTGTTCATCTTCGCGGCTGCTGGCGGCTCGGTCACCGCCACCAGCGTCAAAACCTGGTACGTCACACTCATCAAGCCGCCACTCACGCCGCCCAACTGGGTTTTTGCACCCGTCTGGACGCTGCTCTTTTTCCTCATGGGCCTTGCGGCCTGGCTTGTCTGGCGTCGCGGCGGCGGCATCGGCAAATCAGGTGCGGCCTTGCCGATCTTCTTTGCGCAACTCGGCTTGAACTTCGGATGGAGCATTGCCTTTTTCGGCATGCGCAATCCGGCAATAGCAATGATCGAGATTTTCGTCCTGCTGGCCGCCATCATCGCCACTGTTCTGAGCTTTTCCAGGATCGAGAAGCTCGCAGGCCTGTTGCTGCTACCCTATCTCGCCTGGACCGCATTTGCGACTTATCTGACAGTGGCGATCTGGTGGCTCAATCGCGCCGTGATCTGAACCTGACATCAAAACATCAATTGAAGCATGAGCTTAAGCCCATACTGGAAGGTGGCGGCAGGCGCTGGCGCGTGTTATGGTCCGGCAGGCGGCGGCCTGCGACCCAAGCTGCCAGCCCAGACCACAAACAGATCCGTTTTCAAGTGCCGCCTCATACGGCGTCGAGAGATTGAGTGCCACATGCCGCTGAGCAAGCGCATCCTCAAAAGCGAGAAGTTTGCAACCGTTGCCGCCTTCAGCATGGCGATATTCATCAAGCTGGTGCGCAACACCACGCGCTTTGAGGTAAAGGGCAGCGACATCGCCGCGCGTTTCTGGAGTGGCGATGAGCCCTTTATCGCCGCGACCTGGCATGGCCAGAACATGCTGGTGCCGGTTTTCTGGCATAACTGGCGCGAGTTGCGCGTGCTCGTGTCGCGCCATGGGGATGGCGAGATCATTGCCCGGCTGATGCATTTTGTCGGTGTTGGCACCATTCGCGGCTCTGGCGTGCCCAAGGGCGAAGAAAAGAAATTCAAGCATAAGGGCAAGGGCGGCGCGGGTGCCTTGCGGGCCATGGTGAGGGCGCTGGGTGAAAATATTTCGGTCGGGCTGACAGCCGATTTACCCCCCGGCCCGGCGCGTCATGCCGGTGAAGGCATCATCATGCTGGCGCGGCTTTCCGGTCGGCCGATTGTGCCCATCGCGATCACGACTCGCTGGCGCATTCAGCTCAACAATTGGGACCGGTTTACCATCAATCTGCCTTTTTCGCGCGGCGCCATGGTGATGGGCGAGCCGATTTATGTCCCGCGAGATGCCGATGACGACCTGATCGAGGCCTTGAGACTGCAAGTTGAAACAGTGCTCAACCGGATCACGGAACAGGCCGACAAACTTGCCGGCAGCCCGCCCTTTTCATCGCAAGCGGGAGCCGTTGCACAGTGAGCGGCGTTGTTGACCGCTCGCCGGTGCGCAAGACCCCTGAACCTATTAGTCTCGGTCTCTATCGTTTGGCGACACGTGCGGCGGCCCCCTTTGTGCCCCTGTTGTTGCGCGAGCGACTGAAGCGCGGCAAGGAAGATGCGGACCGTCTTGGCGAGCGTATCGGCAAATCAGCGCTGGCGCGCCCCGCTGGCCTGCTCGTCTGGTTTCACGCGGCAAGCATTGGTGAATCACTCTCCATCCTGATGCTGATTGAGGGCCTGCTGGACGCGCGCTCAGATCTCCACATACTGGTGACCACAGGAACACTCACATCTGCCAAACTGATGCAGGAGCGCCTGCCCGCACGCGCCTTTCATCAATTCGTACCGCTTGATCATCCCGATTATTGCGACCGCTTCATTGCCCATTGGCATCCCGATCTCGCTGTCTGGGTGGAATCCGAATTCTGGCCCAATCTCATCATCGCGGCACATGCCAGAGGCATACCGCTTGCGCTCATCAATGCGCGATTGACGGAGAAATCCTTCAAGGGTTGGCAAAAAGTGCCTGACTTTATCGGCTCGCTGTTGCGGCGTTTTTCGCTGGTGCTGGCACAAGATGGCGCAAGTGCCGAGCGTTTGCGAAAACTTGGCGCCCTGAATGTCTTGCAGAAGGGCAATCTCAAGCATGATGCGCACCCCTTGCATGTTGAACCCGAAGCGTGCCAGGCAATTGGCCGGGTGATCGGGGCGCGGCCGGTCTGGATTGCCACCAACACGCATGAGGGCGAGGAGCGCATTGCGCTTGAAACCCATCGCGAGCTTGTGATGCGTTATCCCGATCTCCTGACGATCATTATTCCGCGTCATCCCGTGCGCGGTGCGGCGATTGCCGAAGAAGCACGTCAGCTTGCTCTCTCGACGGCTCGCCGTTCGCTGCAGGAAGGCATCGCCAGCACCACGCAGGTTTATGTGGCCGACACGCTGGGCGAACTCGGCCTGTTCTATTCGCTCGCCTGCCCGGTTTTTATTGGTGGTACATTTGCACCCATGGGGGGGCATAATCACTTTGAAGCGGCGCGCTTTGGCTGCGCCCTTCTTGCCGGACCAAGTGATTTCAATTTTGCCGAGTCATATCATCACTTCATCCGCGAAGGGGCGATGCGCCAGGTGACATCTCCCGCCTTGCTGGCCTCCTCAATTGAGGCGCTGCTCGCGGATCGCGATCAGTTGCAGCATTGCGGCGAAATTGCCCTACGACTGTCGCGTCGCGATAGCGGAACGGTGGAGCGGGTGCTTTCTGATCTGTTGAGCCTGCTGCCACATGCAAGGCAGAACACCGCTCAAGATGGCGTGACGCAAGATGCGTGAGCCCCGGTTCTGGTATCCCGATCGTGGTGCAGGCATTGGACTGATGCCACGGCTTCTTGCCCCGATTGCCATGATCTATCGTTTTGCGAGCGCCAATCGTCAGCGACTGGCGCGACCGGAACGCTGCGCTGTTCCTGTTATCTGCATCGGCAATGTGACCGCAGGCGGAGCTGGCAAAACACCGGTGGCTCTATTTATTGGGCGCGCCTTGCAGGCCAGAGGCGAAGTCGTACATTTTCTCTCGCGCGGCTATGGCGGCACTGAGAGAGGACCATTGCGCGTTGACCCGGCTGTGCAGGCTGCCGAACAGGTCGGGGATGAACCCATCCTCCTTTCAGCTCTGGCGCCGACATGGGTTGCGGCTGATCGGCCTGAAGGGGCCGCGGCTGCGGTACGAGGTGGCGCAAGCATCATCGTAATGGATGATGGCCTGCAAAATCCGCATCTGGCCAAAGATTTTTCGATATTGGTGATTGATGCCGGCGTGGGTGTGGGCAATGGGCGTCTCATACCTGCGGGACCCTTGCGCGAACCGATCGACAAAGCACTTGCCAAAACCAGCGCCGTTATCGCTATCGGTCGGGGTCATGCGGCAGACGGCTTGGCGGCACGCGCTGCAGCGCGCGGCATACCGGTATTCAAGGCTGCACTGCGGCCTTTACCAGCACCCGAGCTGGACTCGATGCGTGTCGTGGCATTTGCAGGTATCGGTCGCCCGGAAAAGTTTTTCCGTACACTGCGCGAAATGCGCGTGGATATTATCCAGACCATCGCCTTTCCAGACCACCATGCCTTCACGGACAAAGATGCCATCGACTTGATGATCAAGGCCCGTGAGCAAGATGCCCATCTCATTACCACGCAAAAGGACGCCGCCCGTCTGTTGCACGCGCCGCAAGGCAGCGCCCGGGCACAGCTTGCCGAAGCTCTGCATGTTCTGCCCATTGAACTGGTGATTTCAGATTTCGCCACCCTGCAAAACCTGATGGCCGATGCCATTCGTCTGGCGCGGAAAAAGCCTCGCTGACCCGTTTACCGCCGTCATTGCTTGCCCTCTTCACGCCGCGTTGTTAGAAAGGCTGTCCCATCGGTCAGCAATCCAGATCATGCAAGAATTCAGCTATCGTCTCCAATATGCCGGCCTCAGGCTGATCATCGCATTTTTTGCGCTGCTGGGTCTTGAACGCGCATCACATCTCGGCGGCACCCTGGCGCGCCGGATCGGACCCAGACTCGGCGTTTCCCGACGGGCGCGTCGCAATCTGCGCCATGCCATGCCGGAACTTGATGATGCCGCTGTCGAAAAAATAATCGCCGATATGTGGGGCAATCTCGGTCGTACTATTGCCGAATATGCGCATCTTGACTGGCTGGCGAGTGCCAAATCACAGGACCATCTGGAGATTGTTGATGCACATCATGCCGAGGAGGCCCGCGCCTTCGGCAAAGGCATCATTTTCTGGTCCGGTCACTTCAGCAATTGGGAGATGATGCCCTTTGCCCTGCGTCGCCTGCACTTCAATGGCGGCGAAGTTTATCGTCATGCCAACAATCCCTATGTCGATGCGTGGATCATCAAATTGCGCCATCAATGCACGGGCCTCGACCAGATCCAGAAAGGGCCACGTGGCGTGCGCAATCTGTTGCGCATTCTCGATCAGGGCGACATGGTCGCCATGCTGATTGATCAGAAAATGAATGATGGTGTGGAAACGCGGTTCTTCGGTCAGAAAGCCATGACGACATCCGCGCCGGGCAGCATGGCCGTGCGTTATGGCATCACGCTTGTTCCGACCTATCTGGAGCGTGTGGAGGGAACAAAGTTTCGTATGCTTTTTTTCCCGCCTATACGTGCAAATCCGGAGGCCGAAACATTTGGCGAGATCATGCGTCTCACGCAAACGATGAATGATTTTCTGGAGGCGCGCATCCGTGAACGGCCGCATGAGTGGCTATGGATGCATAATCGCTGGCCACTTCCCTGATGTTTCTGACCTGATTATTCCGGGTGATCGGCGACAAGGAGCTGGGGGTCGAGCGGCGTTCCGCGCCATGTCATGCCCCAATGCAGATGCGGCCCCGTCGCGCGGCCCGTGCCGCCAACGGCGCCGATAAGGTCACCCTGCTTCACATGACTGCCGGACTTCACATCGAGGCGCGAGAGATGCATGTAATTCGTGCTCACGCCCTGGCCGTGGTCGATGAAAATCAACCCGCCTTCAAAATACATGTCAGGATTTGCCAGCGTAACAATGCCATCTGCGGGCGCCCGCACCGGTGCGCCCGTCGGCGCCGCAATGTCCATGCCGAAATGCGGGCGGCGCGGTTCGCCATTGAATATGCGCTGGCTGCCATAAACGCCTGAGACGGGACCCATAGCGGGCCAAATGAACTTCTCGGCAAACCATACCGCATCGGTATTATCAGGGCGCGACTTTGCCTTCAGCGCCTTTTCTTCGGCAATGCGCTTCAACACATCAGCAGGCGGCGAAACATATTTGGGCGCGATGCCGTCGATCCGCTGCACTTCATATTTGCGTGGTTCAACGGCAATGGTCCTGGTCGCTTCCGTTCCATCCGGCGCCATGACGGTGAGTGTCGCGCGCGGGCCATGGTCGCGGCTGAAGCCAAAGGCAAAAACGCCATCTGACGAGATCATGAGCGGCTGGCCATCAAGCGTTACGCGCGAGCCCGGTATGGTCCTGCCGATCAGAAGCGCCCCCTGCTCGGCCTTGCCGACATAAACGACATCGGCTCTGGCGGATGTCAGTGCCGCCAGGATGAAGGCCAGTGTGAGGGCGATGGCGCGCCTCACCGGTAAAGGCGCGCCCGTTGCACGCGGGTCAACGAGGCTTCAGGTGTCGCATAGGCTTCCTGAAAGGCAACGCTCCAGTAGCGCAACTCGTCCAGCGGAATATGCACACCCGTGACGGCGCAGACGACATAGGTGCCCGGGCGAACGACGTGATACTCGCTGTCGCCATAGACAAGCTCGGCCTGCTGGCCGATGGATTTTTCGATTTTGTTCATGCGCGCATTCTAGCTGGCAGAGGCCGGATAATCAAAGCAGGTTTCCCTGCACCGGTTTTGCCTGTCGTGAGGCGGGTTTTGCCTCGGACTTGCCCCCCTCGCCTCTCACCACAACATCGAGTTTTTGCTGATGGGCAAACTCTATGCTCAGACCATCTCCCGGCTTTTGCCCTTTGGCGCTGGTTACCGGATTGCCCCTGGCGTCGCGCACAACGGCATAGCCCCGCGCCAGAACTTTTCGGTAATCATAAGCGTCGAGCAGTTTGCCTGCCGCCTCGACACGACGGCCGAGGACTTCCAGGTGGCGACTTTCGGCGCGCCCGGCGCGCTCCATCAAGGGGGTCAGCTTGACCTCATGCTGTCTTATGGCGAGCTTGAGCGGCTTGTCCGAGAGACGCGATGCGACGCGCAACAGTGAGGTGCGTTTCACCTGGGTGACGTTGCTCAGGGCCTGATCGAAGTTGCGGGCAAGCGTCTCAAAAGACTGGCGTTTGCGCTCGGCTGTGCGGGCAAGCGAGAACGGCAAACGATCCGCCGCCTGATCGAGGCGCTGACGTGGCAGGGCGGTGAGATCGGCAAGACGCGGCAAGCCTCGCGCCAGGCTGCGCAGGTCTGACTTTGCGGTCTCAAGGAGACGCATCTCGCCACGGCGCAGGCGCTGTGCAGCATCCAGCACGCTCGCCAGAAGATCGGCCCGCACGGGCACGGCGATTTCAGCCGCCGCTGTTGGTGTCGGGGCGCGACGATCCGAAACATAGTCAATGAGTGTCGTGTCGGTTTCATGGCCGACAGCGGAGATGAGCGGAATGGTGCTGGCCGCAACGGCGCGCAACACCACCTCTTCATTGAAGGACCAGAGGTCCTCTATCGAACCCCCGCCCCGCGCGACAATGAGCAAATCGGGTCGCGGCACCGGTCCATCAGGCGTCAGCGCATTGAAGCCATTGATCGCAGCGGCGACTTCGGCGGCAGAGGTGTCACCCTGCACGCGCACCGGCCAGACGATGACATGGCGCGGGAAGCGATCCTGCAAGCGATGCAGGATATCGCGAATGACGGCACCCGTCGGACTGGTGACCACGCCGATGACGCGCGGCAGAAAGGGCAGCGCCTGCTTGCGCGCCTCGTCAAAGAGACCTTCCGCCTGAAGTTTCCTTTTGCGCTCCTCAAGCAGCGCCATCAAGGCGCCGATGCCCGCTGGCTCAAGCTGTTCAATGACGATTTGATATTTGGAGCTGCCCGGATAGGTCGTGAGTTTTCCTGTGGCGATCACTTCGAGGCCCTCTGCGGGCTTGAAGCGCAAACGGCCAAAAACGCCTTTCCAGATCACCGCTTCAAGCCGCGCCGTTTCGTCCTTCAGGGCAAAATAGGCGTGGCCCGAAGAATGGGGACCGCGATAGCCGGTGATTTCGCCGCGCACGCGGACATGGCCGAACTGATCCTCGACCGTGCGCTTCAGGGCGAAGGACAGCTCGCTGACCGAAAACTCATGGGCATTGCCTGCCGCAATGGCGGATTTGCTTGGCGTTTCGGTTGGCTGGTCGGGCATTTTTTCGCTCGCAAGGGGCAATTGACCCCTCAGGAGGCCGGTTTGCCGGAATCGGACCCCATGTTACAAGGAAAACCCTTCAGGGAAATCCATTCGGGGAAATCCATATGGGGAAATCCATTCGGGCAGAGTTCTGACGCTGTTATCAGCTCGGGAGAATTGGCCCGGATGATCTTCTTTATAGATGATCGTGATGAGGCCCTATGAACATTCTGGTGATCGGCTCGGGCGGACGCGAACATGCGTTGTGCTGGGCGATTTCGGCGAGTCCGCTGGCGGAGAAGATCTATTGCGCGCCGGGCAATGGCGGCATTGCCGAAATAGCCGAATGTGTGCCGCTCAAAGCTTCGGATAAGGACGCTATCGTCGATTTTTGCCGGCGCCATGATATCGGCTTTGTGGTGGTTGGCCCGGAAGATCCGCTGGTCAACGGTCTTGTTGACCGTCTCGATCAGGAGGGCATCAAATCCTTCGGTCCGCGCGCGGCTGCCGCGCGTCTGGAAGGGTCAAAGGGCTTTACCAAAGACCTGTGCGCCGAATTCAACATTCCAACCGCTGCCTATGGCCGCTTTTCCGATGCCATGAAGGCCAAGGCCTATCTGCGTGAGCAAGGCGCGCCCATTGTCGTCAAGGCCGACGGACTGGCGGCGGGCAAGGGCGTCATCATTGCCATGAGCGTGGCCGAAGCGGAGGCCGCCATTGACGACATCCTCGGCGGGCGCTTTGGCGCGGCGGGGGCGGAAGTTGTCATTGAAGAGTTCATGGAAGGCGAGGAAGCGAGTTTCTTCGCGCTGTGTGATGGCACGCATGCGCTGGCTCTGGCAACCGCGCAGGATCACAAGCGCGTCTTCGATCATGATGAAGGCCCCAATACCGGCGGCATGGGAGCTTACTCCCCTGCCCCGGTGATGACGGATGCGGTCTGCGAACGCGTGATGCGTGAAATCATCGAGCCGACCGTGGCGGCCATGACCTCGCGTGGCACACCCTTCAAGGGTGTCCTTTTTGCCGGATTGATGATCACCAGGGATGGTCCGAAACTCATCGAATATAATGCCCGCTTTGGCGACCCGGAATGTCAGGTGCTGATGATGCGGCTTAAATCCGACATTCTGCCGGTGTTGATGGCCACGCATGATGGCACGCTGGCGCGTCAGTCGCTCGCCTGGGCCCATGAAGCAGCGCTCACGGTGGTCATGGCCGCGAATGGTTATCCGGGCGACTATGAGAAGGGCAGCGAAATCAAAGGCGTGACAGCGGCCCGTGCGCTCCCCCATGTGCAGGTCTTTCATGCCGGTACGATACGCGAGGGCGACAGGCTGCTCGCCAATGGGGGCCGCGTCCTTAATGTGACCGCGAAAGGCGCAAACGTCGGGGAAGCGCAAGCGCGCGCTTATGAGGCTGTCGCCAAAATAGATTGGCCGGGCGGCTTCTGTCGCAGTGACATCGGCTACCGGGCCGTTGCGCGCGAAAGACAACCGACCTAAAACAGACGCAAAGAATAACAAGAACGGGAGGCTCGCCAAATGAGCACGGCGTCGGATGATCGTCAGGAAATGTTCTCAGGCACAAAGGAAGTGGCTGAGACGCATAAGTTTGATGAAGCCAAACTGGCGGCCTATATGGAAGCCCATGTGGCTGGCTATAAGGGCCCACTGGAAGTGCGTCAGTTCAAGGGCGGGCAATCCAATCCGACCTATCAGCTCATCACGCCGGGACATCGCTATGTGATGCGCCGCAAGCCGTCGGGAAAGCTTCTGCCGTCAGCCCATGCTGTCGACCGTGAATACAAGGTCATCACCGCGCTTGGCAAAGTCAACTTCGAGGTGCCGCGCACTTATTGTCTGTGTGAAGACGAAAGCATCATCGGCACCATGTTCTACATCATGGATATGATGGAGGGCCGCATACTCTGGGACCCGCTGCTGCCCGGCATTGAGCCTGCGACACGCGGCAAGATGTATGAATCGCTTTGCGATGTCATGGCGCGCTTGCACATGGTTGATTACGAGGCCATCGGCCTTGGCGATTTCGGCAAGCCCGGCAATTACTTCGAGCGCCAGATATCGCGCTGGTCGAAGCAATATGTTGCTTCACTGACCGAGACCATCCCCGAGATGGACAGGCTCATGGAATGGCTGCCCGCAAATGTGCCGAGCGACAATTCAACCAGCATCGTGCATGGTGACTATCGCATGGACAATACGGTGATGCATGCAACCGAGCCGCGCGTCATCGCTGTCCTGGACTGGGAGCTCTCGACGCTTGGTCATCCGCTGGGTGACTTCACCTATAGCATGCTGCAATGGGTGATGCCGGATATCGGGACGGGCGCAGGTGTCGCCTCCTTTGTCAATTCCGATCTCAAGGCGCTCGGCATTCCCTCGCTTGAAGATTACATCAGGATGTATTGCGAACGGACGAACCGCCCGGGCATCGACAATCTTGATTTCTATTTCTCATTCAACTTCTTCAAGCTCGCTGGCATTTTGCAGGGCATTGTCGGGCGGGTGCGCGACGGCACGGCCTCAAGCGCGCATGCCGAACAACAGGCCGCGCGTGTGCGCCCATTGGCAGAAGCGGCGTGGAAATATGCCCAGCGCGCAGGCGCGAGATAAGAGCAACGAGGCGCGCGACCGCAGACTCAGGCGCTGCGACCACGCGCCTCGATCGGCCAGATATCGACCAGCGTGTCGCCACGCACGACATGATAGGCATCGTAGAGATTGACCGTCGGGTCGCAATGCGGGGTCATGGCTGTGACAATGGCGCCAAGCGGCAAGGTCGCGCCATCGGGCAGCGCTATGCCGCCCTGTTCATCGCCAAAGAAAAAGTAAGCCGCCCCTGTCGGCACCCCCGAGAGCAAGACGGGTGGCGCGGCATCCGTGGCAAAGGCCTTGAAACCCGCATCGGTTGTCACGAGATTTCTGGTGTTATTGGAAATCACGCTCATCTGTACACTAAGCGATGTTGCAAAGGGCATGGGCCCGCCATTGGCCATCGCTACATCGAGATATTGCCTGTCCATGAAGATGTAGGAGCCGCCCTGCAACTCGCTCAGCACCTTCATCTCCGGATCGATATTGTAACTGCCGGTGCCGCCGCCCGTGATGATGTCGGTTGGCAGTCCCTCGGCTTTGAACGCATCCCGCATTGCACCCAGCAGCGATATGGCGGCATGTGATTTTTCACGCCGCTGCGCGAAGTCCTCGATATGCATGACCTGTCCGGCATAGCTCTGGATGCCGCACAAGACCAGGCCCTTTGACTGATGAATGTAGCGACCCAGCATGAGGGCCGGTTCGCCGGGCGCGATCCCGGTACGATGCAGACCGGGATCAAGATCTACCAGCACTTTGAGGGTATGTCCCTCAGCCCTTGCGGCAGCGTCGAGCACCTGCGCATTTTCTATATTGTCGACAACCAGCATCAGATCGCTGATGCGGCGATTGAGCGCCATGACGCGCCCAATGGCTTGCGCCGTAACGATGGGCGATGTGATGAGAATGCTCTCGATGCCGCCAGAGCCCATCACTTCGGCCTCGCCGAGCTTGGCGCAACAAATGCCCAGCGCGCCCGCTGCAATCTGCGCGCGTGCAATGGCAATGCTTTTATGCGTTTTGGCATGGGGCCGAAGCCCGAGCCCCTGGTGGCGGCAGTGCGAGGCCATGATTTCAATATTTCTCTCAAAAATATCGAGATCAATGATGAGTGCGGGTGTTGCCAATCGGCTTCGCGCGCCCGGGACGCCTATCAGGTGCCGATTTGTTTCAAGGGCCCCTGTTAGCGGTAGAGATGTCATGGCCTTCTCCCTGTTTGCGCGATAATCTGTGGCGCCTCTTTTGTGTCATCCTGGATGCCAGTTGTTCCTCTTGGCATGGCCCGACGGTGACAGAAATGTTGCGCTGGTGTATGCGAGTGGGGGCAATCATCATCCTGCGTCATGACGCAGCCTGCCGGAAGCAAAAGAGAAGGCAACACTTTGTCGGTCAGAAGCATTGTAACGTCTCGTCCCAAGACACGTGACAAGCAGGAACTTATCCTTGTTTCCGCGCTTGACCTGTTTCGCCACTATGGCTATCGCCGCACGGCCATGGAAGACATTGCACGCGCGGCAGGCGTCGCCAAGGGAACGCTTTATCTCTACTTCCGCAGCAAGGAAGAGCTGTTTGCCGCCATCGCGCATTCGCTCGCCGCTCGCATTCAGCAGTTGATCGATGAAGCCATGGCGCGCGACCTGCCCTTGCAGGAGAAACTGATCGCGGTGCTTGATGCCAAGCTCGGCTTTATTTATCGCTGGGTTCTCTCCAGCCCGCATGCCGCCGAGTTGACCGCCTCCCATGGCAATCTCTCGCGTCATGCCTTTGACTCGGTGGATCAGAGCTATCGAGCCGCCATTTCCCAAATCCTGCTTGATGGCATGAAGTCGGGCGAACTCGACCTCAAATCAGCCGGTCTTGATCCGGATCAGGCCACCGAGCTTTTGACCGCCGCCGCCTATGGCGCCGAAAAAGCGCCAGACGGCGAAAGGTTCCAGCAGACGCTTTCTGGCATTGTCGGTCTGGTCCTGCGCGGATTGCGCGCTTAATTCACCATAACCTTATGAAAAACCTTGTCCCCGGCTTGACAGGGCGTGGCGAGGCTCCTATCTGTCCAACAGGCATTGGCACTCACCTGATGTGAGTGCTAACAGCCGAAGGCACCCCAAATGTTTCCCGCGCAAGCGGTATAGAAACCAGGAGAAGACAGAGATGAAATTCCGTCCTCTGCATGACCGCGTCGTAGTTCGCCGCGTCGAGGAAGAGACCAAGACCGCCGGTGGGATCATCATCCCCGAGACGGCACAGGAAAAGCCCTCCCAGGGTGAAGTTCTCGCTGTGGGCCCCGGTGCTCGCGGTGAAGATGGCAAGATTGTCGCGCTCGACGTGAAGGTCGGCGACACGGTGATCTTCGGGAAGTGGTCCGGTACGGAAGTCAAGATTGACGGCCAGGATCTGCTGATCATGAAAGAATCCGACATCATGGGCATCGTCGAAGGCGTCGCCAAGAAGAAGGCAGCTGCCGAGTAAGGCTCGCATCCAGGTGGCTTGCGGGCTTTTTTCATGCGCCCCGCACCGGATGCACCCCCGCCCCTCGGAATAAGTCATTCACAAGGAAGAAACCCAAATGGCTAAAGAAGTAAAATTTGGTCGTACAGCGCGCGAAAAGATGGTTCGCGGCGTCGACATTCTCGCTGATGCAGTCAAAGTGACGCTCGGACCCAAGGGCCGTAACGTCGTGATCGAAAAGTCCTTCGGCGCACCGCGCACCACGAAGGACGGCGTGACGGTTGCCAAGGAAATCGAACTCGAAGACAAGTTCGAAAACATGGGCGCCCAGATGGTCAAGGAAGTTGCTTCCAAGACCAATGACACGGCCGGTGATGGCACGACGACGGCCACCGTGCTGACGCAGGCGATTGTCCGCGAAGGTGCCAAGGCTGTTGCTGCCGGCATGAACCCGATGGATCTGAAGCGCGGCATTGAGCTCGCCGTGAAATGCGCCATCGAAGACATCACCAAGCGCTCCAAGAAGGTGAAGTCGAACGACGAGATCGCCCAGGTTGGCACCATCTCCGCCAATGGCGAATCCGAAATCGGCAACATGATCGCTGAAGCCATGACGAAAGTCGGCAATGAAGGCGTCATCACGGTTGAAGAAGCCAAGTCGCTCGACACCGAACTCGAAGTCGTCGAAGGCATGCAGTTCGACCGCGGCTACCTGTCGCCCTATTTCATCACCAATGCCGACAAGATGGTCGCCGAACTCGACGATCCGTTCATCCTGCTGCACGAGAAGAAGCTCGCCAATCTTCAGGCGATGCTGCCGATCCTCGAAGCTGTGGTGCAGTCGGGTCGTCCGCTCCTCATCATCGCTGAAGACATCGAAGGCGAGGCTCTGGCCACGCTCGTTGTCAACAAGCTGCGCGGTGGCCTCAAGGTTGCTGCCGTGAAGGCGCCGGGCTTTGGTGATCGTCGCAAGGCGATGCTGGAAGACATCGCCACGCTGACAGGCGGCCAGGTCATCTCCGAAGACCTCGGCATCAAGCTTGAAAACGTGACGCCGGACATGCTCGGCCGCGCCAAGCGCGTTCGCATCACGAAGGATGACACAACCATTGTTGATGGTTCGGGCAAGAAGAAAGACATCGAAGCCCGTGTCAGCCAGATCAAGCGCCAGATCGAAGAAACCACCTCTGACTACGACAAGGAAAAGTTGCAGGAACGTCTCGCCAAGCTCGCTGGCGGCGTTGCCGTGATCAAGGTCGGCGGTGCGACGGAAGTTGAAGTGAAGGAACGCAAGGATCGCGTTGACGATGCGCTGAACGCCACACGCGCTGCCGTTGAAGAAGGCATCGTTCCCGGCGGCGGTACGGCTCTCCTGATGGCCAGCAAGGCCGTTGGCAAGCTGACGCATGAAAACCCCGACATGCAGGCCGGCATTGCGATCATCCGCAAGGCGCTGGAAGCCCCGATCCGTCAGATCGTGGAAAATGCCGGTGTTGAAGGCTCGATCGTGGTCGACAAGGTTCTCTCGGCAAAGCAGCCCAATTGGGGCTTTGACGCGCAGAAGGAAGTCTATTGCGACCTCGTGGAAGCCGGCATCATCGATCCGACCAAGGTTGTGCGCACCGCGCTTCAGGACGCTGCCTCTGTGGCCGCTCTCCTGATCACGACGGAAGCCATGATTGCTGAAGCGCCAAAGAAAGATGGCGGCGCTGGCGGCATGCCCGGCGGTGGCATGGGCGGTATGGGCGGCATGGGCGGCATGGACTTCTAAGTCCATCTCCCGACGCTTGCGAAATACGAAGGGCCGGTGGAAACACCGGCCCTTTTGATTGGCATCGGGATGACAGCATCTGCGGCATTCGTTGCGTCCATCGACGCCCTCATGGCCGTTCCCAAACATATTGCGGGATTTAAGCAGGCGCCTCTGGAGTGGCAGGGGCCGTGAACATGAGCGATCCTGCCTGAAGCGCGCCTCACGCTTCAGCAATACCCCTCATCCCTGCTTCAGAGCTTGCGACCCAGTCGCTTGCCGAGCTTTTCGCGCAAGGGGTTCTGCGCTTCAAAAATATAATCCGCCCGCGAGGCCGTGACCGTCTGCTTGCCCCTGGCATAGAGACAGGCAACGACATCGTAGAGACGGTCATCCGGGCAATGCAGAACGCGCACGTGCCCGGCATCCGCAAAGGGCATCTTGAGACCCAAACGCGCCATGAGTTCGGGCAGGAAAGCGCTATCGCCTGGCGCACCCTCAAAACGCACCTCGATGACGCTGGCGGCGCGGGCTTCCGCCGACACGCGGTCGAGGATTTCGCCAGCCGCTGCGAGCGCCGCATCCGTCCAGTCGGCGCTGAGGCTTGCGACCAGATTGGCCTGCGAGCGCAGCATGACGCCATCATCCAGCACCTTGAGATTATTGGCAGCCAGCGTCGTTCCCGTCGATGTGATATCGACAATGGCTTCGGCTGTGCCCGCCGCGGGTGCGCCTTCCGTGGCGCCGGTGCTTTCGACAATGCGGTAGTCCACCAGCCCGTGCTCGGCGAAAAATCCGCGCGTGAGGTTCAGATATTTTGTGGCAATACGCAGCCTGCGGCCGTGACGCCTGTGAAAGGCGAGCGCGACATCGTCAAGATCGGCCATGGTGGCAACATCGATCCAGCTCTGCGGCACGGCGACGACAACATCGGCATGGCCAAAACCCAGCGGCAGCACCAGCTCGACGCGGTCATCGGGGTCGATGATCTGTTCACGGATCAGGTCTTCACCCGTGACACCGAGATGGATTGACCCATCTTCGAGGCGGCTGGCAATTTCCGACGCCGACAAAAAGGCGATATGCACATTGGCAACGCCGATGAGGCGACCGGTATATTCGCGGCCATCGCCTGCCTGACGCACCTTGAGACCGGCACGGGCAAAAAACGCATTGGCGTTTTCCTGCAAGCGCCCCTTGGAGGGCAAGCCGATGATGAGATCATGGGTCATGTTATGGGCCATGGCTCAACGCGCTCCCACCGCACGAGCCAGACGCTCGATCGTGACAGCGCAACCAACCGCCGGAATGGGCGCGGCGGCACCAAGGCTTGCCAGCAACCCGTCATAGCGACCGCCACCGGCCACAACGCTGTCTTCGCCGAGCGATGGCACCTGCAACTCGAAGACGAGGCCCGTATAATATTCAAGCGTGCGGCCAAAGCCGGTATCAAAGCGCGCCGTCGACAGATCAATGCCCATGGCGCCGATGGCTTCAAAACGGGCTTCAAGCGCGGCGAGCGGCTTTTCCATGCCAAGCCCCGTGCCTTTAAGCAAGGCGCGGATGCGTGTAACGGCTTCGGCGGGCTTCATGGAGAGGGCCAGAAACGCATCGATGAGTTTTGCCGTAGCCGACGAGAGCGGCGCTGAGGTCTGATCGGCGGCCTGTTCCATCAGGCGCTCGGCAATCTCGTCAATGCTGCGCCCGCCCACAGGCGAAATCCTGGCAAGTTTCAGCACATCGGTGATGACGGCGCGCGCGCTTTTCTGATCGAGATCGTTCAAGGCGGCGAGCAATCCATCGCTGCGATCCGTCGTTTCCGTATCGCCGCTTGCCAGACGCGCGACAAGCTCGCGGAAATAGTCCGGACGCCAGAAGTGACGCTTCAAACGCGTGCGCCAGCCAGTCGGTATATCGAGTTCGTCAACCAGGCCGTCAAACAGCGAGAGGTCACCCATGGCGATGCCGAATTGCGTGAGACCACCTGCCTTGACCGCATTGACGGCAAGCGCCAACGCTTCGGCATCCTGTCTGGCGGTATCGCCCGCGCCGATCAGTTCGGCGCCGACCTGCACAACCTCGTTGGACTTGCGTGAGCCCTGCGGCTGGAAGCGATAGACAGGCCCCGCATAGCAAAGGCGCGCGACACCCCTGTCGCCGGATTCCAGATAAGCGCGGCAGGTCGGGATTGTCAGATCGGGGCGCAGGCAAAGCTCGGCCCCTGCCGGATCGTTGAACACATAAAGGCGGCGGCGAATATCCTCACCGGAGCGGTCGAGAAAAACATCCGCTGGCTGAAGAACAGGAGTCGCGACAAGGCGACAGCCCGCGCTTTCGAAACTCTCGCGCAGGGCTTTGGTCAGGGCTTCGACGCCCGAAAGGGATGACATGTTCATCTCGTGAACCTTTGCCGCTTTCTGATGGCGGCTTATCTAGCATGAAAAGGTAAAGATCAAGAAAGGACCGGCATCAGCCGCGATGATGTCGGGCGAGCATGGCCTTTACCTGAGCCACCAATTCAGAACGGGGGATCGAGACCTGCGCAGGCTGCCCCTCGCGCCAGGCGGTATTATCCTCTATTTCCTTGGACATTTCAGAGCCCAGGATCAGATCCTTGAGGGTTACGACACCCTGCGCATGCTCGTCCTCGCCCTCGATCACGGCAATGGGGCTGCCGCGACGGTCGGCATATTTCATCTGGGCGCGCATGCCCGAACCACCCAGATACATTTCGGCGCGAATGCCCGCCCGGCGCAGCTCGCTGACCATGGCCTGATAATCCGCCATGCGGGCGGCATCGAGGGTCAGCACGACGACAGGAGCGGTCAGATCATCGGGCGCCGTGCCGCCGATCAGTTCAAGGGCGGCCTGCAGACGGCTGACGCCAATCGAGAAACCCGTTGCCGGAACCTTCACGCCGCGAAAGCGTTCGACGAGGCCGTCATAACGACCGCCCGAACCAACCGAACCGAAGCGCACGGGATTGCCCTTCTCGTCTCTGGTTTCGATCAGGAGATCAGATTCAAAAACGGGACCGGTGTAATAGCCAAGGCCGCGCACGATCCATGAATTATATTCGATGCGATCAGTGCCATAGCCAGCCGCTGTAAAGAGCGCGTCCATTTCGGCCAGTTCGGCGATGCCTTCGGCACCAATCACACTATCGCCGACAACGCGCGACCACCCGGCAAGCACGGAGGCGCGATCTGTTTCGCCTGCTTCAACGCCCGACTCGACATAGTCGAGCACCTTGGCAATCGCCTCGGCTGCCAGACCCGCACCTTTGGTGAAGTCGCCGGACTCATCCTTACGGCCAGCGCCGAGCAAGAGATCAACCCCCTTGCGGCCCAGACGATCATATTTATCAATGGCGCGCAGCACGGTGCCATGCGTGGCACCCGCCGTGATGCCGATGCTTTCGAGCAGGCCGTCGAGGATTTTGCGATTGTTGACGCGGATACGATATTGGCCGCGCGCAATCCCCAAGGCTTCAAGGCAATCTGCGCCCATCATGCACATCTCGGCATCGGCCGCGACACCGGGGGCGGCGACCGTGTCGGCATCAAACTGGGTGAACTGGCGGAAGCGACCGGGACCGGGCTTTTCATTGCGCCATACGGGGCCTGTCTGATAGCGGCGGAAAGGCTTTGGCAGGCTCTCGTAATTTTCCGCGACATAGCGGGCCAGCGGCGCGGTCAAATCGTAGCGCAGCGCCAGCCATTGCTCGTCATCATCCTGAAAGGCGAAAACACCTTCATTGGGGCGGTCTTCATCGGGCAGGAACTTGCCCAGCGCATCGGCATATTCAAAGGCGGATGTTTCGAGCGGATCAAAACCGTAACGCTCATAAACCTCCCGAATGCGCGCAATCATGCGCGCTTCCGCCCGAACCATGCTGGCGGAACTGTCGCGAAGTCCCTTTGGCAGACGCGCCTTGGGACGAAAGGTTTTTTCGGTCTTGTTCATGGTCTTTGGCGTCTGGGGCGCTTTGGCGCCGCCTCATCAAGAATTGGAGGCATACCTATCCCATGATCGGGGCGGGAACAAGCCGGGTCTGCGGCGCAAAATCCCAATCGAATCAGACAATTCGAAGCATGTCGGCGCGGCGGCAGGGGGGCTGATCAGGCTTGTCCCTGCTGGTTAAAAAAGTATGAGGCGCTAACACTTTATTCATCTTGGCCATCTTGCCGGAAAAACATCCTTAAGTCATTGTTATTATTCATATATATCGCGATCAATGCCGCCTGACCTCTAGTAGGTCATGCACATTCCATCCACAAAATAGCGTGAGTCTTTACGTTCTGTTTACCAAAGCAACCGATCCTCAGGCTCAAGGGAAGATGGGGGTGAATGCCCGTATTAGTCTTCCTCCGGTTGTAGCGCCCCCGAGCTTTGACGGCGCCAGATGCGAGTTCAACCTTGAGCGATCCAGCGCCGAACATGAGCGACAACATGATCCCCTTCCCGGCTCCCAGAACGCTTCGCGGCGTCAGCGGCGGGATGATGGGCGCACCGCTCTCGACATCTGATGTCGAGCTTTTTCCGCTGAGCGTGCATGTGGTGAGCCGCTCACGCGCGCTTTGCGAAGGTTTGAGCGAACTTGCCCGCCAGGGTTCAACCGGGCCTTTGCAACTGACATTTTCCGATCCTGATGAAGGCATGGACCCGCTGCTCGTGCCGGGTGTTGATGCCATCGTGATTGATCTGGGTGCTGGTCACAGCGCCGATCTGGCGCTCTTGCGCCGCGCCGTGGCGTTGGGGCCTGATGCGCCGGTTCTGGCCGTGGGTCATGATGATCCGATCCTGCAAATGAAAGCGATGCAGACGGGGGCGGAGGATTGTCTCGTCGCGGACCTGCTCGCACCGCGTCACATTGGTCTGGCCCTGCGCCGCGCGGTTCAGCGCCGCAAGACACGCGAAGCCCAGCCACGTCCGAGCATCACGACGACGCGCAAGGAAAATACACCCGCCGTGACGCTGGTGCAGGAAAGCGCTGAAGCCATTGTCATTCTGGACACGAATGGCCTCGTCAAGTTTTTGAACAGCGCAGCCGAAGACATGCTGGGCCGCAAGAGCGCCGAGCTGATTGGCAAGCCTTTTGGTCTGCCTTGTGAACCCGGCGAGAGCGAAGTTGCCCTGACACGCCCCGATGGCGACAACCGGCTCGCGGAAATGCGCGTTGTCGAAACGAGGTGGGGCGGTGTTCCCGCGCGTGTTGCGGCCCTCAACGACGTGACCGTGCGGCGCAAACTCGAAGAAACCATGGCTGTCGCCAGGGCCCAGAGCAACGAGACCAAACAGCGCAGCCAGAGCTTTTTTTCCAATGTGAATCACGATCTGCGCACACCGCTCACCCATATCATCGGTTTTTCGGAACTGATGAAAGATGAGCAGCTTGGGCCCATGGGCTCGGCGCGCTATCGCGACTATGCGCGCGACATTCATTCCAGCGGCACGATGCTACTCGACATGATCGAAGACCTGCTCGGCATTGCCGAAGCGGAAACCGAGAACATCAATCTGACGAATGAGATCTGCAATCTCGCTCAATTGGCCGAAATTGCCGTGACCAGTCAGCGCCAACATGCCAGCGAAGAGGGCGTGAGCCTCGAAATCGATTGTCCGGCGCGACTGCCCGGTTTGCGCGGTGATGCGCGGCGATTGCGGCAGGCGCTTTTCCGTTTGTTGACGGAAGCCATTCATTGTGCGCGTCGCGGCGAAACGCTTCGCCTCACCTTGCGTGAGCAGGCAGGTGGCATTGCCCTGATGCTGCATGAGGTCAGCCATGGCGGCACGCAAGCTGACCTGTTGCCCCCGACGACGACGCGCAACAAGGAAGACCCCTTTGTCAGCGCCGAAGACAGCGGCATGGCGCGCGAGGACAGCCTGGCCTTGTCACTGACACGCAAGATTGTCGAAATGCATGGCGGCAAGCTCAGCATGGCAGACAATGCACAAGGTCGCGGGCCCCTCGCCATCACCCTGCAATTCCCGGCTGATCGCGTCATACGCTGAACCGCCCGATATCCGCGTCATTTTGCGCTGCGGCAAAATGATCCTTTGCGGCTTTGTCTCATCGAAAAGAAGCGTGCAACGTCTTATAGTCGTTCGCGAATGGCAAATGAGGTGATGACGTGCCGATGGTCGATGTCGAGATTTTGGCGAGGCTGCAATTTGCCTTCACCGTTTCCTTTCACATCCTCTTCCCGACCTTCACCATCGGGCTTGCCGCCTTTCTGGTGTTTCTGGAAGCGCGTTATCTGCGCAGCAATGACGATGCCTATCTGCGGCTCTATCGCTTCTGGGTCAAAATCTTTGCGCTCACCTTCGGCATGGGTGTCGTATCGGGTCTCGTTCTCTCCTATCAATTCGGCACCAACTGGTCGGAATTCTCGCGCATTTCCGGTCCCGTGCTGGGGCCCTTGATCGGCTTTGAGGTGCTGACCGCCTTTTTCCTTGAGGCTGGCTTTCTTGGCGTCATGCTTTTCGGGTGGGACAAGGTCGGCCCGCGGCTCCATTTCCTTGCGACATGCCTTGTCGGCTTTGGCACATCGCTCTCGGCCTTCTGGATTCTCTCGGCCAACAGCTGGATGCAGACGCCTGCGGGTGCGCATATTGACCCCGTTCTTGGCAGCTATGTGGCGGATGACTGGCTTGCCATCATCTTCAATCCGTCCTTCATCTATCGCTTCGCTCATATGATGACGGCCTCGATGTTGACGACATCGCTGGTCGTTGCCGGGATTTCCGCATTTTTCCTGCTGCGTGGCGATGACAAGGCGCTGGCGCAGCGCGGGTATTCGATTGCCCTTTGGGCGTTGGTCATACTCGCCCCCTTGCAGATTTTTCTTGGCGACCAGCATGGCCTCAACACACTTGAGCATCAGCCGATCAAGGTGGCGGCCATGGAAGGCAATTGGGAGGCGCGCGCCAACGCGCCGCTCATGCTCTTCGCTATCCCCGATCAAAAGGGCGAAATGAACCATCTGGAACTCGGCATTCCGGGTGGCGCGAGCCTTATCCTCAAGCATTCATTTGATGGCGTTGTGCCCGGTCTCAAGGATGTGCCCGCTGACCAACGCCCGCCCGTTGCCGTTGTCTTCTGGTCTTTCCGCGTGATGGTGGGGCTTGGATTCCTGTTTCTCGGCATTGGTGCATGGGGGCTCCATGCACGCTGGCGCGGCACGCTTCATAGTAACAGGTTTCTGGCGCGCCTTTGCCTCATGGCGACACCTGCCGGATTTGTCGCAACGCTTGCGGGTTGGTTTGTGACGGAGGTTGGCCGTCAGCCCTATACGATTTATGGCGTGCTGCGCACGAGTGACAGCATCTCGCCCGTCGTCAGCGCCTCGGCAGTTGCTACCACCATGACGCTCTTCATGCTTGTCTATGGCGGGCTCTTTGGCGCCTATCTCTATTACCTTGTGAAACTTGTCAGAGCTGGAGCCGCGCCGCTCCCCGTTCCCGCTCCAGAAGCCATGCAAGGGGCGCGACCCGGCCTTGTCGTGCCCGCGCAATAACCCCCGCTCAGGAGAAAGACAAATGGACCTTGCTCTGATTGCGGCCCTGGCGATTGCCGCTGGTATTCTCATCTATATCGTGCTCGACGGTTTTGATCTTGGCGTCGGCATCCTGTTTCCCTTCGCGCCGGATGACCGTTCGCGCGACATGATGATGAATTCCGTGGCGCCTGTCTGGGATGGCAATGAAACCTGGCTCATTTTGGGCGGTGGCGGGTTGCTGGTGTTCTTTCCACTCGCTTATTCCATCGTGCTGCCTGCTTTCTACATGCCGATCATGGCGCTTCTCTTTGCGCTGATCTTTCGCGGTGTCGCCTTCGAGTTTCGCCATAGCGCCCATACGAGCCGGCATATATGGGACAAGGCCTTTTTCTGGGGCTCGCTCATTGCCGCATTTTCGCAAGGCGTGCTGGTGGGGGCATTGGTGCAAGGCGTGAGTGTTGTTGATCGCCGCTTTGCCGGCGGCATGTTCGATTGGCTGACACCTTTCTCATTGCTCACGGGGCTTGGCGTTGTGGCGGGCTATGGACTGCAAGGGTCGACATGGCTCGTCATGAAGACGGAAGACGACCTGCAGGATTGGGCGCGTCGGGCCGGTTTGATCCTTGGCGGGGCCTTGCTCATCGCGCTTGGCGCTGTCAGCATCATGACACCCCTGTTGCGGCCTGCGATTGCGGAACGCTGGTTCGGCGGCATCAATATCCTTTTCGTCGCGCCCATTCCGCTGCTCTCGCTTGGCTTTGCCGGGCTGCTCTATTACGGGCTGCTTGGACGGCGTGAAATTCTGCCCTTCATTTCCTCGATTGCCCTCTTTGTTCTGGCCTTTGCCGGGCTTGGCATCAGCCTCTTTCCCTGCATTGTGCCGCCAAGCGTGACGATCTGGGAGGCGGCAGCTCCGGATTCGAGCATGATCTTCGCACTCACGGGCGTCGCCATCACCTTGCCTATGGTGCTCGGCTATACGATTTATGCCTATAGCGTCTTCAAGGGGAAGGTCAGCGCCGAGGGCGGCTATGCCAAACACTGAGAAGCGCAGCGCGCGCGCGAAACTCTTCTGGTTTGTGACGCTCTGGGCGGCGGGCGTCCTCAGCGTTGCCGCTTTTGCCTATGGCTTGCGCGCCTTGCTCGGCCTTTAAGTCTTGTCGTGAACCGGCACGCCAAAGGGCGAGATGCCGCGCACATGATCTTCGACACGCAGGCGTCGCTTCAGGGGCGGGAAGGCACG
This sequence comes from uncultured Alphaproteobacteria bacterium, assembly GCA_963696585.1. Lineage (GTDB taxonomy): Bacteria > Pseudomonadota > Alphaproteobacteria > Parvibaculales > Parvibaculaceae > Parvibaculum. Next base: position 136,490 of record CAVOKW010000018.1, read on the forward strand.
CTGGGCGCAATCGGTGCGTTCACACAGGCGACAATTGACGCCAATCGGTGTCGCCGCCTTTTCATCGTCAAGATCAAAGCCGCGGCTATAGACAAACTTGCGGGCATGTCCGATTTCGCAACCAAGGCCGACGGCATATTGGTCGCCCGGCACGCCAATGCCGGAGCCTGCGCGGCTTACGGTTCGCGCTATCGAGAAATAGCGTGTCCCGTCTTCCATCTGCACGACCTGCGTATAGATCTCGCCCGGCACGCGGAAGGCGTCATGCACATTCCAGCGGGGACAGGTGCCGCCAAAACGCGCGAAGTGAAAGCCAGCCGCTGAAAATCGCTTTGACACATTGCCGGCATTATCCACACGGATCAGAAAGAAGGGGATGCCGCGCGCGCCGGGGCGTTGCAATGTTGTCAGGCGATGGCAGACCTGCTCGAAGCTCGTGCCAAAGCGGCGCCCGAGAAGCCGCAGATCATAGCGTGTCTCCTCTGCCGTCCGGAAAAACGGGCCATAGGGCATGAGAAGGGCGGCGGCAAAATAATTGGCGAGCGCGACACGCAAATAGCGCCGGGCTTCGTCATCCTCCAGCCCTGAACTCTCGACAATGTCTTCCATGAGGCGGGATTGCTCGAAATAGCCGAGCTGATAGGCAAGCTGAAACGAGCGACCGGGCTGGTCGAGCAGTTCCGAGAGAAAAATCGTCTGGCGATGGCGGTCATAGCGGCGCAATTCACCCGAGACCAGATCGGCCGGCACGATGCGCGTGGTAACCCCATGCAAATCGCGCAGCGTATTGCGCAAGATCACATAGGGTTCGTCATTGCCTATGCCTGCCGAGGCATAGAGGCGCTCGGCCGCCTCATCAAGCGCGGGGAAGTGGTTTTTCCGACTATTGATGAAGTCGCGCACTTCTTCGAGCGGCAGGCCCGTTGCTTCGGCCCCTTCGCCAAGGTCACGGTCGGCCAGGCGCTCGGCCAGCATGGCGCTGTTGGTGGCGGCTTCCTGATAGGCGGCATAGAGATGCGAGACGGCATCCGCCAGCGCCGGGCTGACAGCCGAGACTTCCTTCAATTCCTGAATGGTGATGTCGGTGTCGCGGAATATGGGATCGGCGAAAATCTCGCGCAGCGTCGTCAGAGCTTGCGCCTCGTCGTCGCCGCCAAGGCTCCTCAGGTCCACATCATAGGTTTCGGCAAGCTTGAAAAGGATCTGAACCGAGACCGGACGCTGATTGCGCTCGATCAGATTGAGATAGCTTGCCGAGATGCCGAGCTCCCCGGCCATGCGGGCCTGGGTGAGGCCGCGCTCGCGCCGCAAGCGCCTAATGCGCGGGCCGGCAAAGACTTTTTTATCTGACGCCATGGCTGGAACCCATGCTGCGAGCCTGTTTCAGGGCAGAATAATTTACAAGATTTACATTCACAACAGAAACTTACAAGAATCTTGTCAAGTTATTTACTTCAATTATATCAACGACTTAGTTTCCCCTATCCTCACGTCTGTTGTGGTTGTATGACCCTCTCAAAAGCAAGAGGCCCATAAAATGGCCCCTCTCGGGTACTTGCAGGAAGATTTTTGGAGGCTGGTCAAATGAGCGAAGCAGCAAACAGGCAAGTCGGCGGCATTGAGATCGCGGGCGTGATGAAGCCAGGCTATGAGACCATCCTCTCGGTCGATGCCATTGCGTTTCTGGCCGATCTTGAGCGTCGCTTTGGCGCGCGTCGGCGCGAATTGCTGGCCGCGCGTGCCGCACGTCAGCTGCGGTTTGATGCGGGCGAATTGCCAAACTTCCTGCCGGAAACAAAAGACATTCGCGAAGGCGACTGGAAAGTTGCGCCGATCCCCAAGGATCTGCTCGACCGCCGCGTTGAAATCACCGGCCCGGTCGACAACCGCAAGATGGTCATCAATGCGCTCAATTCCGGCGCGCAGTCCTACATGACCGACTTTGAAGATGCCGCCGCCCCCACATGGGACAACATGATCGGCGGTCAGATCAATATCCGTGATTATTGGCTCGGCGATATCGGCTTTCGCGAACCCTCCTCCGGCAAATCCTATGAAGTGATCGAGAAGCCGGCGACGCTCATTGTGCGGCCGCGCGGCTGGCATCTGGAAGAGGCGCATATGCGCATTGACGGCCAGCCGATGTCCGGCTCGCTGTTCGATTTCGGTCTCGCTTTCTTCCACAATGCCAGGAAGCAGATCGCGCGCGGCACAGGCCCCTATTTCTATCTGCCCAAGATGGAAAGCCATCTTGAAGCCCGCCTCTGGAACGATGTCTTTGAACATGCCCAGAAGCAGCTTGGCATCAAGAACGGTACGATCAAGGTGACGGTGCTGATCGAAACCCTGCCTGCCGCCTTTGAGATGCATGAAATCCTTTATGAGCTGCGTCAGCACATTGTCGGGCTGAATTGCGGGCGCTGGGATTACATTTTCAGCTACATCAAGCGGCTTGGCAAAAATCCGAACTTCATCCTGCCGGACCGCGCCCAGGTCGTGATGGGCAAGGCGTTCCTCAATGCCTATTCGCTCCTGCTCGTCAAAACCTGTCACGAGCGCGGCGCTTTCGCCATGGGTGGCATGGCGGCGCAGATCCCCGTCAAAGGCAATGAAGAAGCCAACAATGCCGCCTTCAACAAGGTGCGTGCTGACAAGGAACGCGAAGCGACCAATGGCCAT
>CAVOKW010000019.1:0-38331 GCA_963696585.1 uncultured Alphaproteobacteria bacterium
TCCAGAAACGTGACATTGGATTTGGCATGGCCAAAGGCCCTGGCGTGAAAATCAAGATGGCTGCGGGCAACGGCCAGTTGCTCGCGTGTCATGTCGACGCCGACAACGGAGCCCTGCTCGCCGACGAGGCGGCTCAGCACATAGGCATCGCGCCCCGCGCCACAACCGAGATCGAGGATGCGCCTGCCTTCAATTGCCTGGGGTACGACAAGGCCGCAGCCATAATAACGGTCGAGCACTTCAGGATGGATCGAGGCGAGGGCGGCGCGAATATGCATCGGCATGTCGTTCGGGTCGCAGCAGGCATTGGTCTTGAGATCGGCCGAGCCCGATAGCGTCTTGCCGTAATATTCCTTGATGGTGTCGATCAGCATGGCCTGCTCTCCCTGAATGGTGTCTTGCCATTCAGGGTGCTGGGTGGGCGTGGTTTCGTCCAGTCACAAAGTTGCGAGGGCGAAGTGTCTACTGGATGGCAATCGACATGTTGACGCTCGCCGAAATGGTCTGCTGGCCGCTTGCCACGGGCACATCGGCACGCTCCATCGCCATCATCGCCTTCATGTAAACCGGCTGGGGCATTCCCGAGCCATTTTCATTGATGGCGGTGATTTCGCCCAGCGCGATGCCCGCCGCGCCCGCATAGAGCTTGGCCTTGCGCAGCGCGTCCATGACGGCGGCGGTGCGGGCCTTGTCGAGATATTGTTCTGGCTTGTCGATGCTGAAGCTGATGCCGCCGATCTGGTTGGAGCCCAGCGTCACGAGCTTGTCGAGCACGCTGCCGAGGCTGTCGAGCTGGCGCACCGTCAGGGCGAGCTGGTTTGAGACGCGATAGCCGTGGATTTTCGGCGCGGTCGTTTCGGTCGCGTTGACGGGGGCATTTTCATAGACCGGATAGACCGAGAAGTCCGAAGTCTGCATGTCCTTCCTGTCGATCTTGAGCGCTTCGAGACCGGCAAAAATCGCGCTCATGGCCTTGGTGTTGGCGGCAAGGGCGGCGGCGGCGGTCGGCGCCTCGGTGATAACGCCGGTCTGGATCATGGCAATGTCGGGGGTCACATGGACCTCGCCGGCGCCGGTCACATTGAGCAGGCGCGGCGTGGTGGCGGGGTCGGCCTGCGCGGTTGTCATGGAAGTGGCGAGACCAAGCGCCAGGGCGGCGGCAAACAGGGGCAGGCGCAGGTGGCGATTGGAAAAGGGCGTCATTTTGTTCCTCCGGGGGTGAGCGCCGGAGGAGCATCGACCGGGATTAGGACAAAATTACGGCATGTATGGAGGGGGGGTATGCATTCCGCCCGGCCAAATGATCTGCTATGTGAGGAGTGTCGCGCATCGACTCGCGCGTACAAGGGGGCCTGTAGCTCAGTTGGTTAGAGCGGACCGCTCATAACGGTTTGGTCGCAGGTTCGAGTCCTGCCGGGCCCACCATTTTTCGCCATGCAGCGCCATGGGTGACGATTTTGGATGGTCAGATGACGAGTGCGTTGAACCCGCGGGCCGGAAAACCGGCCGACCCCCTCAAGCTCGTGGATGTGCCGCGCCTGATCACCGCCTATTTTGCCGGGAAGCCTGATATTGGCATCGTGTCGCAGCGCGTCACCTTTGGCACATCGGGCCATCGAGGCTCATCGCTCGATGGCGCCTTCAACGAGCACCATATTCTGGCGATCAGTCAGGCGATCTGTTTGCACCGTCAGGCACAGGGCATCACGGGCCCGCTTTATCTCGGTATCGATACGCATGCGCTTTCAGCCCCGGCGCTGGTTTCGGCGCTGGAGGTGTTCATCGCCAATGGAGTCGAAGTGATGATCGATCATGCGGACGGCTATACGCCGACGCCGCTGATTTCACATGCCATCCTGACTTACAACAAAGGCCGCGCGAGTGGGCTTGCCGATGGCGTTGTCATCACGCCGTCGCATAATCCGCCCGAAGATGGCGGCTTCAAATATAATCCGCCCCATGGCGGCCCGGCGGATTCAGACGCGACGGGCTGGATCGAGAAAACGGCAAATGCGTTTCTCGGGGTCCATCTCCAGGGTGTGAAGCGCATGCCGATCGAGGCGGCGCTCAAATCCCCGCATCTGCATCGGCATGACTATATTGCCGCCTATGTCGGCGATCTGGCGCATGTGCTCGATATGGATTTGATCCGTTCGGCGGGCGTGCATATCGGCATCGATCCGCTGGGCGGGGCAGGTGTGCATGTCTGGGAGCCGATTATCGAGCGCTACAAGCTCAAGGGCGAGGTGGTGGACAAGAGCGTCGATCCGACCTTCCGCTTCATGACGCTTGATTGGGATGGCAAGATTCGCATGGATTGTTCTTCGCCCCATGCCATGGCGCGGCTCATTGGCATGCGCGACAGGTTTGACATCGCTTTTGCCAATGACACGGATGCGGACCGTCACGGCATCGTGACGCCGACAGGCGGCCTGATGAATCCCAATCATTATCTTGTCGCCGCCATTGCCTATCTCTTTACGAACCGTCCGCAATGGGCATCGTCCTGCGCTATCGGCAAGACAGCGGTGAGCAGCGGCATCATTGACCGGGTGGCGACAAAACTTGGCCGCAGACTGGTGGAAGTCCCGGTTGGATTCAAATGGTTCGTGGACGGATTGAATGACGGTTCGCTCGGCTTTGCGGGTGAAGAAAGCGCGGGCGCGGCCTTTCTGCGCCGCGATGGCACTGTCTGGACGACGGATAAGGACGGGATCATTCTCGGGCTGCTTGCCGCGGAAATGATTGCCAAGACGGGACGTGATCCTTCACAGGCCTATGGCGCTCTCACCGATGAGCTTGGCCAGTCCTACTATGAGCGCATTGATGCGGCCGCGAGCAGTGCTCAGAAGAACAAGCTCAAGGCCGCGACACCGGAGAATGTGAAAATGGCGACATTGGCGGGTGATCCCGTTGCCGCCAGGCTCACCAGGGCGCCGGGCAATGACAGCGCCATTGGCGGCATCAAGGTGACAACGGCGAATGGCTGGTTTGCGGCGCGGCCTTCCGGCACGGAAGAGATTTACAAGATCTATGCCGAGAGCTTTGTCAGCCCGGCGCATCTCAAGCAGATCCAGAATGACGCACAGGCGGCAATCAGCGCGCTTTTCAACGCCTGATTACCAGCGCAATAATCTCCGCCCCAGAAGATAACCGGCCAGCACCACAATGCCGGTTGCCAATGCCGATGAATTGAAGATGGCTGCCTGCATGGCGAGGTTCGACAGGACATCGATCACGAGGGTGTGATGGAATGTGAAGCCGTTCAGTCGGGCAGCAATATGGCGGCGCCGGAAAGTGCCCCGCTGCGCAGATCGGCCAGGGCTTCGTTGGCGCGGTCAAGCGGATAGGCCTGCGTGGCGAGCTTGAGCGGCAGGGTCGCAGCCAGCGTCATGAATTCGCGGGCATCCTGGCGCGTGAGATTGGCGACCGAGCGGATCACGCGTTCCTTCCAGAGCCATTCATAGGGGAAAGAGGGGATGTCGCTCATATGGATGCCGCCACATACGACCGTGCCGCCGGGTCTGATGGCGCGCAAGGCCGCAGGCACCAGCGAACCTACAGGCGCAAAGATGATAGCGGCATCCAGCCGTTGCGGGGGTGCTTTGCTCGATCCGCCGACCCATGTCGCGCCCATGCTGCGGGCAAAGTCTTGTGCGGCCTCGTCGCCGTCGCGGGTGAAGGCATAGATGGTGCGCCCCTCTGCCATGGCGATCTGCGTCAGGATATGGGCTGCTGCCCCGAAGCCGTAAATGCCGATCCGCTTTGCGTCACCCGCCATGCGCAGCGCGCGATAACCGATCAGTCCGGCGCAGAGCAGCGGCGCGGCTTCCTCATCGCTGTAGCGGTCCGGGATGGCGAAGCAATAGCGCTCATCGGCAATCACCATGGCTGCATAGCCACCGGCGAGGTGATAGCCTGTGAACTTCGCCTGCTCGCAAAGATTTTCATGGCCGCTTGTGCAATCGTCGCATGTGCCGCAAGTCCAGCCCAGCCAAGGAATGCCGACACGCTCACCGATGCGGAAGGGCGCGTTTGGGCTGCCCGTCGCCATGACGGTTCCCACAATCTCGTGACCGGGTATGATCGGGTGACCAAGCGGCGGCAATTCACCATCGACGATATGGAGATCGGTGCGGCAGACGCCACAGGCGCTCACACGCAGCAGAATCTGACCCGGCACGGGCACCGGATCGGGCATGTTGGTTGCGATAAGCGGTTCGCCAGGGTGGTTCAGGACCATCGCAAGCATGACTTCCTCCTCCGCTGCGCCATTCTAATGTCGTGGCCCGTCACTTGCCAGCCAGACCCTCAAAAGCCTTCAACTGTCCGAACGTGACTGCCTGCATGTCGGCGTCGGCATCCAGGGCCTTGTACCAATCCACCAGCCACTGCACCGCGTCGCGGCCGGGCAGGCGGTCTTCCCAGCCGAGTGTGGCGCGGGCAAGCGAAGAGTCGATGTCGAGGGTACTCATTTCATGCGGCGAGGGGGCCTCATCGCGACGCCATTCATGGGCATTGCCGAGCGTTGATTGCACGGCTTCGGCAAGTTCGGCGACAGCGATGGCTGGCGCATCGGGATGGGGGCCAAAATTGAGGGCGGCGGGCACCTCGGCGCGCTCATCCAGCGCACGGGTGAAAGCAAAATAGCCAGACAGGCAATCAAGGACATGCTGCCAGGGGCGCGAGGCATTGGGGTGGCGCAGCTTGAGCGGTGCGCCAGCCTTTGCGGCGCGCCAGATGTCCGGTATCAGACGATCTTCCGAGAAGTCGCCGCCGCCAATGACATTGCCGCCGCGTGCTGTGGCAACGCGGATGCCACGCTCGACAAAGAAGGCGCGACTGTAGCTGGCCGTGACGATTTCAGCGGCTGCCTTTGAGGCTGCATAAGGATCATGACCCCCCAGGCGATCATCTTCGCGAAAGGATTGGCCCGTTTCATTGTTCTCATAGACCTTGTCGGTGGTGACGACGAGAACGGTGCGGAGCGAGGTGCCATCCCGCAGGGCATCAAGCAGATGGACTGTGCCCATGACATTGGCCTCGAAGGTGCCGATGGGATCGACATAGGAGCGGCGCACCAGCGGCTGGGCTGCCATGTGCAACACGATCTCGGGATCGATGTGCGTGACAAGGGCCTTGACGGCGGCTCTGTCGCGCAGGTCGACGATATGGCTATCCATCAGCGTGGCGACACGGGCCAGCGCGAACAGGCTGGGTTCGGTTTCAGGTGCAAGCGCAAGACCCGTGACCTCTGCGCCCATCTGATGCAGCCAGAGTGCGGCCCAGGCGCCCTTGAAGCCGGTGTGACCTGTCAGGAGGACGCGACGGCCCCGCCAATATTTCGCGTCGATGCCGTTAAACATGGGCATCAATCGTTCCAGACTTTCCAGGGTGGCGTGCCTGAGGCCCACAATGCTTCAAGCTGGTTCTTGTCGCGCAGCGTGTCCATCGCGTGCCAGAAGCTGTCATGCTCAAAGGCCATGAGCTGACCATCGGCTGCCAGTCCTTCGAGCGGTTCATTTTCGAAGGACGTATTATCGGCGGCAATGCGATCAATGACGCCGGGTTCGAGAACGAAAAAGCCGCCATTGATGCGGGCGTTGTCGCCACGCGGTTTTTCGGTGAAGCGTTTGATCTGGCCATTCTGGATGTCGAGCGCGCCATAACGACCGGGCGGGGCGACGCTGGTAAGCGTCGCCTGCTTGCCATGCTGCTTGTGATAGGCGAGCAATTTGCCGATATCGACATCGGCCACGCCATCGCCATAGGTGAAGCAGAAACTTTCGCCGGGATCGAGATACTGACGAACGCGCTTCAAGCGGCCACCCGTCATGCTGCTTTCGCCTGTGTCGACCAGCGTGACGCGCCAATCCTCGGCGGCGCGATGATGCAGGGTCAATTCACCCGTGCGGGTGTCGATGGTGACATCAGATGAATGCAGAAAATAATTCGCGAAATATTCCTTGATCATGTAGCCGCGATAGCCAAGACAGATGACGAAGTCCGTCAGGCCATAATGCGAATAAATTTTCATGATGTGCCAGAGAATCGGCCGACCTCCAATATCAATCATCGGCTTGGGCCGGAGCTGGCTTTCCTCGGATATGCGTGTTCCCATGCCGCCGGCCAGGATGACTGCTTTCGTCATGCGTCTTCTTCCAGATGGTGGCCGATGCCGGGGATGGCCGGCCAGCGCGAGGGTGGGTCGTCATATTCTTGCGCCAATCGGGTTAATGAAGGTGAGCCGGGCGCACAGGCAATATGCCTTTGTGCGGCCATGGCATCAAGCGGCCCCGGCACCTGATGTCTTTTGGTGCCGATGGCTTGAAGCGGCCCCGGCACCTGATGTCTTTTGGTGCCGATGGCTTGAAGTGGCCCCGGCACTTGATGTCTTTTGGTGCCGATGGCTTGAAGTGGCCCCGGCACTTGGCGTAATCCCTCGCATGACGCTATATTCGGGCTCCTGATCGGCCTTTTTGCGCGGAATGATTTCATGGCTAAAATAACCGTGGGCGTGCCCGTCTTTAACGGTGCGGCGTCCTTGAGGGCCTGCCTTGAATGTTTGCGCGATCAAACCTTCCGTGATCTGGAAGTGCTCATCTCCGATAATGGCTCGCAGGATGAGAGTGTCGCCATCGCGCAGGCGTTTGTGGACTCTGATCCGCGGTTTCGTCTGATCCGGCATCCGGTCAATATTGGGGCGCGTCGCAATTTTCTCTCAGTGCTTGAGGCGGCAACGACCAAATATTTCATGTGGCGGGCTGATGATGCCATTTCAGATGCAAATTATCTGGCTTGCTTGACCGAATTGCATGAGGCAATGCCGGGTTTAGGGCTGGCCGTTGGGCGGGAGCGGATCATTCATGCTGATGGGTCATTGTGGCGCGAAGCGGCGTTGCAACGTTCAGACTCGACCTGCCGGGCGCGCCGGATTGGTCGGGTCCTGCTCAAGGCGCATCCGAATTTCATCTACGGGCTCTGGGAGCGGGATTATCTCACGGCCTGCTATGCCGAGGTGATGACAAACTATCCGCATCTCTGGGCATGGGATCATGCGACGACATTTGCCCCCATCATTGACGAGCGGATTGCCGGAACGTCCGGGACATGTCTCATATCGTCGATCAATATTTCGCCGCGTGAACCCGTGCGTCTATCAGCACGCAATATGATTGACGTGCGGCGCAGCTTCCGGGCGACCTGTTTTGTCATCTTTTCCAAGCGCCATTGGAGGCTGCTGGAGAGATTGGTCCTTTCCTTTTATATCTGGCGTTATGCCAATCGGAAATCCTATCGGTTTTTCAAGTCGCTCAGGCGCTATCTCCGTGAGGTGACGGGCACAGTCAAATCAAGCAAGAATCGCGTTGGAGCATGACAGACAGGTTCACCCTTCGGCCAACGGCGATTGCCGGTGTGGTCGAACTTGTCCGCAAGCGCATGGGCGACGAACGCGGCTGGCTGGAGCGGATGTTTTGTGTGGATGAATTGCGCGAGGCGGGCTGGGTCAAGCCGGTCATGGCGATCAACCGGACATTCACAGGCAGGAAAGGCACATTGCGCGGGATGCATTTTCAGCGTGCGCCAATGGCCGAAATGAAGCTCGTTTCCTGTCTGGCAGGCGAGGTTCTGGATGTCGCGGTTGACCTGCGCGAAGGTTCTCCCACCTATCTGAACTGGGTCGGCGTTCCCCTTTCATCGGAACGCCAGAACAGCCTGCTCATTCCGGAGGGTTGCGCCCATGGGTTTCAGACCCTGACGGATGATGTCGAAATGCTTTATCTTCATTCGCAGGTTTATGCGCCTGAGGCGGAAGGCGGCCTGCGACCGACCGATCCACAATTGGCCATTGACTGGCCCTTGCCCGTGACTGAAATATCCCCGCGCGACCGGAGCCATCCTCTGATTGCCGCTTCAGGTGAAAGTTGATCCCTTGAATTGTCGTTTTTGCAAGGCGCCGCTCACGGTTCCCTTCGTTGATCTTGGATCGGCGCCGCCTTCCAACGCCTATCTGACGGCGCAAACGCTCTATGCGCCGGAAACATGGTATCCGCTGCGCGTCATGGTTTGCACAAGGTGCTGGCTGGTGCAGACGGAAGACTTTGCCGCGCGGGAGGCTTTTTTTTCGTCCGACTATGCCTATTTCAGTTCCATGTCGTCGTCATGGCTTGCACATGCCAAAGCCTATGTCGGCAAGATGAGCGGGATGCTCGCGCTGGATGCCTCAAGCTGTGTTGTCGAGGTGGCCTCGAATGACGGCTATCTGCTGCAATATGTCAAGGAGCGCGGCATTCCCTGCTATGGCATCGAGCCGACAGCGAGCACGGCAGCGGCGGCGCGCAAGATCGGCATTGAAACGCTGGAAGTCTTTTTTGGGGAGGACAAGGGGCGCGAACTGGCAGGGCAGGGGCGTGCCGCTGATCTGACGGCGGCCAATAATGTGCTCGCGCATGTGCCCGATATTGGCGACTTTGTGCGCGGCTTTGCGGCGCTGTTGAAGCCGCAGGGCGTTTCGACGTTCGAGTTTCCGCATCTCCTGCGCCTGCTGAACGACACGCAATTCGACACGATTTATCACGAACATTATTCTTATCTCTCGCTCCTGGCTGTCGAAGCGATTTTCAAGGCCAATGGGCTTGGCGTTTTTGACGTGGAAGAATTGCCAACGCATGGCGGCAGCTTGCGGGTCTATGCGCAGCGGATTGACACGGGCACGCGCCCGCGCATGGCGCGTGTCGATGACGTGCTTGGCGCCGAGCGCGCGAAATCAATGGACAGGCTTTCGGGCTATGATGGCTTTCAGGCCAAGAGCGAGCGGGTGAAAGACGATCTGCTCGAAGCGCTGATTGACGCCAAGCGCAAGGGCCTCAAGGTGGGAGCCTATGGCGCTGCGGCCAAGGGCAATACGCTGATGAACTTTGCCGGGATTCGTCCCGATCTCGTGCCCTATGTGGCCGATAAAAGCCCGTCAAAACAGGGCCATTTCATGCCGGGCAGCCGCATACCGATTGTTGATGAAGCGCATCTCAAGGCAGATCGTCCCGATATCATTCTGATCCTGCCATGGAACATCAAAGCTGAAATTGCGGCCCAGCTTGGCTATGCCGAAGCATGGGGTGCAAAAATCATGACGGCTGTGCCGTCACTGACACTTCAACCGATCAGAGCAAACTGATATGCGCGTGCTCGTGACAGGCACCTCGGGTTTTGTGGGCCGTCATGTGCTGGCCCCGCTGGTCGCGACGGGTGCTGAGGTATTTGCCGTCTCACGCAATCATCTGACTGCGGAGGGTGTTTGCCACATCAAGGGTGATCTGTTGGTCGAGGGTTCTGTGCGGCCTTTGATCGAGGCGGCCAAGCCAGATTTGATCTTGCACCTTGCCTGGTGTGTCGAGCATGGCCGGTTCTGGACGAATCCTGCAAATCTTGATTGGGTCAAGGCGACGCTCTCGCTGGCTCAGACGGCTTCAAATTGTGGCGTCAAACGCATTGTGGCTGTCGGGACTTGCTATGAGTATGACTGGCCCGAAGTTGGCGATTGCGTTGAAGATGAAACGCCGTTAGCGGCTCACACGCTTTATGATGTCAGCAAGGATGCGACGCGGCGCCTTCTTCAATCCTTCTGTCATCAGCATGGAATCGAATTTGCCTGGGCGCGGCTGTTTTTCCTCTATGGCCCGGATGAAGTACCTGCCCGACTGGTGTCGTCGCTTGCCTTGTCGCTTCTGGCGGGGAGACCAGCCGCCATGTCTTCTGGCAAGGCCATTCGCGATTTCATGGATGTCCGCGATGCCGCGGCTGCTTTGGCGCAACTGGGCCTGAGCGGCGTGCAAGGCGCGGTGAACATAGCGAGCGGGCAGGCTCATACCATTCGCGAAATTGCCGAACGGCTCGCGGTTCTGTCTGGTCGTCCTGATCTGTTGCAGGTTGGCGCGTTGGCTGATCGCGAAGGCGAACCCTTGCGGATTTCAGCTTGCGTCAAGAGACTTCGGGATGAGGTTGGCTTTGCCGGGGGGCGTTCCCTTGATCAGGGGCTTGCAGAGGCGCTTGATAGCTGGCGAGGTTAAGTCGGCAGGTTATTGTCACATTCGGGCAATTTTTTGGCGAGTCGCAGGCTCACCGGGTTGCCAGCGATGGCAGCAGACAAAAAATTGGCTAATTGGCCGTTCGAAATTCAGATGAGAGACAGGAGTGCCTCGACGTGGGAAGTGTAACGAAACCAGAACTAATGCAGGCCATTCGTGCTTGTGGCTCAGACAACGAGGCCTATTTTGGCTATCCGGTCAAAGAGGATGGGCTCTATCTGCAACAGGACCCGGATGAATTCGCCTCCTTTGTCGAGTTTCTGGCGACCAAATGCCCGCCTTCGGAGCTTTCCATTGATGTTGGCATTGCGGCGGGCGGCAATACAAAATTCGTGCGTGATTATTATGATGTCAAGAAGACGATCATCGTCGATATCGGGCTGCACCCGCAGCATCATCATTGGCGGCGTATCAAACCGACGGTGAAAACAGAATTTGTTCTCGAAGTGATCGACGATTCACATTCGGCAAATGTGCGGGAAAAGCTGCTGCCTTATGCCGGAAAGATTGATTATGCCTTTGTTGATGGCGACCACAGCTATAAGGGCTTGCGTCAGGACATTTTCCTGATGAAAGAAGTTTTGAAGCCCGGTGCGATCATGGTTCTGCATGACACCGAGGCGGTACCGGGTTGCAAGCAGGTATTTGAGGATCTCAAAACCTCACAAAGTTTCAGTCTGGTCGAAAACTTTGTCAGCCGTTTTGGAATTTCTGTCTGGCGCTTCACAGGTACGCAAAATGTGACGTCGAACTTTCTCAACCGGCGGTTTGGCTGGGGCGCACTTTAAAGTCTGCCAGTGCGCAATCTGATCCACTTGCCTTTCAGGAAGTTTGTAAAGCTAGAGGGCGCGACATGTGCTTTATCGCGCCAGCTCAGTCGGGCGCATTTTTGCCGCCTTGCGTCATTGGCAAATTGATAATCCCGCGTGCGGTTGTCGGCGATGAGAAGGTTTTCCTGATTGCCGGACCGAAAAGTGAGAGACTTATGCCATTGCTGCCATGCATGAGCTTGTCCATCTTTGCCGACTACAAGACAAAGCCGATGACGTGACATGAGTTGACGTGTCATGCCGATGTCGCCTGCTTCAAAGCGTCCACAGTCACTCTTTGAGATAAGGGGTCCGAAATCCAGCGACAGAAATTCTTTGCGTCGAATGGCAAAGGCATTGCTGCGGATATGGGGATTGGGGTAGCTCATGCCCGTGCCTTCGGCTTCCCAGTTTCCTGTGGCGCCTGTGAGGCCCGTGTCTGTTGCGGCCAACGGTTGGGTCAATGATTTGAGCCAGTCGGTTGCCTGAATGACACTATGCGAATTCAGAAAGACAAGGATGTCTTGTGTCAGGATTTGAGCGGCATGGCGATAGGCATTGATGTCATAGCCTTCATCGCTGATTTCCAGGAATTGACATGCAGGCAGCGATTTGGCGAGACGTGATTTGAGGCGGAGGGCTGCCTTTTCCGGAAACCCCTTGAGGATGAATGTGAGATCATGTTCTGTGCCGGAGGGGTGGGTTTTGTAGCTTCTCAAAAAGGCATTCAACCAACGCGTGGGATTGGCGTGGCGCACAAGATGGATGACTGCGATTGAGGACATGCAACTGGATTCCGAAATTGTAGAAAGTGCACGCCCCCAGGCTTCCAGAGCGGACCGCACTGAAATTGCGGGTTGATTCTAGCATTACGAAAAAGATTAAAACATGATGCTGAAAACCGAAACAAAACGCGGACCCAGCGGGTTCCGGGATTTCTGCCGTCGAGTGGGTGGGGGTGCTCGCGACTTGACTCAGCCACCATCTATCTACTCATGGGTAAATTATCCGTATCGGCATGGCATCTGGCATATTGTTACACCTCTCCGGCAGGGTCTCCGGGCGGGCGCGGGCAAGCGCATTGCCCGGCCCGGAGCGATGAGCTAGAAGAAGGCCCAAGAATCCCGACATTTAACCGGCACAAGGGCGGCACATGGCCTCTTATCAGTATGTTTTCGTCATGGACCGTCTTTCCAAGACCTATCCGGGCGGCAAGCAGGTTCTCAAGGAACTCCGGCTTTCATTCCTGCCCGGCGTCAAGATCGGCGTTGTCGGTCTCAATGGTGCGGGTAAATCGACCCTGCTCAAGATCATGGCGGGCGTGGACAAGGAGTTTCAGGGCGAAGCCTGGGCGGCGGAGGGCGTGCGCGTCGGCTATCTCGCGCAGGAGCCGCAGCTTGATCCGGCCAAGGACGTGTTTGGCAATGTGATGGACGGCGTTGCCGCGAAGACGGCGCTGGTCGAGCGCTATAACGAACTCGCCATGAACTATTCGGACGAGACGGCCGATGAGATGGCCCGGCTTCAGGACATTATCGACGGACAGAACCTCTGGGATCTTGATAGTCAGGTCGAAATGGCGATGGATGCGCTGCGCTGTCCGCCGAGCGATTCCGATGTGACAAAGCTCTCGGGTGGCGAGCGCCGTCGCGTGGCGTTGTGCAAGCTGTTGCTGGAGGCGCCCGACATTCTGCTGCTCGACGAACCGACCAACCATCTTGATGCCGAATCCGTTGCCTGGTTGCAGAGCTATCTCAAGGATTATACCGGCACCGTCGTCCTCGTGACCCATGACCGCTACTTCCTCGACAATGTGACGGGCTGGATTCTCGAACTCGAACGCGGCCATGGCATTCCCTATGAGGGCAATTACTCCTCATGGCTTGATCAGAAACAGAAGCGGCTTGCGGTTGAAGAGCGTCAGGACGAAGCCCTGCAACGCACGCTGGCGCGCGAGCTTGAATGGATTCAGGCCAGCCCCAAGGCGCGGCAAAGCAAGAGCAAGGCGCGTTTCCGCGCTTACGATGAATTGCTGGCGGAAGCCGAGAGGCAGACGGATGGCAAAGCCCAGATCATCATTCCGGCAGGTCCGCGTCTGGGGGGCAATGTCATCGAGGCGACGGGCCTGACCAAATCATTTGGCGATCGCCTGCTGATCGACAATCTCAGCTTCACGCTGCCACCGGGCGGCATTGTTGGTGTCATTGGTCCCAATGGCGCGGGCAAGACGACCATGTTCCGCATGATCACAGGACAGGAAAAGCCCGATAGCGGCACACTCAAGGTGGGGGAGACGGTGGTGATGGGCTATGTCGATCAGAGCCGCGACTCGCTCGACCCCAACAAGAATGTCTGGGAAGAAATCTCCGGCGGCACGGATATTGTCGAGCTTGGCAAGATTACCATGCCGAGCCGGGCCTATGTCGGGGCGTTCAATTTCAAGGGCAGTGACCAGCAGAAGAAGGTCGGCATGTTGTCAGGGGGGGAGCGCAATCGCGTGCATCTCGCCAAGATGCTGAAGTCGGGCGCCAATCTGCTCATGCTCGACGAACCGACCAACGATCTTGACGTGGATACGCTGCGTGCGCTCGAAGATGCGCTTGTGGCCTTTGCCGGCTGTGCCGTGGTGATCAGCCATGATCGCTGGTTCCTCGACCGCATCGCCACGCATATCCTCGCCTTTGAAGGCGATAGCCATGTCGAATGGTTTGAAGGCAATTATGCCGATTACGAGGAAGACAAGAAGCGTCGCCTCGGGCCGGAAGCCGAGATCCCCCATCGTCTCAAATACAAGCGCTTCAGCCGCTGATATGCCGGCTGCACGCCGGATAAAGAAAAACGGCGCATCCTCAGGGATGCGCCGTTTGCATTTGTTGGTAAGGGAGGCCGCAGCGTTACTTTGATGCGTTCGTGGTGTCGCCGCCGGCATCGGCCTTGGCGATCTGTGTCTTGAGATGATTGAGCAGGGCGTTGAAATCGCCATTGTTGCTGTTGATGACCGAGGTGAAGGTCGAGCGCTGTTCCTGGGCGAGCCAGATGCCCACGACGTTCACGTCGAAAATGCGATAGCTGCCGCCATCCTTGAGCAGCCACCAGTCAACCGTGACGGGCTCGCGGCCATTGGTGAACTCGATCTTGCTCTTGACGATGACTTCCTTGGTGCCTTTGGCTTCGGTGTCCGTGATGATGAGTTTCTCGTCGCTGTAGTCAGCCAGACGGGTCAGATAGACCTTCACGACGAAGTTTTCGACGAGACCAAGATATTCCGTCTTCTGCTCAGGTGTGGGCAGACGGATGAACTGGCCAAGTGCGAAGGCGGCAATGCGCTTCATGTCGGCCTTGGCGCGCAAGAGCGCCGTAAACTGGGCCTCGCGCGTTCCCTGATCGATGCTCTTGTCGCCAATGATCGAGAGCGCCTGCTCGGAGGTTTCCTTGACGAATTGCCTGGCGGCGTCATCATTGGCAGCGCGAGCGGGCAGCGGGGCGACCATGACAATGGCGAGCATGAGCGCAGCGGCACCCATAATAATGCGAGACGTCGGGAAGGACGTGAGGAAGGGGGGCATGGATAACTCCTGATAGGGCAAATGCGTCCGGGCCGTTCGACCAGAAAGTTACTTGGTCGGCTCAACAGACTGGGGCTCATTTGTGTCGAAATTCAGGTTGTCGATATCGGGCAGGGTATCGACATTGGTCTGGCCGTTATTGATCTCATTGACGCGGCTCTGGCGATAGAGATTGCGGATCGTCGCGTAATAATCGACCGAGGTGCGTTCGATCTGGTCAAGCGTGCCGAGATTGCGCGCGCGCAGATCCACGCCGTTCAGAACGAAGCGCGCAACCGGCACCGTGTTGGGACCATCCCAATAGACATAGGTCAGCGGATCAAAAAACTGATCGACCACAAAGCCGGAGAGGTCGCGTATCGGGGCCGGGCCGAGGACGGGCAAATAGAGGTAGGGGCCTTCGCCCGTACCGTAAACGGCAAGCGTCTGACCAAAATCTTCGCCATGCTGCGCCATGCCCCACTTGCTGGCAGGGTCCATCAAACCAGCAACGCCCACGGTGGTGTTGACGGCAAAGCGTGAGGCGGTTGTGCCCGCGCGGTCCCATTCGCCCTGCAACAGATCGTTGGCGAGGATGACCGGGCTGCGAAGATTGTCGAGAAAATTGCGCACGCCATCCTTGGCAAAGCCCGGCAGGACACCGTCATACCAGGTGGCCACAGGTTTCAGGGCGATAGTGTCCAGAAACCGATTTACTTCAAAGAAGTAGCGGTTCATGGGTTCGAGCGGATCGTTCTCGTCGGCGCCCTGGGTGGTTGTGGAGGCCGGGGCGGTCGTCGGCGCGGTTTCGGCTGCCATGGCGACCGGGACCGTCAGGCCTGCCAACAATAGAACGGCAACACTCGCGCAAACTGACATTGAAGCGCGTTTCAGTTCAGCGATCCCCAGCGATTTCATTCTGCGTCCTTAGAGATACGAATTGGATCCGTGTCGTTTCATTCGCTGCGGTCGGAGAGAATGGAGCGAAAGCCAGACCTAACCACGTGTGATTGTTTTGCCGATTTTGTAGATGTGGTCCGGAGAGACCCGATTCATATTTTCCCAAGCAGTACTTAAGTTCAGGTGAACTCGAAAACGAGGGACAGACCAGAAAAAGCGCGAAAACTCTTCGCTCCTGCCTATCACAGCCTTGCCTGGCGAACTAGTCAGGCTGGAGGGGGCGAGACCGATTTAGCGCATAATGTTGCGCTTTTGCGTCGCAAAGCAATCGCTGCTGACGTCCATCAAGTGACTTTGAAAACGTATAAAGATATGTTTATATGTGCTCCGAGCATTCGACAGGGCGAGACCATGGAACAATTACTGGCAGGACTGCGCGCTGCTGGCGAGCCGACAAGGCTGCGCCTGATGGCTCTGCTTGCCCGTAGCGAATTGACCGTAACGGAACTGACGCAAATCCTGCGGCAGAGCCAACCCCGTGTCAGCCGTCATCTCAAGCTGCTCTGCGAGGCGGGTCTTTTGGACCGGTTTCGCGAAGGGAGCTGGGTGTTTTATCGACTGGCGCGCGCGGGTGAGGGGGCGAGGCTTGCCGAATTGTTGACGTCCTTTGTGTCGGAGGCCGATCTGACAGTGGTGCGTGACCTTGAGCGACTTGAGGCTGTGCGACAGGCGCGTGCTGCCAAGGCCTCGGAATATTTCAGCGCCAATGCCGAAGAATGGAACAGCATCCGATCGCTTTATGTGCCCGAAGAAAAGGTCGAGGCAGCCGTCACGAAAATTCTCGATGGTCGCGAGATTGAAGGCTTTGTCGATCTCGGCACCGGTACGGGCCGTATGCTGGAGCTTTATGGGCCGCGCGCCAAATGGGGACTGGGGATTGACCTCAGCCCGGAAATGCTCGGCTTTGCCAGAGCCCATCTTGAGAAGCCCGAATTGCAGCATTGTTCGGTGCGGCAGGCGGATCTTTACGACTTGCCGATTCAGGATGAGGCGGCTGATCTCGTGACGTTGCATCAGGTGCTGCATTACCTTGATGACCCGCTGGGGGCGATCCGCGAAGCCGTGCGGATTTTGAAACCGGGCGGATGTCTGGTCATCGCGGATTTTGCCCCGCATGAACTTGACTATCTGCGTGAGGGCCATGCCCATCGGCGTCTGGGTTTTTCCGAGATCGAAATTGCCGGGTGGTTGAGCGAATGCGGCTTGAGCCTCAAGCAGACACTGACTTTGCCGCCTGAAGGGGCGGAAGACGCCAAGCTGACAGTGCTGGTCTGGGTTGGCGACAAACCGGCTCACGGGGCGACGCCTGCGTTGCAGCCTCGTCATCAAGATTTGTTGGGAGTGAAATGAATGTCCTTCTATGCTGACCCGGGCAATGCTGACGCGGATCGGCGCGCGAAGAGCCTCGTATCCTTCGAGTTTTTCCCTCCCAAAAACGAGGAGATGGAGGAATCTCTCTGGCGTTCGATCACCAGGCTTGCGCCGCTCAATCCTGAGTTTGTGTCGGTGACCTATGGCGCGGGTGGTTCCACGCGGGAGCGCACCCATGCCACTGTCAAGCGCATCAAGCAGGAAACACGGCTTGAACCCGCAGCACATCTGACATGCGTTGGCGCCTCGAAGGCGGAAATGGATCGGGTCATCCGCGATTATCAGGCGGTCGGCATCAAGCACATTGTCGCGTTGCGTGGCGACATGCCGGAGCTTGGAGCCCCTTATCAGCCGCATCCGCAAGGCTATCAGTCGACGCCTGAATTGATCGAGGGCATTCGCAAGATTGGCGATTTCGAGATCAGCGTCAGCGCTTATCCCGAAGGCCATCCTGAATCGGTTTCGATCCAGGCCGATATCGAGCTGCTCAAGCGCAAGATTGATGCCGGTGCAACGCGCGCGATCACACAATTTGTTTTCGATACCGAAAGACATTTCCGGTTTCTCGAAATGACAGGCAAGGCCGGCATTGAAGTGCCGATCGTGCCGGGCATCATGCCGACAACGAACTTCAAGGGCATCAAGCGCATGGCCGCACGCTGCGGCGCCAGTGTGCCGGCCTGGCTTGAGAGTTACTATGTCGGTCTCGATGATGAGCTGGAAACGCGCAAGCTCATCGCGGCCTATGTCGCGGCGGAACAAGTCAACCGCCTGCGCGATTACGGCTATGACCGGTTTCATTTTTACACACTCAATCAGGCTGATCTGACTTTCGCCATTTGCCATGTATTGGGTTTGCGGCCACAGGCAGCGCTGGCGTCAGCGCAAGTCTGAGGTCTGAAAGGACATATGATGACCAGAGAAGAACGCATCGCGACGCTGCATGAGCTGATCAAAAGCCATGTGCTGGTGCTTGATGGCGCCATGGGCACCATGATTCAGGGTTACAAACTCACGGAAGCCGATTTCCGCGGTGAGCGCCTGAAAAATCATACGCATGATGTGAAGGGCGACAATGAACTCATTTCGATTGTGCGTCCCGACATACTGCTCGACATTCATCTGCAGTATTATCGTGCGGGAGCAGATTTTGCCGAGACGAATACATTCAGCGCGACACGAATTGCGCAGGCTGATTATCATCTCGAAGATCTTGCCTATGAAATGAATGTCGAAAGCGCCCGCGTGGCGCGCAAGGCAGCCGATATTGCCGAGAGTGAAACGCCTGGCCGCGTGTGCTTTGTCGCGGGCGTGCTCGGGCCTACCAATCGTACCGCATCGATTTCGCCGCTCGTCAACGATCCCGGTTTCCGCAATGTCAGTTTTGACGAACTGCGCGAGGCCTATAAGGAGGCGACACGGGGTCTGATTGAAGGCGGCGCCGACACCATTCTCGTCGAGACGATATTCGATACGCTCAACGCCAAGGCGGCGCTTTTTGCGGTTGATGAAGTTTTTGAGGAAATGGGCATTGTCTTGCCGATCATGATTTCGGGTACCATCACCGATATGTCAGGCCGATTGCTGTCTGGTCAGACACCGGAAGCCTTCTGGAACTCGCTCAAGCATGTCAAGCCATTCTCGATTGGCCTGAACTGCGCCCTGGGCGCCAAGGAAATGCGTCCGCATATCGATACGCTGTCGCGCGTAGCGGATGTGAATGTGAGCGCGCATCCCAATGCGGGCCTGCCCAATGAGATGGGTGAATATGACCAGAGCCCGGAACATATGGCGGATCTCGTGGGTGAGTTTGCCGGATCGGGACTCGTCAATATTGTTGGCGGGTGCTGTGGCACGACGCCTGCACATATTGAAGCGATTGCCAAAGCGGTCAAAACCAGCAAGCCGCGGGTCGCGCCCGAGATTGAGCCAAAGCTTCGCCTCTCAGGACTTGAAGCCTTCACGGCGGGCTGAGTTTCCTTGCCGGAAGCGGCAGCATGTTTCAGGAATTAGAAGACTATGACCAAGGCCACTGCCAATTTCATCAATGTGGGCGAGCGCACGAATGTCACGGGCTCGGCACGTTTTCGCAAGCTCATCACCGAGGGGCGCTATGACGAGGCGCTTGTCGTTGCCCGCCAGCAGGTGGAAAGCGGCGCGCAGATGATCGACGTCAATATGGATGAGGGGATGCTCGATTCCGAAGCGGCGATGGTCAGGTTTCTGAACCTGATGGCGGCGGAGCCTGACATTTCGCGTGTGCCGGTGATGATCGACAGCTCGAAGTGGAGCGTCATCGAGGCGGGCCTGAAATGCGTGCAGGGTAAATCGGTGGTCAATTCCATCAGCCTCAAGGAAGGCGAGGCGGCCTTTCTGGAACATGCGCGCAAAGTCAGGCGTTATGGTGCGGCGGCTGTCGTCATGGCGTTTGACGAAGTGGGGCAGGCGGATATAGCGGATCGCAAAGTCGAGATTTGTGAACGCGCCTATAAACTTCTGACGGAGCAGGTCGGCTTTCCGCCGGAAGATATCATTTTCGATCCGAATATCTTTGCCGTCGCGACCGGCATTGAGGAGCACAACAATTACGGCGTTGAATTCATCGAAGCGACAAGGCGCATCAAGCAGCTTCTGCCTTATGCACATGTCTCTGGCGGCGTTTCAAATGTGTCGTTCTCGTTTCGCGGCAATGAGCCGGTGCGCGAGGCGATGCATTCGGTATTTCTCTATCATGCCATTCAGGCGGGCATGGATATGGGCATCGTCAATGCCGGACAGCTTGCCATTTATGACGAGATCGAGCCGGAGCTGCGTGAGCGTGTCGAGGATGTGATCCTCAATCGTCGTCCCGACGCGACAGAGCGCCTGCTTGAGATTGCAGAACGCTACAAGGGCGAAGCGGGCAAGAAGCAGGAGGAGGACCTTTCCTGGCGTCAGATGCCGGTCAAGGAACGCCTTACTCATGCGCTCGTCAAAGGCATCAATGCCTTTATCGAAATTGACGTGGAAGAGGCCCGTGAGCAGGCCGAACGCCCCTTGCATGTGATCGAAGGACCGCTGATGGATGGCATGAATGTCGTCGGCGATCTTTTTGGCGCGGGCAAGATGTTTTTGCCGCAAGTCGTCAAAAGTGCGCGCGTGATGAAGCAGGCCGTTGCCTATTTGCTGCCATATATGGAAGAAGAAAAACGCCTGACAGGCGCGACGCAGAAGGAAGCGGCTGCGACCATTCTCATGGCGACGGTCAAGGGCGATGTGCATGATATTGGCAAGAACATTGTCGGTGTTGTGCTTCAGTGCAATAATTTCGAGGTGATCGACCTTGGCGTCATGGTGCCGGCGCAAAAGATCCTTGATGTCGCGCGTGAAAAGAACGTCGATATCATTGGTCTTTCCGGCCTCATCACGCCGAGCCTTGACGAGATGTGCCATGTCGCGGCTGAAATGGAGCGGCAGGGTTTTGACATTCCCTTGATGATTGGCGGCGCCACGACGAGCCGCATTCATACGGCCGTCAAGATCAATCCGAACTACAAGAAAGGTCAGGCGATCTATGTGACGGATGCAAGCCGTGCTGTTGGTGTGGCCTCGCAGCTCACGGCAGAAGGCGGTCGGGAGACTTATGTCGCGGAGATCAAGGCGGAATATGCCAGGATGGCAGCAGCGCATGCCAATTCACGCGCGCAGGAAGTACGTGAGACACTGGCTGGCGCTCGTGCCAATCGTCTCAAGATCGACTGGACCGATTATGCACCCGTCAAGCCGAGCTTCCTTGGCACGAAGGTGTTTGACGATTATCCAATCGCCGATCTCGTGCCCTATATCGACTGGACGCCCTTTTTTGCGACCTGGGAACTTGCCGGGCAATATCCGATGATCCTGCAGGATCAAAAGGTCGGTGAAGCAGCGCGCGGTCTCTTCGCCGATGCGCAAGAGATGCTCAAGCAGATGGTCGAGGAAAAGTGGCTCAAGGCGCGTGCCGTGATCGGTTTCTGGCGGGCCAATCAGGTGGCGTGCGACGACATTGCGCTTTATGCCGATGATGAACGCCGCGAAACCATCGCCCTTCTTCATTCATTGCGTCAGCAGATGAAGCGCAAGAATTCCGACCGGGCCAATATGGCGCTGGCTGATTTCGTCGCGCCCAGGGAAAGCGGCATTGAAGACTATGTCGGCGGCTTTGCCGTCTCAACCGGCTTTGGGGAAGATGAAGTTGCCAAACGCTTTGAAGAAAAGAACGATGATTATCGTGCCATTCTTTCCAAGGCGTTGGCGGACCGTCTGGCCGAAGCCTTTGCCGAGCATATGCATGCGCGGGTGCGGCGTGAATTCTGGGGTTATGCCAGAGACGAGACGCTCAGCAACGAGCAGTTGATCGCGGAAGCCTATCAGGGCATTCGCCCGGCACCGGGCTATCCGGCCCAGCCTGACCATACCGAGAAAAAGACCTTGTTCACGCTTCTCGATGCCGAGAAGGCTGTCGGCATCAAGCTGACCGAGAGCTATGCCATGTGGCCGGGCGCGGCGGTCAGCGGCTTTTATTTCAGCCATCCCCGGGCGGAATATTTCGGTGTTGGCCGTATCGAGCGCGATCAGGTGGTGGATTATGCGCGGCGCAAGGGCATGAGCCTTGCCGAGTGCGAGCGCTGGCTGGCTCCGATCCTCAACTACACGCCGGGTGCAGAAGAAGCGGCGGCCTGAGCGCTCACCCTGAAACAATCAGGGCGCGTTCCTTGCGGAGCGCGCCCTTCATGGGGGTCGATGACCGGTCGGAGACCGGTTGTGTGTGCGGACGTGCTTCAGATCAAACCAACCGTGATGGCGCCAACATAAAGAAATGCGAGCCCCGTAACGACGTAGCCGACTTTTGCGGTAAAGGTCATTTGTGCCTCCCTCAATCCGCAGGTCCTGATGTGACTCTGGCAGGCTCTCGATCCGGTGCAAGCGGATTTGCCGTTGAGGTCAAAGGGTCACAATGTGGCATTCCTGCATGAGTGCTAAGGCTATGTAGTTCCGCGCTTTTTTCGAAACCGGTGCATCAGAAACGCTGTGGATAAGCTGTTTCAGAATGGTTCTGAAATGTCTGATCCACGATTCGATGACATTTCACATCCTGTCCGGGCTATTTGGGGCCAAACCCGCCGCCGCCCGGCGTTTTGATGATTATAGCCTCTCCGGGCTGCAATTCAGCTTGATCAGCCCCCGGACGATTTTCGAGCCTGCCATCAAGGTGTCTGATGGCGTTTTCGCCCGGTTGGGCATCCTCGCCGCCCATCAGGCCAAAGGGTTTCGTGCGGCGACGTGTCGAGAGCAGCGAGACAGACATGGCTTCCCGGAAACGGATGGTGCGTGAAACGCCATCGCCACCATGATGCCTGCCTGCGCCGCCTGAGCCTTTTCTGATGCTGAAATCTTCGAGCACAACAGGAAAGCGCCATTCCAGCACTTCGGGATCCGTCAGGCGTGAATTGGTCATGTGGGTTTGAACGGCGTCGGCCCCGTCAAAATCGTGGCCTGCTCCGGCGCCACCGCAGATGGTTTCGTAATATTGGAGCCGTGCATTGCCGAAGGTGAGATTGTTCATGGTGCCTTGCGCGGCCGCCATGACGCCGAAGGCGGCGAAGAGCGCGTCCGTGATTGCCTGACTGGTCTCGACATTGCCGCCGACAACGGCGGCGGGATAGCGGGGGCTGAGCATCGAGTCCTCGGGGATGATAATGGTGAGGGGTTTCAGGCAGCCCTCATTGAGCGGAATATCATTATCCACCATGCAACGGAAAACATAGAGAACGGCGGCGCGGGCGACAGCAGAGGGCGCATTGAGGTTTGTGGTGCGTTGTGCGCTTGTGCCAGTGAAATCAATCGTTGCATCGCGCGTGGCGTGGTCGATGGTGACTGACACGCATATACGCGCCCCATCGTCCATTTCCACTTCGAAGTCTGCGTCCTGCAATGTCGCAATCACGCGGCGGACATGTTCTTCGGCATTATCCTGGACATGCGCCATATAGGCTTCGACGACATCAAGGCCATAGCTTGCCACGATTTTGCGAAGTTCCTGCGCGCCTTTTTCGCAGGCGGCGATCTGCGCGCTCAGGTCAGCCAGATTCTGGTCAGGATTTCGTGACGGGTAGGGGCCTTGCGTGAGGCATTCGCGCATGTCGGCTTCGCGCAAAATACCTGCTGCAACAAGTTTGAAATTATCAATCAGCACGCCTTCTTCTTCGACATGACGCGAGTGCGCCGGCATGGAGCCGGGCGAGATGCCGCCAATATCGGCATGGTGACCGCGGGCTGCGACATAGAAGAGGCGTTGCTTGCCGGTGTCGTCATAGACCGGGGCAATGACGGTGACATCAGGCAGATGTGTGCCGCCATTATATGGCGCATTCAGAACATAAACGTCGCCGGGCGCCATGTCCGGATTTTGGTCGATGATGGTGCGTACGCTTGCGCCCATGGAGCCCAGATGCACCGGCATGTGCGGGGCATTGGCGACAAGGCCGCCATCACGGTCGAAAATCGCGCAGGAGAAATCAAGCCGCTCCTTGATATTGACCGAGTAGGCCGTCTTTTCGAGTGTGAAGCCCATTTGCTCGGCGATTGACATGAAAAGCGCATTGAAGATTTCGAGCATGACGGGATCGGCCTTTGTGCCGACCGCCGTGTTGCGGGTCTGGGGTGCTGTCTGGCGCAGGACGATGTGGTTATGCGCCGTCAGGTCAGCTTGCCAGCCAGGTTCAACGACTATGGTCTGGTTCGGCTCGATGATGAGCGCTGGGCCGGCGATGCGGTGTCCCGGCTTGAGAGCCTCACGCATGTAAATGGGGGCTTCCTGCCATCTGCCACGACAGAAATAGTGCTCATGGGCATGGGCCGTTGCGGGGTCGCTTGTGAGTTCGAAAACGGGCTCAGCGGCAGATTGGGGGCGCGTGTCGATGGCTTCGACTTCCATGGCGTCAAGGATGATCGACTTGTCGGGATAGACGAAACCGAATTGCCGCCGATGCGCCAATTCAAAGTTCTGCAGCGCACGCTCCCTGTCGCCATCCGTGGCATCGATCATGAGAGCGGTATCGCTGCCGTCATAGCGCAAGTGCAGGATGTGATGCCATTCGATCCGATCGGGCGACACGCCTTGATCGGTAAGGATCGTGGTCGCTTCGCCGCGCAATTGGATCAGGGTCTCGTCAAGTCGGGCTTGCAGATCTGATGTGAATGGCGCCGTGACGGACTTGATACGCGAGGTAGCCAGTGTGGCCAGGCCAATGCCATAGGCGGAAAGCACGCCGGAAAGCGGATGAAAATGGATTGTCGTCATGCCCAAGGCTTCGGCCACAAGGCAGGCATGTTGGCCGCCGGCGCCGCCAAAGCAGGCCAGGGCATAGTTGGTGACATCGTGACCGCGCTGAACGGAGATTTTCTTGATGGCCTGCGCCATGTGTTCAATGGCGATGCGGATATAGCCCTCGGCGAGTTCTTCGGCGGTCTTGCCGGTCTGGACAGAAAGCGCGGCGAAGGCGCGGGTGACGGCCTGCGCATCCAGTGGTGCATTTCCCCCTGGACCGAAGACATGCGGAAAATAATCAGGCCGTAACTTTCCAAGCAGGACATTGGCATCTGTGACTGTCAGCGGACCGCCCTTGCGATAGGCGACCGGGCCCGGATTGGCGCCCGCCGAGTCAGGCCCGACACGAAGTCGCGTGCCGTCATAGGTGAGGAGCGAGCCGCCGCCAGCCGCGACGGTGTGGATTTGCATCATCGGTGCGCGGATGCGAACGCCCGCGACCTCATTGTCAAAACTGCGTTCATACGTGCCATCAAAATGGCAGACATCGGTTGAGGTTCCGCCCATATCGAAGCCGATGATGCGCTCAAATCCGGCAATGGCTGCGGTTTTGACGGCACCCACAACACCACCAGCGGGTCCGGAGAGAATGGCATCCTTGCCTTCAAAGCTGCTTGCATCTGCCAGACCGCCGGAGGATTGCATGAAACTGAGCCGTGTTGATGATGTGCCGGTTCCGAGTGCGGCGGCAACACGATCAACATAGCGACGAAGGATCGGGGAGAGATAGGCATCAACAACTGTCGTATTTCCCCTCGCGACAAATTTCATCAGCGGACTGACTTCATGGCTAAGGGAAATGCGGGTGAAACCGATGTCCCGGGCAATTGTCGCGGCAGCGGATTCATGTGCAGGATGGCGATATCCATGCATGAAGCAGATGGCGACGGCACGAAGGCCGGCGTCATAGGCTGATTGCAGGATGTTGCGTGTTTCGGCGGCGTTGAAGGGGATCAACACCTCGCCCGTCGCACTCAGCCGTTCGCTGACCTCGGCAACCCGATCATATAGCGGGGCAGGTTTTTCAATTTTCAGGCGAAAGAGGTGCGGACGGTTCTGGTAACCAATGGTGAGCGCGTCGGCAAAACCACGGGTTGTGAGGAACAGGGTCGGGTCTCCCTTGCGTTCCAGCAGCGCATTGGTCGCAACGGTGGTTCCCATTTTGACGGCAGCAATAAGCCCATCAGGTATGGGGGCTTCTGAGGCCACACCGAGAAAGCTGCGGATGGCGTGAAGGGCGGCATCTTCATAGAGTTCGGGATTTTCCGAAAGCAGCTTGCGGACACGCAATTGCCCATCCGGTGCCCTGGCGACTATGTCGGTAAAGGTGCCGCCACGGTCGATCCAGAAGTCCCAACGCCCCTGATTATTTGCCGAAACACTCATCCAGGCAGACTGTCATAAAGGGGCAAGTACGGAAACCGGCTTAAACAGGGGCGGGGTCATGCATTCCTGCATCGCTATGCCACGCTTTTGTGAGGTGCGAGGGCATTTGAATCGCATTAATCTGGCGCCATGTCGATCTGGGGAAAGATAACTGGCGCCGGTGTCGGACTCGCTGTCGGTGGCCCGTTGGGCGCGCTGATAGGCGCGGTCGCGGGTCATATTGTCATCGATCGCGTGGCCCAGGACGACGATGTGGTTTTTACCATCGCATTGATCGCGCTTTCGGCCAAGATGGCCAGGGCGGATGGTGAGGTGAGCGATTCCGAAATCGAGGCATTCGAGCAGATATTTCGTGTGCCACCGGGCGAGCGGCGCAATGTCGAACGGGTCTATCGCATTGCGCAGCAGGATGTTGCCGGGTTTGAAGCCTATGCAGCGCAGGTGGCGCGCATCTATCGCGGCAAGCCTGCCGTGCTCGAAGATGTGATTGACGCCTTGTTCCACATCGCCAAGGCGGATGGGCATGTGCACCCGGCGGAGCTGGATTATATGCGCATTGTCGCGGATATTTTCGGTTTCTCGGAAATCGAATTTGCCCGCATTCGCGCCAGCCATCTGGGACCGGACAGGGCCGATCCCTATCTCGTGCTCGGCATTTCCCCCGACATTTCCGACGAGGACCTGAAAAAAGCCTATCGGCGTTTGCTGCGCGAAAATCACCCCGACATGCTGATGGCGCGCGGTGTTCCGGAAGAACTTCTGGCCATCGCCACAGAGAAAGTTGCCGCGATCAATGTTGCTTATGAACGCATTTTGAAGACGCGGGGCATTGACAGGCCGCTTCCTGACGTCAGGGACTAGTCGCGGCTTGTGTCATGGGATAACAAGTGGGGGGGCACGCAGGCGGAACCGGCGCTGTGGCCCGTTCCCTTGGGGGCCACAGCAATCCGGACTGGCCCCTTCATGACCCCCGTGCATCTCGCCTTTATGGTCCTCATCAACCTCATTTGGGGGTTTGCTCTGGTCGCGGCCAAAGTGTCGCTTGAGCATTTTCCGCCGCTGCTCTTTGCAGCGCTGCGCTTCACGCTGATTGTGCTGGTGCTGTTTCCCTATCTCAAAATCCACAGGGGCAAGATGCGCGATGTCATCATCATTGCGCTTTGTGCCGGTCCCATCGGGTTTGGTTTTTTCTTTGCCGGTCTTGCCGTCTCCAATGCATCGGTGACGGCTGTCATCGGGCAGTTGGGCGTGCCGATCGTGACCATTTTGTCGGTCGTGTTCCTCGGCGAAGTCATCGGCTGGAAACGTGGCATTGGCATCGCGCTTGCTTTTCTCGGCGTCATGATCATCAGCTTTGATCCAACCGTCTTTCATTTCATCAACGGCATCATCCTTATCGTCATGTCGTCGCTGGTTGGTTCAGTAGGAACGATTTTCCAGCGCCGTATCAGGAATGTCGGTGTTTTTGAAATGCAGGCCTGGGTGGCAGTGGCTGCGGCCCCGATCATGATTTTGGCCTCGCTGGCGCTTGAGAACCACCAGTGGGAAACCATTCAAACGGCGAGCTGGCTTAACTGGGCAGGGATCTTTTATGTCGCCTTTGCGTCCAGTCTCGTCGGCCATGCGGGTATCTATTATCTGTTGCAGCGCTATGAGGTGACGCAGACGGCCCCCCTGACCCTGCTTGCACCGATCTTCACGGTCTTTTTTGCGGTGACCTTGATTGGCGAACATCTCAGCATGCGCATGATTATCGGGGCGCTCGTCGCTTTGTCTGGTGTGTTGATCGTTTCGATCCGAGAGAAGAAGATTGTTGATACTGGCCCCTGACGTAGCATGATCGACGCATGAGCATGATCGAACGACCATCCCCCAATTTTGATGCGCGGCCTGACAATGTCGGGATCGATATTCTGCTGCTGCATTATACCGGCATGGCGAGCGGGCCGGCCGCGATTGACCGTCTCTGCGATAGCGCCTCCAAAGTCTCATCGCATTATGTGGTTGAGACGGATGGACGTGTCTTCCGACTGGTGCGGGAAGACATGCGCGCCTGGCATGCGGGCGTTTCAAGCTGGATGGGCGCCACCGACATCAATGCGCGCTCCATTGGCATCGAGATCGTCAATGGTGGACATGATTTCGGGTCGCCAGCCTATCCGCCTGCCCAAATGTCTGCGGTCACCTCGCTATGCCGCGCCCTTCTCGCGCGCCATCCGATCAAGCCCGCACGCGTGCTTGGTCATAGCGATGTCGCGCCCGCGCGCAAGGCTGATCCAGGGGAATGGTTTGACTGGCGCGGATTGTCGCTCGCCGGTGTCGGCCTTTGGGTTGAACCCGAAGAATTGATTGATGGTCCGGCGCTCAGGCTTGGTGATCGCGGTGATCCGGTGGCCGAGTTGCAGTTTCAACTTGGCAGCTATGGCTATGGCATCGAGGTGCTGGGTCGATTTGATGAGCTGACGCAGCAGGTTGTGACCGCCTTTCAGCGGCATTTCCGGCCTGCCCGTGTCGATGGGGTGGCAGACCTCTCGACCGTTTTGACGTTGCAGAAACTGTTGGCCGCCGCGCGCGCCTGACGGCTTCGACCTTGATCAGGATGGTGCCGGGGATGCTGACGGGATCGGGTACATCCTCATAACGCAGTATGCCGGGTGCGCCAGTCTCGTGATAGACCGCTGCCTTCATGGCCTATCTCCCTGATTTTATTGTAAATCACGATTTTCCGGTCCGGCATATGTCGGGATGACAGGCGGCATCTGCAAGGCCAGCTTGACCGTGATGGCAAAAGACCCCTAAGTCCAATCCGTCAGATGGCCGGATGGTCGCCGTGTCGCTCTCGCGAGAAACATGGAGGAAAGTCCGGGCTCCACGGAAATACGGTGCCGGATAACGTCCGGCGGGGGCGACCCCAGGGAAAGTGCCACAGAAAGCAAACCGCCTGTCTCGGGCCTCGGCTCGCAGGTAAGGGTGAAAGGGTGCGGTAAGAGCGCACCGCGCAACTGGTAACAGGAGCGGCACGGCAAACCCCACCGGGAGCAAGACCGAATAGGGGTGACATGTCCGGCTTGCCGGACAGCCCGTTTCCGGGCCGTCACCCGGGTTGGTTGCATGAGGCGTCTGGTAACAGGCGTCCCAGATGAATGGCCATCATCCGCTCAGGCGGATACAGAACCCGGCTTACAGGCCATCTGACATTTTCACCCGACATTCTGGCATTCGCCTTCTTCCAGGTCGCGTCAGGCCATGGGATGAGGTGGGTTATCCTCAAATGTTTTACTTTTGTTCTCAAGTATTGGGTCGTTACGGCACAGGCTAAGTGCCTAGTAAAACCACAAAAACCCCGCGAAAATACTAGGATTTCCCATTGACGACCCATACAGTGGCGTGGTATCCCATAAAATCCCGGAAATCATTCTGGACGCAGTGCTTTGCGGGCCGATGTCACCGGATCAGGGGTTCTCGCTGCGGGGTTTGGCGGGCGCTCAACAGGGGAAGCCGATGGAGTCCTTCAGGGGGCGTTTCACAAACAAGATCGACGCGAAGGGCCGGGTCTCCGTGCCCGCCAAGTTTCGCTCGGTCGCAACGGCCCAGGGGCTGTCGGGTGTGATCTGCTTTCCATCGATCGGGGGACAGGTCATCGAAGGCTGTGGTCCTGCCTTTTCACAAATCATCGATGACATGCTTGAGCGGCTTGATCCGTTTTCGCTGGAGCGTGACATGCTGGCTTCCGTGCTCATCGGTTCGAGCATGGAGTTGATGTTTGATGCGGATGGCCGTGTCGTGCTGCCGGAAGAACTGCGCGACCACGCAGGCATCAAGGACGAGGCAACATTTATTGGCCTGGGTCAGAAGTTCCAGATCTGGGAGCCCAAGGCGGGTGCCGCTTTCTTTGCCGAGGCGCTGGCCAAGGCGCGGGCGCATGGCGACTTGCTGAAGTCGCCGCTGGCGCTGGGCGGCGGGGGCGGCAAATGATGGAAACGGTTCAGGCGCCTCACATTCCGGTCATGCTTGACGAGGTGCTTGAAGCGCTTCAGCCCAAGGATGGCGGCGTTTATGTCGATGGCACCTTTGGCGCTGGTGGCTATACGCGCGCCATACTGGCTGCGGCGGACTGCGCCGTTCTCGCCATTGATCGCGATCCATCCGCCATCCTGCGCGGCCGTCATCTGGTCTCGGAGTCTGGCGGGCGCCTGACGCTGATTGAAGGTTGCTTCGGTGACATGCTGGGCCTTGTCAGCACCTTGCTGGAGGAGATGGGGCGCTCAGGCGTTGACGGTGTGGTGTTCGATGTCGGCGTGTCATCCATGCAGATCGATCAGGCTGAGCGCGGATTCTCCTTTCAGAAGGATGGTCCGCTCGACATGCGCATGAGCGGGCAGGGCCTCTCGGCGGCTGATGTCGTCAATGATTTCGACGAGGCTGATCTTGCGCGCATCATCGCTGTCTATGGCGAGGAAAAGCGCGCGCGTGCCGTGGCGCGAGCCATCGTTGCCGCGCGTGAGGCGGCGCGGATTGAGCGCACGCTGACGCTGGCCGATATTGTTGAGGGTGTCATTCATCGTCGCCCGCAAGACAAGATTCACCCCGCCACACGGACATTTCAGGCGCTGCGCATTTTCGTCAATGACGAGCTTGGTGAGCTGGCGCGCGGCCTTTCTGCGGCCGAGCATTTGCTGAGCGAGGGTGGCCGCCTGGCTGTAGTCACGTTTCACTCGCTCGAAGATCGCGTTGTGAAGCGTTTTCTGACGGCACGTACCGGTCGCGGTGCGCGCGCCAATCGCTACATGCCGGAGCGTGACGAAGCCGTGCCATCCTTTCGGGAAATCGAGCACAAGGCGCGTCGCGCGGCAGACAGCGAAATTGATCTCAATCCGCGTTCGCGATCGGCCAGGCTGCGGCTGGCGGAACGCACGGCTGCGATGCCTTTGCCGCTTGATCTGGCGGGCCTTGGCATGCGTCGCGTCCCCTCACTGGATGGGGGGATTGTCTGATGCGGTTTTTCAATCTCATTCTGGTCGTCGCGATCATCGGCCTGTCTGTCCTTCTTTACGACATCAAGTATCGCGCGGAACTGGCCGATAAGCAGGCCGACAAACTCGAACGCAACATTGCCGAGGAGCAGGAAGGCATTCGGGTTTTGCGCGCGGAGTGGAGCTATCTCAATCAGCCTGAACGGTTGCAGGAACTGGCAACGCGCTACACCCATTTGAAGACGCTGGCACCGGTTCAGATCAGCAACTTTGATGCGGTTCCCATGCCACGCCGCAATGATGAATTTTATGCGCCTGCCGGTCGTGAGCCACTGGGTGGATATGCGGGTCTGACACCGCGGGATCTTGGCAAGCCGGGGAGCAGCGTGCAATGATCGGTCGTCATGCTCCTTCAACTCCCCATCCGCGCATGGTGCCTGCGGGATACGATGCGATAGCCAAACCGCGCACGCGTTTGATGCGCGAGGCGCAGGAGCCGCGTTCACCTAGCGAGCGCCGGATTTTTCTTGCCCTCACCATGTTTGCCGCATGTTTCGCGCTGATCGCGGCGCGGCTGGTGGAACTTGCCATTGTCGGGTCGGATCGCGGCGCACGCGTGGCGTCGGCTGATGTTATCGAACCCATTCATCGCCCCGATATTGTTGATCGCAACGGTCAAGTCATGGCGACTGACATTGCCACTGCCTCGCTTTATGCCGATGCCCGCAATGTTATTGATCCTGCCGAGACGGCGCGTCAGCTTGCGACCGTGTTGCCGGATCTCAATGTTGAGGATGTCGCGGCCAAGCTCGAAACCGGCAAGGCCTTTGTCTGGATTCGGCGCGATCTGACGCCGAAGCAGCAATATGCCGTGCATTATCTCGGCTTGCCCGGACTTAACTTCCGCGATGAGCAGAAGCGTGTTTATCCCAATGGCGCCACGGCGGCCAATATTCTGGGTACGGTTGATCTCGATAATCGCGGGACTGCCGGCATGGAGCGATATCTCGACCGTTCTGTTGGTCATGCGAGTGCTGAGGCAAGGCCGAAGTTTGATCAGTCGAGTGCGAGCCTGCTGTCGATTGATCTCAATGTGCAGCATGCGCTGCGCGATGAACTTTTCAAGGCGATGGGCGAGTTCAAGGCCAAGGCGGCGGTTGGCGTTATTCTGGATGTGCATACCGGCGAAGTGATGGCCCTGACTTCGTTGCCGGATTTTGATCCCAATGATCCGATGGCGTCGGATGAGAATTCACGCTTCAATCGCGCAACGCTTGGCGTTTATGAACTTGGCTCGGTCTTCAAGGCGGTGACGCTCGCCGCCGCGCTCGACAGTGGCAAGGTTGGTCTTGAGCAGAAGTTTGATGCAACGCAGCCGCTGCATGTGGCGCGATTTACGATCCATGATTATCACGCAGAAAACCGCTGGCTTTCGCTGCCGGAGGTTTTCATTCATTCATCCAATATCGGTACGGCCAAGATTGCCCTGACGCTGGGTGGCGACCTGCATCGCGATTACCTGCGCCGCTTCGGATTGCTTGATCGCATGGCGATGGAGCTGCCGGAATCCGGTACGCCGCTCGTGCCCGCACAATGGACCGATCTTGCCACGATTACGACCTCATATGGTCACGGCATCGCCGTAACACCCCTGCAAGTTACGGCGGCCATGGCGGCAATCGTCAATGGCGGCACCAGGGTCGCGCCCACTTTTCTGCGCAATGTGCAGCCTGGGTCCGGGGAGCGTCTCGTTTCGGAAGATGTCAGCATGAAAATGCGAGGGCTGTTGCGCCTTGTTGTCATGGAAGGCACCGGCAAGAAGGCCGATGTGCCCGGCTATCCGGTTATGGGCAAGACGGGCACGGCGAACAAGCCCTATCACGGCGGCTATTCGCAAACCAAGCTCATCACCTCTTTCATCAGCGCCTTTCCGGCCAATGACCCGCGCTACAGCATGATCATCATGTTTGATGAGCCGCAGGGCACGAAGGCGACCTACGGATTTGCAACGGCTGGCTGGAATGCGGCCCCTGTTACGGCGCGTGTCGTGTCGCGTGTTGCGCCGCTGCTTGGGCTTCAGCCGGTGGCGGAGCCGGAGTTGGATGCCCCCGTGCGCCAGGCAAAACTTGTGTCATATGAATTGGTTACTGGTGAGTGAGAAAGCCAGTCTGAATGTTGGGTAACATGAAACTTGCGGCATTGATCGGGTCAGACCTTCCGCCTCCCCCTGAAGGGGGGATGACGGAGATTGTCGGCTTGACGGCGGATAGCCGTGAAGTTCGGCCCGGTTTTCTGTTTGCCGCATTGTCCGGCACCAGGACGGATGGCTCGGCTTACATATCGCAGGCGCTGGGCAAGGGCGCTGCGGCCTTGTTGCTTGACAAGACCGTTCATGCGGAAAACGTGAATGTGCCTGTGATTGCGGATATCAATCCACGCCGCAGGTTGGCCTTGATGGCCGCAAAATTCTATGGCACGCAGCCGCGCCTCGCGGCGGCAGTGACGGGCACGAATGGCAAGACATCTGTTGCCACCTTCATGCGCCAGATATGGACAGAACTGGGATTGAAAGCTGCGAGCATCGGCACGCTTGGCATTTCAAGCCCCAAGGGTGACCGGCCGCTTGGTCATACGACGCCCGACCCCGTGACGCTTCAGGCAGCGATTGCCGATCTGGCGCATGAGGGGGTGACGCATCTGGCCATGGAAGCCTCCAGTCACGGGCTGGCGCAGTATCGTCTTGATGGTGTCAAGCTGCGCGCGGCGGGCTTCACCAATATCACACGCGATCATCTCGACTATCATGCGAGCTTTGATGATTATCTCTATGCCAAGCTCAGGCTCTTTGGCGAAGTGATGGCACCGGGCGGCATTGCCGTATTGAATGCGGATGCCGCTCATTTTGCCGAGTTTGAAGCGATTTGCTGGGCGCGTGGCCATCGCGTGATTTCCGTGGGCCGCAAGGGGCGCAGCATCTGTCTTGTCGCCGCCAAGCCGACGCCACGCGGGCAGCAGCTTGAAATTGTTCATGAAGGGCTGAACTACACCGTGGCATTGCCGCTGGCAGGGGCTTTTCAGGCCTCAAACGCGCTTGTTGCTGCGGGTCTGGTCGTTGCCTGTGGCGGGGAGGCTGCAAAAGTGTTTGCCGCGCTCGAAAAACTCAAAGGGGCGTCCGGGCGGCTCGAAGAAGTTGCCCATCTGACCAACGGCGCGTCGGTCTATGTCGATTATGCACATACGCCTGATGCGCTGGAAACCATCCTGCGCGCCTTGCGCCCGCATACGAGTCAAAAACTGCTTGTGGTTTTCGGGTGTGGTGGTGATCGCGATGCAGGCAAGCGCCCGATCATGGGTGACATTGCGACACGCCTGGCGGATCGCGTTTATGTGACGGACGATAATCCGCGCAGCGAAAAAGCCGAGACCATTCGTGCGGCCATTCTGGCCAGCGCGGCTGACGCCATTGAAATTGCAGATCGCGGTCTGGCCATCGAAACGGCTGTCAAGGCGCTTGGTTCGGGCGATGTGCTGGTTGTGGCGGGCAAGGGTCATGAAACCGGGCAGATCGTTGGCGACAGGGTGATCCCCTTTTCCGATCATGAGGCGATTGCTGCAGCCGTTGCCAGACGGGGGGATGCGGCATGAGCCAACCGCTCTGGACAAGTTCGCAAGTGCTTGATGTTGTCGGCGGTCACGCGCATGGCGCGGACTGGTCGGCGCATGGCGTGTCGATTGACAGTCGCACCTTGCAGACAGGCGATCTCTTTGTCGCGATCATCGGTGAAAACTCTGATGGTCATGACTTTGTTGAAAAGGCCTTTGCAGCCGGTGCGGCGGCGGCGATTGTTTCCAGGGTCACGCCCGCGATGCAGGCGACGGGCCCTCTGGTTGTCGTGCCGGATGCGCTCGAAGCGCTCAACAAGCTCGGTCATGCGGCCAGGCATCGGGCCAAGGCCAAGATTGTTGCCGTGACCGGCAGTGTCGGTAAAACCAGCACCAAGGAAGCCTTGCTCATGCTTCTCTCGGCGCAGGGCGCAACGCATGCTTCGGCTGCGTCCTACAATAATCTCTGGGGCGTTCCCTTGTCGCTGGCGCGCATGCCAGCCGATACACAGTATGGTATTTTTGAAGTCGGCATGAACCATGCCGGTGAAATCATGCCGCTTTCCAAACTTGTCGAGCCCCATGTGGCCATGGTCACGACCGTCGAAGCCGTGCATATGGCCTTTTTTGACTCGGTTGCGGATATTGCTGACGCCAAGGGCGAAATCTTCACCGGTCTGCATGAAGGCGGTGTCGCGATCATCAATCGTGACAATCCGCAGTTTGACCGTTTGCGCGCACATGCCGAGCAGGCAGGCGCCGCACGTATCATTTCATTTGGCGAACATCCCGAAGCTGATGCACGGCTTGAAAAACTGGCGCTCAAGGAAACCTGTTCCTGTGTCTCGGCCAATATTTGTGGCGTTCCCATGACCTATAAACTTGGTGTGCCGGGGCGTCATGTGGTGATGAACAGCCTTGGCATTCTTGCCTGCATTCATGCGCTGGAAGCGGATCTGGCATTGGCCGCGCTGGCCTTTGCGCGTCTTCAGGCCCCGAAGGGGCGCGGCGCGCGGCATCTTGTTGAGGCACCGCGTCGGTCATTTGTCGTTATTGACGAAAGCTATAATGCCAATCCGGCTTCCATGCGCGCAGCACTTGCAGCGCTTGGCCAATCAGAGCCACCCAAGGGTGGGCGTCGCATTGCTGTGCTGGGTGACATGCTGGAGCTTGGCGATGAAGCCGTTGCCATGCATCGCGATCTGGCCGAGCCGATCGCTCAGGCGGGTGTAAAGCTGGTTTTCGCCGCGGGGCCGATGATGCGCGAACTCGTCAAGGCGTTGCCGAATGGCTGCAACGGCTTTCATGCCGATACATCCGATGGATTGCTTGAGGCACTGACGAACGAGATTCGCGATGGCGATATTCTGATGATCAAGGGGTCGTTCGGTTCCCGCATGGGGCCGATCGTCGAAGCCTTGCTGTCACTTGCCGAGGATGACAGCGAGAGCATTCGTCGAAACAGAGGGGAAGGCTGATGCTTTATCATTTTCTGGCGGGCATGTCCGCTGATGTGCCGGCCCTGAATGTTTTCAGGTACATCACATTTCGCACAGGCGGCGCGATGCTGACGGCGCTTCTCATCAGCTTCATGTTTGGGCCGCATATCATCGCCATGTTGCGGGCACGGCAACGCAAAGGCCAACCCATCCGCGAGGATGGACCCAAGACACATATCATTCAGAAGCAGGGAACCCCGACCATGGGTGGTTTTCTGATCCTGTTCGGCCTGGTGATCTCGGTTCTGCTGTGGGCTGATCTCCGCAATGCCTATGTCTGGATTGTCATGTTCGTGACGCTGGGCTTTGGAGCTGTTGGGTTCGCAGATGATTATCTCAAAGTGTCAAAGATTTCGCCCAAGGGTGTACCGGGGCGCGTCAAGCTGTTCTTTGAATTCATCATCGCCATCATCGCCATGTGGCTGCTTGTCAGCGTGGCACATGGGCCGCTTGCCACCTCACTTACATTCCCGTTCTTCAAGGGACTGGTTTTGCCACTGGGCGGATTTTTCTTTCTCTTTGGATCACTTGTGATTGTCGGATCGTCAAATGCCGTCAATCTGACAGATGGTCTTGATGGTCTCGCCATCGTGCCGGTCATGATTGCGTCGGCGAGCTTTGGCCTCATTGTGTATCTCGTCGGCAATGCCATTTTCGCCGATTACTTGCAGGTACATTTCGTGCCGGGCACAGGTGAGTTGGCGATTTTTTGCGGTGCGCTGATCGGCGCGGGTCTCGGCTTCCTCTGGTACAACGCGCCGCCCGCCATGGTGTTCATGGGTGACACGGGTTCGCTCGCGCTTGGTGGGGCGCTGGGTGCGATCTCGGTGGCGGCCAAGCATGAACTCGTGCTGGCAATTATTGGCGGTCTCTTCGTGCTTGAGGCGGTTTCGGTCATCGTGCAGGTGGCGTCATTCAAGCTCACGGGCAAGCGCGTTTTCCGCATGGCGCCGCTGCATCATCATTTTGAGCAGAAGGGATGGGCGGAGCCGACCGTCGTCATCCGCTTCTGGATCATCTCGGTCGTCCTGGCGATGATCGGTCTTGCCACGCTGAAGCTGAGGTAGGACATGATCGCCGCAACAGGTTTCAGCCATCGCAATGTTGCCGTGTTCGGACTGGGCAAGTCCGGACTGGCAACCCTGCGCTCGCTTGAAGCGGGCGGCGCCAAGGTTCTGGCCTGGGATGACTCGGCGGCGAAACGCGCCGAAGCCGAAGCGGCGGGTTTCAAGCTTTCTGATTGCGACAAATGGGATTGGTCGCAGATCGCAGCGCTTGTGCTCAGCCCCGGCGTACCTTTCACGCATCCCGAACCACATCGTACAGTGAAGGCAGCTCAAGCCGCCAAAGTCGAAGTGATTGGGGATGTCGAGATTTTCCAACGCGCTTTGATGGCGAGCGGCACAGGCGCACGCATGGTCGCGATCACCGGCACCAATGGCAAGTCAACAACGACGGCGCTTATCGGCCATATGGTTCGCCGCTGCGGGGGACACGCCGAAGTCGGTGGCAATATCGGCAAGCCGGTTCTGGAGCTTGAAGAACCCAAGCCCTCCACGGTTTATGTGATCGAGGTTTCGTCCTATCAGATCGACCTTGCGCCAAGCCTCGCGCCGCAAGTTGGCCTTCTCCTCAATATCACGCCTGATCACATTGATCGTCATGGCAGTCTTGAGGGCTATGCAGCCGTCAAGGCACGGCTCTTTGACAGGCAGAGCGCCAAAGATACAGCGATCATCGGCATTGATGATGCCTATGCGACGGACATCTGCACCTCTGTTTGTGCGCGGCGCGTGGCGCGGCTTGTGCCGATCTCCGTGGGCAAGGCACTCGGCCGTGGTGTCTATGTGATTGATGGTGTGCTTTACGACAGCTCCGGCACGCAGGCGCAGAAGGTCGGCGAATTGCATGATCTCAGAACGCTGGCTGGCGCCCATAACTGGCAGAATGCCATTGCGGCTTATGCCACAGGCCGAGCCCTTGGCTATTCGCGTGAAAAGATACTGGCGTCCTTCGAGAGCTTTCCGGGTCTTGCGCATCGCATGGAAATTGTCGCCGAGCGCAATGGCGTGCGCTTTGTCAATGACAGCAAGGCGACGAATGCGGATGCCGCCTCCAAGGCGCTTGCGACCTATGACAATATTTACTGGATCATCGGCGGCAAATCGAAAGAGGGAGGCATCACGTCGCTTGCGCCTTTCTTCCCGCGCGTCCGCAAGGCTTATCTGATCGGGGCGGCGAGTGATGAATTTGCCGCGACGCTCGATGGCAAAGTCGCCTATGAGCGCTGCGAGACGCTGGCCCGCGCCACCGATGCGGCCACGCGCGATGCTGAAGCGGCTGGCGGGGCGATGCGTGTCGTGTTGCTGTCCCCCGCATGCGCGTCATTTGACCAGTTCACGAGTTTTGAAGATCGCGGCGATCAGTTTCGCAAGCAGATCGTAAAACTCGTCGCCGACCGGGGAGGGGCCGCCGCATGATCCGTCTTGCGCGCACAAACCGCAGCACGTTCGCCGAATGGTGGTGGACCGTAGACAAGCTGACCCTGCTTGGTCTGATGTGCCTGATGCTTGTCGGGGGTGTGCTTGCACTTGCGGCAAGCCCGGCGGTTGCCGCGCGCATCCATTTGCCGCCATTCCATTTTGTCTATCGTCAGCTTTTCTATTTTGTGCCCGCGCTCGCGATCATCATTGGCGTGTCGCTGTTGAATGTGCGGCAGGTGCGTCGCCTGGCGATCATCGTATTTTTCCTT
>CAVOKW010000020.1:0-8784 GCA_963696585.1 uncultured Alphaproteobacteria bacterium
ACGCAGACGCCGCGACCCTTCAAACTGGAAGGGCTTCGTCACCACGCCCACCGTCAGCACACCATGTTCGCGCGCCACGCGGGCAATAACAGGGGCAGCCCCAGTGCCCGTGCCGCCGCCCATGCCCGCGGTGATGAACACCATGTGAGCGCCCTGAATATGCTCAATGATCTCGTCAAGCGCTTCTTCAGCCGCCGCACAGCCCACTTCCGGACGCGAGCCCGCGCCAAGACCTTCAGTGATCGAAGCGCCAAGCTGGATGCGACGATCAGCCGAGGACAAGGCCAGCGCCTGCGCGTCGGTATTAGCCACCACAAAGTCGACCCCTTCGAGGCCGGCTTCGATCATGTTGTTCACGGCATTGCCGCCAGCGCCGCCAACACCGAAAACGGTGATGCGGGGCTTCAATTCCTGAGTCTGGGGTACCGTCAATTTGATGCTCATCTAAGCCTCCACAGAGCAATTTGAAAAATCGGGATTCGGTTGCGTCGCCTTCAGGGCCGGGGGTGCTATGCCCCGCTCGCCCGGCGGCGCCGCGAGTCGGCCTTGCCGTGGCCAACCCTCCGCCCCGTCCACACGCCCTACCCGCCGAAGAGCGTTCATTTCAGATGCACAGATCATCAGAAGTTCTCCTTGAGCCAGCGACCGATACGACGAAGCTGGCCGCCCGAGGCTGCCCCTTCCATGTCGCTGTCGGCGCCCGCCGTTTCGAGCGGGGAGATCTGTGAATAGGCTAATAGTCCGGCGCAAGCCGAGAAGGCGGGACCGCCTGTCGCTTCCGCCAGACCCGTGAGCCGGATCGGTTGTCCGACCCGAACCTGTTTGTCGAGAATGCGCGCCGCCAATTCGCGTGCACCGTTGAGCTGGCTTGCGCCACCTGTCAGGACGATGCGACGGCCCGCAAGGCGAGCATAGCCGCTGGCTTCAAGGCGATCGCGCACCAGTTCAAAGGTCTCTTCCAGACGCGGCTGAATAATGCCGGTCAGCATCGACCTCGGAATATGATTCGCCGAATCAGCATCGTTTTCACCCACTTGCGGCACGTCAATCATCTCTCTCTCGTCAGATGGACTTGCCAACGCACTGCCATAAAGCGTCTTCATGCGTTCGGCATGAGACAATGGCGTGGAAAGCCCTCTCGCTATGTCATTTGTAATGTGATTCCCGCCAATTGACACGGAATCGCAATACACCATCGAACCTTCGAAAAAGACCGAGAGC
Source organism: uncultured Alphaproteobacteria bacterium (assembly GCA_963696585.1). Classification (GTDB taxonomy): domain Bacteria; phylum Pseudomonadota; class Alphaproteobacteria; order Parvibaculales; family Parvibaculaceae; genus Parvibaculum. Next base: position 1,222 of record CAVOKW010000020.1, read on the forward strand.
GAAGTCGTGCCGCCGCCCATATCAATGACGGCAACGCCGAGATCCATTTCATCTTCCACGAGACAGGCCAGACCGCTGGCGTAAGGCGAAACCGCCATGCCCGCGACCGCGAGATGGCACCGCTCGATGCAAAGCTCAAGATTGCGAATGGGACCACGCTGCACGCTGACCATATGCACATCAACGCCAAGCTTTTCGCCAAACATGCCGCGCGGATCATGCACGCCACGGCTGTCATCAATGCTGTAATTGGTCGGAATGGCATGCAGCACATCGCGCCCCTCAGGCTGGAAATTGGCCTGGGCATAGGCAATGAGCTTGCCGAGATCCGCTTCCATGACTTCCGATCCGGTGATCGGCGCCTTGACGCCTACCGTCTGGCTTTTGGGATCAGCGCCCGAAATCCCGACGATCACATCGCGAATGGTGACACCAGCCATGCGTTCGGCCGCATCCACAGAAGCACGAATGGCTTCCTCCGCCGCATCCATATCGACGACCATGCCCGCGCGAATGCCGCGCGAAATCTGGTGACCAATGCCGATCACGCGCACCGGCGCATGCCCATTGGCCATGCGTCCTGGCTCGATGCGCGCGATGAAGCAGGAGATTTTAGAGGTGCCGACATCAAGCGCGGCAATCGTGCCGGATCGACCAACCGCAATGGGACGCCCTTGATAACCCTTGGACCCGAGACTGACCATATTCATGTATTGCCCCCACCACCGACCACCACGGCAGGACGAATTGCCCTGTCCTGGCTGAGTTCTTTTCCATCGACACTTGCACCAACCGCCACGCCACGATCACCTGCCGCCTGCTCGCTAAGCTGCACCGCCACACGATCAGGCAGGCGCAGGTCAACCGCTGTAATGTCACGCGACAAGAGCCTGTACTTGCTCTCCAGCGCCACGAGTTGCGTCAGCGCCGCATCGACACCCATTTCCGGCAATTTCACATCAACGCCATTTTCCAGACGCAGATTCCAGCGCCGATCCCCGACGCGGACAAAGGCGCGCACACGCGCGAAGAGCTGCGGCTGCTTCTGCTGAACCAGCGAAATGATGTCATCGGCCTGACGGGCAGCGCCAAAGCCCACGACAAATGGCAGGCTCGCAAAATCCTGCACATTATGATCCGTGATCGGCTGTCCCTTGCGGTCTACCACCGAAAGCGACCCGCCGCGCTGCCAGATGGCAAATGGCGTGCGCTCCACGATATCGAGCTGAATGCGGTCAGGAAAAAGCCGTGTCACGGTTGCCCGCTCCACCCAATCAACCTGCTCGACCCGCTGACGCGCGGCTTCGGTGTCAAATCCCATGATCGAGTCACCGCGCTCAATATCAAGCGCTGCCAGCAATGCCTGACTATCCGCATGCGAACGGCCCTTGACCGTTACCTGCTGCACGTTGAATCCGGAAAGCGCGAGCAGATGATTGGTCTGGTCAACAACGCTCTGTCCGGCGCTCGCCACATGGCCACCAACCACCAGTCCATAGACAACCACACCGGCGATCAGAGCCATCGCGCCCGCCGTGAAGGGCCGCATCGGAAAGTCGCCCTGCTTCAAATCATAAAGGATACGGCCAAGGACGCTATTGGGGCGGTCACGTCGCGCCATCGCGCGCCGCTCAGCCAGTGAATGTGACTTGCCCGTTTTCTGTGCGTGAGGACGCTTGTGAACTTTTTTGGCGCTGACGGCACGAACACCTGTCCGCGAAGGCGTGGCTTTTGATTTCATCTGTCGCATGAGGCGTCCTCCACCATCCAGCTGACCAATTCGCCATAGCTGTAACCGGCAAGTCCGGCGAGTTCCGGCACAAGCGATGTGGGTGTCATGCCCGGTTGCGTGTTGACTTCGAGCAGAATGAGTTCGCCCTTGCCACCACGCGTGTCGTCATAACGGAAATCGGCGCGCGAAACGCCACGGCAGCCAAGGGCTTTATGGGCAGCCCGTGTGACCCGCTGAATTTCGACATAGAGATCGGCGTCAATCTGGGCTGGGACAACATGGCGTGACCCACCCACGGCATATTTCGCGTCATAATCGTAGAATGCCGTATTGGCGATGATCTCTGTGACGCCAAGCATTTCTTCGCCCATCACCGCACAGGTGAGTTCGCGGCCAGCGATATAACGCTCCGCCATCACCTCATCACCGAGATTCCATTCGGATGATGTGAGCTCAACGGGTGGACGATTCTCACCGGCGCGCACAATGAAAACACCAACCGATGAACCCTGATTGACAGGCTTGATCACGTAAGGCGGTTCCATGACATGACCAAGAGCGGCTGTCTCGCGCGGTACGACAACACTTTCGGCAACCGGCAGACCTGCGGCGCGGAACATCGCTTTGGCGCGCTCCTTGTGCATGGCCAGAGATGATGCAAGAACACCGGAATGCGTATACGGAATATTGAGTATTTCCAGCATACCTTGTACGCAGCCATCCTCGCCCCAGCGACCATGCAAGGCATTAAAAGCGACATCCGGCTTCAGCTTCAAAAGCTCATCGGCAAGATCGCGGCCCGCGTCGATTTCCGTGACGCGATAGCCATGCTGACGCAGCGCCTCCGCACAGCCCTTGCCGGAAACCAGACTCACTTCGCGCTCTGGAGACCACCCGCCTTTCAGCACGGCCACATGCTTTGCACTCATCATGTTCTCTCCCCGATGCGCTTGATTTCCCACTCAAGCGTTACGCCACTCGTCGCTTTCACACGGGCGCGAACTTCCTCGCCCAGATCCTCAATATCGGCCGCCGTCGCGTCAGCGACATTGAGCAGAAAATTGCAATGCAGCTCCGACATCTGCGCACCGCCACGCTTGAGGCCACGGCAACCGGCCGCATCAATCAACTGCCATGACTTGTGGCCTTCCGGATTTTTGAAGGTCGAACCGCCCGTGCGCGTGCGAATGGGTTGCGTCGCCTCGCGGCTCGCTGTGATTTCATCCATGCGCTTGAGGATTTCGACGGGATCGCCGGCCCGGCCCTGAAACAGGGCTTCCGTGAAGATCAGGCATTCAGACGCGCCGCAATGACGATAGCTGTATTGCATGTCGGCAAGCTTGAGCACATGGCGGCCACCACGACGATCGACGGCTTTCACCTCGACAAGTATGTCTTTCGTTTCGCCGCCATAAGCGCCGCCATTCATGCGCAACGCACCGCCGATCGAACCGGGTATGCCGCGATAAAACTCAAGTCCGGTAATGCCAGCGTCCTGGGCAACACGCGCAACAGCCACGTCAAGCGCCGCCGTTCCCGCGCGAACACGATTATTCGCTTCAATCGAGATATTCATGAAAGCCTTGCCGAGACGAATGACAAGGCCGCGCACGCCACCATCCCGCACCAGCAAATTGGAGCCCACCCCGATCACCGTGACAGGTACATCTGTCGGCAGGGCCGCAAGGAGAGCTGCCAGATCATCGGCATCGGCGGGTTTGAACAAGACTTCCGCCGGCCCTCCCACACGCAGCCACGTATAAGGCGCAAGCGGCGCATCCGCGATCAGCTCGCCGCGCACGGGTGGCAGGCGGTCAATCAGGCGGGAAGTGGCGATACGCGCTGGCATCATTTGCCCTTCCCTTTGGTTGTCTTGACAGTCGCGGGTTTTTTCGGACCGGCTTTCGCTGGCGCAATCGTTTCCAGGTCCTCTGCAAGCGCATTGGCCCAATAAGTGATGCTGCCAGCACCAAGGCACACGACGAGATCGCCAGGCTTGGCTTTTGCGGCAATCATCGCGGGCAAGGCATCCGGTCCTTCCAGGGGGCTCACATCGCGATGGCCATGGTCGCGCAACCCGGCGACGAGTGAATCTTTGTCCGCGCCTTCAATCGGGCTTTCACCCGCTGCGTAAACATCCGCCACAATCACGGCATCGGCATCGTTAAAGCAGGCGCAGAACTCATCAAACAGATTATGCAGGCGCGTATAGCGATGCGGCTGCACGACCGCAATGATACGACCCTCGCTTGCCGAGCGCGCCGCTTGCAAGACAGCTGCAATTTCAACCGGGTGATGGCCATAATCATCATAGAGGTGAACGCCGTTCCAGACACCGACAGGCGTGAAGCGTCGCTTGACCCCACCAAAGCTCTCAAGCGCCTTGCGGATCTTGTTCTCTTTGACGCCCATCTGAACCGCAACGCCAATCGCTGCGAGCGAGTTCAGCATATTGTGCTTGCCATGCATCGCGAGCTTGACGCCCGGCATGTCTGTCACAGCACCGGTCTTGCGATTGGCGATCTGCACATCAAAGACATTCAATCCGCTCTCAACGCGCATATTTGTGGCGCGAATATCGGCCTGGGGTGACGTGCCATAAGTCACGATGCGACGATCGCGCACACGGCCAATCAGCGCCTGGACTTCGGGATGGTCGATGCACATCACGGCGCAACCATAAAACGGCACATTCTCGACGAAGGTCAAAAAGGCATCCTTCGCCTTTTCAAAATCGCCGTAATAGTCGAGATGCTCCGGGTCGATATTGGTGACAATCGCAATGGTTGCCGGAAGCTTGACGAAGGTGCCGTCAGACTCATCAGCCTCGACGACCATCCATTCGCCCGCGCCAAGCCGCGCATTTGTGCCATAGGCATTGATGATGCCGCCATTGATGACTGTCGGATCAAGTCCCGCACCATCGAGAATGGCCGCAACGAGTGACGTCGTTGTCGTTTTGCCATGCGTGCCGGCAATCGCGACGCAGGATTTAAGGCGCATCAGTTCTGCGAGCATTTCAGCCCGGCGCACCACAGGCAGAAACCGCGAACGCGCTTCAACCAGTTCGGGATTCTCCGCCCGGATGGCCGAAGAGACGACAACGACCTGCGCCTTGCCGAGATTTTCAGCCACCTGCCCCACCATGACCTTGATGCCCAGATCACGAAGGCGTTTCACATTGGCGCTATCGGACAGATCGCTGCCTTGCACCTTGTAACCAAGATTATGCATGACCTCGGCAATGCCGCTCATGCCGATGCCGCCGATGCCGACAAAATGGGTGATGCCTATGTCTAGTGGCGCGGGACGCATTACTGACCTGCCTGTTCGGAAGAAGGGGTGTCGGAACCGCTCAGCGCAGGGCGCTGGCCGGTTCCGGGCAAACGATGAAAATCGCCTTTGCCCAGCGATTCGACAAGATCGGCGAGACGCTTCACGGCATCTGGCTGACCCTGAGATTTCGCCGCCTGTGCAGCCTCGCGCAGCATGGCGGGCGACGAGAAAAGCGTGACGAGACGGGCGGCGAGAAAATCTTCGGTAAAGTCCTTCTGTTCGATCATCCAGGCCGAGCCAACACTGGCGAGCTTCTCGGCATTGGCCTTCTGGTCATTATCCAGCGAATGCGGCAAGGGCACGAGGATGGCGGGGCGTCCGATCACGGTGAGCTCTGCCACGGTGGAAGCGCCGGAGCGGCCAATGACGAGATGAGCCTGTGCAATGCGCGCAGGCATGTCGTCAAAGAAACTTTCAAGTTCGACATGGATGGCGGCCGCATCATATATGCCGCGAACGCGCTCCATGTCTTCAGGACGACATTGCTGAACGACACGAAGACGCGACTTGAGATGATCGGGCAAACGCATCAAGGCGCCCGGCACCACATCGCTCATCACGCGTGCGCCCTGGCTGCCGCCAAACACAAGAACATGCAACGCCGCATCTGACTCAAGCGACCCATAAGGAACATTGCCTTGCGCAATCACCGCATCACGCACGGGGTTACCCGTTATGACGAGCTTGCCGTGATCTTTAAGACGCAGAAACTTTGGCGCGGCGAAGGTCGAGGCAATGGCCTGCACATGCGGCGCGACGAGCTTGTTGACACGGCCAAGAACCGCATTCTGTTCATGCACGCAGGTCGGAATGCCGCGCAGGAGGGCGCCAGCCACCGGCGGCAAGGTTGGATAACCGCCAAATCCGATCACAACCGCAGGCTTGACGCGCCCAAGGATGCCAAAGGCTGTCGCAATGCCCGCCAGAATTGCAGGCGTCGCCCGCACCAGCCCGACAAGTCCTTTGCCTGATGGCGTCGCGGAAGGCACGGCATAGATGTCAGCATCCGGGAAAAGCCGGTCAAAGCGCTGCACGCGCTCATCCGTCATCAGCACGATATGACGGCCCCGGCGGCGCAATTCCTGCGCCAATGCCTGGCCGGGAAACAAATGCCCGCCCGTGCCACCTGCTGCAATCACGATCGGCCCCGTCGGATAAAGGCTCATGCAGCCCTCCTTCCGGCAAACGTTGCTGTATGCGACCCGGCGCGCGTACGCGTCAGCGCCAGCAACATGCCCATCGTCAACGCCAGGGCCAGCATGGAGGAGCCACCATAGGATATGAATGGCAACGTCATGCCCTTGGCGGGGATCAGATTGACATTCACCGCCATATTGATGAGTGCCTGCAGTCCAAAAAGAGAGGTCAGCCCGCAGGCGGCAAATTGCACGAAGAGGTCCGGCTCCTCCATCACACGGTTCAGCGTTCGCATGACGATGAAAAAGAACAGCCCGATAATGGCAAGGCCGGCGATCACACCATATTCCTCTGCGGCGACCGCATAGATGAAGTCGGTATGCGCGTCTGGCAAAATCCGCTTGATCTCGCCTTCGCCAGGTCCGCGACCAAAAAAGCCGCCCGTGTGAAATGCATCAAGCGCCCGGTCGATCTGATAAGTGTCACCGGATTCGGGACTGAGAAAACGGTCCACCCGGCTCGCCACATGTGGCATCAGGATATAAGCACTGAGAATGCCGACAACAGCCACACCTGCCAGCGATCCGATCCATGCCCAGGAAAGACCTGCCATGAAGAAAATCGCACCAAACACCATGGTCAAAAGCATGAGCTGACCAAAATCAGGCTGAAGCGCTAACACCGCCACCACAGATGCATAGAGGCCCAGAGCAATGATCGTTCCCGGAAATCCCGGCACACGCTGCGCTTCAGCAAACATCCACGCCACCAGAACAATGAAGGACGGCTTTACAAACTCGGAGGGCTGAATGGCAAAGGGTCCAAGCTGCAACCAGCGATGTGCGCCTTTTACTTCCGGTCCAAAAACCAGCGTCAGACACATCAGGGCAAAGGAAAGGAAAAATACGATGATCGCCAGGCGACGCACCTGCCGCACATTCAACAGCGACACGCCAATGATGATCGCGAGCGCGGGCACAAAATAGAAAAGCTGACGATAGACAAAATGGAATGGCGGCAAATGGATGCGCGCGGCAACCGCCGGGCTTGCCGCAAGTGCAAGCACACCCCCGACAAGCATCAGGCACATCAGACCAAGCAGGGTCAGCTTGTCTACGGTCCACCACCATTCGGCGAACGTGCTGCGGTTTGTGCGCGCAAGACGGATCATGCGGCGGCCCCTCCCCGGTCGGCGACGAGTTTTACGATCTGCTTGCGAAACTGATCGCCGCGATCTTCAAAACTCGTGAACTGGTCAAATGACGCGCATGCGGGGGACAGCAACACGACACGCATCGCCCCGCCAGCCGCTTCAGCATCGCGCGTGGCCGCATCGGTGGCGCGGGCCAGCGTCTCGC
>CAVOKW010000021.1:0-46996 GCA_963696585.1 uncultured Alphaproteobacteria bacterium
TGTCCGTGCCGGAGATGTCCCCGCCGGTCGCGGCCAGCGTCACCGACGTCGTCCCGCTCACCAGACCCTCGAGATCAATGTCGCCAGCGGTCATCGCCACAGTGGTATCGGCGTCAAGGCCCTTGACGGATGCAAGACCCGATGCGGTGATCTCAATCCCGCCTTCTGTGGCTGTCAGTGCCGCGTCCGTCGTCACATCGCCTGAAGTCGCTTCAAGGCGCGCCGACCCCACGGAAATCGTGCCGGGACCCGTGCCTTTTTCAATATCGACGTTCGTGCCTTGCGCGACGAAGGTGCTCGCTTTGATGTCGGCATTCTTGATGCGGATATTGTCGGTTGCACCGCTCGATGGGTCGGCGGCACCAGCGACATAATCACCGCCGCCCAAGATGACGACATTGCCGGATCGATCACCGATGCTTGTCGCTTCAACCACACCATCCATGTTGATGAAGGCGCCGCCGCCCGTACTGGCAGCGGAAACGATGACATTGGTGCCTGTGACATTGCCCGTATTGGTCACTGGCACCGTTTCGGTCATCGGTGTCGGATCATTGGTCACTGGCGTTTCGACGATGAAGTCGGTGACAAGCAACTCATCAAAGGGGGTCGGGTGATCCATATCCGCCGGGCGCTCAACCGCCGAGAAACTCACCCGGAAGCCACTGGCCCCGCCGAGCAACACATCGCCATAGTCAGAGGTCAGCGTGCCAGAATTATCAACAATCGGTGCCACAAGGGCGAGCAAGCCACTTGATTGAATAGTGCCGGCATTGCTGACATGCGCCGTCACATTGCCCCCATCCGTAAATGTATAGCCATCCGGATCGTCAACATTGGTCACGGCGGCGAAAGCGGCCGGATCGATATTGGCTGTGGTGGCGAGAAGTCCGCCGACATCGACAACGGCTCCTGCCCCAAAGGCGATGCCGGCAGGATCGAGAATCCAGACATGACCCAGCGCCGTCAACATGCCATCAATGGTGGTTGGCGTCAGGGCGCCGCCTGTCACGCGATTGACGGCAATCCAGTCACTGCCGCCCTGCTGGAAATTCACAATATCGTTGGCCCCGATATTGAAGCTGTCCCAATCGATATAAAGCTGGTTTGATGTTTGATCGATTGTTGTTGTGATGCCGCCGCCATTGGCCACGTCGCCAATGGTAATGGTGGCCCCGCCCACCTTAACTTCCGGAGTGACGGGTGCGGCGCGAAGTGGCGTCAGTCCGGCCACACCGATGAAGGACACCGAGAGGAGCAGCAGCAGTTTGTGACGCCTGAGAGCACAGGAGGTTTTTTTCATGTCATGACCCTCCCCAGACGGTGGCGATTTCATCCCAGATCGTGGATGTATCGGCGGTCACGTTGAAGAGGATGCGCGGCGTCGGCCTGGACTCACCCAGGCCGAGCGGGGCTGTCAGGGGCATGGCATAGGTGATGTCTGCCCGCATATATCCCGTCAGGGTCAGCCTTACACCACCGCCAACCGAGGCAATGAAGCGATCCCGAGTGCCCGTTGAATCATGGTTCCAGAACCGCCCGGCATCATAAAACCCGATGAGTTCGGCACCAAGGCGCTGTTCCCAGAATGTCTGGCGCAGGGCACTGGCATCAAGGGCGACGGCAGCGGCGCTATCGCCCGCAGCCGCACCCGGATCAAACCCGCGCACGATCGTGTAATTGCCAAATGAGAACTCATCGACAGCCATCAGGGGGCGTGCGGAATATTGCCCCTCTGCGCGGGCCTTGAGACGGATGCCATAAAATGCCGGGGCCGAGATATTCAGATTGGCGAGCGTGATCAAGGCATCGGGTTCGGCCTGCGGACGGGCGAGATTTGACTCACCCGCCTTGCTTGTATTGAACAGATCAATCCCGCGGCGCAGTTGCGTGCCGCCACCCAGCGTCCAGCCCAGAAACCTGGTCTTGGCATCAAGACCGACATAAAGCGAACGGGTACGGTCATCGCTGAATGGAACCGAGCCCCGAAACAGCTCGCCCGTAAAATCCGCATAGGCCAGACCAAAAGACGCATCGAGAGATGACTTGCGGCGCAGGTAGAGCGGATAGGCAAATGATGCATCAAAGGTCTTGCTTTCAGAGGCCAGACCCAGGGCGGCCACCGGACCTGAAGGCTTGGCGCGCGCATAGGTGGCAGCGAGCCGACCCGTCAATCCATCACGCGTCAGACCGCGCTGGTAGATCGCCTGCAGGCTGGACTGTTCCTTGTAGTCGAAGGTGTTGTAGCCAGCCAATTGTATCTCATCGCCATAGGGCGCCGCTCCCGGTATGGAGGCATAGAGTGTTGCACCTTCGCGACCGAGGCTGCGGGACCCGAAATTCTGGACATTGAGGAGAAACTTGGGAGCCTTGCGGTCGACCTCAGCGATGAGTTTCATGGCACCGGGACCAGAGCCGCCACGGGCAATGGAAACATGCGATTGCAAGCCTGGTACGCGCTGCAACAACGCCACCATGCGCTCAATATCGTCGACTTCTATGGGACCCGTCTTGTCGAGCTGGTGCAGGCGCAGCTCGGCCTGGGCCTTTTCCGTACCCGCCTTGCCGACAACCTTGCTGTTCTCGATCCAGCCCTCAACCACCGTAAAACGAACCTGGCCGTTTTCGACTTTTTGCGGCGGCAGGATGACACGCGCATAGGGATAGCCGGCAGATCGGAATTTGCCCTCCATCGCTGTAGCGAGGAGGCGCAAATCCTCGACCGAGATGCGCTTGCCTATCAATGGCTTTGCGACTGAGCGCAAGTCTTCGTCAGATACCCGGGTCGGATCAGGCAGCCTGGAAACACGTTCCAGCACGATGCCGGACAGAACCAGGGTCGCCGGCTTGCTGTCCGGGACCGGCTTGCCCGTGGTCGAGGCCTCATTGGCAGGAAGGTTGTCACTCTGCGCACTGGCCGTCGCGGAATCAGCGGCACTCAACGGATTTGCAAGCTGACTGCTGCAACCGGACACAACGACCAACACTGCCAATAGCGCGACATTCCGCACCAGGCTCCCCCTGCCACACGACAAATCCGGCGTTGCTGCCGCGCTTGATCAGCGCCGCAGCATACCCCCCTGCTAATACTCCATTATTGTGGGCATGAATCCAGCGGAGATGCATATAAACTTGATGTCTGGTTAATGCGCCAATGATTGCTTGCCGAGTGTCACTAAACTGACACCAATTACCGTAATTCTCTGCGGGATTTTCCGCTGGTTCCCTCTGCGGCCGGCCCATCTTCCCCGGGGACATAAATGCTCGAAAAATTCCTGAATTTGATACGTGGCGAACAAGGTGCCGAGGCGATGAGTGCGAGCCGGAAGCAGGCGGCAGCCGCCGCTTTGCTCGTGGAAGCGGCGCGGCTGGACCGCGACTTTGACGCCGCCGAGCGCAAAGCCGTTTTGAATATCATCTCCAGCAAGTTCGGACTGGATGACGAAACCGCCAAGAGCCTTGTTCAGTTGGCGGAAGAAGAAGACAGGATGGCCCATGATGACCTCGCCATGCTGGACAGCATTCGCAACGGTTTCGATGCCCAAGAAAAGTCGGAACTCATTGAAATGCTTTGGGAATTGTCAATGGCCGACCGGAATCTGCATCATTTTGAGGAATATCTGATCTGGCAGATGACCAAGGAGCTCGGGCTCACGCGTGAGGATTGCGAAGGCGCCCGGCGCAAGGCCCTGGACAAGGCTGGCTGAGTTATTTTCGAAGAACAGGCAAGCGGAATCGACGCTTACCGCTTGCTATTCCGAGCTATTCCGAATTGATTGCTGGCGATGGATCTCTTGAGACAATTCTTCAGAATATTCGACTTTCAGGTCTTGCTGATTGCGGTGCTCGCCGTGATCGCGACGCATTATTGCATCGCCTATTCGATCCATTCCGATCTTCCCTCAAGCCTTGTGGCCGTGGCCATTGTTTTCCCCATCGTATTCTCGATCGGGGCGGCCTATCAGCGCCGTGAGGAAGCTCTCCAGAGCCTTGCCTCGTTGCGGGCCGGCATTGCGTCGATCTATTTTGCCCATCGGGACTGGATCAAGAACAGTGACAGCAGCCATGCCGAGCGGGCGCGTGAGATGGGGATGAGGCTTTATACCGGCATTCGTGAGGCCCTGAAAGCCAGGCCGCAAGATCGGCTGGCCAAATCGCTCACCGTTTATGAAGTGTTTTCCGACTATTCGCGCAGTCATGAGGCATTGCGCGATGCAGGCCTGGGTTCCACGGAGTTATCCAGAATCAATAATTTCCTCTGGAACATGATGAGTAATTACGAGCATGTGCGGATGATTGCCGACTATCGCACACCCGGCTCGCTGCGCGCCTTCAGCAAGATCTATCTCAATCTCTTCCCGATCCTTTATGCCCCGTTTTATGCCGATATTGCCGACAGGGGCGGTGCCGTGTTCGGTTATGGCGTCGCCATTGCCTATGCCTGTGTGCTGGTCGGCTTGGACAATATCCAGGATCGGCTTGAGAACCCGTTTGACGGCGTGGGCGATGATGACGTCCGCTTTGATCCGTTCCACGAGCTTGAGGCAAAGCCGCCTTTCAATACTTCCGGCAAGGCCTGAGGCCCCTCACCCGGGGCCCGTTTCAAAGGCCAGGTGACAAGCTCCCTTTTGCAGCGCAACATAGCCTGATCGAACATGCCGCAGCCGGAGTGGATGCGGGTAGGAAAGGCATATCGACGGGAATGGCTATACAGGTCGCGCTGACGCATCGAACGACTTATCACTATGACCGGCTGGTCAATCTTGGCCCCCAGATCATCCGTCTCAGGCCGGCTCCGCATTGTCGCACCCCGATTTTGAGCTATTCGCTCAGGGTGACGCCCAAAACCCATTTTCTGAACTGGCAGCAAGACCCGCAGTCGAATTATCTGGCGCGGTTCGTCTTTCCGGAAAAAACGAAAGAGTTCATCGTTGAGGTCGATCTCGTGGCCGAGATGGCGATCATCAATCCGTTCGATTTCTTTCTTGAAAAAAACGCCGAGTCATTCCCCTTCCGCTATGAACCGGCGCTTGAGCATGAGTTAAAGCCCTATCTTGAAAAGGAAGAGGCCGGGCCCCTTTTGCAGCAGCTCCTTGACGGCATCGATCTGACGCCGCAGGCGACAATTGATTTTCTGATCGACATCAACCGGCAGCTGCAAGAGCGCATCGGCTATGTGATCCGCCTTGAACCCGGCATCCAACCCTGCGAAACAACGCTGGGACTGGCGCGCGGCTCCTGCCGCGACAGCGCCTGGCTGCTCGTTCAAATCCTGCGTCACCTCGGTCTTGCGGCGCGATTTGCCTCGGGTTATCTCATCCAGCTGGTGGCCGATGAAAAACCGCTTGAAGGACCAAGCGGACCGGAGCGCGATTTCACCGATCTGCATGCCTGGACCGAAGTGTTTCTGCCGGGTGCGGGCTGGATCGGACTTGATCCAACCTCGGGCCTGCTGGCCGGCGAAGGCCATATCCCGCTGGCCTGCACGCCGGATGCTTCAAGCGCTGCTCCGATAAGCGGTGGCGTTGATCCGTGCGACGTTACCTTCGGCCACGAGATGTTTGTCACGCGGATTGACGAGCAGCCGCGCTCGACAAAACCCTATACGCCCAAGCAATGGGCGGCGATTGATGCGCTTGGACAAGCCGTCGACAAGGTCCTTTCCGAAAGCGATGTGCGCCTCACCATGGGCGGCGAGCCGACCTTTGTGTCCATCGACGACATGGATGGCGCGGAATGGAATACGGCCGCCATTGGTCCTCATAAGCGGCGTATCGCAGCCGATCTTGTGGACCGCCTGATGCGGCGCTTTGCGCCGGGCGGTCTGCTGCATTTCGGGCAGGGCAAATGGTATCCGGGCGAGAGCCTGCCGCGCTGGGCGCTGACTTGTTATTGGCGGCGCGACGGGCATGCGCTTTGGGCCAACAGCGAATTTCTGGCGCGGGAAGATCGCGACTATGGCTATGGGCCCGAGGATGCCGAGCGTCTCATCCTTGAAATTGCCCGGCGCATCGGCCTGTCGGGCGAAACCATTCGCGCTGCCTTTGAAGATCCCTGGCATTACCTGCGCAAGGAAAGCCTGCTGCCTGCCAATGTTGATCCGCTCGATAGCAAGCTCGACGATGCCGAGGAGCGCGCAAGACTTGCCCGTGTCTTCGATCAGGGGCTTGACGTGCCGCGCGGTTTTGTCATGCCGATCGGGCGGCGGCATGAAGATAGCGGTCCTGTCTGGCAGTCAAGCATCTGGCCGACAAGGCGCGAGCGGCTGTATCTGATGCCGGGCGACAGCGCCATCGGCTATCGCCTGCCATTGCCTTCGCTGCCCTGGGTGGATGCGGCAAACTATCCCTATTTCTTTCCGCAAGACCCCTTCGATCAGCGCGCGCCCCTGAAGCCGCGTGAAATTGCACCAACCATCGCGATGAAACGGCCCGAAACGGCGCTGGAACCGGCCGGCGCCGAACAGGCGGCAATTGTCACCGCGACACCCGATGGCGAGCGCCAGATTCAAACGCCGATGGCGGAGCTGCGACGCGGTGACATTGAAATGGGCAAGTCGGCTGAGTGGATTGTGCGAACGGCACTCACCGTCGAGCCGCGTCATGGCCGCCTTTATATCTTCATGCCGCCCATGGAATTGCTCGAAGACTATATTGACCTCATTGGCGTGATTGAGGCGAGCGCGGTGGCGACCGGTCTGCCTGTCATCATTGAAGGCTATGGACCGCCGCGCGATCCGCGGCTCAACTCGATTGCCGTGACGCCTGATCCCGGCGTGATCGAGGTCAATATTCATCCCGCCTCCAACTGGGATGAGTTGAGTCATATCACGCAGGCCGTCTATGCGGAGGCTCGCCTGTCGCGTCTTTGCTCCGAGAAGTTCATGGTCGATGGACGCCATGTTGGCACGGGTGGCGGCAATCACCTTGTCGTTGGCGCCGCAACGCCAGCGGACAGTCCCTTTCTCAGGCGGCCTGATCTGCTGCGCAGTCTCATCACCTATTGGCAGAACCACCCTGCCTTGTCCTATCTCTTTTCGGGCCTGTTCATCGGACCGACCAGTCAGGCGCCACGTATTGATGAAGCGCGCAATGACTCGCTTTATGAACTTGAGATTGCCTTCAAGGAAATCGAGCGCGCAGGCCCCCATTGTCCGCCATGGCTCATTGACCGGACATTGCGCAATATTCTGACGGACTCGACCGGCAATACACATCGCGCCGAGTTCTGCATCGACAAACTTTACTCGCCTGATTCATCGACGGGACGGTTGGGACTTGTCGAGTTTCGCGGCTTTGAAATGCCGCCTCATGCCGAGATGAGTCTCGCCCAGCAATTGCTGTTGCGGGCCCTGATTGCGCGCTTCTGGAAGAAGCCCTACAGGAACCGCCTTGTGCGCTGGGGCACCGAGCTGAATGATCGCTTCATGCTGCCTTATTTCATCGAGCAGGATATGTGCGACATCCTGAGCGATCTACGCGAGGAAGGCTTTGCCTTTGAGGATAACTGGTTCCTGCCGCATCTCAATTTCCGCTTTCCCGTGCATGGCAGCATTGCCATCAAAGGCTTGCATCTGGAGGTCCGGCACGCACTGGAGCCATGGCATGTGCTGGGCGAAGAGCCGGGTGGTGGCGGCGCGGTGCGTTTTGTCGACAGCTCTGTCGAACGCCTGCAAATCCGGGTGCGCGGCATGACCGGCGACCGCCACGCGGTGACCTGTAATGGCTGGAAACTGCCGCTTGGCCCGACCGGCATTGATGGCGACTTTGTCGCGGGTGTACGCTATCGCGCCTGGCAGCCAACCTCGGCGCTGCACCCCACCATTCCACCGCATGGGCCACTGGTTTTTGATCTCGTGGATAGCTGGGCGGGCCGCTCAATCGGTGGTTGCACCTATCATGTCAGTCACCCGGGCGGGCGCAATTTTGAAACGGCGCCCGTCAACGCCCATGAGGCTGAAGGACGGCGTCTGGCCCGCTTCCATGCTTCCGGCCACACACCGGGGCCATTTGAGATAAATGACACGGGCCCTAACCCTGACTTTCCTTTCACGCTAGACTTGCGACGTGTCTGACTCGTTTGATCCACGCCGCCCGGTCGGCCCCTCCAACCCGCAAGCCTCGCTCTTTGGCGAGGCGGGCCTGCCGGGCTATGCGCCCTTGCCGGGATCGATCAGCTTTGACGAGGCCATCGACACGCAGGGCAAGGTGCGTGAGCACTGGCAACAGCTGCTTGCCCATCTGGCGCCGCTTGGTGTGAGCGACATGGCCCAGCGCGGTGAAGAATCCAGCCGCCTGTTGCGCCAGAACGATGTCACCTATCGTATCTATGACGACCCGCAAAGCGGCGAACGGATCTGGCCGCTCGACATAGTGCCGCTTGTGATTCCTGCCGCTGAATGGGCGACAATCGAGGCGGGTGTCGCCCAGCGGGCGCGCCTCCTCAACCTGTTGCTCGATGATATTTATGGCGCGCAGCGCATTATCACGGAAGGTTTGCTGCCGCCCGCTGCATTGGCTGCCAATCCGGGTTTTCTGCGCAGCTGTCACGGGCTGAAACCACAAGGCGGCATTTATCTGCATCTTTCAGCCGTTGATCTGGCGCGCGGCCCCGATGGTCAGTGGCGCGTGATCGCCGACCGCACGGAAGCGCCAAGCGGCGCTGGTTATGCGCTGGAAAATCGCAGCGTCGTGAGCCGCGTTCTGGCTGATTGCATTTCCGATCAAAAGATTGCGCCGCTTGCACCCTTCTTCACGGCGCTGCATGAGGGGCTGGCCGAGCTCGCCTCCCCCTCGCGCAAGGACAATGGCGCCCCACGCATCGTGCTGTTGACGCCAGGTCCTTATAACGAAACTTTTTTTGAACATCTGTTTCTGGCAGGCCATCTCGGCATCACGCTTGTCGAGGGCGCTGATCTCACTGTGCGGGACCGCCGCGTTTACATCAAAACGGTGAGTGCGCTTGAGCCCGTCGATGTCATCTTGCGCCGTGTGGATGACAGCTTTTGCGATCCCCTGGAATTACGCCATGACAGCGCGCTTGGTGTTGCCGGCCTGCTTGAATCCATTCGCGCGGGTCATGTGGTTGTTGCCAATGCGCCGGGTGCAGGCGTTTTGCAGGCGATGGTCTTCAAGCCGTTTTTGCCCGTCCTGTCGCGTGCCTTGCTTGGCGAGGAATTGCTGCTCCCCGATCTGGCAAGCTGGTGGTGCGGGGGCGATAGCGAATGTGCGCATGTGCTTGCCAATCTTGACCGACTGGTGATCAAGCCCGCATTCTCGACTCTTAATTCGCAGCCTGTGTTTCCTGCCGAACTATCGCCGGGCGCGCGTGAGGCTTTTGCCAAACGCATCAACGACAATCGGCTTGCCTATGTCGGACAGGAACGTCTGTCGCTTTCGCAAGCGCCCATCTGGAATCAGGATCATCTGGAACCACGCTCGATTTCCTTGCGCGTTTATGTGGCGCATGGACCTGATGGCTTTGTTGTCATGCCGGGCGGACTGACGCGCAGTTCGCGCGCCGGTGGCCCGCCGATCGTGTCCATGCAGTCAGGTGGCGGCAGCAAGGACACGTGGGTTTTGTCGGATCAGGTTTCCGTGGTCACGCGACGCGGCGGCGGCTCCAACGTGATTGAGCTGCCTGAGGCCGCGACACGACGCGCCGCGCTTGAACAATTACCCAGCCGCGCTGCTGACAGCCTCTACTGGATGGGGCGTTACGCTGAGCGCACGGATGGCGCGGTGCGTTTGTTGCGCACGCTGGTAACGGGCCTGACCGACCCGGCGCGGGGCTGGACGCCTCAGGATGCAGAGCCGCTCGTCAATTTCGCGGCATGGCTCTTTCTGCTGCCCCTGCCTGAAGATCAGGACATCCTGCCCTCCGTCATTCTGAAACAGGTGCAAAAGGCGATATCGGGCACGGATAATCCGGCCGGTATTCGCGCCATGCTGGGGCAACTCACCATTGCCGCGCGTCATGTACGCGACCGGTTGCCAATTGATTGCTGGCGCGCTGTCAGCGCCTTTGGCTGGCAGGCTGGATCGGCCGAAATGCGGCCCACACCTGTGCAGATCGTGCTTCGGCTTGACGAGCTTGTCATGCTGGGGGCTTCGCTGACCGGCGCCATTGACGAATCCATGCCGCGCAATGATGGCTGGCGCTTTTATGAAATCGGCAAGCGACTGGAACGCGCCATGCATCTTGTCAGCATGGTGCGGCATATGTCTGGCGACATCGCAACGCTTGGTGAACCGGAGCGGCGTGTGAGCGAGGGACGGCATTTGCGGGCGATTGTTGCGCTTGCCGGGGCGCGTGTGGCGCCTGCCGTGTCGGGCAGGCTTGATCGTCGTCGTGTGCTCGAAGCCGTGCTCGCACAGGAAGATGATCCGCGCAGCCTGAGCTATCAGTTCAACATGCTTTCCTATCATCTCTTTGCCCTGCCCCAATCTGAAGGTGAAGCCGGATCACCCCAATCGCAGGTCAACAAGGCGCGTGATCTTGCCGATCAGGCACATGCCCTTGTCGGCGCCAGTATCACGGCGGCGAGCAAAGCATGTGTGGTGCGGCCTCTGGGGGACGATGAAATCGACATGCAGGACACGATGCGGCATGCCTTTGACGAGATTGATCGCATCTTGCCGGAGATTTCCGATCTTTTGACGCAGGCCTATTTTACCCATGCGCTGGCGCGACAGGCCTGATTGATGCCTTTTCTCAAACAGACCTCATCGCAATCATCCTCGATCCGGTATCGCATCCGGCACAAAACGACTTGCACCTATAGCAGCAAGATCCAGCATGCCCAGCATGTGCTGCATCTCGATCCGCGCCCGCTTGCCTGGCAGAAAATACATCTCAACCGCATTGCGATTGAGCCCAGACCCGATACGCTTGCGACGCATCTGGATTTCTTCGGTAATCCTGTGACCTATGTTGCACTTGAAACACCACATGACCTTCTCGTCATTGGTGTTGATTTCGATGTCGAAGTTTCAGAGCGGCCCATGCCCGACTACAGGACCACACCCGCATGGGAAGTGGTGGCCGGGGACATACGCAATGCGCTCCGGCTTGACGCCAAGAATGCCAATCTCTTCAGCTTTGCCTCGACCATGATCCCGCCCTTGCCGCAATTGCGCGACTATGCCTTGCCCTCATTCGCGCCGGGGCGGCCCATAGCAGAAGCGGCCCATGATCTCATCTGTCGCATTCATTCGGATTTTGTTTTTGATCCCGTCGCCACAACAATCGCGACACCTCTGGCTGAAGTGATCCAGAACAAACGTGGGGTCTGTCAGGATTTTGCTCATCTGGCGATTGGCGCGCTGCGCGCCATGCATCTTTCGGCGCGCTATGTCAGCGGTTATTTGCGAACTGTCCCCCCGCCGGGCAAGAAGCGATTGATCGGTGCGGATGCTTCTCATGCCTGGCTTTCGGTCTGGTGTGGCGGTGACACGTGGCTTGATCTTGATCCGACCAATGGACGGCCCGGATCAACCGATCTTGTGACACTGGCCTGGGGGCGCGACTATGATGATGTCAGCCCGATGCGTGGCGTGCTGATTGGTGGCGGATCGCAGAAGCTCGTCGTTGAAGTGGATGTAGAGCCACAGGCCTAAGCGAGAGCTATTTGCTCGGCCCCGGACCGGATTGATCCATCAATCGATAAGCGATCAAGACGGGAAGGAATGTAACAGCCATCACAAACACCACGACCACATTCACCTCTGGCAGTTTTTGACCGAGGCGAATGGCACCAAAGATCCAGAGCGGCAATGTATTTTGTGATCCGGCGGTGAAGGTCGTGACGATGACCTCATCAAAGGAGAGCGCAAAGGCGAGCAACGCGCCAGCCACCAGCGCTGTCGACATCATCGGCAGCGTGACACGCCGGAACGTCATCCAGCCATCAGCGCCGAGGTCCATGGATGCTTCCTCAAGCGAGGCCGGTATGCGGCGCAATCTCGCAATCACATTGTTGTAGACGATGACAATGCAGAAAGTCGCATGACCGATGACGATGGTCCAGTAGGACAGGCCCGTTTCCCAGAAGACGAAGAATGAACTCAGCGCCATACCGGTGATAATACCGGGCAAGGCAATCGGCAGAACGAGCATGAATGAAACGCCATCACGCCCGCGGAACGCGTAACGATGCACGGCCAAGGCTGAGGCTGTGCCGAGCACAACAGCAATAAGCGTTGCCACCAGACCCGCCTTGAGTGAGAGCATCATGGCCGTTCTGATTTCCCGATTTTCCCAGGCGGATGAAAACCACTGGAGCGTAAAACCTGGAATCGGCCAGCTCTGAATGTTTGACGCGTTAAAGGCGTAAACAAATATCAGTGCGATGGGAATGAACAGAAACAGCAAGACAAATCCCACCCAGAGGCCCAGCGCGATGCGTAGTGTCCGGCTTTCCATCATGCCCTCACATCACGTCGAAGGCGCCAGTGCGGCGCGCCGCCATGAGGTAGATACCCATGACAAGGAGAGGAATGGTTGCATAGGCGGCAGCGAAGGGAATGTTGTTGGCGATGCCGACATTGGCATAGACAACATTGCCGATGAAATCAGAACCCGGTCCGCCGACCAGCACCGGTGTGATGTAATCGCCCAATGTCAGCGAAAAGGTGAAGATGCTGCCCGCGACAATGCCCGGTAGCGACATCGGCAAAATCACCTTCCGGAATGTGCGGAACCCATGTGCGCCGAGGTCTTGTGACGCCTCAAGCAGAGAACCGGGAATGCGCTCGATAGCCGCATAGATCGGCATGATCATGAAGGGGAGCCAGATATAACTGAAGACAATCCACATGGCCCAATTTGTGTAGCCA
The DNA here is from genome assembly GCA_963696585.1 of uncultured Alphaproteobacteria bacterium. GTDB lineage: Bacteria > Pseudomonadota > Alphaproteobacteria > Parvibaculales > Parvibaculaceae > Parvibaculum. The sequence continues at coordinate 12,837 of CAVOKW010000021.1, forward strand.
ATATCAAGCACTGGCAGTCCGAGTTGTTGCAGGCTCCAATTGAGTGCGCCGTCATGCGAAAGAATGAGTCGCCATGCGTACACGCGCACGAGATAGCTCGTCCAAAGCGGCAAGAGAACCAATGTGAACAGCGCCACGCGAAGCCGCGGACCGGCTATGCGCACCATGAAATAGGCGAATGGGAAAGCGAGGATGATGTCGGTGATTGAAACGAGTGCTGCCATGCCAATGGTGCGGAGCGCGATGCGCCGATAAGTTTCGCTTTGCAGAATGGTTGTGAAATTTTGCAGCGTCCAGTTGTGTTCGATTTCGCCTGTAAAACCGTTCACCGTCCAGAAAGCTGAAATGAAGAGCGCCGCCAGCGCCGCGAGATAGATCAGCAGGAACCAGCCAAGCGGCGGTGCGAGCAACAGCCCCAAACCCAGCCCCGGCCTCGCCCAGAGTAGCGTCGAAAAGCGCCGGACCATTGATTGCTGATGGTCCGGCTTTTTCGCATTTATGGATGTGGCAGAGATCACCCTTTGATCTCTTGCCATTTTTGCTGCCAGGTCGTGTAGCTGGTGCAATCATTTGCGCCATCGCCACAGGCCTGCTGCGGTGTTTTCCAGAACTTGATTTTCTGAAGATAGGTTGCCGCCTCGTCGAGGTGATATTTCTTGCAGGAGCCCGCATCAAGCTTGTCCATGATCGGGCAAGCCAGCGGATTGGCGGGTGTTTCACCAAAATAGATTGCCTGCTGCGCCTGAACATCTGGCGTTGAGACATAGGCCATCCACTTATAAGCGCAGTTTACATGCGCCGACTTGGCAGACAGCATCCAGCTATCTGCCCAGCCTGTGGCACCTTCCACCGGCACCGTATCTTCGACGGTCGCGCCATCGGCCTTGAGCGTGTTGGTCTGATAAGGCCAGCCCGCGCCAAGCGTTACGTCACCGTTTTTGAAGAGTTCGATTTCATCCGAGGCAAGCGCCCAATATTTTTTGACAAGCGGACGTTGTGCCTTGAGCAGCTCAGCCACAGCATCAAGCTGTGCCGCATTCAGTTCATAAGGATCTTTAATACCGAGGGCAGGCTTTGTCGCCATCAGGAAAAGTGCAGCATCAGCAATCTGGATCGGATTGTCTGGCACTGTGATTTTGCCCTTATTGGCTGGGTCATAAAGTGCGGCCCAGCTTGTCGGCGCGGTTTTTACCTTGGCGGTATTCCAGATAAGGACGTTCGGGCCCCATTCATAGGAGATACCGTAATGAACACCATTCATGGTGTTGTAGTCGGGGGCTTTGAGTTCTTCGATGAAGTTCTTGTGGTCGGGAATGAGGCTTACATCGATGGGCTGCACATCGCCGCCATAGATGAGGCGTAGAGAGGCATCACCTGAAGCTGAAACGAGATCATATTCAGCGCCACCGCCTGAGCGCATCAGCGCGACCATTTCATCGGACGAGCCGGCATATTTGCGGTTGACCTTGCAGCCTGTCTCTTTTTCGAAAGGCAGCACCCAATCGTCCTGTGCGTAACCTTCCCATGAAACGATGTTGAGCTGGCCTTCGCCTGCGCCAATCGTCTTGGGATAATTCGGCGCCGCCGGTTCGGCCAGCGCCGAGAGAGAAAAGCCCGCCAGCGCCGTCAGCGCCGCGCCTGTGGCCAGAATCTTCGATAGCTTGTGCGTCATATTGTCTCCCGCCTTTCCTATTGGTTGCGTGGAAGCTCGAACTCATTCTCCGGATGCCAGGCAACGAGAACAGACTGTCCCGTCTCTTCGTGTTCGCCCTTCCGATACCGGTTCAGATTCTGGCGAACGGCCAAAATCTCCGTCTTGTCAGCGAGCTCAATGACAAGGCGCGTGAACATACCGACATAGACAATCGACTTGACACGACCCGGCTCGGAACGCATTGCGCTCTCCACCATCGCGTCCGCCGCCAGAACCTGAATTTTTTCAGGGCGCACCAGCACGCGCCTGCCCTGGCGATTGAGAATGTTGGACGTGCCAACAAAACCCGCCACAAACTCATTGGCAGGTCGCTCATAGACATCTTCCGGCGTGCCGATCTGAGCGATGCGGCCGCCCTCGAAAACCGCGATCCGATCACTCATGGTCAGCGCTTCTTCCTGATCGTGAGTCACATAAATGAATGTGATCCCGACCTCTGCCTGGATGCGCTTCAATTCATATTGCATTTCCTGCCTGAGCTTGAGATCCAGCGCGCCGAGCGGTTCATCAAGCAGGAGAACAGAGGGACGATTGACGATGGCACGAGCGAGGCCAACGCGCTGGCGCTGTCCACCCGACAATTGTGCCGGCTTGCGATTGCCAAAACTTTCCAGTCGCACCATGGCGAGTGCTTCTTGCGTGCGTCGCTCGCGTTCAATTTTCGGGACGCGCTTTGCCTCAAGACCGTAAGCGATGTTCTCGCCCACGCTCATATGCGGGAAAAGCGCATAATCCTGAAACACCGTGTTGATGTCACGCTCAAAGGGAGGCAGGGACGAAACATCTTTCCCATCGAGTTCAATTACGCCCGTATCTTGCGTTTCAAAGCCAGCGATCAGTCGCAGTGTGGTGGTTTTGCCAGACCCTGAAGGCCCAAGCAGCGTGAAAAACTCGCCGCGCCGGATATCGAGATCAACACGCTCGACTGCCACAACATGACGATAGGTTTTCCGCACGTTGCTCAGGCGAACAATTGCCTTGCCCGCGTCCGAAGCGGGCTTTGACGTGTCGGGCATGATCGCTGCCTGATCCAAATACCCGGCCCCTCAGTGCTTGATCATGACATGGCGGACGACTGAATAATCTTCCAGTGCATAACCAGAGAGATCCTTGCCATAGCCCGATTGCTTCAAGCCGCCATGCGGCATTTCATTGGCGAGCATGAAATGGGTATTGATCCAGGTGCAGCCATATTGGAGACGACTGGCGGCCTGCATGGCCTTGCCGATGTCTTTCGTCCAAACAGATGAAGCAAGGCCATATTCGGAATCATTGGCCCAATTGATCGCTTCGTCCGCATCGCTAAAGCGCGTGACGGACACGACTGGCCCAAATACTTCGCGCTGAACAATTTCGTCAGATTGCAAGGCGCCCGCAATGACCGTTGGTTCATAGAAGAAGCCAGCGCCCGTGCCCTGTTTGCCGCCCGTCACGACTTCAATGTGATTTTGAGCACGGGCACGCTCAACAAAGCTCGCAACGCGTGTGCGTTGACGCTCGCTGATGAGTGGTCCGATTTCGACATCCGCCATATCAGGCGTGCCATACCTGATGGTTGATACGGCGCTGGCGAGATCGGCGGTTAATTTTTCATAGACCTTGGGACCTGCATAAATGCGGCAAGCGGCCGTGCAGTCTTGTCCGGAATTGTAATAACCAAAAGTGCGAACGCCTTCGACGACCGCTTCAATATCGGCGTCATCAAAAACAATGACCGGTGCCTTGCCGCCCAATTCCAGATGCGTGCGTTTGATGGTCGCCTTGGCGGCTTCAAGCACCTTGCGGCCCGTGGCGATATCGCCTGTGACCGACACCATGCGAACAGTCGGATGCGACACGAGATGGGAACCAACGGATTCGCCGCGGCCCGTGACCAGATTGAACACCCCCGTCGGGAAAATATCGGCAAGGATTGTTGCGAGTTTGAGAGCCGTGAGCGGCGTTTGCTCGGATGGCTTGAGGACCACGCAATTGCCCGCAGCGAGCGCGGGGGCGAGTTTCCATGCCGCCATCATCAACGGGTAGTTCCATGGCGCAATCGACGCGACAACCCCGATAGGGTCGCGCCGGATCATGCTGGTGAAACCGGTCAGATATTCGCCGGCCGAGCTGCCATGCATGGTGCGGGCGGCACCCGCGAAAAAACGGAAACAATCGACAACGGCCGGGATTTCATCGGCCAGGACGCGCGCATAGGGCTTGCCACAATTGTCACTTTCGAGACGCGCAAATGATTCTGCCTCGGCCTCAATACGGTCTGCGAGCTTGAGCAGCAGACCGGCACGCTCGCCCGGCGTCGTGCGCGACCAGCCCTCAAAGGCGCGGCCGGCAGCAGCGACGGCCTTGTCAATCTGGTCCTGAGAGGCAGAGGGCAATTTGAGGATCAAGTCACCCGTCGCCGGGTTCAGAATATCTTCGCCGGGGCCTTGGCCATCGACGAACTGGCCGTCAATCAGGAGCCTGGTTTGCACTGCGCTGGTCAATTTTGTCTCCCTGACTGGTTCTGAGGGGGCGAGCGCGCTCGCTGCTGGCGCGCTGTCGCGGCGGCGTTTTCCGAACAAAAATCTCATGAAATCAGACACTTGTGCTCTAAGCCCCGATTGAAACAGCCCCTGTTCCGCCTTCATCAGGAATGCTAGGGCAGAGCGTCGGCAATTGAAAATCGGAAATTCTGGCACCTGCCATCTGAAAATCAGATATCTCCAGTGTCAGATGCCCAGAGGGCGCTTTCTTGCGTCAGCGGGCGTGAACTCGCGGCACATATCGAGGAATTGGCGCGCTGTTGGCCGCAAGGGTGCGCCCCGGCGCCAAACGAGACCAACATCTATTGTCGGGATCGTGTTTGAAAGTTCGCGGGCTTCGAGCTTGTCTCCTTCCAGCGACCAGGGCCGATAGGCCATATCGGGCAAAATGGCGAGCCCAACGCCCAGGCCCACAAGCGAACGCACCGCCTCGACCGAAGCCGTGGTCAGCACGGTGCTCGGACGCAAACCCGCCTGATGCCAGTAAGCCGTCGTCGTTTCGCTCAATTCATCAACCGAGAGCATGATCATCGGCTCACTCTCCATCTCCGCAAGCGAGAGAACATGCCGGGTGAGCAGGGGGTGACCCGCTGGCAACCAGACGCGGGAGGGTGAGCGGATCAGGATTTCCGATTCAAGTGCCTGCCTGTCACGCAAGTTGGAGACCAGCACCAGACCGACATCCAGCTCGCCATTGACGAGAAGATGCTCCAGATAGGTGCGCTCATCTTCCACAACATGAACGTCAATTTTGGGGAAGATACGGCGGAAGCGAGCGAGAAGCTCCGCCAGATAATAGCCGGACACCATGCGCGTGACGCCCAGATTGAGATCGCCCTGCATGACATCGGGTCTCGACCCGACAGCGCGGCGCGCATCCGCAACAGCAGAGATGATGCGGCGCGCATGGACCAGAAATTGATGGCCCTCATGCGTCAGGCGAATGCCCTTGGCGTGGCGTGCAAACAGACTCGCGCCCATCTCGGCCTCCAGAGCCTGAAGGGCAGAGGTGATCGCAGATTGCGAAATACCCAGTTCCCTGGCAGCACCGGAAACACTTTCCATTTCGGCGGCAGCGAGAAAATAGCTGATCTGTCGCAGGTTCACGCCTTGATGCGCTCCATCTTGGGATCGTAAAGCGGTGCCAGATGAACCATGGCCGCGACGCGCTGCGTTGCCACTTCCAATTCATAAGAACCGCTCATGACGTAATCGGCATCAACGCCATCCTTGCAGCGCACATAGCCATAGCCGATGGATTGATTGAGTGTATAGCCATAGCCGCCACTCGATAGCCAGCCGACGCGCTCGCCATTGCGATAGATGGTTTCGCGACCCAGCAGAATGGTCTCAGGTCCGTCAAGCGTGAAACAGGCAAGCAGCTTTTTGACGCCATTCTTCTTTTGTTCAAGCATCGCTTCACGACCCTTGAAATCGATACCCTTGGAGAGCTTGACGGCCCAACCGAGCCCTGCCTCGAAGGGGGTGTGATCGGGTCCGATATCCGCACCCCAGGCCCTATAGCCTTTCTCCAGACGCAGTGATTCAATGGCGCGATAGCCCGCATTGGTGATGGCGTATTTTTCACCTGCCTTCATCAGGGCCTCATAGACATTGACCGCATATTCCACCGGCAAATGCAGCTCCCAGCCCAATTCACCAACATAGGTGACACGCAGCGCCAGCACGGGACAGCCTGCAATGCCGATATGGCGAGCGCGCCCAAAAGGGAAACTGGCATTCGACACATCATGACGCGTCACGGCCCGCAACACATCGCGCGCATGGGGCCCCATCAGCGCAAGAACGGCATTAGATGATGTGACATCAACAAGCTGTGCATTAAGCCCGGCAGGAATATTGCGTTCAATCCAGTTGAAATCATGCGTCGCAAAGCCTGTGCCAGTGACGATGTAGAATTCGTTTTCGGCCACACGCGCAACGGTGAGATCGCATTCAATGCCACCCCGGTCATTGAGCATCTGTGTATAGGTCAGATGTCCCGGGACCTTTGAAACGTCATTGGCGCAGATCCAGTTCAGCGCCGCCTCGGCATCAGGACCCTTGATCGTAAATTTGGCGAAGGATGTCTGATCGAAAATCACAACCTTTTCGCGCGCCGCCCTGTGCTCGCGACCGACAGCGCCAAACCAGTTCTGACGACCATAGCTATAGATGTCCTCCGGCGCTTCACCCGCGGCCTGATCGGCAAACCAGTTTGGTCGCTCCCATCCCAGCTTCTCGCCAAAGCAGGCGCCCTGCGCCTTGAGCCGGTCGAATAGCGGTGAGCGACGGCAGGGACGTCCGCTCTTGTTCTCCTCAAAGGGCCAAGCGATCGTGTAATGCTTGCCATAGGCTTCGAGCGTACGCGTGCGCACCCAGTCGGTATCAAAATGCGGGCGACCGAAACGTCGAATATCGACAGGCCAAAGGTCATAAGGCGCTTCGCCTTTGACAACCCATTCGGCAAGCGCCTGACCCGCGCCGCCGCCTGAGGCAATGCCAAACGCATTGAACCCCGCGCCGACAAAAAAGTTTTTCAGTTCGGGCGCTTCACCCAGAATGAAATTGCCGTCAGGCGTGAAACTCTCAGGCCCATTGATAAGTGTTTTTATGCCTGCGGTTTGCAAAGCCGGTACGCGCCCCAGCGCCAGCTCCATGATCGGCTCAAAGTGATCGAAGTTCGACGTGAGGAGCGTGTAGTGGAACCCGTCCGGAATACCATCAATTGCCCAGGGGATCGGATTGTTCTCATATCCGCCCATGACCAAACCGCCGACCTCTTCCTTGTAATAGGTCAGACGATCAGGATCGCGCAGGGTTGGCAGATTTGAGGTCACGCCCGGAATTTTCTCGGTGACCATATATTGATGCTCAACCGAGACGAGTGGCACATTGACGCCAACAGTCGCAGCCAGGTCACGCGTCCACTGACCGGCGCAACAAATCACGATCGCGCAATCAATACGGCCTTCGGCTGTGATCACGCCGCGAATGCGTCCATCCTGCACATCAATCGAGAGAACGGGCATGTCTTCAAAAATCTTGATGCCCGACATACGCGCCCCGCGCGCCAGCGCCTGCGTGATGTCAGAGGGATTGGCCTGACCATCGGTTGGCAGGAAGGCCGCGCCAACCACATCATCGACCTGCATCAACGGCCAGAGATCCTGCGCTTCCTTGGGCGTCAAGAGATGCATTTCAAGACCAAAGGAATGTGCCGTTGTGGCCTGGCGTTTGACCTCCGTCCAGCGTTCTTCATTGCAGGCAAGGCGCAGGCCGCCATTCATTTTCCAGCCGGTGCCAAGACCTGTCTCTTCTTCCAGCCGCTTATAGAGTTCGACTGAATTGCCGAGAAGCTGCGTGATGTTGGCGCTGGTGCGCAATTGGCCGACAAGGCCCGCGGCATGGAATGTCGTTCCGGATGTCAGTTTCTTGCGTTCGAGCAAAACCGTATCCGTCCATCCCAGCTTGCCCAGATGGTAGGCGGTGGAACAGCCAACAATGCCGCCGCCGATAATCACAGCCTTTGCCGTCGTCGGTAACTCGCGCATGATTTTCAATTCTCAAGAAAGGCTTCATATGCCGCTTTGTACCGCGACAAATTCTCGGTGGTATAGGCCGCATAGTCGAAATCTATGGTGGAGTGGACCTCTGATACCATGCTCCACATTGTCTCACGCAACAGCGAAGCGCATTTCATGGCCTGATAGCGGCGACGCAATGGCGATGTCATCGGCGTCTGGAAGTAGTTTTCCAACAGCCAATCTTCCTGTGCGGGGGAAAGCTCGTTGTTGGAAGCCAAACCGCCGAGATCAAAGAGCGGATTGTTGAAACCGGCATAGTCCCAATCAATGAGCCAAAGCCTGCTGCCGTCATCGATAAAATTGGCGGCGAGAAGATCATTATGCCCGAAGACAATTTCGCTGGCGCCAATTGCCACCTCAAGACGCGAGGCGTTTTCAAGGAGTGTGGGCAATATGGCCTCATACCGACTGGATGCCGCCTTCAGGCTCCAGCCATAGTCCCTGATCACGTGAAAGACCCAGAACATGAGAACAGGGCCTCGCAAATAGGCCGGAACGTCACGATGGCAGCGGCGCAATAACGGCAATATGCGCATCAGCATGGCGGGATCACGAATATCCGGGGCGGTCAGTGTCTTGCCTTCGATATAGTCGATGACAAGGGCGCCGGGCTGATGGAAGTGAATGGCAGGTGAAATACCTGCCTGCGCGGCGGCGCGGGCGGCAGCCAGTTCGTTAAACCGCATGATCTGATGAATGGGCCTGTCGTCCCCGATGCGCACTACATATTTGCGGCCTGCATCCTCGACCAGAAAATTGACATTGGTGATGCCACCGCTCAATGGCACAGGGCTGACCTTGCTCGACCAGCAGGGAAGGTTTCGGGCCTGATCGTGAAGGTCTGACACAGCAACTCCCTCATGAGCAACAGCTGAGATCAATCAGCCTGATACAGATTGATGCTGCCTTGATCCGGCGGGGCTTGTAAATGCTCTTTGATGGCGCCAGCCTCCCGGAATTGAACACCGCCTTGTCAAATCGGAAAATCAACGACCACACGCAAACCGGGATTGGCATCCTCAAGCCGGATGTCAGCCTTGTGCAATTTCGCAATGGCGGCAACAAAACTCATGCCCAGGCCGCTGCCCATGGTTGAGCGGCTGCTCTGCAGGCGGAAAAACCGCTCAAAGACTTTGTCATGGGCATGCGGAGGGATGCCGGGACCACGATCTTCCACACACAGGCGGGCCCGGCCTTGATGCCGCTCAAGTGAGAGACGGACAGGCGTTCCCGGCGGCGTATGCTTCATGGCGTTCTCGACCAGATTTGCCAGAAGTTGCAGCAGCATCGCCCGTTCGCCGCGAATGATTATATCCTCCCCAATGGAGAGTGAAAACGGGCGCATCTCGTCTTCCAGGAGCGGGGCGTAATTGTCCTCGATGGTTGTCAAGACTTCCGCGAGACTGACATCGCTAAATATGGCATCCGGGGAGATATTTTCAATTTGCGTGATGCTCAAGATGGCATTGAACGTATCAATGATGTCGTTGCATTCGCCGATTGCCGCCTCGATGGCGAGGGCGCCTGGTGTATCGCTGGTGCTTTCATTCAGCGCCTCTTCCAGCCTTCGACCCAGACGACTGAGGGGGGTGCGCAAATCATGCGCGATGTTATTTGCCACATCGCGCAGATTGGCCATGAGATCAACTATGCGATCAAGCATGGCATTCATGCCCATTGCGAGCTGATCAAGCTCGTCCGACGTTCCCGATGTTTTGACACGACGGTCAAAGCGGCTATTCATGATGTCGTTCACGGTGGCATTGATGCCTTCGATGCGGCTGAGCAGGCGTCGCGTCATGGTGGCGCCAACCAGTCCGCCCAACAGAAGCGATCCTGCAAACATGCCAAAAGCTGCACGGCGCAAGAGCTGACCGATCCAGTCAAGCTGGGCGAGTTCGACGCCGACGCTCAAGATGGCTTCATCGTTCAGTCTGACTGTTCTGATACGCAAGGGTGTTGTTGCGTCTCTGGATGAATCTTCGTCTGAAATTCTGAGTTCGGTGCGCCCCATGGGCAAGTGGATCATCGGCAGATTACCGGCGATGATTTTTCCCTTATTGTCGGTTAACCGGTAAATGCTGTGGCGGCCAACCTGCGATCTGAGGCGGGCCTCGATATCATCTCGCACCAACTCAACACCGCCGCGCTTGTACTCGCTGACGAGTCCGACGACCCGCCCATCTACACGCGCATCGCCATCGCGGCGGATGAACTGAATCTCATAGGTGTAAAGCGTCCCGAGAAGCACAATTGTGGAAATAACGAAGAGTGCCGTATAGACGAGGGTATATCGAAAGCCGGCCGATCTCAGAAGATTATTCTTCTGCATAAAGACTATATCCAGCCGTCCGAATCGTATGGATGAGCGCCAGGTCATAATCCTTGTCGATCTTGGTGCGCAGGCGACTCATATTGGTTTCGATCATTTTTGTCTTAGGGTCGAATCCATAGCCCCAGACATGCTCCAGCAACATGGCGCGCGTCACCACATGGGGCGAGTTTCGCATCAGATATTCGAGGATCTTGAACTCTGTCGGCCGCAGTTCAATGAGCTTGTCGCCACGTCGAACACTGCGACGGCGCAGGTCCATTTCAAGATCATGCACGACGAGCTGTTTTGCTGCTTCAACGAGAACGGGGCGTCGCGCCAGGGCATGCACCCGGGCGGCAAGTTCGGAGAAAGCGAAAGGTTTGACGAGATAATCATCCGCCCCGGCTTCGAGCCCCATGACGCGTTCGCTCACCCCACCCAAAGCGGTCAGAAACAGGACAGGAGCCTTATTTCCAGCGGCGCGCATCTTGCGCAGGACCTCCATGCCGTCCAAACTTGGCAGCATCCGATCCAGGATGATGACGTCATATTGCCAGTTTTGGGAGAGATCGAGCCCGGCTTGTCCATCGCCAATGCCGTCAACCGTGTGACCGAGCGCACCTAATCCCTTGGAAATATGCTCCAGCGTGTCCCCATCATCTTCTATAGCCAGAATTTTCACAGCGATATGCTCTCGGGATCGTGGGTTGCACCATTCGGCAATATGCTAGGGCCAGTCACGGACCCGTTGCAAGCGGGCTCAGGCTAACCAAAACGGCCGGTAATATAGTCTTTGGTCCGCTCTTCCTGTGGCTCCATGAACAGTTTGCTGGTTTGGCTGAACTCAACCAACTGTCCCAGCAACATGAATGCCGTGTGCTGTGAGACGCGGGCAGCCTGCTGCATGTTATGCGTGACGATCACGATGGTATATTCGTCCGACAATTCCTCGATCAGTTCTTCGATCTTGGCTGTTGAAATCGGATCAAGTGCGGAGCATGGCTCATCGAGCAAGATGACTTTAGGCCGGGTCGCAACGGATCGAGCGATGCATAACCTTTGCTGCTGTCCGCCTGAGAGACTGAGACCGCTTTCATGGAGCTTGTTTTTAACTTCATTCCATAAAGCGGCGCGACGCAGGGCATCTTCAACCCTGTCGGCCAGTTCCGACTTTGACAACCGTTCATACAAACGCATGCCGAAGGCGATATTGTCGAATATCGACATGGGAAATGGCGTGGGCTTCTGGAAAACCATACCGATTTTCGAGCGTAACAGATTGACGTCCTGATCCAGAATATTGACGCCGTCGAGCAATACCTCGCCTTCTGCGCGCTGATCGGGATAAAGCGAATAGATGCGATTGAGTGTTCGCAGCAGGGTTGATTTGCCACAACCGGATGGACCGATGAATGCGGTGACCTGATTTTCATAGAGCGGCAACGTGATGTTGAGCAAAGCCTTGTTCTGCCCGTAATAGAAGGACAAGTCATTGATCGCAATCTTGATGATCGGGTTTTCAACCGGACTCACCTTGAAGATCATCTTGTCCATTTGCAGGCTGGTGCGCGGCGGAGGCGATGTGTCATTCATGGCTTGTCCCTTCCCTGTTTAATGCTTTCTGGCGCTTAAGATGCGCGCCAGAATATTCAACCCGAGGACGGTGAGCGTGACGAGAAGCGCACCTGCCCAGGCCAAGCGGTGCCATTCTTCATAGGGACTCATGGCAAACTGGAAAATGATGATTGGCAGACTTGCCATGGGTTTCAACAGGCTCGTGCTCCAGAACTGATTATTGAGAGCTGTGAAAAGCAGTGGTGCCGTCTCGCCACTGATGCGGGCAATGGCAAGCAGGACGCCTGTCACGATGCCTGCCTTGGCAGCCTGCCATGTTACGAGGCGAATGACATGGAACGCGGGTGCGCCCAGCGCGGAGGCTGCCTCCCGCAACGTGTCCGGTATCAGGCGCAACATGTTTTCGGTCGTCCGCACCACCACCGGAATCACGATGATTGCCAGCGCAAAAGCCCCTGCAATGGCCGAAAAATGACCCATGGTGAGGACAAACAATTCATAAATGAACAAGCCGACGACAATGGATGGCGCGCTGAGCAAAATATCGTTCAGTATACGAATTATAATGGCAATACGCGTGTGACGCCCATACTCGGCCAGATAAGTGCCCGCAAGAATGCCGATCGGCGTGCCGATGAGGACGGCCAGCACGATCATGATGAGGCTGCCAACGATGGCATTGAGAAGACCGCCCGTGGCGCCCGGAGGCGGTGTCATTTTGGTGAAAAGATCGAGTTGCAGTCCGCCTATACCGTTGAACAGGAGCGTCGTCAGAATCCAGGCGAGCCATAGCAGGCCAAACACGGTCGAGGCTATGGCGAGGGAGACAAATATTGTGTTGCGCCACTTGCGGCGGCGATAGAGGAGATCCGCGGGGGCCATGTCACTCATGAATGCGTGCCCCCGGGCAGTCTTTCCAGCCGCCGCAGCATCAATTGCGCCGCAGCGAGTATGATGAAAGTGATGAAAAACAGACAAAATCCGGCTGTCAGCAATGAGGAAACATAAAGCGGTGTCGTTGCTTCCGTGAATTCATTGGCGATGGCCGCCGAAATGGTCGTACCCGGCGCAAAGAGGGATGACTGTATTTTATGCGCATTGCCGATCACAAAGGTGACCGCCATGGTTTCACCCAGCGCTCGACCCAAGGCGAGCATGGCACCCCCGACCACGCCGCTTCTGGCATAAGGCAGAACCACCTTCAGAACAACTTCATGCGTGGTACAGCCCAGACCATAGGCGGCTTCCTTAAGCATGGGTGGAACCGTTTCAAACACATCGCGCGAGATCGAGGCAATCAGCGGCAAGATCATGATGGCCAGAATAAGCGAAGCGGTGAACATGCCGATACCATATGGCGGACCCGCAAAGAGGGTCGAGAGCACCGGAACGGGCGCAAAAAGATCAATCAGCCAGGGTTGAGCTGTTCTCTGGAACAAGGGTGCAAAGACGAAGAGGCCCCAGATTCCATAGATGATACTCGGCACACCTGCGAGAAGTTCAATGGCGACGCCGATGCTGCGGCGAAGAACGGGGGGACATATTTCTGTCAGAAAGATCGCGATGCCAAGGCCTATAGGCACGGCGATCAACATGGCGAGGAATGAGGTGATCAGGGTTCCGCTTATCTGCGCCAGAATACCGTATTGATCTTTTACCGGATTCCAGACCTGCGTGATAAAAAAGCGAAAGCCAAAGGCATCGAGGGCTGGCCAAGACCCCTTGAGCAGCATGATAAACATGGCGCAAAACATGGCCAGCACGAGGAGGGCCGAGGCAAAGGTGAGAGAGAAGAAAAGGCGGTCAGTGCGCTCCAACCAGCGCGCGGCACGCTGGTTCTGGGTGGCATCGGGCGGATGGGCGCTGGCGGCACTTGCCGCATCGCGTGATATCACTGTCACTTCAATGTCCCGCACTTGACTGCAAACCCATCATTGTCAAAGAGCAGGCGCAGGCAAGGAAAAACCTGCCTGCGCCACATTTTGCATTCACCGGATGTGCCTCTATCTGCAATGCCACATCGGCAGGTCAGTTGAGGTTGATCGTCTTGTCCCAAGTTGCCTCGATGAACTTGTGTACATTGTCGGGGAGCGGCACGTAGTCAAGGTCACGTGCCATGTCGTTGCCATTCTCATAGGCCCATTTGAAGAAGTCGAGCGCCTGCTTGGTGGCCACTTTGTCTGATGGATCCTTGTAGATCAGGATGAAGGTCGCACCGGCGACGGGCCAGGCATTTTCGCCAGGCTGATCGGTGAGGATGAGGTAGAAGTCCTTGGCGTTGGCCCAATCGGCATTGCCGGCGGCGGCGGCGAAGCTGTCAATGCTCGGTTGAACCTTGTTGCCATCCTTGTTGATCATCGCGGTATAAGACAGCTTGTTGGCCGTCGCATAAGCGAGTTCGACATAGCCGATGGAACCAGCGGTCTGCTGGACATTGCCCGCCACGCCTTCATTACCCTTGGCACCAAGGCCGACAGGCCATTCAACCGCCGTACCGGCACCGATCTTGTCGCTCCAGGCCTTGCTGACCTTGGAGAGATAATTCGTCCAGATGAAGGTCGTGCCCGAACCGTCCGAGCGATGCACGACAACAATATCCGTGTTGGGCAGGGCGAGTGTTGGATTGAGTTTGGTAATCGCGGCGTCGTCCCATTTCGTGATTTCGCCCATATAGATTTTGGCCAGCGTGTCGCCATCAAGCGTCAGATCACCAGACCTGATGTCAGGCAGATTGACGACAGGCACCGCACCGCCCACCACGGTCGGGAACTGTGTCAGACCGGCAGCTTCGAGTTCTTCCGGCGGCAAGGGCTTATCCGATGCGCCGAAGGTTACGGTCTTTGCCTTGATCTGGGCAATGCCGCCACCTGAACCGATGGACTGATAATTCAGACCTATGCCGGTCTGGGACTTATAGGCATCTGCCCATTTGGAATAAAGCGGATAGGGGAATGTGGCACCGGCCCCGGTGATATCGGCCGCCATCGCCGCCGTGGAGACGGCACCCAACACCAGGCCGATTATCGCGCAAGACAGCTTCTTGAAAGTCAGCTTCATGATTTCCTCGTCTGCGTTTTGGATCAGGGCGTGCTGGCATCCGACCAATGCATTTGCCCATCATCCGGTTCATTTCACACTCGCGTTTGACACGAAAAATCGCAGCACCAGGTACCGAGATATGTCCGCAGGAAACCGGATGTCATCCTCGCAGCGCTCGACCGGCTTCCCACATTCAGCGAGGTGCGAGGCTGTTTTCACAGAGTTATGTGACTTATCGAAAACAATTGAATGACAATGTCGTCACAATGAGAATTATCAAAAGTATGCGCGCGACATTGAGGCTTTTAGGACGCGTATCGCGGCAAACTCATCAAAAGAGTTACGTATATCCTACAGATCACTAACGTGATGGTTTCAAAAACCATTCACCATCATGACCTATTTGTCAGGGAATAGTGGAGTTTGCACTCCGCAATGCGCGGCTTACTCAATGTATTCATTACAAGGAATAAGTATAGGCGATGCGATGAACCGGGATGGCTCGCCATCCCGGTCCTTGTTCATCAGACGCGTTCGATGATGATCGCAGGCGCCATGCCGCCAGCGGCGCACATGGTGACGAGACCACGCTTCTTGCCCTGCCGTTCCAGTTCGTCAAGCACAGTGCCGATCAGGATCGAGCCCGTGGCGCCGATCGGATGGCCCAGCGCCATGGCACCGCCATTGACATTGACCTTGGCGCGATCGAGCTTCAAATCACGAATGAACTTCTCGGCCACAACGGCGAAAGCCTCATTGATTTCCCACAGGTCAATGTCATCGACCGTGAGGCCGGCCTTTTCAAGCACCTTGCGGGCGGCGGGCACCGGTGCATTGAGCATAAGCGTTGGGCAATCACCCATATTGGCCGTGGCGACAATGCGGGCGCGCGGTTTCAGGCCATGCCTGTTGGCATATTTTTCGGACGCGACCAGAATGGCGGCGGCGCCATCAACGACACCCGATGAATTGCCTGCGTGATGGACGTGATTGAACTCGCCAATGTCTGGATATTTTTGACGCACGAGGCTGCCATAGGTGGTGCCCTTGTCATCAACCGGGATGTTCATCCACATCGAGAAGACAGGCTTGAGACCATTAAGCGTTTCAAGCGTTGTCTGGGGACGCGGAAACTCGTCGTGGTCCAGCGCCAGCGTGCCATCCTCATTGTAAACGGGGATGAGCGATTTCTTGAAGCGGCCTTCAGCAATGGCCACGGCCGCGCGCTGCTGCGAAACGAGCGCCAGTTGATCGACGGCATTGCGATCAATGCCTTCCATGGTGGCGACCGCATCAGCGCAGACGCCCTGTTGTGACTGCGGATGCAAGGCGCGCAGATGCAGATTGCCGGCGTCGAGCATGGGCGGCACAGATGGATCGGCTGTGGAGGCGGTGTAGCTCATCATCTCGGTGCCACCGGCGATGACGAGATCTTCCATGCCGGACATGATCTGTGCGGCAGCAAGGTTGACCGAGGTGATGCCCGAACCACAGAAGCGGTCGAGCGTCACGCCCGAGGCCTTCACATCAAAGCCTGCATCAAGTGCTGCCATGCGGCCCATGTCAGCGGCCTGGGCGCCGCGCTGGGACGATGTGCCCCAGATGATGTCGTCAACTTCAGCCGTGTTGAGATTGTTGCGTTCGGCGATAGCGCGAAGCACGGTGGCGGCGAGGTGCTGGGGATGCAGATGAGCCAGCGACCCTTTGCCGACCTTGCCGATGCCGCGCGGGGTGCGGACGGCATCAATGATATAAGCGTCTGACATTTTACTGCCTTTCTTGTTGTGGTTGTTGGCGATCCCGCCGCCGTTTTGAGCCCAGATGCGAGGTGCGGCGGCAGCCAGATTTGGCGTGATGTTAGTCAAGGCAAATGCGCATTGCCAGCGGGCATGATTTCACGCAAGGGAAGGCTTGTGTTCGACCGGCCCAGAATGGCCTGGCGGCTATTTCAGCAAGGCCATACGCGCCTTGAGCGCCGCAACGCCGACAGTTCCGGACAAGACAAATTGCCCGAGCACATAGCCTGGCGTTCCACCGATATTGAGCGCTTCAGCCCGTTTCGCGTTCTCGATAGCGTGTTGTTGACTTCCTGGCTCGCCATATCTTCAGCATATCAATGTCGAGGCCCAGATATCGCTCATCTGCTTGCCGCGCGAGGGCGGAAACGGCGATAGAAGAGCCAGACCGCGCCGGCCAGAAGCGCCGCAACTGCCAAAGATGACACGATCCTTATCAGTCCCGCATTTTCCTCAAGCTGTTTCGACATTGCGTTGATGTTGACCTGCTTGCGCGAGTCATAGCCTTCCGGCATTTCGAGCACACCCATGGTTTTGGCGTAGGTGGCATAGTCCGCTTCCAGCTCGGCAAAAAGCTGCGCTTGTGATTTGGACAAATCATTCACCTCGCCAGGGTCGGTGGCGATGTTGAACAGACGCCAGACACCATCACCCGTCGGGGCCAAATTGCGTACGATCTTATAGTCGCCCTTGTAGAGGGCCGCATTGCCCGACACTTCGATGCCGAAGCTGTCATCAGGTCCGTAGGTATGGTCACTTTGACCATGCAGCACGGGAACGAGGCTGCGGCCTGTCATTTGCACCGCGTCCGGCAGGTCTTCACTCACGCCCGCCATTTGCAGGATCGTCGGCGCGATATCCGTGACCAGGGCGCTTGAATTGATGACGCCTGATCGACGAATGCCCTGACCGGAAATGATCAGCGGTACGCGCACACCACCTTCGGAGGCATAGAACTTGAAGAGGTCGCTTGGTGAAGCTGCGGCACTTGCCCATTCAGGGCCAATAAAGCCCCAACTGCCTTTTTCGCCGATCCTGTCGAGACCCATGTGATACCCATGCCGCGCCATCCAGAAACTCAGGCGATAATCATCGTCGCCGCGCGACGGCTCGGGTCCATTGTCGGACGCAATGATAAAGACCGTATTGTCATATTGGCCGGTGTCACGCAGATGCGCGATCAGGCGGCCGATATCGTAATCCATCGCCTCCAGCATGCCCGCTTCAACTTCCATGCGGGCGGCATAAAGTTGCTGCTCATCCCTGGACAGATCTTCCCATTTGCGCATCGAGGGATGCATGGGGGCAAGGGGCGCATCAGCCGGTATGAGGCCAAGCTCTTTGGCTTTGTGCCAACGCTTCTCGCGCAACACCTGCCAGCCTTCGTCATAGACACCCTTGTAATGGGCCGTGAACTCGGGGGGTGCCTGCACGGGAATATGGATCGCCTGGAAAGCCAGATAGGCAAAGAAGGGCTTGTCCCTGCCAGATTCTTCCGAAACCGAGCCGTCGATATAGTCGATCATCTTATCGACGATAAAACGTGAGGAATAAAAATCCTTGGGCAGCGTCGCCGGCCTGTCATCCTCAAACCAGGGCGCATCCGCATAGAAGGGCATGTAGGATTTCTGTTCCCAATTATCGGCACCTGAGGCGTCCAGCGCGAAGGAATGGTCAAAGCCATGTGCGACAGGCAGGTCGCCCTTCTTGCTGCCCATATGCCACTTGCCCGTCATCAGGGTGCGATAGCCTTCCGGCCGCAGACGATCGGCAAGTGTTTCGACGCCCGGTTCAAGCGCCATTTTGTAACCAGGCTTACCCACCTGTTCCCGCGGGAGCACTTCGGGAATGGTGGCAACGCCCGTCTTGTGATTGTCGATGCCCGTCAGCAGCATGGCACGCGAGGGCGCACAAAGCGGCGAGGTCCGGTAATGGCTGAATTTCGCGCCCTGTTGCGCCAGGGTGTCGATATTGGGCGTATGCGCTTCACCACCGTAAGCGCCCAGATCCATCAGCGCCGCATCATCAATCAGAATGACCACAAAATTGGGCCGCGCAGCTGCCGCCCTCCCGACGGAGGGGCTGCCTGCCATTAAAGTCGTGGCGAGGGCCAGAGTGAGGGAGCGATGCAGGACGCCGCAAACTTTGTGCGATATGGCCAATTTCGGACCCTTCTGTTCCTGTACTGGCCTGCGGGAAGCCGACGGTGCGGGCAGAGAATAGCGCCGAGAATGAATTGGCACAATACATGTCATATTAACGGGACTCATATTCGCGGCAACAGTCACCCCCTTCAGGAACGGCGCAGAAACCGGCCAAAGGGCGCGGTCGATCCTTTTGGCTTGGTTCGCC
Source organism: uncultured Alphaproteobacteria bacterium (assembly GCA_963696585.1). Lineage (GTDB taxonomy): Bacteria > Pseudomonadota > Alphaproteobacteria > Parvibaculales > Parvibaculaceae > Parvibaculum. The sequence continues at coordinate 31,736 of CAVOKW010000021.1, forward strand.
AGCGTAACGCGCTATCATTGCACCCATATTGTCAGGATGCCGCCTTGCCCATGAACATCATTCATGGATAAGCCATACCCCCAGCAAGGGGGATGCGGATGCCATGTACCAGGACAGCCCCCATGCCAGACACGACACGCCCCTCGCGCCAGCCCATCGACAAGCAGGCCCTGATTGCGAAGTATCGCGCGGAGCGCGACAAGCGCTTGCGCCGCGACGGCAATGCCCAGTATCTGCAGATCAAGGGACAGCTCGCGCATTATCTTGATGATCCCTACACACCGCTGGTCGCGCGCGACCCCAAAACGGATCACGTGACCTTCGCTTTTATCGGCGGCGGTTTTGCAGGTCTTGTGACCGGAGCGCGTCTTGTCGAACAGGGCATCACGGATGTTCGCATCATCGAGAAGGGCGGCGACTTCGGCGGCACCTGGTACTGGAACCGCTATCCAGGCGCCCAATGCGACACAGCTTCCATGATCTATATGCCTCTGTTGGAAGAAACCGGGCACATGCCGAGCGAGAAATACGCCCATGCCCCCGAAATCCTCGAACAATGCCAGCGCATCGGCAAACAATACGGGCTCTACGAGAACGCGCTCTTCCACACGGAAGTCAGAAATCTTGAATGGGATGGTGACCGTTCACGCTGGATGATCGAAACCAATCGTGGCGATCATTTTACGGCTGATTTTATTGGCATGGGCACAGGGCCGCTGCACGTGCCCAAGCTGCCCGGCATTCCGGGTATCGAAAGTTTCAAGGGCCATTCCTTCCATACCAGTCGCTGGGACTATGACTATACGGGCGGGGATCCGCGCGGGGCACCCCTCGCCAAACTTGTCGACAAACGGGTCGCCATTATCGGCACCGGCGCAACATCGGTGCAATGCGTCCCGCATCTTGCCCGTGCCTGTCAGACACTCTATGTCGTGCAGCGTACGCCCTCCTCCGTCGATGTGCGTGCCAATGTGCCGATTGATCCTGAATGGTTTGCATCGGTTGCCACGCCCGGATGGCAGCGTCGATGGCTTGAAAACTTTACTGCCAATCAGGCGGGCGGCGGGGCCGACGTCGACCTTGTTCAGGATGGCTGGACAGATTTATCGCGTCGCATCCGCGAGAAGATCCAGCAATTGCCGCGCGAGGAACGCACACCCCGCAATATGCTCTCCGCTTATGAGGATTCCGACTTTGAAAAAATGGAAGAAATTCGCGGGCGCGTCGATTCAATCGTCAAGGATTCAGAGACCGCACAAAATCTGAAGGCTTGGTATCGCCAGCTCTGCAAGCGCCCGTGCTTCCACGATGCTTATTTGCAGTCTTTTAATGAGCCGGGCACCCGGCTTATCGACACCGATGGCAAAGGCGTTGAGCGGATCACCGAAAAGGGCTTTGTCGTCGCCGGGATCGAGTATGAAGTCGATTGCATCATCTATGCGTCGGGTTTTGAAGTTGGTACCGAATATACGCGTCGTGCGGGATTTGACATGACCGGCCGCGACGGCCTCAAATTGTCAGAAGCCTGGGCTCAGGGCATGCGCAGCCAGCACGGCATTCATGTGCATGGTTTTCCCAACGCATTTTTTGTTCAGCCGACGCAGGGCGCCAATCTCATTTCGAATGTGCCGCATAATCTCACCGATGCCGGTCTGACGATCGCCACCATTTTACGTCACGCTCTGGATCGGGGCGCAAAAGAGGTCGAAGTCACGAAGGCAGCGCAAGATGCCTGGGTCGCCCTGTTGTTGACAGGCGGGGGGTTGATGATCGGCTCGCCCGATTGCACGCCTGGTTATTATAACAATGAAGGCCAGGAACCCGGGCCTGCGGCAAAGCTCAGTGTCGGATACCCGACCGGCGCGACGGCCTATTTCAACTATATCGAGAACTGGCGAAACACCGGTACATTTGAGGGCCTGTCGTTCCGCTAGATGAGCCCGGGCTGTTTGATGACGGCGGATATTGTCGGCAATTTCATGCAAGCGAAGAATTGCCTCTGCCTGCTTTCCCTGTTAACTGGGAAAAGCTGCGGCGGACTTCCATCGCTTATTCACTGTTTATATATGTAATTAGTGTCGTAGAATAATTTTCTATGTATAATTCCGCTTGACGCCTGTTGCGGCCATCAATACCATAGTCATCAGATAGAGAAATGTTATCACAAAAAGCCAAATACGCATTGAAAGCGATGATTGTGCTGGCAACCCAGGCGGAGGGCGACTTGCTTCAGGCTGCGGAAATTGCAGAACGGCAGAATGTGCCGCGTAAGTTTCTGGAGTTGATCCTGCTTGATCTCCGCAAGCATGGACTGGTCCGAAGCCAGCGCGGCAAGTTTGGCGGCTATGCGCTGGCTAAACCGGCGGATACGATCACTTTCGGCCAGATTATGCGCATCATGGATGGGCCTTTGGCACCGATTCCGTGCGCCAGTCTGACGGGATACAGGCGTTGTGCCGATTGCCGGGACGAAAAATCCTGCGCCGTCCGCAAGGCGATGCGGCAGGTTCGGGATGCCGCAGCGGCAATTCTTGATGGGACAACACTTGCGGATGCGATTGCTGCCGGTCATTCCGAGGTCAAGGCGGCGATTGGAAGTTAGGCAAAAAATTTTGCCCTTAATCACTACTAAAATGATCGACATGATAGTAATGGAGATGAACATGACACTTACAGCCCTCACGCGCCGTTCGGCGTTGCTCCTCGCGGCGCTTCTTCTGCTTCTCGCCACAACATTTGAAGTTCGGGCGGAAACGACGCTTCTCAATGTCTCTTATGATCCCACACGCGAGCTTTATGAGGCCGTGAACAAGGCTTTCTCAGCCGACTGGAAGACGAAGACCGGCGAGAGCGTCACGATCAGTCAGTCTCATGGCGGCTCCGGCAAGCAGGCCCGCGCCGTTGTTGACGGATTGGCTGCCGATGTGGTGACGCTGGCACTCGCGGCAGACATTGACCAGATTGCCTTGCTGACCGGCAAGTTGCCTGCAGGCTGGCAAAAGCGGCTGCCCTTTAATAGCTCGCCCTATACCTCAACCATCGTCTTCGTGGTGCGCAAGAACAATCCCGCGCAAATCAGGGATTGGGATGACCTTGCAAAGCCCGGCATCGAAGTCATCACGCCGAATCCGAAAACCTCCGGCGGCGCGCGCTGGAATTTCCTCGCCGCCTGGGCCTATGGCCTCAACAAGTTCGGTGGCGATGAGGCAAAGACCGGCGCATTCGTGGGCGACATCTACAAGAATGTGCCCGTGCTCGACACCGGCGCCCGTGGCTCGACGACGACTTTCGCACAACGAAATATCGGTGACGTTTTTATCAGCTGGGAAAACGAGGCCTTCCTGATCCAGCGGCAGTTCCCCGATGCGTTCGAGATCGTCTATCCGTCGATCTCCATACTGGCGGAACCGCCTGTGGCCGTTGTCGACGCCAATGCCGATGCGCATGGCTCACGCAAGGTCGCCGAAGCCTATCTGAAGTTCCTCTACACGCCAGAGGCGCAAAAGATCATCGCTGCCAATTTTTACCGTCCACGAGACAAGTCAGCGGCTGACCCTGCGGACCTTGCCCGCTTCAAGGATCTCAAGCTCGTCACCATCGACGATGCTTTCGGCGGCTGGCGGAAAGCGCAGAAGACCTACTTCAGCGATGGCGGCGTCTTCGACCAGATCTACAAACCGTGAAGCACGCCGCAGTCGCTTCCGCTCTTCAATTCAAGCGTGCCCCCTGAAGTCGCCACGGGTTTACATAAAAGGAGCCAATCAATGAAAAACCTTTCTCTCTATCTCAGTGCCAGTTTTCTTGTTCTTTCGCTCGCCTCTCCTGTCCGTGCCGCCGATTTGCAAGGCCGTGTTGACGATCTCGAAGCAACTGTCGATGCGCTGCGCGCTGAAATCGCTGACCTCCGCAAGCAACCGGAGTTCACGCCGTCACCAAACTTCAAAAGTTCGAAGGGTGATTATGCCTTCAAGATTCGCGGGCAGATTGCCGGTGACGTGGCGGTGTTCGATAACCGTGAAGGCCCGACTGACTTCAACGATGGCACGCAGCTTCGACGCGCCCGTCTCGGTGTTGACGGCACCATCAACACTGATTGGGCCTACCGGCTTGAGATCGATGTGGGCAACGCTTCGCGCGATGACAATACCGGTCAAGAAATCGATGTGAAGGATGCCTATATCCAGTATAAAGGCATCGACAAGACGACGATCACGGTTGGACAGCACAAGACGCCGAATACATTGCAACAGGCATATTCCAGTTCGGATACGCTCTTTGCCGAGCTTCCGCTGTTCGTCGAAGCCTTCACCAACCGCACCACAGCGGGGGGCGATTACAAGGCAGGCGCGTCCGCCAAATATTCCGACGTCAACTGGACGGCGACCGCCGGCATCTTCGGCGAGAACTACTCGTCCAATGGCGGCACCGCACCCAATACCTATCGAGATGAAGGCTGGGGACCGGCTTCGCGTTTAACCTGGGCACCCGTCAATGGCATCGACAAGACTTTGCATCTTGGTGTCTCTGGCTACTGGCGTGACACAGGCGGCCGGACCACAGGCGGTAATTCCGGCGTTCGCTTTCGCTCAACCCCAGAGGTCTCGGTCGACTCCACCCGCCTGGTTGACACCGGCAATATCGCCGCCAAGAGCTATGCCTTCGAGGGTGTCGAACTTGCCGGTCAATATGGTCCTGTTTATGTTGAGTCGGAGTATGGTCGCACTCAGGTGAACCGGGCAAACGCTAGCAACGTGGACTTTGATGGCGCCTATGTGGCGGCGTCCTATGTCCTCACAGGCGAAAACCGTGCCTATAAGGACGGTACTTTCTCCCGTATCAAACCCGCGAATCCTTTCTCGCTCAAAGGCGACGGCACGGGCGCCTGGGAAGTCGCCACACGATACAGCACCATCGACCTGAATGACGGGACACTACTTGGCGGATCGGAAGACAACTACTCAGCCGCGTTGAACTGGTATCCCAACGACTACACGCGCGTGATGTTCAACTATGTGCGCTTCGATGCTGAACGTGCTGGCGTGAACAGCGAGGGCGATGCCCTTCTCTCCCGTGTTGCTGTCGTCTGGTAGGGCTGTGTGCCCAGGTAAAGCCAAAGGAGCGCAATGAATGAACCACGCCCATGTCCTGTCCCGTCTTGTGCCAGCTCGGATGCCGTCGGTGCTGCCAGGCTTCGGCCTCACCATGGGGCTGACGCTGACATGGCTCAGCCTCATCATCCTGATCCCGCTGGCGGGTGTTTTTATTCGCACGACAGGCCTTGGCTGGGACGCCTTCGTGACGCTCGCCACCGATCCCCGCACACTGGCGGCGCTGAGACTCAGCTTCAGCGCCGCCCTGGCGGCGGCGGCGATCAACACGATCTTCGGGTTTCTCGTCGCATGGGTGCTGGTGCGTTACGATTTTCCCGGTCGCAAAATTGTCGATGCGGCGATTGATCTTCCCTTTGCACTGCCAACCGCCGTTGCCGGGCTTGCGCTCACCGCCATCTATGCGCCCAATGGCTGGATCGGCGCTTTGCTCGACCCGTTCGGCATCAAGATCGCCTACACATCGGCGGGTGTCGTCGTCGCGCTCGTCTTCATCGGACTTCCCTTCGTCGTGCGCACGGTGCAGCCGGTACTTGCCGATTTTGACAAGGATCTCGAAGAAGCATCGGCGACACTGGGCGCAACGCGGTTGCAGACGGTGCACCGCGTGCTCTTCCCGGCGCTGATGCCACCCCTCCTCACCGGCTTTGCCCTCGCCTTCGCACGTGGTGTTGGCGAATATGGTTCCATCATTTTCATCGCGGGCAACATTCCCTACCGCTCCGAGATCGCGCCGCTCCTGATCGTGATCCGGCTGGAGGAATACAACTATGCCGCCGCGACCGCCGTTGCCGCGGTGATGCTCGTTCTCTCCTTCGTGCTGCTTCTCGTCATCAACCTGTTGCAGGGCTGGAACCGCCGCCGCACCGGCTTTTCGGATTAGGAGGATGTCATGCTGACCGATTCATCCGACATCAACACACCTCGCCGCCACGTGCCAACTGCGCCATTCGAAACGCCCATCAGCGAAAGCCGCTTGATCAAATGGCTGCTCACCGGCGCGGCGCTCGCTTTTCTCGGCCTTATCCTGGTTCTGCCGCTTGCTTCCGTCTTCACGGAAGCCTTTCGGACCGGCGTGACCCCCTTCCTCTCGGCGCTGGCGGCTCCCGACGCGCTTTCCGCCATTCGGCTGACGCTGATCGTCGCCGCGATTTCGGTGCCGGCGAACCTCATCTTTGGCCTTGTCGCGTCATGGGCGATTGCGAAGTTCGAGTTCAAGGGCAAGTCATTTCTCATCACGCTGATCGACCTTCCCTTCTCGGTGTCGCCGGTCATTTCCGGCCTCGTCTTCATTCTTCTCTTCGGCTCGTTCGGATATTTCGGACCCTGGCTTGTGGCGCATCACATCCAGATCGTCTTTGCGCTGCCTGGAATCGTGCTCGCCACCATCTTCGTCACCTTTCCCTTTGTTGCGCGACAACTCATTCCGCTCATGGAGGCGCAAGGCACGGGGGATGAGGAAGCAGCCCTTTCGCTCGGCGCATCCGGTTTCCAGACCTTCTGGAAAGTCACGCTTCCGAATGTCAAATGGGCGCTTCTCTATGGCGTCCTGCTGTGCAATGCCCGCGCGATGGGTGAGTTCGGCGCCGTCTCCGTCGTCTCCGGCCATATCCGTGGTCAGACCAATACCATGCCGCTTCATGTGGAGATCCTTTACAATGAATACAACTTCGTTGCGGCCTTCGCGGTCGCCGCTCTTCTGGCTTTCCTCGCTCTCATCACACTCATCCTCAAGTCGCTCCTCGAATGGCGGTACGGTGGTGAACTGGCCGCGAGCCGCCGCCACTGAACCGCATCGCGACCGCGATGAGCGGCGCGCAAGGCAGGCGCCTGTCCGCATTGATGTCGAGGAACTTGGCAAGTCATATGGTGGCTTTGCGGCGCTCGACAATATTTCGCTGAGTGTTCGCCCGGGTGAACTTCTGGCGCTGCTCGGCCCCTCCGGCTCGGGCAAGACGACATTGCTGCGCGCCATCGCAGGTCTCACATCCACAGAGCAAGGCACGATCCGCTTTGATGGCGAGGATGCCACATCGCTTTCGCTGCGGGATCGGCGCGTCGGTTTTGTTTTCCAGCAATATGCGCTCTTCCGGCATATGAGCGTATTTGAAAACATTGCCTTCGGGTTGCGTGTGCGCCCCCGCCGGGAGCGGCCGCGCGCCGGTGAGATTGAGCGGCGCGTCAAGCGACTCCTTGAGCTTGTGCAGCTTCAGGGCCTTGAAGATCGTTACCCCAGTCAGATCTCGGGCGGACAGAAGCAACGTGTGGCGCTGGCGCGTGCCCTTGCGATCGAACCGAGGGTGCTGCTGCTGGATGAGCCGTTTGGCGCGCTTGATGCAAAAGTGCGCAAGGAGCTTCGCCGCTGGTTGCGCGAACTGCATACGGAAACCGGCCTCACCACGATTTTTGTAACGCATGATCAGGAGGAGGCGCTCGAACTCGCCGACCGCGTGGTCATCATGCGCGAGGGACGTATCGAGCAGATCGATACGCCAGCCGATCTCTACCGGGAACCAGCGACACCCTATGTCTGCGAATTTCTGGGTGGTGTTGCGCGGTTTGACGTCAATGCCAAAAATGGTGAAGCGGAAGTTCTCGGCGGCACGTTTCCGCTTGAGCAGATGGATTATAGTGGGCCTGCGATTGCCTATGTGCGCACGCATGACATCGAAATTGTCGGTCGCGAGGCGGCGGAAGGTGTCCCTGCCCTTGTCCGCAGCGCTCGCCCCTTTGGACCGACGATCACAATCGAGCTATCCATCGAGGGGCGTCGGGAACGCATTGAAGCTGAAGTGCCGCGTGAGCTTTATGAGAGCGGCGAAGTCTCGCTCGGTCATGGTGTCTTTGTGCGCGCCACATCGGCATGGATTTTCCCCACCGGCTGAGGCAGGGCCGAACCCTGCGGCTTGTTGCCGACAGCGGGCTCTCCGGGGGCAAGCTCAAATGTTCAGCAGACTCCACTTCCGACCGGATGAAAGTTGGGCTCAGGGCACAAACATTCAGCACCGAGAAAATGTCATGCCTGGGCTTTTGCTTCGTCAAGATGCCGCTTCCTCCATTGCAGCGGGGTTGTACCAAATTCCCGACTGAACGCGCGGATGAAGGCGGCCGCGGAACTGTAGCCTGCAAGGTCCGCAGCTTCCTCCACCGACAGCTCGTCAGCGAGCATTTTCCGAGTCACGAGCGTGATGCGTAGCCGCGCAAGCGTCTGCATTGGCGTGCGTCCGACAACGCGTCGAAATTCCTCGGCAAATTTGGTGCGCGACATTCCGGCTTGCCTGGCAAGCCTGTCGATGCTCCAGTTTTCGAGAGGTGCGTCGAGGAAGGCGCGGATGGCCGAGATCACTCCCCTGTTCTTGACAATGCCAAGAACGCGACCCGAGCCATCCGCCAGCAGCGAGCGCGTCATGTTGATGACGATTATCTCGGCTATACGCTGCACGATGATGGCCTGCCCGTATTCCTCACCACTACCAACGAATTCTTCGTCGAGCAATTCAGCTGCTTTCCATATACGGCTCGCGCAATCAGGGAAACGGGTACGGCTCAAATAGATCGGGCCGATGATCAGGTTACCAAGAGCAAAATTTTCGGACGGAACGACGCCAAGCAAAAGTTCGACGTCCTTGCCCGCATCGATCTGCTCGGAAATCGGTGTATGAGGGAAACTGTCCGGAGAAGGGTGTTTATCGGTCTCAGGGAGTGAATAGATCCGGTGCGGCACGAGGCCGCTGATGGCGACGATCGATCCGGGCACGAGATCGATGCTTGTCGGTTCCGGAAAATCGACCGTCATGCGCAAATTTCCCCGGCGCACCATGAAGCAATATGAGAAATCGCCCGGATCGAGGCGCTTGCTGACGGGGTAGGACGCGAATGAACGGAAGAAATAAACGCCGTCCATCCGCACGTCCGCACGTGCGTCACCAGCTGTAGCGATTTCTGCAGGCAGCGGGCCTGCCGTCCTGCTCTTTCTCCTCTCTATCATGGCCCTTTGCTCCCTCCCAAGAGCTCAGCCCGATCATGCTTCTGCCTCCCTCGACAGATCAAGCGCAATGTCCACGATCATGTCTTCCTGGCCGCCAACCATGGCGCGTTTTCCAGCCTCAAGGAGAATTCTGCGCGTGTCCACGCCATAGCGCTCCGATGCCGCTTCGGCGTGCCGCAGAAAGCTCGAATAGACGCCGGCATAGCCGAGGCTCAAGGTCTCCCGGTCGACACGGACAGGTCGGTCCTGTAGCGGGCGGACGAGGTCTTCCGCCGCATCCATGAGCGCCAGGAGATCGCAACCATGGCTCCAGCCATAGCGGTCGGCAACAGCGATGAAGACTTCGAGCGGCGCATTTCCTGCGCCCGCCCCCATGCCTGTCAGCGAGGCATCGACGCGGACAACGCCATTCTGTACGGCGGCGATGGAATTTGCGACGCCAAGGCTCAGATTGTGATGGGCGTGGATGCCGCGCTGGGTCTCCGGCTTCAGCACCTCGTCATAGGCGCGGAGGCGGGCGGCCACGTCGTCCATCGTCATCGCACCGCCGCTGTCGGTCACATAGACGCAATGGGCACCATAATTTTCCATCAGCTTTGCCTGCTTCGCCAGCGCCTCCGGCGGCGCCATGTGGCTCATCATCAGGAAGCCCGCAACATCCATACCGAGCTTGCGGGCAAATTCGATATGTTGCTTCGCAACATCCGCCTCGGTACAATGGGTCGCAACGCGAACCGAACGCACGCCCATTTCATGGGCGCGATGCAAATCCTCGATGGTGCCGATGCCAGGTAGCAGCAGGGTCGTGACGACCGCCTTTTCAACAACCTCGCAAACGGCTTCGATCCATGCCCAGTCGGTGCAGGCACCGAACCCATAATTGAGGCTCGAGCCGGAGAGGCCATCGCCATGGGCAATCTCGATGGCGTCGACGCCTGCCCGGTCGAGGGCACGGGCAATGGCGCGGACATTCTCCAGCGTATAGCGATGACGGATCGCATGCATACCGTCGCGCAGCGTTACATCCTGAATATAGAGACGACCAGGAACGTTCATGCCGCCACCCGCCATTTCAGGACAAGCGCTTCTGCCGTGCGAAGCGCCGCCGATGTCATGATGTCGAGATTGCCGGCATAGGGCGGCAGGTAGTGGCCGGCTCCTTCAACCTCAAGGAAGGTGCTGACCTTGAGACCGGTGAAGGAGCGGTCCATTTCCGGCAGATAGAGAGGTGCGTTATTGCCAATCTTCTCGATCTGCACAGCCTGTTTGAGGCGATAGCCGGGCACATAGGCCTGCACCTCGGCAATCTTGCGTTCAATGGCGGCAGAGATTGCCGCCGGGTCCGCGTCCGCGCAGAGGCAGTGTACCGTGTCGCGCATGATGAGCGGCGGTTCGGCGGGGTTGAGAATGATGATGGCCTTGCCGCGCGTGGCGCCGCCGACGCCTTCAATGGCGCGCGCGGTGGTCTGCGTGAACTCGTCGATATTTGCGCGTGTGCCGGGCCCGGCGGATTTCGAGGCGATGGAAGCAACGATCTCGCCATAAAGCACGGGCGCGACGGCATTCACCGCCGCAACAATCGGGATCGTTGCCTGACCGCCGCATGTCACCATGTTGAGATTGCGCTCCGCCGAAAGCCGGTCGAGATTGACGCTTGGCACGACATAAGGGCCGATGGCGGCGGGCGTGAGGTCGATCACCTGCTTGCCATGAGCTTGCAGCACCTCATTGTGGCGCAGATGGGCACCCGCCGAAGTTGCGTCGAAGACAATACCGATATCCTGGAACTCCGGCATACCGACGAGCCCGTCGACACCATCCGACGTCGTCGCCACGCCGAGCCGCTGGGCGCGCGCAATGCCGTCCGACGCCGGATCAATACCGACCATTGCCGCCATTTCGAGATGCTTCGACAACCGCATGATCTTGATCATAAGGTCGGTGCCGATATTGCCGGACCCGATAATGGCAACTCGAATCTTGCTCACACTTTTCACCCTCCGCGTCTCCTAGTCGAACGAAACATGTAGCGGCTCAAAGCCCTGCACATGGATGGTGAACCTGTCGCCTGCGGCTGCGTTGGACATGGGACCGAGCGCGCCGGACAGGACGATGTCTCCGGCTTCCAGCGGGCGGCCGACTTCCACCATCTTGCGCGCCAGCCATTGCACGGCAATGAGCGGATTGCCGAGGCAGGCCGCGCCGACGCCTACCGAAACCTGCTTGCCATTGAGCAGCATTTCCATGCCGCCAAGGTGAAGGTCGATTTCGGAAAGTTTCTTCCGGTCCTTGCCGAGAACGAACTTTGCGCCCGAAGCGTTGTCCGCCACCGTATCGGCGAGCGTGATCCGCCAATTGGCAATGGCGCTGTCGACGATCTCTGCAGCCGCGACCGCATAATCAATGGCCGCGACCACGTCTTTCAGGGCCGGATTGGCATCCGAAAGCGGCTTCGCAAGAACAAATGCGATTTCCGCCTCAATCTTCGGCTGCATCAATTCGGCCGTGACCGCGGACGCCGCATCGCTTACGTCATCGACATCGAACAGCATACCGTAGTCAGGTTCGTTCACACCGAGTTGCGTTTGCACGGCGGGCGATGTGAGCCCGATCTTCCGGCCCACGATACGCTCGCCCGCCGAGAGACGCCGCCGCGTATTGATCTCCTGAACGGCATAGGCCGAGGCAACGTCGAAACCGGGGGAGGTTTCCGTAACCGGCGGGATGGGGGTCCGGTTACGCCGTGCCTCGGCCAGAGCGACCGCAATTGCCTTGATGTCAGGCATTGGCCGCTCCAAAGAAATCGCGGGTGACGCGATTGAACTCATCGGCATGTTCCCACTGCGCCCAGTGGCCGCATTGCGGCAGGACGAAGAGGCGCGCCCGCGGGATCTGCTTGAGCAACGCGAAGGACATGTCGATCGGCATGACCTTGTCTTCGCGGCCCCAGATGATCATCGTCTCGTGTGGCAGAAAAGCGAGGCGGGGATCGCTCCACACCGGCTCCATCAATGCCTTGGGATCGGGACGCATTGGCGGCGTTTCGACGATATGCGGCTGAAGCGCTGTTTTCATGCGGCCTTCGAGAAGCTCGTCGGTGATCTGCGAGGGGTCGTAGACAAAGTCCTTCACGAAGCCCTTGAGCCGTTCGAGCGTCGGGCCCGGGCCATCATAGAAGAAGAGCAATGTCTTGATTGCTTCGGTGGGGAACTGGCTGAACATCGGAATGCTGCCGCCGGGACCCATCAGCACCATGCGGTTGACCTTTTCAGGCCGATCCATGGCAAGCCGCAGCGTCACCATGCCGCCGAGCGAGTTGCCCACGAAATGCGCCTTGTCGATTCCGAGCGCATCGAGAAATTCGCCCATCTTGGTCGCATACCAGCCGGGCATCGGACTCCCCTTCGGCTTGATATCCGATTTGCCGAAGCCGGGCAGGTCTGGCACGAGCACACGAAAGTGCTTTGACAGCTCCTCGATGTTGCGGTTGTAGTTCGACCAGCCGCTGGCGCCCGGGCCGCCGCCATGAATGAGAACCAGCGCCGGGCCCGACCCGGCTTCGTTATAGTGAATCTTGACGCCACCGGCGGTGACAAACCGGCTCGTGCTCTCTTCCGTGATGCTCATATCATCCCCTGTCGACGAATTTTTCGTCTGTTTCCGTTTTTCTGTCTGGCATGGCCGTTCAGTTGCAGCGCTTGTGTCCCCACATGCTGATCGCCTCGTGATGCGTCACGCGCCATACCTCGTCGTTGACGGCGATGCCCGCTGTTCCAACCTCGACTTCGAAGCCCGAGGGCGTTGCGGCGTAGAAGGAAACCATCTGATCGTTGGTATGCTTGCCAAGCGTCATGGTCTGCCGGATACCAAGCGGCTCGATCCGGTCCATCGCGAAACCGACATCGTCCATCGTCGCCATTTCAACCATGAAATGATGCAGGCGCTTTGGCGCGGGCAGCGGCGCCAGCGCGAGCGTGTGGTGCCGCGGGTTGCAATGATAGAACTCGAGTAACAGTGTAAACTCCGGCGAGATCGCCATACCGATCGTGTCGGAGAGCTTAAAGCCGAGAAGGCGCGTGTAAAAGTCCCGCACCTCGTCGATTTTTCCAGCCGAGAGTACGATGTGACCGGCACCTTGCTCGCCGGTGTCGAACCGGGACACGCCGACGGGCGAGACGAAGGGAACATTGGAGAGCGTGGTGGCGCCGACATAGATCTCCACCTGAAGCCCTTCCGGATCGCTCAGCACGATCAGGTCGCGTACGCCGCGTTCGGCCTTCAGATTATCGGAGGCCGGTGCATATTTGACGCCTTCCCTGTCGAGCTTTTCGCGCATGGCCTGCATGCCTTCCAACGTCTCGACTTCGAGGCCGATGAAGGAAATATCGTCGGCCTTGCCTTCGTCGATCTGGAAACGGAAGGCGCGGTCGTCCATCCGGTAGCGCGCGGAAGTCCCGTTGCTCCGGCTGCGCATCAGGCCGAGAAAGCCCGTCATACAATCGTCCCAGGCTTTGAGGTCGCTTGCCTCGATGCCGATATATCCGAGTGATGCCACGCTCATGACGCTGCTGTCCCTTTGCCGTATTTTGCCGCGAGCCCGCCGCCTGCCGATACCGTGCCGATGCCCCTGATGCCGATGCCCGCTTCGCAGATCAGCACGCCGCCTGTCGCCGGTGCACTGTCGCGGCGCGAGGCGAAATAGACATAGGAGCCTGTATATTCCGCCGTCGCCGGAACACGCCCGAGCGGCATGACCGAGGCGGCGACCTTGGGCAGGTTCAAGCTGCTGATCGCCATCTCCGACAGGCCAAGCGCGGCGGGGCCGCGCAAATCCGTGTCGATCGGACCGGGTGCCACGCCGTTGACACGCACGACCGGCGCAAACTCGAAAGCAAGCTGGCGAATGAGACCCACGACCGCATGTTTCGACGCAGTATAAAGCACGCCGCCGCCTGCCGGATCGAAGCCGGCATTGGAGACGGTGTAGACGAGCGATCCGCCGGAGCGCACCAGCGCCGGAAGGGATGCCTTGGCGAGCAGGATATATCCCTTCACATTGACGCCGATCAGCTCGTCGAAGGCGGATTCGATCTTTTCGTCCGGGGTTTCGTCCAGCGTCACGCTGTAGTCCCAGATGCCGGCATTGCCGATGGCACAGTCGAGCTTGCCGAAGCGTTCCACGGCGAGTGAAACCGCCGCCTTGTTGTCGGCAAGCGAGCGGACGTCGCCGACAATTGTAGCGACCGCATCGCCAAACTGGCGCTCGATTTCGTGCAGCCGGTCCTCGGATCTGTCGAACACGACGATGCGCGCGCCTTCATCGACAAATCTTTCGACAATGGCTCGGCCGAGACCTGAAGCGCCTCCCGTCACCAGCGCAACTTCTCCGGTTAGAAGTCCCATGAGCCTCCCCGCTCTGTGAGGTTTTCGAATCTGCTTTAGAAAAGCGTGCTCAAATTGGTCGCGCGAATGAGCGTCTGGTCAAGATAGATTTCCCGTCCGCACAGCTTCAGGTCATCGCCAACACGGCGAATCCTGTCGACGCGGCGGCCAACCCACATGTTCTCTTCGGTATTGAGGCGGCTGCGATACAGCATGAACGCCACTTCAACAGTCGTCTCGTTGCCGGTTATCCCGAGAATGCGCACATTGGCGACGATGTGCCGTGTCCGAGATGGTGGATCTTCCGACCACGCAGAACCCGACTCCATCTTGGCGACACGCATCGCAAGCGAATTCTTGTTGTCATCGTAGAAAGACATGTCGCCGGGCTTCGTGAACTCGCGCTCGATATCGGAGAGTGTCACCGTGCGCCGGATCGGCATCCAGTAGCTGCAATCGTCTGTCCAGAGGTCAAGCCAGGCGCGATATTCCCGCCCGTCGATCATTGCCGCCTCGGCATAGAGGAACTGCTCGATCTCGAATTGCAACTCCATTCGCTGTCGAAGCGAGAGCCCGTCAAGACCCGGGGTTTCGGCCTGTGCGGCCCTTGCCTGCGACATCAGACCCTCCCTTTCGGCAAGGCGGGATGGTTCGCCTTGATTTCGGCCCAACTGTCAGCCGACAGCCAGTTCATCCAGTTGGTGTAAAGCCAGCGCTGCGCATGCTCGCTGATCGCGGTTTCGACGCGGGCCGCGCCGCGCTCGTCGTAAAGCACCTCGTCAT
>CAVOKW010000022.1:0-31628 GCA_963696585.1 uncultured Alphaproteobacteria bacterium
GGGCTTGTAGACGCGCTCACTGCCCAGCGGCGTGCTGATCTCCCCGGACCGCACCTTCTCGTTGAACACGTCGATGTGCCGCACCCGGGAGGCCTGCATGTCCTGGTAGCGCTGCTCCATCTCCTCGACCAGCCAGGCCAGCGCCGCGGCGGCCTTCTTAGGCTGGGTGATGATGGGCGTGATGAGGTGCGGAATGCCTTCATAGGGCGTGAGTTCCACCATCTTCGGGTCGATCAGGATCATCCTGACCTCCTCGGGGGTGGCCCGCGCCAGCAGCGATACCAGCAGCGAGTTGACGAAGCTGGACTTACCCGAACCGGTGGAACCGGCGACCAACAGGTGCGGCATCTTCGCCAGGTTCGCCGAGACGTACTCGCCCTCGATGTCCTTGCCCAGCCCGATCACCAGCGGGTGGTGATCGCGCCGGGTGGTCGGTGCAGTAAGCACATCGGCCAGGCGCACCATCTCACGATCGATGTTGGTACTCCGATGCCCTGACCGCCGATTTGCCGGGGATCGGCGCCAGTATGCGCACACTCTCGGTGGCCACTGCGTAGGCGATATTGCGTTGCAGCGCAGTGATTTTTTCGACCTTGCACGGTCACTAGTTCGACCTCGTAACGGGTGACGGTCGGGCCGCGGGTGCAGCCGGTGACGCGCGGCGTCGACCTTGAACTGCTCCAGCACCGAGGTAATGGCGTCCTTCATGGTCTCGTTGGCGGCGGTCAGCGTCTTCGGCGGATCACCGGCGACCATGCAAAATCCGGCAGCGACGACGATGAGGACATGTATCCCATGATGCAACGCCTCGCCGATGTCGAAGACAGTGTGGAGTGACGCAAATGCGCGGAAGCGAAACACATTTTGAATCCAGCGGCTGAATAGCGGCCCGGACCTGAACACATGAAGCCAGGACAAATGCGGCGTTAGCGACTCCGCAAACGCTGAACTATTACCTTTCTCACGGAGATCGACAGATGACCAACGAAGAAATCAACAAGCTTCAGTCGGAGCTGAAGGCCAAGGGCGTCAAATATTGCATCGGCGCCTATGTTGACATCCATGGCGTGCCAAAAGGCAAAGTCGTGCCGATTGAACATCTGGCGCACATGGCGCACGGTTCTGAACGTTACACGGGCTATGCGCTGGATGGCCTGGGGCAGGCGCCGAACGACGACGAGATCACCTCCGTTCCTGATCTCAACCACATCATCCAGCTTCCCTGGGAACCGAAAGTCGCATGGATGCCTGCCGACAATGCGTTTCAGGGCAAACCCTATCCGTTGAACACGCGTGTCGCCCTGAAGAGCGTATTGGCGGATGCCGCGAGCCTCGGCTTTGGCTTTAACCTCGGCATTGAATGCGAAATCTACGTATTGAAGCAGAATGAGGATGGCACGCTTTCTGTACCCAATCCTAACGATAGATATACCAAACCCTGCTATGACGTGCGTGGCTTCATGGATCAGTTCACATGGCTCGACAAGGTCGCGACCTGCATCAACGATTTGGGTTGGGACCTCTATTCGTTCGACCATGAGGACGCCAATGGCCAATATGAGTTTGACTTCAACTATGCCGACGCCCTGACTACCTGCGATCGCCTGATCTTCTTCCGCGACATGGCCAAGCATTATGCGGAAGAAGAAGGTCTCATCGCCACGATGATGCCCAAACCCTTCGCTAACAAGACGGGCAATGGCGCGCATTTCAACATGTCGCTCTATGACCTCGAAACGGGCGCGAATATTTTCGCCTGTGATCCGAAAGACGATCCGCGCGGCATCGGTCTCACAGAGACCGGCTATAATTTCATTGGTGGCATTCTGAAGCACGGGCCTGCGCTCTGCGCCGCCTTTGCGCCAACGGTAAACAGTTATAAGCGCCTCGTGCGTCAGGGTGCCATGAGCTACTTCACATGGGCACCGGTCTTCAACTCCTACGGCTCCAATAACCGCACAAATTCGGTGCGTGTGCCGTCAGGTGGCGGACGCTGCGAATCGCGTAATGCCGATGGTGCGGTCAATCCTTATCTCGCCGCAGCACTTGCGCTCGCGGCCGGGCTTGAGGGCGTGCGTGAAAAAATCAACCCCGGCGAACCAAATGAAGATAATCTCTACACGATCAGCGAAGAGGCGCGGCAGGCGCGCGGCATTCACTTCCTGCCCCAGACCTTGCAGGAAGCGGTTGCCGCCTTTGCCGCCGACGGGCTAACGGAAAAAGTGTTGGGGAAGGAACTGCGCGATGAGTTCGTCAAATACAAGACGGCGGAATGGAATGAATATCATCTCTCCATCTCGCAATGGGAAATTGATCGCTATAGCCATATGTTCTGAGGCTTGCGAGGGAATCGATGTCTGAAACAAAACCGGTCAGCCGCATCAGCATCTCGCTTCCCGAGGAACTTTTGACCGAACTCGACGAAATGGTCAGCACCCGTGGTTTCTCCAGTCGGTCGCATGCCGTCAATGACATGCTCCACCAGTTTCTGGTGGAGCATAAGCGCGAGCGCGGCGATGATGTGATGGTGGGTATCATCACGCTTTTCTATGACAATTTCGTCCCCGGCTTGCAAAAGCATCTGGCGGATCTGCAGGTGAAGCATATTGCGGAAGTGATTTCCTCATTGCACGTCCACCTTGTTCACAACCAGACGATGGAGGTTATTCTTGTGCAAGGACCTGCGCGAAAGCTTCAGGAAATCAGTGATGAGATGACAACAAGAAGAGGAATAATATCCGGCAGGATGCAACTGACGGCGTCCGTTATTCCACCTTTGCACCCGTTCAATCACGGTGTCGACAATGGGGGCCACGCGGATTGAGCTATGAAGGATTCTTGAAGGTGATCTTGAGTGCGGCCACTTTTGCATCCTACCGTTCGCGTTACCGCCTATTCGAAAACAGGCTTCAGTGACTTGGTGTCCAATTGGGCCTTATCAGGCAGCAGCAAATGCCCTTTCCCGTGCTCCCAAACGGGTGCTGGCCGCTAACCACCGGAAATCGCCCATTCATTTCCAATGAAAGGAATCCACCCGACAAGACCGGACTTTATGGCTGGGGCGGGAGGGATCGAACCTCCGAATGGCGGAATCAAAATCCGCTGCCTTACCGCTTGGCTACGCCCCAACAAGGCCCTCAGGCGGGCCGCGCGCCCGCAAAGTGTGGCGGAACATAGCGGCATCGCTGCGGCGGCGCAACTCGGGCGCGCCACGCGAAATACGCCATGGGAGACCGCTTTATCAGACTTGCGAGGCGGGTTCTGGCGTTCTATAACCCCGCCTCTGACTGGTGGCGGAGTGTAGCGCAGTCTGGTAGCGCACGTCGTTCGGGACGACGGGGTCGGAGGTTCGAATCCTCTCACTCCGACCAGTCAATTTCCCGAACTCCCATATTCATTTCGGCGTCTTGTGATCCCATGGAATCACCGACCCTTCACGGCGTTTGACACAATGTCAGCGCTGCCTATAGTGCCAATCGCTTGACGGTTCCAAGGCCGCGTCTTCGTGTGGCCAAGGAGGCAAGAGGGAACAGGGTGCGATGTGGCTTCCACATCAATGCTCTGGCTGCCCCCGCAACTGTAAGCGGCGAGGTTCGGTTCCATTCAAGGCCACTGGGCTGTTTCTTTCGAGAACAGTCCGGGAAGGCGGAACCCGACTGACGACCCGCGAGCCAGGAGACCTGCCATCAAGCGCGTCATCTGCCGGAGGCCGGGGTGTGCCAATGGAGCGGAAACGCCTCGGTGACGCGACATGACGCGCGAGCCCTGGCCCGTTTTCCCGGCTCACGTGATTGTTGCGGCCCGGTCTCGTCATCGCTCTGCCTGTCACCGCCTTTGTCTCCTGCGCCTTGCGGCCGGGGCGGCCGCGATATGAGACAGGGGGTTCCGATGAACCGCATCACACGACAGGCGCTCGCCATTGCCTGCGCCGCCACTTGCCTACCCGCCACTTGCCTACCCGCCCTGGCCAATGCCGAAGACACATCGCTGAAGCCAGACATGATCGTGTCGGCAACGCGTTTTCCCGTACCCACCAAGGAAGTCGCCAGCTCCTATACGATCATCACATCCAAAGACATTGAAACGCATCAATATCAGACGATTATCGATGCACTGAAAAGCGTGCCCGGTTTGAGCGTCGCCCAATCGGGCAGTACCGGCACACTGACTTCGATCTTTTCGCGCGGCGCCAGCTCCAACCAGACGCTTGTGCAGATCAATGGCATTGCCATCAATGATCCCTCATCACCGGGCGGTGCGGCCAATCTCGCCAATATTCCGCTCGACAATGTGGAGCGCATCGAGATCGTGCGCGGACCTCAAAGCGCGCTTTACGGCAGCCAGGCGATGGGCGGCGTCGTGAACATCATCACCAAATCAGGCGCGCGCGCGCCCGTCATAACCTTGCGGGCAGAAGCGGGCACGCTGGGCACGCTCAACACCTATGCCAGCACGGGTGGCCATGCAGCGGCCACGGATTATTTCTTCTCGGTCGCGCGTGAGGACACCAAAGGCTCGGATACCACCCCTGCCCGCCTGCGCGGCGCGCAAGGCAGCGAGCGCGATGGCAATGAAGTCCATTCCGGTTCCCTCGCCCTCAAGACAAGGCTCGGCGACATGCTGAGCACATCCGGTTATTTCCAGTATAGCGACGCTGACACGGATTTTGACTCTGATGGCATGGATGCTTTCTTTGCCGGTACATATCAAAATCCCGACAGTAAAATCCGCTCCAGGAGACTGCTCGCCAATGCGAGTCTGGACGGGTCGTTTTTTGATGGGGCGTGGTCACCGACATTGCGCATCAGCTACACGCGCCAGACAGCCCGCACCACCGACCAGCCCGATGCCGGTGGTTCCGTCTTTGCGGAAGACGATGTTTACACCGGCAAGAAAACCGAAGCGGCGTTTGACAATTCATTCCGCGTGACGGACTGGAACAAGATGGCGCTGGGTGCGAGCTATACACGCGACGCCTATCAATCAAGCGGCATTCGCGACTTTGGTGGCGGCTTTATCATCACGCCGCAATCGGATGTTCACACGACGGCGCTGGCCGCTTATGGCAGCGACCACATGACATTCGGACAAGGTTTTTTCGTGACGGTGAGCGGGCGCTATGACAAGCCAAAGGATATTGACGGTCGCTTTTCCTACACGATTGCGCCGGGCTATTTCATCAAGCAGACCGACACCAGGCTGACAGCCAGCTATGGCACCGGCTTCAAGGCGCCTTCGCTGCAACAACGCTTTGGCTATGACCCCGATTCATTTGGCGGGTATTATATCGGTAATCCCGACCTGAAGCCGGAAACGAGCCGGGGCTGGGAGGCAGGATTTGAACAAGGCCTGCCGTTCAACGATGCGCTGTTCGGGGCAAGCTGGTATCAGTCGCGCGTCAGGAATGCGATTGCCGTTGTCTTTGACATGTTCTTCAATTCCACGGCCGTGAACGTCAACGAGTTCAAGACTCGCGGGCTCGAAGCCTTTTTCGAGATGCAGCCGTTCGATAATGTGACGACGCGGGTGGATTACACTTTCACCATTCTGGAGGCTGATGTTTTTGCTTCGACACTGGCACGTCGTCCGCGTCATCAGGTCGGTCTGACGGCCCAATGGGCCCCATGGGAAGGGACGCAATTTTCGACCGATTATCAATGGGTCGATCCCTATCGCGACATTCCGCGCGACGGGTTTGGCTATTATCTCAATCCGGCGCCCTATAGCGTTGTGAATGTGGCGGCATCGCAAGCGCTCACCAGGCGTGTGACGGTGACGGGCCGGATCAACAATCTCTTCGATCAAGGCTATGAGCCCGTCAACGGCTTTGAAGCACCGGGCATTGAAGCGCTGGCGGGTCTCCGCCTTTCTTTCTGATCGCGCGCAAATGGAAAGCCCCGCAGGCGTCATCTCCTGCGGGACTTTTGACTTGGTGCGATGAAGATCATTTATCGGTGGTCCGGGCGCAAATGCTTACCCCTGACGCGGATGTGCTGTCCGATTCCGGCAATTTTCCGCTTGGTGGATGGTCTCCCTGCAAATTGTGGCGCGATTTATGTCTGCGGCGATTTGGCACCAAAAATCCTGTGTTCAGATAGCCCCGCGCTCAGTAAGGTTTCCGGATGAGGCATGATTCAATCAGGTGGGGCATGGATCGCGACGCGCAGAAGCGTGTGGTGACGCTTGTTGCCCTGCTGGCCATGCTTTTCCATATCGTCGCCCCCTTATCGACAGCCCTGTCGTCAAGTCGGGCGGACGGCCTTTTCACCACCATCATCTGCGCCGGTGGCGTGGCGAAGGAAGTGACCTTCGACAAGGACGGCAAGCCCGTCCCTCCCGCACCAAGCCAGCACACGGATTGCACCAACTGCATTCATCACTGTGCTGTCGCCATGCTGGCGAGCGTGGCCGCGCTTCCCGTTGTGCATTTCGCACCTGAGACGCAGCCGCTGCATCTTGTCGCCCTGATTGCGGCGCTTATCGGCACAGCCAATTCGCGCGCCCCGCCGCTCTAGGTTCCGGACGACCTTCACCCTTATCTGTTTATCCGGCCTCCCCGCCTTGACGGGGCGGGCCGGTATTTGTGTCCGAGGTCATGACAACACATTCCCTCCTCAAGGTGAGCGGGCTGAGCGCATTTGCGCTGCTGCCCGCCAGCGTTACGGCGCAAGCAAAAGACCCGGTTCTCCAGATCACCATTCACCCCGGCAGCCATGAGAGCGAAGCGACACCGCTTGATCGCCTGCCTCTCTATTGAAGACAAGCCCGGCTCCCTGACCATGCCGGGCATCAAGGAGACGATGCGCGAGATGTCGCGTATCCCCGATGCAAGTCGGGGCCTTTTTGCTGCCCGTTTTCCTGCTAGGCTTCCGGTAACAGATGAAGATGGGGAGTGGCCGATGAAAATGCCAGAATCGGGAACGGCTTGGAAAACACTGAAGAGCGAGATGGCAAGCCGCAGTGCGCATGATGTCAAATGGCGCGAAGGCAAGACGGCTGTTTATGTCTTCAATGCCGGTCCCGATGTCGAGCGCGTTCAGAAGGAAGCCTATACCCTCTTCATGTCGGAAAATGGCTTGGGCCCGATGGCTTTTCCGAGCCTCAAGAAGATGGAAGACGAAGTCATTGCCATGGGGCTCGATCTGCTGCATGCGCCGGAAGGCGCGGCGGGCAATATCACTTCGGGTGGCACCGACTCCATCACCATGGCCATGAAGACGGCGCGCGACTACGCCCGCAAGGAAAAGGGCCTCAAGGGGCAGCCCAATATCGTCATTCCGTGGTCGGCGCATCCGGCTTTCGACAAGGCGGCGATGATGATGGAAATCGAGATCAGGCGCGTGGCGTTACGTGCTGATCTTCTGGCTGATGTCGAGGCCATGGATAAAGCGGCTGACGCCAATACGATCATGATCGTTGGCTCGGCACCCTGTTTTCCCTATGGCCTGATTGATCCGATTCCGGCGCTTGGGTCGCTCGCACAGGCGCGCGGGCTGTGGCTGCATGTCGACGCCTGTGTCGGCGGCTATATCGCCCCCTTCGTGCGGATGAATGGTGGCGACATTCCTGATTTTGACTTTGCCGTGCCGGGCGTCTCGTCCATGTCGGCTGATCTGCACAAATATGGCTATTGCGCCAAAGGGGCTTCCACGGTCCTCTTCCGCAGCGAGGCGCTGCGCGCCCACATGGTTTTTGACTGCGCGGACTGGCCCGGGGGGCGCATGGTCACGCCGACGCTGGCCGGGACAAGACCGGGCGGGGCGATTGCAGCGGCCTGGGCGGTCATGAACTTTCTGGGGGTGGAGGGCTATCGCGCCAAGCATCAGCAAGTGACGCAGGCTCGCGAGATAATCCAATCCGGCGTCGAAGCCATGGGCTTCACCGTCATGGGCAAGCCTCAACTTGGTCTTCTGGCCTTCTCCCATCCCACGCTCGACGCCTTTGCGATCTGGGGCAAACTTTTTGAGCGCGGCTGGTTTACCAGCCTGACAACGCAGCCCAAGGGCCTGCACCTGATGTTGTCGCCATTCCATCTTCAGGTCGCGGGCACTTACCTCGCTGATCTTGCCTGGGCGCTGGACGAGATCAAGTCTGGCCAGACGGGCAAGGCCCGCGAGCTTCGTTATAGCTGACAATTACGTCGGGGAATGTTTATTTGTTGCGCAAACGCAACAGGCTTAATTTCTCAAAAAAAATCTGTGATGACATCTTGTCATTTTGTGCAGTGCAGCATATCTTACGAATCAGAAGCGGTATCCAGTCCGTTCAGTCGCCCGGTCCCCCCTGCAGCTTGACCGGTTTGGGCAATCCGCCCATCGACTTTTACACGAGGTTAGCACCATGCCAGCACTCCCCACTGAGACATTCGAGGCCGCCGCGCCGTCTGAAGAAACCCCTGGTTTCTTCCAGAAGATCGAGAATGTGCGGCACAAATATTTCCCCTCCGAAGTTGTCGACTCCATCCTGTCGGACTCCTTCGTAGCGGCAGGCTACTTCGCACTCATAACCTATTGCGTTGTGGTGATCTCCAGCGTCATCCGGTTCTACTGAAATTGAGTGCCCTTCGAAATGCCTGATGGGGCGCGACGGTCGCGCGCCATCAGGCAGGAAGTGGCCTGAAACGTCGCGTTTAATGAGCAAGAAATAAAAAACTTCCTGCCGCCACGGCAGGGGGTGTTTTTTTGCTCGCCATATAAGCAATGCTTATTATATATGAGGCACATGATGAGCATATGGTGTTAAAATGATGCCGACCAATCCCGACCGCAGCATCGGTTTTCTTGTAGGCGATTGCTCGCGAATACTGCGGCGCGGTTTCAACGAGCGGGTCACCGCGTTGGGACTGACCCAGGCGCAATGGCGCGCCCTGGTGTATCTGTCGCGCAATCAGGGACTCAATCAGGTCCGTCTTGCCGAGCTTCTTGAGGTCCAACCGATCACGGTTGCCCGTCTCATCGATAAACTCGTGGCCATCGGTCTTGTTGAGCGTCGACCCGACCCGCAAGACCGCCGGGCGCAGCGTCTTTTCCTTTCCAGCACCTCCGCGCCCCTGCTCGATCGTTTGTGGGCAACTGCCAATGCGCTGCATGAGTTTGCCTATGCCGGCATGACGGACGAGGAGCAGACTCAGCTCATCGAATTGCTCCTCAAATTACGTTCCAATCTCATTAAATCTCCCGCCTATGGCACTGCCTCAAGAGCTGTTGCGGATCGAACGAAAAGGTAAAGAGTCGTGCCGATGGCTGTGAAGCGTTTTGTTGAAATCCTGCGTGCGCGCCTGCTTGAAATTGATCGCCACAACTGGCGGCGGCTGCTGATGGTGGGGGTGCCAGCACTGGTCTTGCTGGTGACCGCGCTCACCTATCTGATGAGTGGCCGCTATGTTGGCACCGACAATGCCTATGTGAAGGCGGATATGGTTGCCGTCAGTCCGGAAGTCAGCGGACGGATCGTCAAGGTGTTTGTCAAAGAGAACCAGCATGTCAAGGCAGGCGATCCTCTGGTCGAGCTGGAATTGGCCCCCTATCGCATCAATGTCGAGCAGGCCGAAGCCGCACTCGCTGAAGCGGTGGCGGGCATCGGTTCATTGCAGGCGCAGTATAAAATGGGTCTGACGCAACGCGGCATTGCCAAGAGCAACGCTGAATTTTACCAGCGCGAATATGATCGTCAGCGCAAACTGGCGCGCAATGATTTTGCCAGCCAGTCGAAACTCGACACGGCACGCCACAATTTCGACACGGCCACGCAAATGGCGGCGGTTCTGGAGCAGAACATCAATCAGACACTAGCCAAGCTCAATGGCAGGGCGGATGGCGAGATCACCGAATATTCCGCTTACAGAGCCGCCAAGGCGGCGCTGGATACGGCCCAACTCGCGTTAAGCCGCACGACGCTTCATGCGCCCTTTTCCGGCATTCTCGGCAAACAGCCGCAGGTGGGTGATGTCGTCGCGGCAGGCACACCGCTTGTCAGCCTGATTTCGGATGAGCATGTCTGGATCGAAGGAAACTTCAAGGAAACCCAGTTGACGAATGTGCGCAAGGGCCAACGCGTTTCAATCACGATTGACACTTATCAAGACCATTCATGGGAGGGTGTTGTCGATAGTATCGCGCAAGGGACCGGGTCGGAGTTTTCCGTGCTGCCTGCACAAAATGCGACAGGCAACTGGGTGAAGGTTGTTCAGCGCATACCCGTCCATATCTCGATCATCCGCAAGGCTGATGATCCAGAGATCAGGGCCGGCATGAGCAGCAGCGTCGAGATCGACACGCATTCGACGCCAATAACGGACAACGCGAATTGAACCCGGTCATGCAGCGCCGGATCGTGACGGGCTCCATCATGCTCGCCACGATCATTCAGGCGCTTGATAGCACCATCGCCAATGTGGCTCTGCCGCATATGCAGGGATCGTTCTCGGCCTCTCAGGAACAGATCGCCTGGGTGCTGACCTCATACATCATTGCGGCAGCCGTCTTCACGCCGACGACGGGCTTTCTTGCCGGACGGTTTGGTCACAAGCCACTTCTGGCTGGTGCCATCATTGGCTTCACTGTCGCCTCGATGCTATGCGGCGCGGCGACCTCGCTTAATGAGATGGTCCTTTTCCGGCTGCTGCAAGGTGTGTTCGGGGCCGCCTTGGTGCCGCTGTCGCAGGCCATTCTGCTCGACACGACACCGCCAGAAAAACATGGCTCGGCGATGGCGCTTTGGGGCATGGGCGTGATGGTCGGTCCCATTCTCGGGCCCGCGCTTGGCGGCTGGCTGACAGAATCATATAGCTGGCGTTGGGTTTTCTATATCAATCTGCCGCTTGGCGGGCTCGCTCTGGCAGGCGTTCTGGCGGCTGTCCCGGCGAGCAAACTCAATCTCACACGCCGCTTTGACTGGATGGGTTTTGCCTGGCTTGGCATTGCCATCAGCAGCTTCCAGATCATGCTGGATCGCGGGCAGTCGCAGGACTGGTTCTCCTCCAACGAAATCATCATTGAAGCGCTGATTGCCGGTCTTGCGCTTTATCTTTTCATTGTGCATTCGCTGACCAAGCACAATCCCTTCATTCCCATGCAGATTTTTGCCGACCGCAATGTCGTGCTGGGCCTCTCTCTCATCACGATTGTCGGTGTGGTGCTGTTTGCGACCATGGCGCTGATGCCGCCTTTTCTGGAATCGCTGAAAGGCTATCCCGTGGTGACGACGGGCATGGTGCTGGCCCCGCGCGGCGTCGGCACCATGGTGTCGATGTTTCTGGTCGGGCAGCTTATCAATCGCGTTGATACACGTCTCATCATGGGATTTGGCATGATGTTAACCGCTGCTTCGCTTTGGCAGATGGCCAATTTCAGTCTCGATGTGGACGAAACAACGATCATTGTCACGGGCATCATACAGGGATTTGGCATTGGCTTTGTCTTTGTGCCGCTTGCGGCCGTGACATTCGCGACACTCAACCCTTCGCTTCGCACGGAGGCGGCATCCCTGTTCAGCCTGCTTCGAAATGTCGGCGCCAGTATCGGCATTTCAATCACGCAAAATCTTGCCATCAGGTTCACGCAGATCAATCATGCCGTGCTTTCCGAGAACCTCAACCTGCTGCGTCCCATGCTGCGGCCAGGCCATGCCCCGGCAGGCTGGGCGCTGAATTCGCCCCAGTCGCTGGCCCTTGCCAATCTTGCCGTGACACGCGAGGCGGCCACCATCGCCTATCTCAATGATTTCCGCTTCATGATGTATCTGACACTTTTCGCCCTGCCCCTGCTGTTTTTACTCAAGCGCAGCACGCAGGCCGCTTCGCGCGAGGAGATGAATGCAGCGCTCGCCGATTGATCCCTGCCTGCGGCATTGATACCGGGCGGTAAAAAGGCGATGCTGCAAAAAACAATCGGGTGAAGCCATGGC
Organism: uncultured Alphaproteobacteria bacterium; assembly: GCA_963696585.1. Lineage (GTDB taxonomy): Bacteria > Pseudomonadota > Alphaproteobacteria > Parvibaculales > Parvibaculaceae > Parvibaculum. Next base: position 11,905 of record CAVOKW010000022.1, read on the forward strand.
TGTTTCCATTCCCTATGTGCGCGACATGAAATTCGACTATGGTGTGAGCGATGAGCTCTCGCCGCTGATCCGGCGTGTCGTGGCGCATAATCCATCGCCCTTCACCTATCTCGGCACAGGCACCTATATTATCGGGCGGGGCCATGTGGCCGTGGTTGATCCCGGTCCGCTGCTTGATGAACATGTCGCCGCCATCATGGCCGCCCTGCCGGGTGAAACCGTGACCCATATTCTGATCACGCACACACATTCAGACCATTCGCCCGCGGCCAAGCCGCTCAAGGCGCTGACAGGTGCTGAAACCTATGCTGCGGGACCGCATGCGCCGCGCCATGATGGTGATGGGCCGGTTGAGGAAGATGCCGATTATGGCTTCACGCCTGATGTCGTCGTCAAGCATGGCGACATCATTCAGGGCGATGGCTGGAGCGTCGAATGTGTTTTCACGCCGGGCCACACCTCAAATCATATGTGCTTTGCCCTGCGTGAAGAGAAGGCGCTCTTCAGCGGCGACCATGTGATGGGCTGGTCCACAAGTATCGTCAGCCCGCCCGATGGCGATATGGCAAAATATATGGCGTCGCTGAAATTGCTGTTATCGCGCGACGATGAAATCTACTGGCCGACGCATGGGCCGGCGATAACCGACCCCAAGCCTTTCGTGCGGGCCTTCATTGCCCATCGCGAGGACCGGGAGCGGGCGATCATCGAGCAGATCAAGGCCGGTCACGACACCATCGCCGCGATGGTGCCCGTGATCTATGCCGCGGTGGACAAGCGGCTCTATCCGGCAGCGGCGCGATCTGTCTTTGCGCATATGCTGCATCTGATCGGGCAGGGCCGGGTCGCCAGTGACGGCGAACCGCGCCTCAGCTCAAGCTTTCGCGTGATTTAGAGCCAATCAGCCCAGCGATTTTTTCAGATCATAGAGGAAGGTGCGGATGCGATTGGCGTTGGCCCCAAGATCGCTCTCGCCGACACGCGACACCGAACGCATGTTCACCAGACTGCCGCCCTCCTGCTCCGTGATAACGATGACAACGTCATCCTTGAAATTGAGGATCCTTGTCGTGGCCGTCGCCTCGATGGTGCCTGTTTCGGGTGACACAGACACAAGCGCCCAGCCGTTCTTTTTGACCAGCGCCTCTGCCGCCTCAAACACCTTGCCGGGATGGACGGCGAGCGTCAGCGGTACAACGTCGGGATAGGCGGCTGTCTGGAGGGCTGCGAGATCAGCCGGTGTGCTGCGATCCAACGAATTGGAGGTGTCACCTCGCGCCGCGACAATGGCATTGAACCGGGGCGGATTGGCGAGATCGGTGGTGATGTCATGAATGCGCGGGAGCTTGGTGCCTGCCACAATCGACTGACCAAGCGGGGCCGCAACGATCAGGCCAAGGATCAAGCCAAGGATCGCAAGGCGTGTGCCGGATCGCTCAGCCGTCAGTGTGCGGATGATGCCGAGCGCCGAAACAACGACCGCCACCGCGCCAATCAATGCGCATAGCCCCAAGACCGGGATGACGATCTTGAAAGATACGACGTCGAACCTGTTGCAGAGCACGGCGACCACAAAGAGAGCCAGGGCGACAATGCCAAGGCGCAGACCCCACGTCGCCAGACGAGAACGATTGTTCATTTTCTTAACTCTCTCTCGACCGGATGCCATGAGGCCCTGCTCCGGCATGTGTGCCTGTGACGGTTGCGAATGTGCCTTGCCCGGCGCGCCTTCCTACTCGGCGGCAGCGGAGGGCAATTTGTAACCGGCAAACTGCTGACGCAGCGCGAGCTTTTGAATCTTGCCTGTCGCCGTGTGTGGAATCTCGTCAACGAAGACCACATCGTCAGGCATCCACCACTTCGCGACCTTGCCCTCCATATAGCTCAGAATGTCTTCGCGCGTGGGCTTCTGCCCTTCCTTGGCGACAATGATCAGCAGGGGGCGTTCATCCCATTTGGGATGAACGACGCCGATGACGGCAGCCTCGGCGACCTGCGGATGACCGACAGCGAGGTTTTCGATTTCGATGGATGAAATCCATTCGCCGCCCGACTTGATGACATCCTTGGCGCGGTCGGTGATCTGCATATAGCCATCCGGATCAATGGTCGCCACATCGCCGGTATCAAACCAGCCTTCATCATCCAGAATCTCGCCGCCCTCGCGCTTGAGATAGGCCTTCGCAATCGCTGGACCGCGCACCATCAAATGACCAAAGGCCTTGCCATCCCAAGGGAGTTCCTTGCCATTGTCATCGGTGATTTTCATCTCGACGGTGTAGATGGCGCGACCCTGCTTGCATTTCACGTCGATGCGCTGCTTCTCGTCATAGTCTTCCATGCCGTATTTGAGGCTGCCGAGTGTGCCCATGGGCGACATTTCGGTCATGCCCCAGGCGTGGAAAACCTCAACGCCATAATTGCGCTCAAAGACTTCCACCATGGAGCGCGGCGCGGCCGACCCGCCAATGACGACGCGGTTGAGATAGGGCAATTGCTTGCCGGTCTTTTCCAGATGCTGCAACAGCATGAGCCAGACTGTCGGAACAGCGGCCGTGCAGGTGACCTTTTCGGTATCGAGCAGTTCGTAGATGCTCTCGCCATCCATCCTGGCGCCGGGCATGACGATCTTGGCGCCGACGGTGGGAGCGGCAAAGGTGATGCCCCAGGCATTGGCGTGGAACATCGGCACCACGGGGAGCATGGTGTCAATCGCGCGCATGCCGAGCGCGTCGCCTGTATTGGCGGCGAGCGAATGGATCACATTGGAACGATGCGAATAGAGAACGCCCTTGGGATTGCCGGTCGTGCCGGATGTGTAGCAGAGCGCGGCGGCCGTATTTTCATCAAGCTTGGCCCAGCGATAATCGCCATCTTCTGCGGCTACAATGTCTTCATAGCAAAGCGCATTGGGCAGGCTGGTCTTGGGCATATGCGCGGCGTCAGTCAGGATGATGAAAGCGCGAACCTGCGGGATGCGCGACTGCAATGCCTCGACAATCGGCACGAATGTCGTGTCGAGAAACATGACCTTGTCTTCGGCATGGTTGATGATGTAGTCGAGCTGTTCGGCAAAGAGGCGCGGATTGAGCGTATGGCAAATGGCGCCAAGGCCCATGATGCCGTACCAGACTTCCATGTGGCGCGCCGAGTTCCAGGCCATGGTGGCGGCCACATCGCCCTGCTTGAGGCCGAGGCGGGAAAGCGCCTGCGACACTTTACGCGCCCGAAGATGGATGTCGTTATAGGTTGTCCGGACGATCGGCCCCTCAATGGAGCGTGAGACAACCTCGCGATGGCCATGATTGCGCGCCGCATGATCGAGAATTGTCGATACCAGCAACGGCCAGTCCTGCATTAATCCCAGCATTTCGAATTACCTCCCCTAGGCGCGAGCCTTTTTTGTACATACTAATGGCAGATGGCGCACTTCACAATGACGTGTGTCGCTGCGGAAAGCCCCGTTTCGCGGTGTCGGACCGCTTTGACAGGGCGGTTGTGCTGCACTCATGATGGCTGCCCGGCAAGCTGCCCGCCCCCGAAATGCGCTCGAACAAGGACAAGAAATGACGACGCTCTCCAATGCCGCCCGGCGCGATGTCGAGACCATGATCCATCCCTATACCAATCTCGATGCGTTCCGCACCAGCGGACCGATGATTATCGAGCGCGGGGAAGGCATCCATGTCTTTGATTCTGAAGGCAATAAATATATCGAGGGTCTGGCCGGGCTGTGGTGCACATCGCTTGGCTATAGCGAGCAGGAACTGATTGACGCGGCGATGGAACAGATGCGTCAGATCCCCTTCACGCATGTCTTTGGCGGCAAGAGCCATGAAAAGGCGGCGGAGCTGGCCGAAAGGCTCAAGGCGATCGCACCGCATGACGCCTCAAAGGTCTTGTTCTGCGGCTCGGGCTCGGAAGCAAATGACCAGCAGATGAAGCTCGTCTGGTATTACAATAATGCGCGGGGCCTGACGAAGAAGAAAAAAATCATCGCCCGAATCCGCGGCTATCATGGCGTGACCGTCGGCTCTGCAAGCCTGACGGGACTTCCCGCCAATCATCAGGATTTCGATCTGCCGATTGCGGGCGTGTTGCATACGGATTGCCCGCATTACTATCGCTATGCCGAGCCGGGCGAGAGCGAGGATGAATTCACGACACGTCTCGCCGACAATCTCGAAAACATGATCATCCGCGAGGACCCGGAAACGGTTGCCGCCTTCATCGCCGAACCCATCATGGGCGCTGGCGGCGTCATCATTCCGCCGATGGGCTATTTCGAAAAGATACAGGCCGTATGCGATGCCTATGACGTCTATTTCATCGCTGATGAAGTGATCTGCGGCTTTGCCCGCACCGGCAACATGTTTGGCAGTCAGACATTCGGCATTCGCCCCGATTCAATCTCGGTCGCCAAGGCGCTATCATCGGCCTATGTGCCGATTGCGGCGGTCACGATTGGCGAAAACATGTATCAGGCAATGCTCGATGAAAGCCGCAAAATCGGCATGTTTGGTCACGGGTTCACTTATACCGCGCATCCGCTGGCAGCCGCCGTTGCCTGCAAGACCCTCGAAATCTATGAGAAGCGCAACATTGTCGGCCATGTGCGAAGCCTCGCGCCGGATTTTGAAGGCCGCGTCAACAAGCTCGCCGGTCATCCGCTGGTTGGTCATGCCCGTGCCAAGGGTCTGATCGGCGCGATTGAACTCGTGGCGGAAAAAACATCCAGGCGCGTCTTCAATCCCAAGGCCGGTGTCGGCGCTGCCGTCGTTGCCGCCGCGCAACGTCATGGCTTGATCGTGCGACCGCTCGCCGGGGACATTGTTGCCTTCTGTCCGCCACTCATCATCGAAAATGGCCAGGTGCATGACATGTTTGATCGCGTTGAACGCGCACTTGACGATGTGGAAGGCATGGTGACGAAGGACAATCTGCGCGCTGCCTGAGGTCTTCACCGACGGGTTCTAAACGTGCTGGCCACCATTGATCTGGATTTCGGCGCCATTGACATAGGAAGATTGGTCCGTACACAGAAAATAAATTGTGCGCGCGACCTCTTCCGGCGTGCCGAGGCGCCGCATCGGGATTTCGGCAACAATCTTTTCCGTGCCCGGCGAGAGAATGGCCGTGTCGATTTCGCCCGGTGCAATCGCATTGACGCGGATACCGAGACGGCCGAACTCGGAGGCCATTTCGCGCGTGAGCGCGGCCAATGCCGCCTTGGATGTCGAATAGGCGGTGCCGGCAAAGGGATGGACGCGCACGCCTGCAATCGACGTCACGTTCACAACCGAGCCTTGCGCCGCCTCAAGTTCCCTGACGAGGCCGCGCGCCAGCATGGCGGAGGCAAAGAAGTTGACCTGAAAGACTTGCACCCAGAGATCGAGGCTCGTTTCAAAAACACCCAGCCTGCTGCCGCCCGGCCCCTTGGGCGAGATTGCGGCATTGTTGACCAGCGCGTGGAGCTTGCTGCCCTGATCCTTGAGCCGCTCCCGCATGGTGGCGATGGCGGCTTCCGTATTGGCCGGGTTGGCCAGATCGACCTGTATGTGGTCTTCCGGACCCATCTCCCAGGGACAGTCTTCGGGGAAGGGATGGCGTGAACAGGTGATGACGCGCCAGCCAGCGCTGGAAAAGCGCTTCACCGTGGCATGGCCGATCCCCCGGCTGGCACCGGTCAGGATCAAGGTTTTGCGCTGTGAATTCTCAAGGTTGCTCATGACAGGCAATCTATTTTATTGCGTCCCCTAGCGCCAGCATCCGTTGCAACAGCGTTTCACCCGGCTGGCTGGCATCAAGCCGTGACCATGTCATCACGCCGAGATCGTAAGTGAGCTGTCGGTGCAAGATGCCGATATCCGCATCGGATGGGTCGTTGCCCTGCATGTTTCGCGCAACAATCCGCGCTTCGAGCAGGTCTTGCGGCGCTTCGAGCCAGACCCCCCTGAATGACGTGCCCCTCTCTGCCGCGATATGTTCCAGGGCCTGCCGTTCCGTCTCGCGGGCGAAAACGGCATCCACGACAACACTCATTCCGGCTTTCAGGGCCCGGTCCACCGCCGCAAACATCTCGTCATAAACCCGTGCCGTCACATCAGGCGCATAAGCGCTTTCCGGCAAACGGTCCAAAGGCTGGACCCCCAGCAGACGCTTGCGGATGATGTCGCTGCGCAGATGTACACCACCGATGCAGCCGGTCATCTTGGGTGCAAGCCGTTTTGCAAGGGTCGACTTTCCGGTCCCCGACAAGCCTCCAATGGCAACCAGCTCGGGCTTATGCGTTTGCAATACCGAACAGGCAAAGGCCAGATAATCACGTGAGTGCCGGATTTCGGGCTCGCTCCTTGCCATCGGCGCCGTCACTTTGGCGCGCACTGCGGCCCTCGTCGCAATGAAAAGATCGAGCAGCACCAATCCGTCAAGCATGGGCAGAAAATCAGCCTCGGGCAGATGGTCCAGATAGACATTCAAGGCGAGGTTCGCAAAGCCATCGAGATAAGGATGCCGCCTTGCCCTGAAGGCAAGATCAGCCAACAAGAAAGCCAGATCGTAGAGGACGTCCATGACCGATAATGCGGTGCTGAATTCGATGCAGTCGAAGATCACAGGGACGCCATCAATGAGCGTGATGTTGCCCAGATGCAGGTCGCCATGGCAGTGACGCTGATAGCCCTGACGGCGCCTCTCCTCCAGGCAGGCGCTGAGTGCCGCCATGCGTGACAGACTCATTTCACGTAATTGGCGCCGCTGGACCGGGCCGAACTGCACGGCGCTTGCCCGTGTCAGCCCCCGGTCATTGCCCAGGATGATGTCGGTAAAGCCTGCCGCGCCGCCACCTTGACTGCATATTTCAGCCTTGAGATGAAATGCCGCAATCGACGCCGCCAGTGGCTCGATATGACGGTGCGTCAATTGTCCGGACCCGGCGAGACGGCTGAACAATCCTTCGGCCGGAAACCGGCGCATCCAGACCAGCCAGTCGATTACCGTGCCGGACCCGCGACCCATCGCCAGATCAGCGCCGTGACGCGTCACGGGAACGGCGCCCAGATAGATATCGGGGGCTGTGCGGCGATTGAGACGCAGCTCATCTTCAACCGCGCGGTGGCGTGCTTCGAGTGCGCGAAAGTCAAGAAAGCCAAGATCGACGCGCTTTTTCAGCTTATAGGCATGATCGGGCGTCAGGAACACATGCGAGACATGGGTTTCGATATGCTCGATAACGGTCTCTGGCGGCAGTCCATAGGTTGCGGGTTGTTTCAGCAAGGCGACGAGTGCTGCCTCCTCCTCCCGCCCCGCCATGCTCACACCCGTTGCAAGCGCGACAGTTCTTCGATGCCCGCCGGATCCTGATGGATGATGACTTCAGCACCGGGAAAAGCCTGCATGAGGCCAGCCTCCACGGCATCGGATATGCGATGCGCGGTCATGAGAGATATTTCGGGATCAAGCTCAAGATGAAACTGGATGAAGGTATTGACGCCTGCCGCGCGGGTGCGCAAATCGTGAATGTTGATAACATCGGTATGGCTGAGCGCAATCGTCTTGATCTGTTCGCGCTCGGCATCTGACAGCTCATGATCCATGAGCTGTTTATAGGCATTCATGGCGATCCGGGCGGCACTCCAGGCGATCATCGCGGCAATCGCCAGACCGAAAATCGGGTCGGCCCAATAAATGCCGAAGAGCCCGGACAAGGCCAGCGCGAAGATGACCGAAAGGTTCATGAACAGGTCGCCGCGATAGTGGATTGAATCCGCTTCAATGGCGAGCGAGTTGGTCTGCGCCACAACCCGGCGTTGAAAGGCGACAAGCGCCAGCGTGAGAAGGATGGCAAAGACCGTGACCGCAATGCCGATGGCCGAATTGGCGACGGGTTCAGGATGGATCATGCGCATGATGGCTTCGAAAGAGATATAGCCCGCCGAGCCGAAAATGAAGATCGACTGGCCGAGACCTGCCAGTGCCTCTGCCTTGCCATGACCAAAGCGATGTTCATCATCGGCCGGGGTCAGCGCATGACTGACGGCGACGAGATTGAGCAGTGAGGCTGAGCCATCGAGGAGCGAGTCAAACAATGTGCCGAGCATGGCAACGGAACCGGTAAGCCAGAAGGCCGCTGTCTTGCAGGCAATAAGCGCCACAGCCACAGCCACGGCCGCATAGGTCGCGCGGCGCATCAGCAGCGCGTTATTCACCGGATCGTAAGCGGGTTGGGTCGCACTCGCCGTCATGATGTTTCCAGGTTCGTCAGGATCAGGGAAAGAGTTTGCTGCGTGTCCACGCCGCCTTGGGTGTCGGGCGCTCAAATACCAATCTGTCATGCAGACGGAACGGTCGATCCCGCCAGAACTCGATGCGCAGTGGCGTGATGCAGAAACCCGACCAATGCGGCGGGCGGGGGATTTTGCCCAGGCCAAACCTGGCGGCATAGGTGGCGACTTCGCGTTCCAGTTCAAAGCGGGTTTCAAGCGGGCGCGACTGGCGCGACGCCCAGGCACCGATCTGGCTGTCGCGATGACGGCTGGCAAAATAGGCATCGGCATCGGCGTCGCTGACCGGCGAGACAGGGCCGCGCACGCGAATCTGCCGACGCAGGCTTTTCCAGTGGAAGCACAGTGCCGCACGCCGATTGGCAGCAAGTTCGCGGCCCTTCACGCTTTCAAGGTTTGTGTAAAACACAAAGCCGGTTTCATCAGCGCCTTTCAGCAGCACCATGCGAACATCGGGATAGCCGTCGGCATCGGCGGTAGCCAGCGCCATGGCATTGGGATCTTCAGATTCGGTTTCGCGCGCCTTGGCCATCCACTCATGGAACAGGGCAAGCGGCTCACTGCCCGAAAACTCAGGCAGTTCGGCTGATGTCATCTGTTCGTGCTCGCTCATGAGACTTGAGGACCTTTGGCCAAGGTAAAGCAGGGTTGAGTGGAGTATGGCACAATTGCCGCTGAACCGCTTTGCTCACGCGCCAATCTTGCCACAATCAGTGCCTTATATAGTGACCATGAGGCGCATTCCCACAGGCAGAGCGCAGGATGGCGCTCGTCCGGTATCAAAAAGGGCAAAAATATGACAAACAGGCTCATCACAAGCATGGTCGTGACCGGCATGGCGCTGTCGCTTGCCGCCTGCGATCCGAATGTTTACGGCGATGGCGGCTATGGCGGTGCAGGTCCCAAGCAATCCATGGGTACACTGGGAGGTGCGGTGTTGGGTGGTCTTGCCGGGTCGCAGTTTGGCGGCGGTGAAGGCCGGTTGTGGACGACTGGCGCCGGTGTGCTGTTGGGTGCCATAATCGGCAGCAGTATTGGCAAGTCTCTTGATCGCGCCGACCGCGCCTATATGGGTCAGACGACCTATAATGCGCTGGAAAACGGGCGCAGCGGTCAGACGACGACATGGCGCAATCCCGATTCTGGCAATTACGGTACCGTGACGCCTGAGCGGACCTACCAAAATGGCGGTGACTATTGCCGTGAATACGCGCAAACGGTAACAATCGGCGGCAGAAGCGAACGTGCCTATGGCACAGCCTGCCGCCAGCCGGATGGTTCGTGGCAGATCGTCAACTGAATGGGAAGAGGCGGACCGGAAGCGCATGACCTTATTCCGATCCGCCCTTTTCACCTTGCCGCTGCTCGCGGCACTGACCCTTGGCGCCGCCAGTCCGACGGGCGCCCAGCCCGTCACCATTCAGGAACGCAAGACATCGCCACAGGTGCCCGCCAGCGAGCGCTTTCTTGAAGGCGTCGCGGCTTATGATGTGGGTGCCTACAAGGCGGCCTTCGACATCTGGCTGCCGCTCGCCCAGCAGCATGATCTGGCGGCGATGCGGAATGTCGGCCTGATGCTTCGCAAGGGCATTGGCACGGCACGCGACCCGGAACGCGCCCTCTATTTTTATGAAGAGGCCGCGCGATCAGGCTATGTCGCGGCCCAGCTCAACACGGCCTTCATGTATCTGACGGGCGACGGTATTCCGAAAAATCCGGAAGCAGCCGCCTATTGGTTCCACTTGGCCGCCATCGCCGGCGTACCCGTCGCGCAATATAATCTCGGTGTGTTTTATGAGCGGGGCGAAGGCGTTGAAACTGATCATGCCAAGGCCTTGGCCTGGTATGCGCTCGCCGCCCATCAAGGCCATGAACTGGCGCTCAAGCGCCTTGAAATGCTGGTGCCGAGCCTTCCCGGCCCGAAACCGCCCACAGCGGCCGATGCGGTCGCCGACAAACGCGGACCAACGCCGCCGCCCGCCGAATTTGATGCGCCGCAAAGCGACACCACCGCACCATAAGCCGTTTCCAAGCCTTAACCAATTCGTATGCCGGACCAACTAGACTTGCACGGTCAGGGTCTCATGCGCCCGGGAGGATTGTTTGCGAAGCCCATATGAAGTTCTGGGAGTTGATCCGGGCGTTGATGCCACCGAGATCAAGGCCGCCTATCGGCGCCTTGCCAAACAACTGCATCCCGATGCCCATAAAGGGAACCCCATAACGGATGCCCGATTCCAGGAAGTGACGGCTGCCTATAATCTGTTGAAGGACGCTGAGGGACGCCGCCGATATGACGCCGAACGCCGCGCGGCCCAGATGAGTGCGCGCGCCGCTGCCTTTGACAAGGCAGGTGCCGGGTTCAGGACCGACGCGACGCCGCCACAGGGGCGCGACGATATTTTCTCGGACTTGTTTGGCGGGATCCGCAATGCCGGACAACGCGTGTTTCGCGCCCGTGGCGATGATGTCGCTTACAAATTATCCATCCCCTTTCTCGATGCGGTGCGCGGCGGCAAAGCCCGATTGCAGTTGCAGAATGGCAAATCGATTGATGTGAGCGTGCCCGAGGCGACCGAAGACGGGCAGATGATCCGCCTTCGGGGTCTGGGTGGCGAGGGCTTTGGCGGCGGCGAGGCCGGCGATGCGCTGGTCACGCTCCAGATTGAGCCGCATCCCTATTTCAAAAGGCGCGGCGCGGATATCGAAATCAACCTGCCCGTTACTTTGGCCGAGGCGGTTCTCGGCGCGAAGGTCGAGGTGCCGACCATTCACGGGCCGGTTTCGTTAACGATTCCGCCTGGCTCGAATAGCGGCTTTCGCATGCGCCTGAAAGAGCGTGGTCTGACGCGGCCACAAGGCAAGGGCAAGGGCGATCAGTATGTGACGCTGGTCATCACCTTGCCCGACAAGACCGATAGCGCCCTTGCCGATTTTGCCGCGAGCTGGGTGGCGGGCCTTAAGGACAATCCCCGTAAAGGATTTTCGGGTGCCTGAGGACGACATGATCTGACAAGAATCGTGAAGGCCCGATAGGCCCCATAATAGGGGTTTTTGCTAGACCGGCGGGAGCGATTGTGTAGGATGCGCCTCACTTTCACGCATGATTACAATGGGATAGAGCATTATGAGCGGAGCCACAGGTAGCGCAGCCCCGGGCCTCATGGCCGGCAAGCGGGGGCTCATCATGGGCGTTGCCAATAACCGCTCCATCGCCTGGGGCATTGCCAAAGCCTGTGCCGATCATGGTGCTGAAATTGCCTTCACCTATCAGGGCGAAGCGCTGCAAAAGCGCGTCATCCCGCTCGCTGAATCGGTCGGCTCGAAGCTCGTGCTGCCTTGCGACGTGACGGACGCGGCCAGCATGGATGCCGTGTTTGAAACCTTGCGGAAGGAATGGGGTCAGCTCGACTTCTTCGTTCATGCCATTGCCTATTCCAACAAGGATGAACTCGACGGTCGCTATATCGACACGACGCTCGACAACTTCACCGCGACGATGGCGATTTCCTGCTATTCGCTGGCCGCGCTCAGCCAGCGCGCCGAAAAGCTGATGACGAATGGCGGCTCAATCGTGACGCTGACCTATTACGGCGCGGAAAAAGTGATCCCGCATTACAACGTCATGGGCGTTGCCAAAGCGGCATTGGAAGCCAGTGTGCGCTATCTCGCCGTTGATATGGGTCGCAACAATATCCGCATCAATGCCGTCTCGGCTGGTCCGATCAAGACGCTTGCCGCCTCGGGTATTGGTGATTTCCGCTATATCCTGAAATGGAACGAGCTCAATGCGCCGCTCAAGCGCACTGTCACCATTGAAGAAGTGGGCAATACCGCGCTCTATCTGCTCTCCGATCTCGGCTCGGGCGTCACCGGCGAAGTGCATCATGTCGATGCGGGCTATAATGTCATCGGCATGAAAGCCGAAGATGCGCCGGATATGAGCATCGTCTGATTTCGCCCCTGATTTTCGGTTGTCTCTGGTCCTGAAGGGGCCATGATGTGGCCGCTACAGCATTACTGGAGTTTGGGCGTCAGCCATGTCGCACAACACATTTGGCCATTTGTTTCGCGTGACAACCTGGGGTGAAAGCCACGGGCCCGCGCTGGGCTGCGTTGTTGACGGCACGCCGCCGCTCATTGCCATCACCGAAGCCGACATCCAGCACTGGCTCGACCGCCGCAAGCCCGGCCAGTCGCGTTTTACAACGCAACGCCGCGAGCCCGATGAAGTGCGCATTCTGTCGGGCGTCTTTGAAGATGCTTCCGGCACGCGCGTCACAACCGGCACACCGATTTCGCTGATGATCGAGAATGTCGATCAGCGCTCGAAAGACTATGGCGAAATCGCGCAGGCCTATCGTCCGGGCCATGCGGACTATACCTATGAAGCCAAATACGGCATTCGCGACTATCGCGGTGGCGGACGTTCCTCGGCGCGTGAAACAGCGGCGCGTGTCGCGGCTGGCGCGATTGCGCGCAAGATTCTCGATGAGACACTCGGCAAGGTCACCATTCGCGGGGCACTGGTGCAGATGGGGCCGCACAAGATCGACTGCGCCAACTGGGACTGGGATGAGGTCGAGAACAATCCCTTCTGGTGTCCGGACGCGAAAGCGGCTGCCGCGTGGGAAGACTATCTCGATGGTGTGCGCAAGGCAGGCTCGTCTTGTGGCGCCGTCATCGAACTTGTCGCCAGCGGCATTCCGGCGGGACTGGGTGCGCCGATTTACGGCAAGCTCGATTCAGAACTCGCCGCGGCGCTGATGAGCATCAATGCCGTCAAGGGTGTCGAGATTGGTGATGGCTTTGGCGCGGCTGCCCTGACCGGCGAGGAAAATGCCGATGAGATGCGCAGGGGCAATGATGGCCCGATGTTCCTCTCCAATCATGCCGGGGGCATTCTGGGCGGCATTTCGAGCGGTCAGGACATTGTCGCGCGATTTGCCGTGAAGCCGACCTCCTCCATTCTCAGCCCGCGCAAGAGCATCAATCAGGCGGGCGAGGACGTTGATCTCGTCACCAAGGGCCGCCATGATCCTTGCGTTGGCATTCGCGCTGTGCCGGTTGGCGAAGCGATGATGGCTTGCGTGCTGGCCGATCAACTGTTGCGCCACCGCGCCCAAAACGGTTGAGCCTTCATTCAAGCGCGCCTGAAGACACCCACGACTTCGATGTGAGGCGACCAGAGAAACTGGTCCACCGGCGTCACGCGCGTGAGCTTGTAGCCGCCATCCATGAGGATGCGGGCATCGCGCGCGAAGGTCGCCGGATTGCAGGAGACGGCGACAACCGTTTTGACCTTTGATTGCGCCAGTTCATTGGCCTGAATGTCCGCGCCTGCGCGGGGCGGATCGAATACCACGGCATCAAACTTTTCCAGCTCGACGGGCAAGAGCGGGCGACGAAACAGGTCGCGCTTTTCCAATGTGACAGGCTTCAGGCGCATCAAAGGCCCCTGCTCGCGCAAGGCGCGATCCAGGGCGGCGAGCGGGGCGGCTTCGCTTTCGACGGCAAGCACACCGGCCTTGAGCGCGAGAGCGGCGGTGAAAGTGCCGCAACCGGCAAAGAGATCAGCAACGGCGGTTGCCTCGCCCACGCCCTCAAGCACCAGGCGCACGAGGGCGGCCTCGCCTTCGCGCGTCGGCTGCAAGAAACTGCCCGGCGGCAGGATGATGCTCAGGCCCGAGAGCGTGACGTAGGGCATTTTGCGCTCGGCGACGATTTCATCGTTCCAGCTCAGACGCGCGAGATCAGCGACTTCGGCAAGACGGCCCAGCTCGGCGCGCATCGCGCCATCCATCTCCTTGCCACCGGTGATTGCGACGTCAAGCCCTGTGTCGGTTGATGTCACGGCGACTGCGGCACGCGCCGCACGCGAGATGCCAGCGCCTGCAATCGTCGCCAGCATGGGAAGGGCTGCGACTATTTCCGGTACGACGAGGGGACATTCATCCAGCGGAATGATGTTGTGCGTGCCCGCGGCATAATAACCAATCGTCACGCCACCCTTCTTGGTGCGCGTGGCGGCGAAGGTGGCGCGGCGGCGGGTTTGCGCGCCTGTCGTCACCATCGGATCGGGCGTCAGATGGATGCCGCGTGCGGCAAGTGCTGCGCCGACCTGCGCTTCTTTCCAGGCGTGATAGGCGCCAAGTTCCAGATGCTGCATGGCGCAACCGCCGCATTGCCTGAAATGCTTGCAGGGTGGCTTCACACGTGCGGTTGACGGCTTGATGATACGGATGAGATCGGACTTGCCGCCGTCCTGCGCATCGACAAGCACTTTTTCGCCGGGCAAAGCGAAGGGCACATAGAGCGGTCCATGCGAGGAGGCGGCGATGCCGTCGCCTTGTGCGCCGAGCGTATCGATCACGACTTCGAGCTCATGCCTGTCAGAAAGGCTTGTCATTCAGCTTCCTTTATCGCCGCGATCAGAAATTCGCGATTACCGTCCCCGCCCGTAATCGGGCTGGGTGTCAGGCCGATCACGCGCCAGCCGCAGTCATTTTCGAGCCAAGAGCTGATCTCTTCGCATATTTGCGCCTGAAGCGCCTCATCCTTGACGATGCCGCCTTTGCCGACATTGCCCTTTCCGGCCTCAAACTGCGGTTTGATGAGCGCAATCAAGCGTGTGGCTCCAGGCACAAGCGCCAGAACAGGCGGCAAGGCCTTGCGCAAGGAGATGAAACTCAGATCAGCAACGAGCAGTGCCGGTCTCCGGGCGAGATGCTCCGGCGCTATATCCTTGCTGTTCAGTCCTTCAAATGAGGTGACCCGGGCATCCGCCACAAGTTCCGGGGCGAGCTGATCGTGACCCACATCAATCGCGGTGACATGCGCCGCGCCACGCTCCAGCAGTACTTGGGTAAAACCTCCTGTTGAAGCGCCCAGATCCAGCGCATTCAGGCTGCGCACGTCCCAGCCAAAATGATCAAGCGCATGCAGAAGTTTCAAGGCGCCGCGCGAGACATAGCGATGCTCCAGTGCGTCGATCTCGACAAGTACATCCGGGCCGACATGCGCCGATGCTTTGGTGATGAGCGCGCCGCCAACGCTCACCTGACCTGCCTTGATCGCGGCTTGGGCGCGCGCCCGGCTTGGCGCCAGTCCGCGCTCCACCAGCAACTGGTCGAGCCTGACTTTACCCCCAGACATGACGGGGCCCTCAGACATGATGGGTCAAACGAGCTTCGGGACGACAGGCGTTGCAAGCTCAGCGCGCAGCGGCATCCTGTTTTCAAGGCCCAGCGCATTGAGCGCCGTCACCACGATCTGGGCGGCATTGAGACCTGCCTGTTCATACATCTGTTCGGGTTTTCCCTGCTCGATGAAGACATCGGGCAGCGTCATGGGACGCATCTTGAGGCCATGATCGAGCGCGCCATTGCGCGCCAGATGATCGAGCACGAAGGAAGAGAAGCCGCCGACGGACCCTTCTTCAACCGTGATCAGGACTTCATGCTCACGCGCCAGACGGTCTATCAGATCGTGATCGAGTGGTTTGGCAAAGCGCGCATCGACAACCGTTGTCGACAGGCCGAGTGCGCCCAACTGGTCGGCTGCCTTCATGGCTTCGGCGAGACGTGTGCCGAGCGAGAGAATGGCGACCTTGGTGCCCTCGCGCATGACGCGGCCCTTGCCGATTTCGAGCGGCAGTCCGACAGGCGGCATCTCGACGCCAACGCCTTCGCCGCGCGGATAGCGCAGCGCCGAAGGACGATCATCAATTGCCACCTGTGTCGCCACCATGTGCTTCAATTCGGCTTCATCGGCGGCGGCCATGATGACGAAATCGGGCAGGCAGCCGAGATAAGCCAGATCAAATGAACCGGCATGGGTTGGGCCATCAGCGCCGACAAGCCCTGCGCGATCCAGCGCGAAGCGCACCGGCAGGCGCTGGATGGCAACGTCATGCACGACCTGATCATAGGCCCGTTGCAGGAAGGTCGAATAGATGGTGGCGAAAGGCTTGAAGCCTTCGGTGGCCAAGCCCGCAGCAAAGGTGACGCCATGCTGCTCGGCAATGCCGACATCAAAGCAGCGATCCGGGAAACGTTCGGCAAAGAGGTCAAGCCCTGTACCGGATGGCATGGCAGCGGTGATGGCGACAATCTTGTCGTCCTTTTCCGCTTCGGCGATCAGGCTCTGGGCAAAGACCTTGGTGTAGGACGGCGCATTGGCAATGGCTTTGGCTTGCGTGCCGGTGATGACATCGAACTTGTTGACGCCATGATATTTGTCGGCAGCGGCTTCGGCGGGCGCATAGCCCTTGCCCTTCTGCGTGACGACATGGATGAGGATCGGGCCTTCACCCGCATCGCGCACGTTCTTCAGCACCGGGATCATCTGTTCGAGATTGTGCCCGTCGATCGGACCGACATAATAAAGGCCCAGTTCTTCAAAGAGTGTGCCGCCTGTCGCCATGCCGCGGGCATATTCCTCGGCGCGACGGGCGCGTTCCTCAATGCTTTTGGGAAAGAGTTTGGCCAGTTGCTTGGCGAGGCTGCGCATGGAGCGGTAGGTGCCGCCCGACAGGAGCCGCGCCAGATAGGCGCTCATCGCGCCAACGGGTGGCGCAATCGACATATCATTGTCGTTGAGAATGATGATCAGGCGGCTGTCCATGGAGCCGGCATTGTTCATCGCTTCATAAGCCATGCCCGCGCTCATCGCGCCATCGCCAATGACAGCAATCACATTGTTTTTGCCGCCCTTGAGATCGCGCCCCACGGCCATGCCAAGTCCGGCGGAAATCGAGGTCGAGGAATGGGCTGCGCCAAAGGGGTCATATTCGCTTTCCGCACGCCGCGTAAAACCCGACAGACCGCCGGGCTGGCGCAAGGTACGGATGCGGTCGCGCCGACCCGTCAGAATCTTGTGCGGATAGGCCTGGTGGCCGACATCCCAGACGAGCTTGTCGTCTGGCGTGTTGAAAACGTGATGCAGGGCGATGGTCAATTCGACAACGCCGAGGCCCGCGCCGAGATGCCCCCCCGTGACCGAGACGGCATCGATCATTTCGGCGCGCACTTCGTCCGCCAGCTGACGCAGGTCGGCTTCCGGCAAGGCGCGCAGATCCGCTGGTCGGGAAATGCGGTCCAAAAGGGGGGTCAGGGGTTTCGTGCTCACTCGTACCTCGGCCGCAGGGGCGACAATTATTTGCGGCGGTTTATAACGAAACGCGCGGCCTCACGCAAAAGGTCCGCCTTCTCGTCAAACAAATCAAGGTGCTGAATGGCCTGATCGGCCAGCATCCGGGCCTGATCCCGGGCGCGTTCGACCCCCAAAATGGCGACAAAGGTGGCTTTTCCGGCCCCGGCGTCCTTGCCCGGCGTTTTGCCCAGTGTGGCGGCGTCACCCTCCAGATCGAGCAGATCGTCCGCTATCTGGAAGGCGAGCCCCATGTCATGCGCATAGGCATGGAGGGCATGATGGGCTTCGCTGGAGGCGCGACCGAGAATGGCGCCTGCCTCACAGGCAAAGGCGATCAGCGCCCCGGTTTTCAATCGTTGCATGCGGATAATGCCGCCGATATCGACGGCCTGTCCTTCGCTCATCAGATCGATCATCTGTCCCCCGACCATGCCATGACCGCCAACGGCCTGGGCCAGGCGACGCGTCAACTCGCAACGGATGAAGGGGTCTTCATGGGTGTCGTGATCGGCCAGGATTTCAAAGGCGAAGGTGAGGAGCGCATCGCCCGCAAGCACGGCTGTTGCCTCATCAAACTTGCGATGCACTGTTGGCTGGCCACGGCGCAGATCATCATCATCCATGCAGGGCAGGTCATCATGGACGAGGGAATAAGTGTGCACGCATTCAATCGCGGCGGCGATCCGCAAGGCGGCATCGGACTGCACATCGAAGAGACGCGCGCTTTCGCAAGCCAGGAAAGGCCGGAAGCGCTTGCCGCCTGCAAAGAGCGCATAGCGCATGGCCTGAAACAGCCGCTGTTCCGGGCCTTCGGCTTGAGACAGCAGAAGATCGAGTTTTTCCTCGACCCTTTTGCCCATGACAGAGAGCGTGTTTTCAAACAACGCCTGGCTCATTGGGTATGGCGTCCTCACTCAACATCAAGCGGGGTGGTGCCGCCCGCTTCGCCCCTGGAATTGAGCGTAATCTTTTCGACCTTGGCTTCGGCGAGCTTCAGGCGGGCCTCGCAATGGGCCTTGAGCGCCGTGCCGCGCTCATAAAGCTCGATTGATTTTTCGAGTGGGGCCTCACCGGATTCAAGCTGACGCACAATGTCCTCAAGCTGTTTCAAGGCATCCTCGAAACTCAGCCTGGCAACATCATTGGCGTCTGATGCAGTCTTGGCGGCAGACATGCGGCCTCCTTGTTCTCAGTCTTCTTAGTGGGTCAGCATCAGGGCGCGAACATGGGCCCGCGCACTCATGGCGAGCGCCGTCAAGTCATAGCCCCCCTCAAGGGCAGAGACAACGCGGCCCTCGCAATGCCGATTGGCGATGCGGATAATCTCGCTCGTTACCCATTCAAAATCTGCTTCACGCAGACCCAAATGGGCCAAGGGATCGGCATGATGGCCGTCAAAACCGGCTGAAATCAGGATAAAATGGGGCTGAAATGCCTCCAGAGCGGGAAAAATCTCGTCGCCATAGGCCGCGCGGAACTCCTCCGACCCCGCCCCGGCCGAGAGCGGCCGATTGAGAATATTGCCCAGGCCGCGCCCCCCTGCCCGGCCTGTACCCGGATAGAGCGGCCATTGATGGGTGGAGGCGTAAAACAGATTCGGATCGCTTTCGAAGGCAGCCTGTGTGCCATTGCCGTGATGCACGTCAAAATCAATGACGGCGACACGGGCGAGCCCATATGCATGACGGGCATGAAGTGCGCCGACGGCGATATTGTTGAACAGGCAAAAACCCATGGCCTTGTCCGGTTCGGCATGATGCCCCGGCGGGCGAATGGCGCAAAAGGCATTGCGTGCGCGTCCCGCCATGACCTCATCCACCGCATGGACCACGGCCCCAGCCGCACGAAGCGCGGCTTCATCGGAACCCGGCGACATGACCGTGTCGGCATCGATATAGTGGAAACCATCCTCAGGTTCAGCATTGAGGATGGTTTCAATATGCCTGTGCGAATGCACACGCGCCAATTGTTCGAACGTCGCGCGCGGCGCTTCAGCGCGTTGCAGGAGACAAAACTCCTCCGCCTCCAATGCGCCCAATACAGCGCGCAACCGGTCGGCGCATTCGGGATGGCCGTCAGGCGTTTCGTGCATGAGGCAGGCGGGGTGCGAAACGAGAAGTGTGTCCATTCCCCCAGTCTAGCCGATGCGGCTATACCAATCGACACCCATATCGTCGCGCCTGACGCTGGCAAGCCCCCGGCCAATCAGGCAACGCAGATGGGCCAGGCTTTCGCCCGTGGCGAGGAAGAAGACATCCGGCACGATCTTGCGCTTGAACAAGGCCGGGA
>CAVOKW010000023.1:0-92620 GCA_963696585.1 uncultured Alphaproteobacteria bacterium
AGCGGCTTCAAAATCGCGAGGGCGTCCTTGAGCGGGATCTGTTCAACCGCGCCGGCATTGCCGAAATCGTAGCCCGCTGCCCGCGCCATGCTGCAACGGGATGTAGCAGGCTTCACCGGGGAGAAGCGCCAGCGACACGCCGACAAGACGCGCCTGCATGTACATCCAGTGAATCCGTTTCGGTATCAACAGCGACAAAGCCCTGATCGGTGGCGCGCGCGACCCATTGCTTCAGATCATCTGCTTTCGTCACACCGATATGTCTGGCTTGCGCGAAAGACACATCAAGACCCGACAAGGTCGCGCCCAATGTGCCGCCAGGCGCCATGGCACGCGTATCGTGACGCGGTGGCTGTGCCGGTGCTGCTTCAGCCGGGATTGCGGCGGCTGCGGGGTGCTCGCCCGCCGGCGCGATCTTCTCCATGTCGACGCCGAAACGCTCGGCGACGCGGCGCGTCAGCGTGGTGAATTCCATGTCATTCAGGAAGGCAATGAGCTTTTCGGGATCAGGTTCGGCAAGTCCCATGGCTTCGAGCGGGACTTCGATGGGGACATTCTTTTCAAGCTCGACGAGGCGCCGCGGAATGCGCGCCTGATCGGCAAACTCGATGTAGACTCTCGCGACGCTTGGCTGCTTGATTTCGCCCGCACGCGCCAGCAGCGTGTCAAGATCACCATATTCGTGAATCAGCAGCGCCGCCGTCTTGACGCCGATGCCGGGAACACCCGGCACATTGTCGACGCATATCGCCGGCCAGCGCCTGCACATCGATCACCTTGTCCGGACCGACGCCAAACTTTTCGAAACGCCTTCACGGGTGATGGTTTTCAGCTTCATCGTGTCGAGCATGTCGACATCATCGTTGACGAGCTGCATCAGATCCTTGTTCGAGGATACGATGGTGACACGCGCACCGGCCTCGCGCGCGAGCCGCGCATAGGTGGCGATCAGGTCATCGGCTTCATAGCCTTGCATCTCGATCGAGGGCACGGAGAAAGCGCGCACCGCATCGCGAACCAGCGCGAATTGCGGCACCAGGTCCTCGGGGGGCGGCGGACGATTGGCCTTGTAAGCGGGATAGATAGCGTTGCGGAACGTCTTGGCAGAGGCATCAAAAATGACGGCGAGATGGGTCGGTTCAAACTCGTCCTTTGTGTCCTCGATGAACTTGTAGAGCATGTTGCAAAAACCCGAGACCGCGCCTGTCGGCAAGCCATCGGATTTGCGCGTCAAGGGTGGTAAGGCGTGATAGGCGCGAAAAATATAGCCCGAGCCATCGATCAAAAAGAGATGATCGCCCTTTTTGAGGGGGCGCTGATGGGCCTGACGGGCCGTGTTTTCCGCTGCCTTGCCGCTTGTCACGCGCGAAGCCTTCCCTATGTATAAGTCTTGGTCTCTTGAGCCGTCATAGCGCATTTTGATCGGCGATGCGCTCCCGTGCTTGCCCTTCACCCGCCACAAGGCCAAGATCAGCCCCCCCTTGCACGGGACCCGACTGTAAACGGACCGGGCATTCCAACAAAAGAGCCCCTTCATGGCCGATATGCCTGTTCAAGCCGATCGTTTCGCCCGAGACCTCTCCGCGCCCGCGCTGGAGGCCAGGGGCCTGCGAAAAACCTATAAAGCGAGCAATGGGCAGCCTGCCAGGGACGCGCTCAAGGGCATTGATCTGGCCATTCCGCGCGGTTCGATTTTCGGGCTGCTTGGACCCAATGGCGCGGGCAAATCAACCTTCATCAATATTCTGGCCGGGCTTGTCGTCAAAACCGGCGGGCAGGCGACGATCTGGGGCTTTGATATCGACGTTAACCCGCGTCAGGCGCGCGCCTCGATTGGCGTTGTGCCGCAGGAACTGAGCATTGATCCCTTTTTCACGCCTTTCGAAGTGATGGAAATGCAGGCCGGCCTTTACGGTGTGCCCAAGGCCGAGCGCCGGACGATGGAAATCCTGCGCGCCATGGGGCTTGAGGACAAGGCCGACGCCTATGCCCGCACGCTCTCGGGCGGGATGCGCCGCCGTGCCTGCTTGTCGCCAAGGCGATGGTGCACAATCCGCCTGTTCTGGTGCTCGACGAACCGACGGCGGGCGTCGATGTGGAGCTGCGCCGCCAGCTCTGGACGGTATGCCGAAGGGCACTGAATACGCACGGCACGACGATTGTGCTGACGACGCATTATCTCGAAGAAGCGCAGGCCCTGTGCGACCGATTGCGATCATCGACAAGGGTCGGGTGACGGCATGTGAACCAACGGAAAAAAACTCATCAGCCGGATCAGCGAGAAAAAACTCATCCTGAAACCGGCGTCGCCGCTGACGGATATGCCCCGCGCGCTCGCGCATCTCAAATCCGAGATCGCGGCCAATGGCCAGATCAACATCCTTGATAATCCGGCGGAAGTGAGCACCATCGCCCAGATTGGCGCGGCCGGGATCGAGATTGCCGATCTTTCGACGCAGGAAGCCAGTCTCAAAGATGTGTTCCTGCATCTGACATCGCCGGGCGGGCCGGCCTAGCTCTGTCCGGCGAGGCGCGGCGCAGAAGTTCGCCCATCACGACATCGACATGGGCGCCCCCGATCGAGAGCGGCATGAGCAGCGCCTCGACGGCGACAGGGCGCTTGCCTGTCTGAAATGCGGCATGACCAAAAACCCGGATCGGGCGGCGCAGTTGGCAGATGATGCTGAAGATCTTGACGGCGGTCGAGACGGCGGCGCCGGGCAGGCCCTCATGCAGGCGCTTGCCGGTGAAATCAGCCGCAGCGAGTTCATTCAGGGCGGTGCCCATGAGGCGAACCTTGAAATCGGCCGCCCGCAAGGCCGGTTGATCGACCCCGATCAGAAACAGGGATGGCAGATGGCCGATGATTTCGCCGGGTTTGATGTCGGCGCGGGTCGGCAGCGCCTTGCCGACGCGCTTGCCCTGCCAATAGGCCAGCATCTCGCGCAGCCGCGCGTCCTGGAGCGCGAGCAGCGGATCGAGATAAATATCAAAAGGAGACAGCCGCAGCGGCTCCGACATGCCTTCATACCTGCCATTGGCCGCCCGAAACGGGAGCGGCGGGGCTCTGGCGCCAGTGCGGCACATGCAGGGCAAGCGTTTCAACAATCGCGCCAGCGTGAGTTAATATTGGGACGCCGCCCCAAGCCGGCGATTGTCAGGGATTCCGGTTTTGTTTATGGTCCGGCGCGTATTGCCACGGCGCTTCAAGCTGGTGGCACCCGTAGCTCAGCTGGATAGAGCGTTGCCCTCCGAAGGCAAAGGTCGCACGTTCGAATCGTGCCGGGTGCACCATTTCCTCCGGAATGGGCACCCTCTTCATGGATGAAGAAGTTCGAACTTCGTTCGAACGGGTGCACCATTTTCTCCGGAATGGGCACCCTCTTCATGGATAAAGAAGTTCGAACTTCGTTCGAACGGGTGCACCAAATCCCGCATCTCCCCAATGTTTACAGCTCATATTTTCAGCACCTGTGCCGACTCTGCCGCAGTCCCTTTCAGCGGGTCATAAAGCATTGTTTTTGCTCAATTAATCTCTGCCTCAACGGCGCGGCACAAAAGCATATCTGGTTAATGGGCGGTGCAGCGCGGCAACAGTGTGGGATCGTCATTTCTCTGTCACAAATCCTCGTCCAATCCGTCACATCCACCTGTTACTTGGCTCAATCACGGGGGGCGTTACGCGGCCAGTCTGCGGTTCGTCGATCCTGCATCAGAAGCTCATCCATTAACACGGAGACGTCCTCATGACGTTCAAAAACATTCTGCTCGCAGGCACCGCTCTTGGTGCTGCAGCGATCCTCGCGGGCCCGGCTTTCGCTGGCTCGTCTTACGAAAACGACGCTGTGAAGGCGCAGATCGAAGCCCTTCAGCAGCAGATCGACGACATGAAGATTCAGTACGGCAACGAACTGAAGGACCTCAAGGAAAAGCAGGAAGCCGTGCAGGTCGGCCTGAAGGATGGTCGTCCGACCTTCAAGACCGGCGACGGCCTCTTCACTTTCGCGATCCGTGGCCGCGCTCACCTCGATATGGCTGCCTACAACCAGTCCGAAGGCGACAAGTCCAGGGCCGGCAACACGACGCTTGATGGCGGCGAAAACTTCCGCCGCGCCGAACTCGGCATTGAAGGCACGTTCCTGCGGGACTGGGGCTACAAGCTCAATATCCAGTTCGGTGACTCGGGTGCTGAAAAAGACGGCTTCATCAAAGACGCTTTCATGTCTTACAACGGCTTCAAGCCCTTCGGTGCCGATCTCGCCCTGAAGGTTGGTGCCATCCAGACGCCGATGACGCTGGATGACTCGACGTCTTCGAACGACATCACCTTCATGGAACGCGCCACTGCCGCCAACCTCGCCACGTCGCTCGGCGCTGGCGATGGCCGCATGTCTTACGGTGCCGAGCTCAGCACTGGCATGTTCTATGTCTCGACTTTCTACACAACTGAAGTCGTGACGGCGACAGCCAACACGTCGAATGAAGGTTCGAACATTGTGGCTCGTCTGGCTGCCAACTTCCAGCCCATGGACAAGACCAATGTGCATGTTGGTGCATCGGGCACCTATGGCACAGACGTTCAGGGCACGGTTCGTTACCGCGATCGACCGGAACTGCGCGTTGATGCCAACCGCTTGGTCGATACGGGCGCCATCGCCGCGGATGAATCCTGACGTCTATGGTCCGGAACTGGCCGCCAGCTATGGCCCGGTCAAACTGCAGGGCGAATATTACGTCTATACAGTCGACCGCAAGGGCGCGCTGTCGGATGTGGATTTCAACTCCTGGTATGTGCAGGCGTCTTGGGTCATCACGGGCGAAGCATACACGTATGACAAGGGCGTTGCGGCCTATAAGGGCGTGAAGCCGGCTTCGCCGTTCACACCTGGTGGCGGTATCGGCGCTTTTGAACTTGCTGCCCGCTACAGCGAAACAGACCTCAATGACGCCAACATCTTCGGCGGCAAGCAGGATATCTGGACGGTTGGCCTCAACTGGTATGCCAACAACAACGTTCGCCTGATGCTGAACTACCTGAATGTGGATGTTGAGGACCGTATCGCGCTCAACAACAACTTCGGTCATGACGCTTACGCAGCCCGTCTGCAGTTCGCGTTCTGATATCACGACACTCTGATCCTCACGGGATCAGGGAGAGGCCCCGCCGGGAAACCGGCGGGGCTTTCTGCTTTTGCGAGGGCCGCGATTGAGTTGGGCCATGACGTGATGGGGGTAACTGGGGATGACAAACTCAAAACCCAAATCGTCATGCCCCGCTTCAGGCGGGGCATCCACGACAACTCTGCGTGTCATTGCCGGGCTTGACCCGGCAATCCAGAGCCGCACCCGCAGAACCCAACGCCCTGGATGCCCGGATCAAGTCCGGGCATGACAAGAATATGGGGCTGTCATCCCGGGGCGGTTTGTCAGGCCCCCTCACCCGCGGCCCGCACGGCTCGCTTGCCCTCTCCCCTTGAGGAGAGAGGGCGAGACGGACCGCAAGGTCCGGCAATGACCGTTGAATGATGGATAAAGACGTGGATGGCCCGACTCAATCGGGCCATGACGGCACTATTGGCCAAGACATCAGCCCGACCTCCACGTCAGGCCCCTCACCCGCGCTCGCACGGCTCGCTTGCCCTCTCCCCTTGAGGAGAGAGGGCGAGACGGACCGCAAGGTCCGGCAATGACCGTTGAATGATGGATAAAGACGTGGATGGCCCGACTCAATCGGGCCATAACGTTATTGAGGGATCCCGGAACAGGGCCGGGAGGACCGCGAAGACTAGCCGAAGCGGCCGGTCACATATTCTTCGGTGCGCTTGGTGCGCGGCTTGGTGAAGATTTCCTTCGTCGCGCCATATTCGATCAGACGGCCGAGATACATGAAAGCCGTGTTGTCGGACACGCGCGCGGCCTGCTGCATGTTATGGGTCACGATGACGATGGTGTAGCTCGACTTCAATTCGTCGATCAGCTCTTCAATGCGCAGCGTGGCGATGGGATCGAGCGCCGAACAGGGCTCGTCCATGAGCAGCACGTCGGGATTGCCGGCAATGGCGCGGGCAATGCAGAGACGCTGCTGCTGGCCGCCCGACAGGCCAAGCGCGCTGTCTTTCAGGCGGTCCTTGACTTCGCCCCAGAGCGCGGCCCCCTTGAGCGCGGCTTCGCAGGCATCGGCCAGCATCGACTTGTTGGTGATGCCATCCACTTTCAGCGGATAAGTGACATTTTCCGCGATCGACATGGGGAAGGGATTGGGCTTCTGGAAGACCATGCCCATGCGCTTGCGCAGCGCGATGACATCGACCTGGGGACCAAAGAGCGGTTCGCCCGAGAGACGGATCTCGCCCGAAACGCTCAGATTGTCGATCAGGTCGTTCATGCGGTTGAGCGAGCGCAGAAGCGTGGACTTGCCGCAACCCGAGGGACCGATGAGCGAGGTCACCATGCCCTTTGTCATGTCCATGCTGATGCCGTAGAGCGCCTGAGCGGCGCCATACCACAGGTTGAAGTCCTTGATGGTGATTTCAGGACCGGAGTCATTCGTGACCGGGTGATAGACGGTATCTTCGTAACCGTCATCGGTCACTTTGGTGCTGGCAACTGCGGACATGGTGTGAACCCTTCAGCTTCAGAACTTGTCGCCGGCAAAGCGACGCTTCAGCCGGTTGCGGACATTGATGGAAACCGTATTCATGATGAGCACGAGCGCGAGCAGCACAAGCGCGGTGACAAAGACCATGGAGCGTCCCGCCTCTGAATTGCGCGACTGGAAGCCCACGTCATAGATGTGGAACCCGAGATGCATGAAGGAACGTTCCAGATGCATGTAGGGGAAAATACCGTCCACCGGCAGGGCCGGGGCGAGCTTGACGACGCCGACGATCATCAGCGGGGCGACTTCGCCGGCGCCGCGTGCCATGGCAAGGATGAGACCGGTCATGATGCCCGGCATGGCGCGGGGCAAAACGATCCAGCGAATGGTCTGCCACTTGGACGCGCCACAAGCGAGCGAGCCTTCGCGCATGGAGCGCGGCACGGCGGCAAGCGCTTCTTCAGTCGCGACGATCACCACCGGCACGGTGAGCAGCGCCAAGGTGAGCGACGCCCAGAGCAGGCCACCCGTGCCGAAGGTCGGATTGGGCAGGCGCTCGGGGAAGAAGAGGGCGTCGATATTGCCACCCAGCACATAGGCGAAGAAGCCGAGGCCGAACACGCCATAAACGATCGAAGGCACGCCTGCGAGATTGTTGACGCAGATGCGGACGAGGGAAACGATGCGGCCCTGCCTGGCATATTCGCGCAGATAAAGCGCGGCCATGACGCCAAAGGGGGCCACCAGCAAGCTCATGACCACCGTCATGACGAGCGTTCCGAAAATCGCCGGCCAGACGCCGCCTTCGGTATTGGCTTCGCGCGGCTCGGTGGAGAGGAACTCCCACCAGCGCGAGAGATAGACACTGATTTTCTGCGTCAGGCTCAGCGAATTGGGGTCGAAATAGCGCACGATATTGGCGAGCGGCATTTCCTTGGTTTCACCGCCAATTTCGGCGAGCGTGACCGTGAGGGCGGCTTCCCTGGCGCGGGCTTGCGTGGCCTTGGCTGAAAGGCGCGTAAAGTCCTGGTTGAGCGCGGCAAGTTCATTTGCCACTTCTGCCGCCACGGCCTTGGCGCGATCAGAGCCTTCGCCATAGCTCAGTTCGGCGCCGCGTGTTTTCAACCGCAAACCATTGATCCGACGATTGACTTCGCCGACTTCATCGCGCTCGATCGCGATACGCGCTTTCCGCAGCGCACGGGCCTCGGTCTGCCCGGCAGAGAGCGTTTTGACATCCGGATTTGGTGTTGTCACGCCATTGAGCGTGACCGACACGATGCGACCGATAAAGACACCCCATTCCTGGCGCTCAATCAGCACCAGATCCTTGGGCTCTTCGACTTTGGCGACTTCATAGGCCGTGACCCATTTGAAGTCATCGCCATAGAAATCATAATTGCCGATACGATAGAGCGTGCGCTCCACCATATTGCCATTGTCCTCGATTTCGATCCTGAGGGCGTCGGGCAGCGCGGCAATCTTGTCCTTGGGGAGACGATAGGATTCGCTGCGCAGCGGTTCGCCGGCAAAGACCTGACCATTGGTCAGCGTGACGACATCGATGGGCTTGGGCCAGAAGGCGGTGAAGCCCTGATAGAAGATAAGCGCCAGAAAACCCGTGATCATCAACAGGCCGAAAACGAGCGACCCGCCCATGGCCCAGATCATGGGTTCGCCGATGGAGGCCAGATCACTCGCCTTGTGGCGTTGAATCCTGCCGACGCCGAACTTGCCCGCAGGAGATGTTGTGGTGTCAGTCATGGCCGATCGACCTCAGAGCTGGGCGGCGCGCTTGCGGAAGCGCTGACGCACGATTTCGGCAAAGGTATTCAGAATGAAGGTCATGACAAACAGCACCAGACCGCAAAGGAAGAGGGTGCGATAGAGCGTTGAGTCCTTCACGGCTTCGGGCAATTCGACGTTGATATTGGCCGACAGGGCGCGCAAGCCGCTGAACAGGCTCCAGTCGGTCACAGGCGTGTTGCCTGTGGCCATGACGACAATCATGGTTTCGCCGACAGCACGGCCAAGGCCGATCATGATGGCGGAGAAAATGCCCGAGCCCGCCGTTGGCAGAATGACCCAGGAGGCTGTCTGCCACTTGGTGGCGCCGCAGCCGAGCGAGGCGGAGCGCAAATGCTCCGGCACGGCGCCGAGCGCATCTTCGGCGATCGAATAGATGATCGGGATCACGGCAAAGGCGATGCCGAAGGCGGCGATCAACGTGTTGCGCTGGACATAGGTCGAGATGACACCGCCACGCGCATCATAACCGGTGACGCCCAGCACTTCGGAAATGCCCCAGGCAAAGAGCAGGGAGATGAGCGTCAAAGCCAGCCAACGGCCGAGCTCGAAAAGACCGGCAATGTGATATTCCCTGGTGCGCAGCAGGTCGCGATAGCGCTGGCCCAGGAGGCGACCGCCGAGCGAGAACACGATGAAGAATGAGATCGGCAGGGCGAGCAGGAAAAGGAAGGGTACCGCCGAACCTTCGCCACCCGTCCAGGCCTTGAAGTCACCGGCAAAGAACAGGCGCTCGATCAGGGGGCCTGAAAGCATGGTGAGCCAGATGGCAAGGCCCATGGCGACAAAGAAGGCAACGAGCTTCGGAATGCCATCGAGACGCAGCGCCAGAGGCTTGGGCAGCAATTGCCAGAGGAAAGCCGAGCCGACAAAGGTGAGCGGGATCACGGCAAAGGCGATCATCACCGCCGCAATCCAGTTTTCAACGATGGGGGAGAGCACCAGCGCAACGACAAAGCCGATGACGACGGATGGCAGCGAGGCCATGAGCTCCATCAGCGGCTTGATGACGGCGCGGATGCGGAAATGCATGAACTCGGAGGTATAGATGGCGGCGAGCAGCGCAATCGGCACGGCAAAGACCAGCGAATAAAGCGCGCCCTTGATGGTGCCGAAAATGAGCGGCACGAGCGAAAGCTTGGGCTCGAAGCTGTCGGTGCCAGCGGTTGACTGCCAGGCATAGGTCGGCTCGGGATAGCCCTCGTACCAGACCTTGCCAAAGAGCGAACCGAGCGTCGTTTCCGGATGCGGCACGGAGAAGGTCCAGAGATGGGCGAGGCCCTTCTCGTCAATCGCCATGACACCATCATCACGCGGCGCGAGAAGCAGCGTCGCGATGGAAGCTTTTTTCTCGGTGTTCGGGAAGGTGAAAATCTGACGCGCCGTGGTGCCGTGATAGAGGGCGACATCACCTGCTTCATCGGCTGCCGCGAAGAGACGGGTGCGCTGGCTGACGGAGAATTGCGTGATCGGGGCGCCTGACCGGGCAATGTTGTGGATTTCGTTCATGACATAACCGTCGGCCGTGTTCTTGTCGTTGCGGTTAATCATGGCCCAGATGGTGAGAGAGCCGTCGGACCCGCCCACAATCAGGGACTGCTCGCCATTCATCCAGCCCAGCCCCGTGATGCCGACGCCTGCGGGCGTGACGCGCGTGGTTTCGGCCAGACGCGGCGCATTGAGATCGCGCGTGTCGAAGCGGCGCAGCGAGCCGTCATTACCCGCCACCAGCAGACGATCACCCTGCGTGTTGAGCAGAAGATAGGCGATGTCCTTGCCTTCAAGGCCGGTATTGATTTCGCTGTTGATGATGCTGGTCGATGTCTCGCCCGTCATCATGTTGACCTGCGAGAAAGCCGAGGAGAGACGCGCGACACCGGCTTCATCAACGGTGGCAAAAGTCTTGACGGGGCGCTCGCTCGTGCCGCCGACGCGATAGTCAATATAATGGATGGACGTGCCGACGGGTGCGACCTGTACCGGGGCTTCCATTTCGATGCTGGGCGTCAGGCGACGGACCTGCTTGCCCGGCACCTCGATGAAAATGGATGAACCGTCGGTGCGGTCCTTGCCGATCCTGGTGAGGGTGGCTGGCACATTGGCGCTCGGCATCACCATCGCCTTGATGTCGAGGCGGCCCAGACGCACGGTGCCGTCAGCAAAACCGAGCGCAATATCATTGCCCTTGAGGGTGCGCGCAAAGGCCGTGGGCTTGGCGCCCTCAAGGCCCGTTGCGATGGGGTTGGCCAGGCGCTCGCCCGTGCCGGCATGGAAACTTTCGAGGCTGCCGTCATCCATGAACTCGACACCCATGGAGAGATATTCGTCCATGGAGGTGGAGAGGACGGTGCCTGTGCCTGAGGCGAGTGTGTAGCTGCGCGTGCCTGTCACGGAGCCGCTGCCAATCAGGGGCGCGGCGACCATGACCAGATAGACCATGATGGTGAAGACAGCGAGGATGACGCTCAAGCCGCCAACGACAATCACGCGACCGGCGATCTTGTCGGCCCAGATGACTGAGGCCTTGGTTTTCTTGTCGCGTTTATAAACGACGGATTTGCGATCTGCAGGGGCGGAAGACTGGGGCACGGTCGTGTCTGTCATTTTACGGGGTCTTCACGCTGAAACGCCGACCCCCGGTGACGCGGCGGAACGCCGCGGGGAGAGTGGCAGCCTAAACGAAAACAAGACCGGCGGGCAGGGCCCGCCGGTCTCCAGTTTCAGCTCAATAGCCGAGCTTCGCCAGCTCTTGCTGGGCGAAAACGTAAGGCATCGGGTAATAGCCGTCCTTCGAGGTGTCAACCTGGCCGTCGCCCGAGAGGACGAAGCGCATGAACTCGCCACGAACCGGGTCGAGGGGCTCGGAGGGGTTCTTGTTGACGTAGATGTAGAGGAAGCGGGTGATCGGGTAGGCGCCCGTGTAAGCATTGGCCTGGTTGGGTTCAACGCACTTGCCGTCGCGGCCAGAAACCTGGACAGCCTTCACGTCGGCTGTCTTGTAGCCGATGCCCGAATAACCGATGGCGAACTTGTCAGCGGCAACGCCCTGAACCACAGCCGACGAACCGGGCTGCTCTTTCACGGTGTCCTTGAAGTCGCCATTCAGCATGGTGACTTCCTTGAAGTAGCCATAGGTGCCCGAAGCCGAGTTACGACCGAAAGCGGAGATCGGCTTGGCAGCATATTCACCACCAACGCCCACATCGCCCCAGGTCACAGCATCCTTGGAGCCTGTGAGGTGGCTCTTGGAGAAGATGGCGTCGATCTGCGAGAAGGACAGGCAGGAAACCGGATTGTCCTTGTGCACGAAGACGGCGAGCGTGTCGACGGCGACCTTCACCTGAGTCGGCTTGTAGCCGTACTTGGCTTCGAAAGAGTCGATTTCAGCGTCTTTCATCGGGCGCGACATCGGGCCGAACTGCGATGTGCCAGCGATCAGTGCGGGCGGAGCAGTGGACGAGCCCTTGCCTTCGATTTCAATCTGAACGGAAGGATACTTGGCGCGGTAGCCTTCGGCCCACAGCGCCATGAGGTTGTTGAGTGTGTCGGAGCCAACTGACTTCAGGCTGCCGGACACGCCGGTGACGGGCTGGTACGCAGTGTACCGGCTGTCGAGATCGATTGCGAACGCGCTTGTGGCAGTCGCGAAGACTGTCAGCGCGCCCAGGAGAGCTCCAATGCGCTTCATAAGAGGGTGACCTTCTTTGAGCTTGCTTAAAAGGGATAGCGAATGGCGGACACGAGCCCGCCGAGACGCGTTCTTAGGTGTCGCTAGTGAAAGCCACGCAACAGTTTTACGACGGATGTGTGACAGAGATGGCCGACATGCACTAACGGTTTGTTAACAAAAGGAAATCGCTCATTTTTGCGAGTCTCGAAATGGCAAAAGAATCGCGCGGCGTTGTTTGAAAACAACAGAAAGGTCACCATGCTGCGGCCTGTCCGTTTTGGTGCAGGTCATTTCATAAAAGGCCATGCGCCGTGGCGCGGGCGATGTCGGCCTTGAGGGTGCGGGCGCCAAGAATGAAATGAGCCGCGCCCCAGAAACCGGCCACGGAAACGGTCAAGAGCGCATAACGCAGCGATTCATCGCCCATGGCAGGCTGATAATAGTCGCTGAGCAGGCCGACCGTCTGCGGCCCGAGCCCCAGCCCGATGATATTGAGGATGAAAAGCAGGATGGCCGAGGCCACGGCGCGCATGCGCAGGGTGACGAGCGACTGGACCATGGCGAGGCAGGGCGCGAGATAGGCGGCCCCGGCAAAGGCGGGGATGATGAAAAGGCCAAGCGCCCAGACCGGATCACCCGACATGTAAACGGCGAAGGAAAAGGGCGAAACGACAATCCAGATGATGGCTGGCACCCAGAGATTCCAGCGCACATCGCGTTTGCCGAGCCGGTCGCCAAGATAGCCGCCGAGATAGGTGCCGAAACCGCCGGAAAACCCGATGATGAGTGCGAGCGAGGTGCCGATGACGCCGGGCGAGAGGTGGAAGGAGCGCGCCAGGAAAGGCGGCAGCCAGACGACGCTGGCATAGCCGACAAAGGCGCAGAGCGCGGTGCCGAAAGCGATATGGCGGAAGGAACGCTGGTGCCACAGGAAGCGCACAACTTCAAGCACGGCGGGCGCTTGCGACTTGTCAACGAGGCCATCGGCGAAACCGCGCTGGGGTTCCCTGAGCGTGGTGCGGACAAGCACGGCAAGCAGCAGGCCCGGCATGCCGACGGTGAAAAAGGCCACGCGCCAGCCGAACCATTGCGTCATCCAGCCACCGACGAGAAAGCCGATCAGGATGCCGATATTGACGCCAAGCGAAAAAATACCGAGAGCCGCACCGCGTTCGGCAGGCGGAAACATATCGGCGATCATGGAATGGCTGGGCGGGCTCGACCCGGCCTCACCAACGCCGACGCCGATGCGGAGCAAGGCGAGATGCCAGAAATTGCCGACAAAGGCGCAAAGCGCCGTCATGCCGGAAAAGAGCGTCAGCGATATGGCAATGATGTTGCGGCGTGAGCTGCGGTCGGCGAGAAACGCGATCGGAATGCCGAGCGTCGCATAGAAAATCGCAAAGGCGATGCCGGAGAGAAACCCGAGCTGCGTATCCGACAGGCCGAGTTCCATCTTGATCGGCTGCAAGAGGATCGAGAGGATCTGACGGTCGACGTAATTGACGGTGTAAACCAGGGTCAGGATGGAAAGCGCGTACCAGCGATAGGCTGGCGTGAAACCGCCAGTGGCCGCCTCTGAACCAGTGACAGCCTCTGAAGATGTGGGCGCGTGTTCGCCTGCCCCGCTTTCGCGCTGCGTCATCCGGTTTCCTCCCTTTATGACCGGCACAGCCCCTCCGCTTGCCGACCTGTTTTGCCTGAGCCTAGCAGGGTGCGAGGCAATCGCAAATGCGCCTGCGGGGCCTTCATTTGCGGCAAGACCATGCCATGACGGACGAGTCCGATTTTGGCGAGCGCCGCAGACGCAAGACGCCTAGACTTGGCGCATGAACAGATTGCCGGATGATGATTTTTATTATCGCGCGCTTCACGCCAAGGATGCCCGCTTTGACGGTCGCTTCTTTGTCTGCGTGACAACGACGGGCATTTATTGCCGCCCGGTCTGTCCGGCACGGGTGCCGAACCGGGCCAATTGTTTTTTTGTGCCGAGCGCGGCGGCGGCGCGGTGATGGCGGCAAAGGAACTCGAAGCGCTTTCGCAAGCCTGGCGACCATGGCGCGGCTATGCGGCACTCGCCTTGTGGATGGGCGGGATTGACGAAGGCGATAAAACCGCCCATGCCCTTCACGCGGCTGCCTGACGATTGGCCGCCTGACAAAACGGATGATGCAGATGACGACAGATGAAACACAATTTGCCGTGCGCAAAATGGCGACACCGATTGGCACGATCCGTCTTGTCGCGGTGGAAGAAGGTTTGGTGGGGGTGCGCTTTGCCAATGACCAGAGCCGCATTGCCGATGGGTTGACCATCAGGGCAGCGCAAAAGCATCTCGATCAGACAGAGAAGGCGCTGGCGGAATATTTTGCCGGCAAGCGCAAGACATTTACCGAATTGCCGGTGATGGCGAAGGGCACGTCGTTTCAACTCAAGGTCTGGGGGGCGCTGTTCAAAATCCCCTTTGGCGTCACACAAAGCTATGCCGATGTGGCGCAGGCGATCGGCAATCCCAAGGCGATGCGGGCGGTGGGCCTTGCCAATGGGCGCAACCCGGTGCCGATCATCATTCCCTGTCACCGCGTGATTGGCGCCAATGGCACATTGACCGGGTTTGGCGGCGGGTTGCCTGCGAAGAAATGGCTGCTCGAACATGAAGGCATTCGCACAAGGGCGCTGATTTGAGTTCGCGGGCCAACTGGCTATGATGCCCGATGACGATCCGGTCTCGTCGATTTATTGCAGGAGGCTCGCATGATGGGTCACGGCTATGGAGGCCTTCTGGGTCTCATCGTTCTGGTATTGGATGTCTGGGCGATCATTCGCATCGCGCAGAGCAGCGCCGAGCCGATCTGGAAAGCGATCTGGATTGTTGTGGTTCTGGTGCTGCCGGTGCTGGGTCTGATCCTGTGGTGGCTGTTCGGCCCGAAATAATTCAGGGCATGGCCCCTCACCCTACGAAATAGTCCACGAGCCTGATGCGCCCGCCGCGCGGCAGGCCGCGCAATGGCACGTCCGTGATGAAACGCGCCATGGTGGCGAGCGTTTCCTCAAGCGGCACGGGTGAGGTTTGCGATTCACTCACCACGATGACGCGCGGCGTCAGGCCATTGGCGCGCATGACGGCAAGCGTTGTCAGCGTGTGGCTGATCGTGCCGAGATAAGAGCCGACGACAAGCAGGGGCGCGATGCCGATATGGGCGTCCAGCGCCCGCATCCAGTCAAGCACGGTGTGGGTATCGTCGAGCGGCACCATGAGACCACCGACGCCTTCGATGATGAGGCGCTCATGGGCGTGAGACGCGGCGACACATTCAGCGATGAGATCATCAAAGGAAATGAAGGCGCCTTCGCGCGCTGCCGCCATATCAGGCGAGAGCGCCGCCTTGAAACGCCAGCGCGACACACGCGCGGCATGTTCCATGGTGACGGGCTCGCCCATGGCGGCGAGCAGATGGGCGGTGTCGCTGTCGGCGAATGTTTCTGCGTCATAGCCGCTGACGACGGGCTTCAGGGCGACGGCGCGCCATTCGCGCGTCAGCATGGCCGAGACATAGGTCTTGCCGATATCGGTGCCTGAAGAGGTGACAAAAATTGCGGTCAAGGCGCTTACTCCGCCGCGCGGCGCGTGAGGATGCGTTCGCGGACGAGAGCGGCAAGGCGGCGAATGTCCTCATCCTTGTGCCCGGCGGTAAAGGTGAAGCGCAGACGCGCCGTGCCGTCAGGCACGGTCGGCGGGCGAATGGCGGTGACGAGAAAGCCTTCCGCCTCCAATATTGCGGAGGCTGCCAATGTTTCACGGGCATCGCCCAGAATGACCGGGACGATGGGGCTTTGCGGATCGGGCAGATTGAGGGCGCGGGTGAAGAGCGACGCCTTGCGCACCGGCAGGGCGGCAAAATCGGGATCGGCTTCGATGAGATCAAGCGCGGCAATCGCGGCCGCGACGGTCGCGGGCGGGAGACCGGTTGAATAGATCAGCGTGCGGGCGCGCGTGCGCAGAAGATCGCAGACGGGTTTTGTGGCGCAGAGATAGCCACCATAGCCGCCAATGGCTTTGGAGAGTGTGCCCATTTGCAAGGGGACATCGGCCTTGACGCCTTCAACGAATGACGAGCCGCGCCCTGCCGCGACAACGCCGATGCCATGGGCATCGTCGGTCATGAGCCAGGCCTCATGCGCCGTGGCGATGCGGGCGAGATCGGCGACGGGAGCAAGGTCGCCATCCATGCTGAAGACGCCATCGGTGAGGATGAGACAATGGCGCGCCACGCCGCGACGGGCGGCGAGAAGACTTTCGAGATGCGCCATGTCGTTGTGAGCGAAGACATGCGCCGACGCCCCTGAAAGCTTCATGCCGGTCATGAGGCAGGCATGGGCAAGCTCATCGGCAAGGATCAGATCGCCCTGCCCCATCAGCGTCGGGATGATGCCGAGATTGGCGAGATAGCCCGAGCCGAAGACGACGCAATCTTCAGTCCCCTTCAAGCGCGCCAGACGCGCTTCAAGCGCACCAAAGAGCGGGTGATTGCCGGTGACGAGGCGTGAGGCGCCCGAGCCGACGCCATAGCGGCGCGTTGCCTCTATGGCGGCTTCCTTGACGGCGGGATGCTGCGAGAGATTGAGATAATCATTGTCGCAGAAGGAAATGAGATCGCGGCCCTGACGCCGCGCAGCGGCGCCTGCAAAGCGCTCCGTCTCGACAAGGCGGCGGCGCAGCGACCGGGCTTCAAGCGCATCGAGCTTTGAGCGGGCGAATTGGTCGAGGCTGTCGCTCATGGGCTCATCCGGATGATGGGTTTGCCGATCATGGCGCGGGTGAGCAGGCGCTGGAGGACAATGGGGGCTTCTTCAAGCGGGAAGCTCGCTGTCGGTTCGGGATGGATTTTGCCAGCGACGGCCCAGCCGATGAGTTTTTCCAGCAAGGGGCCATTGAAACCCGGGTTGGCGCGCAGCTCGCCACCCCAATCGACACCGACAAGCGAGGCGCGCTTCAGGAGCGCGAGATTGAGCGGGAGTTTGGGGATTTCGCCATTGGCAAAGCCGACAACGAGATGCCGCCCGCCAGGCGCGAGGCAGCGAAAGGCGGTTTCGGAATAGGCACCGCCGACCGGATCGTAAACGACATTGACGCCGCGCTTTTCGAGCAGGGCATCGAGCGCCTTGCGCCAGTCGGGGTCAGAATAATCGACCACCATGTCGGCGCCATGCGCCTTGGCGGCCTCGCGCTTTTCAGCCGTGGAGGCCGCCGCGATGACGCGGGCCCCCATCGCCTTGGTGACATCGATGGCCGCCATGCCGACGCCGCCGGCCGCGCCCAGCACAAGAACCGTTTCGCCGGGCTGGAGATGGCCGCAGGTTTCGAGGCCATAAAGGGCGGTGCAATAGGAAATCAGGAAACCGGCGGCCGCCTCGGCGCTCATTTCGTCGGGCAGGGTTGTGAGCGCGGCAACAGGCAGGACGATTTTTTCGGCAAGCGCCCCTGCCATGGACATGGCCATGACGCGTTCGCCGATGAGATCGCCTGAAACGCCCTCGCCGACCGCCTCGATGACGCCCGCGACCTCGGAGCCGGGAATGAAGGGCAGCGGCATTTTGACCTGATAGGTGCCGCGCACAAGCAGCGCATCGACATAGCCAAGACCCGCCGCTTCAATCGCGAGCAGGACCTGACCGGGCCCGGGGACCGGCTCGTCAAGGGCTTCCACATGGAGGGTGGATGGCTCGCCATAGGTGACGCAGCGGATCGCGCGCATTTGCCTTAACCTTTGTCAGTCATTTGTCTTTTCGGGACTTTTCGGACTGAAGCCTAGCCTGCCTTGCATTGCGTGGAAAGCTGCCTATGCTGCGGGAAAATGCCATTCCACCCCCATTGACCCAAGGGGCGATTGCTCTCTCATGACCCTTCAGACCCGCATCGACAAGCCTGCCGCCGCCAGCCTGACCTCAGCCCGGACCAATCCCGATGCGCTGCGCCATGACTGGCGCCGCGACGAGGTTCAGGCGCTTTTCGATCTGCCGTTCAATGACCTGCTGTTTGAAGCCCAGATCGTGCATCGCCGCTGGTTCAAGGCGCATGAAGTGCAGATGTCAACCCTGCTCTCGATCAAGACGGGTGGCTGCCCGGAAGATTGCGGTTATTGCGCCCAGAGTGCGAAGTTCGAGACCGGACTCAAGGCCTCGAAGCTGATGGAAGTGGAAAAGGTGCTGGCCGAAGCCCGCAAGGCCAGGGAAGCTGGCGCGACACGCTATTGCATGGGGGCCGCCTGGCGCGAACCCAAGGATCGCGACATGGACATGGTTTGCGCCATGGTCGAGGGCGTGAAGGCGATGGGCATGGAAACCTGCATGACGCTTGGCATGTTGTCGGGCCAGCAGGTGCATCGTCTCGCCCAGTCGGGCCTTGACTATTACAACCACAATATCGACACCTCGGAAGAATATTACGACAAGATCGTCAGCACGCGGAGCTTTGCCGACCGCCTCGACACCCTCGACCGCGTGCGGCAGGCTGGCATCAATGTCTGCTCGGGCGGCATTGTCGGCATGGGCGAAAGCAAGGCTGACCGGCTCGGCATGCTGATCGCGCTCGCCAATCTGGAAGAGCACCCGCAAAGCGTGCCGATCAACATGCTGATGCCGATGGAAGGCACGCCGCTTGGCCAGAGCGAAAAAGTCGACCCCATCGACTTCGTGCGCATGATCGCGGTGGCGCGCATCATGATGCCGCAATCGGTGGTGCGACTGGCGGCAGGGCGCGAACTCATGTCGGATGAGCAGCAGGCGCTGTGTTTCCTTGCCGGCGCCAATTCGATTTTCGTTGGCGACAAGCTGCTGACCGCCAAGAACCCGGAAGCCGACAAGGACAAGGTGCTGTTTGCCAAGCTCGGCATCCAGTCCATGCCCGCGCATAGCTGCCCCGCAGAAAAATAAGTCCATCACAGCTCATATGTGCGGAAATAATGATGTCCGGAGGGCATCAATTCCGGACTGAAAGTCGCGGATGCCCCGGACAAGCCGGGGCATGACGGATGAGGATAAAGTCGATCATGACCGTTCCACCGCCCAATCCGCTTGTGCCCTACCCGCCGCAATGGCTGGTGGAGGGCGCGGCGCATTTGTGGCTGCCTTATACACAGATGCAGACCGTGCCGATGGCCTTGCCCGTCGCGCGCACCGATGGCGTGCGGATCATTCTGGAAGATGGCCGCGAGCTGATTGACGGCATCTCGTCCTGGTGGACGGCGGCGCATGGCTATAATCACCCCCATATTCGCGCCGCCGTGGTCGAGCAGATCGAAAAGCTGCCGCATGTGATGCTGGGCGGGCTGGCGCATGAGCCAGCCGCGCGACTTGCCAGGCGGCTGGCGGCGTTGACGCCCGGCGATCTCGCGCATGTGTTCTTTTCCGAATCAGGTTCGGTCTCGGTTGAAATCGCGATGAAGATCGCGGTGCAATACTGGATCAATCAGGGCACAAGCGGGCAAGGCGGGCGCAGACGCACGCGCTTTGTCAGTTTCAAGGGCGGCTATCATGGCGACACGCTCGCCACCATGTCGGTCTGCGACCCCGAGGAAGGGATGCATTCGCTGTTCAAGGGCGCGATTGCCGAACAGGTGCTCGGTGAATTGCCGGTGGACGAGGCGGCGACTGCGCGGCTCGATAGC
The DNA here is from genome assembly GCA_963696585.1 of uncultured Alphaproteobacteria bacterium. GTDB lineage: Bacteria > Pseudomonadota > Alphaproteobacteria > Parvibaculales > Parvibaculaceae > Parvibaculum. The sequence goes on from CAVOKW010000023.1 coordinate 19,742, forward strand.
TTGCTGACACAACATAAAGGCACGCTTGCCGCCGTGCTGGTTGAGCCGCTGGTGCAGGGCGCGGGCGGCATGGTGTTTCATGATGCGGCGACGCTTAAGCGCCTGCGGGCACTATGCGACGCACATGATCTGCTGCTCATTGCCGATGAAATCTTCACCGGCTTTGGCCGCACGGGCGCGATGTTTGCCTGCGAGGAAGCGGGCATCGTGCCCGATATCATGACGCTCTCGAAAGCGCTGACGGGCGGAACGCTGCCGCTTGCCGCGACGATTGCACGGCGCCATGTGTTTGAGGCCTTTCTCGGCGACAGTCCGGCCAAGGCGCTGATGCATGGGCCCACCTATCAGGGCAATGCGCTGGCCTGCGCGGCGGCGAATGCCTCGCTCGATCTTTTTGCAAGCGAGCCGCGCCTGGCGCAAGTCGCCGCGATCAGCACGCAGCTTGCCCGCGAACTTGAACCGGCGCGCGCCCTGCCCGGCGTGCGCGACGTGCGCGTCAAGGGCGCAATTGGCGTGATCGAACTGGAGACGATGCACGATCTTGATGGGCTCAAGGCCCGCTTCGTTGAAGCTGGCGTCTGGATCCGGCCCTTTGGCCGCATCGTCTATACAACGCCGCCGCTTGTGATCGGGACGGGCGATCTTGCCCAAATCACAGGCGCCATGGTCAATGCTGTCGCAGACCATCTCTTGCCTTGAGTCTTATTCGCCTCTCTGGACCTACTTTCGATGGTAGGAGGGCGATTTTTCCATGCCACATGTTGAGTTTTCCCACAATGGGGCATTACTCTCAAATCAGGGACCGATTCGGTTCCTTTCATCGATCAGAACCGATCAGAGGTTCAACATGCGGATGCGCAAGGGTCCGCCTGGGATGTTTGTTTTACGAGCCGCAACCTCAAATCGCGGCCCATAGGGAAGGCGCCTAGCTATGCATGTGATTGCATTCGCCTCGCAAAAAGGCGGCTCCGGCAAAACCACACTTGCCGGTCATATTGCTGTCGAGGCCGAGCATCAGGAGGCGGGCCCCGTTGCGCTGATCGACACCGACCCGCAGGGCTCGCTGTCGCAATGGTGGAATGCGCGTGAAGCCGAGCGCCCGTTTTTCGTGCGGCCCTCTACGGCGGGACTGGAAGCCGATCTGGCGCGGCTGCGCGATGGCGGCGTAGCGCTTGTCATCATCGATACGCCCCCTGCGATCACGACAACGATTGCGCAGGTGATTGCCCTTTCCGACCTCGTGGTCATTCCGACACGTCCCAGCCCGCATGATCTGCGCGCTGCGGGCGCTTCCGTCCGGCTGTGTGAAGAGTTGAACAAGCCGCTCGTCTTTGCCGTCAATGGGGCGAGCCCGCGCGCCCGCATCACGACCGAGGCGGTGATTGCGCTGTCGCAGCATGGTCCGGTTGCACCCTCCATCATTCATCAACGTATTGATTTTGCCTCCAGCATGATTGATGGTCGCACCGTGATGGAAATTGCGTCGCAGACCAAATCAGCCGATGAGATTTTCGAGCTGTGGGCCTTCCTGCAAAGCCGGTTGCTCGGCCGGGAAACCTCGCCCCTGCTCTCGCCACGCGCCATCACGCGCGGGACGCCTGATGACAGGCAGATGTGGGGTGCTGCGTAATGAACAAGAAGCCGGCCTCTCTGACAGGCGACCTATTGGCACGCAAGGGGGAAGCTGCGCCATTTTCGACCGAACCAGACGCCCGTATGACAATTGCTTCCGGTGCCTATGGTCGCCAGCCCTCGCTTGAGGGGCCTGGCAGCACCGGACATCTAGACATTGCGGCCCCGGAAGGTCTCTATGGTGATGACACTATGGAGACACCCCAGATGGTCACAGATTCTGAACGGCCCCGGCCGCCTGAGCCCGAAATTATCTATACGCCAGAAGAACTTGATGGCGGCGGCGGGCGTACACACCTGATTGCTGGCGGCCTGATCGGTCTTGTCCTTGTCGGTGGCGTTCTGCTCGCCCTGTCGCAACCCAAAACCGGCGATATCGCCCCGGTGGCCCCTGAAATTGCCGATGCGCCGATGGCCAGCACGCCGGATCCGGCCTTGCGCAGCGATGCGACGCCTGAGGCCGAACCCCTTTCGCCGGGGGGCCAGATGAGCGGTGTGCCAGATGTTGACGCTGTGGCGGAGGCACTTGCGCCCTCGGGCGAGGCCAAGGTGCCGGAACCGGAGAGCATGGCGGCTCCTGTGAAAGAAGCTGCCCCTGTGGCGGCGGCGGTGCCTGAACCCGTGCCCGAACCGGCCCCTGTGGCGGGGGCTGCCCCCGGCGCGGAGATGGCGCCTGAAACCGTGCCCGAACCGGCGCCTGCCGCTGCGCCCACGCCTGCCAGCGCGGGTGCCTATGTGGTGCAGCTTCTGGCCCTGCGCGATGAAGCCGACGCCAAGGCCGCCTGGGTGAAGCTCTCGGCAAAACACCCCTCTCTTGCCGATCATGCCCTCGATATTGAAAAGGCCGACCTCGGGGAGAAGGGGATTTTTTACCGGGTGCGGGCGGCTGGCTTTGCGAGCAAATCTTCCGCGACCAGCTTTTGTGGCGACCTCAAAAAAGCCGGCCAGGACTGCATGGTGCGCAAGCGCTAAACCGGATCCTGTCCGCCTGGAAGCCCTCGCTGTGATGCAACGGGGGCTTTTTACGTTTTGCGCATTTGCGACTTGCCGCCTGCGGTCGTAGGTTCGCGCCATCCTTATTCACCCATCAGACGGACAGGACCCCTTCATGATCGAGGCGATTATCTGGGACTTTGGCGGCGTCTTCACCACCAGCCCGTTTGAGGCCTTTGCGCGTTTTGAAAAAGAGCGCGGCTTGCCGGAGAACTTCATCCGCAGCGTCAATAGCCGCAATTACGAAACCAATGCCTGGGCGCTGTTTGAACAAAACGCGATCAGCATGGATGCGTTTGACGAGACGTTTGCGCAGGAATGCAACGTGCTGGGTCATGAGGTGCGCGGGCGCGATGTCGTGGCGCTGCTCTCCGGCGATATCCGGCCCGAAATGGTCGAGGCACTGCGTCGCTGCAAGCAAAAGGTCAAGGTCGGCTGCATCACGAATAATGTGGCGGCGGGCGAGGGCGCCGGGATGGCCCAAACTCACAGCAAGGCGGCGGCGGTGAGGGAAATCCTGTCGCTGTTCGATAATGTGATTGAAAGCTCAAAGGCCGGTGTGCGCAAACCGGACCCGCGCATCTATCTGATGAGCTGCGAAGCACTGGGCGTGAAGCCGGAGGCATGCATCTATCTTGATGATCTGGGTGTCAATCTGAAGCCCGCCAAGGCACTGGGCATGGCGACGATCAAAGTGAGCACGGCAGGCCAGGCCCTTGATGAACTCGAAGCGCTGACCGGCTTTACCTTGCGCTGATAAATATTGCGCCAGGAAAATTAAAAGGGCCGTGCCTGGGGCACGGCCCTTTTCGCGGCGCCATCCTGCCGATCAGGCTTTGGCCGTTGTCTGGGCTGCTTCGACATCCGCCGGTGAGAGACCGATTTCCTTGCCGAGCTGATGGATCATGGTGGCTTCGAGCTTGTGGACGCGGCCGTCAGAGAGAGCGACTTCCCATAACATCGTCACGACATTGCGACGTTCATCCAGGCTGAATCCATCGCTGATCGCCTTGGTGAAAATCCACTCGCCCATGCCGATTTTCTGACGGCTGACAGCCAGATCAAGCAGCGCGTTGGCATCGGCGTCATTGAGCTGGAAGTGGCGGCTGAGGATGGACTTGATCGCCGCTTTTTCAGCATCGGCAAAATCATTGTCGCGACGTGCCGCCTCGACAAGCAGCGCAGCAGCGGCCAGGCGCTTGGCCTCTTCGCTCATCGGCGCACCGCCTTGTGTTGAAAGGCCCTTTTTCAGCGCCTTGATAATGGTTTCCAGCATCGTCTCACTCCCCCCTTATTCGTGCCGCGTAATGTGTTTACGGCCTTGTCGCGCGTTATCGCATGATGTGGTCGGCGAAGACTATAACGGCAAATGCCAAATGTCGCCTGCCGCAATCGATACAGGCCGATTTTTTGGCGCTTTGCCTGCCAATGGCGCGGCCCGTCATGGTCCCTTGTGGCGAATAAAACCCGGACGGCGGGGAAAGGCCAGTTCCAGCCCGACAGCGAGGGCTGGCATGAGGATGAGGATGGCAAGCGCCTCACAAAGGAACATGACCGCAAAAAAGAGTCCGAGATCGGCCATAAGGGGGTCTGGTGACATGAACCAGATCAGCGCCCCGCCTGCAGGCGCGAGCACACCGATGGTGAGCGCCAGGCCGGTTTCGCCGAGCGCCAGGCGGCAGCTGTCGGTGATGTTGCGGCCCTCAGCCAGATGCGCGCGCATGGCCATGCAAGGCGGCAAGATCAGCCCGATGCCGACGGCCAGGGCCAGCGCCATGGCTGGCAGCACCGGCATGGTGAGCGCCATATCGATGGCCCCCATGAAGCCATAGCCCAGCGCGGCGCAGTAAATCAGCGGGATAAGACAAAGCGTGGCGGCGCGCCAATCACGCCAGGCGAGCACAAGAAAAGCGACCAGCGCGAGGCTGACCCAGCCAAGGATGGATGTTTCGGCATGCACGAGCGTTTCGTTTTCAGCGGCGGCGAGCGCCAAGGGTCCAGATGCCAGTTCAAACGTGATGCCCTTATGAGGATGGGCGCTGACATAGGCCTTGATCGTGGCGATGGCGGTGGCGATGGTGGGGGCCTGCGCATTCTGCAGATACAGGCGATAGGCCAGACGGGTGCAGTCTTCATTCATGAGACGCGAAATGCCTGGCACCGTCGAAACGGCTTGGGCCAGTGTTTCGCGATTGCGCGGCAGATCATACCATTTGGGATTGGCTTCGTTCCAGCCAGCGGCCGAGAGCTTGACGCTCAAGGGCAGCGCGCGCACTTCGTGGATGCCGGGGGTCATACGAAGCGTTTGCGCCAGATCATCGAGATATTTCATCTTGCGATAATCGAGGCAGGTGTCGTCGGGCGTGTGCAGGATGAGCGTCAGTTCGTTCAGGGCCGTCGGGAAATGGGTGGCGACGAGACGGGCTGTGTCTGTCTTGGCAGTGGTTTCATCTGGCGCCTCGCCCAGCCGACGCTCGCCGGCAAAATAGGCAGCAATCAAAAACACCGGCACGGAAAAAGCCAAGATCACAAGGGCGTGACGCGGCGCAGCGGCCTTGCCAAGGGCGAGAAACAAGGCGGATGCCTGTTGCGTCAGCCAAGACGTGAGGCTGCGCTGGCGGGCTGGCAACACGCTGAGCAACAAGGGCAGGATCACGAAGACCGACAACGCCATGAGGATTGTGCCAAGGGCGGCGCTTTCAGCCAATTCGCGCAGCAATGGCACGGCGATGAGATAGAGCGTGGCGAGCACGAGCAAGGCGACGGCAAAGATCAGCGCACCGGATGGCAGGGTTTTCATCATCGCCAGACGCGCTGCTTCCGGGGCGGTGTGATCGCTGCGCCGCGCCTCTTCATAGGCCATCAGCACGCGCACGGCCTGACCCAGACCCAGCGCATAGACGGCGAAGGGGGCGGCGAAAGAGGCGGCATCAAAGGGAAAATGCGACAGGCGCAACAGGCTCTGTGTCAAAAGCGTGGGTAGCAGCACAGCGATCAGCGCCATGAGCCCCGGCGCGAGGGACAGCATGAGCAGGGGGACCAGCAAACCGGCGACAACAAGGGCGGTGAGAAAGGCGAGGGCCTGCTGCTGGCCGCGGGCGGCCTGATTGTCGGGGGGAGGCAGCGGGCGCAGCACGCGAAGCGCGCTGATCGCGTCGCTATAGCGGGGCACGATGTCGGTTTGCAGGATGGTGGCAATGAGGTTCGGGTCGCTGCGCTCGCCCGTGACCGGATTGATGGCGCCGATCGTGGCGCTGACGAGCAGATAATGGCCATCGGCTGAAACGAGGTGACCGATGACGCCGGCCGCGAGGGCGCGACCTGGCAAGGCGGCGAGATCGGCGGCCGGGAGACGCGTATTTTTCCGGGTCGGCCATTCCAGCAGCGGCATGGGGGCTATACCGTCATCCGTGACGCTCAGATAGCGCACATCCGGGCTCAGGATCGATCGCAGGCTCTGGGGGACGATGCCGGGCAGGACAGCGATGTCGCCCACAAGGGCCTGCAAGCGCCGCAGCATCGGTTCCGTCCAGACGGTGCCCTGCCTTGCTTCCAGCAGCAGGACGAGGCGGCCGGCGGGCAGGCCACCCTCGTTTTCGGCCAGGCTTTCAAGATAAGGGTGCTCAAGCGGCAGAAAACGGGCCGGATCGGCAGGGGGCCGCGGCCCAAGCACAATCCAGAGCGCGATCAGGCTCAAGGGCACCAAGGCCCCCAAAACGACGGGCCGCAAGCGGAAGGCCATCATTTCCAGCATCTTGATCATGGGGGAAGGTCCGCTGTTCCCGAAAGCGCCCGCAAAAGCCCGTCTCGCCGCCCTTCCGGCCTGCAAACTAGCATGATTGTGCCGTGCCGACAGGACCTTAAGATTCCTTCATGAAAATGACGCGTGCGTCATTTTTACCTTGACCCCGCGACAAATAGCCCTATCCTGCTTTCCAGAAACCGGGCCGCGACAAGCGGCCATAAGGAGGATTGCATGACAGAGATTCGCCAGATCACCAAAGACGACGCCTATGATGCGGTTGCCCCTGACGACTTCCCCGCGATGATGGAAGTGGAGCGTTATGGCTCGCGCTCAACCGCCTTCGACAAGATCATTTCCGCGACCCATGACCATTTCTGGGATCCGCTGGACACGAAATACATCGATTTTGATGAGCCCTTCGATCTCGAAAACGCGATGCTCATTCCCGAAGAGCTGGTGCCTGAAATGCAGCTGCCCTGCTTCCAGGCGCTGAGCGAGAAGCAGAAAATCCACTACGCTAATGAAAGCGCCCGCTGGATGCTGTCCTCGATCCTGCATGGCGAAGCTGGTGCGCTGGCGCTTTCCGCCTCGCTCTGCCACATCCTGAAGGATCCGGGCGCGCAGGAATATGCCGCCAACCAGGCACGCGAAGAAGCCCGTCATGTCACCGGTTTCTCGCGCTACATCAAGGCCCGCTGGGGCAAGCCGCTGACGGTTGGCGCCACACTTGGCAATCTCCTGACCGACGTTGTGAACGCCAAGGAAGTTTACAAGAAGATCGTCGGCATGCAGATGCTGGTTGAAGGTCTCGCCATGGGCGCCTTCGCAACCTTCTATGCCAAATCGAACGACCCGCTGATGGTCAAGCTGATGCAGCTCGTCATGACCGACGAAGCCTTCCATCACAAGTTCGGCAAGATCTGGGCGGATCGCACGATCCCCAAGCTCAGCGCCGAAGAACAGAACATCGTTGAAGACTGGGCGGCGGAATGCTTCCAGACCCTGCTCTTCAATCTCGTCAATCCGGAGCAGAAGCAGGAACTTTACGGCCAGTTCGGTCTCAACTGGCAGCAGGTTCAGCTCGAAATGCTCGAAGCCTTTGGCGACGATGATCGTCGCGAGCAGATGAAGGAAGGCACCAATATTTTCCGCGTGCTGATCAAGACGCTGCTCAAGGCCGGCATCATCACCGATCGCACCAAGGCCTTTTATGCGACCTATGTGAACATGGATGAGCTGAAGGGCGAAGGCGATCATATGGTCGGCGACGACATTGCCGAAGAAGGCATCAAGTTCCTGCAGAAGATCAATTTCGGCACCAATGTCGATGCGCTCAAGAATGTGTCGATTGCTGCGGCTGAATGATTTTCTCCCCCTGATCGGCAGAAGGGCGGCCCCGACGGGCCGCCCTTTTCATTTATGCGCCGATGTGGCTTGAGGGGGGCTCATGCATAGCGCGGGGCATGGCGCGGGCGACACGACTCAGGCTGTTTTCCTGCGTATGGGCTGGCGAAAGGGTCGGTATGGCTCCTCATGAGACATGTCAAGACCACTCAAGAGCAGTTGCCTCATCTCGTGAAGGGGCGCGCGCAAAATGACGCAGGCGTCATTTTTGGATTGTCGCGAGGCCGATAAGTACCCACAATTTTATTGTGAGATTACGCCCGCGTGACAACGCAAGGAAGCGAAGAGGAGAGGCTCGAATGACCAAGACCCGCCAGATCACCAAGGACAACGCCTATGACGCCGTGGCGCCCGATGACTTTGAGGCGATGATGGATGTGGACCGGTATAACCGCCGCACCAGCGCCTTTGACAAGATCATCTCGGCGACGCATGACCATTTCTGGGATCCGACCGACAAGCGCTATATCGACTATAGCGAGCCGTTTGACAGCGAAAACGAAATGCTGATTGATCCGGACCTCGTGCCGGAACTGAAGCTGCCCTGCTTTGAAAAGCTGACGGAAAAGCAGAAGGTTGCCTTCGTCAATGAAACGGCGCGCTGGATGATGTCGGCCATTCTGCATGGCGAACAGGGCGCCATGAACCTGTCGGCCTCGCTCTGCCACATCCTGCTTGATCCCGGCGCCCAGGAATATGCCGCCAATCAGGCGCGTGAAGAAGCGCGCCATGTAACGGCGTTCGCCAAATATGTGCAGGCCCGTTTTGGCAAGCCCCTGCCCTGCGGCGAGACGCTGGCCGGGCTTCTCTCCGAGATGGTCAATGCCAGGGAAGTTTATAAGAAGATCGTCGGCATGCAGTTGCTCGTCGAGGGTCTGGCCATGGGCACCTTCGCAACCTTCTTCAACACGGCGCGCGACCCGCTGCTCGTCAAGCTCTGCCAGCTTGCCATGACGGATGAAGCCTTCCACCACAAGTTCGGCAAGATCTGGGCGGATCGCACGATCCCCAAGCTGACGCAGGAAGAGCGCGACATCATTGAAGACTGGGCGGCAAGCTGCTTCCAGACGCTTTTGTTCAATCTTGTCAATCCGGAACAGAAGCGCGCACTTTATGCGCCTTTCGGTCTCGACTGGCAGGTGGTTCAGGCAGAAATGCTTGAAGCCGTCACCGATGAGGATCGCCGCGAGCAGATGAAGGAAGGCACCAATATTTTCCGTGTGCTGATCAAGACTCTGCTGCGTGCCGGCATCATCACCGACCGCACCCGCCCCTTCTATGCCACCTATGTGGACATGGAAGAATTGAAGAACGAAGACGAGCGCATGGTCGGTGACGACATTGCCGAGGCGGGCATTGCCTATCTCAAGACCGTCAACTTTGCGCATGGCAGGGCCTCGTCCATGGGTTCCGTCGCGGCGGAATGAACTTTCGCAACCATCAAGACAAGGGCGGTCCGGCAACGGGCCGCCCTTCTTCATTTGGTGCGGCCCGCGCCCTTCTATAGACTGGCGGCATGAACCACATGAGCGTTGAAGAAAGCCTGCAAGGCGCCTTGCGCAGCCTCATTGCCGACCTGCCAGATAAGCCGTGGCGGCTGGCCGGCGAGGGCGTGTGGGGCAAGGTCATGGATCTTGGCGATCAGACCATGCTCAAGCTCGTGCATCGCAATGGCGGCATCGGTTCGGGGGACAGCAAACTCGTCCGCGAGGCCAAGGCGCTGGAAATGCTCGGCGGCCTGGCGACCCGGGATTTCCGGGTGCCCAAACTCATAGCCCATGAGCGCTGGAACAATGCCTGGATGCTGGGGGGCGCCTATATGGGGCCGCCCCTGGCGGGCTGGATCCGGATGGAGAAACTGCCGGGCCATGTAGCGGATGAACATGCGCTGCATGGGGCAGGGGCGCAAGATCGCGATCGGCTCGGCGAAGCGATTGGCGCGGCGATTGCCTGTTTTCACGCCGATACAACCATGCATGTCGAAAGTGCTGGCCGTCTTGGCGATCCGCTGGTGCGGGCGCTTGACGAAGCCCTGCCCCGGCTTAACGGCCCGCATGACAAGGCCCGCATGGAAACGCTGCGCGCCAATTGGCTGGCGCAGACGGGACCGCGCGTGATGCTGCATGGCGATCTCAATCTTGGCAATATTTTGCGGGCGGGCCCACGCGATGCCTTGAGCCTGATCGATTTTGCCGAATGCGGCGTCGGGGCGCCTGAATATGATCTGCATCATTTTGAAAATGCCGGGCCATTGCGCGACGCCGTGTTTCGCGGCTATGGCGCCGTGACGGGCGCGATGCCCGACATGGCGCGCTATCGCATGGGCGTGGCTGTTGCGGCGGCGGTGACGCTTGCCATATCGGGCGGCGGCGGCCATCCGCGCGAAGCATCGCGCCGACGCTACTGGCTCGACGAAACGCTCTATCAGGCCGGGATCAGTTGAGCGCCCTGCGCGAACAGGACAAATACGAACTGCCGGACGGATTTCCCTGCGACGTGCTGCCGGAAGAGACCGGCGCGTGATCCGGTTTCCTGATCCCGGGACTTGACGTAGTACGTATAATGTACTAGCTACTGTTTGTGATCCATAGCTTTGCTGATAAAGAGACCGAAGCCCTCTGGGCGCGGCATAGCGCGAAGCGCTTCCGGGCTTTTGAGCGAATTGCATTACGCAAACTTGCCCAGCTTGATGCGGCCCTGTCACCAGACGATCTGCGCGCGCCGCCAGGCAATCGACTTGAAGCCTTGAAGGGCGATCATCGCGGTCAAATGTCGATACGTATCAACGATCAGTGGCGCGTCTGCTTTCCGCTGGACAAGGCTTGGCGCAGAAGATGTGGAAATTGCCGATTACCACTAAGAAGGAGAGTTGCCCATCATGGCCAAGTTGACGCCGATCCATCCCGGTGAGGTTCTGGCCGAGGATTTCATGAAGCCGCTCATGCTCAGCGCCAACGCATTGGCACGGCGGCTTGGCGTACCCGCCAATCGCATCAGTGCGATTGTGAACGGTCGCCGCCACATTACACCCGACACGGCACTCCGGCTGGAACGGGCGCTGGGTTCGTCAGCAGAATTCTGGCTCAACCTTCAGGCGCGCTACGATCTGGAAACCACGCGCGACCAGATCGACACCAAGGAACTGTCCGCGATCAAATTGATCGAAGCGGGCGGCCTGAGGGCCCTTATTTCGGGGCGCGCTTGGCGAGAATGCGCTGAAGCGTGCGGCGATGCATGTTGAGACGGCGCGCGGTTTCCGACACGTTGCGACCGCAGAGCTCATAAACGCGCTGAATATGTTCCCAGCGCACGCGATCGGCCGACATCGGATTTTCCGGCGGATCGGCGCGGTCGCCGCGCTTGGCGAGCAGGGCGGCTTCAATGGCATCGGCATCGGACGGCTTGGCGAGATAATCGACCGCGCCAAGTTTCACCGCCGCAACAGCCGTCGCGATATTGCCATAGCCCGTGAGCACGATGATGCGGGCGTCAGGTCGGGCATCTTCCACAGCCGCCACGACATCAAGCCCATTGCCATCTTCCAGACGCAGATCGACAACGGCAAAGCCCGGCTTTTTCGACTTGGCGAGCTCGCGGCCTTCCTTGACGGTGCTGGCCGTCGACACGTCAAAACCGCGCGACTCCATGGCGCGGGCAAGCCGCGTCAGAAAGGGCAGATCATCATCAACAAGCAGAAGCGTGCGATCTTCCGGGATGAGGGGCGTATCACCCGGCTCGCTCTTGGGCGTCTCGGAATCCATCATGATGTTGCCTGATCTTGGTCTTGAAGTTTGATGTATCGTTTAATTCACAATTCTCATGAGGGTAATCCTAGGCGCTTCAGTGGCCAAGTCCAACCCCGCAGATTGCTAGGTCTTTGCCCAATTGCTGGCCGGCCTCGGGAAGGCGGCTTCGGCCTCAATGGATTTGCGTTCCCAACGCACGGTGACAAGGGCGCCTGATTTTTCATCCAGCCGATTGCCGATATCGACCAAGGCGCCAGTGCGCTCCAGCAGGGTTTTGCCGATGAAAAAGCCAAGACCCATCCCCTCATGCGCGCCTTCAGGGTCCGATATGGAGAGATTTGCGCCCGTTTTGCGCGGTCGCGTCGTCACATAGGGCTCGCCGAGGCGTTCCAGCACATCGGACGTGAAGCCCGGGCCGTCATCGCGAATGGTGACCATGATGCGGTGGCGATCATAGCGGCCCGTGACCTCGACACTGTGGCGGGCAAAATCAGCCGCGTTTTCGACGAAATTTCCGAGGCCATATAGCATTTCGGGGCGCCGCAGGATGTCGGGCTCTTCGGCATCGGGGTCATCGGTCGTGACCCGGATATCGAAAAGCACATCCATGTCGCGATGCGGCTCAACGATTTCGTCGAGCAGGACATGCAATGGCAGGCGCGAATGGACGGCATCTTCATCGTCCGGCCGACGCGACAATTTGGAGAGAATGTCCTTGCAGCGCTCTGCCTGCCCGGCGAGCAAGGCGAGATCGTCGCGAAGCTCGGCGTCCGTTTGACCGCCACGCATCAGCTCCTTGGCGACAAGCGAGATGGTGCCAAGCGGCGTGCCGAGCTCATGCGCGGCGGCGGCGGCAAGGCCATCCAAGGCCGAGAGACGCTGGGCGCGCGCCAGCACGAATTGCGTGGCGGCGAGCGCATCCGACATGCGACGCGATTCCTGCGCCACGCGCCAGGCATAGACCGACATGAAGACAAGGCCGAGCACGAGGGCAACCCAATTGCCGGTGACGAGCAGCGGGGGCAACTGCATGGGCTCACCCGCATACCAGGGCAGCGGCATGTGGAAGAAGACGAGCAGCGTCACATAGACAATCGACAGGCCGAGCAGGAGGACGGTGGAGCGCAGGGAGAGCGTGGTCGCCGAAATCGTGACCGGGGCCATGAAGAGAAGCGCGAAGGGATTTTGCAGGCCGCCGGTGAGAAAGACGAGAACGGCAAATTGCCCCAGATCAATGGCGAAATAGACCGCCGCCTGCCATTCGGGCAGCCGCGTGGAAGGGCGATGGCGCAGGGTCAGAAACACATTGAGCCAGGCAAGGGCGGCAATCGCCGTGAGGCAGAAGCCGAGCGGCAGATCGAAGCCGAGGGCAAAATGCACGAAGATCACGGCGGCGAGCTGACCACCGACGGCAAGCCAGCGCAGGATGACGACGGTCTGCAGGCGCACGCGCCCGATAGGCTGGTTGATGTCGGCAAAGCGCTGCATACTGACGAGGCGGTGCAGCCAGCGCTGGGTTCGGGATCGGTCCGGCATGATGGTTCCCCCCGCAACGGTTGTGATGCGACTCGTTTTCCCGTCAGTCTAGCGCAAACGGGGCCGCAAGGGTGTCTCAGGCATTGGCGGGCCAGGACGAGGCCGGCGGCAGGGGCCGCGTTTCGCCGATCCGCATGATCCAGACATCCTCATCCGACAGGCCCTTGTCGCGGCCCGCCTGACGAAAGCGCACCGGCGGCTCGAAAGGCGGCTCGACCGTCAACAGCACCGTGCCCCAATGCATGCCGACAGCGCGGCGCGCGCGCAGATCGAGCGACATCTGAATGGCTTCCTCGGGGGTGGCGTGCGAGGCCTTCATCATCTTGCGCGGCGCATAGGCGCCGATGCCGAGAAGGGCGGTGTCAAAGGGGCCGTAATCGCGGCCCAATTGCTCGAAAACCGGGCCATAGCCTGAATCGCCGCCAAAGAAGGTGTGATGGGCGGCGCTCCTGATCGAGAACCCGGCCCAGAGCGTCTTGTTGGTATCAAGCCCGGTGCGGCGCGACCAATGCACCACGGGCAGCGCGGTGAAACGCAGCCCGCGAATATCATGATGCTCGTACCAGTCGAGCTCGATGACATGGACAAAGCCGCGCTGGCGGAAAAACGCGGCCAGCCGCAGCGGCACGATGACCGTCATGCGCGCCTTGCCGGGCAAGGCGGCAAGCGCCCGCTCGTCGAGATGGTCATAGTGATTATGGCTGACGATGAGCACATCGACGGGCGGCAGGGCATGAAGCGCGATGCCCGGCTCGACAAAGCGCTTGGGGCCGAGCGCGCCCGGCCCGGCATTGTCGGAGAGATAGGGATCGGTGAGGATGGTGACGCCGGATTGCCGCAGGAGAAAACAGGCATGACCCAGCCAGGTCAGGAAATCGCCCGTGCCGGCCATATGGCTGGCGAGACCGGCGGCAGCCTCCATGGCGGGCACGACATGGCCCTCAGGCACATCGACCTTGCGGGCGCCCTGACGCAGCATTTCGACGAAGAAGGGCGCGGCATATTTCAGCCGCCCCTGGCCGCGGCTCGGGCAGCCGGGCGGATTGCGAAAGCTGCCATCGGGCAGATGGTGCCAGGGTTTGCCGGGGGCGGCGGCTTTGGCGGCGCGTCCGCGGGGCTTTTTGATCTCGCTCATGCCTGCAAAGGTAGTGCAGCGGCGCGCGGGTGCAAGGTGGCATAAGTGCCTTACTGCGCGCGCCTTATTGCGCGCCGGAAGCCGCCAGCAGATCGACAATGTCGGTGTAATGGCGTTCCTGCGCGATTTCGAGCGCGGAACGGCCCGTCACATCGGTTTCATTGGGGTCGGCGTCATGCTTGAGCAGCGCCTCGACAACCGCCGTATTATGGGCGCGAATGGCGATGAGCAGCGGCACGTCGCGTTCGGCCCCGACGCGATCAGGGTCGGCGCCCTTTTCAAGCAGCATCCAGGCGATATCGGCCCGGCCCGAGAGCGCCACGGAGGTGAGCGAGGTGCGGCCATCAGGCGCGCGGCGGTCCACATCGGCGCCCTTGTCGAGCAGCATCCTGACAATTTCGGCATGGCCGTTTTCGACCGCGACAATCAGCACCGGCACGCCATCCGAGCCCACTTCATCGGGCGAGACACCCGAGACAAGCTGGGTATTCATTTTGTCGGCGTCGCCGCGCCGCGCCGCATCAATTGTCGGATTGTCATTGACATAGACATCCTGCAAGACGCCGGGCACGGCGCGCGCCGGGCCCGCGCCAAAGGACAGGCCGACGGCGGACATAATGCCGCAAAGCGCCAAAAGGCGGCTCCATTTCGGGGATTTCATCACGACACGCATTTCTTTCACGGCTTTTTTCACGCTACACATGTGTTTCAGGAAGCGCTGCGTCGCGCCCTGAGCCTTACCCCTGAGGCCCGATCATCTACAGATGGCGCGGCCCCCGCAAGACTTTCCGCCGCCCGCCCGCAAAGTGACAGGATAAACCCCATGGATAAACGTCAAAGCCTGATCTGGATGGCGGTTCTGATCGTGCTTGCCCTGCTGGGCCTGCTGATTGCCGGGCTGATTTCGGAAAAATCCGCGCAGGCCCCCACGCCCGTCGTTTCATCGGGCACGCCGCAGGTGGGCGGGCCGTTCACGCTGACCGACGAAAAGGGCGCAACCGTTAGCGACGCCGATTTCCGCGGCAAATACATGCTGATCTATTTCGGCTTCACGTTCTGCCCGGATGTCTGCCCGACCGAATTGCAGGTGATGACCGGCGCGGTGGACGCGCTTGGCGCTGACGCCGACAAGGTTCAGCCGCTGTTCATCACGGTCGATCCGGCGCGCGACACGCGCGAGGTCATGGCGACATATGTGCCGCAATTCTCGCCGCGCCTCAAAGGCCTGACCGGAAGCGACGCGCAGATCGCCGCCGTCGCCAAAGAATTCCATGTGTTTTACGAAAAGGCGCCGGACGACAGTTCGTCAGCGGATTATTCGATGGATCACTCGTCCATCGTCTATCTGATGGGGCCGGATGGCACGTTTTTGACCTTCTTCCCGCCCGGCACAACCCCCGACGCCATGGCCGCGAAGATCAAGGGGTTTATGGGGTAGTTGTGGTATGGCGATGTATTAGAGCATCGAAAGTATGCATTTAATGCAATGGCTAACCACTTACCGCACACCCGGTATGCTCCGAATTAATGCGTCGACTGGGTTGTCTGTTAATGAGTACCTCAAGTGTTCACCTCCAGAAAAAAAGGCGGTGATGCGAGGCTTTTCTGATCGATAAAATATTTCGTTACAGGAATAAACTTGAACAGCAACGTTTAGAATATCTGTTTCATCAGGCTGCAATACAAATGACGAAAACTTTGGCTCAACCCCATACTGTACTGGTTTAGCATAAAGCACTGCTAGATTCGGCGTTAGAGGCACCAGAAATTTTGGATTAAAGATGGGATTCGCGAACGAAGTTACGTTGCAGTAAAATCCGTCGCCAAAAATGAATTCTCTATTAGGAGAGAATAGTAAGACGAATTTTCCGCTCTGCCCAATCGAACCTGCTAATGTTCTTTGACCATTACGCAAATTCAGTCCGATCAGTTTGTTTTTTTCGGGTTCCGGCAAGGGGCCTCGGAGTTGCTCTGCCAACTGGACAACAGCAGATCGTGTCATTGGACTTCTCACTACAAGTGAGGTCATAGACTCAACGAGGTTTGGGATTTCTTTCTCATTGAGATCAAATTTAACAAATCTGCTCGATAAGCTCCCCGATTGAAGTTTTATTTCATTGCTTATTGATATCAGGCCATCAATTACTTTTGGAAACGAGCTGTCTGCTGCATCAAACTGCCCCTCAAAGCTTTCATCCCAAACTGTCGATTCATCCGGAGACTTTCCTAATTTAATGTGATGTCCGTTTCCTATAACACCTAAATTCTTTGGGGGGATACAGAGGTTTTCTCCGTTAGGACTAATCCTGTGTACGTCTCCGTTGGAGTTTTTCCAATATTTTGAAACTCCTTCGGGCCACCAATGATGCTTTGCAGATTTAAGTTTTGCCATCGTCTGCCTTCGAATTGGAGTTTTGAAATACGTGCTTTGAGCACCGGACATTATACCGGCACGGGTTGGTAGCCTCCAGCCCCTTGACGCCCGCCGCCCCCCGCGCCTATGTTTCGCCCATGAACCGCGCAAGTGACATCAGCGTCCTGAACGGACTTCCTGGCGGCCTCGCCCTTCCGGGCGCGGGGACGCTTCTGCGCGCCTAGCGCAGAACATCATCCGGCTCATCCCCATATCTTTTCCCGTTTCATTCCATTGCGACAAGGCCATGATTTTTCTGGCAGAGTCGATCACCAGCGCGTTTGCCGCGCTGCCGGAGCCAGCCCATGTTGAAAGACCCGTCCACCAAATACCGCGCTTTTCCGCCGATTGACTTGCCCGACAGGCAATGGCCGAGCCGCGCCATCACCAAACCGCCGATCTGGATGAGCACCGACCTGCGCGACGGCAACCAGTCGCTGTTCGAGCCGATGGATGGCGACCGCAAGATGCGCATGTTCAAGATGCTGGTACGCATCGGTTTCAAGGAAATTGAAGCCGGGTTTCCTTCCGCCTCGGACACGGATTTCAATTTCATCCGCGAGCTCGTGACGCAGGGCCATGTGCCCGACGATGTGCGCATCGAGGTTTTGACGCAGGCGCGCGAGGAACTGATCACCCGCACCATGGAAAGCCTTCGCGGCGCCAAGCAGGCGATTGTGCATGTTTACAACGCCACCGCGCCCAATTTCCGCGAGCAGGTGTTTCAACAGGGCAAGCAGGGCGTCAAGGCGATTGCCATGGAAGCGGCGCGCCAGATCAAGGATCAGGCGCGCGCCCAGCCTGAAACCGACTGGCGGTTTCAATATTCGCCTGAGGTTTTTTCCGGCACCGAACTTGAATTTGCCAAGGAAGTTGTCGATGCCGTCACCGAAATCTGGGACGCCTCGCCCGACAACAAGGTGATCATCAATCTGCCGGCAACCGTCGAAATGGCGACGCCGAATATTTATGCCGACCAGATCGAATGGATGCATCGCCATCTCGAACGGCGCGACGGCATCATCCTGTCGCTGCATCCGCATAATGATCGCGGCACGGCGGTGGCCGCCACCGAGCTTGGCGTGATGGCGGGCGCCGACCGCGTGGAAGGCTGTCTCTTCGGCAATGGCGAGCGCACCGGCAATGTCGATCTTGTGACGCTGGCGCTCAATCTCTATTCGCAGGGGATCGATCCGGGGCTTGATTTTTCGCAGATCAATGAAGTGGCGCGCACCACCGAATATTGCACGCAATTGCCGATCCACCCGCGCCATCCTTATGTCGGCGATCTCGTGTTCACGGCGTTTTCCGGTTCGCATCAGGATGCGATCAAGAAAGGCTTTGCGGCGCGCAAGGCGGGCGACATCTGGGAGGTGCCTTATCTGCCGGTCGATCCGCATGATCTGGGCCGCACCTACGAGTCGATCATTCGCGTCAACAGCCAGTCGGGCAAAGGCGGCATCGCCTATCTCTTGGAAGCCGAATATGGCCTCGTGCTGCCGCGCCGCTTGCAGGTCGAGTTTTCCGGCGCCGTGCAGAAAGTGACGGATGACACGGGGAAAGAAGTCAGCGCGAAGGATATTTACGATATTTTCACGCGCGAATATCTGACACTCGACAAGCCGATTGCCTATGTCAGCCATTCGCTGTTTGACGACGGCGGCAAGCAGGGCGTGAAGCTGCACGTAAAGCGCAACGGGCGCGAGGAAGAGCTTGTCGGCATTGGCAACGGGCCGATTGATGCCGTGATGGCGGCGCTCGCCTTGCCGCTCAGCGTGCGCCATTACGAGGAACATTCGCTCGGCACGGGCTCGGATGCGAAGGCTGTGGCCTATGTGGAGGTGGCGGACAAGACAAAGGCGGGCGATGTGTTTGGCGTCGGCATTGATGCCAATATCATCACGGCATCGTTCCGTGCCCTGATCAGCGCCGCCAACCGGGCGGCAGCGCGATGAGGCGGGCCGCAAGATTTTTCTTGGGGCCAGGGTGAAGCGGGCTTACAATCCCGTATGTGATTTTGCGGCCTTGTGGCCGCAGGAGGTTGTAGGCCGTGCTTTACCATCTTTACGAACTTAACCATGCCGCTGTTGTGCCTTTTCGCGCGGCAGCCGGGATCAGCCGCTGGGCGCTGCGTCATCCGCTTAATCCGTTTACGGACCATGTCGTGAGCAAGACGCTTGCCGCGGCGGCGGATGTTTTTGAATCAACGACAAGGCGCTATGGCAAGCCGGCCTTTGGTCTGGCGACAACGCAGATCGACGGCAAGGACGTGGCCGTGCGCGAGGAAATTGTCTGGGCGAGGCCCTTCTGCCAGCTTTTGCATTTTGCCCGCGATGTGAAGCTGAAGGAACCGCAGCCGACGCTGCTCATCGTCGCGCCCTTGTCCGGCCATTATGCGACGCTGCTGCGCGGCACGGTGGAAGCCATGCTGCCGCATTACGAGGTTTACATCACCGACTGGACGGATGCGCGCATGGTGCCCCTGGCGCTCGGCAAGTTCGACCTTGATGACTATATCGACTATCTGATCGATATTTTTCATTCGCTGGGGCCGGATGTGCATGTGCTTGCCGTGTGCCAGCCCTCGGTGCCGGTGTTTGCGGCGGTGGCCGTGATGAATGAGGCGAAAGATCCGCTCAGCCCGCGCTCGATGACGCTGATGGGCGGGCCGATCGATACGCGCGAAAGCCCGACGGAAGTCAATCGTCTGGCGACCGAGCGCGGCACGCAATGGTATGAGCGCCATGTCATTACCACCGTGCCGTGGCCCGCACCTGGCGCGCTGCGCCGCGTCTATCCGGGTTTTGTGCAGCTCTCCGGCTTCATGGCGATGAACATGGACCGCCATGTCGATGCGCATTGGAAGTTCTTCGATCACATGGTCGAGGGCGATGGCGAAAGCGCCGACAAGCATCGCGAATTTTATGACGAATATCTCTCGGTCATGGATATGACGGCGGAGTTCTATCTGCAGACGGTGGACGAGGTTTTTGTCAAACATTCGCTGCCCAAGGGCGAATTCCTGCATCGCGGCAAACCCGTCAGGCCGGACGCCATCACGCGCACGGCGCTGATGACGGTTGAGGGCGAGAGGGATGATATTTCCGGCGTTGGCCAGACAAAAGCGGCACATAAGCTCGCCAAACGGCTGCCCGACAGCATGCGTCAGCATTATGAACAGCCCGGTGTCGGACATTATGGCGTTTTCAACGGGGCGCGCTGGAAAGCCGAGATTGCGCCACGGGTTCGCGCCTTCATTGCGGCACAGAGCTAGCGTGTCATCATCGCGCGGGTGATCGGGGCGCGATTTCATGTCATCCTCCAGGCGATTCGTCGCTCTGCCACATGGCATATTGCGAGCGATGGGCTTATTGGGCCTTGGCAACATGAGCAAGCTCGTCAAACCGCTGGCGCTGCACACCGACACGCTGACCATAGCGGGCCGGGTCGTGCCTGTGATCCTGCGCCACAATCCGCGCGCCCGGCGCATCATCGTGAAGGTCAATCTGACGGCGGGTTGTGTGGAAGTCACATCGCCGAGCAAGCGCGGCTTTGGCAAGGCGCTGGCCTTTGCAAGCGAGCAGCGCGACTGGATTGCCGAGCGCCTGCAACGTATTCCGCAGGCGGTGCCCTTCACGCATGGCGCGATTGTGCCGTTTCGCGGACGCGACCATCTGATCCGTCATGCCGGCTTGCGGCGGCCTGATCGTTCGCGCTCGGGGCCGGTATGGTGCGTGGAAAGCGATGAGGCTGATGGGCTGCCGGAAATCCATGCGACGGGCGATGAAGCCTTTCTGCAACGGCGCCTTCTCGACTGGATGCGCAATGAAGCGCGTGTCGAGCTCAATGAGCGCGTGCTGATCCATGCCGAGGCTTTTGACGTGCGCCCCTCGCGCATCACCGTGCGCGACACGACCACGCGCTGGGGGTCCTGCTCGCCGACACGCGCGCTCTCTTTTTCGTGGCGACTTATCCTCGCGCCGGCGCATGTGCTGGACTATGTCGCCGCACATGAAGTCGCGCATTTGCGGCACATGAATCACGGGCCGCGCTTCTGGGCGCTGGTGCGGCAGGCCATTCCGCAATATGAGCCCGCCAAGCAATGGCTTGAGGCGAATGGGCCGGGACTGCATCGCTATGGCGCTGTCTCGCCCGAACCGTTTGAGGCCTGACGAGCAGACCGGTTGACTTCGCGGACGAAAGCGACCGGCATTTTCCCGGATCGTCAATGCGGCTTTCGGGATGCGCGGGCAACAGCCTAGCGACCATAGCCCTGATGACCGGGCTGCGGGCCTGCGCGATTGGTGTCGCGACTATCGCCACCGCCAAAGAGACGCTCGAAAAAACCCGGTGCTTCCCATTGGCGTGGTTCTTCGGCGGCGGGTGGCATATTCTCGCCATCGGTTGATCTGAATTCTTCCTGCGCCAGAATATCACTGGCCGCCGCGTCTGGATCATAGACACCAGGCAGCGCGGCGACACGGACATTGGCTTGCGTCTTCGCCATGAAGTCGTGCCAGATGGCGGCGGGCAGGCTGCCGCCTGTCACTTTTTTCATTGGCGCCCCATTGTCATTGCCGAGCCAGACACCGACCACAAGATCGGCTGTGTAGCCGATGAACCAGGCATCGCGGAAATCCTGCGTCGTGCCGGTCTTGCCCGCCGCTTCACGATCGGCGAGGGCGGCCTTGCGGCCCGTGCCGTCGCTCAGCACCGCTTTCAGCATGTTGTTCATTTCGCCGACAACGCGCTCATCAATGATGCGGCCAAGGCCTGAGCCTTCGCGGCGATAGAGCATGTCGCCCCTCTGACTTTCGACACCTTCGATACCATGGGGAATGACACCATTGCCGCCATTGGCAAAGGTGGCATAGGCGGCGGTGAGTTCGAGAAGATTGACATCGCCCGTGCCGAGCGCGAGGGAGAGATTATTGGGCAGGTCGCCCTGAATGCCGAGACGCTGCGCGGTGCGGATGACCTGACGTACGCCCACTTCAGACGTGAGCTGCACGGCAACCGTGTTGATCGATTTCATCAGGGCGGTGCGCAGATTGACCGGGCCTTCAAACTTGTTGCCATAGTTTTCGGGCGACCATGTGCCATAGGTGACGGGGCGGTCGGTGCGCATGGTTTCAGGCGTCAGGCCCTGTTCCATGGCGGTCAGATAGACAAAGGGCTTGAAGGCGGAGCCGGGCTGACGCGCGGCCTGCACGGCGCGATTGAACTGGCTCTGTACATAAGAGCGACCGCCGACCATGGCGCGTACGGCACCATCGGGACTCAAGGCGACAAGCGCTGCCTGCGAGATATTGAGTTCGACGCCATGCTCGGCCAACGCCTTTTGCAGGACGGCTTCGGCTTCGCGCTGGAGATAGGGATCAATCGTTGTCTGGACGACGACATCGGTGTCGACGCGTCCGGCATAATCGGGCAGGGCGTCGGCGATCCAATCGACGAAGTAATTGATTGATCCCGTGGCGGAGTAGCCTTCCATCGAAGCCGGTTTTACATTGGCATGTTTGGCGTCATCGCTGGTGATATAGCCCGCATTGACCATGTTTTGCAGAACGATGCGGGCGCGGGCGCGGGCGAGATTGATGTCGTTGGACGGGGCATAGCGCGAGGGCGCCTTGAGAAGACCTGCCAGCATGGCGGCTTCGGGCAACGACAAGGCGCGGGCCGGTTTCTTGAAATAGCGTTCGGAGGCGGCCTCAATGCCATAAGCGCCGCCGCCGAAATAGACGCGATTGAGATAGAGCGTCAGGATCTCTTCCTTGCTCAAGCGCATCTCCAGCCAGATCGCCAGGATCATTTCCTCGATCTTGCGCGAGAAGGTGCGCTCGGGACTGAGAAAAACATTCTTGGCCAATTGCTGCGTGATGGTGGAGCCACCCTGGACAATGGCGCCAGCGCGAAAATTAAGCGCCATGGCACGCGCCAGGCCGATGGGGTCGACGCCGAAGTGATAATAGAAGCGCTGATCTTCCGTGGCGATCACGGCTTGCGGCACATAGGGCGGCAGATCGGCGAGCGTGACATTGCCGCCGAGCAGATCGCCGCGATGCGAGAGCGTCTGGCCATCGGCGGCCAGAATGCTGACCGAGGGCGTGTGCTCGATATCATAGAGGCTTGTGGTTTCGGGCAGATGCAGACCGAAATAGATGAACACGCAACCAAAGAGGATGGCGCTCCAGATGGCGGCAACCAGCAGCCAATAAAAGAGTCGGCTGAGAAGGCTCTGCGTTTGTTTCGAGCTACCCTTGGCTTGACGCGCACTGGCGCCACCGCGGCTTGACACTGATGAACGCGGTGCGGGGCGGGTGACGGGTTTGGCTTTTGGCTTGGGCTTGGGCTTGGCAACCGGCTTTGGCGCGGGCTTTTGGGCTTTGGGTTTTTTTGCCGGACGGAACTCGAAGCTCGGTTCCACGCGGGCTTCCTCGCGCCGTTGACGGCGACGCGCCTCGCGGGCGTCATAGTCGTCCCAATTTTCCGGATGATCGTCGAAATCGTCGTCGTCAAAGTCATCGCTGATGGCGGCATTGACGCCAATGCCGGCGCGCACGGGTTTGACGCCCGGAACGCGGCGAAGCGTTCTTGTGCCCTCATCCCGATTTTTGCCGCTGCGATCCGCCATGACACGCCCCGCCGATGCCCGGTGCAATGGCACAGGACTCCAAGCGGAAGCTAGCGAGCGATGGTTAACGCGCTGTTAACGTTTGTCCGTCCGCGTCCCGCCTTAGATGTCGAGGTTCACCACATTGAGCGCATTTTCGCGGATATAGTCGCGGCGCGGCTCGACGACATCGCCCATGAGTTGGGAGAACAGACTGTCAGCCTCGTCGGATTCGCGCACACGCACCTGCAAGAGCGAGCGGGCGTCCTTGTCGAGCGTTGTTTCCCAGAGCTGGCTCGCATTCATTTCGCCCAGACCCTTATAGCGCTGGGTGGTAATGCCCTTGGAACCGGCGGCGAACACGGCCTCGACCAATTGCGAGGGTGAGCGGATTTCTGTGACATCATCCTTGCGGCGAAGCGTGGCGACCTTGCCATAGACTTCGAGCAGGTGATCCTTGTAGCTGTCGAGGCGACGGGCATCCGCGCTGGCGATCAGCGGTCCGTCAATCGAGACCTGTTCGCGCACGCCGCGCAATTCGCGTGCGAAGGTCAGACCGCCATCGCTCGTCGTTTCGCCGATCCAGCCGCGATCTGTCTCATCGGAGAGCATGTCGAGGCGACGGGCAACATAGGCGCAGGCCTTGCCGGATTGTTCGGGGTCGTTCAGCACATTCGGGTTGAGCGCCCCGGCAATCGCCGTCTGCTCGATGACGAATTGGGGATAGCGCGTGGGCAAGCCGCGCAGAATGGTGCGGATGGCGCGGGCCTTTTCAACAATGTCATGAAGATCCGGCCCGGCGATCTGGGCACCATCATTAAGTGTCAAGACCACTTCCTCGATGCCCGTCGCCATCAGGAAATCCTCCAGCGCCTTTTCATTTTTCAGATAGGTTTCGGACTGGGCGCGCTTGACCTTGTAGAGCGGCGGCTGGGCGATATAGAGATGACCGCGGGTGATGATTTCCGGCATCTGACGATAGAAGAAGGTCAGCAACAATGTGCGGATATGCGCCCCATCAACGTCGGCGTCGGTCATGATGATGATCTTGTGATAGCGCAATTTGTCGATGTTGAAATCATCGCGGCCAATGCCGGTGCCGAGTGCTGTGATGAGCGTGCCGATCTGATCGGAGGAGAGCATCTTGTCAAAACGCGCACGCTCGACATTGAGGATCTTGCCGCGCAGCGGCAGCACCGCCTGATTGGAGCGGTCGCGGCCCTGTTTGGCCGAGCCGCCGGCGCTGTCGCCTTCGACGATGAAGAGTTCGGACTTGGCCGGATCGCGTTCCTGGCAGTCGGCAAGCTTGCCGGGCAGGGCGGAGATTTCGAGGGCACCTTTGCGACGCGTCAGCTCGCGCGCCTTGCGCGCGGCTTCACGCGCGGCGGCGGCTTCGACGACCTTGCCGACAATCTGTTTGGCTTCGGACGGATGCTCTTCAAACCAGGTGGACAAGGCATCGTTGACCGCGCCTTCAACAACGGGACGCACTTCGGAGGAGACGAGCTTGTCTTTGGTTTGCGAGGAGAACTTCGGGTCCGGCACCTTGACCGAGAGCACGCAGGTCAGACCTTCGCGGGCATCATCGCCCGTGAGCGAAACCTTCTCGCGCCTGGCGATGCCGCTCGACTCGGCATAGCTGTTGACGACGCGGGTAAGTGCGCCACGGAAACCAGCCAGATGCGTGCCACCATCGCGCTGGGGAATGTTGTTGGTAAAGCAGAGTACATTCTCGTGGTAGCTGTCGTTCCACCACATGGCCACTTCGACGGTGATGCCATCGCGTTCGGTCTTGAGGCTGATGGGCGCGGAAATGAGCGGCGTTTTGGTGCGATCGAGAAAGCGGACAAATTCCTGCAAGCCGCCTTCATAGAAAAGATCGATGGTTTTGGGTTCGGTGCCCCGCGCATCGGTCAGGGCGATCTTGACGCCGGAATTGAGGAAGGCAAGCTCGCGCAGGCGATGTTCGAGTGTCGGATAATCAAAATCCGTATGTGTGAAAGTGCCTGACGAGGGATGGAAGGTCACTTCCGTGCCGGTGAGCGGCTTGCCCCCGGCAGTGAGCGGTGCATCGCCGACCGCGACCAAAGGTGCGTCGGGCACGCCATGCTGAAAGCGCAGGAAATGTTCCTTGCCGGCACGCCAGATGCGCAGCTCCAGCCAATCGGAAAGGGCGTTCACCACCGAGACGCCGACACCATGCAGGCCGCCCGACACCTTGTAGGAGTTCTGGTCGAACTTCCCGCCCGCATGGAGCTGGGTCATGATGACCTCGGCGGCCGAAACGCCTTCGCCCTTGTGCATTTCAACGGGAATGCCGCGGCCATTATCCGTGACCGTCACCGAGCCATCGGGATTGAGACGCACGCTGGCCGTGTCGCAATAACCGGCCAGGGCTTCGTCGATGGCATTGTCCACGACTTCATAGACCATGTGATGCAAGCCGGAGCCGTCATCCGTGTCGCCGATATACATGCCCGGCCGCTTGCGCACGGCATCAAGGCCTTTCAGAACCTTGATCGAGTCCGCCCCATATTCTTCCTGTTCTTTTTCAGGAGAAGGCTTGTCGCCCGGTGTGCTGTCATTTGTGGACATGATATCGACTTTCTGGCCGTGAAACGTCTCAGACGAGTTCCGTAGAATTGCGGATAATCTTGCCGACAACGCCATATTCCATGGCTTCGGCCGCGCTCATCCAATAGTCACGATTGGTGTCCTTGACGATGCGCTCATAGGGCTGGCCCGTGGCCTCGGCAAAGATGTGATTGAGGCGCTCGCGCATACGCAAGACTTCGCGCGCCTGAATGTCGATTTCGGTTGCCGAGCCGCCAACGCCACCACGCGGCTCATGCAGCAGGAAGCGCGTATTGGGCAGGCTGTAACGATCCTCGCGGGCCGCGGCGACGTAGATCAGCGCGCCGGCACTTGCGACCCAGCCAGTGCCGAGGGTGCGCACACGGGGCTTCACATATTTGATCATGTCATGGATCATGTCGCCGGATTCAACATGTCCGCCGGGCGAAGAAATGATCATGGTGATCGGATCATCGCCTTCGCCTGCCATGGCCAGCAGACGTTCGCTGACATTGCGGGCGAGTTTGTCGTTGATCTCGCCCGTGACGAGAATTGTGCGCGACTTGAAAAGACCCTGTTCCAGCAGCGGATTCATCTGACTTTTCAAGGCTTCCATGTCGGGCGTGTCATTGTCGTTGCGCATGTTTTTTCCCACTGGGGCTCAAACCCCGTTTCCAATGTCGATAGCGTGAAGTCAATTCCAGTCGGTGGCGATCAAGCCGCCTGCAACGCGCAAATTCTGGGCGCGGGCATCAAAGGCTTCAAAGAGCGAGGGATCCGTGCCTGTCATGAAGGCTTGCAGCGCGAGAGCGACGATCTCGTCAAAGAGCGCCGCGCGGCGCTCATGATCGAGATGGGCTGCCACTTCATCAAGCAACAGGAGCGGCGGCTTGCCAAGCGCTGCCAGCAGACGTGCGTTGGCCAGCACGATGCCGATAAGCAGTGCTTTTTGCTCACCCGTTGAACACAGACGCGCTTCGCGGTCCTTGGGCGCATGGCGCACCACAAGATCGCTGCGATGGGGACCATCCAGCGCGCGGCCCGCCCCGGCATCGCGCCGACGCATTTGCGCAAGATGCAAACGGAACATCTCTTCCACATCCACAGCGGCGCGCTCAGCCAGGCCGGCTTCGAGCATGCCTTCCAGCGCGATCCCGGCACGGGGAAAGGCACCATCGCCTGCCGCCTCGATTGCGCCGCGCAGCCGCGCCAATGTGTCGAGACGCGCGGCGGCAAGCGCCACGCCATGCTCGGCCATCTGCTCCTCAAGGCCGCCAAGCCAGGCATCGTCAAAAACGTCATCAGCGAGCAATCTGTTGCGCTCGCGCAGCGCTCGATCATAGGCATTGGCGCGGGTACCGTGCGCGGGATCAAAGCCCATGACGAGACGATCAAAAAACTTGCGCCGGTCAGACGCGCCCTCAACGAACAGCCGGTCCATGGCAGGCGTCAGCCAGACGATGCGCAGATGCCCGGCCAAGGCCCCCGCACTGGCTGCGGCCTGTCCATCAATGCGCACTGCGCGCGCGCGGCTATGGGTGTCGGCGCCCGGCTCAATGCCGGTGCCCAGACGCAAGGGGCCTTCGGGACCTTCAAGCGTGGCGGCAACAGCCCAGCCGCCCGGCCCTTCGGCGCGCGCGATTTCGGCATAGGCGGCGCCGCGAAGCCCACGGCCCGGCGAGAGCAGCGAGATCGCTTCGAGCAGATTGGTTTTGCCCGCGCCATTCTCGCCCGTCAGCACAACGGGGCGCCCATCAAGCGCCAGTTCAGCGCGCGCATAGGAACGGAAATCCGTGACGACAAGCCGACGCAAGCTGAGCGCCGCCACAGGGGCCTTTTTTTGCCCTGGCGTCGTGTCCCGGCCCGCCTTCGCATCCATGGCGCCCATGAGACCCGTCTGAAGCGCAAGTGATCCTGACACCGCTACACACGCATCGGCATCAGGACATAAATCGCCTTGTCGTCTTCGCTGTCGCGCACGAGCGTTGGCGAGCCTGAATCTGCCAGCGCGAAGGTTGCTTCAGCGCCATCAAGCTGGCCGGTGATGTCGAGCAGATAACGCGCATTGAAGCCGATTTCGAGCGGGGCGGCGGCATAGGCAACCGAAAGCTCCTCGGTGGCGCTGCCTGAATCCGGATTGATGACGGAAAGCGTCAGGCGGCCTTCCTCGAGATTGAGCTTCACGGCGCGTGACTTTTCCGTCGAGATGGTCGAGACGCGATCCACCGCTTCGGCAAAACGCTTGCCATCGACCTGCAGCACCTTGTCGTTGTCAGCCGGAATGACGCGGCCATAATCAGGGAAGGTGCCGTCGATGAGCTTGGAGGTGAGCACGACGCCGCCGAACTCAAAACGGATCTTGGTTTCCGAAACGCCGATTGCCAGGGTGCCGGATTCGCCTTCAAGCAATTTGGCCAGCTCGACGACGGTTTTACGCGGGACGATGACGCCGGGCATGCCGGACGCGCCATCGGGCAGATCGTGATCGACCTGGGCCAGACGGTGACCATCGGTGGCGACGGCGCGCAAGGCCTTGACCTTGCCGTTTTCAACGGCATGGAGATAGATGCCATTGAGATAATAGCGGGTTTCTTCGGTCGAAATGGCAAAGCGCGTCTTGTCGATCAGGCGGCGCATGGCATCGGCTGGCAGATCGAAACGATGCGGCAAGGCGCCTGCGGCCATGGCCGGGAAATCTTCCTGCGGCAGGGCTTGCAGCGCAAAACGCGAGCGGCCGGAGGTCAGTTGCAGACGGCCTTCGTCGGCGCCCGTTGAAAGCTCAACCTGCGCCCCGTCGGGCAACTTGCGCACGATGTCGTAGAGCGTGTGGGCGGGGGCCGTGGTACCGCCGGCTTGCGCCACATCGGCGTCGATGGCCTCAACCACCTCGATATCAAGATCGGTGGCGGTCAGGCTCAATTGGCCGTCCTGCGCCCGGATCAGCACATTGGAGAGGATCGGAATCGTGTTCCGGCGCTCAACAACAGATTGCACATGGTTGAGAGACTTGAGCAGTGCGCCCCGTTCAATCGTAATCTTCATGGTCTCTCTTCGGTCCCCTGTCTGGGTTCAAAGTCTGGGTTCATTCAGGCCACAACCGGCCTTATCCCTGTCGCCGTTCGCCGCGCCATTCTGGCGGCCCCCTGATGCGCCTTTGCGGATGCCGGAATGACCCGAGGGCAGAGATACCTTTGCCGGGCGGCGGCATCCGAAAAAGGTGCAACCACTCCCGCAAGGGCGCTCGCGAACGGGGAAATCAGCGCGCGAACCGGTGTAATTTGCCTTTTTCGGCATTTGCCGGAACGCGTTCCGGCGCAGGGCCGGAAAACCGCAGAAATTCGCCCTCGGAGTATATCAGATCGTTGACATGATGCACGTTTTTCAGCACCTGCCGACGAACCCGGCAGGGCGATAAAAGATCACTTAAATCAATGACTTGAAAAGCATCAGACTCAACTTGAGCCTTGGCCGCCTTCCAGCATGCGGCGAAGCAGGTCCACATCCTCGCCCAGACCCGAATCACTCTGGCGCAATGCATCAATTTTACGCACGGCATGGATGACCGTGGTGTGGTCGCGACCACCGAATTTGCGTCCGATTTCAGGCAGGGAGCGCGTGGTGAGCTGCTTGGAGAGATACATGGCAATCTGGCGCGGGCGGGCGACAGCGCGGGCGCGACGCGCCGAAAGCATGTCGGCCATGCGGATGTTGAAATATTCGGCGACACGGCGCTGGATCTCTTCAATCGTGATCTTGCGGTCATTACAGCGCAGAAGATCGCGCAGCACTTCCTGCGCCATATCGAGGGTGATGGGCCGTCCGACGAGCGAGGCATAGGCGCAGACGCGCTTCAAGGCCCCTTCCAGCTCGCGCACATTGGAAACGATGCGGTGGGCGAGAAATTCGAGCACGGGCTGGGGAATGTCGATGGGCGGGCCATTGCGGGCGATGACTTCCTCGGCCTTGGCCTGAAGAATGCCCAGACGCAGCTCATAATCGGTCGGGTGGATGTCTGCCGCCAGACCCCAGCCGAGACGCGAGCGGATGCGCTCCTCGATGCCTTCAAGATCGGAGGGCGAACGGTCGGCCGAAATGATGACCTGACGATTGTGATCGATCAGCGCGTTGAACGTGTGGAAGAACTCTTCCTGCGTTGAGTCCTTGCCGGAGATGAATTGCACATCGTCAATCATCAGCACATCGACAGAACGGAATTGCTGCTTGAAGGCCATCGTGTCCTTGAAGCGCAGGGCACGAACGAACTGGTACATGAACTTTTCCGCCGAGAGATAGAGCACCTTTCGCCCCGGGTGGCGGGTACGGATTTCCCAGGCGATGGCATGCATGAGATGGGTTTTGCCAAGTCCGACACCGCCATAAAGGAATAACGGATTGAAGGTGACATCGGTGGTTTCGGCAACGCGGCGCGCGGCAGCATGAGCAAGCTCGTTCGACTTGCCGACAACAAAGGCGTCAAAGGTGAAACGCGGATCGAGCGGGGCACCGACGCCTGCATCTTCAAAACCGGGCGAAACGGCCTGTGCCGCCGGGGCGGCGCTGGGGGATGTGTCCGAGACGGCGACGGGTGAGGGATGCGCACTGCGCTCGCCAGGACGCTCACTCTGGCGTTCCACGGGGCGCACAGCCTCCGTACTGACCATGACATCGATGCGCTGGAATGAATTGTCTTCTTCGCGCCAGAGCGTCGCGAGACGTTCGGCAAAATGCGACTGGATATAGTCGCGGAAAAACTTTGTCGGCACGGCGAGCACGACGCGGCCATCGCCCACGCCGATGAGGTCAATGGGTTTCACCCAGCTGGCAAAGGTTGCTTCGCCCAGTTCGGCAAGCAGGCGCGCGCGCACGCGACGCCACTGATCCTCAAGGCTCGCCGACAATGAGGCGGCAGGGCCGCCTGGCGTTCCTGTCATGCCGGATTCGCGTGCTGATGCTGATGCTGAGCCCATTTTATCTTCGTCCACGAAATCCTGCCTCATTCTCTCCCGCCACACACCAGGCCGGACACTTCTTTCGCCATGACCGGGAGGCTGCTCCCTGTCCTGACGCTTTCTTCCAACACACACGCAACACTTGATACCTGACTTGAACCGGCTCAGCTCTGAACCCAGGGCAGTCCTGCGGCCTTCCAGCCATTGGTGCTGCTGCGGTGTCGCGCCGCGTCCAGATCGCCCTCAAAGCCGCCCGCAACATTGTAGCAGGGCCCCACGCCACGCGCGGTCATGAGCGTGGCCGCCGCGCGGCTGCGCGCGCCGGAACGGCACAGGAAGAGCACGGGCGCCTGCTTGTCGGCACGCGCCGCAAGCAGGGCTTCCACTTCCGCCGCAAAGTTCTGATTGAGGCTCATGGCGGGAAAGACCTGCCATTCGACCGTCAGCGTCTCCTTGCCGAGGCTGGACAGGTCCGGCAAACCGACAAAGGACCATTCGGCGCGCGTGCGCACATCGACCATCACGGCACCGGCATCATGCGAGAGAACGCGCCAGGCTTCGGACGCGGCAATGTCGCCCGCATAATCTGCCGTTGGCGCCGCAATCAGCTCCGGCGTCACATGTTTTTCACCCAGATCAGACATAGGCCCCCAAAATCAACCATTACCGATGCGCCATTGACCGGCTATTGCTCCGCACGCCGCGAGTCCGCAACCACCTCGATGGCCATGTGCCCGCCCCGCCAGAGACAAGCCATCTTCCAAGGAAACTCCTGGTGGAATTTCCAAGCGGCACACTTGCACTCAGGTGGGTATTTGATTTTTCTTCGATCGCTGACAATGAATACAGAAATCAGAAAATCTTTACTTAATATTCACAGTATTCGTCGCCTCTTTCGAGGTTAACAACCATAACGGTTGGGGCCCGGAGTGGCAAGCAGAAGAATCGTCGCTGTTAAAAAAACTTCGTATCCCGCGCGACAATCCGTTCCTTATAAATCACGCGTTTGCAGCATTTGGCACTACAATTTGCGTCATGCTCGTGATGTATTACGCAGTCTAGTGGATCGCTGGAAAAGCGACCCTGATTTCACTTTTTTGAGGCCCCATTCGATTGCGTCAATGAGGATGTAGTTTTGTGACAAAAAGGCCCGCGAAAGCAAATTCGCAGGCCCTCATGACGCGAGCCAACTGCTCACGCTCATGTCAATCAAACTTCAAGTACGCGATGAATCAGGCCAGCGCCTTCACACGCTGGGCAAGGCGGGACACCTTACGCGACGCTGTGTTCTTGTGCACAACGCCCTTCTGCGAGGCGCGCATGATCTCAGGCTCGGCAGCCTTCAGAGCCGACGTGGCGGCAGCCTTGTCGCCTTTGGCGAGAGCTTCTTCAACGCCACGAACGAAAGTGCGCATGCGGCTGCGGCGGTCCTTGTTGACTGCCGTGCGGGCAGCGATCTTGCGGATCGCCTTTTTAGCGGATGGTGTATTCGCCATTGATCTTGTGACCTTTTACGCGCCACTCCCCTTCCTGCCGGACAGCGAAAAGGGGTACTGGCGGATATCGCGTTCAAAAAAGGCCGCACAGGTCGCTTTTGCGACCGGCGGACCCCTCGAAAGGGGGGTTTATACGCGTGGGGGGCGGCGGCGTCAACTGGGCAAAGATGTCTAGAAAAGACCGCCAAATCAGGCGCTTTTCTGCTTCCGCCCTCAGCCTGACGCTAAAGGCGCACACCATAACGCGCCAATGCCGCCGCCATCAAAAGATAGAGGATCATGGTCAGCAGCATCGCCAGCGCAAGGGCTGGCCAAAAGCCCATGCCGACCCGCAGCAAGGCAGGCATGACCAGGAACAGGGGCAGTGAGGGCAGGATGTACCAAAAGGTCGCCTGCATCTGGTCGGCAATGCGGATGTTGTCGCCCGTGTCGTTCCACAGCCAGATGACGGCAAGGATCGACACAAGCGGCAAAGAGGCGACCAGGGCCCCCAAGACGGGGCTGCGCTTGGCGGTTTCTGAAATCGCCAGAATGAGCAAACCCGAAATGGCCGCCTTGATGAGCGCGTAAAACATTACATCAACGATGCTTGAAGGCAGGTTCGCGCTTCTCGACAAAAGCGCTCATGCCCTCGCCCTTGTCCTCTGTCGCGAACATGGAATGGAACAAACGGCGCTCGAACCGCACGCCTTCATTCAGGGTCGTTTCATAGGCGCGATTGACCGACTCCTTGGTCATCATGGCAATCGGCATGGACATGTCGGCGATCTTGTTGGCGACGGCCAGCACATCCTCCATGAGATTTGCCAGGGGCACGACACGCGACACGAGGCCGGAGCGCTCAGCTTCGGTTGCGTCCATCATGCGACCGGTCAGGCACATTTCCATGGCCTTCGACTTGCCGATAAAGCGCGTCAGGCGCTGTGTGCCGCCCGCCCCCGGCATGACGCCGAGCTTGATTTCCGGCTGGCCAAACCTGGCATTGTCAGCGGCGATGATGAAGTCGCACATCATGGCGAGTTCGCAGCCCCCGCCCAGCGCGTAGCCCGCCACCGCTGCGATGACCGGCTTGCGGCAGCGCGTGACGCGCTCCCAATTGGCGGTGATGAAATCAGCGCGAAAGACATCCATATAGGACTTGCCATGCATCTGCTTGATGTCGGCACCAGCGGCAAAAGCCTTGTGCGAGCCTGTGATGACGATGCAGCGAATGCCATCATCGGCTTCCAAGGCATCGAGCGCATGAGTCATGTCGTCCATCAACTCATTGCTCAGCGCATTCAAGGCTTCCGGCCGGTTCAGCGTGACAACGGCCACAGCGCCCTTTTTGTCGACCAGAATGTTCTGGTAGCCCATATGTCTTCTCCTTCGATGTCAGACTTCAATGCTTTATCGGGATGAGCCCTCGTTCCGGCCCTTATATCTTTGAGCCTATTCAGGCCCTTATATCTTTGAGCCTATTCAGGCTCGATGGAAAACCGCACCACAGCGCCATTGGCGCCTTTGGGGGTTATCTGGATTTCAAGGCGCTCACCTTCGCGGCGATAGACCAGAATGTCGCTGAAAAGTTCAAGCCTTTCGATGCGTGTCCAGCCGAGTGGCGGCAAGGCCGAGAGATAAAAATCATGCACCGCTTTCGGGCTGACAGTGCCGGAGGCTTCCGCACGCACGATGCGGCCTGCGGGCTTGTCAAAGACGATGCCGCCCTCCCCTGTTTCACGCAGGCCATCCATGAGCGGCATATCGTCGATGGCATCGAGATAGCCGGTCACCTCGGCCCTGAGGCTGCCGATCGGCGAAAGGCCGACAAGGATGCCAAGAAGGGCCGCCAGGCGAAGGAGGCGGAAGATGACGGGGTGAATTGAGGCCATGCCTGTTCTCACTTTTGGCAACTCGGGCAGTAGAAACTTGAGCGACCAGATTGGGTGATGCGCTTCACGCTACCGCTACAGCCGGGTTTTGAACAGGCTTCCCCTTCGCGGTCATAAACGGCAAAGGCGTGCTGAAAATAACCTAGTTCACCATCGGTCTGGGCATAATCGCGCAACGTCGATCCGCCTGCGGCGATGGCTTCCGCCAGAACGTCGCGGATGGCTGGCACGAGTTTTTGCAGACGGGCGGCTGTGGCAACGGTTGAGGCCTGACGCTTTGGCGAAATACCGGCGCGAAACAGCGCTTCACAGACATAAATGTTGCCAAGGCCGGCAACATTGCGCTGATCGAGCAAGGCGGATTTGATCGGTGTCTTGCGACCCTTGAGACGCGCGCTCAGCGTCTGCGCCGAAAAGGAATTGCCCAGGGGTTCGGGCCCCAATGCAGCCAGATGCCTGTTTGTTTCGAGGTCGGCTTGCGCAATCAGCTCCATGAAACCGAAGCGGCGCGGATCGGCATAAATGATGCGCGTGCCGTCCTCCATGTCGAAAATCACATGGTCATGGGTTTCAAGCGGCGCATGGTCATGGTGAAAGCCACCTGGACGGCCGTGTTTTTTGCCCTCTGGCGCGTGGATGGTGAAGCGGCCCGACATGCCGAGATGCATGAGCAGATGTTCACCGGATTCAAGCTCGGCGAGCAGATATTTGGCCCGCCTTGTCAGCCGCTCGATGCGGATGCCCGTCAGGCGTCTGGCGAAGCCCTCCGGCAGGGGATAGCGCAGATCGGGGCGGCGCGGGGTCAAGAGGGCGATGCGGCGACCTTCCATGACCGGGGCAAGGCCGCGGCGAACCGTTTCAACTTCGGGCAGTTCGGGCATGGACGATATGTCTCAGGGGTGCAAATTCACGAGAGGCGGGGTGACAGGGGGCAAAAGCCCGAACAACGTAGCGCCCTCTTGCGGCCTGCGCTATGGTCCGCCGTCATGAACAAAACCAAGACATCTTCCGCCCCCGACGCGAGCATTGATTTCGGCTTCCGTGAGGTGCCCGAAAGCGAGAAGCAGAAGCTCGTCCACGACGTCTTCGAGCGGGTGGCGAGCCGCTATGACCTGATGAATGATCTGCTGTCGGGCGGGCTGCATCGCGCCTGGAAGCAGGCGATGGTCGATCAGGTGAACCCGCCGCGCAATGACCGGCCCTTTGCCCATATCGATGTGGCAGGCGGCACGGGCGATGTGGCGTTTCGCTGCCTTGATCGCGCCGGAAAAGGCACTCATGTCAGTGTCTGCGACATCAACTCGCATATGCTTGGCGTTGGCAAATCACGCGCCGAAGCGCAGGCGCATGGCGGGCGGGTTGACTTTACCTGTGGCGACGCCGAAGCCCTGCCCTTCCCTGACAAGTCGTTTGATGCCTATACGATTGCCTTTGGCATCCGCAATGTGACGCATCGCGACCGTGCCCTTGACGAAGCCTATCGCGTGCTCAAACCCGGCGGGCATTTCCTGTGTCTGGAGTTTTCGCAGGTTGTCGTGCCCGGCCTTGACGAACTTTACAATGCCTATTCCTTTGCCGCCGCGCCCCGCATCGGCAAGCTCGTGACAGGTGATGGCGCGCCTTACCAGTATCTCGTTGAAAGCATCCGCCGCTTTCCCGATCAGTCGGCCTTTGCCCGGATGATCGAGGATGCCGGATTTGCGCGCGTCACCTATCGCAATTTCACCGGAGGCATTGCCGCGCTTCACTCCGGCTGGCGACTTTAGGACGGCCAAAGATGCTGCGCCATTTGCGTTCTCTCATCCGCCTTGTTCGCGCCGCCCGTGTGCTTGGGCGCCATGATGCCTTGGTGCCCGCGCCGTTGCGCGCTGAATTGCCAGCCCTCGTGATTGCCGCGCTGCCGCTGGCCAAATGGCGTTTGCCATGGGAGGCGCCACTGGAAATTGTCTGCGAGCATGACGGCGAACGGCTTGCGGCCGCACTCGCCGAACTCGGACCTTCCTATATCAAGCTCGGTCAGTTTCTCGCGACGCGGCCTGATTTGATTGGCGCGGGTCTGGCCGCTGATCTGACGGCGCTGCAAGATCGTCTGCCGCCCTTCCCGACCGATCAGGCGCGCGCGATCGTTGAAGACGGGCTGGATGTGCCGCTCGAAACGCTTTTCAGCGATTTCAGCGAGGCGATTGCGGCAGCCTCGATCGCACAGGTTCATCGCGCCAGATTGTGGCCACGTGGCGACGAGGCCGAAGGCCGGGAGGTGGCGGTCAAGGTGTTGCGGCCCGGTGTCGAAACGCGTTTTGCCGATGATCTCGAAAGTTTTTTTCTCGCGGCGCGCAGCCTTGAATGGATCTATCCGCCCGTGCGTCGCCTGCGCCCTGTCGAAATCGTGCAAACGCTCGCCGATAGCGTGAAGCTTGAAATGGACATGCGGCTGGAAGCGGCGGCCATGTCGGAAATGGCGGAGAACATTGCGGGCGACAAAGGATTTCGTGTGCCCAAGGTCGAATGGGACCTGACCGCGCAACGCGTGCTGACGCTGGAATGGGTCCATGGCATTGCCGCCACGGATCGCGACGGGCTGATCGATGCCGGTCACGACATGGCCCGGCTGGGTACCCAGGTCATCCAGTCTTTCCTGACGCATGCGCTACGCGACGGGTTTTTCCACGCCGATCTGCATCAGGGCAATCTTTTCGTTGATGCCGATGGCACGCTGGTTGCCGTCGATTTCGGCATCATGGGGCGTATTGGCGCCAATGAGCGGCGGTTTCTGGCCGAGATCCTTTATGGCTTCATCATGCGCGACTATGTGCGTGTGGCGGAGGTGCATTTCGAGGCGGGCTATGTGCCGCGCACGAAAAGCACGCAAGCCTTCGCCCAGGCGCTACGCTCGGTCGGCGAACCGATTTTCGGACGGCCGGCGAACGAAGTTTCCATGGGTCGGCTGCTTGCCCAGCTTTTCCAGGTGACCGAGCAGTTCGACATGAAAACACGGCCGGAGCTCATCCTCCTGCAAAAGACCATGGTGGTGGTCGAGGGTGTCGCGCGGCATTTCGATCCCGAGCACAATATCTGGGAAAGCGCTGAACCCGTGGTCAAAGCCTGGATCACGGCGCGGATGGGGCCTGAAGCCCGTCTGGAAGAGGCTGCGGCTGGCGCCATGCAGATTGGCCGGGTGATGGCGCATCTGCCCGTGATGCTCGACAGGGCCGAACGGGCGGCT
Source organism: uncultured Alphaproteobacteria bacterium (assembly GCA_963696585.1). GTDB lineage: Bacteria > Pseudomonadota > Alphaproteobacteria > Parvibaculales > Parvibaculaceae > Parvibaculum. The sequence goes on from CAVOKW010000023.1 coordinate 57,072, forward strand.
CGCCTTTTTGCCGAGAATGTCGATGAGGAGGGTGTGCGCATCCATCCGGACTCGCAATATCGGCTGAAAGGCACCCATCCGGCAATATGGGCTGTTCTGGGGGCCCTGGCGGCGCTGCTTCTCACAAAGCTCTTCTGAGCAGGCTTATTTACCCTTTTCGGCGGGGGTTAATTTTTGATCTACACATTCATATAGTGAAACTCTATATTCTCCTTCACAATCAGCCGTACCCCCTCAACAGAGGGGGTGCCGCCAGGGTGGCGATCAAGGCGGGAGAATGAAGTGGCCAAGGCTCCAGAGTCCAAAAAACCAGTAACCGACACCCGCCCTCTGGACGGGCGGCGTATCCTGCTTGTCATTGGTGGGGGCATTGCGGCTTATAAATGTCTGGATCTGATCCGGCGGCTGCGCGAGCGCGGGGCCAGGGTGCGCGCGGTCATGACCCAATCGGCGGGCGAATTCGTGACGCCGCTATCGGTTGGCAGTCTGACCGGCGACAAGGTTTTCAGCGCGCTTTTCAGCCTGACCGATGAAGCCGAGATGGGTCACATCGAACTCTCGCGTGATGCCGACCTGTTGGTTGTGGCGCCCGCCACTGCCGATCTGATGGCCAAGATGGCGCATGGCCTGGCCAATGATCTGGCCAGCACCGTGCTGATGGCGACCGACAAGCCGGTGCTGATTGCACCTGCGATGAACCTGCGTATGTGGCTGCATGGCGCGACCCAGCGCAATCTGGAAACCCTGCTTGCCGATGGCGTGAGCGTTGTCGGCCCCAATGAGGGCGAGATGGCCTGCGGCGAATACGGGCCGGGGCGTATGGCGGAACCGGCGGAAATCATCGCGGCAATTGAAGCGCATTTTGATGACGCTGCCTTTCCCGGCGGCGGACCGCTCAAAGGTCTGCGCGCCCTTGTGACTTCCGGTCCGACGCATGAGCCGATTGATCCGGTGCGTTTCATCGCCAATCGCTCTTCGGGCAAACAGGGCTATGCGATCGCGACGGCGCTGGCCCGGCTTGGTGCGGAGACGACATTGATTTCAGGTCCGACCGCCCTGCCCGTGCCGCCCGGTGTTCGTATAGTGCGCGTCGAGACAGCGCGCGAAATGCTCGCCGCGGCGCTGGCCGTGCTGCCTGCTGATATCGCCGTCTGCGCCGCAGCGGTTGCGGACTGGCGCATGGCGGAAGACGCCGATCAGAAAATCAAGAAGAAGTCCGGTGAAAAAGGCCGCACACTCACGCTGATCGAAAACCCTGACATTCTCGCAACGCTGTCGCAGATGGAAAAGGGACGACCGGCGCTTGTTGTCGGCTTTGCGGCCGAAACGGAAAAAGTCATTGAACATGCGATTGCCAAGCGGGCGCGCAAGCAATGCGACTGGATTGTCGCCAATGATGTGTCACCCGCCAGCGGTGTCATGGGCGGCGACCTCAACACCATCCATCTGATCTTCGAGGGCGGCAGCGAAGACTGGCCGATCCTGCCCAAGGGCGCGGTCGCCGAACGTCTGGCGCGACGCATTGCCGAGCATTTTGCAAACAGGAAGACCGGATGAGCTATGCCGTTGATATTGCCGTTCAGCGTTTGCCCCATGCTGAGGGACTGGCTTTGCCGCGCTATGAAACCGAAGGTGCCGCCGGCATGGATCTGATGGCGGCGATTGAGGCCGGGGATCCGCTGATCCTGATGCCGGGGTCTCGTGCGCTGGTGCCCACAGGGCTTGCCATGGCGATCCCGCTCGGTTTTGAGGCGCAGGTGCGACCGCGATCCGGTCTTGCGGCCAAACATGGCGTCACCGTGCTCAATTCGCCCGGCACCATTGACAGCGATTATCGCGGCGAAATCAAGGTCATCCTCATCAATCACGGCATTGAAGCCTTCACCATCGAGCGCGGCACACGCATTGCGCAGATGGTGATTGCGCCGGTGACGCAGGCCTCGCTCAATGAGGTTGATGCGCTTGATGAAACGACACGCGGCGCGGGCGGCTTTGGCTCCACCGGCATTGCGGCTGACGGCAATCGCTAAAGAAAAGGTTTGGACCGGCAATGTTGCGACTTTCGAAAAAAACCTGGCTGGCGCTTGAAGCCGTAGTTGATGTGGCGATCAATGCGCGGCCCGATCCGGTGCAGTCAAAAGAAATCACCAAGCGGCAGGGCATTCCGCAACGCTATCTCGAACAGGTGATGCAGCAGCTTGTTCATGCCGGAATCCTCAAGGGTGTGCGCGGGCCGCGCGGCGGCTATCGGCTGGCGCGCGAGCGGCGGCGTATCACGGTGGGCGAAGTTGTGCGTGTTGTCGGCATGATGGAATCCAGCGATGACCCCGTGACGACGGGCCCTTCCGAACTTGGTGAGCGCGTGATCGCGCCTTTGTGGCAGGATGTGCAGAAGGATCTGATGGCGCGTCTCGACACCATCACCGTTGAAGACCTGTGCCGGAAAGCAGAAGAGGCTGGCGCAGCCAATGGCGGCGCATCGGCTGATTTCACGATTTAAGACTTCACTCTCATAACGCGTTTGACGCGAACAAGGTAGGAAGGCCCCCATGATCAATTCCAGCAAGCCCGGTCGCGGCCGGATCTATGACAACATTACCCAGACAATCGGCGATACGCCGCTGGTGCGCCTGAACAAGCTTGCCAAAGAAGCGGGCGCTGTTGGCGATGTGCTGCTCAAGCTCGAATTTTTCAATCCGCTGGCAAGCGTCAAGGACCGCATAGGCGTCGCCATGATTGATGCGCTTGAAGCGCAAGGCAAACTCAACGAGAACACGCTTATCATTGAGCCAACGTCTGGCAATACCGGCATTGCGCTTGCCTTTGTTTGCGCCGCGCGGGGTTACAAACTCGTGCTCTGCATGCCGGAAAGCATGTCGATGGAGCGGCGCAAAATGTTGCTGCTGCTTGGCGCGACACTGGAATTGACGCCTGCCGAGAAGGGCATGAAGGGGGCGATTGCGCGGGCCGAAGCCATGCTGCTCGAACATCCCAATTCGGTGATGGCGGCGCAGTTTGACAATCCCGCCAATCCGCAGATTCACCGCGAAACAACGGCGGAAGAAATCTGGAACGATACGGATGGCAAGGTTGATATCGTGATTTCCGGCGTGGGGACGGGTGGCACTTTCACCGGCATTGGCTCGGTTTTGAAAGCGCGCAAGCCGGGTCTCAAAATGGTCGCTGTCGAGCCGGAAGACAGCCCGGTGCTTTCGGGGGGCCAGCCCGGCCCGCACAAGATTCAAGGCATTGGCGCGGGCTTTGCGCCGGGCAATCTCGACACCTCGCTGATTGATGAAATCATCACCATCGGCAATGAGACAGCGTTTGAATATGCCCGCAAGGCGGCAAAGCTCGAAGGCGTGCCTTGCGGCATTTCTTCAGGTGCGGCGATTGCGGCGGCGCTGGAAGTTGCCTGCCGCCCCGAGATGAAAGGCAAGACGATAGTGGCGATCATCCCGTCCTTCGCCGAGCGCTATCTCTCAACGGCCCTGTTTGACGGGCTTTAAGCCGGGGCCGGTTTCAGATCCGCGCGAAACTCAACCGACATGTCGCGCGGATCGACCGGCTCGCCACATTCACTGCATGTCATCACGCCATGCATGGGCTTGCCACAGGTCTTGTGGATGCGCGTGTTGGGCGGGCCCTTGTCATCGCTCATATAGCGGTCGCCCCAATCAAGCAGCGACAGGAGCACGGGGTAAAGCGCGAGACCTTTTTCCGTCAGGCGATATTCGTCGCGTCGCGGGCGCTCCTGATAGGCCACCTTGGCCAGCACACCGGCCTCGGTGAGTTTGCGCAGCCGATCCGCGAGGACATGGCGGGCAATGCCGAGGCGCTGTTCGAAATGCTCAAAGCGGCGAACCCGCAAAAAACAGTCCCGCAATATGAGCAGCGTCCAGCGGTCACCAACCACCGACAGGGTACGGGCAAGCGAGCAATCTTCGCGGTCGAGATCTTCCCAGCGCATCAAGTCCACCAATTTTGAACCGTGTGGAGGTCGATCATAGCTTGACAAGTTCTTTTTTGGAACCCATGTTTGAGTCCGTTCAGAAAAAGAACCCATGGAGGCGGGCATGAAGGCCGATAAAGCCATTCTCGTGGTCGGGGCGGGCGATGCCACAGGCGGGGCGGTGGCGCGGCGGTTTGCGCGTCAGGGCTATGCGGCCTGTGTCACAAGACGCGAGGTCGGCGCGCTCGAGCCTCTGGTCAAGGCGATTGAAAGCGAGGGGGGCAAAGCCTTTCCCTTTGGCAGTGATGCCCGCGAAGAAGATCAGGTGGCCGCCTTGTTCGAGACCATTGAGCGTGACATTGCCCCGATTGAGATCGCGGTTTTCAATATCGGCGCCAATGTCAATTTTCCGATCACCGAAACCACCTCGCGCGTTTATCGCAAGGTCTGGGAAATGGCGGCCTTTGGCGGCTTTCTGATGGGGCGGGAGTCGGCGCGCGTCATGACGCCGCGTGGGCGCGGCACGATCATTTTCACCGGCGCCACAGCTTCACTGCGCGGTGGCAAGGGTTTTGCCGCCTTTGCGGGCGCGAAATTTGCGCTGCGAGCACTTTCACAAAGCATGGCACGCGAGCTTGGTCCCAAGGGCATCCATGTCGCGCACCCGATCATCGACGGTGCAATTGATACGGATTTCATTCGCACACGTTTCCCCGAACGCTACGCGCTGAAGGAAACGGACGGGATTCTCAATCCTGAACATATAGCCGAAGCCTATTGGCAACTGCATTGCCAGCCGCGCGACGCCTGGACGCAGGAACTTGACCTGCGGCCCTGGATGGAAGCCTTTTGATTATCCGCTTACGGAGCAAATGATGACAAAGTCCGTTGAATTCTATTTCGATTATGCAAGTCCCACGGCCTATCTTGCCTGGACCCAATTGCCGCTGATCGCCAGGCGCACAGGGGCAACAATCATCTGGAAGCCGATGTTTCTGGGTGGCGTCATGCAAGGCACTGGCAATCAGCCGCCCGGCACCTTTCCGCCGCGCGGCAAATGGATGTCGATTGACCTGCCGCGCTGGGCCAGGCGCTATGGCGTGCCTTTCGCCTTCAACAAGCATTTTCCCGTCATGACCCTGCCTGCCTTGCGCATCACGGCAGGACTTGAAGGCAGCGGCGAATATCTGCCCTGGATTGATGCTGTTTTCATCGCCTCATGGGTTGACGGCAAGAATGCAGCCGACCCGGCTGTGCTTGCCGAACTTGCCGTCAAGATCGGACTGGATCCTGACATGGCGGCCAGGATGGCTGCCGATCCCGCCAATAAAGACAAGATCCGTGCGACGACAGAAGAAGCTATTGCGCGCGGGGCTTTTGGTGCGCCGACATTTTTTGTCGGCAATGAATTCTATTTCGGGCAGGATCGCCTGAGCTTCATTGAAGAAGAGTTGTCCGCGTGAACATGACCGCCTTTCTGGTGCGAAGCAGAACGTCTGCCTTGAAGGGTGACGCTTGACAGAGCCCGCGCCAGCGCCTTTTCTCCACGTCTGAAAGGGTCATCATGTCGCTCAACGATCAACAGCTTGAACGCTATGCACGCCATATCGTTCTGAAGGAAATTGGCGGGCCGGGGCAGCAAAGGCTCCTCGCGGCGCGTGTGCTGGTGATTGGCGCGGGCGGACTGGGCAGTGCCTGCCTGCTTTATCTCGCAGCAGCCGGTGTCGGCATGATCGGTATCGTTGACAATGACACGGTTGGACTTTCAAACCTGCAGCGGCAAATCATTCATGGGGCGGATGATATCGGACGCGCGAAGGTTGAGAGTGCCCGCGACGCCATGCTTGCCATCAACCCCGACACCAATGTCGTGCTGCATCCCGTTCGGCTGACGCATGAAAATGCCGGCGACCTGATTGCGCAATATGATGTTGTGGCGGATGGCTGCGACAATTTTGAAACGCGATTTGTCGTCAATGATGCCTGCCATGCCGCGCAGGTGCCGCTTGTCTCTGCGGCGGTCGGCCAGTTTGAGGGTCAACTGGCAACCTTCAAAAGCTGGCTTACGGATGATGATGGACGCCCCATGGCCAATTACCGCGATCTCGTGGGCGCGGCACCGCCGCCCGGCAGTGTGCCGACCTGTGCTGAAGCTGGCGTGCTGGGGGCATTGACAGGCGTCATGGGCTCGTTGCAGGCGCTTGAAGTGATCAAGGAAATCACGGGCGCTGGCGAGAGCATGGCCGGGCGTCTGCTCATCTATGATGCGCTGGCGACGCGCTTTCGCACCCTCCGGCTTCGGCACGATCCGGCAAATCCGCTCAGCGGGATTTCGCCGGTCACATGATCGCCGGGATGACGCGATCAGGCGGCCTGTGGCCATCCATGAAGGTCTTGATATTGACGATGACCTTGCCGCCCATTTCGATGCGGCCTTCCATGGTGGCCGAGCTCATATGCGGCAGCAGCACGACATTGTCGAGCCCGACGAGACGCGGATTGACCTGCGGCTCCTGCTCAAAAACGTCGAGCCCGGCACCTGCAAGTTCCCCGGCTTCAAGAGCGCGGGCGAGTGCGTTTTCGTCGATAATCTCGCCACGGGCCGTGTTGACGATATAGGCATCAGGCCGCATCAGCTTGAGTCGCCGCGCATTGAGCATGTGATAGGTCGCAGGCGTATGCGGGCAATTGACCGAGACGATGTCGACCCTGGGCAACATGTCCTCAAGGCTTTCCCAATAGGTCGCGCCAAGTTCCTGCTCGATCACGGCATTGGCGCGCTTGCGATTGTGGTAATGGATTTCCAGACCGAAGGCGCGGGCGCGCGTTGCCACGGCCTGCCCGATGCGTCCCATGCCAATGATGCCAAGTTTTTTGCCATGAATGCGGCGACCCAGCATCCATGTGGGCGACCAGCCCGGCCAATTGCCGTCATGGTCGCGCAGATAGCGAGCACCCTCGGCCAGTCGACGCGGCACGCCCAGAATGAGCGCCATGGTCATGTCGGCGGTATCTTCCGTCAGGACGCCCGGCGTGTTGGTGACTGTTATGCCGCGCTGGCGGGCGCTTTCGACATCGATATTGTCGATGCCGGTGCCAAATTGGGCGATGAGGCGCAGATTGGGCCCGGCCTGTGAGAGGAGGCGTGCGTCAATCCGGTCGGTGACCGTCGGAACCAGGACGCCTGCTTCCTTCATGGCGGCGATCAGCTCCATGGGGGTCATGGCGTGATCGTCGGCATTCAGTCGCACATCAAACAACTCGCCCATTCGCGCCTCGATTGCCTCAGGCAATTTACGGGTGACGATCACGAGGGGTTTTTTGCTGGTCATGGGCTGCTCCGGATGTGTCCGGCGGCATGACCGGACTCCTGCCCCTCTTGTCTAGCAGAGGCTTTTGCCCGGCACAAAGTACGTTCTTCAAACAGGGTCCCCCAACATGACGGGGCGTGCTTGACCCGCCACATGCGGACTTGCCATATAGGGCATATGGGCCCGAACATGACCAAGAGACCACGACAGGCGCCGGGAGGCATCACGGCTTATGGCTGGCGCGGGATGCGCGGGCTGATGCTGGCTTGCACCCTTGCCGGTCTTGCGGGGATGGCGGTTCCTGTGCTGCCGGTCCGGGCCGATGAAGGGGCAAATGAGGCTGTCGCCAGTGGATCGGGCCTGCCGGTTCCCCGATTCGTCAGCCTGAAATCGGGCAAGGTCAATCTGCGCCGGGGGCCGGGCACATCCTATCCGGTCGACTGGGTGTTTGAACGGCGCAAAATGCCCGTTGAGATCATTGCCGAATCCGATCGCTGGCGCAAAATCCGTGACCGCGAGGGCGATGTCGGCTGGGTCTGGCATTCGATGCTGGATGGACGCCGCAGCGCGATTGTGGCCGGGGCGACAGGTGACCCCCCGCGCGCCATCCGCGCCAAGGCGGATGAAACCGCGCCGATTGTTGCCTATGCAGAACCCGGCGTGATTGCCGAACTCAAGAAATGCGCCGGACCATGGTGCGAAGTGTCCGCCGATGGCTATGACGGCTACATGCCGCGCAACCAGATCTGGGGCACTTATCCGAGCGAGGATTTCAACTAGGTGAAATCGCGTGACAGGGCCTGACGCGACTCCTTCGGGATGACCGCCATGTGACCATAATGCTCATGCGTGAAGGCAATCATGGCAGGCACGGCGGGATCACGGAACAAGGCGACCTGCTCAGGCGTAAACCTGAAATGCAGGAAATGCACCGAGGAGGTCTTGCCATCTTCCTTGGTGCGCTCGACATCGCCTTCCGGTTCGGCCTTGATGCGCTGGCCGCCCAGATCGATATGGATTTCATTTTCAACATGCGTCAGGCGGCGTAGTTCGCGATCCCGCAGCACGGGATCATTGATCTCGAACATGAGCGTGGCCACCAGTTCGCTGCCATTGGGGATGAGCGGGTTATAGGCGGCCAGCTCATCGGCTATCTGGTCTTCGCCGCCACGCTCGATATGCAGCATTTCATGGATCTGCTGAAACATCGTGTCGTAGTTTTCAAAATAGAATGTGGCATAGGGGCCGACAGCGACACGGCGCGCCTTCTTCATTTGCGTGATCGCGGCGCGGCGCGCCTTGCGTTCAGCGGCATAGGTTTCATAGGGCAGGATGTCGCTGCGGGTGATAGTGAGTCGACGGGCGCACATAAACTGAAATCTCCTCATTAGGTCATGCCCGGACTTGATCCGGGCATCCAGTGCCGCAAACACGATGCTGTCGGGCTCTGGATTGCCGGCCATCTTTTAGTCAAAAGCGGGCCCGGCAATGACAATTAAACAATCAAGCCCCAGGCACGCGCCATGATCTCGATGGGGTGTTGAGCGATAGGCGCTTGCGCCTCGCCCAGCTCATTGATTTCCTGAACGAGATGCTTGGCCGCGAGCGGGCAGTCTGACGTCACGTATTTGTTGCCGGTCTTGGCAACATTGCGGGCCGCAGGTTTGCCGACCTTCAAGGCGATATCGAAGGTTTCCTTCATGACGCCGAAGGTTCCTCCGTGTCCGGAGCATCTTTCGACGATATCGACCTTGGTGCCGGGAATGAGCTTCATCATTTCAGCTGATTTGGGGCCCATGTTCTGGGCGCGGGCATGACAGGCGAGATGGGCCGTGACGCCGCCCTCAACCGGTTGCAGACCCGGCGCCAGACCCTCTTTTTTGGCGATATCGACCACATATTCATCAATGTCAAAGGTCGCATCGGCCAGACGGCGGACATTTTCATTGTCCGGCAGGATCAGCGGCCATTCGGTTTTGAACATCAGCCCGCATGAAGCTGTCAGCGCGATCACGTCATAGCCCTTGTCGATAAAGGCGACCATATCGGCCGACACTTTCACGGCTTGCGCCGCGACCTTCTCAAGATTGCCCTGTTCGAGAAAAGGCATGCCACAACAGCCGGGATAGGCCACTTGTGTTTCAACGCCATTATGCGCGAGTACGAGGCGCGCGGCCTCACCCACGCCCGGATTGTTGTAGTTCACAAAACAGGTGGCAAAGAGCACGGCCTTGCGGCCCTTGGCGGGGGCGTCCTTGGCGCAGCCAAGGCCAGACTTGTCCTGCGCCTTGGCACGCATGGTGAAGGTCTGGCCATAAAACTTCGGCAGTTCGGCGCGCGCATCAATACCCGCAACGGATTCGAGCAAGGGTCGTGTCAGGCCATTGCCTTTGGCCGATCCCCAGTTGGCAAGCGCGGCCACGGGTGCGGCCAGCCTGCCATTGCGATCGGTCTGGGCGAGCTGGCCCGGCACAAGCGGAAATCCCTTCTGCCTTGCCTCGGCTGCACGGTAGCGCAGCATCAGATGCGGGAAATCGAGATTGAATTCATGCGGCGGCACGTAAGGACATTTTGTCATGTAGCACATGTCGCAAAGCGTGCAGGCCTCAACGATCGGTCCAAAATCCTCGCTTTTGACGGTGTCGAGTTCTTCGGTCGGACTGGCGTCGATCAAGTCGAAGAGACGGGGAAAACTGTCGCAGAGATTGAAGCAGCGGCGGCAGCCATGGCAGATGTCGAAGATGCGGCGCATCTCGGCATCAAGCTTGTCCGTGTCATAGAAATCCGGGTTCTGCCAGTCGAGCGGGTGGCGCGTGGGCGCACCGGTGCTGCCTTCTTGCATCTCTTGACCTTTGCGTGGTGGCGCGTGACGGCGGCGGCTCCCTGAGAGGCTTAAGCCGCGAAGAAATGGCCGGGAGCGACAGGCCCCCGGCCAGGATCTTTAACCGTTGAGGTTGTCGAGTGCCTTTTGGAAACGACCCGCATGGCTTTTTTCGGCCTTGGCGAGTGTTTCAAACCAGTCGGCGATTTCGTCGAAGCCTTCTTCGCGCGCGGTGCGCGCCATGCCCGGATACATGTCGGTGTATTCGTGGGTTTCGCCCGCAATCGACGCCTTGAGGTTCAGATCGGTCGAGCCAATGGGCTCACCCGTGGCCGGATCGCCAACTTCTTCAAGAAACTCAAGATGACCATGGGCATGGCCGGTTTCGCCTTCAGCGGTTGAACGGAAGACGGCGGCAACATCGTTGTAGCCTTCAACGTCTGCCTTCTGGGCGAAATAGAGGTAACGGCGATTGGCCTGGCTTTCGCCGGCGAAAGCGTCTTTCAGATTATCCACGGTCTTGGAGCCAGCGAGATTTGGCATGTCTTGATCCTCACCTGATTATGCCTGCCACCGAGCCTGTGGCGGGGGCTGTTAACTCTGTTCATAGCGGCGATGGCCGGGGGCCATCGCGTCATGTGATGCGCGGAATCTAGGCTGCAAAAGGGGTGTGGGTCAATAGTTTAGAGCAGTTCTAAAGTTAAGAACGACTCGCGATTTGCCACGGCGCGGCGCCTGGCGGCTCAGCTGCGCTGCCGCGCCTGCAGACGGACAATGACATCCACACGGGCGATGTCGGTGCCGTGGGGCGCCTGGGGCAGATTGGCAATGGTGATTTCCTCGCCGGCAATATCCATCAGCGCGCCATCGGCCTCGATGAAGAAGTGATGGTGATCGTCGATATTGGTATCGAAATAGGTGCGGGCGGAATCAACCACGACTTCGCGCAGCAGCTTGGCCTGGGTGAATTGATGCAGCGTATTGTAAACCGTCGCCAAGGAGACGCTGACACCGGCTTTCTGGGCTTCTTCATGCAGGGCTTCGGCCGTGACATGTCGGTCGCCGCCATCAAACAGCAACCTGCCAAGTGCCAGGCGCTGCCGCGTCGGACGCAAACCGGCCTCCCGGAGGCGGGTCAAGGTCTGGGCGAAGGGCCGATCCTGTGTCATTTCACATCCTCTGCCAAATTCCCCTCTTAATCCGGGGAAGGCTTCAGTTTGTAATCATTACAATTTGGAAGATGTAGTCTGCGTCATTGATTTGTCAAGTCTGCGGTCGATTTGTCATGAGCGGAGAGAATGAGGCGCTGCAAGGGTTTGCGCGGAACCGCCGTTATGTTACCAACGCGCGCAGGAAATATGGTGAAGCGGGATTTCGTCGCTTCCAGGGTTTAGACTGAGGCTTGAGGCCGCTCTCAAGGGCGGTGAAACCGCCGCCGGGCGGCGGGGCCAGCAAATTGAGCGGACGGGCATGGCAAACCAGAAGTCGAGTTATTCCTTCGAGGATCTCCTTGAATGCAGCCATGGCCGCATGTTCGGGCCTGGCAATGCGCAATTGCCCCTGCCGCCGATGCTGATGATCGACCGGATTCTCGAAATCTCGGACAAGGGTGGCGCGCACGACAAGGGTCTGATCCGCGCCGAATATGACATCACGCCAGATCGCTGGTTCTTCCCCTGCCATTTCGAAGGCGATCCGATCATGCCGGGTTGTCTGGGTCTTGATGGCGCCTGGCAGCTTCTCGGTTTTTTCCTCGGCTGGATTGGCGGACAGGGCAAGGGCCGCGCGCTTGGCGTGGGCGAAGTGAAGTTTTCGGCGATGGTCACGCCCGCGAATAAAAAGATCGAATACAACATCCAGCTCAAGCGCGTGATCAACCGCCGACTGGTGCTGGGTGTTGCCGATTGCACCATTCTGGCCGATGGTGAACTCGCTTATACGATCTCGGATATGCGCGTCGGACTGCAGACCGAAAATCAGTCCGCCTGACAAGGTCGCGACACGCGCCCCAATTTCGACCCAATGAGCAAGACAATAAGACGCAAGCAAGCGTTCAGTCACTAACCGGAAACAGAGAGGCTGCCATGAGGCGAGTCGTCGTCACGGGCATGGGGATTGTCTCCAGCATCGGCAATAACGCTCAAGAAGTGCTCGCAAGCCTTCGTGAGGGGCGCTCAGGCATTGTCAAATCGGATGTCTATGCCGAAATGGGCTTTCGCAGCCAGGTGCATGGCAGTCTGAAAATTGATCTTGATCAGGCCGTGGACCGTCGCGCCCGCCGCTTTATGGGCGATGGCGCAGCCTATGCCTGTGTTGCCATGGAGCAGGCGATCAGCGATGCCGGGCTTGAACCGCATGATGTCAGCAATCCGCGCACCGGCCTCATTGTCGGTTCGGGGGGCCCCTCCACAAAGGCGATCGTGGCCGCTGCCGACATGGCGCGCACCGAACCTGTGAAGGGCCCCAAGCGGGTTGGCCCCTTCGCGGTGCCCAAGGCGATGTCGTCCACCTGCTCGGCCAATCTCTCGACCTGGTTCAAGACCAAGGGCGTCAATTATTCAATCAGCTCGGCCTGCTCGACATCGGCCAATTGCATCGGCAATGCGGCGGAGATGATCCAGTGGGGCAAGCAGGATGTGATGTTTGCCGGTGGCGGCGAAGAACTTGACTGGACGCTCTCGGTTCTCTTCGACGCCATGGGCGCAATGTCGTCCAAGCGCAACGATATGCCGGAGAAAGCCAGCCGCGCCTATGACAAGGATCGCGATGGTTTTGTCATCTCGGGTGGTGGCGGCATTCTCGTGCTCGAAGAACTCGACCATGCCAGGGCGCGCGGCGCAAAGATTTATGCCGAACTTGTCGGCTATGGGGCCTCGGCTGACGGCGCAGACATGGTTGCCCCCACGGGCGAGGGCGCTGAACGCTGCATGCGTATGGCGATTGCAAATCTCAAGGGGCCGGTGGATTACATCAACCCACATGCGACATCGACACCGGTTGGCGACATTCCCGAAATCAAGGCGATCCGCAATGTCTTCGGCGCCAACATGCCGCCGATCAGCGCGACAAAATCGCTGACCGGTCATGCGCAAGGTGCTGCCGGCGTGCATGAAGCCATTTACACGCTGCTCATGATGCAGAGCGGCTTCATTGCGGCGAGCGCCAATATTGATGAGCTCGATCCGGAAATTGCCGACGCCAATATCGTGCGCCAGCGCATCGACGGGGCCGATATCAATATCGCGATTTCCAACAGTTTCGGCTTTGGTGGCACAAACGCCACTCTGGCTTTCCAGCGTTTTAACGGCTGAGCCTTACAATCGGCCACGAGACTTAAACCATCACACGGGTCACATAGCAGAATGCACGGATCTGATCAGCACACCGCGCACCGGGGACTGGTGCTTAACGGGCCCCTGATGAAGGGGCGTCGCGGCCTCATCATGGGCGTTGCCAATGATCACTCCATTGCCTGGGGTATCGCGCAGGCGCTTGCGCTGCATGGGGCTGACATGGCCTTCACCTATCAGGGTGAAGCCTTTGGCAAGCGTGTGAAGCCGCTTGCTGAAAGTGTCGGTTCAACTCATCTCCTGCCCTGCGATGTGACAGACAGCCAGAGCATGGACACGGTTTTCCGCACCCTCAAGGAAGACTGGGGTTCGCTCGACTTCGTCGTTCATGCCATCGCCTATTCCGACAAAAACGAGCTCAAGGGCCGCTATGCCGATACAACGCGTGAAAACTTTCTGCGCTCGATGGATATTTCCTGCTTCTCTTTCGTTGAAGTGGCGCGTCGGGCCGCCGAAATGATGCCGAATGGCGGCGCGCTCGTGACGCTGACCTATGAAGGCGCGCGGCGCGTCATGCCAAACTACAATGTGATGGGCGTGGCGAAAGCGGCACTTGAGGCCAGTGTGCGTTATCTGGCGTCTGATCTTGGCCGCGACGGCATTCGCGTCAATGCGATCTCGGCGGGCCCGATGCGGACATTGGCAGGTTCCGCGATCGGCGATGCCCGCTTCGTACACAAGTGGAACAAGACGCATTCGGCGCTGAAAGAGACAATCGAACTCGAACATGTCGGCGGGGCGGGGCTTTATCTGCTCTCCGATCTCTCGGCGCGGGTGACGGGCGAAATCCATTATGTGGATAGCGGCTATAACATCATCGGCCTGCCGCGCGCCGAAGAGATGAAGTCGAGCGATCTCGACAACGGAAACGGCGGCTGACCTTCACCTGACCGGAGGCCCCTTGCCATGCTGACCGGCATCGACCATGTGCAGATCGCCATCCCCGCCGGGAGCGAGGACGAGGCCCAGCATTTCTATGTCGGCGTGCTCGGTTTCGCCGAAGTGCCGAAGCCGCCGGCGCAGGCGGCACGCGGCGGATGCTGGTTCGAACGCGGGCCGCTCAAGCTTCATCTCGGCGTCGACAAGGATTTTCATCCCGCCACCAAGGCGCATGTCGCCTTCCTGACCGACGATCTTCAGGGCCTTGCGACGCGCGCCCGCGACGCCGGATACAGGCTCGCGGAAGATGTGCCGGTCGAGGGCTACGACCGCATCTTCGTCTTCGATCCTTTCGGCAACCGCATCGAACTGATGCAGCGGAAATGAAAAAGGCGCCGGATGACTCCGGCGCCCTCGTTTCTTCAAGCCTTACACGCTTCAGTCGCGGTCGCGACGCTTGCCACGGCCACCGCCGCCTTCGCGCTTTTCGCGGGGCTGCTCTTCAGGTTCGTTTTCATAAACGATCTCTTCGCCGGTTTCCTGGTTCACATGCTTCATGGAGAGGCGAACCTTGCCGCGTTCGTCGAAGCCCAGAAGCTTGACCTTGACGGTCTGGCCTTCGGCGACAACATCGGCGACCTTTTCAACACGGGTCGGGGCCATCTGCGAGATATGCACGAGGCCGTCGCGCGGACCGAAGAAGTTCACGAAGGCACCGAAATCGACGACCTTGACGACTGTGCCTTCATAGATCTTGCCGACTTCCGGCTCGGCAACAATGCCCTGAATCCAGGCAATCGCCTTGCGGATCGACTCGCCATCCGATGAGGCCACCTTGATCGTGCCATCATCCGAAATGTCGATCTTGGCGCCGGTCTTTTCGACGATTTCGCGAATGACCTTGCCGCCCGTGCCGATGACTTCACGGATTTTATCCGTTGGCACGGTGATGACTTCGATGCGCGGCGCATGCTCGCCCATTTCGGGGCGGGCGGTGTCGATGGCCTTGGCCATCTCGCCGAGAATGTGGATACGGCCGTCCTTGGCCTGACCCAGAGCCTGCTTCATGATGCCTTCGGTAATGCCGGTGATCTTGATGTCCATCTGGAGCGATGTGACGCCGACAGCGGTACCGGCCACCTTGAAGTCCATGTCGCCGAGGTGATCTTCGTCACCCAGAATGTCGGAGAGCACGGCAAAGCGCTCACCTTCCAGGATCAAACCCATGGCGATGCCTGCGACCGCGCGGCGGATCGGCACGCCGGCATCCATCATGGCAAGCGATGAGCCGCAAACCGTGGCCATGGAGGAGGAGCCATTCGACTCGGTGATTTCCGAAACGAGGCGCAGCGTATAGGGAAACTCTTCCTTGGGCGGCAGAACCGCACGCAGCGCCCGCCAGGCAAGCTTGCCATGGCCGACTTCGCGGCGACCGGTGAAGCCCACACGGCCTGTTTCACCGACCGAGAAGGGCGGGAAATTGTAATGCAGCAGGAAGTTTTCCTTGTAGGTGCCTTCGAGCGCGTCGATAAACTGTTCATCATCGCCCGTGCCCAGCGTTGCCACCACGAGCGCCTGGGTTTCGCCCCGCGTGAAGAGCGCCGAGCCATGGGTGCGGGGCAGGATGCCGACTTCAGATACAATCGGACGCACGGTTTCGAGATTGCGGCCGTCAATGCGGCGCTTCGTATCAAGAATCGAGTTGCGCACGATGTCGCTTTCGATCGCCTTGAAGACGCCGCCCACGGCGGTTTCGGGCAGGGCACTGGCATCGTCGGGATTGCAAAGCGCGGCCTTGACCTTGTCCTTGGCCGAGGCAATGGCCTCGTGACGCTGGCCCTTGTCCTTCAGGCCGTAAGCGGCGCGAAGATCGGCTTCCGCAAGGGCGCGAACCTTGGCTTCCAGTTCGCTTTCATCCGGCTTGACGAAGGGACGGGGTTCCTTGGCGCATTTTTCAGCCATGCGGATGATCATGTCGATCACCGGCTGGAACTCGCGATGGCCAAACATGACCGCGCCGAGCATGACATCTTCGGTCAGTTCCTTGGCTTCCGATTCCACCATCAGAACGGCGTCAGCCGTGCCGGCAACAACGAGGTCGAGCGCCGATTCCGACATCTCGTCGATCATCGGATTGAGCTTGTACTCGCCATTGAAATAGCCGACGCGGGCGCCGCCAATCGGTCCCATGAAGGGCAGGCCGGAAATGGTCAGCGCCGCAGAGGTTGCAATCAGGGCAACGATATCGGGATCGTTTTCCATGTCATGGCTGAGCACGGTGACGATAACTTGCGTTTCGTTCTTGAAACCCTTGGCAAAAAGCGGGCGGATGGGGCGGTCGATCAGGCGGGAAACCAGTGTTTCCTTTTCGCTCGGGCGGCCTTCGCGCTTGAAAAAGCCACCGGGAATCTTGCCCGCAGCATAGGTCTTTTCCTGGTAGTTCACGGTCAGGGGGAAGAAGTCGAGACCGGGCTTGGGCTTGCGTTCGCCGACGACGGTGGCGATGACGGTTGTCTCGCCATAGGTGGCGATGATGGCACCGTCAGCCTGACGGGCGACCTTGCCGGTTTCGAGGGTGAGGGTGCGACCACCCCATTCAATTTCTTCACGTGTCATTTCAAACATATCAGTTTCCTGTTTCGCGCCTGCCCGCATTCATGCGTTCATTCCACTATCGCGGGGGGTGCCATGCTGCCGCTCACATCGCGGCCGGACGAAAGGATGACTTCTCGCAAAGGGCGCATTGCTCGCGCCGCGCAACCTCTGGCTGGGGACCCAACGCCTTGAGACAGAGGCGAAAGCTCCACTTTGCGACAAGACCATCCGTAAACGGACGATTGTCTCTTCGGGTCAGGCCCCAAAACGACAAGAGGCGGCGCTTCCAGATGGAAACGCCGACCCCTTCGCGTCACGTGACTTGACCAGGCGGGGAAGATGCACCCCGGATTACCGCCGGATTCCCAGGCGAGCAATCAGCTGTTCGTAGCGGCTCTGATCTTTCTTCTTCACATAGTCGAGAAGGCTACGGCGCAAGCTCACCATCTTCAGAAGGCCACGACGGGAATGATTGTCCTTGGCGTGGGTCTTGAAGTGTTCGGTGAGGTTGACGATACGCTCGGTCAGGATGGCGACCTGCACTTCGGGCGAACCCGTGTCGCCGTCCTTGCCGCCATATTCCTTGATGAGCTCTGACTTGCGTTCAGGCGTAATCGACATCGGATACTCCTATGAGTTTGAATTGAAAACGCGCACAGGCCAAAGCTCGCCCTTGCGGTATTCGGTCAGCGCCACCGGGTCGCCCCGATAGGTTGCCAAGACCGGTCCCGAAAGGATGGGAGCGTCACGCCCGCGCAACAAAACCCCCTGACCCCGTTTCAGTCTGGCAGCGTCATCGCCGTTCAGGGCCAGCGCCGGGATGTCGTCCAGCGCGGTCTCAATCGGCAGCAAATGCTCCCTCAGGGTCGAGGAATCGGCGGCAATATGGCCCAAGGCCAATAGTTTATCCAGTGGAATCGCCTGCGCCTCGCCAAAGGGGCCATGCCGGGTGCGCCGGAGCGCCACAATATGGCCAACCGTGCCCAGGGCCAGCGCCAGATCGCGGCCCATGGATCGGACGTAAGTGCCCTTGGAACAAGAGATTTCGAGCTCGGCATGGTCTTGGTCAGGGCAGCCCAGAAGCCGTGCTTCATGGATCGTCACCCGGCGGGAGGCCAGTTCCACGCTTGCGCCAGCCCGCGCCAGATCATAGGCCCGCGCGCCGGCAACCTTGATGGCGGAGAAAGCCGGCGGCACCTGGTCGATCTCGCCACGAAAGCCCGCCAGAGCCGCTTCAATCGCCTCCGGGCCCGGGCGATGGTCGCTGGTGGCCGAGACCTCGCCCTCGGCATCATCCGTCGTCGTGGCGATGCCGAAGCGGATGGTGAAGCGATAGGATTTGGAGGCGTCGATAATGAAGGGAACGGTTTTGGTCGCTTCCCCCAGCGCAACGGGCAAAACACCTGAGGCGAGCGGGTCGAGCGTTCCGGCGTGACCTGCCTTTTTGGCATTGAAGGCGCGCCGCACCTTGTTGACGACATCGCTGGAGGTCGGCCCCAGCGGCTTGTCGATCAGGACCCAGCCGGAGACATCATCGCCTTTGCGGTGACGCGCCATCAGTCGTTGTCGTCTTCGTCGGCGGCGAGATCGTCGCCATCGACCAGATCGCGGGCGACTTCAGGGCTGTGCAGCAGGCGATCCACGGCCTCGGCCTTGTCGAAGGACTGGTCCGGCTCAAAGGTGAGGTCCGGCATATATTTGAAGGAGACTTCGCGCGCGAGCTGGCCGCGCAGATAGCCGCGCACCCGCATCAGCGCGGTGACGAGCTTGTCGCTATCGGCGCCGCCAAAACGACCGCCGCCGAGCGGCGCGACAAAGCAGGTGGCGTGGCGCAGATCGGGGCTGATGCGCACTTCGGTGACGGTGAAACTGGCTTCTGTCAGATCCGGGTCCTGAATGGTGCCGCGCGCCACCACTTCGGCCAGCGCCCGGCGCAGCAATTCGCCTGCGCGCAGCTGGCGCTGACTTGGTCCCTTGGGGCCTTGTCCCTGACGATGGGTTTTTTTCTTCTGCATAAGTTGTTTTTAAGTGCTTGTGAGATCACAAATTGATTGTCACCCCGGGCTTGTCCCGGGGTCCAGGGGCGGCAATGCATGGCGCAAACTGCTCTGGACCCCGGCATAAAGCCGGGAGGGCACCGATGGAACAAGACCGCCCGATCAGGCGAGGCTGCGCTGCACGACTTCCACATCGAAACATTCGATGATGTCGCCCTTGCGCATGTCCTGATAATTCTCGAAGGCCATGCCACATTCCATGCCGGAAATGACATCCTTCACTTCGTCCTTGAAACGCTTCAGGGTCGAGAGCTTGCCTTCGTGGATCACCACATCTTCGCGGATCAGGCGAACATGGCTGCCACGCTTGACGGTGCCTTCGGTGACGCGGCAACCGGCGACCTTGCCGACCTTGGAAATATTGAAGACTTCCAGGATTTCGGCATTGCCGTTGAAGGTTTCGCGCAGTTCCGGCGACAACATGCCGGACATGGCGGCCTTGATGTCATCCACGAGATCGTAGATCACCGAGTAGTAGCGGATTTCGACGCCAGCCTGACGCGCGGCATCACGGGCTTGCGCATTGGCGCGGACGTTGAAACCGATGATCGGGGCCTGCGAGGCGGCGGCCAGCGTGATGTCGCTTTCGGTGATGCCGCCGACGCCGACATGCAGCACGCGGCACGTCACTTCATCGGTGCCGAGCTTGTCGAGCGCCTGAGCGATGGCTTCGGCTGAACCCTGCACGTCCGCCTTGACGACGATCGGCAGTTCCTGGCGGTTCTGTTCCTTGAGCTGCAACAGCATCTGGTCGAGCGAGGCGCGCCCGCCTGTGCCAACGCGCTTTTCGAGCTTCACGCGCGCACGGTAAGCCGTGACTTCACGGGCACGCGATTCATTTTCCACGACCGTCATGACATCGCCCGCTTCCGGCGCGCCGCCAAGACCCAGCACTTCGACCGGCACGGAAGGACCGGCACTGTCGATGTTCTCGCCCTTGTCGTTGATGAGGGCGCGGACGCGGCCCCATTCGGTGCCAGCAACGATAATGTCGCCAACTTTCAGCGTACCACGCTGGATGAGAACGGTGCCGACCGGACCGCGACCGCGATCAAGCTTGGCTTCGATGATTGTGCCTTCGGCGGCGCGATCAGGATTGGCGCGAATGTCGAGCAATTCCGCCTGAAGCAGGATCATCTCTTCGAGCTTGTCGAGGCCGAGACCGGTCTTGGCCGAGATTTCGACCGAGAGCGTGTCGCCACCGAAATCTTCAAGCACGACTTCATGCTGCAAGAGTTCGTTTTTCACACGCTGCGGATCGGCTTCATGCTTGTCGATCTTGTTGATCGCCACAATCATCGGCACGCCCGCAGCCTTGGCATGATTGATGGCTTCAATCGTTTGCGGCATGACGCCATCGTCGGCGGCCACAACGAGAATGACGATGTCCGTGACCTTGGCGCCGCGGGCACGCATTGACGTGAAGGCGGCGTGGCCCGGCGTATCAAGGAAGGTGATCTTGGCGTTTGACGGCAAGGTGACCTGATAGGCACCGATATGCTGCGTGATGCCGCCCGCTTCGCCCGCAACCACGTCGGTCTTGCGCAGCGCGTCGAGCAGCGAGGTCTTGCCGTGGTCAACGTGACCCATGACGGTGACAACCGGTGCACGCGGCACGCGGTGATCGTCCATGTCATCATCGCCGATCAGACCTTCTTCAACGTCGGATTCAGCGACGCGCTTGACGGTATGACCCAGTTCTTCGGCGACAAGCTGGGCGGTGTCGCTGTCGATCACGTCGGTGATCTTGAGCATGATGCCCTGCTTCATCAGGATCTTCATCACATCGACAGCCCGCTCGGCCATACGGTTGGCGAGTTCCTGGATGGTGATGACTTCCGGGATGACAACTTCGCGCACGACCTTGAGCGGCGCTTCCTGAATGCCTGCGAGTTTCTTCTTTTCACGCTCAACGCGACGGCGCATCGAGGCCAGCGACCGCTGGCGCTCACTGCCATCGCCAAGCGCTGCCGTGATGGTCAGCTTGCCGGTGCGGCGGCGATCATCGGTGCGACGCGTCGGCGCGGGTTTGGCTGGCACGCCAGCACCACCACCATGAGCGCGGCGCGGCTTTTCATCATCATCTTCCGGCACAAGCACGGCGGGACGACCGGGCACCACGGGCGCACGGCTTTCATCATCAAGACGACGCTTGGCATCGTCCGCGGCACGCTTGCGCGCGGTTTCTTCGGCGGCGCGACGCGCCGCTTCTTCGGCTTCGCGGCGGGCGGCATCGTCACGCTCACGGGCGCGACGGGTATCTTCCTCAGCAAAACGACGCGACTCTTCCTCGGCGCGACGGCGATCATCGCCCTCGCGTGAACGCGCATCTTCAAGCGCGGCGGCACGGGCTGATTTTTCTTCTTCAGTCAGCGTGCGCAGGACAACACCGGAACGCGCCCGATCGGCACGTGCCGGAGGCTTGCCGCGCGATGGCATGCGGGTATCAGCGGCAGGCGCCTGACGCGCCGCGACTGGTTTTGCCGGGGCAGCGGCAGGTGCGGCGGGCGCGGCCGACTTCACTTCCGGGGCAGGTGCTTCCACCACAGGCTCGGGGGCCTTGGCGATAACAGGCACTTCAACGGGTGCCGGGGCGATAATTTCCGGGGCAGCAATTGGCGCCACAGGCGCAGCAACGGGTGCGGGCGCTGCCTCAGCCACGACTTCAGGCGCAGCAACCTCGGGGGTTGGCGCCTCTTCGACCGTCTCGACCTGTGCGTCGGGGCCTGTCTTGATGGTGCGGCGCTTTTTCTTTTCAACAACGACAGACTTCGACCTGCCATGGGAAAAGTTCTGGCGCACATGGCCAGACTCGACCGTCCGCTTCAGGCTGAGCGTCTTGCCGCCTGCAACTTTCGGTTTGCGTTCGCCCGTATCCGCCGTGTCGTTCATGCCTGTCCTTCGTCACTCTTCAGGGCCGAGATGGTGCGCTGCGAGCGCCCATAAAGGTCCAGTCTGGCGAGATCGCCTTCGACTTTTACTCTCATGCGGCTCTGGATCAGGGCAGCATGTACCACATTTGCACGACCCAATGCCAAACCCATTTCGTCAGACCATAAAGACCTGAGCACCGGGACATTGGCGGGGCCGCCCGCTTCTTCAACCACGCGCAGGCGCTGCTCAATCTTGCGACGCCCATCTTCAGCGCCATCACGCGCCTCAATCAGAAGGATTGCCTTGCCCGATGAAATGGCCGTCAGCACCTTCTCAAAACCCATCACCAGAGCGCTTGCCTTGCGGGCAAGACCCAGTGTTTCTGCCGCGCGGCGCGCCAACATGGCCTCCACATCGTCAGCCAGCGTCGGCGGAACCGTGACCCTGGCCTTGGCTGCACGGGCAAAAAGCCCCTTGCGCATTGCCTGTTCCACACTCTCGCGCCGGGCCGTGACCCACATGCCACGCCCCGGCAATCTGGCTGCCGGGTCGGCCATCACACGGCCTTCCGGATCGACCACAAAGCGGATCAACCCGTCTTTTTCGTCAATCGCGCCGCTGACAATGCAACGGCGCTCTTCCTTTTTCCCGTCCGGGGCTTTCGCCATTGCGGTTACGCAACGTCCCCGGCTTCAAGGGCCTGTTCCTTGGCCGCAGCGGCTTCATCAAGATCGGCCTGGGTGATCCAGCCTGCGCGGATACGCGCCTGCATGATCATGCTTTCAGCCTCTTCCGGCGTCACATCATGGCCATCGAGAATGCCGACCTGGCGCTTGCGCTCGCCGCCAACGCTTTCAGTCCAGCCGGTCAGATCGTCGGTGGCGCAGCCTGCCAAATCCTCTACCGACTTGATGTCGTTTTCACCAAAGGCAACCAGCATGGCCGGGGTGACGCCCGGAATATCGACGAGATCGTCTGCCACGCCAAGCGCACGGCGCTTTTCATCAAATTCGGCGTTCTGGCGGTCGATATAGTCGAGCGCGCGGTTCTGGATTTCCTGCGCGGTTTCTTCGTCAAAGCCTTCGATTTCGGCAATTTCCCCAAGCGGCACATAGGCCACTTCCTCAATCGAGGAAAAGCCTTCTGACGCCATCAATTGGGCGATGACTTCGTCCACATCAAGGGCTTCGGCAAACATGGCGCTGCGGGTTGCAAACTCGGCCTGACGGCGCTCGGATTCCTCGGCTTCGGTCAGGATGTCGATATCCCAGCCGGTGAGCTGCGAAGCCAGGCGCACATTCTGGCCGCGACGGCCAATGGCAAGTGAAAGCTGATCGTCAGGCACCACGACTTCGATGCGCTGTGTGTCTTCATCAAGCACGACCTTGACCACTTCGGCAGGGGCAAGCGCATTGACAATGAAGGTGGCGTTATCAGGCGACCACTGGATGATGTCGATCTTTTCGCCCTGAAGCTCATTGACGACAGCCTGAACGCGCGAACCGCGCATACCGACGCAGGCACCGACAGGGTCAATCGAGTTGTCGTTCGAAAGCACGGCGATCTTGGCGCGGGAACCCGGATCACGGGCAACCGCCTTGATCTCGATGATGCCGTCATAGATTTCCGGCACTTCCTGCGCGAAGAGCTTGGCCATGAACTGGGGATGGCTGCGCGAGAGGAAAATTTGCGGGCCGCGCTGTTCGCGACGCACGTCATAGATATAGGCGCGGACGCGGTCGGCATTGCGGAAGGTTTCGCGCGGCAGCAGTTCATCGCGGCGGATGATGGCTTCACCGCGACCGAGATCGACGATCACATTGCCATATTCCACGCGCTTGACGAGGCCATGGATGATCTCGCCGATGCGATCACGATATTCGTCATACTGGCGTTCGCGCTCGGCATCACGCACTTTCTGCACGATAACCTGCTTGGCGGTCTGGGCGGCGATGCGGCCGAAATCAACCGGCGGCAATTCGTCTTCGATCAGGTCGCCAAGCTGGGCGGCCGGATTGCGGCGCTGGGCGGCCTTCAATTCGATCTGAAGCGCATCGTTCTCGATCTGATCGACAACTTCAAGCAGACGCACGAGGCGGATTTCACCGGTCTGCGGATTGATGCGGGCGCGGATTTCGTTCTCCGCCCCATAGCGTGAGCGTGCCGCCTTCTGGATGGCTTCCGCCATCGCTTCCAGCACGACCTCGCGGTCGATGGATTTCTCGCGCGCCACAGCGTCCGCGATCTGCAACAGTTCAAGCCGGTTGGCGCTTACTGCCGATGCCATTTATTCTTCTCCGTCGGAGGGGGTGCCGTCGATTGGACCCCGTCGCTTCAAACTTTCCTTGATGAGGCTGTCGGTCATGACCAGCTTGGCCTCACTCACCTTGTCGAACGGCAGGCCTATGACCTGCGGCTGCGAAAACCCTTCCAGTTCCACTTCCAGCAGAACTTCGCCATCTTCAAAGCCCTGAACGAGACCGCGAAAACGCTTGCGGCCATCAATCGGCTCGCTCAATTCGAGCTTGGCTTCAAAACCCGCCCAGCGCACGAAATCCTTCGGGCGGGTCAGCGGACGATCAATGCCGGGCGATGAAATCTCGAGATTATATTCGCCCTTGATCGGGTCTTCGACATCGAGCAACGCTGAGAACGTGCGCGATAATTCTTCGCAATCAGCAACGACCATGCTGCCATCGGGGCGCTCGGCCATGATCTGCAATGTCTGGCCGTCCTGAAGACCAAACCGTATACGGACGATTTCGAAATTGATATCGGCCACGACCGGCGCGATCAGTTCGAAAATGCGGCGCGCGGTGCCGGGGGCTGCGACAAGGGGCGTATCAAGCTGCGCGTCGTCGCGCGCTGCCTGTCCTTCGTCCTGTCGATCCAGACCCATTGTCGCCAATCGCGGCCTCATGCCGTATGAGGGGCCAAAGGAGGCCCCAGAAACAAAAAAAGCGGGCCCCCGTTTCCGGAGACAACCCACTTACAAGATCGAAGACCTTGGTCTTCGTTATGTGAGGTAGTGATTTAGTGAGCGCTTTATAGACCCTTTGGGGGCCAAGAGGCAAGGGGGGAGGGGCGCTTCCCGGTTCAGAGGCGCTGAAAGGCTAGATAGGCGGGCACACGGCCAGCCTTGAGCGCCTTATCCTCGTAACGTGTACCGGGCCAGCCCGCATAGGGCAGGGCTGTGTCACGCGCGACCGGCACCAGGCGCTGGCCGGATTTTTCATTGAATTCAGCGATATGGGCCAAGGTCCAGACGATATAGTCGGGGATGTCGCTGGCAAAGCGCAGCTCGCCGCCGGGCTTCAGGGCGGCGGCCAGAAACCCCAACGTCTCCTGATTGATGAAGCGGCGCTTGTTATGGCGCAGTTTCGGCCAGGGATCGGGATAAAGAATAAAGACCCGGGCCAGCGTTTCGGGTTTCAGGCCTTCGAGCAACTGGCGGGCATCGTCAGCATGGAGGCGGATATTGTCGAGATGCCTGTCCTCGATTTCGGCAACCAGCTTGGCAACGCCGTTGATGAAGGGTTCGCAGCCGAGAATGCCGACTTCGGGATGGGTTGCCGCCTGATGGATCAGATGCTCGCCGCCGCCAAAGCCGATTTCGAGCCAGATCTCTGTTTTTGCTGGCGAAAACAATGTCGCCGGATCGAGCGGCGGCGCGGTTTCGTCGGACAGCGGGATTGATATTTCCGGTAGGCGGTTTTCCACCAGCCCGGCCTGATGGGCACGCAGGCGCTTGCCCCGACGCCGACCATAAACATGGCGGCGACGGGGCGCTTCGATGCCTTCATCCGTGTCTTGCATCATGTGTCAGTCGGTGGCGCGAGCGGCGCCAGCCTTAGCGGATTTCCGCCTTGAGCTTCTCGGCGAGATCGGTCTTTTCCCAGGAAAAGCCGCCATCAGCCTCAGGCAGACGGCCAAAATGGCCATAGGACGAGGTGCGGGCATAGATCGGCTTGTTGAGCTGGAGATGCTCGCGAATGCCGCGCGGCGAGAGATCCATGACGCGCGGGATCGCCATTTCAATCGCGGCTTCATCCACCTTGCCCGTGCCATGCAGATCGACATAGATCGAGAGCGGCTTGGAGACGCCAATGGCGTAGGAAACCTGCAAGGTGCAACGGTCGGCAAGACCGGCTGCGACGACGTTTTTGGCGACATAGCGCGCGGCATAAGCGGCCGAGCGGTCAACCTTTGTCGGGTCCTTGCCGGAGAAAGCGCCGCCGCCATGGGGCGCTGCGCCGCCGTACGTGTCCACGATGATCTTGCGACCGGTGAGACCGGCATCGCCATCGGGACCGCCAATGACGAAATTGCCAGTGGGGTTCACGTAAAATTCTTCTTCCGGCGGGAACCAGCCCGCAGGCAGAACTTCCGTGACATAGGCACGGACGAGCTCGCGCAAGTCCTTCTGGGCGACGCCTGCCTTGTGCTGGGTCGAGACCACCACCGAGGTCGCGCCAACCGGCTTGCCATTTTCGTAGCGCAGGGTCACCTGGCTCTTGGCATCGGGTTCAAACTCAGGGCGCTTGCCGGAATGGCGATCCTCCGCCATGCGCTTGAGGATGCGATGGGCATAGATGATGGGTGCGGGCATGAGCACGTCGCTCTCGGTGCAGGCATAGCCGAACATGATGCCCTGATCGCCCGCGCCTTCGTCCTTGTTGCCAGCAGCGTCAACGCCCTGGGCGATGTCGACGGACTGGGCATGCAGCAGCACTTCCACATCAGCATGTTTCCAATGGAAGCCTTCCTGCTCGTAACCGATTTCCCGCACGGCGTTGCGGGCGGTTTCTTCGATCAATGCCTTGGTCAGCGAGGCGGGTCCACGCACTTCGCCTGCCAGCACGATCTTGTTGGTCGTGGTCAGGGTTTCGCAGGCGACGCGCGCATAGGGGTCGGCGGCGAGATAAAGATCGAGCACAGCGTCTGAAATCCGGTCGCAAACCTTGTCGGGATGGCCTTCGGAAACGGATTCGCTGGTGAACAGGAAGTTTGAGCGTGCCAACTTTATCTCCCTCAGAGATAGCGCGAGATGTCTTGCGCGATTTGTACTGGCAGATACGGGCAGGCTGCCCGCAGCATCTGATGCCAAGGTTTTTACAAGGATCGCGGGCCGGGTCAATGGTTTGGGACGAAATATTGCGATATGCACATATCTTTATTTCAACCCCCCGAGCCATAGACCGCTCAATGCCTGGTTGCAGCCATCCCGGCCTCAGGCTGCCCGGCTCTGGCCACCGAGGATTTTGACCAGTTCCAGCAGGCGTCGCCGGAGATTCGGATCGGCAATCGCAAAAAATGCCGAATTGAGCTGGATGCCCTCGCTGGTCGAGAGAGTATCGACATCGACCAGAGCCGGACCTTCCCGCTCTGACATGAACGTTTCGGGCATTTCCAGGCCATCATAAAAATAAGAAACCGGCACGCCGAGGACACGGGCAATCTGGTAAAGGCGGCTGGCGCCAATGCGGTTCATGCCCTTTTCATATTTCTGCACCTGCTGAAAGGTGAGATCGAGCGCCTCGCCCAATTTTTCCTGGCTCATGCCAATCAGCACCCGGCGCATGCGCACCCGTGCCCCGACATGCAGATCAATTGTGTTGGGAGACTTTCGAGACATGTGACACCTGCATTTGATGCCGACCCACCACGGCGATGCCAATTGCCCCTTGGCATGAATTGACTAAACGCCAAGCCATGCCGACTCACAAGCCAAGACGCGGCCAGATCGGAGCGGTATCAATAACGCTTGCGGCCATAGGCGGCGGCAAAACCGCAGGTGGCGAGCAAGAGCGCCAGAAAACCATCACCAAGACGGGCATAAAGCGTGGGTGTGATCGGCATGGGCAAGGCGACATCCAGCACGTCAGGCGTATTCAATCTGGTGGCGGCCTTGACCCGGCCATAGGCATCGATGACGCCCGAGATGCCGGTATTGGCGGCACGTATGACGGGCAGGCCCTGCTCCACGGCGCGCATGCGGGCTTGCGCAAAGTGCTGATAGGGGCCGCCTGAGTCACCAAACCAGGCATCATTGGTGATGGTGAGAAGCCAGACCGGGCGCTGGTCCCTGGCAATCACTTCATCGGCAAAGATGATTTCATAGCAGATCAGCGGGCTGAAAGAAGGCAGATCGCCAATCGAGAGGGTGCGCGGCCCCGGCCCCGTGTCGAAGCTGCCCTGAAACTGGGTGATTTTCTTCAGGCCGATGCGGCCCAAAAAATTGTGGAAGGGCACATATTCACCAAAGGGGACGAGGTGGAACTTGTCATAGGTTTCGACAATCTCGCCGCGATGATCGACAACGAAAAGGCTGTTATAGAAGCGCACGATGCGATTGGGATCCTTGTCCTCATCGGCTTCGCCACGCGGCCCCCCGGTGATGAGGAACGAGCCTTCCGGCAGGATGCGGCCAATCCCGGAGCGCAGATAAGGCTCATAAGGCAAGAAGACAGGCAAGGCGCCTTCAGGCCAGATAATGATCGAATGCGGCGGCATGCCCATGGGCGAGGCGTCGGTTGCCGCCTCGCTCATGCGCAGGAGCTGTCCGATGATGGCAGCGGCGCGATCGGGATTTTGCCACTTCTCCTTGAGTGAAATATTCGGCTGAACAATGCGCAGATTGAGATCGGCATGGATGGCATCCGTCGCGCTTGCCAATCGCATTGCGCCGCCAATCCAGAGGATGCCGAGCGCGCAAAAAGCCGCCACCGGAATGAGCACATCGTGGCGTGAATTGCGGACAGCACGCGGCAGACGTGGATCATGCGCGGCAAGCGACCCGCCGACGAGCATGACGATGAAACTCAAACCCAACGCCCCAACCATGGCTGCGGGTTGCATCAGCGCAGAAGATGCCGTCAGGCTTTCGCCGATTTCATTCCAGGGAAAGCCTGTGAAGAGATGCCCGCGTAGCCACTCGCAAATCGTCCAGATAATGGCGAGCATGACGACGCGGCGATAACCGGCAAACCAGACTAGACGCGCGAGGGCCGTTGCCAATGCTGTGAAGAGCGCAAGTCCCGCCGGCAGCAGCGTGACGGCAAGCGGCAGGAGGAATGCAAACTTGTCCGCCTCCACCAGAAAGGCAAAACCGATCCAGTAGAGACCAAACAGGAAATAACCAAACCCAAAAAACCAGCCAATGGCTGCGGCCCGGCGCATGGCGCGCCAGCGCGTGGAGGGCGTGGGATCAGCAACGCCATCCAGCAACCAGACAAGCACGGGCAGTGTGAGCGCCAAAATCCATGGCCCGTGAAAGGGCGGCAAGGCGAGTGTGCTGAGAGCGCCGACGATGAAGGCAGAACCCCATGCGCGCCAGCCGCGCAAATCGGAAACGACCATTGCCAGACGCGCCAGGGCGTCATGTCCAACGGAGTGTTTGAGGCGCTCAGACATCCGCCGGTTAGCCCGTACCGTCTTCAACGGTTGAGGATTCATCAGCCGCACTTGGCAATTGATGGATGCGCAGGCGTTTGATGCGGCGCGGATCGGCATCCTTGACTTCAAACTCAAGGCCTGCGGGATGGCGGATCAATTCGCCGCGCACGGGGATGCGGCCGACCAGCGAGAAAACAAGCCCGCCCAGCGTATCGATTTCGTCTTCGCTCGCCTCATCGACCAGTCGAAGTCCGAGCATTTCTTCCAGATCCTCAATCGGCGCGCGGGCATCGGCGTCAATCATGCCATCGTCGCGCCGCAGCAGAGCCGGGCCTTCATCGGTATCATGTTCGTCCTCAATATCGCCGACGATTTCCTCAACGAGGTCTTCAATCGAGACGAGACCATCCGTACCGCCATATTCGTCGATGACGAGGGCAAGATGAATGCGCGTCGCCTGCATCTTCACCAGCAGGTCGAGGGCGGGCATGGAGGGCGGCACGAACAGAATATTGCGGCGGATGGATTTGAGCGAGAAAGGTTCGGCCTGCCGCTCGGCTTCGGCATTGCGCGGCGCGAGATAGCCCATCACATCCTTGATATGGACCATGCCGACGGGATCATCGAGGGTTTCGCGATAGATCGGCATGCGCGAATGGGCGCTGTCGCGATAGAGCTTCAAGACTTCCTCAAGCGTCGCGCTTTCTTCGACACCGATCACATCGGCGCGCGGCACCATGACATCGTCAACCCGCAGCTCGCCAAAGGAGAGAATGTTGACGAGCATGTGGCGCTCTTCAGCGGTCAGGGCGCGGCGCGTGTCGTCATGTTCTTCAAAAACCTCTTCGAGGGTTTCGCGCAAGGACGTGTCGCTCGCAGGCGAGCGACGCAGAAAGCCACGCAACCAGCGCATGCGCGCAGGCGATGCCGATCTGTCAGATGTATCGGCCATCAGCTATCCTGCCTCTTTTCAGCATAAGGATCAGCGATACCGAGCCCTGCCAGGATCCGACGCTCAAGCGCTTCCATTTCCTCTGCCTCGTCATCATCCTCGTGATCATAGCCGAGAAGATGCAGCATGCCATGGACGACGAGATGGGTCAGATGATCGGCAGGCTTTTTGTCCTGCTCGCGCGCTTCGCGTGTGATGGTTTCGAGGGCGAGGACAATATCCCCCAGATGATCAATGCCTGCCGTGTTCTCGCCTGCGGGAAAGGAGAGCACATTGGTTGGCTGATCCTTGCCGCGCCAGGTCTTGTTGAGGTGCTGCACGAGGGCATCGTCAGCCAGCACGATGCTGAGTTCCACTTCTTCATCGCCCGAAACGCAGGCCTGCCAGGCGGCGCGTGCGGCGCGCCGCGCGACGCCATCGCTTGCCTCATCCCATGTGCCCGCCTCAACATGGCAGTCAATGACGAGGCCGCCTGTCAGGCCGTCCGTTTGAGGCAAGGCATTGATTGTCATCGTTTGTCGTCCGATCCCCTCGGGTCGAGCAATCCGCGCTCGCGGGCATTATAGGCTTTGACGACGCGCGTCACGAGGGGGTGACGCACGACATCGGCATCGCTGAAATTGACTGTGGCAATGCCCGGCACATCACCAAGTATTTCCAGCGCGTCGCGCAGTCCCGATTTGGCGCCCATGGGCAAATCGACCTGGGATGGGTCGCCGGTGATCGCCATGCGACTGTTTTCGCCCAGACGCGTCAGGAACATTTTCATCTGCACGGGCGTCGTGTTCTGCGCCTCGTCCAGAATGACAAAGGCATTGGCCAGTGTTCGGCCGCGCATGAAGGCGAGGGGCGCGACTTCGATTTCACCCGACTCGATGCCCTTCATGGCCTGTTCGCCGGGCAGCGTGTCGTAAAGCGCGTCATAGAGCGGGCGCAGATAGGGATCGATCTTCTCTTTCAGATCGCCCGGCAGGAAGCCGAGACGCTCGCCGGCTTCAACTGCGGGGCGCGACAGGATGATGCGATCAACACGCTTCTGCAGCAGCATGGAAACGGCAACCGCCACGGCGAGATAGGTCTTGCCCGTGCCCGCCGGGCCGATGCCGAAGCAGAGTTCGTTCTGCTGCAAGGCTTCGATATATTTGGCCTGGGTCTGGGAACGCGGCGTGATGACGCGACGTTTGGTCTGCACCATGATGCGCGATGAGGCATCATCGTCGCCGGATTGCCGTTCGGGTGCGCTCGCCATGCGTATTGCTCCGTCCACTTCGCCCTGATTGACTTCCTGTCCGCGCTTCAAGCGACCATAGAGATCCTTGAACACACGATCAGCTACGGCCCGCGCTTCAGGTTCGCCCGTGATCACGAGCTTGTTGCCGCGCGAGGTGGCCATGACGCCCAGGCCCTTTTCGATGCGCGCGAGATGGCGGTCATGTTCGCCGAAGAGCTCTGTCAGGAGCCGATTGTCATCAAAGGCAATAACGAGGCTTTCGCCGCCGGTTTCGTTCAACTGCACCCTGTCCTTTCCGGGCTTTGCCGCGAGGGATCATTTGGCCTTCTGGCCGCTCAGGCTGTCGTAAACGTCTGCGGCACCAACTGGCCTTTGAGGCTGTTCTGAAAGCCGCCTTCAATTTTCACGTCACAGATGGCGCCGAAGCGGTCTTCAGACACGGCCTCGACGTGAACGGACTGGAGATAGGGACTGCGACCCACCATCTGATCTCTTGCGCGACCATGACGATCAAACAGCACGGGCAGGATAGTCCCGACGCATGACTGATTAAAGGCAAGCTGCTGGCTCATGATTTTTGCCTGGAGCCGGGCAAGCCTGTCGCTCTTGATCTCTTCGGCGAGCTGGTCCTCACGGGTGGCTGCGGGCGTGCCGGGGCGGGGCGAATATTTGAAGGAATAGGCTTGCGCATAACCGACTGCCTCAATGAGTGCGAGCGTCTCTTCAAACTCGGCATCCGTTTCACCCGGAAAGCCGACGATGAAATCGGATGAAAGCGCCATGTCGGGTCGAGCCTTGCGGATGCGTGAAATGATGTCGAGATAATGCGCCGCCGTGTGCTGCCGGTTCATGGCGTCAAGCACGCGATCTGAACCTGACTGCACAGGCAGATGCAGATAGGGCATGAGCTTTCCGATCCCGGCATGGGCCGCAATCAGCTCGTCATCCATATCGCGGGGATGGCTTGTCGTGTAGCGGATGCGCTCCAGGCCCTTGATGTCGGCAAGCGCGGCGATCAGGGCGCCAAGACTTGCCGTGCCGCCCTTGCCCGTTTCACCATGATAGGCATTGACGTTTTGACCCAGAAGCGTGACTTCGCGCACGCCTGCATCGACGAGGCCGCATGCCTCCTCAAGAATGCGTTTGACGGGGCGGGAATATTCACCCCCGCGCGTATAGGGCACCACACAGAAGGTGCAGAACTTGTCACAGCCTTCCTGCACGGTGAGGAAGGCGGCCGGGCCGCGCGCCAGCGTGACGCGCGATTGGGGCGCAGGCAGCGCATCAAACTTGTCTTCAATCGGGAACTCGGTATCGACGAGGCGTTCGCCCGTGCGGCGCAGGCGGGTGATCATGTCCGGCATGCGGTGATAATTTTGCGGGCCAACAATGAAATCGACAGCCGGGGCGCGACGACGCATTTCGTCACCCTCGGCTTGCGCGACACAGCCCGCGACGCCAATGACGAACGCCTTGCCCTGCCGGTTGCGATCCGCCTTCAGGTCACGAAGACGACCCAGCTCGGAATAGACCTTTTCGGCGGCCTTTTCGCGGATGTGGCAGGTGTTGAGAATGACCATGTCCGCGTCATCGGGACTATCGACTTCGCTATAGCCCTCGGGCGCCATGACATCGATCATGCGAGCGCTGTCATATACATTCATCTGACAACCATAGGTCTTGACGAAAATCTTGCGGGCGTCGGGCTTGGGATCGACCGCCGGGGCCGCGGCGGGGCGCGACGCATGACGCGGCTGCGCGGGGGCTGATGCCTCACCTTGTGCAGCGACGGGCGCCGGGGACTCTACGGTATCGGACAATGTGGACGCTCAACTCCTCAGGCGGTGATTTGGTTCAGTCTATCACGCGAACCGGGCCTCAAGGGAATGACATATATGACGAAGCAGGCAACAAATCGGATCAGCTGGCAACCGCCATGGCCGCGCCCTGCGCCACTTCCGTCTCGGCGCCCTCAACCTTGCCGGCATCCGGCTCTGCCACCCAGCGGCCGATCAGGGCCTGATGGACACCCCGGCGGCAGCAATCCTCGCAATAAACGGCCAGAGCCTTGCGATTGCCGATTTCGCGAATGGTTACCGGCTTGTGATATTCGACGGTTACTTCAATGGGGCCAAGGGTGAAGGCTTCCCAGAGATGCGGGAACAGGTCCATGTCGCCATACCAGGCAAAGAAGGGGCGGAAGTATCGGCCCATGGGCATGCCGTAGAGACCCGTATAGGCCACCGAGACGGGCTGGACGACGAGATCGTCTTCGCGGTCTTCCTCGCCCTTGACGATGGAAAGCTGGGCAACACTCATCAACGCCGACTTGAAGTTCAAGACACGGTTGCCGTCGCTGGAGGTGCCTTCCGGGAAGAGGATCAACCGGTCTCCCGCAGCAATGCGGGCATGAATTTCGTTGCGCTTTTCAGCGGTACGGGTGCGCCGTTCGCGCTCGACGAAGACCGTTTCCTGCAATCTTGCGAGCGTGCCAAAAAACGGCCAGCCTGATACTTCGCTTTTGGCCACGAAGGAGGAGGGCTGAAGCGAGGCCATGATCGGAATGTCGAGCCAGCTTGTGTGGTTGGCCGTGATCAGGCAGGCCCCCTGCTGATAGGGCGTGCCGCGGGTGATGACGCGAATACCGATCAGTCCACAGAGGAAGCGGTGGTAGCGATTGGGCAAGGTCTTGGCCAAAGGCAGGCCAAGTTTCAAAGACAGATATTGCACCGGCATCAATACCAGCGCCGATCCTATAAACCCCGCCAGCAGCACAGCAGCGCGCAGGCGTCTTATGTCAGGTCTGGGCATGTCGGTCTCCGTCCCTTGCGGACTAAACTTCCGTCGTTATCCTGGCCGGGTCTTACTGCTTTTTTTCCCGGTCGAGCGGCACGCCATAAAGTTCAAGGCGATGATCTACCAGCTCGAATCCCAATTCCTTGGCGACAAATCGCTGCAGCTTTTCAATATCGTCATTGTGGAACTCGATGACGCGGCCCGTTGAAAGATCAATCAGGTGGTCGTGATGTTCCTCGGTGACCTGCTCATAACGCGACCGGCCATCGCGGAAGTCATGGCGCTCGAGAATGCCTGCTTCCTCAAACAGCCGCACGGTCCGATAGACCGTGGCGATTGAAATCTTGTTATCGACCTGCGAGGCCCGGCGATAGACCTCTTCAACATCGGGATGATCGCTGGCCATGGAAAGCACACGGGCGATGACCCGGCGCTGCTCTGTCATGCGCATACCCTGTTTCACACAAAGCGCCTCGATCCGTTCCGGATCCAGCGAACCGTCATGTGATGTTTTCATGTCTGCCGTGTCTGTTTTCATGGGCGCATCATAAAGAAGGTGGTCGCGAATGTCACCCGGTCGGGGGCGGGGTGACCCTTCGGGTTTTAGCGCCGGGCCACTCAAATACAACATAATCTTCTGCAAAAAATCCCGCCCTGCCTGTCGCGACGGGATTGCCCCTTTCAGGGCATGGGGGCGAGGGAACAGCGCAGGATCAACGCATCCACCCGGTTGCCGCCCCGCGCATAATAGCCGGGACGGCGCCCAACCTCCGTAAACCCGCATTGCCGGTAAAGAGAAATGGCAGCCCGGTTGTCATCTGCGACTTCCAGAAACATGTCCTGCGCATCCTGAGCCGAGGCCCGCGCCATGATATCGGTCATCAACAAGCGGGCCGCCCCCTGACGGCGCGCTTCGGGCGCGATGCAAATGGTGATGATTTCGGCTTCGCCGCCCCCGATCCGGGCGAGAACAAAGCCCAATGGCTGGGCCTCCCGCTGAACGAGCAAGGTTCGCGCGCCAGGCATGATCATCAATTCGGCGAGGCTCTCGGCGCTCCAGGCGTCGGCAAAGCCTGCCTGATGCAGGGCCGCCAGCCGGTGTGCATCGGCGAGGCTGGCCGGCTTCACCTCAAGCGCCTGCATGGCCCCTAGACCTCATCTGGATCAATGCCGCCGGGCAGCCTGGCATCGGGGGCGCGCAGATAAAGAGGCGCAGGGGCTTCGCGAAAAGCATGGGCACCCTGGTCCTTGAGGCGCGCCAGGGCAATGCGGGCAATGGCGAGCGCATCCGGTTGCGGCAAGGCGTCGGCCAGCCGGAAGGCGCGGTGATGATCGC
>CAVOKW010000024.1:0-35880 GCA_963696585.1 uncultured Alphaproteobacteria bacterium
GGCCAGAGTTGGCCTCTGCTCGTGTCGGTGCGATCGGGGGCGCCGGTGTCGATGCCCGGCATGATGGAGACCATTCTCAATATCGGCCTGAATGAAGAGAGCCTGCGCGGATTCCTGCGCATGAGCGGCAATCCCCGCCAGGTGCAGGATTGCTACCGACGGTTGATCCGCGATTATTGCGATGTGGTGAAGGGGGGCGATGCGGACCGATTTGACGCCTTGGCTGAAGCCCGTATGGCTGCGGATGGCATCAGCCATCACCGGGACCTTGATACGGCAGCTTTGTCATCGGTCGCGCGGGATTCGCTTGATCTCTATCTGGCGTCGACGGGCGAGAGATTCCCGCAAGACCCGATGTTGCAATTGTTCAATGCCGTTGAGGCTGTGTTTCGATCCTGGGGGAGCGACAAGGCGAGGCGTTATCGTGCGCTCAACCATATCGATGACAGCATGGGCACGGCAGTCACGGTGCAGGTGATGGCCTATGGCAATCTTGGCGCGACCTCTGGCTCAGGCGTCGGCTTTACACGTGACCCGGCAACGGGTGAGCCGAAGCTCTATCTGGATTTCCTGTTCAACGCTCAGGGTGAGGATGTGGTGAGCGGACGTTTTGCCGTTCATGACACGGCCTATCTCCCCCAGCGGCTGCCGCGCGTGGCCAGTGAACTGGCGCAGATGAAGCATGTTCTGGAATCCGAATTTCGCGACATGCAGGATTTCGAGTTCACCGTCGAGAAAGGTGAATTGTTTCTGCTCCAGACGCGCAATGGCAAGCGCATGCCTTGGGCGGCGTTGCGCATGGCCGTTGATATGGTGCGGGAAGGACTGATTGATGAACGCGAGGGGCTTGCCCGCATCGCCGGGATTGATCTGGCTCGTCTGGAGCGGTTGCGTTTCTCTCAGGACGGGGCGGAGCCGCTGGCGCATGCCGTTCCGGCGAGCATTGGTGTTGCCGTTGGCCATATCGCCTTTGACTCGGCCATGGCGACAGAGCTTGCCCGCACAAACCTGCCAGCCATTCTGGTTCGGGATGATGTCTCGACGAGCGACATTGAAGGTATTGCTTCGGCCGCCGGTATCCTCACAAGGACGGGCGGGCGCACCTCGCATGCCGCGGTTGTCGCCCGGCAGCTTGGCAAAGTCTGTCTGGTGGGGTGCGCGGCACTCGAAATCCGATCCGGTCAGGGGCAATGCCGGATCGGGGGTCAGGTTTTCCAGAAGGGGGATCTGTTGACACTTGATGGCGATGGAGGCGGGATTTATGCCGGTGCCCTTCCGGTGACACGCGAGCGTCCCGAGGCCGAGCTTGCCGAGGTCGCACGCTGGCAGGCCTCCAGCACATCCATGTGAGATGT
The DNA here is from genome assembly GCA_963696585.1 of uncultured Alphaproteobacteria bacterium. Classification (GTDB taxonomy): domain Bacteria; phylum Pseudomonadota; class Alphaproteobacteria; order Parvibaculales; family Parvibaculaceae; genus Parvibaculum. The sequence goes on from CAVOKW010000024.1 coordinate 1,356, forward strand.
CATCCCGGTTTCCTGCCTCTGTGGCGCGGCTCATCGACTTTCCAGAAAATGAGCGCAATGGCCAGGGCGAGGCAGATAATCGACAGGCCAAAGACCCATTCAAACGACACGCCGTGAACAATCAGGCCGCCCAGGAGCGGGCCAAGGCCGTTCATGAAGGAGATGGCGGTATTGAGGATGCCGATACGCATGGGCAAATCATCTCGCGCGCCGAATTCCAGCGTGATGTTCTGCGTGCAATTCTGAAAACCGCCTTGCCCCGCCCCCAGACCGGCAAAGACAAGCGAGAGCGCCCAGAGCGATGAGACATTCATGAGGGCAAGCGTTGCCAGGGCCCATAGGGCTGTCGACAGCAAAAAGACCAGACGATTACCCAGGCGATCGGCCGTCCAGCCCCAGACGAGATTCATGCCGGTCTGGGCGAGCAGAAAGGCGGTGGAGAGGATGCCGAGAGTCGTGCCAGAGAGACCGATTTCATGTCCGGCATAGAGCACATAAAAGGGCGCGGCCATGGTGCCAAGCGCGGCAAGGGCGGCGGCGAGAAAGAAAAAGCCGAAAGCCGGATCAAGGCGGATCATGGCGGGTATTTCGCGCATGCGACCGAGATAGCTTGAGCGGGTGCGAATGCTTGGAGGTTCTGGCTCGCGCACCAGCATGAGCAGCGTCAGGCCCAGCGATGTCAGAATGAAGGCGGTGAGAAAGGTTGTGGCATAGCCATTGCCGAGGGCATGACCTTCGACAAAATATTTGCCGCCGATATAGGCCACGCCGGACGCTGTCAGCCCGGCGGCGAAGTTGCGAAAGCCTGTCAGGCGACCGCGCAGCCGCAAGGGAATGACCTTCGACATGAGATAGTTGAAGATGACACCCTGAATGCCGTTGAAAAAGCCAAAGACACCGAGAAAAAGACAGGCAAACCAGAGCGCAAAAACGGGTGGCAGGAAAAAGGCCGAAAGTGTGAGGCCCAATATGCCGGCGCGCATGCCCCAGCCGATCAAGAGCCCCATGGGGAGCACAAGTTTTCGATGTTCTATGAGCGTGGCGCCGAAGGTGGAGGAGGCCGCATTGCCAAACCACTGCGCGGCAAGCGCCAGACCCACGGCGAACTCGGAACCCGAGAGCAGATAGATATAGGCCGGGACAAATGTGGGCGCGGTGACAAGACGGAAGCCGGTTTGTCCCAGCAGACCATGCACCAGATTGGCGGCGTAGTTGCGCGCGAGGTTGGCCTCGATCTCCGCTTCATAGGCAGCTTCAGCTTTGGCAAGCGCCTCATCATGGGGCGGGGGCAGATGGTTCAACGTCGTCTCCAGCCGCGCTGTTTTTTATGTTTCAGGCGCGTGCCGGAGGATATTAGGCCTTCTGCCGCATGTGGTCAGTGATCATTTCAACGATCCGCCATTCGATTTTTGATCAGGCTGTGAGCTGTTCCACGTGACCGCCTGCGCCGGGACCACGGGCGAGAAGCGCCACCAACCAGTCGAGCAGGGCGCGGGCCTCGCCTGCCAGCGTCCAGGGTGGGTTGACGATGATCATGCCGCAGCCCGTCATGCGAGTCGGATCAGGCGCTTCCAGACGCAATTCGCAAAGCAGTGTCCTGGGTGGGCCCTCATTCATCAGCCTTTCCAGGAAGGCGCCCGACACGCTCGGGTCTTTCACCGGATACCAGATCATATAGGTGCCGCCGGGCCAGCGTATTGTGGCCTCCTTCAAGGCGATCAGCAGATCGTCAAATTCGCTGCGCTGTTCAAAGGGCGGGTCGATCAGCACGACGCCACGGCGCTCCTTTGGCGGCAGCATGGATTTGAGGGCGACATAGCCATTCATCTCATGGACACCGACTTGCGGGTCGCGCCGGAACAGGGACTTGAGGGTTGCGGCATCCTCCGGATGCAGCTCGCAAAGCGCCATGCGGTCTTCTTCGCGCATCATGTCGCGCGCGATCAGGGGGGAGCCCGGATAAGAAGTCAAATTGCCGCCGCCAAGCCTTTCGATCCGCGCGACATAAGATTCGATCAGCGGGTGACGCGGTTCGGCCTGAAGCACAAGCTCAATGCCATGATGAAATTCACCCGTTTTTTGCGCCTCGATACCGGAGAGATCGGTCAGGCCCGCCCCCGCATGGGTGTCGAGAATGAAGAAGGGTTTGTCCTTCAGTTTCAGATAGTCAATGACCGCCATGTACAGCACATGCTTCATCACATCTGCATAATTTCCGGCGTGATAGGCGTGTCGATAGTTCAACGGGCCGTCTCCGATGGCGCAGGCACGAAAAGCAGCAGACCGGCAAGTCCCATGGCCGTGATCATGGCGCCGGTGAGGAAGGTCGCTTCCGGACCTGACATATCCCAGAGCAGACCGGCCAGGGCGCTGGCGGCCAGTAATACGAGACCGCAGAGAAAATTGAAAACGCCAAACGCACTGCCTCGCAGATGGGATGGCGAAGCGTCAGCGATCAGTGCCGATAGCAAGCCTTGCGTGAGACCCATATGCAGGCCCCAAAGTGCGACACCGGCAAAGACAATGACTGGCGTTGTTGCGAAGGCGAGTGTCAGATCGGCCAGAATCAGGATGGCAAAGCCTGAGGCCATCAGGCTTTTGCGATTCATGATGTCGGCCATCAGTCCGGCGGGATAGGCCGAGAGCGTATAAGTGGCGCTCATCACCACCATGACAAGTGGCACAAAGGTTGGCGTCAGGCCGGCGGATTGCGCCCGCAGAACCAGAAAGGCTTCAGAGAACCGGGCCAGGGTCAGAATGGCGCCAATGGCGACGACCAGCCAGTAGATGCGACCCAATCCGGCAATTTCCGAGAGTTTGATGGGTGACTTGGCGGCGACAGGCTGACCATCGTTGCGATGCTCTGGCTCGCGTACGGCGACAATCAGAATGACCACGGCCATCATCGCCGGAATGACCGCGAACCAGAAAACGAGACGGATGTTTCCCGACAGCCAGATCATCAGGAGAATGGCGAGCAAGGGGCCGAGAACGGCCCCAGCCGTGTCGAGGGATTGGCGAAGGCCATAAGCGGCGCCGCGTTGGGCTGGCGGCACGATGTCAGCGATCAGGGCGTCGCGTGGCGCGCCGCGAATGCCCTTGCCAATGCGATCCAGGAAGCGGGCTGCAAAGACGGCGTGAACCGACTCGGCGAGCGGAAAAAAGGGCTTGGTGAGTGCCGACATACCATAGCCGATGACGGTCAAGAGTTTGCGCTTGCCGATCCGGTCGCTGATGACGCCGGAGAAAACCTTGGTCATGGCGGCTATGGCTTCCGCCAGCCCTTCAAGCAGACCAAGTGTGAGCATGCTGGTGCCGAGCGTGGTCACGAGAAACACAGGCAGGAGCGCATGGATCAGTTCTGACGACATATCCATGAACAGGCTGGTGAAGCCCAGCGCCCATATGCCCAGCGGCAGGGGTGCGTGCCTGGGGGATGTCATCTGCGTCATGCGGGGACGGCCATCAAATAGGCAGCGGCGAGACCGAGGGCGGCCAGAAGAAAGAGCGCAAGCGCCGGGCGCGTGCCCGCCTGCCGTCCGGCAAAGACAAATGTATAGGTGGCCTTGAGAATATTATTTGACGAGGCGGCAACCAGAATGGCCCTGGCAGCCAGATGAAGGGGGAAGCTTCGTTCGGCCCCTTGCGTCATGCTCAGCACAAACGGATCGACATCGGTAACGCCTGCAAGGCCCGCAATGATGAAGATACCTGATTGCCCAAAATGTGTCTTGGCCCACTCAACGCCTATTGTCAGCAGGATGAAGATGGTGGCAAAAATGAGGGCGGTGGCAAGTTCAAGCGGATTGTCTGAAAGGGGCGGGGTGTCCTTGCGATTGGCGACATGGCGCAGGCTGATCGCATAAAGAAGGCCGGACATGACGAGGCCGATCGCACAAATCGACAAGCTCGCAGGCGCGAGTTCCCAGGCAAGCGGTTGATTGAAGATTGCCACGACGGTCAGGATGCGCAGATACATGATCGCAGTTGAAAGAATGATGGCGGCCTGAACGCGATAGAGCATTCCGGTATCAATGCGGGCGCGCCGCGCCAGAACCACTGTTGTTGCGGTCGATGAGTAGAGCCCGCCTAGTGCCGCTGAAATCAATACGCCGCTGTCCGGCGCGAGATAGCGCTGCACGAGATAGCTTGCATAGGAAAGCGTGCTGACGGCGACAACGGCCAGCCAGACTTCATAGGGGGTGAGGGGCGTCAGGCTTGTGACGGGTGTGTCGGGCACGAGCGGCAAGATGATGCCGATGATAATCAGGAACTTGGCGAGTGTGACGAACTCGCTTGATCCCATGCTGGCGGAAAGGCTGTGCAGGCGCTCACGGGCGCCAGCAAAGAGCACCGCCGTCACGGCGACAGCCACAGGTACCCAGATCGGTGTGGCAAGCGCCACGGGGCCGATGAGCAATGCGATCACATTGCATACGGGGGCCATGATGCCGGCATCAATGCGGTCGTCGTCGCCGGGTGAGCGCGACGGCATTTCGCCATGGCGCTGGGCATCAAGCCGATGCCAGTAATAAACGGCGAGCCAGAGACCGAGAGCGACAAGACCGCCAAGAAACAGGCTGCCGGTTTGGGGCTGAAGGGCATAAAGCAAGGCACCCACCAGCGATAGAAGAGGAAATGTGCGCACGCCGCCGGGCGGTTTGGCGCGGGTCTGGGCAAAATATTCCTCATAGGCAAGGCCGAAGAAAAAGCCCAGTGCAATGACCAGCAACAAGCGTTCAGGAACAAGCAAGCCTGCCGGATCAACCAACCATGTGGGCGTGACGTTCAAGATGCGATCTTTCCGTTTTGAAGCTGTGCCGGGTCAAAGTTGAAAATGATATCGCGGTCGGGAATGGTCAGTTTCTGATTTTCATCTTCATACTCAATCCGGTTGAGCAGATCGCGAATGATATTGAGGCGCGTGATTTTTTTGTCGTTGGCACTGGCGATGGTCCAGGGGGCTGTCAGCGTATGGGTTCTTGCGAACATGGCATCGCGCGCCGCGCTGTAATCATGCCAGTGTTTTTGGGCCGCTTGATCGATCGGGGATATTTTCCATTGTTTCAGTGGATCCTTGCGTCGATCCGCCAGCCGTTTTTTTTGCTCGACCCGTGTGATGTCGAGATAATATTTTATGAGTGTGATGCCGGAATTGACCAGCATCGCTTCGAACATGGGAACCGTTTCCATGAAGCGCTGATATTCATCATCGTTGCAAAACCCCATGACACGTTCAACGCCTGCACGATTGTACCAACTGCGATTGAACAGGATGAGTTCGCCAGCGGCGGGCAGATGCGGCACGTAGCGCTGGAAATACCACTGCGTGATTTCGCGGTCCGAGGGTTTGCTGAGGGCGACGACGCGCGTTTCACGCGGGCTCAAATGCTCGGTAATGCGTTTGATCGTGCCGTCTTTTCCAGCCCCGTCACGGCCCTCGACAATGACAAGCAGTTTTCGGCCGTTGGCGATGATATCGCGCTGGAGTTTTACGAGTTCGACCTGGAGCTTATAGAGCTCGGCGTCATAGTCGCCATTGTCGAGCTGGCGCTGGCTCTCCATGACTTTTTGGTTCTTACCCATGTCGCATCCTTTCCGGCGCATGTGCGTGTCACATGCGGGATGCGAGTCTAGCGTCCCGAGCGGGCGACGTCACGCCAGCTTGCGATCAGAGGCCGATAAAGGGCTGAAGGAGACGGGCGGCAAGGCTTTCAAAACGGATGGGGCCATTGGTCAGTGCAAGGCAAATGCATTCCTCACCCGGGCCAATTGTCAGGCCATGGGAGTCGCTATCGTCTTTTTCTTCGACATCGCCGCGGCGATAGGTGCCGCTCGGGTCACTGAAACTGCCTTTGAGGACAAGGGTAAGCTCAGAGCCATTGTGACCATGGCGCGGAATGGCAACGCCGGGCTGGGCGCGCAGCATCCAGAGGCGTTCGTCATTGGGACCGCGCCAGAGTTTGACCTTTTTCATGCCGGGTCCCAGAAAGCTCCAGGGCAGGTCATTGACATCCCGGCCAAGCCATTCGCGCAACGGTGCCGGCAATGTGTCCGAGAGCGGGGTGGCGGGTTTTTGAGGTCTTGGGCCTTCAGGGGTATCAAGCATGGCAAGGGTGCGACTCAAGGCATCGTCTGCCAGGGTTTCAGGCGTCATGCCGTCGAGCAAGGCCCCGCCAACGGCTTCGGCGGCAGCGATCTGGCGCTGGGCGTCGGGACGAAAACTCAAATGCGAGGCGACCATGAGCGCGGCGCCTTCAGACAGCGTGCCTGCGGCATAGGCCATGACCCATTCGTCGCCAAGAAGATGTTGGGGTGTGTGAGGGACATTTGTCATTGCAAGTCCTCCAGCACAGGCCGCAAGCGGCCGAATGCCAGTCTTAGTCTTGATTTCACGGTGCCAAGCGGAATGCCAAGGCGTTCGGCGATGGCTGTATGAGGCAAACCCTCCAGAAAGGAGAGGGTCACCACTTCGGCCTGATCGGGCGGCAGGGCAACGAGGGCTGCGCGCACGCGGTCGCCGATCTGCCTGCTTTCCATTTCCTTGTCGGCCTGCGCCGGTTCCTCGGGCATCAGGAGAGGATCATTTGCGTCCAGTTCGGGGCGTTTCTCGCGACGCACGATGTCGATGAAGCGATTGCGTGCAATGGTAAAAATCCATGTTCCGACCGATGCCTTTTCGGCATCAAACTGGGCGGCCTTGCGCCAGACAGTCAGCATGACATCCTGCGCCAGGTCTTCGGCAAGGCGCTCATCCATGCGCAAACGGCGAAGATAAGATTTCACGCGAGGGGCATAATGGGCAAAGAGCGCCGCAAAAGCAGCCCGATCGCCCGCCATGGCAATTGCAGTCATATGTGCGGCCATTTCCGCGGCGAGTTCGGTTGACATCGCCGCTGGCGGCGCCTTTCGATCCATGAAGACAAGTTTCCTGACGGGCGCCCGGCGCTGAGTGCCTGGCGTGGCATAGGGTCTGATTTTCAGCGCAGTTCCTGTCAACATGGCCGGTTTACGTGACAGCCAGTCGCGCGGATCACGCCGAATACAGATTTTGGTCGATCCTATGCGTAAATTGACCAGATACAAGCGCAAGGCGCATGGGGCCAATCCTCACCGCCAGTGATCCGTTGCGGCAATGGCGGCGTAATGAAGCGGTAAGTTCCATTACCACAAGAGGCATTCATGGCTCCCTTCGATGACAGCGCCCGGCCACTATCGGAGACGCGCCATGCCGGATCGTCGCGATTAAAGATTGCCGTGATCGGAACGGGCATATCGGGGCTCTCGACCGCATGGCTTCTGTCGCAGCGCCATGATGTCACGATTTTCGAGCAGGCGGATCGTCTGGGCGGACATTCCAATACGCTTGAGGTGACCTGCCCCGAGGGTGTCGTTCCGGTCGATACGGGCTTTATTGTTTATAACGAGAAGAATTATCCCAATCTGACGGCCCTGTTTGAAACGCTGGATGTGGCCAGTGACGCCAGCGACATGTCCTTTGCCGCTTCGCTCGATATGGGAGCCGGCAAGCGCTTTGAATATTCGGGCTCGGGCTTGAATGGTCTGTTTGCTGATCGATTGAACCTTATTCGGCCGCGTATGTGGAAAATGCTCACCGATGTTGTGCGCCTCTATCGCGGCGCTGACGGCCTGTTGAAAGAAGAGGGGCTGGATACCAAGCCGCTCGGCTTATTCCTGCGTGAGCAGGGTTATTCGGCCGCCTTGCGTGACGACCATCTGCTGCCGATGTGCGCGGCCATCTGGTCATTGCCGATCGAGCGGATCGAAGAGTTTCCGGCACTCGCCTTTTTGCGCTTCTTCGATAATCACGGGTTGATGCGGCTGAGCGGGCGACCGGCCTGGCGCACAGTGGCGGGCGGATCGCGTGAATATGTGCAAAAGCTGGCCGCCGCCTTCAAGGGGCGCATTTGTCTCAAGGCCCGGATCGTCGAGGTCAATCGCCATGCAACAGGTGTGACCCTTCGTGAGGCAGGCGGCCCTGTGACGACATTTGATCATGTGGTCATCGCTTCGCATAGCGATGAGGCGCTGCACTTGCTTGGTGATGCGGATGCGCGCGAAACACGGATTCTCTCGGCACTGCCATATCAACGAAACATTGCCTGGCTTCATTCCGATCCTGCCTTCATGCCGCAGAAGAAGCGGGCCTGGTCGAGCTGGAACTATATGGGTGGTGGTGCGGGTGCACCGGTTTGCGTGACGTACTGGATGAACAGACTGCAAAACCTCAAGACCGCCCGTCAGATTTTTGTGACGCTCAATCCGACGCATGAACCGGATGCAAGCCGCGTGGTTGCACGCATTGAGTATGACCATCCGATTTTTGATGCTGGTGCCATCGCCGCGCAGCGTCAGCTCTGGCAGTTGCAAGGGCAGCGCCGCACATGGTTTTGCGGCGCCTATTTTGGCTCCGGTTTCCATGAAGACGGGTTGCAAGCGGGACTTGCTGTTGCTGAGCAACTGGGTGGCCTGTCGCGCCCCTGGCAGGTTGTCGGCATGTCAGACCGCATTCATGTCCAACACGCGATGCCGCTGGAGGCGGTCGCCTGATGTCCGTCGCCGCGCAGCTCTATTTTGGCAAAGTGTTTCATCGCAGGTTGCGACCGAAGCGCCATGAGCTTTCCTATCGTGTATTTTACATGCTTATCGATATTGACCACGTGTCAGAGATCGCAACGCGTCATCGCTTCTTTGCCTATAACCGATTTGGGCTTTTCAGTTTTTATGACCGTGATCATGGGCCCTCGATTGATCGCCCGTTAAGACCTTGGGTTGAGGCGCAATTGGCCCGTGCTGGCATTTTGCCCGGTGGTGGCGGCCATATCGACCTTCTGACATTTCCGCGTGTGCTTGGTTTCGTGTTTGTGCCCTTGAGCATTTATTATTGTCATGATCAAGCGGGCGATCTTGCGGCGGTCATTTATGAGGTCAACAACACGTTTGGAGACAGGCACAGCTATCTCATCCCGGTCCGCAATAAAAGCAAGCGCCGCCATGTGCATGAATGCGACAAGGCATTTTTTGTTTCGCCCTTCGTTCCGGTCAAGGGGCGCTATCATTTCAAGCTCACACAACCCGAGGCGCAACTTTCGGTTGTCATTCGCGAGAGTGATGAGTCCGGCGCCCTGCTGACAGCGGCATTTACGGGTGAAAGACATGATTTTTCCGACAAGTCCCTCCTTCTGGCCTTCGTGAAGTATCCCTTGATGACGCTCAAGATCGTGGTGGCCATTCATTGGGAGGCGGCTCTTCTCTTCCGTAAGGGGTTGGGGCTCATCGCTCGTTCCGCCGCGCCCTCAAGCCCTGTGAGTATTCAAGCCAGGCCAGATCAGACGTCCCTGAATGGGACGAAATCCCGGCTTTCTGCGTAACTGAAAATTAGTCTGCCTATGGCAGCTTGCAAGGCATAGTTCCCTGGCTCAGTCATTTGGTGGCTGATCCTGTCGCCAAGAATGCGGGTTGTGATGGAGCGGGCAGTTCTGGAGCAGGACACAGAAGGTGTCGGCTCGAACGAGTACAGTGCGGAAAACGTGCCTTTGTCATCAGGCGCGCATGACGCCCTTGCGTCCATGGGCATCTTTAACCAAATCCGAAAGTGGTCGCAGCCTGCCATGCAGGTGCGCGGGAAACTTGTGCTTGTTCTCACCTTTGTTGGTGCTGTTCTTCTGGCCATTTGCGGGGGCCTGACAGTTCTGGATTTCGGGCGCCATCTCTCCAGCCATTCTCAAGAGCGCGCCGAAATGGTGGCACTCATCATGCGCAATGCCGTGCTCGCGGGGGAGAGTGAGGATGGGTTGGATCAGATCATTCGGGCCACCGCCGGTGCGGCGGGAGTCCAATCCATTGCGCTTGCCGATGCCCAGGGCCAGGTGATCGCCGCCAATCATGAGGATTGGCGCGGCATCACCCTGCAACAGTTAAGCGCAAGCCAAAAGATATATTCGTTGGACGCGGCGCGTCAGTCGAGCACGAGCCTGATTTATGCCTATGACGCGCCCGTTGCATATGAAGCAATTATTCTCGATCAGGAAGGGCATCGTGCAGGCCAGGTTCTGGTCTGGCTTGATATGCGGGCTGAGGCTGAAGAACTCGCCGAGGCGGCCTGGCGCCTCATGGTGTGGCTGACAGTCGGGGTCATTCTGAGCATCCTTATCATCTCCCTCATTTTGCACAGAATATTTGTTGCCCCGATCGAATCGCTTTGGCGGTTTGCAAGAACACGCTCGTGCCGTTCGGGTCCGCCCATGATACAAGATGAGATTGCCGATATCGGGAATGTGCTGACTGAGTCAATCGCGGCCACCTGTGAGCGCGATATGGCGCTGGCAGATCTTGCCATGCGCGACAGCCTGACAGGACTTGGCAATCGCAGCTATTTCAAGGACAAACTGGCTGAGGCGATTGATCGGGCGGGTGAGCGCGGTGAAACGCTTGCCGTTCTGGTGCTCAATCTCAACCAGTTCAAGGATGTGAACGATACGCTCGGGCATGATTCAGGCGATCATGTGCTCAAGCGCACGGCTGACATCCTGAAAAATTGTTGTGGCGAAAATGATGTCGTGGCGCGCGTCAGCGGCGACGAGTTCGGCATTCTGCTCGACAATCTGTCAGGGGCCGACGAAGCCATAGATTATGCCAACCGGTTCATTCGTGCCGTTGGCGTACCCTGCCGGATCGGACCTCATGAACTGCATCTCAATAGTTGCATTGGCATTACGCTCTTTCCGCAAGATGGGCGTGACAAGGATGTGCTGGTCAAGAACGCGGATCTGGCGCTGTTGCGGGCCAAATATGAAGGCGCTGGCTCCTGTTCGCTCTATCGCCATGAATTGCATTTGCGTTCGATAGAGCGCAGTTCGATTGAGCGTGATTTGCGCCATGCCATTTCGCGCGGACAGCTTGAACTCTATTATCAGCCCAAGCTGAGTGTGGCCACGGGCAGCATAACAGGCGTTGAGGCGCTGATCCGCTGGTATCATCCGGAGCGCGGTTACATCTCACCGGCGGTCTTTATACCTGTGGCGGAGCGTTGTGGCATAATCGCTGAATTGACGCGCTGGGTGCTGGATGAAGCATGCCGTCAAAATCGGGAGTGGCAGGTCAAGGGGCTTCCCAGGATAAGCGTTGCCGTCAATGTGTCGGCTGTGGATTTGCGCCGCCCTGATTTGACAGACGCAATTGCCAATTTGCTGGTGCGGCGTGGATTGTCGCCCCAATATCTGGAACTTGAAGTCACTGAGAGCATGGTGATGCGCGATGTGGATCTGGTGATCGGCACCTTGCGCCGCCTGCGCGGATTGGGTATCGGTATCAGCATTGATGATTTCGGAACGGGTTACTCTTCACTTGCCTATCTCAAGCGCTTCCCTGTCAAGCGGTTGAAGATTGATCGCAGCTTCGTCAGCGATATTGCCAACAAGCGGGGCGGGCAGGTCATTCCCAAAGTCATTATTGACCTGGCACATGCACTTGGCATTCATGTCGTGGCGGAAGGCGTTGAAACAGCCTTGCAACTCGACATGTTGCGTACGCTTGGCTGCGATGAGGCGCAGGGCTTTCTGCTCGGTCGGCCTATGCCTGCCAGCGAGTTCGAGCTGTTCCTCGCCCATACGCCGCCGGTGGCAGGCGACGGGGCCGAGAAGCGTCGCATCTCGGTCGCCTGAGCTTTTCATCTCACGTGACGCAAAAGAGGCTTCGGTGTGATGCGAGGCGCTTTACCTGCCAGTGCTTGACGCGACACTCCTGCCAAAGCGGGTGCGGCTGGAAGCGGCACAGATTCAAGGGTGGCGCATAAGGAAGGCCTGATTCTTCATTTCTCTCATTGTTTCCTTGAGGGGTCATGGCACATATAGGCGCCTGATCCATCAACCAATGAGATCCCTCATGCCAACCTATCTTGGCTATATCGCCGCACTGCTGACGACATTTGCCTTTCTCCCCCAGGCCATAAAGACCATCCGCACGCGCGATACGTCAGGCTTGTCGTTCACCATGTATGCCTGCCTCACGGTCGGGATCGTCCTGTGGTTCTTCTATGGCTATCTGATCGGGGATGGTGCGTTGATCCTGGCGAATGGCGTGACGTTTCTCTTCGCCTTGCCTGTGCTTGTCATTACCGCGATGAACAGCATTTCCGGTCGGGACGGCGACGAATAATTCCAGTTGGCGCTTGCGTCCGATGCAACGGGCCGATGTGCAATCGGCCGGCTATTCCAACCACATGCCGGGCTATACGCCAGATGCGTTCGCCCTGACATTGCGCCATATCGCAGTGGGGCAGACTGATGTTGTGCGCTGCTTGTTACGGGGCGTGTGGGTCTCGACGAGGTCAAGACATCCTTTGCCGCGCGGGCCAATCCGGAAATGCACGCCAGGATTCTCGTCGAACCCTGGCGCTGAGTCAGGCAGCCGTATCGGCAAAGGAAGGGCGCGCGATGATTTCGGCAAAACGCGCGGCAAGTTTTGGACGTCCCTCACGCCAGTTCATGTCAGCATGGCGCAGATCGAGATAGGAAAGGGCGCAGGCCACGGCGATGCCACCGACATCAAGGGGAGCCTCAAGACTGGCCTCTTCGGTTTCCAGCAGGTCGAGGGCTCGCGTGATTGCGCGCCGCCAACGATCCATCCACATGCCGGATTTCTCGCCTTCCGGACGTGTGCGTTCAAACACCATGGAGACGGCGGCATCGCAAATGCCATCGCCAATGGCTTCAAGCCGCATCGCGCGCCAGCGTTCATGATGCGCTGTGGGAATGAGATCCGGCCCTTCCAGCGTCACATTGAGATAATCGCATATGACAGGACTGTCGAAAACTGCCGTGCCATCTCTCAGGATCAGGGCAGGCACTTTGCCCAGCGGATTGGCCGCATGCAGTTCCTGCGGGTCGGCCAGTGGCGAGGCCAGTTCTTCAGTGACCAGCGATGTCGCACCTTTTTCACGGATCAGAACGCGGACTTTTCGGGCATAAGGCGAGGCAGGCGAAATGAAGAGCTTCATGGGTTGATGTCCGGTGTTCGGTCCTGGAATGGCGTGATATGACTATGCCACAAGTTTATGCGGCAATGCAGTGTGACGTCGATTTCCGGTGTTCTGATGAATTATTTTTGAAGGATGCCGGGGGCGGGTTGGGCTACACTGTTGGCCGGAATTGAAGCCGCGCCTGACTGTTGCGCCCCCGCAAAACAGCGCGCGACCAGAGAGGGAAAAGTCGCATGTTCGAGGGAAGTGGCGTTTTTGTATATGTCCTGCTGGCGCTGGCCATCGTCATCATTTTTCGCGCCATCAAGGTGGTCCCGCAGGGCTATGTCTATACGGTCGAGCGCTTCGGTCGATACACCCATAGCCTGACGCCCGGTCTCGGCATCATCGTGCCATTCATCGATAACATCGGTAACAAGATGAACATGATGGAAACGGTGCTTGATGTGCCGAGCCAGGAAGTCATCACGCGCGACAATGCCATGGTGACAGTTGACGGTGTGGTTTTCTATCAGGTGCTGGATGCGGCCAAGGCCTCTTATGAGGTCAATCAACTCACACTCGCCATCCTCAACCTGACCATGACGAATGTGCGTACGGTCATGGGCGGCATGGATCTCGATGAACTTTTGTCGCAACGCGACTCGATCAATGCGCGATTGCTCACGGTTGTTGACGAGGCGACCCATCCCTGGGGCGTCAAGGTGACACGCATCGAAATCAAGGATATTGCGCCGCCGCGCGATATTGTGGACAGCATGGCGCGTCAGATGAAGGCGGAACGTGAAAAGCGCGCCTCGATTCTGGAAGCTGAGGGCCGCCGTCAGGCCGCCATTCTGGCAGCGGAGGGTCAAAAGCAGGCGGCGATTCTCGAAGCTGAAGGTCGGCGCGAAGCGGCCTATCGTGATGCCGAGGCGCGCGAACGGGAGGCGGAAGCCGAAGCCAAGGCGACAACGATGGTCAGTGAGGCCATCGCCAATGGCAATGTTCAGGCGGTGAACTATTTTATCGCCGGAAAATATGTCGAAGCGCTCAAGGAAATTGCCAGTGCGCCCAATCAGCGTGTGATCCTGATGCCGCTTGAAGCCTCAAGCATCATTGGGGCGCTTGGCGGCATAGGGGAATTGGCGCGCGAGGCCTTTGGGGGCGATGTCGGCAGGAGCGGCGCGCGCAATGGTGGCGCGGGCGGCTCCGTCCCGCGTGCGGGCGGAGAGTAACAATGCCGGAGGATGCGTCATTCATGAGCATGATGGGTGAATGGGCATGGTGGATCGTCGCGGCAGTGCTTGGCATTCTCGAGTTGCTGGCGCCGGGTGTGTTTTTCATCTGGCTGGCCGCCGCCGCCATGTCTGTTGGTGTTATCGTGCTTTTTCTGCCGCTTGCGGTCAGTTGGCAAATTGCCGTCTTTGCCATTCTTTCGGTCGTTTTTGTCTGGGCCGCGCGGCGCTATCTCGATCTTAATCCCATCATGAGCGATCACCCGAATCTCAATCAGCGGGGACGTGAATATATTGGCGACGTCTTCACGCTGGATCAGCCGATCGAGAATGGTCGGGGCCGACTGAAAATCGGCGATGGCTACTGGATGGCGCGCGGTACCGACGCGCCTGCGGGCGCGAAGGTTCGCGTATGCGATCTTGATGGCTCGGTCATGGTGGTCGAGGCAGTTGACTAGTCGCGTTTGAAAAAATGCTTGAGAACGCGCATCAGGCTCGGGCTTAAGGTCGCGAGTACGCCGATCAACATGGTGAGGGCAGGCATGCCGCTGCCGGACTGACCACGCACGAGGCTCAGAAGCCCCATGCTCAGGCGATCTAGTTCGCGCTCGATGGCAGAGGCGTCCGCTTTGACATGGTCGCGCGCATTCTCGATTGCCTGCGCCGCCAGTTGCATTTCAAGTTTGGCGGCGCGGCCTGGTGACTTGAAGGCGAAATAGAGCGCCAGCAGGCAGGCCAATGCCAAACCTCCAGCCATGATGAAGGCCGCGATCACAGGGCCATAGGTCTCTGTCAGGGCGTAAAATCCGCCGATACTGAACATCACAAGTGCTATGGCCGCCAGCACGAGTGACGCGCCAACGCAGAGCGTGCGTCGGATGAGACGTCGCGTCTCCAGTTCAATCCGCATCAATTCGGCGTCGGCGAGCTTGCGAAGGTTGGGTGTCGGGTCAAGCATTTTGTGGGCCTCAGCGTTGGAAGACACGGGCGATCAGGAAACCAAGCACGAAAGCCATCAGCGCGCTGGGAACAGGATTGGCGTCGATCTGACGTTGGAGCTCCTGCACGCCTTCTTGAACCTTCTCCCCGATCTGGTCGAAATCCTCGCGGGAGAATGATGCGTGCGTTGCAGCATCGTTTTGCTGCGCCTCAATCGCGGCAAGCGCCGACTGCAGGCGCTCGATCTCGCTTTTCAGTTTTTCGATCTCGGCCTGTTCTTGAGTCTTCTGGGTCATTTATTCCGTCCCCTGTCGATCTGTGTGGCGCTCCGTCCTGCGTGTCGCTGGTGGATTGCCGCCAGATGATGGCAAAGCCTGTCCAGTCTATCTGATAACGCAGCGGCGTGGCCCATTTTCCGCAGACGCTGCATTGTAAGTCTGTGTGAATCATATTCATATGGAAGAATGGTGACTTTTGCCCAGGGCGTTGTGAAGGCGGCCAATTTCCTGGGGCAGATATGTTCAAGAAGCTGTTTTCGTTCCTTGGTTTGACGCGAAAAACACAAGAAAGTGCGTCAGATCATGAGATGTCGGAAGATATCCGGAGAGCGAGCGTCGAGGATCGACTGAACAAGTTGATGCAGACGCATCTCGCAGGCTCCAGTTGCGCGAGGTGGCAAACGAGATCAAGTCACAAGATGGCGCCCATCCGCTCCTCTTGCTGCCGCCGGATCAGGCGACGCTCGATAATATCAGCGCCCGCCGTCAACATTTTCAAATCGACTCACGGTTTTCCGAAGCCCACTGTCGGGCCGTCATACTTGCGCTGCAAGGGCGGGGTATTCGCCGCATCGCTTGTCGTATCACTTATGAAGCGGCGCTGCCGTCGATGAGAAAGCCCGAACAAATCGGGCACTTCGATATCGAAGCCTTGCCGGCTGATGCGCAGCGACTCGAAGCCAGTCAGCTTCAAAGATAAGGCGAGGCAAGCCGCATGGCGGCGTCTCGCAACCTTATCATGAAGGGACGTGCGGCCAGTTCGGCATAGGTAATGGGCGTGGCGGCTGCAATCTTCCTGTCTATCAGCCTGTTGATCGCCTCGGCAAATTCATGGCCGTAGCATTCCAGATTGAATTCAAAGTTCAGCCGCAGGCTGCGATCATCCCAATTGGCCGAACCGATCATCGTCCACTCGCCATCGACTGTCATGAGTTTGGAATGCGCAAAGGGACCGTGTGTTTTCCAGACGCGGCAGCCCGAGCGTGAAATCCATTCCTGCTGCGGGGCAGAGGCCCAGGCCACATAGGGCAGGTTGTTATTCTGCGGCAGGACGACGTCAACTGAAATGCCGCGCATGGCGGCCACACTGAGCGCTGTGCGCAGCACGGCATCGGGTACGAAATAGGGCGTGACGATGCGAATACGGTGTCGGGCCTGCGCGATGGCGCCAAGCATGGTCCAGCGAATGGGGTTCTGACTGAGATCGGGCCCGGCAGCAAGGCCGCGCGCCAGAATATTGCCGCAGGGTTCGATATCGGGGAACCAGTCCGGTCCGCCCAGCACTTCGCCGGTCGTGAAATTCCATTCATTGGCGAATGTGGACATGAGTTGTCCGACGACAGGGCCGCGCACTTCAAAATGATGATCGAGTATGGGGTGATCGGGCTTGTCGGCAATCAGATTGCCTTTGGAAATATTCATGCCGCCGGTAAAACCGGTCTTGCCGTCCACCACCATGATCTTCTGGTGGTTGCGCATGTTGAGATAAGGCATCTGCCACGGCATGAAAGAGTGCAGATAGCGAGCGTAATTGAGGTTGCTCTTTTCAAGGAGCGGGATGAGCGAGGGGAAGGAATACCAGGAGCCAACGCCATCAATCAGCAGGCGCACGCGCACCCCGCGCTCCTGCGCCTTGATGAGCGCTGCCAGGAATTGCTGACCGGCTTTGTCGTTATTGAAGATATAGGTCGAGAGGGCAAGGGATCGTTCGGCGCTGTTGATCGCCTCGATCATGGCGGGGAAGGCTTCGTCGCCATTGACGAGAATGCGCAGCGCGTTTCCGGGTTCAAGGGGCTCGGTCAGAATCTGCTGCCCGAAGCGGGCAAGACTTGCAAGTTCGGGCGCGGGCGCGGGGATCATCGGATGGTCGGAATGATCTGCCGTCGGCACGGGGATTGGAAAATAGGCTTTGTGTTTCTTGCCGCGCATTTCCAGGGCGCGTCGCTCAATGCGATTGACGCCGATGAGCAGATAGACGAGCCAGCCCACAAAGGGAACGAGCACGATCAAGCCCACCCAGCCCGCCGCGGCGCGTTCATCGGTTTTCGTCAGGATCGCATGGATCGCAGCGCCTGCCATGGCGGCAATCTGGATCAAGGCGAGCAGCAGTGGCCAGAAGTGTGTAAAAAATCCCTGCATGGCGCTTCAGATTAGAGCAAGGCGGGGCATCCGCCCAATGTTCTTTCGCCTTTATACGGGGGCTCGGAAGCGCAAGGTCAGAAGCGCAATGTCAGGCCCGCTTCAAAACCGCGCCCGTCGCCGGGAAAATATCGCGCGGTCGAGAAAAAATAGTCGGCGCGATCAGCATAGCGTTTGTCGAACAGGTTCGTTGCCTTGCCAAACAGAGTGATGTTTTCGTTGAGGCTGCAGTTCATGCGCAGGTTGAAGATGTCGTGGCCGGGATAGCGCACCGTGTTGGAGGCGTCCATCCAGTATGCGCCCATATGAACCCATTCCAATTCGCCGCGACCCTGGCCATCGGCAAAATCATATCCAAGCCGCATACTGGCGATGGTGCGTGGGGCCGTGTCGACATCGTCCCCCTTATGGATTGCCTCGGTCGAGTTGCTCAGGATCGTGACGATATTGTCAAAATCATAAGTGTGGCGGGCATAGGTTGCGGAGCCGGCAATATCAAAGCCGGCAAAAAGCGGCGCTGAGACTTCCGTTTCGATGCCCAGATGGTTGGTTTTGCCATCAGAGACATTGAACCCGTCGGCATCGCGGAAATAGAAATTACGTTTCTTCATGGCGAAGAATGCGGTCTCATAGGACAGAGCGCCGATCCGACCGCGGGCACCGATTTCGAGGCTGTCGATCTTTTCCGATTTTGCCTCACCCGGGGTCTGCTTGGATTGCAGGCGATACATGTCCGTTGTCTGTGGTGCCCGGCTGCCACGCGCCAGATTGAGAAAGCCTGTCACGCTGTCATTGAAGATTTGCGTGAAGCCGAGCTTGGGCGTGAAGTCAGAAAACGTATCAATTGAATCGGCCGCACGCAGGAAACGCCCGGTGATGCCGGTCGATGCCTGATTGTGATAATCGTAACGCGTGAACTCAAAGCGGGCGCCGGTCGTCATTTGCGTTGAGGGTGTCAGTTGCCAGACTGAATGCAGATAGGGCGCGATGACGAGGGCTTGCACCGTGTAGTCGTAATGCGTGCCGGTGACATAAGTGCCGGTTGTCGGGCTCTCCTGGATTTCGCTGAGCCTGCCATCGGTCATCTCGCTATCAAGCCCGATGATGAGCGAGTGCGCCTTGCCAATCGGCATGAAATAGCTTGAAAGCAAACCGATGCTTTTATGCGCATTTTCTTCCACAGGCCTGCCAGTCTGGAAATGCATCAGAAAGTTCATCGCGTTGTTGCGCGCGTAAGGCGTCAAGACGAGCTTTGACTTGTCGTCATAACGCTGCTCAAGCCGTATTGCGGTGCGTATCGCCCAGGCGTCGCGATAGGCTTCCGGATCGGGGTTGGATTTCCGGATGGCATCGTCGGTATAGGACGACACATAGCCCGCCGTTTCCTGATTGAGGTTGACGGCGTTAAAAGTCGCGGTGAGCGATTTGTCGAGATGGTTATAGTCGTAACGCAACTGCGCCTTTTGCTGGTCATAGCCTGACCGGGCGCGTGCGCCGCCGTCATGCTCAAGCGCAAAGCTGCCACGGATGCCGGAGGTTTCATCGCCATCGATGATGCTTGTCGAGGCTGTGCCTTGCAGATGCAGAATGTCATGTGCGCCAAACCAGGTGGTGAGTTCGGCTTCCGGTTCGAGCGAGGGTGGGGCGCTCAACACATTGATGAGGCCATGAACCGCATTGGAGCCATAGCGCGCACTTGCGGGCCCGCGAATGACCTCAATGCCAGCGGCTTCTTCGGTCATTGCATCCATCAGGGCATTGACATTGCCAAAGCCCGCCGCGCGCATCGGCACACCATCTTCGAGATAGAGGAATGAGCCCGCCCCCGCCCCCCCGGAGAGAACGGGCGAGCGAATGGCCGTCAGATGCTCGACGCCGCTGCCTTGTTCGATATTGAGACCGGGCAGGCGATTGAGCAGCTCGGCTGGTTGTTCGGCATGGGTCTGCGCGATGTCGTCAGCGCTGATTTTTGAAATATTGCCCGCATGGGTTTTGCGCGGTGTGCCAAAGCCTGTGGCGGTGACCACCATTTCCGGGATATCCCCGGCCAGAGCGGGCGCGACGGGCGCGGCCATGGCGATCAACGTCACGACGGCAATGCCCAAGGCGGCATTTTTGGGCAGATTATGCTGAGACAAGGTTCCCCCACTTCCTTATTCCCTCGCGCCTCTCGCGGGCGCTTTGGCTCTTATTTCCAGGCTTGCCCCATTCCTAACATGGCTTGGGCGTTGCGTGGCAATGCGTCACGCAGAGAATTGGTTGCCGAGGGGCCATGAGAACCCTATTTTCCGGCCCATGAAACTCATTACCCGAGACCAGATCCCCTCGCTTGCCTTGTCCATCGCGCTGCTCAGCATGATGAGCGTTGCCGTGATCTATTCGCCAACGCTTTACCGCATGTTTTGCGCCGCGACGGGATATGGCGGCACGGTGAGCGTCAATCGCTCGCTGGAGGCGGTGCCGGACGCCATCGGGCCGACAATCACTGTGCGGTTTGATACCAATGTGGCGCCGGGGCTTGATTGGGATTTCAGGCCTGAACAGGTGAGCGTCGTCACGCATATCGGCTTGCCGACAACGGTCTATTTCCTCGCCACCAACAAGTCCGACCGAACGATTGTTGGCCGGGCGACCTATAACGTCACGCCTGGCGCAGCGGGTTTCTACTTCACCAAGACGCAATGCTTCTGTTTTGAGCAGGAAAAACTCGCACCGGGCGAGACGGCGCGGATGCCGGTCGTCTTCTATGTCGACCCGGAGATGCTGAGCGACATCGACGCCAAAGGCATTCACACGATCACGCTGTCTTATACGTTTTTCGATCAAGCCTCGGATGATCAGGCTGTTGCGGCGGCGCGGCCCCTCAAATCGGCCTCCGAGACGCAGGTCGAGGCGCTCAAATCGGCAAAATCGGCTGAGTTTTCGGCCGAGCCGCATCGGAAGTGACCGATAGCCCGTTTGCCCTTTTTCTGAGCGGATTTCATATATGCCTATAATTTAGGCTGTCTCGCGGCGGGGTATGCATCATTTCTAAGCCGCTTTTGATCCTTGCTCCTCCGAAAATGGCGGCTTGGCGCGCTTTGCCATGTGGCACAGGGCTTGCGATGACAGTCGTTGGCAGCGGCTAGGGTTCCGGCCTCGCAATGGCGAGGTGTCTGGTCCGAGAGCCGCAACCCGGTCGGTGAACAGCGGCCAGGGTACACGGCGGGATAAAAGCCCGGGAGACGGACGTAATGCGGGGATTGGCATTACACACCGCCTTGTCATGCCGATCCTCCGACTATTCACGAGATCACTCGATCCGGAGGACGGACATATGAAATTCTTTACCGCCAGATATTTCAAGACAATCGCGGCAGCGGTTGCCATTGGCGCCATGACGCTGTCGCCGCTTTCATCGGCAGAAGCAGCGCCGAAAAAAGAGTTCAAGTTTGCCTGGTCGATCTATGTCGGCTGGATGCCCTGGGGGTGGGCGCAAGACAATGGCATCGTCAAGAAATGGGCCGATAAATATGGCATCAAGATCGATGTCGTTCAGTTCAACGATTATATCGAATCGATCAATCAGTACACGGCTGGTGCCTTTGATGGCGTGACGGCGACCAATATCGACACGCTCGCCATTCCCTCTGTTGGCGGCGTTGATACGACAGCGCTTATCGTTGGCGATTATTCCAACGGCAATGACGCGATCATTCTGAAAGACAAGAAGCTGCTTTCGGAAATCAGGGGACAGAAGGTCAATCTCGTTGAATTGTCTGTCTCGCAATATCTTCTCGATCGCGGCCTTGAAACGCTCGGCATGAGCGAAAAAGACATCAAGGTCGTCAACACGTCTGATGCCGATATGGCTGCGGCCTTCAAGACATCGGATGTGACGGCGGTTGTGACCTGGAACCCGATTGTTGCCGAGATTCTGGCCGAGCCGAATGCCACGAGTGTTTTTGATTCCAGCAGGATTCCCGGCGAAATCCAGGACCTTGCCGTCGTCAACACGCAGACGCTGAAAGACAATCCGGCGCTCGGCAAGGCTTTGACCGGCATCTGGTTTGAGACGATGAAAATCATGTCGTCGGATACGCCGGAAGGCAAAGCGGCGCGTGAAGCCATGGGCAAGGCGTCAGGTACGGACCTTGCGGGCTTCGAGGCGCAGCTCGCCACCACCAAGATGTTCTATGAGCCGGCTTATGCAGTGGCCTTTGCGAGCAGCGAAAACATGCCCACGATCACCAGGGAAGTGACGAAGTTCCTCTTCGATCACGCCCTGCTTGGCAATAATGCGCCGTCTCCTGATGTTGTTGGTATCGAGATGCCTGATGGCTCGGTTGTCGGCGACACGGGCAATGTGAAGCTGCGCTTCACCACCGAGTTCATGAAACTGGCGGCGGATGGAAAGCTCTAACCCCAAATGACGAAACAAGCCGCGCGTCGTCTGATCAACCGCAAGCCGGATGCGCTGGGCAGGCTCTTGCTGCTCTGCCTGCCCTTCGCCCTCGCCTTGCTGGCTTACATGATCGCCTCGGAAGCACGACTGGCCGTCAATCCCAGCGACAAGCTGTTGCCGGCCTGGTCAACGATTTCCGAAGCGATTTCGCGCATGGCTTTTTCCCCCGATCCCCGATCAGGAAATTACCTGCTCTGGGAGGACACGGTGGCGAGCCTGTTCCGGCTTGCCACCGGCGTTGCCATTGCAACATTGCTGGGCGGCATCATCGGCATCCTGCAGGGGCTCATCCCTTATGTGCGTGCGACGCTGCATTACTTCACCAGTGTCGTTTCCATGATCCCGCCGCTGGCGGTGTTGCCGGTTTTGTTTATCGCTTTCGGCCTTGGGGAACTCGCCAAGGTGGTGCTGATCGTTGTCGGCATTCTGCCCTATATCATTCGCGACCTTGCGCTTCGCACGCAAGAAATCCCGCATGAGGAAATCATCAAGGCGCAAACGCTTGGCGCTTCGACATGGCAGATCATCATTCGCATTGTTGTGCCGCAAATGATGCCGCGCCTGCTTGACAGTGTGCGGCTGTCGCTGGGTGCGGCCTGGCTGTTTCTGATTGCGGCGGAAGCGATTGCTGCGGATTCCGGGCTTGGCTATCGCATCTTCCTGATGCGGCGCTATCTCGCCATGGATGTGATCCTGCCTTATGTGGCGTGGATCACGCTTCTCGCCTTCATGCTTGATCTGATGTTGCGCGGCGTGCAGCGCGGCTTTTTTGGCTGGATGTATCGCGGGCAGGGAAACTAGTTCATGACCGTTGTGTGCGTTGAAAATGTCTGGAAGTCCTATTCCGATCAGACGGTCCTCGAGAATATCAATTTTGTTGCCGAACCCGGTTCATTCATCTCGCTGGTCGGCCCTTCAGGCTGCGGCAAATCCACGTTTCTCAGGATGCTGCTTGGCGATGAAGCACCGAGCAAGGGCACCATCCTGATTGACGGGGTGCCGCTGCAAGCCGAACCTTCGCCGGATCGCGGCGTGGTATTTCAGCGCTATTCGGTTTTTCCGCATCTGAGTGCGCTTGAAAATGTCATGCTCGGACTTGAGTTTGGCGCAAGCCCCGTCACCGGGCGGCTGTTCGGTCGCGCCCGGCGCGGGGCGCGCGAGGCGTCCATGGAGATGCTGAAATCAGTCGGTCTTGAGGCGGCGTCCAAAAAATATCCGTCCGAGCTTTCAGGCGGCATGCAGCAGCGGCTCGCCATTGCGCAGGCGCTGATCAAGAAGCCGAAAATCCTGCTGCTGGATGAACCTTTCGGGGCGCTTGATCCCGGCATACGCGCGGAAGTGCATGAGATATTGCTGAAGCTCTGGCACGAGACCGCCATGACCATCTTCATGGTGACGCATGATCTCTCGGAAGCCTTCAAACTCGGCACACGCGTCATCGCCTTTGATCGTCGGCGCAACCGGCCCGAAGAACTGAAGGCCTATGGCGCGACGATCACCTTTGATTTGAAGGTCGATGGCAAAACGCCGCCTGTGGCCAGGCCGGCCGCGCCAATCTCTGATATGGCACCGGCCCTTTCTCTCGGCACTCTCGCGGCCGTCTAGTTGTTTTTCCTTTGCCGGGACGACCCGGCAAAGTTTTAGAAGCCCCCGGTAAGGGGACAATGCCTGGACGGCCAGGCCTCTGACCGGTGCCACAAGCGGTGCCGGCGCATGGCGCAACAGACCCATGCGAATGACGACAGGAGACTGAGATGACAGAGGCATCTCCCCGCGAGCGCTACGCCGCCGAGAAGGCACGCTATGAGGCGCTTTATCAAAAAGGCAAAGCCGCAAGGCGCGATTTCAGTGAAGCCGGCCGCAATCCGGTCGTGATTGACGAGAAGCTGATTGTGGGGCGCGAAAGCGTGCCGGGATCCTGGGGCTGGTCGGGACGTCTGGCGCGGGGCATGACATTGCGCCTTCGGGCGGGCGCCATCACCAAGGGTGTGAGCCTGCTCCTGTTCAACGCGGCGGATCCAACCGAGCGTTTCAATGCGGGCGATACCGTCAAGCTGCAATGGAGCGCCAGGCTGCATCGCGGCAAGCTCCTTTATTCGGATATGGGGCGCGTGCTTGCCTCCCTGACGGATGACAGTTATGGCCAGCATGATGCGTTGACGGGCGGTTCGACGGCACTGACCAATCAGGAAAAATATGGCGATGCGAGCCTGCGTCACACGCGCGGCAATTTCATTTTGCAGGCGAGCAAGCATGGCTTGTCGCGGGCCGATATTGCGCCCTGTCTGACGCTTTTTGCGCCAGTCATTGTTGATGGGCAAGGCCAATTGATCTGGCAGGGTCCGGGCGCGCGCGCAGGCGACTATGTTGATTTGCGCGCTGAAATGGACGTGCTGGTTTTCGTTTCCAATTGTCCCCATCCCCTGTCGCCGGGGGGGTATGAAGCTTCACCGCTTGAACTCGTAATGTGGAAAGCGCCTGCTTTGGCGGATGATTTTTGCCGGTCGTCCTGCGAAGAGGCGCAGCGTGGCTTTGACAATACGGATGCGTTGGTCGCCAGCCTTTCGGGAGGCGCCAAATGAGTCCGCGTCATCCTGATTCAGCAATTCATGATTTTGTGGTTCCGGCCAATCAACCCTGGTCGCATCTGTTGAAGACGGGCCAGGTCCTGCGCATTGTCGATCTTGAAGGTCAGCAAGCGGTTGACACGCTGTTTTATGCCGCCCATGACCATGAAGAACGCTATAGCGCACAAGACACGATCCGCGCGCAAGGCACGCCTTACATCATTGCAGGCACCAAGCTCCTCTCAAGCGAAGGCCGCCTGATGGCGACAATGCTTGCCGATACGGCGGGCGGGCACGACACCTCGGCGGGGGCTTGCAGCGCCGAGAGCAATACGGTGCGCTTTGGTCATGACAAGAAATACATGCATAGCTGCCGCGATAACTTTGTCATGGAGCTGTCGCGCCATGGCATGACCAAGCGCGATCTGGTCAGCAATATCAACTTCTTCATGAACGTGCCGATCGAGCCGGATGGGACGCTTGCCATTGTCGATGGCATGTCGAAGCCGGGGGATTATGTGGAGCTGCGCGCCGAGATGGACATTCTCGTCGTCATCTCCAATTGCCCGCAGGTCAACAATCCCTGCAACGGTTTCAATCCGACACCCATCCGCACTCTTATCTGGGAGAGGTGAGCGTTCGCGTTCCCCTCTGGAGCATGTCATGTTCAAGAAAGTATTGATTGCCAATCGCGGCGAGATTGCGCTTCGGGTCATTCGCACCCTCAAATCGATGGGTGTGGCCTCGGTTGCGATCTATTCCGATGCGGATCGTTTCGCGCCGCATGTGCGCGAGGCGGATGAAGCGGTTCGCGTTGGCCCGGCCAATGTTGCCGAGAGCTATCTCAATGTGGAAGCGATCCTGCACGCGGTTCACATCACGGGCGCAGAGGCGGTACATCCGGGTTATGGATTTTTAAGCGAGAATCCGGACTTTGCCGAAGCGCTGGATCGCGAAGGCGTCCAGTTTATCGGCCCGACGCCAACGCATATGCGTGCCTTTGCCCTGAAACACACGGCGCGTGAGCTGGCGCAGAAGGGTGGCGTGCCGCTGTTGCCCGGCTCCGGCCTTATCCATGATCTCGATCATGCGCTTTCCGAAGCCGCGCGTATTGGCTATCCGGTGATGCTGAAAAGCACGGCGGGGGGTGGGGGCATCGGCTTGCAGCTCTGCCATGGCGCCGATGATCTGCCGAGGCTCTATGAGACAGTGAAGCGGCTGGCGCTTGCCAATTTCAGGGATGCCGGGCTCTTCATCGAGAAATACGTCGCTCGCGCCCGCCATATCGAGGTGCAGATATTTGGGGATCGTCGCGGTGGCGTCATCGCGCTCGGGGAACGCGATTGTTCGGCGCAGCGCCGTAATCAGAAAGTGGTGGAAGAAACCCCTGCGCCCAATATTTCGCAAGAAATGCGTCAGGCCTTGCATCAGGCCGCGATCCGTCTTGGCGAGACGGTGGGTTATGCCTCGGCGGGCACGGTCGAGTTCATCTATGACGAGGATGAAAAAAAGTTCTATTTCCTTGAAGTGAACACGCGCTTGCAGGTTGAGCATCCGGTGACCGAAGAAGTGACGGGGCTTGATCTTGTCGAGATGATGGTCAAGGAAGCGGCAGGCGAGATCGAGGCGCTGGATTTCCATGCGCGTGAGCCCAGGGGCCATGCGATTGAAGTCCGGCTTTATGCGGAAGATCCGGGCCGCAATTTCCAGCCATGCTCGGGTTTGCTGACGCAAGTGACGTTCCCCGCCGATATCCGTGTTGATGGCTGGATTGAAACGGGGAGCGAGGTTTCACCCTTTTATGATCCGATGCTCGCCAAGATCATCGTCAAGGGCGCGACGCGCGCCGAAGCTGTCGCCAGACTTGAAGCAGCACTTGCGGACTCGCATGTCTATGGCATCGAAACCAATCTCGCCTATCTGCGCCAGATTGCGGCCTCACCCGATTTTCATGCCGGTGTGATGCTCACTTCCACGCTTGCCGGGTTCGTCTCGACCGCGCCTGCGCTTGATGTTCTCTCGGGCGGCGCGCAATCGACCTTGCAGGATTATCCCGGACGGATCGGTTACTGGGATGTCGGTGTGCCGCCTTCGGGTCCGATGGATGGCGTCTCGTTCCGGCTCGCCAATCGTCTCGTCGGCAATGATGACAAGGCCGCCGCGCTTGAGATGATGCTGACCGGGCCGACACTCGCTTTCCGCTCTGATTGCGTGATGGCCTTGACGGGCGCCTTGATGCCCGCGCGACTGGATGGGGTCGAGGTTGCTTTCTGGCAACCTGTCGCCGTCAAGGCGGGTCAGGTTTTGCAGCTTGGTCAGATTGCGGGCGCCGGTCAGCGCAGCTATCTTGCCGTGCGTCACGGCTTTGATGCGCCGCTTTATCTCGGCTCGCGTTCGGCCTTCACGCTCGGGCGCTTTGGCGGGCATGCCACGGGCGCCGTGAAAACGGGGGATGTGTTGCGGCTTTGCGAGCAAGGCGCGACGCAGGAACCCGTCTGGTCAGGACTTGCCGAGGCGAACCGTCCGACGTTGACGCATGAATGGGACATCGCCGCGCTTTATGGACCCCATGGCGCTCCGGATTATTTTCTGGAAGACGATATCGAGACCCTGTTCTCGACCGCTTATGAAGTGCATTACAATTCGGCGCGCACCGGCGTGCGGCTCATTGGCCCCAAGCCAAAATGGGCGCGCAAGGATGGCGGCGAGGCGGGGCTGCATCCCTCCAACATTCATGACAATGCCTATGCTGTCGGCACGATCGATTTCACCGGCGACATGCCGATCATATTGGGGCCAGACGGACCGAGCCTTGGCGGATTTGTCTGTCCCGCCACACTTGCCAAGGCGGATCTGTGGAAACTCGGTCAGCTCAAGCCCGGCGACAAGGTCCGGTTCCGCCGCATCGGCGACGCTGAAGCCGATGCGCTGCGGGTGCAGGAAGAGGCCTGGATTTCGAGCCTTGTGAAACCGGCGCCGGTTGCCTTTGCGCTGCCTGCCCATGACAGCGCGATCCTCGGGCGTATTGACGATCTGGAAACGGCGGTCACCTATCGCCGGGCGGGGGACGATTATCTGCTTATCGAATATGGCCCGATGGTGCTCGACTTTGCGCTGCGCTTTCGTGCCCATGCGATGATGGAGGCGCTGATTGCGCGCCATGTGCCGGGCCTTCTCGAAATGACGCCGGGCATCCGCTCGCTGCAGTTGCATTTTGATCCCGATATCATTTCAGGCAAAGAGCTGCTGGCACTTGTCGAGCATGTCGAGCGGTTATTGCCCGCAACATCCGACATTGAAGTGCCAAGCCGTATCGTGCATCTGCCCTTGTCATGGGACGATGCCGCCGCGCAAGAGGCGGTGCTCAAATATCAGACGCTTGTGCGGCCTGATGCGCCATGGTGCCCGAGCAATATCGAGTTTATCCGCCGCATCAACGGGCTCGACAGCCTTGAGGATGTGAAGAACATCATTTTTGACGCTGACTATATGGTGCTTGGGCTTGGCGATGTTTATCTCGGCGCACCGGTGGCGACGCCGCTTGATCCGCGCCACAGGCTCGTCACGACAAAATACAATCCGGCACGCACCTGGACCCCGGAAAACGCTGTCGGTATTGGCGGGGCCTATATGTGCGTTTATGGCATGGAGGGGCCGGGCGGCTATCAGCTTTTCGGACGCACGGTGCAGATGTGGAATACATGGCGCTCGGGCGGTAATTTTGAAGCGGGCAAGCCATGGCTGTTGCGGTTTTTTGATCGCATCCGTTTTTTCCCGGTCACAGCCGATGAGCTGCTCGATGCCCGGGCCCGTTTCCCGCATGGCGACTATGACGTGCGTGTGGAAGAAGCGCGTTTCCGGCTGAGCGATTATCTCGCCACCCTCAAAACGAACGAAGCCGAGATCCGCGCCTTTCAGACGCATCAGCGGGCGGCCTTTGCCGCCGAGCGCGATGCCTGGGAACGGGCCGGGCTTGTGGTGGCGGATGCCGAGCCGATGGATGCGGCGCCCGATATCATTTCGGACCTGCCGCCGGGCGGGTTTCTTGTCGAGGCAAGCGTGCCGGGCAATGTCTGGTCGGTCGGTGTTCAACCGGGTGACGATGTTCTTGCCAATCAATCGCTCATCATTCTGGAATCGATGAAAATGGAAATCGAGGTCAAGGCATCGCAGGCGGGGCGCGTCCATGAAGTCCATTGTGCGCCGGGCAAGATGGTGCAGGCGGGCCAGGCCCTGGTCACGCTGATTGCAAATGAGGTGGTGTCATGAAGGGGCAGTCATTTTCCATCTCGGCGCTCAAGGCGGGCTATGAAGCCGGGATTCGCGCCGAGGATGTGGCCGTTGAGGCCCTGTCGCGCATCGAGACCTATGGCGACAAGGCGGTCTGGATATCCCGCGTCTCGCCTGAAGATGTGATCGCGCATGCCCGCTCGCTCGATGCCTTGCCGCGCGAGAAGAAGGCACGCTTGCCGCTTTTTGGTCTGCCCTTTGCGATCAAGGACAATATTGATCTGGCGGGATTGCCAACGACGGCGGCCTGTCCCGCCTATGCCTATATGCCCGCGGCGAATGCAACAGTCGTGGCGCGATTGATTGCAGCGGGCGCGATGCCGATGGGCAAGACCAATCTCGATCAGTTTGCGACGGGTCTTGTCGGGACAAGGTCTCCGCATGGCGCGCCGCGATCGGTTTTCAACAGCGAGCATATTTCGGGTGGCTCCTCGTCAGGCTCGGCGGTGGCTGTTGCCGCAGGTCTCGTCAGCTTTGCGCTGGGCACAGACACGGCCGGTTCGGGCCGCGTGCCGGCAGGCTTCAACAATATCGTCGGATTGAAACCCACACGCGGCCTGCTCTCGACGCATGGCGTGGTGCCGGCCTGCCGGTCGCTTGATTGCGTTTCGATATTTGCGCTCAATGCGAGCGATGCGGCGGCGATTTTTCATCAGGCGGCCTGGTTTGATCCGCGTGACGCCTATGCCCGCGCCCGTATGCCGGAAGGGCCGCTGGTGCCGGGAGCAAGCTTCACTTTCGCCGTGCCACGCGCGGCGGACTTGTCGTTCTTTGGTGATGGCGAGGCCGAGCGCCTGTTTGGGGAGGCGGTCGAGCGACTTGAATCGCTTGGCGGCCGGGCAAGGCGTATTGATTTTGCGCCGTTCCGTGAAACGGCGGCGCTGCTTTATGAGGGGCCCTGGGTTGCCGAGCGCATGGCGGCGGTTGGCGCCTTCATCAAGGATCATCCGGGGGATGTGGATGCGACGGTCGCCGGGATCATCCTCAAGGGCGACGACAAGAAGGCGGTCGAGGCGTTTGCGACCTTCTACAGGCTCGAAGAACTGCGCCGCATCGTCGCCAATCTGCTCGCCGACATTGATGTGCTGGCCGTACCGACAGCGCCGACGAGTTACAGGGTCGATGAGATTGCCAAGGAGCCGATCAAGCTCAATTCGCGTCTTGGCATCTATACCAATTTCATGAACCTGCTCGATCTCTCGGGGCTTGCCATTCCGGCTGGCATTGGTGTGAACGGCTTGCCCTTCGGCATCACGCTTTGCGCCTCAGCCTTTGGCGAGGCGCGTCTTGTCGAGATCGCCCAGCGTTTCGAAACGGCGCTGGCGCTGGCGCCGGGCGCGCCTGCGCTTAATCGGCGCATTGATGATGAGAGTTTCATCGAGATCGCTGTTGTCGGCGCGCATATGTCGGGGTTGCCGCTCAATCATGAATTGACCTCACGTGGCGCAATTTTTCTTGAGCGCACCAGGACGGCGGCGAGCTATCGCTTTTATGCGCTGGCGGGCGGGCCGCCCTTCAGGCCGGGGCTGGTGCGGGTCGATCAGGATGGCGGTGCCATCGAAATTGAAATATGGCGTCTGCCGCGCCCCCAATTCGGCAGCTTCATGGCGGGCGTGCCATCGCCGCTCTGCATCGGCACGCTTGAGGTTGCGGGCGGGCGCAAGGTCAAGGGGTTCCTCTGCGAAAGCAGCGGCCTGGCCGGTGCACAGGATATAACCGCGCTGGGCGGCTGGCGCGCTTATATGGCGCAAAAAGCCAAGGTGAGCGCGAGCTGATCAGCGGTGCAGGCCCGGTGGGATGGCGGGCATGGTGAGCGGCAGGCGGAAATGCTCAAACCAGTAAAGCCGGATCTGATGACCGTCCGGCGTATAGCCAACCGGGTAGAGACCCGCAGGCAGGTAAGGTTTTTCGCCATAGCCCGGCGCGGTGATGACGGCGCCATAGCCTGCAATCTTCAGGTTGGGATTGTCGATTGACCATTGGCGCAGGTCTTCGCGTGCGGCAATCGTCAAGGGCACCGATACGCCGCCCTTCTCGTAATCGGGATGAATGAAGATGCGCATGAAAACAAACTTCTGGCGCACGGGTTCGTAATAAGTGACCTCGCCCGTCGTGACGCCGACCATCCTGTCGCCATCATAGGCGACGGTGATGAGTTCCCTGGCGCGATCAGCCGGATTGACGTTGCGGGGCAGGATGTTGAATTCAGACCATAGCGCGATCGCCTCGCTGGCGATTTTCTCATTGTTGAGCAACCAGGCTTTCTCGTAGCGAAACTCTTCCGGCATTCCCATTCCCCCCATTTCCCTTTGTCGTTTGTCGTCTGTCGTTTGTCCGCCTGTTTTACGATGCCTTGAGCTTCATATGCCAGCCGGACCAGATGGGCGTTTTGTCAGGCTTGCGGGATTTCAGCCTGCAACAGCCTCAGGGCTTGGAAGAGGTCATCGGCATGCAGGACGGTGAAACTGGCAGTGCCTGCCGACAATGTGTCACGTTCTGTCGCGCCATGGCCGGTGGCGACATGGATGGCGCCTGCCAGTCCGGCGGCGCGGGCGGCTTCAATGTCGCTTTTCTTGTCGCCGATGAGCCAGCTGCGGGCGGGATCGATCCCCGTCTCGGTGAGGATCCGTTCAATCATGGCCGGACCCGGCTTGCGCCAGCGGGCCTCGTCCTCAGGTGCAGGGCCGGGAAAATCGGGATGAAAGGGGCAGGCGAGCGTCAGATCGAGGTGATGGCCGACCCTCGCAAGCTGGCGCGTGATTTCAGCTTCCACAGCCTCAAAATCCGGCCATGAGATCAGGCCCCGGGCAATGCCGGACTGGTTGGTGGCGCAGGCAAGCGCCATGCCTTGCTGGCGTGCCCAGGCCATAAGCGCGCCCAGACCCGGCATCAGGGCAACCTTGGCCGGGTCGCGCAGATAATGCGTCTCCCGGACCATCACACCATCCCGGTCAAGGATCAGGCCGGGTTTTCCCTCAAAACGGGGCGGGTTAGGCGTCGAGACCCAGATTCCATTGGGCAGGCGCATCGAAAGTCCTTAAACAGGGCGCCGCAGAATCGGTCAGGCACCGGCCAGGGCATTAAGCTATCTTTTGCCCGAACATGCCACCCTGCCATGCCAGCCCGCCAGGCCAGCCCACCGGCGGCAAGCATATGAACCCAAGACCTGATATGCCCAGACCTGATGTACCCAAGGCCTGATGTGCCCAGACCTGATGTACCCAAGACCTGATGGAACTGAGAAAGACATGACGGACAAAATTGCCGCTTCGGTTGAGACAGTGCCCGTGCTGGCCGATCTTCAGGGTCTGGCGCGGGCCCGTGTGCTCTGCCTTGGCGATGTCATGCTGGACCGGTTTGTTTATGGCCATGTCGAGCGCATTTCACCCGAAGCCCCGATCCCTGTCTTACGCGTCGATGAGGAACGCGCGATGCTGGGCGGCGCGGGCAATGTGGTGCGCAATCTGGCGGCTCTGGGCGCCGGTGTCAGCTTTGCCTCGCTGGTCGGCGATGATGAAGCCGGGCATGCGGTTGCCGCCATGCTGGGCGCCTTGCCGGGACTTGATGCCGGGCTCGTTGTCGAGGCGACACGCGCGACCACGGTCAAGACGCGCTTTGTCTCCATGGGGCAGCAGATCCTGCGCGCCGATCAGGAGACGACCGCCTTGCTGAATGATGTGTCGCGGCGTTCGCTGCTCGCCCATGTCGATGCGATGCTGCGCGATGTCGATGTGATGATTATTTCCGACTATGGCAAGGGCACCTTGTCGGGCGATCTTGTCTGCGCGGCCATTGCGTCGGCCATCCGCCAGAATGTACCCGTGATTGTTGATCCCAAGGGGCGTGACTATGCGTTCTATCGCGGGGCGAGTGTCGTGACGCCCAATCGCAAGGAACTGGGCGAGGCGACGGG
Source organism: uncultured Alphaproteobacteria bacterium (assembly GCA_963696585.1). GTDB lineage: Bacteria > Pseudomonadota > Alphaproteobacteria > Parvibaculales > Parvibaculaceae > Parvibaculum. The sequence goes on from CAVOKW010000024.1 coordinate 34,143, forward strand.
TCTGCCTGTGGCAAGCGATGAGGAGGTGGTGGCGGCGGCGCGCCAGCTCATCGCCGAATGCGGCGTCAAGGCGGTTGTGGTCACGCGCAGTCAGGATGGCATGAGCGTTGTTGATATGGGTCATGCCACCCATCTCAAGGCGGAGGCGCGTGAAGTCTTTGATGTCTCCGGGGCGGGCGACACGGTTGTTGCCACGCTTGCCTGTGCGCTGGCCGCGGGCATCGAGCTGCGCAGCGCGGCGCGGATTGCCAATTCGGCCGCCGGCATTGTCGTTGGCAAGGTAGGCACGGCGGTTGTGCATCTTGATGAGCTGGAAGCCAAGCTGCACGAGCATGATCTGAGCCATGTCGAGCGCAAGATCGTGACGCGCGACCTTGCCGGCGATATTGTGGCGACATGGCAGGCCAAGGGCTTGAGCGTTGGCTTTACCAATGGCTGTTTTGATCTTCTGCATCCCGGCCATATCGCGCTGATCAGCGCCGCGCGGGCGCGCTGCGACAGGCTCGTCATGGGCCTGAACAGCGATGCTTCCGTCAAGCGCCTCAAGGGCGAGAGCCGCCCGGTGCAAAGCGAGATGGCGCGGGCGACCGTGCTTGCCGCGCTTGCCCATGTTGATCTTGTCGTGATCTTTGAAGAGGACACGCCCGAAGCGCTGATCCATGCCCTGAAGCCCGATCTGCTGGTCAAGGGGGGCGATTATACGATCGACAGGATCGTCGGCGCGGCGTTTGTGCAAAGCCTTGGCGGGCGTGTCGAGATTGTCGATATCGTGCCGGGCTTCAGCACCACCTCCACCATCAAGCAGATGAGCTGAGGCAATTCATGGCGCGGGCCTAAACGACGCCGGCGCGCAGGAAGTCGTGAATATGGACGAGGCCGACAGGCTTGCCGTTCTCAACCACAAACATGCTGGTGATCTTGGCGGCATTCATGTGATTGAGTGCTTCGGAGGCGAGCATTACGGGCGTGATGGTTTTTGGTTTTCGCGTCATCACCTCTTCGGCGCGCCGCGCAAGCAGGCCATCGCCCATGTGACGGCGCAAATCGCCATCGGTGATGATGCCGAGAAGTTGTCCCGTCGCATCAACAATGCCCAGACAGCCAAAGCCCTTGCGGGACATGACGAGCAGGGCGTCAGCCATCAGCCTGTCGCCGGTGACGAGCGGCAGGGCCTCGCCCTGATGCATGAGGTCGCTGACATGCTGGAGGCTCGCCCCGAGCTTGCCGCCGGGATGAAAGATGCGGAAATCGCTGGCGCTGAAGCCCTTTTGTTCGAGCAGGGCAATGGCGAGCGCGTCGCCCAATGCAAGCTGCATGGTCGTCGATGTCGTCGGCGCCAGTCCGTTGGGACAGGCTTCCTCGGCGCGCGGCAGGACGAGGCAGATCGTGGCGGCGCTGCCAAGCGCACTGGCCGGATCGGCGGTGATCGCAACAAGGGGAATATCGAATCGCTTGGCGTAAGCGATGATGGCGCTGAGTTCGGCCGTTTCCCCCGACCATGAAAGCCCCAGGATCGCATCCTCGCTTGTGATCATGCCGAGGTCGCCATGCCCGGCTTCTGCCGGATGGACATATTGCGAGGGGGTGCCCGTCGAGGCGAGTGTGGCGGCAATCTTGCGCCCGACATGGCCCGATTTGCCCATGCCGGTCACGATGACGCGGCCCCGGGCGGTGCCGAGCAGCTCGACGGCGGCCGAAAACGGGCCATCAAGCGAGGCTTTCAGCGCCTTGAGGCCTT
>CAVOKW010000025.1:0-102961 GCA_963696585.1 uncultured Alphaproteobacteria bacterium
ATCCGACTACTGCTCGCTCGCGCCCGTGATCAAAGTGAAAAGCGGCGATCTCATTCAGGCTGAAGCCGTAACCCATCACGCGGGCGACGCGCCCGACATCATGATGGACGAGGCGGTGCGCAACATCTTCACGACCATCCCTGAAGCGGACCGCAATCCCGGTGTCCACCTGATGACGGGGCCTATCTGGGTTGAAGATGCAAAGCCCGGCGACATGCTGGAAGTGCGTTACCTGCGCATGACGCCGCGCTTTGACTATGGCTCGAACCTCGCCGCGAACTGGGGCCATCTCTACAAGGAATTCGGCGAGAAAGAGCGTGTGACAATCTACAGGCTCGACAAGGCCACCAATCAGGCCGAGGCTTTTTACGCTTATGATTTTCAGGGCAAATACGAGACGCCCGGCAAGATTACCCATTGCCCTGAATGTGACCGCCAGACGGCCCTGAACGGTGTGCGCGTGCCCGTGCGACCGCATCTGGGCACGGCGGGCGTCGCTCCCGATGTCAAAGGGCGCGTGAGCACCATTCCACCCGGTGCTCATGGCGGCAATATTGACAACTGGCGCATTGGCGCGGGGGCGACAATGTTTTATCCCGTGGCCGTCGACGGTGCGCTCTTCTCCATCGGCGACCCGCATATTTCGCAGGGCGACGGCGAGATCAGCGGCACGGCGATTGAGGCCTCGCTTGATGTGCTCTTCCAGATCGTGCTGCGCAAAGACTTCACCTTCCCCTCGCCGCTGCTTGAGACGCCGAAATTCTGGATCGTGCACGGGTTTGACGAAGACCTCGACGTCGCCATGCGCGGCGCATCACTCGACATGCTGAAATTCCTTAACGAGGAGCGCGGCCTGTCAAAGAATGATGCTTATTCCTTGATGAGCATCACGGCGGACTTCACCGTGACGCAGGTCGTGGACGGGCGGCAGGGTGTGCATGTGCGCATCCCGCGCAACATTTTTCCGGCAAATCCCAAATAATCCAACGCATTTTACACAACCGGCCAGCGGGCACGCTTCTTGCGAAGTCAGGGGTGTGACTGCAGGCTGGTTGTGATCTTTCGCCGTTTTTACGCGATCAGGACGGCAGAGACGAACCGGGCTGCACAAATTTTTTGCACCAAGAGCGCTCATCATGGGCAAAGTGCGGTGCAGTAAGGAGTTGCGTGCGACCTTATGGATGCTTGGCGTTTTTCAACCGAATCTTACCCAAAGCATGACCGCTATGAAGCATGGCAGGAGGCGCTGGAGCGTCTTGCCCTGAAACCCACGGGCCATGCAACGGACGAAGGCGCTTATGGTGTGCTCTCCGCCGTCATCGCGCAATCGGGCATGAGCTTCACGCGATTGATCTCCACACCGCAAGACATCAGCGCCATTCAGGAGATCAACAAGGAAGCGGGCAAAGACGGCGTCTGGGTGACATCGCTTCTCGAAGGCCGTGTCACCTTCCATGACGGCGGCACCGATGTGCGCGCCAATACGGGTGACATTGTCTATGGTGCTGTGGGCTCTGACACGGCCTTCACGCTCGACACCAACTGCCGGATGGTCCTTGTCTATATTCCCCGCTCGGCCTTCCGTCCGCGCCTGATGGCGCCCCTTCCTACCAAAGTCATTCACCTGTCGGGTCGCGCCGGCATCGGTCATGTGCTGGCCGGGTTCCTCGCGTCTGTCTCCGAAGCGCTCGAAGACCTGAGCGTTGATCAGTTGCGCCCCATTGAAATGGCGCTGCCCGAGTTTCTAATGGCGGGGATTTTCCGCCAGGCCGACGCCCGCGCGCTTGGCGGCGCGGCAGGCGTGCGCGCCGCGCTCCTTCACCGCGTCTGTCAGACGGTGGAAGCGCAGCTCGGCGATCCCGACCTCTCGCTCACGCAGGTTGCGGATTCTCACGGCATCTCACCGCGCTATGTGCAAAAACTCTTTGAGAATGTCGGGCAGAGCTTCACACGCTATATCCGCTACCGCCGTCTTGAGCGCTGCCGCTATGACCTTGAGAGCCCACTCTATCATCAATTGTCGATCTCCGACATCTGCTTTCGCTGGGGCTTCAATGATGCGGCCCATTTCAGCCGCGCCTTCCGCGACCAGTACAACGTCTCGCCGCGCGAATATCGCCGCGCGACATCGGCAGGGCGCGAGAGCGGCGATCCGTGGGTGACAAACCGCGGCAAGCCTGCCGAACGCGTCAGCGCCCCCCGTGACGACATGCTGCATGAGCACGCCCCTGCCGAGGTGCTGGAGCTTGAGCGCCCGCTTCAACCGGTCGAAGAAACGCCAGCCCCCATTTCCGTGCCGCTCTCCGAGGACGGTGCACGCCATCACTATCTGCCAGCAACCGCGCATACGGTTCATTGGGGTTATTTCAGCCGCTCCATTCCACCGGTGCTCTCCTTGCGCTCCGGCGATTTCGTCACCATCGAGACGCTGACCCATCATGCCAATGACGATCACGAACGCATGATCGAAAATGATGCGGGTGCGGAAAGCGTGTTCCACTGGACGAAAGAGGGAAAGAACGTCGACCGGCGCGGCGCGGGCCCGACAGATGCCTCGATCTACGGGCGCGGCTCCGGCGAAGGTTTCGGTGTTCATATCTGCACCGGCCCGATTTACATCAATGATGCGCAGCCCGGCGATATTGTTGAACTGCGCGTGCTCGACATTCAGCCGCGCCCCTGCGCCAGCGAGCGCTTTGAGGGTCGCCACTTCGGCAGCAATGCGGCCGCATGGTGGGGTTTTCATTTCAACGAATTGCTGACACAACCGACGAACCGCGAAGTCATTACGATCTATGAGATCGAAAAGCGACGCAGCGGTGACGTCGCCCGCGCGGTTTACAACTATCGCTGGACGCCGCAGACGGATCCGTTCGGCGTCGTGCATAGCCAGATCGATTATCCTGGTGTCCCTGTCGACCACACGACGATTGAAAAGAATTTCGACGTTTTGAAAAATATCGAAATTCCGCTCCGTGCCCATTTCGGTGTTGTGGCACTGGCGCCGGACCAATGGGGCGCGGTGGACAGCGTACCGCCCGCGCATTTCGGCGGCAATATCGACAACTGGCGGCTGGGTGCGGGGGCTTGCGTCTTTCTTCCCGTCTCGGTGCCAGGCGGGCTGTTGTCAATCGGCGATCCGCATGCGTCGCAGGGCGACTCTGAGCTTTGCGGGACCGCCATCGAATGTTCTTTGACCGGCGTCTTTCAGGTGATCCTGCACAAGAAGAAAGAGCTGCCGGGCAAGCTTACCGATCTCGACTATCCGCTCATCGAAACGGATGATGAATGGGTGATCACAGGATTCTCGCATCCCAATTATCTGAAAGAACTCGGCCGCAACGCGCAGACAGAAGTCTATAAGCAGGCCTCCGTTGATCTTGCGATGCGCGATGCCTTCCGCAAGACGCGGCGTTTCCTGATGACGACCAAGGGTCTCACGGAAGACGAAGCGATTTCGCTGATGTCCGTCGCTGTTGATTTCGGCATCACCCAGATCGTCGATGGCAACTGGGGCGTTCACGCGGTGATCAGGAAATCCATGTTTCGTGACTGAGATGCTGGCCTAAGCGGCGGAGCGCATCGGCAGGGGCGCTCGGACCCTTGTGCTCACAGGCAAGGGCGGCGACGCGTGCGGCGATGGTCATGGATTTTGCAAACGACGCGCCGCCCATTTCGGCGAAGATGAAGCCGGCGTGAAAAGCATCGCCCGCGCCTGTCGTGTCCGTGACATGGCAGGGCGCGACGGGGATTTGCACGAGATTGCCGCCCTTCAAGGCACCGATAGCCCCTTGTGCGCCCATCGTGACCACATGGGTGCGACCACCGAGCGCGGCCAGGGCAGAGAGCATGTCGGCGGGCACATCAGACCCCGCAATTTCGGACGCCACGGATTTCGGCACGATGGCCGTTTCGACAGATGCAAGAAGCGCTCGGGTTTCAGGCGTCACGGTTTCGGCGTCGCAGATCGTGGCGAGGCCGCGTGCGGTGGCGGCACGGGCGATCCTGAGTGAGGCTTCCGCCTCATGTCCGTCGAAATAAACATGGCTCACCCGCGCCCAGAGCGCATCGGATATATCGCCTGAATGGCGGGGAAAAACAGGTGAGACGGTTTCGACAATGGAGCGTTCGCCGCTTTCGTGATCGACGAAAATATAGGCGCAAGGATTCTGGAAGCCCTTTGCCCCTTCAACGCCCGTGGCGTCGATGCCTGCGGCGTTCAGCGCAGCCCGCACATGTCCGCCGCCCGCATCATCGCCCGTGACACCCGCATAGGCGACGCGTACGCCAAGTCCTGCAAGGGTCACGGCTACGTTGAGGCACTGACCGCCGATGATGCGGGCGGGCTCGCCTGTCCGCTGCTTGGTGTCACGGGCGAGGTCCGCCAGCCTCACATCGAAAATATGGTCCACACTGTTACGTCCGACACAAAGCACGCCCGCAGTCATCACCTCACTCCACCTGTTACAAGAACGAGACTAGGCGATGTGCAGTCCCTGTTCACGCATGAATACGCTCAAAAAACGGGACCGGATTACAGATAGGTGAAAACTTCCGTCAGCCCGCGCAAATGAACCAAGTTAAATGGCGCATACACAGTGAAACGCCTGCACCGGGTCGAAATCACTCAAGAGGGCGCAGGCGCTTTGTCAGGCCTGAAAGAGGTATGAGGCCTATTCGCGGGTATAATGGGCAGGGATCACAGGGTCAGGACCGGCCTTGCCCCAGAGCACAATCTCATTGCCCCAGGGGTCACGGAAGGCGTGGTTATAGCCGTTGAACTCTTTCCAATAGTGGTTGCGCCAGAGGATTTCAGCTCCCTTCTCAACAGCGGTCGAGAGGATGCGCTCCTCGCTGTCATCGGCGCTGATCAACACCCAGATGCGGGCCTTGCGGCCGTCAGTGCTCAAGACGCGCGGTGCAACGCCATCGCGTTCGGGATGAGGCCGCACGTTTGCGGCGTTGTGGATGCCAATGTGGAAATTGCCGATGAGGCTTTCCGTGCCGTCAGGGTTGAGTGCGTTACCGCCCGGCACCATACGGTGATAAACGCCGTAAGGCCGGGGATCGTTCTGCCAGCCGAAGACATCGGCATAGAACTCGGCGCAAGCCGCAGGATCATCTGACGTGAGATCAACAAAGATAAGCGTGTTTGGATAAAACAAGATGATGGTCCTCAGAAACGAGAGAAGGCAATGAACCCCGATCCTGCCTGCCGCGCCCCATTCCTTCTTGTCTCCATGCGCCCAAAGTTGAGGTTCGCGCGGGTCTGTATCTGCGCCGGACCGATTTGATGCAGCGATTCTTGTTGACAGATGAATCCATGTCTGAGCCTTCGGAAGTGCAGGTGCAAAGTCTGACGGATGACGCGGGCCCAACAGATGCGCCGGTGCGCAGGCAGGGTTCAGCGTCATCGAGGTCGGCGCCTCGATCACGCGCCAGATCAGCGGATCGCTGTCCTTGAGTTCGATGCGGATCGTCGCGATCTCGTTGAAGCTATCGAAGCCTTCATCAGCCGCTTGTTACGTCCTGCACATCGCGTCTCGCCCGAAGGTGTCCGGAACGTCTGTCGGCAACCTGAGGGAAGCCTGGAAACCGGAAGAGGCACCCGGACGCGGCGACTCCAGAATGAGCGGGCTTCCGATCCGGTCCGCGATGGCAGCGACGATGGCGAGGCCGAGCCCGCTGCCATCGGTGCTTGCACTTGCGCGCTCGAAACGGGCGGTCAGGCGGTCGAGGGTGTCGCCGGGCAGGACGGGACCATCATTCGCGACGAAAAGTTGCCCATCCGCCGTCAGGGTCACGTCGATCGGCGCATTGTCCGCGCCGTGACGGAGAGCGTTCTCCAACAGGTTCCGGCAGACAATTCCGAAGGCGTCGGGATCGATGTCCGACAGGACCGGCGTCTGGGGCAGCATCAGCCTGATGCGGCCCGGCGTCCCCCCGCGCCCGATATCGTCCACCACGATACGCGCGACGGCGCGCAGGTCCGCACTGTGGTCCATGCGCAGTCGACCGCCTTCCGCCCGCGCAAGCTGCATGAGGCGTTCGGAAAGCCGCGTCAGCCGCTTGAGCGTCGCCTCGATCTCTGCGGCACGCGCGTCGGCGGTCGGGTCGCGCGTCTCCGACCTGAGCCGCTGTGCCTGCGCAATGGCGCCGGCGAGCGGCGTGCGCAACTCGTGCGCGGCGTTCGCCGCAAAGCTGCGCTCGGCCTCGAACGCCTTTCGCAACCGGTCCAGCAGGCTATTCAAGGTCTCCGCCAGCGGGCCGATCTCTGCCGGCAGATCGTCTGCGGGAACTTCGGACAGGTCACGGGCGCCACGCGCCTCGAGACGCGAACGGAACCGGCGCAGGGGATCGAGGCTGAAGCGGACGGCCAGGATGATGGCTGCAAGCGCCACGGGCAGCACGATCAGCAGCGGCAGGCCGAGGCCCATCTGGATTTCCCGTGCAACCGACGCGCGATGTACCAGCGGTTCGGCAACGGTGATACGGATCGTCCCCTGGAGCGCCGCGTCGCTGTAGAGGCGATGGGTCGCCGTCTGTCGAAACCCTGGCCCGTCCCAGGGCGGGAACACGGCCGGATCAGCGGCATGGGATTGCAGCAGGATGCGCCCCTCGGCATCGCGGACGAGATAGGTGAAGAACTCGTCATGCTCCCGGATCGGTGCGAGCCGCTGTGTCACCCCCTGATCTTCGCGCCCGACGATGTCGGTCACGGCGAGCGGCAGGATGCGCTCTGCGGTCTCGCGCAGGGCGCTGTCGAAGACCTCGTCCATTTCGCCCCGGACGATCACGGCCGTGACCGTGGCGGCCAGCAGCCAGAGGATCGTCAGCACGAGGCCGAGCGACAGACCGAGCCGCATCTGAAGGCTACGCGGCGGCCTCATGGATTGCCCAGCCTGTAGCCCATGCCGCGTTCGGTCTCGATGACGGCAGGCCCGAGCTTCTTGCGCAGGCGGCTCACATGGACCTCGATGGTATTGCTCTCCACCTCCGCGTCGAAGGTGTAGAGCTTCTCCTCCAACTGCGCTTTGGACAAGAGCTGCCCCGGGCGCGCGAGGAAGGCCTCGAACAGCGCCCATTCCCGCGCCGTCAGCTGGACGGGCTTGCCGTCGCGATGAACGCTACGCGCGGCCAGGTCGATGTCCAGCGGCCCATGGGTGACGATGGGGTTCGGGTTGCCGCTGTAGCGCCGGGCGACCGACCCGATCCGGGCCGAGAGCTCGGCAAGGTCGAAGGGCTTCACGAGGTAGTCGTCGGCGCCCGCATTCAGACCTTCGATCCGGTCCGAGACCTGGTCGAGCGCGGTCAGAATGATGACCGGCGTCACGTCGCCCCGTGCGCGCAGGCCCTTCAGGAACCCGATGCCACGCCCGTCGGGCAGCATCAGGTCCAGGAGGATCAGGTCGTAGGATGTGGCCTTCACTGCGTCGCCGGCAGCGTCGAGGCGCGTCACCCAGTCCACCGACTGGCCATCGGCTGCGATCTGGTCGCGCACTGCGGCGCCGAGAGTCGTGTCGTCCTCGATCAGCAGGATGCGCATGGTCGTCCCGTCCTTTCCCGATGACCCTCCATGATCCGTCTGGCTGACACGAAGCTGAAGCGGGTGGGCCAAGCCCCTTCAGGCTGCCGTCAGCTTCGCCGCGCATGAATTGCATCAAGATGGCCGCAGCGAGGAGTTTGGCCCATGAAGAAGACATTGACAATTCTCGGCTTTCTCGCGGTTTTCCCGGCTGGTGTCGCGCTGGCGGACGACGGCTGCTTCGTGCCGATGGCCGATTGGCAGCCGCGGGACGCGGTTGCCCGCCTGGCCGAAGATAACGGCTGGACGGTGCGCCGCATCAAGATCGACGACGGCTGCTACGAGATCGACGGCCGGAATGCCGAGGGGCGCCGGATCGAGGTGACGGTCCATCCCGCCACGCTCCAGGTGATCGAGTTCGAATACGAGGACGATGATCGGCGCGACCAGGATCGGGGCCGGGATCGCAAAGGAGGCGACGATGACTGACCAAACCGCTCATGACGCCCCGGAGAGGAACACCGGGACGCCCAGCAAGGTCCGGGTCTGGGACCCTCTGGTGCGGGTGTTCCATTGGGGTCTTGTCGTCGCGTTCGCGACGGCATGGCTCACTGCGGACGAGCTGCAGCCAGTGCACGAGTTCGCGGGCTACACCGTCGCCGGGCTGGTGGCGTTCCGGCTGGGCTGGGGTCTCGTGGGCAGTCGCTATGCGCGCTTCGCCCAGTTCCTCAAGGGGCCCGGCGAGACGCTCGCCTATCTCGGCGACATGACCCGCGGCAAGGAGCGGCGCTACCTCGGCCACAACCCGGCCGGCGCCGCCATGATCGTGGCGCTGCTTGTGACGCTCTCGGGCACCGCCCTCACCGGATGGCTCATGGCGGAGCCGGACCGGCTAGCGATGCTGCCGTCCATACCTGCCATCGTGGCGCCCGCCTGGGCCGACGACGATGGCGACGCGCGCGAATACGGCGATCGTGGCGAGGCAGAAGGCCCGCTGAAGGAGGTCCACGAGACGCTGGCCAATCTGATGCTCCTGCTCGCGGCGCTGCATGTGGGTGGCGTTGTGCTTGCCTCCTTCCGGCATCACGAGAACCTTGCCCGCGCCATGGTGACCGGAGACAAGCGCGCGCCCGGTCCTGGCGACATTGCCTGACCGACCAGAACCCCCAAGGCCGACCGCGTCTTCGGCCCGACCTGGCCCCGCTCTCACCGGCGGGGCCTTCTTCCTGACGGCAAGCTGAAGCGGGAATCGCCGCGCCGTCAGGAAGCCCTCAGGTTGGCTCTCCAGATTGGTCCGAGCAGACGAAAGGAGACCCTGCCATGAAAAAGACCCTGACACTTCTCGTCGCCGCCACGGCGCTGACCGCTGCCATCGGCGTCCCGGCCTGGAGCGCGATGCAGGCCCCGGCCGACGGGGGCCTTCGGCCCTCCGCCGCGCTCTTTGAGGAGAGCCCGCAAACGAGGCCGCTCGTTCTCGCAAGCGACGATGATGACGACGACGACCGCTGGCGTGAAGGCTCGCGGCGCGGCCACGACGATGATGACGATGAGGATGACGAGGACGAGGATGACGACGACCGCGGCGGAGCCCGCAATCCCGCGCCCGCCGGCACCGTCGCGCCACCGCAGAACGGCCTCTTCGGCAACGGCACCCCACCACGGGTTCAGGTGAACTGAGCCGCTCCGTCGCACCTCTCCGAACAAGGACCCATCCGATGAAATCGCTACTCGCAACGCTTGCGCTCACCACCGCGCTGACGCTTCCCGGCATCGCCATGGCACGGCCGGTGACGCTGACCACGACCCTCAACAACTATGGCGGCGACGGGGCCTATCTCGCGCTCTACGTCACCGACGCCTCGGGCGCCTATGTCGGCAGTCTGTGGATGGCCGGCGGCAAGTCGAAATACTACGAGCACCTGACCGACTGGTATCGCGCCACGGGGGGCGACACCGCGCAGGTCAACGGCATCACCGGTGCCAGCGTGGGTGCCGGTCGGACGCTCGAGATCACGCTCGACCTCGCCGATGCGCTCTTCGACGCGGGCTACACGCTGCACATCGACGCTGCCGTCGAGAACATGCGCGACAGTCCGAATGAAGTGGCCGTGCCGCTGACGACCGGCGGCGCGGGCACACCGGTGAAAGGCCGCCGCTACATCACCAGCTTCGCCTACGACATGTGAAGAGACGGGCCATGATCCGTGCACTCCATCGCTGGCCGGGTCTTCTGGCCCTCGCTCTCGTCACGGTGCTCGCGCTCAGCGGCGCGGCGCTGTCGGTCTTCCCCGCAGCCGAGCGGCTTGCCGCGCCGCAGGCCGAGGCGGGCCTGACGGTTGCCACACTTGCCGAGAGCATCCAGGCTGCTTATCCGGGCGTCGAACAGATCCGCCGTGCACCCTCGGGACGGATCACCGCCTACTGGTTCGATCAGGGCGCGCCGGGTGCCGCCGTGATCGACCCTGCCACCGGGCAGGGCGTGGCCTCGGCGGACCCGAACCAGACGCAACGCTGGCTGACCAACCTTCATCGCTCGCTTTTCCTCGGGGATGGCGGGCGCATCGCCATGGCCGCAGGAGCGGCGGCGATGCTGGTCCTGTCGCTTAGCGGCGTGGCGCTGGTCGCGCGGCGCGCGGGCGGCTGGCGGCACTGGTTCGCGCCGCTGCGCGGACCGCTTGCCGGAAGACTCCACGTCGAGATCGCCCGTCTCGCGGTGTTTGGCCTTGTTCTTTCGTCTACCACTGCTCTGTGGATGACGGCCTCCACCTTCGACCTCTTGCCCGATGGCGGCGCAGCGCCGGCCTTCCCGGTCGAGGTGAGCGGCGAGACGGGGTTCGCGCTCGACCAGATGCCCGCCTTGCGGCAGACCCCTGTCGCCGAGCTGCGCGAGCTGAGCTTTCCCTATCCGGGCGATGCGACGGACGTCTTCACGCTGAAGACCGACCGGGGCACCGGATATCTCGACCAGGGTACGGGGGTGCTCCTGAGGTGGGCTGACCTGACCGGATGGGAACGCGTCTCCGAAACCCTCTACATGCTGCATACCGGCCAGGGCGCTGCGACGCTGGGGATGGTGCTGGGGCTCACGGCGCTCGGCGTGCCCGCAATGGGTGGAACGGGCGTGCTGATCTGGCTCGCCGGGCGGCGCATTCGGCCACGCATTCGCGGCAACCAGCCTGCAGGTCGGGCCGAGACGATCCTGCTCGTCGGCAGCGAGGGCGGCAGCACATGGGTCTTCGCCGCGACGCTCCATGCCGCGCTGACAGAGGCCGGGCAGAGCGTCCACACCGCGCCCATGACGGCCTTCGCGCCGGAGCGCTACGCCCGCGCCGAGCGGATCATCCTGCTGGCCGCGACCTATGGCGATGGCGGTGCCCCGTCCTCGGCCAAGGGGTTTCTCGACCGGCTGGCGGCTCTCGACCGCGCGCCCGACGCGGCCCTGGCCGTGCTGGGCTTCGGCGACCGCAGCTTCCCCGCTTACTGCGCCTTCGCGAAAGCCGTCGCTACTGCGGCCGAGGCGAAGGCCTGGCCCGAACTCCTGCCGCTCGATACGGTGGACCGCCAGTCGCCGCAAGATTTTGCCCGCTGGGGGCGCGCCCTGGGGGAGGTGCTGAAGATCGAATTGGAGCTTGTCCACCGGCAGGTTCCGCCCGCGCCCCAGACGCTCACCCTGATCTCGCGCCGCGATTATGGTGCCAAGGTGCAGGCCCCGACCGCAATCCTGCGCTTCGCCCTGCCAAAGGCGACGCTCTGGCAGCGGCTGACCGGGACAGGCTTTGCCCGGTTCGAGGCCGGCGACCTGATCGGCGTCCTGCCCGAGGGCAGTCCCGTGCCGCGCCTCTACTCGCTCGCCTCGGCGCGTTGCGACGGGTTTGTCGAGATCGTGGTCAGGAGGCATCCCGGCGGCCTCTGCTCGGGCCAGCTCACGGCGCTGGAGCCGGGCGATACGGTGACCGCCTTCCTGCGCCGCAATCCCGGCTTCCAGCCCGACCGTAGCCGCGTGCCGCTGGTCCTGATCGGCGCCGGGACCGGCATCGGCCCGCTTGCCGGTTTTGTGCGCGGCAACGCGCGGCGGCGGCCCATTCACCTCTTTTTCGGAATGCGCCATCCCGAAAGCGACTTCTTCTACGGCAAGGAGATGCCCGGATGGCAGGCGGAGGGCCGCCTGACCCGGCTGGTCACGGCGGTCTCGCGCGGGGCGCGGCCCCAATATGTGCAGGACGCGCTGCGCGGCGACGCGGCGCAGGTGACCCGACTGATCCGCGACGGTGCCCGCGTCATGGTCTGCGGCGGGCGCGACATGGCGGCGGGCGTAGCGGATGCGCTGGCGGAGATCCTCGCGCCCTCCGGGCTCACCCCCGCAGTGCTGAAGGCGGAGGGGCGATATGTCGAAGATGTCTACTGATCGGGAACGCCACGCGCTGAACGGCCCGACCATGGGCACGCGGTGGTCGGCGCTGTTCTTCGCGGAGCCGGGCTTCGACCCGGGCTCGGTCCGCGCGGCGCTGCAGTCAGCCGTCGACGAGGTGGATGCGCAGATGTCCACCTGGCGGCCCGACAGTGACCTGATGCGCCTCAACGCGGCACCGGTGGGCGCATGGGTGAGGGTGCCGGATCGGCTGAGGGAGGTTCTGCGGCTGGGAATCGAGATCGGGCGCGCCTCCGGCGGCGCTTTCGACATCGGCATGGGTGATGCGGTTGCAGCCTGGGGCTTCGGGCCCGAGGCTGCCGCGCCCGACCGTATCCGCGCTGCGATGACGACAGACCGTGTGCCCGCGCACACGGCGCTGGAGATCGGCGAGACTCATGCCCGCAAGTCCGCTCCCACCGCGCTCGACCTGAACGGCATCGCCAAGGGTTACGGGGTCGACCGGCTTGCCGAGACCCTGCGCGACTGCGGGATCGGCAACGCCCTCATTGGCATCGACGGCGAGATGCGCGCGATGGGCCTTCGGCCGGACGGAGAGGCGTGGAACATCGCGGTGGAGGCGCCGGACGCCAAGCGCCGGACACCCCATTCCATCCTCGCGCTTCAGGACGCCGCCGTGGCGACCTCGGGCGACTACCGCCATTGGGTCGAGGTGCAGGGCCGACGCCTGTCGCACACCATGGACCCGGGCCGTGGCGCGCCCGTACTGGCCGCGCCAGCATCAGTCACCGTCGTGGCGCGAAGCTGTGCCGAGGCCGATGCCTGGGCGACCGCGCTGATGGTGCTCGGACCCGACAGGGGAGCAGCACTCGCAAGAAAACATGGGCTCGACGCCCTGTTTCTGCTCCGCGATAATGACGGGAGCGTAAGGGGGGTGGGAGTCGGACGACTTTTTTCCGAAAGGCCAGCGGCGATGGCCCCTGCCGCGGGGAGGTGAAGCCACGCGGAGCTGTCGGGTCAGAAAAGCCTGTCGCTAAACAGAGAACGTTGGACTGCCGTTCCTCTCCCTCAAGGGGAGAGGGCAAGCGAGCCGTGCGAGCGCGGGGGAGGGGGCCTGACAAACCGCCCCGGGAAGCCGTCCTCATATTCTTGTCATGCCCGGACTTGATCCGGGCATCCAGAGCGTTGGGTTCTGCGGGTGCGGCTCTGGATTGCCGGGTCAAGCCCGGCAATGACACGGAGAGTTGTCGTGGATGCCCCGCCTGAAGCGGGGCATGACGATTTGGGTTTTGAGTTTGTCATCCCCAGTTACCTCCATCACCCTCGCCGGACCTTGCGGTCCGTCCCGCCCTCTCCCTCAAGGGGAGAGGGCAAGCGAGCCGTGCGAGCGCGGGTGAGGGGGCCTGACAAACCGCCCCGGGAAGCCGTCCTCATATTCTTGTCATGCCCGGACTTGATCCGGGCATCCAGAGCGTTGGGTTCTGCGGGTGCGGCTCTGGATTGCCGGGTCAAGCCCGGCAATGACACGGAGAGTTGTCGTGGATGCCCCGCCTGAAGCGGGGCATGACGATTTGGGTTTTGAGTTTGTCATCCCCAGTTACCTCCATCACCCTCGCCGGACCTTGCGGTCCGTCCCGCCCTCTCCCTCAAGGGGAGAGGGCAAGCGAGCCGTGCGGGCCGCGGGTGAGGGGGCCTGACAAACCGCCCCGGGAAGCCGTCCTCATATTCTTGTCATGCCCGGACTTGATCCGGGCATCCAGAGCGTTGGGTTCTGCGGGTGCGGCTCTGGATTGCCGGGTCAAGCCCGGCAATGACACGGAGAGTTGTCGTGGATGCCCCGCCTGAAGCGGGGCATGACGATTTGGGTTTTGAGTTTGTCATCCCCAGTTACCTCCATCACCCTCGCCGGACCTTGCGGTCCGTCCCGCCCTCTCCCTCAAGGGGAGAGGGCAAGCGAGCCGTGCGGGCCGCGGGTGAGGGGGCCTGACAAACCGCCCCGGGAAGCCGTCCTCATATTCTTGTCATGCCCGGACTTGATCCGGGCATCCAGAGCGTTGGGTTCTGCGGGTGCGGCTCTGGATTGCCGGGTCAAGCCCGGCAATGACACGGAGAGTTGTCGTGGATGCCCCGCCTGAAGCGGGGCATGACGATTTGGGTTTTGAGTTTGTCATCCCCAGTTACCTCCATCACCCTCGCCGGACCTTGCGCTCCATCGCCTTCCATTTGATCGACCTGGGGCGGTCATGCCTGATGATTGCGGAAGACGAGACGCAACTGTTTTTCCGTCTCGATGAGGGCGAAGAACGTGGCCCCGACCGCAATGATCAGCAGTCCATCGAAGAGCGACACGGCCCGCGTGCCAAACAGCAGTTGAAGCGGCGGAAGATATGTCACCGCGAACTGCGCCAGCGTGACAGCGATCACACAGGCCCAGACGACGCGCGTGCCTTGCACCGCCTTCCAGGTGAGTGAAGTGCCATAGATGTTCCGGATGAAGAACAGGTGGAATATCTCGAGCACAACGAGCGTATTCACGGCGAGGGTGCGGGCGAGTTCGGGTTCATATTCCCGGTCGATGGCATAGGCATAGATGCCGAAGACGGCGGCAAGGAACAGCATCGAGACAAGGATGATGTGCCAGATCAAGGTGCCGGAAAGCAGCGGCTCATTGCGCGGGCGCGGTGGCCGCCTCATCGTGTTTTCTTCCGTTGGCTCGAAGGACAGCGCCAGCCCCAGCGTGATGGTCGTGATCAGGTTGACCCATAAAATCTGTACAGCCGTTATCGGCAGCGCCATCCCGAAAAACAACGCGAAGGCGATGGTCATTGACTCGCCTACGCTGGTCGGGAGCGTCCAGCTGATGACTTTCTTGATGTTGTCATAGACCGTGCGTCCCTCGCGCACCGCCGCGACAATTGATGCGAAATTGTCGTCTGCAAGGACGAGCTCTGAGGCTTCCTTTGCCGCTTCGCTGCCCTTCTGGCCCATGGCGATGCCGGCATCGGCGCGCTTGAGCGCGGGGGCGTCATTCACGCCGTCGCCTGTCATGGCGAGCGTCAGCCCATGCGATTGAAGGGCGGTCACGAGCCGGAGCTTGTGTTCGGGGCTTGTCCTTGCAAACACATCCACATCGACGACGGTGGCCGCCAGTTCGGCATCGTCCATGCTTTCGATATCGGCGCCGGTCAGCACCTTGTCCGGATTTTGCAGGCCGATCTGGCGTGCGATGGCCGCCGCCGTGCCGGCATGATCGCCCGTGATCATCTTGACGCGGATGCCCGCTTGACGACATTCCGCGACGGCTGCAATCGCTTCGGGCCGGGGGGGATCGATCAGACCGACGAGGCCGATGAGCACGAGTTCATTTTCGAGATCGGCGGTCTTGAGAACGACCTGATCCTGCCCGACGGCGCGCACCGCCAAAGCGAGCACGCGTTGGCCTTGCGCGGCAATCTCGCCGATCCGGTCATGCCAATAGTCTCTATCGAGCGCTTCGGTCGTGCCGTCTGCCGCTCGCTGCGCCTTGCACATGGCGATCAGGCGTTCGGGCGCGCCTTTCACATGGATTGCCGCATGACCCTCATGATCATGGTGCAAGACAGCCATGTAGCGGTGCCTGGCATCGAAGGGGATGCTGTCGGAGCGCTGCCAATCGGCAAAGGGATTGGGGCCCTGGCGCATGATCTTGCCAGCCAGCGCCTTGAGGGCGCCTTCCATCGGATCGCCCTCGACCTTCCATCCGGAATCGTCGCCGCGGAGTGAGGCGTCATTGCAGAGAGCGGCGGCGCGGGCGAACTCGACCAGCAGCGCATGCGCGGCCGTGTCCACGTCCGCATCATCCAGGCGGATGCTGCCTTCGGGGGCATAGCCGTTTCCGGCGACGGAATAGGTGTGGTGGGCGCTTGCAAGCGTTGCCACCATCATCTCGTTGCGGGTCAGCGTCCCCGTCTTGTCGCTGCAGATAACCGAGACAGAGCCGAGGGTTTCGATCGCTGGCAGTCGCCGGACGATCGCATTGCGTCGCGCCATTGCCTGCACACCCACGGCCAGCGTGATCGTGAGCACGGCCGGCAGTCCTTCCGGAATCGCCGCCACGGTCAGGCCGACGACGGCCATGAACAGCTCGGCAAAGGGCAGATGCCTGACGTAATAGCCATAGACGAGCAGAACCGCCGCGAACAGCAGAATGAGGATTGTCAGCCAGCGGGAAAATGCATCCATCTGCTGGACGAGCGGCGTTGTCAATGTCTCGACCCGGGATAACATCCCGCTGATGTGGCCGATTTCGGTTGCAGCCGCCGTGGCAGTGACAACCCCGCGCCCGGCACCCGCCGCAATGAGCGTGCCGCTGAAGGCCATGCAGGACCGGTCACCGATTGATGCATCAAGCGCGACCGGCTTTGTCGTCTTGTCGACGGGTACGGATTCGCCGGTCAGGATCGCTTCCTCGACCCGCAAGCCGGTGGCCTCGATCAGACGCAGATCGGCGGGGACGCGGTCGCCTGCTTCAATCAGCACGATATCGCCGGGAACGAGAGAAGCGCTGTCGATGCTGCGGCGTTCGCCATCGCGCAATACCGACGATCTGGGCGCGAGCATCTGGCGGATGGCGTCCATCGCCTGTTCGGCGCGGCCTTCCTGGATAAAGCCGATGATCGCATTGGCGATCACCACAGCCAGGATGACGCCGGTATCGACGAGATGGCCGAGCGTCGAGGTGATCACGGCGGAGCCCAGCAGCACATAGATCAGGACATTGTTGAATTGGGAGAGAAAACGAAGGACCGGGCTGCGCCGGGGAGGTTCTGGCAGCCGGTTGGGACCAAATTTCCCGAGACGCTGCGCCGCCTCGATTTCCGAGAGGCCCGCCGCGGTGCCACCGACTGCGGAGAGCACGGCCTCTGCTGAAATCGCATGAACGGCCGGCGCGCCGACCGTTGCCGACATTGGCCGTTGTTGCGGGCTTGAGCTCTTCGGGTTTGTCATCAAGACCGCTCCCTTGATCGTTTCATGTCAGACGCCTCATGGCAGGGCTTAGCCTATGCGATCAGCATGTGGCTGCGTATGCGGCAAAGTGCGAAATTTTGTGCGGTCCTCCCGGTCCTGTTCCGGGATGACAGTGGATAGGCGTGGATGCCCCGCCTGAAGCGGGGCATGACGTGGAGGTCGGGTTGATGTCTTGGCCAATAGTGCCGTCATGGCCCGATTGAGTCGGGCCATCCACGTCTTTATCCATCATTCAACCGTCATTGCCGGACCCTGTCATGACCAAAGGGGCCGCAATCCAGGGCAACGGGCACTGGCACCCGCATCTCTGGATGCCCGGCTTGAAGCGGGGCATGACGTGGAGGTCGGGCTGATGTCTTGGCCAATAGTGCCGTCATGGCCCGATTGAGTCGGGCCATCCACGTCTTTATCCATCATTCAACGGTCATTGCCGGACCTTGCGGTCCGTCTCGCCCTCTCCCCTGAGGGGAGAGGGCAAGCGAGCCGTGCGAGCGCGGGTGAGGGGGCCTGACGTGGAGGTCGGGCTGATGTCTTGGCCAATAGTGCCGTCATGGCCCGATTGAGTCGGGCCATCCACGTCTTTATCCATCATTCAACGGTCATTGCCGGACCTTGCGGTTCGTCTCTCCCTCTCCCCTCAAGGGGAGAGGGCAAGCGAGCCGTGCGGGCCGCGGGTGAGGGGGCCAGATGATACTGGATCATTGTGATGACCCCTGTTCGGTGGCGGCGACACCGACGGCTTCCTTGCTCGCGAAATGGTGGAAAAACGCCCCCTTGCTGACGCCTGCCTCGCGGCAGAGATCGTCAACGCTTGTGTCGGCATAGCCTTTTTCAAAAACATACCGACCGGTTGGTATATTATCAAGCGGTCGGGGGGTGCTTCACCATGTCTTGGTTTTGTGACATCCCGTCGGGCTCAATTCCTTTGACCCGACTTGCGGCTTCTGGCTATCTCCAGCCTCCCTAAATGCCGCGAGGACGGCTTTCGAGCACAGGTTGCATGCAGAACAAGATCAAGATATTTGCCGACCATTGTGCGTTGTACAAAAAACCCGATCCGGGTCGGGCCGCTTTGCAGATTGTGACGACAAGCCTCGTCTTTGCCGTCTGCATCAGCGCCATGTATCTGAGCCTTCACTATGGCTATTGGCTGACGCTGCTGCTGGCGGTGCCGACGGCAGGCTGCGCCTTGCGGTTTTTTGTCATCCAGCATGATTGCGGGCACGGCTCTTTTTTTGCCTCGAAGACAGCGAATGACATGACCGGGCGCTTGCTCAGTGTGCTGACGATTACGCCTTATGCCTATTGGCGCCGCTTGCACGCGCTGCATCACGTCTCCTCGTCAAATCTCGACCGGCGCGGCTTTGGCGATATTGATACGCTGACAACGGATGAATATGCGGCGTTATCCTCAATTCGTCGACTTGGCTATCGCATCTATCGCCATCCGTTCTTTCTGCTCGTGATCGGCGGGCCCTTGCATTTTCTGGTATTGCAGCGCTTTCCCATGACCTTGCGCGTTCCGGTCCGGGAAATGTGGGGCAGTGTCATGCTGCATAACCTCGCCATTGGCGTTTTCTATGGCAGCCTTGTCTATGTGCTGGGCTGGGAACATTTTGCCATTCTCGTCCTGCCGGTATTGATATTTGCCGCCGCCATGGGTGTGTGGCTCTTCTATGTTCAGCATCAGTTTGAAACAACGACATGGGACGCGACAGAATCCTGGGATCGCAAGACGGCAGCGCTGCTCGGCAGCTCCTACTATGTGCTGCCGCGTGTGCTGCGCTGGTTCACGGGCAATATCGGTCTGCACCACATCCATCATCTGTGCAGCCATATTCCCAATTATCGTTTGCAGGAATGTCTCGATGCCATGCCCGAACTCAAGGGCATCAATCGGTTGACCATGCTGGAAAGCCTGAGGATGGCATCGCTCGCGCTTTGGGATCCCAAGAAGCGCCGTCTGGTGCGTTTTCAGGGTTACTGATTGCCGGTCAAGCCGCGAAGACCTTGCGACCATCCACCCATGTTTCGGGCACCTTGAGGTTGTGACCGGGTACGCTGAACATCGCGGCCTGAGCACTCCGTTGGATATTCCGTTCGCGTCTCGCCGACAGGCCGCGCCTGTCAAATGGTGACGTTGCCTTTTGCTTCTGGCCGCAGGGAAAAATGCGCTAGGCTTTCGCAAAACAACAAGAAGTCTGTCCGGAGGATCACATGAGCGAACGTATTTCCGTCAAGATTGAAGCGGGTGTGGCCGATGTCCGGCTGACGCGTGCGGACAAAATGAATGCCCTTGATGATGCGATGTTCGAGGCGCTGCTGGCGACGGGCGAACGCCTGGCCAAGGACAAGAGCGTGCGTGTGGTCGTGCTGTCAGGCGAGGGGCGCGCCTTTTGCGCCGGGCTCGACATGAGCAATTTTGGCAAGATGGCGGCACCCAAAGGCGAGGCCAAGACATCGGGTGGGGCTGTGCCGGGGCGGCTTGAGCAGCGAACCCATGGGATTGCCAATCGCCCGCAATATGCAGCCTGGCTGTGGCGCGAATTGCCGGTGCCGGTGATTGCGGCGGTGCACGGCGTTGCCTATGGCGGCGGATTTCAGGTGATGCTGGGGGCCGACATTCGCTATGTCGCGCCCGACACAAAGCTCTCGATCATGGAAATCAAATGGGGTCTGGTGCCCGATATGGCGGGGACACAGATCATGCGCCATCTGGCGCGAGAAGATATTGTGCGCGAGCTGACTTATACGGGGCGCGTCTTTTCGGGCGAAGAAGCGGGCCAGTATGGCTTTGCCACGCGCGTGACGGCGACACCATTGGACGATGCGCTGGCGACGGCGCGTGAAATTGCCGGCAAAAGCCCATCGGCCATTCGCGCCGCGAAACGATTGCTCAACAAGGCTGTCTCGGTCGATGAAGCTGCGGGGCTGATCGTTGAATCGGTTGAACAGGAAAAGCTCATCGGTTCGCCCGATCAGGTCGAGGCGATCATGTCCAACCTCGAAAAGCGCGTGGCTGATTATTCTGATTGAATTTGCCAGACAGGCTCAGGGGAAGCGTCTAGAATGGCCATGCATGCCACCCGCATGTTTCCCATGATGGAGGACCAATTGGCCAAAGGTCAGCAGAAAAGCAATCGCGAAACCAAGAAGCCGAAACAGATCAAAAAAGCAGCGCCGGTTGCTGCATCGCCATTTGCGGCGGGCAGCACAGGCAAGAGCGATGTGCCGGGCAAGAAAAAATAATTTGCCTATTGGCCAGGCGTTTCGTTGAGCCATTGAATGAGAGCGGCATTTTCTTCCACCGGATAAGTGTGGGAGAGATCGGCAATTTCGCTGTAGCTGCAATTGGCCGCTGAAGCGGTGAGAACCGCATTGGCCTCGCGCGCCATGTGGGCCGGAAACATCCAGTCCAGCGCACCATGGGTGATATGTATCGGCAGGTTCTTCAGGCGAGCAGGCGTGGTGGTTTGCAGCAGGAAGGGATGAAAACTTGCCGAGACCGGCGCGAGATGGGTGAAGGATGATTGCGGATTCAAGCCCGCAACATAGCTGAAGGTGCCACCATCACTCATGCCGGTGAGCAGAAGCCGTTGCCGGTCGATGTTCCAGCGCTCGCCGACAAAGGCAAGAATGCGCTCAAGGCCGAGAAAATCGCGATCGGACTCCATCAAGGACCATGTGTCATCGCGCGATGTCGGGCAGACGAGAATGGCGCCGTGGCTGCGGGCGGCGCGGAGCCAGCTCCAGACAAAATCGCGGCCATGGCCGCTGCCGCCATGAAGCGCCATGATGAGTGGCATGGCGCTTGCCGGGTCATAATATTCCGGGACATAGATCGAAATGCCGCCGCGCTTGTCGCGCTCATTATTCACGTGCATGAGGCCGACATCGGGCCGTTCCGGATCGGCTGCCTCCAGCGCTGCCAAGAGGGGGGCGTCCTGACGGCTTCCCGCCTCCAGAAAGAAGTCACTGATCGGCGGGAAAAGCCAGACAAGGGCATAGAGGGCTTCCTGTGCTCGCGTCAGGTGGCGCAAGGCGCGATAGCCCTGGAGCGCAGGCTGAGGGGCATCCGGCGCCAGGCGTAGGCCATCGAATGTCTTGAGCGTCTGCTCGCCCGCCAGCAGGAGCTGGTTCTGTATGGGGGCAAGGCTGGACGGGCATTCAAGGGTCGCCAAGACCATGAGCTGCGCCTGCAGGCCGGTGTCGCGCCCTTCCAGCATGGCGACCAGCTCCGGCAGGACCGGCGGGTGAAAATGGCGGGCGGTAAAGCTCAAGGCGTCCAGCGCGTCGAGCAGTGATGGCAGGAGGGCCATGATCGGGGGCAGCACCTTTTCCACGTCATTGCTCATGATTGCCGCTCCTTTTCTGCTGACGTTAACGCAAAAAGCGCGCGCCATGCGCGTGTGAAGGCAAACTTATCCTCACCTGCCCAAACCGGCCTTATTGTCGCGACATGGCAAGCGGGGGTTCCGTTTGCTATATAGTGACCCATATTTCCGGTTCCGGCCTGTTGGCGGATACTGGTTAACGGGTCGGGCATATTGACCTGTGGGCTCGCGCGGCGCTAAGCCAGCACTCCAATCGCGACGAGACACTTCGCAAGGATGAGTAAACTGACCCTCGTGACGCAAGCAGATGACAAGCCGGGTTCCTTCGCGCTGGTGAAGCGGCTCTTTGACGAGAATGTTCGCGGGCACATTCCCGGCTATGCCATGGCGTTTATCTGCATGGGCATTGTGGCGGCGACAACAGGCGCCAGCGCCTGGATCATGAAGGACATCATCAACCGCATCTTCGTGCAAAAAGAAGAGAAGATGGTGTGGATCATCGCCGGGGCGGTGGTGGCCATTTTCGCGGTCAAGGGGATCGCGACCTATTTCCAGCAGGTCCTGCTTTCACGGATCGGCAATAACATCATCGCCAGCCTGCAGCGGCGTATTTATGACCGGGTCCTGTCGCAGTCGCTGGATTTTTATCAGCGCCATCCGATGAGCGATCTGGCGACACGCATGTCGCATAATGCGGGCGCGGCGCGCGCGGTGATTGATCTCATCATTTCCAGTATTGGCCGCGATGTGCTGTCCGTTATTGCCCTGACCGCCGTGATGGTCATTCAGGACCCGTTGATGTCGGTGATGGTGCTGTTTCTGATGCCCGCCGCGATCCTGTTTGTGACGGGTCTCGTCAAGCGGGTGAAAAAAATTGCCCGATCCGAATTGCAGTTCCTGACCCGCATTACCTCCACCATGCAGGAAACGGCAGGCGGCATTCGCATTGTCAAAGCCTTCAACATGGAAGAGCGGATGCGCGCGATCATGTCGAGTGCGATTGGCGATGTGGAAAAGCGTTCCAACAAGATGGCGACGATTGGCGCGCTGACAAGCCCGATCATGGAAACGCTGGGCGGCTTTGCCGTCGCGCTTGTCATTTGCTATGGCGGCTGGAATGTCATTCAGCGCGGTAGCGACCCGGGCGGTTTCTTCTCGTTTCTGACGGCCCTGCTGATGGCCTATGAACCGGCCAAACGACTTGCCAAACTCAATGTCCAGTTTCATGGCGGCATGATGGGCGTGCAGCAGCTCTATGAGGTGCTTGATGAGCCGGTGACGATTGATGAAGCACCTGATGCCAAGTCGCTGGTGGTGAACGGTGGCCGGGTCTCTCTCAAGGATGTGACTTTCGCTTATACCGATGTACCGGCGCTCAATCATCTGACGCTGGAAGCGGCCCCTTCTTCCGTGACCGCGCTTGTCGGGCCGTCTGGCGCAGGCAAGTCCACGATCTTCGGTTTGATCGAGCGGTTTTACGATCCGCAACAGGGCAGCGTGTCGATTGACGGACAGGACCTGAAAGGCGTGACGTTTGAATCGCTGCGCCGTCAGGTGGCGCTGGTGACGCAGGAGACATTCCTGTTTGAAGGCACGATCCGCGAGAATATCGCTCATGGCCTGGCGGATGCGCGCTTCGATCAGATTGTTGAAGCGGCCAAGAATGCCAATGCTGACGAATTCATTTCACAATTGCCGGAGGGGTATGATTCCCATGTTGGCGATGGCGGTTCATTGCTGTCGGGTGGTCAACGTCAAAGACTGTCGATTGCGCGCGCCATGTTGCGTGATGCGCCCATTCTGTTGATGGATGAACCGACCTCGGCGCTTGATGCACAATCCGAGGCCAAGGTGCAGGAAGCGCTTGATCGTTTGATGAAAGGGCGCACGACGATTGTTATCGCGCATCGCTTGACCACGGTTCGCAATGCCGATGTCATTCATGTGATGGAGAGCGGCCGCGTGGTGCAATCCGGCTCGCATGATGAACTGCTCAAGCTTGGCGGGCTTTACGCACATCTCTATGAATTGCAGTTCCGTGATCGTCCGGTGAAAATTGCCGCCACAGCCGATTAAGGGGTGGGTGGTTAAAGGGGTTCGCGCGTGAAGGGGATGCGCAGTTGTCCCCAGAAACCCTCGGGCATTGGATGCTTGATGCCGATGTCACGCGGCGGGCGTGCAGGCGAGTTGTAAAAAGTGCCAAAGATCTGGTCATAGATCATCAGGTTTTCGCCATAGTTGCGATTGCCTTGCGAGAGATCCCTGGAATGATGCCAGCGATGCAGGTTCGGTGTGTTGAAAATATAGTTCAACCAGCCGCATTCGACTTCGATATTGCAATGGGTGAGAATGCCGATGATGGCGGTGGCAGCACTTACCAGCAGCAGGACATTTTCAGGCGCGCCGAGAAGCAGGAGCACGGGCATGCCGACCATCAGACCTGTGACGGTATCCACGAGATGGAAGCGTCCTGTGTTGAAAAACCAGAGCCTTGTGACGCTGTGATGGATGGCATGGAAGCGCCAGAGCCAAGGCCATTCATGGGCCAGGCGATGCTTCCAGTACAGGCCAAACTCAACGATGACCAAGCCAAGCGCCATCTGCACCAGAAGCGGCCATGAGACAGGCCAGAATGCGTCGCCCTGGGGGGCGAGCCATTGTGCCAGACCCATGAAGACCGTGACCGCGATGATGACCTGTGCCGTCGCCTTGCTGAGAACCGTATGTGCGAGATCGGGCAGTATCTGGCCATCACTTTCCAGCCATTCGCACTCATGCGGCATGACGCGCTCCAGCAGCGCGATGGTGAGAGCAAGCGTGAGATAGACAAGATTGAAAACGATGATGCCTTGGCGCGAAAGCATGCCGAGATAAATGAGGCTCATCGGCACGACAAAGAGCAGCGGCCAGAGGATGATTGTCAGTGTACGTTTCAAGGCAGAATGCAAGGGCGGCCTCAGTTCTGTTCAGCTCACATAATAATGTCAGCAAGAATGTCAGCAAGTTGGCGTCGGCTCCCTCCCCATGCTGAAGTTTATGTCATTGACGCGCCGCGTCAATCAAGCGGTTGACCATCTTGCTGCAACGTATTCTTATGCCGGAACAAGCGTTTCCGGGAGATAACAATGTCTACCACATCGACAAGCCTGACCAGGGATGATGCGCCACATTTCACGATTGACTGGCTGGAAGATGGAGCGGTGTTCACATTGCGCCGCCCCAAGAAGCTCAATTCGGTGACGCGCCAGATTCTCGACGGGTTGAGCAACTGTCTGGATGCATTGGAAAAGCGCGGCGGCCGACTGCTGGTAATCACGGGAGAGGGGGAGAAATCCTTTTGCGCGGGGACCGATCTTGCCGAGAGCTCCAGGCTCAGCCGTGCGGATGGCGAGGCAAAAAATGATTTTGCCCGCGCCCTGTTTTATCGCCTGTCGCAGAGCAGGGTGATCAGCGTGGCAGCTGTCAATGGACTGGCCTTTGGCGGCGGCATGGAACTGGCGATGGCTTGCCTTTTCCGCATTGTGGCACCCCATGCCGATATGTCATTGCCTGAAATAAAGCTCGGCGTCTTGCCGACTTATGGCGGCACGCAATTCTTGCCCGCGCTTGTGGGACAATCGCGGGCGCTGGATATCATGCTGACAGGGCGGCGCGTCGGATCGGCGGAAGCACTGGCGCTTGGGCTTGCAACGCGCATTGCTGACAGCGAGACCGGACTGGTCGAGCAGGCGTTGGCCTTTGCCCGATCGATCACCTGCTATAGCCAGGTGGCGATTGATTGCACGCGCGCCTGTGCCGCGGCAGCGGGACCGCAGGTGACCCCGGCCGGGCTTGATGCCGAGAGGGCGCAAGTCGCAATCGTGATTGAGAGCGACGATTCAAAAGAAGGCGTGCGGGCCTTTCTGGAAAAGCGGGCACCTGTCTTCAAGCATCGCTGAGGGCGGCGCGTATCAGCAGCGCTGAAAGGCGATTGCCGAGGCTTGCGGCATCCGACAATCCCATACGTTCAAGACAGGCGCTCTCGCGCGGTGTCGGCGCGGGCAGTATCAGGCCTTTGAAGAACAGGCGCAGCAACTCTTTTTTATTGCTGGCGGCCGATTTGAGTCTGGCGAGCGCGGGTAACAGGCTGCGCTCGACCTCGGTGAAGTCGCTGCCAAAGGGAAACGCGCTCAACAGCCCTGACTGATGCGCCTTGCCGAGCGCAGTCCCGATCCGCGCGGGTGTGTTGTCTTGTGCATGGGGAGGGATTTCATAATTCGCCGCGATCTTGCCGGCGGCTTTCGCCTTGGCGAGAAGGTCGTCCTGAAACCGGCTGTCGCTAATGGCGAGGAGAGAGGCGATGACATCAGCGTCTTTCCTGCCCCGCAAATCGGCAACGCCATATTCGGTGATGACAATGTCGCGCAAGTGCCGCGGGATCGTCGTGTGCGGATAGTTCCAGATGATGTTCGAGGCGGTCTTGCCGCCTGCCTCGCGCGTGGCCCGCAGCATGATGATGGACCTTGCCTCTTCGAGTGCGAAGGATTGCGCGACGAAATTATACTGGCCTCCCACGCCGCTGACGACGCGACCATCTTCCAATCCATCCGACACGGTTGCGCCAAGCAGCGTGACCATCATGGCGCTGTTGCAGAAGCGGGCTTTGAGGCGCGCGCGGCGCTTCTCGTCCTCCCGGCCATAGAGGTCATTGACATAGGCTATGGGCGACATGGCGATGCGGTCGCGATCATTGCGCGGCATCTCGCGAAGGCGGCGATAGAGGTTTTGCGAGCCGAGAAAAAAGCCAGCATGCAGGATGACGCCATCCACGGCGCGTTTGATGATGCCGGCCTCGATCAGGTCGATGAAACATTCAACGAGCATTTCACTTGCGCCATAGAGCCCTTGCTGAAAGGGCGCGGTCTCGGGCGCCTGTGTCCAGCCGGGGCCGAGGGGCAGGGCGTTGCAAAGTTCGCCGAAGGTCTGATTGTCGTGGTGCCGCGTGACGAGCGCCTTGCCGATCGCATCGCCGATGGAGCCGATGCCGATCTGCAATGTGCCGCCATCAGGGATGAGGCGGGCGGCATGGAGGCCAATGGCATAGTCGGTGAGGGAAACGGGTTCACGGGGTGGGGCAAAGAGCGGGTAGCGCCGGTCCGTCGCGTCGAGCAGGAGGTCAAACTCGTTCTCGCTGATTTCTGCTTCGCGCCCCATGAATGGCAGATCGGGATGGATCTCGCCTGCCATGATGAAGTCGGCCTTGCCCGTGGCGCGCGCCGCAAGAAGATCAAGCGTCAGGTCGGGATTGCAACTGAGGCTGAGCGTTTCGCCATTTGGCATTTCGGAGGGCGCAACAAGCTGGGCAATCACGTTGACGCCGCTTTCAAGCACATAGGCACCGGCATGGGTGTAGTTCGCCGAGATATAGCTTTGCTGGGCGAGCGGCACGGAAAGCCAGTTGCCCGCCTGAAAGAAGAACTCATTGACTTCGACATTGGCGGGCAGTTCTCCCGCATGAAGGTCGCGGGCATAGTCGAGGCCGGGATAATTGCCAAAGAGGCGCTGCGACAACGGCTCGATAAAGGCGCGTTCGAGGCTTGATTTGCCGCGCGGCCTTTCGAGCGTCAGGGCGGTGAAAATCCGCAGTGAGATTGAGGGGTCGGCCTTGGCGCGGGCATAAAGCGCATTGGCGATAAGGATGCCTTTGCCTAGCCCCAGAGGCATGGCAAGCCCGATGCGGGGGCCGGTTCTGGCAAGAATGGCGTTGGCCATGTCGTCTGGATGGGCAAGCCTGAGCGGCTTTTGGCCCTGATCGCGCATCATGTTGGGGGTCTCGTTCTGGGTGGCGGTCGGACTGGCTCGTCCGGATGCGGAAAGATTAGCAAAATGGGCTTCGGGCAACCAGTCAGGGGTTGCGGCGGGTATCGGGATGGACTATTTTAATGAACGTCATTATTTTTCACCCGGGTCCCAAACCCGGCGACAGGCTTTGGCCATAACAATGAACGGGCCGCATCCAGACGGATGAAAGGTCAGGGGGGCAATCGTGAAACTGGGAAAACGGACACTCGCCATCGTGGTGGGTCTGGTGGTTGTCGTTGGCGGCACACTTGGCTGGCTTTCGACACTGGACGGCAAAATTGCCCTGATGAAGGCGGTTACCGCCTGGAAGCATCCGGTGGGCCCCAATCAGCCCGTTGTCTGGCAGCAGGGCCCTGCCGTGGCGGACAAGCCCGCAGGCGAACGGGCGCCAAACATCATCGTCATTCTGGCGGATGATCTTGGCTATAACGATCTTGCTATCAATGGCGGTGGCGTGGCGGATGGCGCAGTGCCGACGCCCAATATCAATTCAATTGCCCATGAGGGCGCGAACCTGACGGATGGCTATGCGGGTAACGCAACCTGCGCACCCTCTCGCGCGGCGATCATGACGGGCCGCTATGCGACGCGCGTCGGCTATGAGTTCACGCCTGCCGGCGTTTTGTTCTCGCGCACGATTGCAGGCTTTGACAATCGGGGGGCGGCCTATCCGCCGGTCTATCATCCCGATGCGGAGGCGAATTATCCGACCGATGACAAGATCGGTGTGCCCTCAAGCGAGATCATGGTGCCCGAACTTCTCAAGAAGAAGGGCTATCACAGTCTGATTTTCGGCAAGTGGCATCTGGGCGAAGGTCCCGGCATGACGCCGACCGAGCAGGGCTATGATGAGTTTCTCGGCTTCCTGATCGGGGCCCAGAAATTTGATCTCGCTGATTCCCCCAATGTGGTCAACGCCAAGCAGGACTTCGATCCGATCGACAAGTTTCTCTGGGCAGCGCTGCCTTTCTCGGTGCAGTACAATAACGACCCGCGCTTCCATCCCGATGAATACATGACCGACTATCTCGGCGATCAGGCCGTGGCGGCAATTGATGCCAACAAGAACCGCCCCTTCTTCATGTATCTCTCCTTCAATGCGCCGCATACGCCATTGCAGGCGTTGAAGTCGGACTATGATTCACTCCCGGGCATATCGGATCATCGCCTGCGCGTTTATGCAGCCATGATCAAGGCGCTTGATCGCAATGTCGGCAAGGTGCTGGAAAAGCTCAAGGCGGATGGTCTTGATGAAAACACCGTCATCATTTTCACGAGCGACAATGGCGGTGCGCACTACATCGGTCTGCCGGAAATCAACAAGCCCTATCGCGGCTGGAAGGCCACGTTCTTCGAGGGTGGATTGCGCGTTCCCTACTTCATCAAATGGCCCAGGCAAATTGCGCCGGGTACGGTGTTTAATGAGCCGGTCGGCCATGTCGATATCTTTGCCACCGCGGCTGCGGCCGCCGATATCGCCCTGCCAACAGATCGCCAGATCGATGGCGTCAATCTGTTGCCCTATCTGGCAGGCAGGAAGCAGGGACGTCCGCATGAGACGCTTTACTGGCGATCCGGCCATTACAAGGTGATGCTCGATGGTGATTGGAAATTGCTGGAGGATGGGACGTCCGCGCAGACATGGCTTTTCAATCTGAAGGATGATCCAACCGAGCAGACCAATCTGGCTGCCACGGAGCCAGCCAGGCTGGCGGAAGTCAAAGCCGCGCTCGACAAGGTGGATGGCGAGCAGTCCAAGCCGCTTTGGCCTGCGCTGATCGAATTCCCGATTGCGATCGATCACACGCTGGAAGAGCCGGTCAAGAAGGGCGACGAATACATTTATTGGTCGAACTGATCGGCTCCGTTAAAGCTGTAACGAACAGGGACGAGGCGGGGCGCGGTCTGAGGCAGATCGCGTCCTTTCGTTTTTCGGGGTGACATGAATGTCAGTGAAAACAAGAATAGTCGCAGGCGTCGCTCTGCTGCTGATCTGCATGTCGGGCGCGGCGGCCTATTTGTGGTTTTCAGGGGCCAGGGGCGCGGTCAAGCTGGCGGCTGCTGAAAAACGGCAATGCCGTGTCGATACGGCTGATGCTACGGACCCCCATGCTGGCATGGTGTATGTGCCGGGCGGCAAATTTACCCTTGGCGACACGGTTTATCCTGAAGAAGGGCCGATCAAGACCGTTGAAGTTTCCGGCTTCTGGATGGACCGCCACGAGGTAACCAATCGCCAGTTCAAGGCATTTGTGGATGCCACAGATTATGTGACCGTGGCAGAGCGGCCCGTTGATGCGGCCAGGCATCCGGGTCTGCCGTCGGAAATGCTGAAACCGGGGTCGGTGGTCTTCATCATGCCCAATGATGTGAATGGCATGGGTGACGTCACGCAGTGGTGGCGTTATGTGCCGGGCGCCAATTGGCGCCATCCGGGCGGTCCAGATACGAGCATTGAAGGCTTTGCGGATTTTCCGGTCGTCGATCTCGCCTTTGAAGACATTCTGGCCTATGCGAAATGGAAGGGGCACGACATCCCGACCGAGGCGCAATGGGAATGGGCGGCGCGCGGCGGACAGGCAGAGGCGGCCAGGGATCATGACCAGCCAGCCGATGCCAATACATGGCAGGGCATATTCCCGGTGCAAAATTCAGCTGCCGATGGCTTTGTCGGCCTTGCCCCGGCGGGCTGCTACAAGCCCAATGCCTATGGTCTCCATGACATGGTCGGCAATGCCTGGGAGTGGACCAAGGATCTTTACCAGCCCAATCATGACGGTGCCGGGGGGGTGGATCCCGCTGGTCCGCCAGAGGGCTTCCACCCGGATGCGGGCGATGTTGATCGCCATGTCATCAAGGGCGGGTCTTATCTTTGCGCGCCGAATTACTGCATGCGCTACCGCGCCGGTTCGCGCCAGCCACAGGAGGCGGATCTGGGCACCAGCCATGTCGGATTCCGGACCGTTCGCAAAGAATAAGGCAAAGCCTGGCTTCCGGTCGAATGAACAGCTTGCCAGGATTTTCGCGAGTTCATTCGAGTGCGATCCGGAATGCGCGGCGATCAGACAAGCTCGGCTTCGACGGTTTTTGCGGCGCCAAGTCCATTGATCAGCAGGTTGAGCGTTTCACGCGCAAGTTCGGCTGGCTTCATGCCACCATCCGGCCGATACCATCGCGCAATGCCATTGAAGGCCGAAAAAAGCATGAAGGCGGCGATGCGTGGATTACAGGGCCGGATCGAACCTTCAGAGATGCCCTTGGCAATGATGCTCTGAACTTCCTGCGTCAATTCACGGCGACCATGGACATTGAGCTTGCGATTGTCCGGCTCCAGCCATTGCGGATCGGTGAGCACAAGACAGCGACCAAAATCGTCACAAATGATTTCAGCATAGTTCAGGAAGAAGGCGCGCAGCCGTTCCAGCGCATTTTCATCACGGGTGACGGCGCGTTTCATGGCTTCCGTCAGGCGCTCAAGCGCGAGACGACCGCATTCAAAGAGCAATTCATCCTTGCTCTGGACATAATAATAAATTGACGGCTTGGTGACATCGAGCAGCGCGGCGAGATCATTCAATGAAGTCGCATGAAAGCCGCGCGCGGTGAAAGCGCGCGCCGCCGTGCGCAAAATTTCGAGTCGTCGTTCCTGAAAATTTTCCTCGGCACTGCCCTTGGGGCGTCCGGGTGGCCTCCCTGCCGGGTTGGTCGGCTTTTTTGGGCGTCGCGTTACCATTGTCCTACCTGCGCCTGATTCGTGATTCCATAATGAACCAGAGTACTTGGCCGCGTCCAACCAGGCCTGTCAGCGCGTTCGATGTGGCCCGCGCCTTGGTCAGTTGCAGATCAAATGCATGTTTGAAGACGTGCTGCGTCGTCTGCCGGATATTCACATCACGCCGGAGGCCTGATAATCAGATGCCGGATGCTGGCGGGCAGTAAATGTTCGCCAGCGTCTGAATAACCTGACGCGCTTCGTCGCTGGCGAGGCGATAATAAATCGTCTGAGCCTTGCGACGCGTTGTGACAAGCCCCTGCGTGCGCAAGATGGCGAGATGCTGTGAGAGCGCCGATTGGCTGATGCCGATCTGAGCCTGAAGTTCGCCCACCGAAACTTCCCGGTCGACAATGGTGCAGAGAATGAGAAGTCTGCGCTCATTGGCGAGCGCCGAGAGCAATCTGGCGGCCTCGCCGGCACTTTTCTCGAATTCGAGCATATCGCGCTGCGTCATGAGATCCATAACCAAGCTCCCGCTCCTAAATCGACGACATATATAAGCAAAAACTGATGTAAAAGGCTATGCCCTATAAATCAGTCTTTTGCCGTCATGTAACTTGCCGCGCCGCGTCCGGCAGCGCGCCCTGTGGCCATGCAGGCTGTGATCAGATAGCCCCCCGTGGGCGCCTCCCAGTCGAGCATTTCCCCGGCACAGAACAATCCCGGTTTCAGTATGACCATATAGCGGGAATCCAGCGCGGCAAGGTCCAAGCCGCCTGCCGTGCTGATGGCGCGTTCCAAAGGATGGGGGGCGAGCAGGGT
The DNA here is from genome assembly GCA_963696585.1 of uncultured Alphaproteobacteria bacterium. Lineage (GTDB taxonomy): Bacteria > Pseudomonadota > Alphaproteobacteria > Parvibaculales > Parvibaculaceae > Parvibaculum. Next base: position 31,614 of record CAVOKW010000025.1, read on the forward strand.
GAGGGGTGTTGATTTGATGGCGGCGGCAAGGTGCAGCATGTCGAGCCTTGCGATATCGCCCGCTTCTCGCAGGAGTGCGGCTTTGACGCCTTCAATGCCAACCGATTTTCGCAAGTGACTGGCCAGCGAATGTTTGCCTCTGGGGCGTGAAAGATCCTGACACAAGCGTTCAAGGCTTCGATCCGGTGCAAGATCCAGCATCACCGTGGCCGACCCGCCGGATTTTATTTTCTCACGCAGTTTTGCCGAAAGGGCATATATGGCGCTGCCTTCAACGCCACGCGACGTGACCACAAACTCGCCACGCAGCGCCTCGCCATCGAGGTGCAGGGTGACCGGTTTGACGGGAGTGCCCGCAAAATGGGTTCTCAGATGATCGCTCCAGGCGACATCAAAACCGCAATTGGCGGGTTCAAGCGGCGTGATGGGCAAACCTTCAGGAGCAAGAATTGTGGTCCATGCGCCATCGGCGCCAAGACGCGGCCAGGAGGCGCCACCTAGCGCCAGAATGGTCGCTGCCGGTGTGAAAGTTGTTTCGCCTTCCACTGTTGCAAAACGCAAAGCGCCTTCTTGCGTCCAGCCCAGCCAGCGATGCCGCGTATGAAACCGGACCCCAGACTCCGCCAATCGACGAAGCCAGGCGCGCAGCAAGGGCGATGCTTTCCATGTGCGCGGAAAGACGCGGCCTGATGTGCCGATGAATGTTTCAACGCCCAGCTCATGCACCCATTGGCGCAGCATATCAGGCGTGAATGCGCTCAGCGCGGCGCCAAGTGCTGGCGCGGCGGCGCCAAAGCGGCTGACAAATTGCTCATAGGCTTCGGAATGGGTGAGGTTCAGCCCGCTCTTGCCGGCAAGCAAAAACTTGCGGCCAAAGCTCGGCATGGCATCGAAAACATGTGTTTCAATGCCTTGGGTCGCGAGTTGCTCGGCGGCCATCAAGCCTGCCGGACCGCCACCGATAATGGCCGCAATCGATGACGCCTGGCGGCTTGCTCTGCTATGTAAGGTAGGTTCATTCATGGCGAGGGACGCTAGCATTTCGCGCGTCATGAGAGCCAGATGATAGTGGCGTTGGGCACAAGTTTGAAGAATTGACGGACGGGATGAGCGAGATATATGTCGATGCGGATGCCTGCCCGGTCAAGGGCGATGTGGTCACAGTCGCTGAGCGCCATCAGATGATCGTCCATATCGTCAGCAATGGCGGCATGCGCCCAAGCGGACATCCACTGGTGCGTCATGTCGTGGTGCCGCAAAATCCCGATGCCGCAGATGACTGGATTGCCGCGCGCATCGGGCCTGCGGATATTGCCATCACGGCTGATATACCGCTTGCCGCGCGTTGTCTCGAAAAGGGGGCCGTCGTGCTTGCCCATGATGGCAAAAGTTTCACGCCAGACAGTATCGGCATGGCGCTTGCCATGCGCGAGCTGATGCGCGATTTGCGGGAAAGCGGCCAGTCGAAAGGCGGCGGCCCTGCCTTTACAAAGCAGGACCGCTCACGATTTTTACGCGCCCTGGAAGATGCCATTCAGGCGATCAGGCGGCGCAAGAATTAAAGGGACGCTCACGCCGGATGGAACGTCATGGCGACGCCATTCATGCAATAGCGCAACCCCGTGGGGGCGGGGCCGTCATTGAAAACGTGACCGAGATGCCCGCCACAGCGATGGCAATGCACTTCGGTGCGCAGCGTGAAAAAGGAACGGTCCTCGCTTGTGCCAATGGCATCGGGCAAAGGCTGAAAGAAACTCGGCCAGCCGGTGCCGCTGTCAAACTTGGCGGCGGATGCATAAAGCGGCAGATCACAGGCGGCGCAGGCAAAGGTGCCGTTGCGATGCTCGTCATTCAGCGGGCTTGTGAACGGACGCTCGGTGCCATGGTCGCGCAACACATAATATTGTTCGCTCGTGAGCTGCTGGCGCCATTCGGCCTCTGTCTTTGTGACTTCGAATGTCTGGTCCTGCGCTGTTTCGGCTTCGGCGCGATTGCGCGCCACGAGCCCGGCAGCGGCGAGGACGCCGCCAAGGGCCGTTCCGGTCAAAAATCCACGTCTCGACATCATGTTTTTCTCCTCTCGTTGGGGGGAAGCGCGGGTTTAGTGGCTGCCTGCCTCATCACCCCAGAGCTGCTTGAGGCGCTGGTCGCGACCGCAATTCCAGCGATAGAAGGAATAGCGATAGCTGTTCTTCTTGTAATAGGATTGATGATAGTCCTCCGCTGCATAAAAGGGCCCGGCGGCAACAATCCCGGTCGCGATGGGCTGGTCAAAGCGTCCTGACCCTTCAAGCGCTTTTCTGGAGGCTTCCGCAGCCTGTTTTTGTGCCTCACCATGATAGAAAATCGCGGTGCGGTATTGGTTGCCGACATCACAGAACTGGGCATCGACGCGCAGCGGGTCAACATTGTGCCAGAAGGTTTCGAGCAGTTTCTCGTATGAGATGAGCTTGGGATCGAAAATCACTTCGATGGCTTCCGCATGGCCCGTGCCACCAGCGGAAACGGCCTCATAGCCCGGATTTGGCGTCTCGCCCCCCGTATAACCAACAGTGGTTTTGACCACCCCTTCGAGTTTGTCGAAGGGGGGCTGCATACACCAGAAACAGCCGCCCGCGAAAGTCGCGACGTCATAGCCAGTCTCCGGGGCGGGCGTTTGCGGGGTTGATCCTGAATGCGCATTGAGCGTGAAGAGTGCCAGAATGGCCAGCGCGGCGAAGCTGGCGTAAAGGGGAAAGCGGGCTCGTTTCATGGGCGGCGTCTCCGGTTCGGCAACTGATTACGCATGCATCATACGGATTGTGAGCGCCGAGAGTTCTCACATTGCATCACGAGTTTGCGAGCAAGGCCGTCATGAATGATGGACGTGGCGGCAATGGCTCTCTAATATCCCACCATTCATGCTGGTTATTCGGGGAGGAAGAGCCTTGAGCATGGCGATGGAGAGCGAAGCGGGCGACGCCGTGAAACGGCGCGGCAAAGTGAAAATCAACAAGGTCCAGCCGGATGCGGCCTGGCGCTGGTTGCGGCGGGGGCTTGCCGACATGCGCGCCATGCCGGGGGTCAGTCTGGCCTATGGGCTGGTCTTTGCCGTGATTTCAGCCCTTCTCTCCTTCGGTATGCTGATGCTCGACATGGGCGCCTTCATCCCGGCCCTGGCTGCCGGTTTCATGCTGGTCGGCCCCCTCGCCGCTGTCGGCATGTATGAGGCGAGCCGTCGGCGCGAGGCAGGCGAAACTGTAAGCCTTGAGCTTGTCATTCGCGCCTCGATGGCGCGTCCGGGGCAGCTCGCCTTCATGGGTGCCTTGTTGATGGTGCTGCTGATCGCCTGGATGGAAATTGCCGCGCTGCTTTTTGCACTTTTCTATGGCGGCACAGCCTTGCCCTCGCTCGACAGTTTTGTGGAAAGCCTGCTGCTCACCCGTCAGGGACTTGGTCTGCTCGTCGTCGGGACCAGTGTGGGGGCCGCTCTCGCCTTTGTGACATTTGCGTTCACCGCCATCTCCGTCCCGATGCTTCTGGCGCGCGATGTCGATGCGGTGAGTGCGGGAGTGACGAGCATTGAGGTGGTGAAGCAGAACCTCATGCCCATGCTGATCTGGGCCTGGGCAATTGCCGTGCTGACGGCCTTTGGCATCGCGACATTGTTTGTCGGATTGATCGTCACCTTCCCCCTTGTCGGCCATGCGACATGGCATGCCTATCGTGAACTCATTGCCGACGAATAGGTTTCAGGCGTCTGGCTCATCGTCATCGTAAAGGATGCGCTCGGCTGCGCCCTGCATGTCGTCATACTGACCCGAGCGCAAGGACCAGAGAAACGCGCCAAGGCCAAGCAGGCCGAGGAATAACGCGATGGGCAAGAGGATGATCAAGCCGTCCATCAAACCATCTTCCTGCTTGCGAGATTGAGCCGTAGCGAGTTCAGCGTCACCGTGATTGACGAGGTGGACATCGCAATGGCGGCGATGAGTGGCGTGACAAAGCCGGCAACCGCCAGTGGCACAGCGACAGCATTGTAAAGCAGGGCGAGCGCAAAATTTTCAAAGACAAGACGGCGCGCCTGACGAGAAACATTGAGCGCTTCAACAAGGCTGGCGAGACCCGCCCCCTGGAAAATGAAATCAGCGGCATTCTGGCTGATGTCAGTGGCGCTGGCGGGCGAGAGCGAGACATGCGCGGCCCGCAGGGCGGGCGCATCGTTCAACCCATCGCCAACCATGGCGACCTTGCGGCCCTCGGCTTTGAGTGTTTGCAGGCGGGCGATTTTGGCATCGGGCCGGGCTTCGGCGCGCCAATTGGTGATGCCGAGTGCGGCGGCGGCTTCGCGCACGGCAGGTTCACGGTCGCCCGAGAGAAGCTCGACTTCAAGGCCACGCGACTTGAGCGCCGCGATCACCTCAGCGGCGTCGTCGCGCAGATGATCGGTGAACCGGAAGCAGACAGGTGTTGACGTGCCACGGCGCAACCAGATTTCAGAGCCTGAATGGTCGGCACCGGCTTCGGCGCCAACAAAGTGCCGATTGCCGAGGCGGATCGTCTCGCCATGGAGCAGCGCTTCAAGGCCCATGCCGCTTTCCTCGCGGATGTCGGTGAGATCAAGCGGGGTGGATGCGTGATGCGCGAGTGATTGCGCCAGTGGGTGGCGGCTATGCGCGGCAAGCGCGGCGGCGAGCGCCATGTCAGCGGGCAAAATATCTGCCGCATTGGCAAGCGAGGGTTTGCCAAATGTCAGCGTGCCGGTTTTATCAAAGATGATCGTATCGATCTGCGCCAGACGCTCCAGACCATCGGCGGCTTTGACGAGCACGCCACGGCGCAACAGGCGGCCCGTGGCAACGACCTGCACCACGGGCACGGCAAGGCCCAGGGCGCAGGGGCAAGTGACGATCAATACGGCAATCATGTAAGTCAGGCTGGTGGTGAGGCCCGCGCCCATGATCAGCCAGAAGGCAAGCGTGGCGGCGGCGCAGATGTGAACGGCAGGGGCATAGAGACGCGCGGCGCGGTCCGCGATGCGGACATAACCGGCGCGGCCCTGCTCAGCCGATTCCATGAGGCGGACAATTTCGGCAAGCAGGGTTTCATCGTCGCGCGCGGTGACGCGCATCACCAGCGGGCTTGAGAGATTCATGGTTCCGGCAAAGACATGATGACCGGGGCCGACAATTTCGGGAAGACTTTCGCCGGTGACGAGGCTTGTGTCGATGTCGCTTTGACCGCTGACGATTTCGCCATCGGCCGGCAGTCGTGTGCCCGCCGCAACAGCGAGCTTCATGCCGGGCATCAAGGCTTCGACGGCTATCGCACGTTGCGATCCGTCTTCCTCGATCAGATAAGCAGCGGCGGCACGCAGACCGAGAAGATTTTGCGCGGCGGAACAGGCTTTTTCACGCGCCTGCACATCGAGATAGCGTCCGATAAGCAGGAAAAACAGAAGTGTGACGCTGGCATCAAAATAGACGTGCTCGGCATTGACGATGGTCTGGATGAGGCTCATGGCGCTTGCCAGGATGACGGCGAGCGAAATCGGCACATCCATATTCATCTGGCCGTGGGACAAGGCCTTCCAGGCGGACCGGAAAAAGGGACGTCCGGCATAGGCAATGGCCGGAAGGGCGATCAGCGCCGAGATCCAGTAGAAGAAGGCACGGGTTTCGGGTTCCATGTCGGTGACAAGACCCGACCAGACCGAGACCGAGAGCAGCATGACATTGGCGGCGGCAAAGCCTGCGACACCGAGCGCGCGCAGAAGATCGCGGCCTTCGCCCTCATCCATCGCGCCGAGAAGTTTTTGATCAAAGGGAACGGCGTTGAACCCTGAGGCATTCACCTTGGCGACAATATCGGAGGCGGTGGCAAGAGCCGGGTTCCAGCGCACGCTGACGCGCTTGGTTGAGAGATTGGCGCGGGCATATTCAACGCCTGCAATTTCGTTCAGGCCACGTTCGACCTTGCGCAGGCATCCGGCGCAATGCATGTCCTGAACAACAAGATCAAGACGTGACGCGCCTTGGGGTGTGGTGCGGACAAAAAAGGCCGGGTCCGGGCGCGGCGTCAGATCCAGCAGGGGTCGCGCCGCGTCACTCATGGCAGAACGACGCGCTGGCTCTGCGCATATTTCTGATCGGCCGCGCCAGTGGCGGCGATGCGCACCTCCCAGTTGCCGCCAAAGGCGAGATCAAACGCGCCTTCATATGTGCCGGGCGTGGTTTCCTTCAGAGGAAGACGCGCATCTGAGCCTTGCATGACGGGACGCCAGAAAGTGCCGTGCACGGTGAGATTCGAAACCGGCGCACCTGAGGCATCCTTGAAGGTGACAGCGAGTGTCGTGGCATGGGGCGTGGTGCCACTGGCGAGGGGCGTGGTCTTTATGCTTGTGGTCCAGCCCAAGGCTTTCTGGGCCTTCATTTCATCGAGGACATAATTGTAGGCGCGGCCCTTGCGATAGGCATCTTCCTGTTCCAACCCGTCAAAGCCGGAAATGGCCTGATAGATGAGCGTGCCATTGACGGCAAAGATGATGCCGAAAAAGAAGACAAAACCGAGGCCGACATGCCACCCCTTGATCGGGCCGAACCATGTGGCGGGACGGAAATCGCTCTCAGTGGTGTTCATTGTCGGGTCCCCGGAAACTGGTTTCCTTGATGGCTTGCTTGTCACTGTCCAGCGCCTTGGCGGTGAAGTGGAAATCCGCCTCGCCATTATCAAGCAGATGCAGGTTCTCGCGTGGTACGGTCACATAGAACTTTACGTTGGTCAGCGTATCTGCACCAACGGTCACCGTCGAGAGGTCTTCACCCGCGGCGACGGGGCGACCGATTGTTGCGCCGGGCAGCCCTTCGACGCTGACGCGATATTGATGCGGATAATGGTCCTTGTTCACGATCTTGACGGCATAGCCGTTTCGAATGCTGCCATCCGACAAGGTGACATAAAGCGGATTGCGGTCTCGCAGCACGCTGACCTGCAGGGTTTCGCGATGCAGCAAGGCATAAAGCATGATGAGGGAAACGGATGCGAGCACGACCATGTAAACAATGGTGCGCGGCCGGATGAGACTGAGCCGTGTCGGTTCGCCCTTGCTGCGGCGGACCTGATTGTTGAGCGTGTCATAGCCGATGAGATTGCGCGGTCGTTCGACGCGATCCATGATCTCATTGCAGGCGTCAATGCAGAGCGCGCATTGAATGCATTCAAGCTGCATGCCATCGCGTATGTCGATGCCCATGGGGCAGGCGGCCACGCATTGACCGCAATCGATGCAATCGCCGCGCCCTTCCCAGCTTGTACCCTTCTTGTGCGGGCCGCGCTTCTCGCCGCGATCTTCCTTGTAGCTGACGAGCAAGGATTCTTCGTCAAACATCGCACCCTGAATGCGCGGCCAGGGGCACATGTAAATGCAGACCTGTTCACGCGCCAGGCCGCCCATGGTGTAGGTCGTGAAGGTGAATATGGCGATGGAAAGATAGGCAATCATCGGCGCCTGGAACGTCACGAGCTGGCGGGCGAGTTCCGGTGCATCGGCAAAATAGAAAACCCAGGCACCGCCCGTGGCAATCGCGATCAGGATCCATGTCAGATGCTTGGCGAGCTTGCGTGCGATCTTGTTGACACTCAGGGGTTGCTTGTCGAGGCGAATGCGCGCGGCGCGATCACCTTCGAAGAAGCGCTCCACATGGACGAAGAGATCCGTCCACACGGTTTGCGGGCAGCTATAGCCGCACCAGACGCGCCCGGCGACGCTTGTCACCAGAAACAGGCCCAGGGCCGCAAGGATGAGCAGGCCCGTGATGTAATAAAATTCCTGCGGCCAGATTTCGAGGAAGAAGAAATAGAAGCGGCGGGCAGGAAAATCGAGCAGCACGGCCTGGTCAGGGAGATTGGGACCGCGATCCCACCGAAGCCAGGGCGTGAGGTAATAGATACCCAGCGTCACGGCCATCACGAGCCATTTCAGCTTGCGGTATTTGCCATGAACGAGCTTGGGATAGACCTTGATGCGGCTGGCATAGAGCGAGCGGTTCGCTTCCGAATTAACGGCCGTGTAACGCTCGCCCTCAGCGCCATGTGGGTCAGCAATATGAGCGGCTTCCGCAGCAAGGGCGGCAAGTGTGGAGGTAGACATTCCGTCATCCTGGCTAAGTCTCACGCGAACATACGCCCGCGCACCACTCACCCTGGCGGCGGCTTATTTTCCGCCCCCAAGGGAGTGAACATAAAGGGCAAGTTCCTTGATCGTGCCTTCATCAAGACGTCCGGCCCAAGCTGGCATGACGCCGCCGCGTCCATTTGACACGGTTTCGATGATCGTCGCCTTATCGCCACCATAAAGCCAGATGGCGTCCGTCAGATTGGGTGCGCCGAGCTCCTGATTGCCCTTGGCGTCCTCGCCATGGCAGGCGACGCAATTTGCTGCAAAGATGGCGGCGCCACGCGTGACCGCCGCTGCATCCCCGCCCGTGCCTGAGAGCGAAAGCACATAGTCAGTGACATCGCTGATTTCGGCGGGCTTCAAAATGCCGTCCTTGCCAAAGGCCGTCATCGTGTTGAAACGCGTATCCTCATCTGCATCCCAGCGAATGCCATGTTGCAGCGTGGTGTGGATCGCATCAAGCGTGCCGCCCCAGAGCCAGTCATCATCATTGAGATTGGGGAAGCCCTTGGAGCCTGACGCGCCCGAACCATGGCAGGGGGCGCAATTATCGCCAAAGGCCGCCTTGCCACCGGCAAGGGCGAGCTCCATCAGCGGCTCGTTCCTGGTGATGTCTTCAAGGGAAGACGAAGTGATCTGGGCCATCTCGTCGGCGCGACCGGCCTGTATGGCGGCCAGTTCCGTCGTCACGCTATCACGCTGCGTATAGCCGAGATAGCCCTTGGTGTAGGTCCATTCGCCATTGGCGATATAGGGCCAGGCAGGCATGACGACCCAGTAGGCAAAGGCCCACAGGCAGCAAGCAAACCATGTATAGAGCCACCATTTCGGCAGCGGGTTGTTCAGTTCGCGAATGCCGTCCCATTCATGGCCGGTCGTATCGACGCCTGTGACGTCGTCCTTATGCTTGTTGGGGTGGTCGCTCATCTGTCGCGCTCCGTCTTCGGGTCGGCTTGGTCCATATCCTCATTGAGCGCCAGAGACGCTGCGTGCTCGAAAGCCTTTTTGTTGCCAGGCCATAGCGCATAGACAATCACGGCGATGAACATGGCAACCATGAGGACGAGGCCGAAACTGGTCGACCACATATGTACGATTTCGTAGGTGCTTTGTGCTTGCATGATGGTTCTCCCGCGACCGGTTACTGCCGGTAGTCGGCATTCTCCTGATCGTTGAAATCGACGAGTGTGCCCAGCATTTGCAGATAGGCGATCAATGCATCGAGTTCAGTGATGGTGGCGGGATTGCCGTCGAAGTCGCGTGCGACCGCCTTGGGGTAATGCGCCATCAGCTTGTCCGTATCGGCATCAGGCGTTGCCTGTGCCTCAAGATCGGACCTGGCATCAGCGATTTCTTCTTCCGTATAGGGAACGCCGACTTCGACAAGGGCACGCAGATCGCCTGCGATATGGTCATAAGAAAGCGGCGTTGAGGCGAGGAACGCATAAGGCGGCATGACGGACTCCGGTACAACGGCGCGCGGGTTCTGCATATGCAGGCGATGCCACTCGTCGGAATATTTGCCGCCGATACGCGCAAGGTCGGGTCCTGTGCGCTTGGAACCCCACTGGAAGGGATGGTCATACTTGCTTTCGGCAGCCAGCGAGTAATGGCCATAGCGTTCCACTTCGGCACGCAGCGAGCGGATCATCTGGCTGTGGCAGAGGTAGCACCCCTCGCGGATATAGACGTTGCGGCCGGCGAGTTCGAGCGGGCTGTAGGGACGCACACCCTTCACATCCTCAATGGTGGTCTTGATGAGAAAGGTGGGCACGATTTCGACGATGCCGCCAATGGCAACAACAATGAGCGTCAGCACGAGAAGCAGAATGGAGTTTTTCTCGATGATCGCATGAGAGAATTTTTTGGCCATTTTTGTGTTCCTCACTCGGCCGGCATGGCGGCTGCACCCATGGGCAGGTCAGACTGACCAGCCAGCACAGGTTCGCTCTTGCGGATGCGACCCTTGATGGTCATCCAGCAGTTGTAGGTCATGATCAGGGCGCCGATCAGGAAGAGCACGCCGCCAAGACCGCGGATGATGTAGAAGGGGTGCATGGCCGCAACGGTTTCCACGAAGGAATATTCGAGGAAGCCCGTGGCGTCGTAAGCGCGCCACATCAGGCCCTGCAGGATGCCGGAAACCCACATCGAGGTGATGTAAAGCACGATGCCGATGGAGGCGATCCAGAAGTGCCAGCTGACAAGCGCCATCGAGTAGAGGCGTTCACGTTTCCACAGCCAGGGCACGAGGCAATAGACGGCACCGAAGGAAACGAAGCCAACCCAGCCAAGCGCACCGGAATGCACATGGCCGATGGTCCAGTCGGTATAATGCGAGAGCGAGTTGACGGCCTTGATCGACATGACCGGACCTTCAAAGGTCGACATGCCATAGAAGGCGACAGAGACAACGAGCATGCGGATCACGGGGTCGGTGCGCAGCTTGTCCCAGGCGCCCGAAAGCGTCATCAAGCCGTTGATCATGCCGCCCCATGAGGGCATCCACAGCATGATCGAGAAAGTCATGCCGAGCGTCTGCGCCCAGTCAGGCAAAGCCGTGAAGTGCAGATGATGGGGACCGGCCCAGATATAGAGGAAAATCAGGGCCCAGAAATGGATGATCGACAGGCGATAGGAATAGACCGGACGACCGGCACGCTTCGGCACGAAGTAATACATCATGCCAAGGAAGCCGGCGGTGAGGAAGAAGCCCACCGCATTATGGCCATACCACCACTGGATCAGCGCGTCCTGCACGCCAGCAAACATCGGATAGCTCTTGGAGCCGAAGAAGCTCTCAGGCATCGCCAGATTGTTGACGAGATGCAGCATGGCGATGGTGACGATAAAGGCGAGGTAGAACCAGTTTGCTACATAAATATGGGGTTCTTTGCGGCGGGCGAGAGTGGCGAGGAAGACAAGCAGATAAGCGACCCAGACAATGGTCAGCCAGATGTCGGCATACCATTCGGGTTCGGCATATTCCCTGGACTGCGTCACGCCCATGAGATAGCCCGTGGCGGCGATGACGATGAAAAGCTGATAGCCCCAGAAAACGAACCAGGGCGCAATGTCGCCGGCCAGACGCACGCGGCAGGTGCGCTGCACGGCGTAGAAGGAGGTCGCGATCAGCGCATTGCCGCCAAAGGCGAAAATCACCGCCGATGTGTGCAGCGGGCGCAGGCGACCAAATGTCGTGAAGGGCAGGTCGAGGTTCAAAGCCGGAAAGGCCAGCTGGAAGGCGATATAGCAACCGACGAGAAAACCGGCCAAGCCCCAGAACATGGTGGCAATGACACCAGCCTTAACCACATTGTCGCTGTAACCGAGCGAGGTGTCGCCCGTGAGCTTGAACTTTTCCAGCGCGTCAAAATGCCGATGACCGATGGCCAGCGCGCCGAGCGCGAAAGCAAAGGCGAACATCCAGGCATGAATGGCCATGGGCGTGTCGACGGCCTTGGCGGCGATGATGATGCTGAGCAGGACGCCCGCTGTCAGCGCCCCGGTGACCAGATATGACGAAGTGGTCATTGTGCCGGGAATATGTGCACCCGGCGTTCTCGAAACCGCCATGTGACGATCTCCTTTATTCGTTGCCTCGCCCGGGTTCGGGTCCCCGGCCCCATCGCGGACAGCAATCCCGATGACCAGGCCGCAGCTATTGGCCGAGTCGCTTCATGTATCCGTGCAAGAATCCATATCATGGTTATGGTTATAGTCAGAAGGGCTTGAGTCGTGTTTTGTGGCGAATGCATCACCGTGTCGCATAAACCTAGCCTGATACTCAGTTACTCTGCGGCTTGTCTTTCGAGGGGTGTCAGTAACCAGGGCGATGATTTCCGCCTATGTAGACTTAAAACGGAAATGGCCGTGGCGGGATATTTTGGCTGTGCCAAAGCGGACCGACATGATAAGTAGTCAGGATTGTGTGCGAGCGTCCATGCGCCAGGCCTGATCCTCAGGATGGCAGAACAGCGGGTGTTTTCACACTTTGGCTGTCATGGCGTGTCGCTAAATGAACGTCCGGACATCATGGAGATGAGCGCTGATCGATTGACGATCGGCTTTCCTCTCCTGTTGTGAATTAACAAGAGAGCGTAACGCTCCTATACATAAGAATGTGGATGGACGACCGCGACACGCGGCACATCCTAGGGGAGGTAAGAGTGCAGCGTATCGAAAATCTCGTATTTGGCCTGCGTGCTGTGATCCTGGGGGTTCTGGCCATCTTCACGGTCATCATGGGCGTCTATGCCATCCAGCTCCGCATGGATGCAGGCTTTGCCAAGATGCTTCCCATCGGCCACCCCTATATTCAGACCTTTCTGAAATATTCGGATTCTTTTGGCGGCGGCAATCGCGTACTTGTCGTGCTTGAGCAGAAAAAAGATGGCGACATTTTCAACGCCGACTTTCTTGCCAAGCTGAACGATGCCACACAGGATCTGTTCTACATTCCGGGTGTGGCGCGTCATACGGTGACATCGCTCTGGACGCCGAACACGCGCTTTATCGCGGTGACAGAAGAAGGTCTTGAAGCTGGCGACGTGATCCCGGCCGATTTCTCGCCTTCCGCCGAGAGTATCAATCAGGTGATGCAAAACACGCTGCGCGCCGATCTCGTGGGCCGCCTTGTTTCCACCGATTTCAAATCCGCCATGATCCGCGCTGAACTTCAGGACTTCGATCCTGAGACGCGCCAGAAGCTGGATTATTTCAAGGTCGCCCGTCTGCTGGAGCAGAACCTGCGCGACAAATATGTATCCGACACTATCGATGTGAAGATCGTCGGCTTTGCCAAACTCACCGGCGACATTGCCGATGGGGCGCGCTCCGTGGTGATATTCTTTATCGTCGCCTTCGTTCTCACCTGTCTCATGCTCTGGCTCTATTGCCGTTCCTGGCTCTTGACCATCGTGACGGTGAGCTGCTCGCTTTGCTCATTGATCTGGCAATTCGGTTTGTTGAAGATCATGGGCTTTGGCCTGGATCCGCTGGCCGTGCTTGTGCCCTTCCTGGTGTTCGCCATTGGCGTGAGCCACGGCGTGCAGCAGATCAACATGGTGGGCGCTGAAATTGCCGCCGGTCTCAACAAGGAACAGGCGGCCCGCGCCACCTTTACCTTTCTTTTGCGTCCGGGTTCGGTGGCGCTCTTTACCGCGCTTTCCGGCTTTGCCACGCTCTACATCATTCCGATCGGCATGATCCAGGAACTCGCCATCACCGCCTCGGTTGGTGTGTCGCTCAAGATCATCTCCAATCTCGTGATGTTGCCGCTCATTGTTTCCTATGTCGCGCCCGGCGCCGAATATGGCGATAAGGTGCGTCATGCGATGGAATCACGTGCGCGCTTCTGGCCCTATATCGCGGCTCTTGCGCGTCCGGGCAATGCGTTCATCTTCATCGGCATTTGCACCATCATTGGTGGCGTGGCGATGTATGAAAGCCGTGATCGTCAGATCGGTGACGTTCATGCGGGTGCGGGCGAGTTGTGGCCCAATGCGCGTTACAATCTCGACTCCGAATATATTGCCGAGAATTTCAATCTTGGTCTGAACGTTCTGACCGTGATCGGCGCCTCCGACAAAGTGGTCTGCACCGACTATCCGCAGATGCAATATCTGACGGACTTCAGCTGGTATATGCGCAATGTGCCGGGTGTGCAGGCTGCCATCAGCCTTCCCGTCGTTGCCAAGAAGATCAACTCGATGTGGCAGGAAGGCAATCCGAAGTGGCAGGCATTGCCACGCAACTCCTCGGCATTGTCGCAGGCGACGGCAAGCGTCAGCAGTTCAACGGGCCTCGTCGATACCGATTGCAAGACGGCTGCCCTGCAAATCTTCATCGCCGATACCAAGGCCGACACCGTGAAGACGGTTGTGAAAGCGGCTGAAGACTGGATTGCCGATCACAAGATGGAAGGCTTCGATATGAAGATTGGCACAGGTAATGTGTCGATCATCGCGGCCACCAATGAAGTGGTCGAACATTCCGAGCTGCCCATGCTGCTCTATGTTTACGCCGTGGTCATGATGCTCGTCATTCTGACCTATCGTGAATGGCGCGGCGCGCTTGTCTGCGTGATCCCGCTCATTCTGGCGACCATCATCGGCAACTGGTTCCTGACGGCCGCTTCCATCGGTCTCAAAATCTCGACCTTGCCCGTGCTGGCCATTGCTGTCGGTATCGGCGTGGACTACGGCATCTACGAGTACAATCGCATCCAGCGCTATATGCGTATGGGCCTGACACCCTATGCGGCCTATCTGCAGGCGCTGAATGACGTTGGCTCGGCAACCATGTTCACCGGCGGTACGCTTGCCATCGGTGTCAGCACATGGACCTTCTCGGAACTGAAGTTCCAGGCCGACATGGGTCTGCTTTTGACCTTCATGTTCATCGTCAACATGGTCGGCGCTGTGACATTGCTGCCAGCTCTTGTGGCCGCCTTTGAATATCTCTGGCCGCTCAAGCGCAAGCCGCTGACAGAAGAAGAAGCCCGCGCCATTCGCCATGCGCATTGAGTGACGGGGCGGCTTGCCGCCCCTCCGATCCAACCGAAAGGGCGGCCTCCGCAAGGAGTGCCGCCCTTTCCTTTACGCCCATTGTCATTGAGGGAATGACAATGGGGAGATCATGGCCGGGTGACGGCCCAAGCCCTGGTTTCACTCCACCTCGGTCACAACCTCGCGCGGCGCCAGCAGCAGATACATGGTTGGCGTGACCAGACGCGAGAGGAAGGTAGAGGTGAGAAGGCCGCCAATGATAACCCAGGCGAGCGGCGAATAGAGACCTGAGCCACCAAGCGCCAGAGGCAGCAAGCCACCAATGGCTGTGGCGGATGTGAGCAGCACCGGCAGGAAGCGGATTTCGCCGGCCTGCTCGATCGCATCCATCAGGGGCGTGCCAGCGCGACGCAACTGATTGGTGAAATCGACAAGCAGGATCGAGTTCTTGATCTCGATGCCAATGAGCGCAATGAAGCCGATGACGGCGGTGAAGGAGAGCGTGTAGCCCGAACCGAGCAGCGCCATGATGCCGCCAAAAATGCCCAGCGGAATGACGCCGGCCACAACGAGAGTTGAACGGAAGGATCTGAACTCCAGAATGAGCACGGCCATGATGCCAAAGCAGGCGATGAGAACGGCATTTTGCAGACCGGCAAAACTCTTCTTGGCGGCTTCGGCTTCGCCACCACGCCGGAACTCAAAGCCGGGAGGGAGTGGCAAATCATTGAGTCGTTCAAATACCGCGTCTGTGACCTTGGCAGTGTTATCGCCGGTCAGCGTATAGGCGGTCAGGGTTACGAGGCGCTCGCGATTGTAGCGGTTGATGCGGCTTGGCGCCGTTTCAAGATGCGGCGCTGTTATCAAACCCAAGGGAATGGAATTGCCACTCTGGGTCGGCACATAGACCTGGGTCAGTGCGGTGACGTCTTGATGCCTGTCGAGCGGCAGTCGAATGGTGATCGGGTATTGCTCGCCATTTGACTCGCGATAGATGCCGCTCTGCTCACCGACAATGGCGAGGCGAACGGTGCGATCAATGGCGCCTGTCGGCACGCCAAGGAGGGCCGCCTTTTGCGTGTTGATGCCCAAATTGAGGTCGGTGCGATCCAGTCGTACCGGGTTTTGCACATCGCGCACGCCGGGCGTGGCTTCCATGATCAGCGCCACTTTGGCGGCGAGTTGCTTGAGGACGGCAAGATCAGGTCCGACAAGGCGCACGGCGATCGGAGCCTCAATCGGCGGCCCGTTCTGGAAGACGCGCAGGATGATCTGGGCACCGGGATATTTTGCAAACTGGCTGCGCAATTCATCAAAGAAGCGAGGCGTTTTCACCTCATCAAATTCGTTCAGCTGCGTGAAGACTTCCGCCTTGTTGGCGCGCGTGTCACGCGCCGAGATGTTGTAATAAATCTGCGGATTGCCATGCCCCAGATTGGACATGATCCAGGTCAGCTTGTCGGGGTATTGGCCGAGAACCTTCTCGACATAGTTGAGTGCGCGCCTGGTTTCCTCAAGGCCGGTTCCTTCAGGGGTTTCGATCTGGACGAGAAACTGCTTGCTACCGGCTGGCGGAAACAGGCTGAAGCCGATCACCGGAATGAAGGCGAGGCTGGCAAAACAAACGGCAAGTGCGCCAAAGACTGTCGACTTTGGATTGGCGAGCGCCCGATGCAGCAGCGGACGATAGATGCGATGAATGCCGCCCATCACGGCGCGCAGGAAAATATTACCTTCCGGATGTGATTTGTCGCTTAGCATGCGGCTGGAGAGAAAAGGGATGATCGTCAAGGAAACAAAGAGTGAGGCGACGATTGTGAGCGTCACGGCGACAGGTAGGGAACGGGTAAACTTGCCGGCGCCTTCAGGCAAAGAAAGCAGGGGCAGGAAAGCAAAGAGCAGGGCGGCGGTGCAACCCACAACGGCAATCGATATCTGTGATGTTGCGTCAATAACCGCTTCAATGCGGCCTTTTCCCATGCGCAGATGACGCTCGATATTTTCAACAACAACGATTGAATCGTCGACCAGCAGGCCGAGCGCCAGCACAAATCCGGCAATGGAAAGCTGGTTCAGCGAGAAGCCGAGAAAGCTCAGCATGGAAAGGCCAATTGCCAGCGAGAGCGGAATGGAGACCATGACAACGGCTGAGGCGCGCGGTCCCAGGGGCAAGAGGGTGATGACGACAATGCCCACGGCCAGAATGAAATCGCGATAGAGATGGCTCAGACGTTCCGCTACCGAGACAGATTGATCAAAGGCGCGTTGCAGCTTGATGTCTTTGGGCAGTCGGCTTTCAAAATGATCGAGCACTTTGTAGATGTTGTTGCGGACCTCAAAGACGTTCTGGTTTTCTTTCTGATTGGCCGTGATGAAAACGGCGCGTTGGCCATTGTACCAGGCCAGATGGCTTGCTTCTTCCTGCGCCCAGGAGACCTCCGCGACATCACGAATGCGCACGATCCTGCCATCATAGGCACCAATGACGGTATCGCCTATTTCATCAAGGCTTTTGTAACCGCCCGTGGTTTTGACATTGAAGCGTCTGGCGCCGGAATGAATGGGACCGCCGGGAATGTCGCTGCTTTCCGCACCAATGGCATCGGCCAGACGCGTGACGGGAATGCCAAGGCTTGTCAGGCGACCAAAATTGACGGCGACACGCACTTCGGAAGCGGGAAGTCCCCAGATCGCCGTTTCGCGCACGCCAGCCGCCCGGTCAATCGCGTCGCGCAATTCCTTGGCGACATCTTCGAGTTCACGGGCCGGTGCCGTTTCGCTGAGCAGCGCAATTTGCACGATGTTGGTCAGTGAGGGCCGAAACTTGTTGACCTGGAGCGTGGTGATGCCGTCGGGCAGGCTGGTGCGCAGCGCATTGATCTCGCGCACCATATCGTCATAGCGCTTGTCGGGATCGGTTGACCAGGCGAACTCGGCCTGAATGGTCGCCACGCCGTCTTCGGCCCGGCTCACGGTATTTTCGAGGTCATCGATGCCGTTCACCGCGTCCTCGATGGGGCGCACGATGAGGCGCTCCATGTCGGTGGGTGTTGCACCGGGCAGCACGACTGTGACGACGGCAAAAGGCACCGCAAAATCCGGGTCTTCGGCGCGGGTGATGTTCTGGAAGGTGTTAAGGCCCATCATGGCGAGGAGGGCAAAGACAACCAGCGTGAACTGCCAGTTGCGAACAAAGAAGGCGCTGATGCGGCTGAGGATCATGTGCGCGGCCCCTTTTCAGGTGCCGGTTTTTCCAGATCTTTGACTATCCTGACCCTGGCCCCTTCACGCAGATAAGGCGCCCCGGCGCTGACCACCTGCATGCCGACCTTGAGCCCCTGTGTGACCAGCACATCCTCACCCTCAATTCGTGCGATCGAGATGCGTGTCTGCTGCGCAGTCTGGCTGGCATTGTCCACGACATAGACATTGGCGGTGGCGCCATGGCCCTCAAGAATGGCGCTGGCGGGGATGGCGACATAGCTTGGTCCTGAGCGGTCACGCGGGGCAATGCTGGCTCTGGCAATGAAGCCGCTACCTGTTCCTGGCGGCAGATCATTCAGGGTGATTTCGACCTCAAATGTACCTGTTTGCGGGTTGCTCTCTCCGGCAATGCGCCGTACCACGCCCTCGATCGGGGTTGTGGGGAAGGCGTCGAGCATGACGCGGGCCTTGCTGCCAAGGCCGATGCGCGCCACATCGCGATCACTCAGTCCGACCTTCAGGATAAAGTCCTGCGTTCCCTGACTGACCGTGAGCACGGGGGCGCCTGCGGCGACGATTTCGTTCTTTTCCACGTGGCGTGTCAGCACCGTGCCGTCTGCGGGGGCAGTGATGCGGGCGAGGCTGCGGTTGAACTCCACCTGGGTGAGGGCGGCCCGCGCCTGCGCCAGCGCTGTGCGGGCGTCTTCAGCCTTCTGCACGCTCACAAATCCCTTGGGAAGCAGGGGTTCTATACGGGCCAGATCGCGTTTGGCCTTGTCGGCGGCCGCCCGGGCATTGATCGCCTGGGCCTCGATCTCGCGCTGGTCGAGGACGGCGAGCAACTGGCCTTTTTTGACCTTGTCACCGGTATCGACCGAGAGGGTTTTGAGAAGGCCGGATATCTTGAAGGAGAGCACCGCCTCACGATCCGGTTTCACCAGCCCGTAAGCCGTGACATCGGCAGCTTCCGGCGCGGCGCGCACAGCGGCGACTTCGACGGGGATTTCCGGTTGTTCAGCGGCTGCCTTGTCGCCCGCATCCGGACCACAGGCCGCCAATAACAGGCTCAAGGCCACAAGACCCGGCCCCGCGCTTGCAAAAAAACGAGACATCGCTCACCCTCTTCTTTACTTAACGGTGTTTATTTAGCGAGATGGCGTGCTTGGTCAAGGCCCCTTGATGGTGTAGTTCATCAGAAATGCCCAAAAAAGATCACCGTTCCCTTCAAGCCACATCTGTTTGCGGTGGCGCTGCCCGCCTCACCGCGCGCCGCCGTCGGTTGCCGCCTGCCGAGCGGCGCGAGCAGATCATTGCGGCTGCGCGTGACCTCTTTACGACTCGGGGGGTCGACAATGTCTCCATGCGCAAGATTGCGACCCGGGTAGGCATTACGCAGGCGGCGATCTATCAGCATTTCGAAGACAAGGCGGCGATCCTCTTTGCGCTCAGTGAAGGCTTTTTCCAGGGCATGATCGCGAACTTTGTGGCGCGGCTTGATCCGACGCTTGAGCCGCTGGCGGCATTTCGTGCTTCCCTCAAGGCCTATGTCGAATATGGCCTTTCGCGACCGGAGGAATATCGGCTCGTCTTCATGACCAGCAATTCCCAGATCGTTGGCACGGGCCATCGCACCCCGCCTGACATGTCGGGTGAGGCGCAGTCCGATGCGGGCAAAATCGCCTTCAGTATTTTGCATGATCGTGTGCGCGAACTTGTCGAGACCGGCCAGATCAGAGGCAATGACCCCGATGCGATGGCCGAAGCGATCTGGGCGGCAGGTCATGGCATCGTCTCGTTGCTGATCACGCATCAGACATTCGAGTGGACGCAGACGGACAGGCTTGTCGAAACCCAACTCGACCTGCTGTTTTACGGCTTGCTGCCGCGCGGCTGAACCTCAAGGGGCTTCGGCTGCGGCCTTGTCGCCGATCTTGCGTTCCAGGGTGCTTATCGCCCCTTTGCGGCCGTCCGGATTTTTGATGATTTGTGCGGCAAGTCATTGACCACGCTACGTCAACGTCAAGCGACACAAAAAATGATGTTGTTTGCGGCCTTTCAGGCGCGATATGGGAGTGTGGCCCGCATGCACAGGCATTCAGATGTCAGCATGCGCGGGCGAGTTCAAGCGTCCGGGTTTCCCGAATGCCAGACGGATGACGTGAAAAAACGGCGCGCTCAGAGCGCCAGACAATGAGGAAGGTAGTCATGGCAGAAGCATATATCGTCGCCGCGGTGCGCACCGCTGGTGGCCGCAAGGCGGGTCGGCTCAAAGATTGGCACCCGGTCGATATGGGCGGCAAGGTTCTCGATGCCTTGATCGAGCGCACAGGCATTGATCCGGCGCAGGTTGAGGATGTGATTTTCGGTTGCGTCGATCAGGCAGGCGAACAGGGCATGAATGTCGCGCGCAACGTGGTGCTCGCCTCCAAGCTCCCGGAAAGCGTTCCGGCAACATCCGTTGATCGCCAGTGCGGATCAGCGCAGCAGGCGCTGCATTTTGCGGCCCAGGCCGTCATGTCGGGTGCGATGGATTGCGTCATCGCCGGTGGTGTCGAGAGCATGACGCGCGTGCCGATGGGCCTGCCGATCTCGCTGCCTTTCAAAAATGGCTTTGGTTTCTATAAGAGCTCGGAAATCGAAAAGCGTTATCCCGGCATTCAGTTCAGCCAGTTTGAAGGCGCTGAAATGATCGCCAAGAAATATGCTCTGAAGAAGGACGATCTCGACAGCTTCGCCTATAACAGCCACCAGAAGGCGATTGCGGCGACGAAGGCTGGTGCCTTTGACGATGAAATCCTGCCGCTTGAAGTGACCATGGAAGACGGCACAACCGTCATGCACAAGGTTGATGAAGGCATCCGCTTCGATGCCAGCCTTGATGGTATCCGTGGCGTGAAGCTGCTGGTTGAGGGCGGCGCCATCACCGCAGCAACGTCGAGCCAGATTTGCGATGGCGCTTCGGCTGTCATGGTCGTCAATGAAAAGGGCCTGAAGGCGCTTGGTCTCAAGCCGATTGCCCGTGTCCATCACATGACGGTCATTGGTGGCGATCCCGTCATCATGCTCGAAGCCCCGATCCCGGCAACAGAGCGTGCGCTTCAGAAGGCGGGCATGAAGATCGAGGATATTGATCTTTATGAAGTCAATGAAGCCTTTGCCTCGGTGCCGCTTGCCTGGCTGCAAAAGACCGGCGCCAATCCGGAAAACCTCAATGTCAATGGCGGCGCGATTGCGCTCGGCCATCCGCTCGGGTGCTCGGGCACCAAGCTCATGACAACGCTTATCCATGCGCTCAAGAGCCGCAACAAGCGCTATGGCCTTCAGACCATGTGCGAAGGTGGCGGCCTGGCCAATGTGACGATTGTGGAACGCCTCTAAGGCTTGCCGCGATTTTATGAGTTGCTTGCGGGCGGGATCTCTGGTTCCGCCCGTTTGCGTTATAGTGCCGTGATCGAGGCCAGCCTGTGAGTCGAAAGATGCGCGAAGAAAACCCGGTCAAACGCGGCCATCCTTGCCAGATTTGCGGCACGGGGCATTTGTATGCGCAGGCGATTCATGGCGAGGCCATCGCGCCGGGTGTGTTGGCGCTGATTTGCAAAGACCATGCGGCTTTTTCAACTGATGGTTATATCTGTCAGAAGCACCTTAATGAATACCGTGACGCGCATGTGCGCAAGATTCTCTCGGATGAGAAGGGCGCGCTGGATACGCTTGAAACCGAAGTGCTGCGCTCCATCCGCGAACAGGATGTGTTGGCACAAAATACCGATGAACAATTTGACGAGGATCTGAGTTTTGGTGATCGCCTGTCGGACATGATTGCCGACTTTGGCGGCAGTTGGCGCTTTATCATCATCTTCCTCAGCGTCATGACAGCATGGATCGTGCTCAATATTGTGGGCATGATGGCGCGGCCGTTTGATCCTTATCCCTTCATTCTGCTCAATCTGGTCTTGTCCTGCATCGCCGCCTTGCAGGCCCCGATCATCATGATGAGCCAGAACCGGCAGGAGACGCGCGACCGGCTTCGCGCCCAGAATGACTACAAAGTCAATCTCAAGGCAGAACTTGAAATCCGACACCTGCATGAAAAGGTCGATCACCTGCTCATGCACCAGTGGCAAAGATTGATGGAAGTGCAGCAGATCCAGATCGAGCTCATGAATGAGATCAACCGGGATCATCGCCGCAGTGAATAGGGCCGCTCAGTTGGTGAGGAGAAGCGTGTCGCTCTTGCGCCAATAGACCCAATATTCTTCGCCGCGGGTGAAGGCGATTTCTTCCAGGTCCGTGGTCACGTTGGAAATATCGGCCTGTAGCTGCTGGGGCAGGCCGACATCGAAGAAGACATTGCTGTAGCTGCCGAAATAGGCGACTTCGCCAACCTTGCCGCGAAGGGCAATCACTTCAGGGTCGGTGGGCTGATGGTCGGCGACGAAAATCTTTTCCGGCCGCACGGCGAGGGCGACCGGGCCGGTTGAGGTGCCGGGCATCGCCACCGTGCCAATCACGGGTGCCGTCACACTCACCATGCCATCGCCTGACGCGACTGACTGGCCTTCGATCATGTTGATCTTGCCGATGAAGTCAGCCACGAAGCGGCAGTTCGGTTTTTCGTATAGCTCGGCCGGCGTTGCCACCTGCTGCACCTTGCCCTGGCTCATCACGGCGATGCGGTTGGCCATGGAAAGCGCTTCAGATTGGTCATGCGTCACGATGATGAAAGTGATGCCGACGGTCTGTTGCAGGCGGACGAGTTCAAGCTGCATGGCTTCGCGCAATTTGGCATCGAGCGCTGACAGTGGCTCGTCGAGCAGCAGTACATTTGGCCGCTTGACGAGGGCGCGGGCAAGCGCCACGCGCTGGCGCTGGCCTCCTGACATTTCATCGGGCATACGCTTGTTGTAACCACCGAGCTTGACGAGTTCGAGGGCCTCGGCGACGCGTTCCTTGATTTCAGCGGCAGGGCGTCTGTCCATTTTCAGGCCGTAAGCCACATTCTGTTCGACATTCATATGCGGAAAGACTGCGTATGACTGGAACACCATGTTGATTTTGCGCCTGTTGGGCGCCACGCTCGCCATGTCCTTGCCATCGATCAGGATCTGGCCAATGGTCGGCGTTTCAAAGCCTGCCAACATGCGAAGCAGGGTTGTCTTGCCGCAACCTGAGGGTCCGAGCAGAGCGAAGAATTCGCCGCGCTTCACTTCCAGATTGGCGTCGTCAACAGCCTTGACGTTGCCGCCGAAAATCTTGGAGACGTTCTTGATCTGGATAATGGGTTGGTCGGACATGTTTTGCTCTGACTTTGAGGAGGTCGTGACAAAGAAGATTCTGATGCGGTGCTAGTGACCGCCTGAGAGCATGTTGTGGCGGTTTTGCAGCCTGAGCGCGATGGTCGTGACGATGAGCGTCAGGAGGATCAGCACGGTGGAGGCGGCATTGACTTCCGGAGATACAGAAAAGCGCACCATCGAATAGATCTTCACCGGGAAGGTGACCGTTTCGGGCCCCGAGGTGAAGAAGGTGATGACGAAGTCGTCCAGCGACAGGGTAAAGGCCAACAAGGCGCCGGCAATGAGACCGGGCTTCATATGCGGCACGATGATGTCGGTAAAGACCTGACGCTCATTGGCGCCGAGATCGCGGGCACATTCGGCGAGCTCACGATTGAAACTTTCAAGCCTTGCGCGAATGACAATGGCGGCAAAGGGAAAACTGAAGGCGATATGCGCGATCATGATGGAGCCGAGATTGAATGGCCAGATCAAGCCGCTTGGCCAGCCGATGCGGGCGAAGAACACCATCATCGCCACACCCATGCAGATTTCGGGAATGACGATCGGGAGCGCCATCGCGCCTTCATAGACCGCCTTACCGGGAAAGCGATAGCGCCAAAGGACATAGGCGGTCAATGCGCCCAGGGTCGTGCTGAAGATGGTTGTGACAATGGCAATGGTCAGTGAATTGCCAAAGGCCATCATCAGCACTTCGTTGTTGAAGAGCTTTTGGTAATAGAGCGTCGTGAAGCCGCGCCAGACCACATTGCGGCGGCTGTCATTGAAACTGAAAACGATGAGCCCGATGATCGGCGCATAAAGGAAGAACAGCGTCAGACCGACTGTCAGCTTCAACCAGAGGCGGCGTGAATAATCGAGCGGGCCGATGGGTTCGGGATTGCGCCAGCGCTTGAACGGATTCATTTGGCGTCTCCCCGGCCTTCACTGCGCATCAGTACGGCACGGATCGCCAGCGCAAAGAATGTTGCATACATAAGCAGGAAGCTCAGCGCCGCCCCAAAGGGCCAGTTGTTGGCTTGCTTGAACTGGCTGGCAATGACATTGGCGATCATCTGGCTGTCCGTGCCGCCGAGCAGGTCGGGTGTCAGATAGGAGCCGAGCGTCGGAATGAAGGTGATGATGATGCCGGACGCAATGCCTGGCAGGGCGAGGGGCACGACGATCGAGGCAAAGGTGCGAATGTGACCCGCGCCCAGGTCAAGGCTTGCTTCGAGATAGGAGCGGTCGAGACGATCAAGGGCCGCATAAAGGGGCAGCACCATGAAGGGCAGGCTGACATAGACCAGTCCGAAAACGACAGCGACATTGTTGTAGAGAAGCTGCAAGGGCTCAAAGGGGCCGATGATCATGTTGTTGCCAAGGCCGACAAAGCTCAAGAGCCAGTCGCAATTCACCACAAGCCATTCCAGACCGCTATTGATGAAGCCATTGGTGCGCAGAACCGCGATCAACGCATAGGTGCGGATCAGAAGGTTGGTCCAGAAGGGAAGCACCACGAGCAGCAACAGCCACATGCGCATATTGGGCTTGGCAAAAACAATGGCTATGGCAACGGGGAAGGAAACCACCAGGCAGACAAGGGTGGTGGCCGCTGCCATCAGGATTGATTTCCAGAAAATGCCGAGATAGAGCGGCTCAAGCGCACGCAGATATTGCTGCACATTCCAGTCGAGCGTGATCTCGGTGACGCCGGTCTTGTCGGAAAAACTGTAAAGCCAGACCAGCGAGAGCGGGATGATGAAAAAGGCGATCAGCCAGAAAGTGGGGGGCGCGAAGGCGGTCCAGAAGGCGCGCGCTGACTTTGACCAATCTTCCATTGCCCGATATACCCCCGACGAGAAACGATGCGACTTCGCAAAATCGGTACGCGAGAGAAATCATCACAGCGACCGACCAGAAGAAATCCGGGCGGACAGTTGTTGCTGTCCGCCCGGTGTTTTCACGCTGCCTTGATCTTGGTGCAAAGCTCTTCACGCATTTGCGTGGCATCTTCGCCCAGATAATCAGGTGACTCGGAGGCCTGAATGGCCGCGTCCGGCGGGAAGATCGCCGGGTTCTTCTGATAGGCTTCCGGCATCAGGTCAAAGGCCGCCTTGTTGGGCGTGGCATATTGAATGAAGTCGGTGATCTTCTGGTTTACCTCTGCCTCATAGATATAGTTGATGAAGGCATGGGCGTTTTCAGGATGAGGTGCGCCGGTCGGAATGGCCAGCGTGTCCTGCCAGACGATGCCGCCTTCCTTGGGCAGCACATAGCCAATGTCGGGGTCTTCCGTCATCAGCTGGGCGATGTCGCCGTTATATTCCATGGTCAGATCGACTTCGCCCGAGGCGAGAAGGTCCTGGCCATTGTCATCGGCGAAGCTCTTGATCGCCTTTTTCTGCTTGGTGATCAGCGCGGCGGCCGCTTCGTTCTGGGCCTTGTCCACCGAGTTCAGCGGATAGCCGAGATATTTCAGTGCGCAGCCAAGCATGGTGCCGCAATCGGAAAGCACGGCAATCTTGCCGGCATACTGATCGCTGTCGAAGAGATATTTCCAGCTGTCAGGCACGCCCGTCACCTTGGACTTGCGATAGCCAATGCCGATCGTGCCCCACATGTAAGGCAGGCTGTATTTGCGATTCTTGTCGAAAGAGGCGTCAAGGAAGCGCGGGAACAGGTTCGTCATGTTCGGGATCTTGCTGTGATCAAGCGGCATCAGCATATTGGCGGCGACCATGCGCGGGATCCAGTCACCCGATGGCACGATGACGTCATAGCCGGGATTGCCGGCCCGCAGCTTGGCGAAGAGTTCTGAATTGTCGGCGAAGAGGTCCATCTTGACCTCGATGCCTGTGGCGGCCTTGAAATCAGCGAGCGTGGTTTCGCCGATATAGGTGTCCCAGTTGTAAAAGTTCAGCTTCTTCTCTTCGGCAGCGGATGCGAATTTCGGCATGGCCGTAACGCTGATGCCGATAGCGGCGGCGCCACCCATAAACTGGCGGCGTGAAAGAGCGTCAAGCAGACCGCCCATACCTCTGTTTCTTTTCATGGAAATCGTCCTCCGATCTGGATGTCTATCGATGCGGATTGATGTGCCCCGACCCGGCCGCTTGGCGACTGAGTTGCGAATAGTCTTCATTGGTTTTGGCGATTGTGCAAGGCGGCGCGCCGATTGAAGCGTGTAAAAGTCTATTATTTTCAACAGGTGTCAGCGTTGTAACAAAGCATTGCCTCATGTTTGGGCGCGCTGCCCGCAAAGGTGGATCAGATTTGATCAGTGTGAAGTTTGTCGGCCCGCAAAACGACTTTTGCGGCGCTGTGCGGGATGCCGGAAAAAGCACCGGGCGCTTTGCCTTTGGCGCCGGTCGCGGAGGGCAAAATTCCGGCCCTTATATCATTGGGGTAAATCCAGACGACTTGACGGGTGGCATGGCTTCATTATATTGATAATCGTTATCAACTTGGAGTCGTGCCATGCGTGATCTTGTCAAGACGGCGAGCTTTGCCTGCCTGCATTTTTGTGTCGGCTTTCTGGTTGCCTATGCCTTGACGGACGCGTTTCGCGTGGCGGCGGGTGTCGCGCTAATCGGACCTGCGGTGAACACCATCGTTTTTTTCTTTCACGGGCGTGCCTGGTCGGGCGCCAAAATGAAAGATGTGCAAGGGCGGAGCCTGATTGAGGGTGTTTAGTATCTGAACAAGTATCGGGCTGGCCCCTATGGCGAGCGCGAGACGGGGCCCGCAACGGCGCCCGAATAAAGGCGCTCAGCCCCGTAGTGCCATTTCACGACTGCTTAAAATCCTAAACGCTGCTGCATGATTCCGCTCTTGCGGGATATTGGAGCGGCGCAGGGCGCGGCTTAGACTTTGACCACCGCTTTGCTCCATCGCGTCCAGTGAGGTCCCCCATGCGCATCGGTGTTCCCAAGGAAATCAAGGTTCATGAATATCGCGTGGGCATGACGCCTGCCGCTGTCCGCGAGGCTGAGCATCACGGCCATCAGGTGTATGTCGAGAAGGGTGCTGGCGAGGGCATTGGCATTTCAGACGCAGCCTATCAGGCGGCAGGTGCTTCCATTTTCGATTCGGCCGCTGAAATCTTCGACATGGCCGATATGGTCGTGAAGGTGAAGGAGCCTCAGCCCCAGGAGTGGAAAATGCTCAAAGAGGGCCAGGTCCTCTTCACCTATCTGCATCTCGCCCCCGATCCGGAACAGGCGCGCGGACTTGTCGAATCAGGCGCCATCGCCATTGCCTATGAAACGGTAACGGATTCGCGCGGCGGACTGCCATTGCTTGCCCCGATGTCGGAAGTTGCCGGTCGCATGTCCATTCAGGCGGGCGCCCATGCCCTTGAAATCGCGCAAGGCGGGCGCGGCATGCTGCTGGGCGGCGTGCCGGGTGTGTCGGCGGCCAAGGTCGTTGTGCTGGGCGGTGGCGTGTCAGGCACCAATGCCGCGCGCATGGCGATGGGGCTTGAAGCGCATGTCACTGTCATCGACATCAATCTGCATCGGCTCTATGAGCTCGACTTCCAGTTTGGCGCGATGCTGAACACGGTCTATTCGACTGTGGATGCCATCGAAGAGCATGTGCTGGGCGCTGATCTCGTTATTGGCGCCGTGCTGGTGCCGGGGGCGGCAGCACCCAAGCTCGTCTCGGAAGACATGGTGCGACGGATGAAAAAGGGCTCGGTCCTTGTCGATATCGCCATCGATCAAGGGGGGTGCTTTGAGACCTCGCATCCCACGACACATGCCGATCCGACCTATGTGAAACATGGTGTCGTGCATTATTGCGTCGCCAACATGCCGGGCGGCGTGGCGCGCACCTCCACCTTTGCGCTCAATAATGCGACATTGCCTTTCACCCTGGCGCTGGCCAACAAGGGCTACAAGCAGGCCCTCCTCGACAATCCGCATCTGATGGCGGGGCTGAATGTCTATCGCGGACAGACCACTTACAAGGCGGTCGCCGATGCGCTTGGCGTCGCCTATGTCGAGGCTTCCAAGGCGCTGGCTGGCTAAGTCATCGCCGTTCCCGATTAAGCGGCTATTAACCTTGAAAGACCATGATTTGCCCGTCATTGCTGCGATGGAGGTCGCAGCCCTCGCAATCGGGAGGCCATGGTGGAAAACAAGGCCCGGCGCGACAGGTTCTGGCTCTTCCTGTCTGCCATATTGATCACGATTTTTGTTATCCAGCGCGAAAGCGGCAACCGGGTGCAGTTTCACCTGCCGCATCAGGAAGCGCGCTCAAGCAGCCATGATCGACAAGGCATGATGGCGCTTGTGTCGCGGGGTCAGGCTGAGCCGCCGCGTCGCGCGCCTGTTTATGCCGCGTCTGACGATGATCTCATCACCGGTTCGATTGGCGCCACCCGCCATGATGCGCCGACCCCGTTGGCCCGCCCCGGAAGCATGTCTTTGGCGGTGGCCGAGGGCCGGTATTACGTGATGCTGGGCTCTTTCGGGACGATTGAGGGGGCGACGGCCCGCTACATTGATATCCTCAATCGTGACCCGGATCTGCGCGGCAATGAGCGGGTCTCGATCGAGACGGTCAAGCTGAGCGACGGCCAGCGGCTGCATAATGTGCGCATGGGCGCTTTTGGCAGTGACAATGCGGCGCGGGCCGCCTGTGCGAGAGCGACACTGGCCCCGGCGGACTGCGCTGTCGTGGCGCTTTAAGCCCGGAAGTTCATTCCCGGCCAGGCTTCCTATGGACTTTGCGCGGCATTTGATTGTATAACGCCCGCCAACGCTGCACCGGGAGAGGCTTTTTTCCCGATTTTGTGGCCAAGATATTGTTTTTTCAGAGCCTTTTTCGCAAGGCGCGTGGTTTTCCCGAAACGCGGGAGCGCCAGGTCGCCGGATTTGCGAGAAGGGCCGGCACCGGAGCCTGATCGAAATGGCCGTCCCTAAGCGGAAAACCTCTCCCTCCAAGCGCGGTATGCGCCGTTCGGCAGACGCGATCAAGCAGCCTGCCTATGTCGAAAATCCAGATAGCGGTGAGCTGCATCGTCCCCATCATGTCGATCTGAAGAGCGGCATGTATCGTGGCCGTCAGATCCTGAAGCCCAAGGGCGACCTCTGATCGTTTCGGTGTCTCAGCGACGCCAGGGTTAAGGCGCCGGTCCCGATTATCGGGTCCGGCGTTTTTCTTTTTGGCGCTGCGGTGGGGCGGTAGCGTCACAGTTACGTCTGGTCACATGTGCTAATCTGACACGCAAGTCGTCACCCTTGGATCGTCGGGCAGGCCGACGGGTAAATATCTGGGACCCTTGAAGAGGAATTGGGACAATGCTCGGTACGCTGCCCCTGATGGCGCTGGTCATCATCTTCTATAACGTGATCGTGTTCTTGACCGGACTCACGATGGAATCAGAAGTCTTCAGCGTCACGCTGATTTCGCAGGCTGTGTGGATTGTCAATGTCGGCGACATCCTGCTGTTCTTCGGCTTTGTGTTGCTGTTTCTCGAACTCATCAATGCCACGCGCACCGGTGCCTCCACCATCGTCAATCATGCACTTTCGATGCTGGTCATGCTGGTCGGCATTGTCGAGTTCATCGTGCTGCCGCAATTCGGCACATCGGTGTTTTTCCTGATTGTCGTGCTGGCCCTTTTCGACGTGATTGCCGGTTTCACTGTCACCATCACATCGGCGCGCCGCGATTTCACGGTTGGCGAATAAAGCCTAGCTGCGTGTGCTTGCCGCCGCTGCGAGCCGTTTCTCGTAAGCGGCGGCAAGTGTCGCCGTCGCCGGATGATCAGGCAGGACATGGCGATCAAGCTGTGTCACCGGTACCAGCCCCATCAGGCTGTTGGTCAAGAAGAGGCCATGAGCGTTCATCAAACGCTCCGGCTGGACACATGCTTCCGCCACACTGATCTTCAGGCCCAGCGCCAGCTCCAGCACGGCGGCGCGCGTAATGCCGGGCAAGACCGGTCCCTCCAGGGAAGGCGTGATCAGGCGCTCGCCCTCCCAGAAAAAAATATTGGCCATGGTGGTGGAGGCGACATGACCGGCGCTGTCGAGCATCAGGGCGTCACCCGCGCCCAGCTTGCGCGTTTCTTCCCTGGCGAGGACATTTTCAAGATAGGGCAGGGCTTTGAGCCGTGCGGCGGGGGAGTAGCTGTTGCGCCGAATGGATGATGTGGCCAGCGAAACGGAGTGCGGTGGAAGCGGCGCTTGCGCCGCCGTGATCAGGACTGTCGGGTGCGGATCATCCGGCAGCGCCAGACCGCGTGGGCCGGGCCCGCGTGTGAGGGTGAGGCGCAGCGCCACGCGTTCTGCTTTCTGTAGCCCAGCCGCCTCCAGCAGATCCTCGCAAGCATGGCCGAGACCCTTCGTGGTGAAAGGCAGCTTGATGCCAAGCAGGGCGGCGCCATGACTCAGGCGCAGCATATGCGGCTCGAAGAGCGCCACTCTGCCATGGCGGGCGAGCATGGTTTCGAACAGCCCATCGCCCAGCAGCAATCCGCGGTCACGCGGATCGATGCGCGCGGCATCATCATCGAGCAATTGACCGTTCAACCAGATCATCAGGCAGGCTCCCGTCGCTCAGCCGCCGTCACGCGGCGATGGGGAACACCGCCAAGGCTCAGAAAGTTTGACAGGATGGCATGGCCATACTCGGTCAGCACGGATTCCGGATGGAACTGCACACCAAATATTGGCGCGGACACATGTTCCAGCGCCATCAGCTCGCCATCGCGCGTATGGGCGGTTGCCCGCAGAGAAGCATTGCCCGGCAGGTCCGCCATCAGCGAATGATAGCGTCCGGCCTGAAAGGGGGATGGCAGGCCTTCAAACAGCCTGGTCCCGCCATGGATGATTTGAGCGGGCTTGCCATGCACGGGTTTGGCGGCGCGATGGACGAGACCGTCAAAGGCCGCAGCTATGGCCTGATGACCCAGGCAGACGCCGAGCAGCGGTATGCCATGGGCGGCCGCGGCCCTGACCAGCGGCACACAGATGCCCGCCCTGTCGGGTCCGCAGGGGCCGGGTGACAGGATGATCGCTGACGGGTGCAGGGCGAGCGCGTCATCGACACTCAGCGCATCATTTCGCATGACGCGGCGCTCGGCATTCAACTCGCCTGTATAACGGGCGAGATTGTGGACGAAGCTGTCGTAATTATCGATCAGCAGGATCATGTGCCCGTCGCTCCCAGCCTGGGGGCACCTTGTGCTTCATCGCCGAGCAGGGCGGTTCGCATGGCGCGGGCCTTGTCGAGTGTTTCGAGATATTCGCTCGCCGGGTCGCTGTCGGCAACAATGCCGCCGCCCGCCTGAAAGGTCACGCGCCCCTGCTTCACGACCATGGTGCGAATGGTGATTGCCGTGTCCATGCTGCCATCCAGGCCGATATAACCCATGGCGCCGCAATAGGGGCCGCGTGTCGTTGGTTCCAGTTCGGCGATGATTTCCATGGCGCGCAATTTGGGGGCGCCCGTAATCGAGCCGCCGGGAAAACAGGCCGCCAGCAGGTCAATGGCTGTCTGGTCCTGGCGCAGCGTACCCCGCACAACGGAGACGAGGTGATGCACATTGGCGTAGGATTCCAGGTCGCACAGACGCGCCGCATGAACCGTGTGGTCCGCGCAAACGCGCGAAAGATCATTGCGCAGCAGATCAACGATCATGATGTTTTCGGCGCGATCCTTTTCAGAAACGCGCAATTCAGCGGCAAGGCGTTGATCTTCATCGATTGTCGCGCCGCGTGGTCTTGTGCCTTTTATGGGGCGTGTTTCGACCTGATGGTCACGACATGCGAGAAAGCGTTCGGGCGAAGAGGAGACAATCACGCCGTCCCCAAAATTGAAGTAACTCGCAAATGGGGCAGGGCTGATGTCGCGCAGCCGCAGATAAAGCGAATAGGGATCATCGCCCGTGGCGAGCGGACCTTCAAAACGCTGGCTGAGATTGGCCTGAAATATATCGCCCGCTTCGATATAGGCGATGACACGGGCAACCGTTTTCTCATACGCCATGCGCGCAAAATTGGCGGCAACATCGCCGCCATGATGCGGCATGTATGGCGCCTGAAACAGGACGGGCTCACGCAACCGGGCTTCAAGATCCGAGAGGCGCGGCCCGGCGGCCTCTCCGGATGCACAGATGAAAGCGCGTTGTGTTGTCATGTTGAAGGCGATGACAAGATCATAAAAACCGAGCGCCATGTCGGGCAGGTTCTGGTCGTCAATCGCGAATGGCGCGGCTTGCGGCGGCAGCACTTCCAATGCGCGCGCCAGGCCATAGCCAAAAAATCCGGCCACACCCGCTGAGAAGGGGGGCCGTCCCGTTTCAGGGAGAGGCGCAGGCCAGCGCCCGAGTTTTTCTTTCAGGACGTCAAAAAGATTGCCATGCGTCTCGACATGACCCACCACTGTATCGACGGGATCAAGAGCGATGTAACTCCAGCTCTCTTCTGCGCCAGGCTGGGGGGCGGCGGTATCGAGCAGAAGCGCAAAAGGCTCATCGGCAAAACGCTGGAAGAGCACATGCGGGGCCTGCCAGCCGATCTCCCGGATGGTCACTTCTTGTCGATTGGCCGTGCTGCCTGTCTTCATCGCCTCATTTGTAAGTGGCTAGCAGATAGGCGGCAAGGTCACGCTTTTGATCATCCGTCAGCGGGAAGGCGGGCATGTTGGCAGGCGGCGTTGTCAGCAGCGCGGCGATGTCCTTGTCATTGTAACGGCTGGACAGATTGGCGAGCTTGACCATGGGCAGGCCGTTTGCCGAAAAATGGCAGGATTTGCAGCCTGTCCTTGTGTAAAGCGCTGCGCCGCGCGCCACGGCCCCGCTGTCGGCCGGGACCGCTTCTGGCGACGGCTCACCAACGGCAAGGGGGGCGGGCATGGCTGGCGCGACCTTTGCCACAGCCGGGGCGTTATAGCTGATGCGGTAAATCGTCCCTGCATAATCATCCGACACATAGATGGCGCCATCGGGTCCGACGCTTGTGTCAACGGGGCGGCCTCTTGCCTCTTCATTCACCACAAAACCCGTCAGGAACGGCGTCATGGTGATATCACCCTTGTCGTTCCAATGCAGCGCCATCACTTCATAGCCTTGCTTGCGGGTCCGATTCCAGGACCCATGAAAGGTGACGAGGGCTGTGTTTTCCAGGCCGGGCGGCGCCTCCGGCCCCATGAACTTCAGGGACAGGGGCGCCACATGGGCCGGGAAGCCGAAGGCGGGCGGGGTGGCCGAAGCGATGCGCGGATCGGGCGTATTGCCAAAATCAGGGTCAGGCACATTGCTGCCATTGAGGAAAGGCCAGCCATAAAACCTGCCCTGTTCGATCTTGTTGAGTTCGCAGGGCGGGAAATTGTCGCCGAGCAGATCGCGGCCATTATCGACGCCCCACATGGCGCCGGTTTTGGGGTCCCAATCCCATCCGACCGTGTTGCGCAGGCCTTGCGCATAGGTTTCAAGGTTTGAGCCATCGGGCTTGAAGCGCATCATCACGGCGCGGCCCTGCTCGATGCAGGCATTGCAGCTTGAGCCGATCTGCATATAGATCCAGCCGTCGGGTCCGCGCCGCAGCGTGCGTGACCAGTGATTGCCGTCGCCGGGAATGCCCTTGATGATGCGCTCAATGGGGCCTGTCGTTTCGCCCCTGGCTTCATCAAATGGTACACGGATCACGCTATCCGTCTCGCCGACGAGGAGATAGCCATCGACAATTTCAAGTCCGTGGGGTTTGTTCAATCCGCTCAGCAGCGTTTGGATGGCGCCCCCGCGACCGGACTTGTCCTTATCAGCCTCAATCAGGAGAACAGTGCCCTTGCGCGGCACTGAGACAAGAAGGTCTCCCGCGCTTGTCCAGCGCAGGATGCGCGCCTGACCCAGGCCGGTCGCATAGATGTTGAGGTCATAGCCGTCAGGGAGCTTGAGTGTCTGTCGCAGCCTGGCTTCGGGTGTTGCTTCAATGCCCCAGCCGAAAAGCGAGTTCATCATCGGTGCGTTGACAGTCCAGGTGCGTGGCCAGAAAAACCAGGTCGCCGCAATCGTGACAACGATCAGGCCCAGGAAGCCTGTCAAAATCTTGCGCAGCATGATGGCGCCCCCCATTGATTGTTCCTGCTGTTATCTGGTGCGCGCGGCGCGCGGTGCAAGCGGCTCGTATGTTTTTGGGCTTGCACAACCTTCACATTCACGCGGTTCGAGGCGTGAAAGAGGTCCGCGCGGCTTGCCGCCGGGTCCCCCGGAGGTCAGGGGCCGTGATTGGGCCTCCAGAAAACTGACGATCAGGCCGCTTACCATGGGCGCATGCGAGAAGGCGATGTCGTGTCCGATGCCGGGATAGGAATGCAGTTTGGCGCGCGGCATCAGCTCGATCAGGCGGGCGGCGTTGATGTAGGGAACGATGGCATCATCTTCACCCCAGACCACGAGCACGGGGCGGGTTGAGCTTCCCGCCCGTTGAAAGGCGCTTTCGGCGGACGCCAACGGATAGTGGCGCATGGTGGAGAGCAGCGCATCGCCATAGCCACGCCATTCGAGTTGCCGGTCAAAGTCGCTCAGGAATTGCGAGGGGTCGGGCGCAAGGCGTGCTTCGCTGGCGGCGGCATCGTGGAAGATGCGCAAGCCAAAAAGCCGGATGATCCAGTCGCCAATCACGGGACGCTTGATGAGATTGCTGCCCTTTACTTCGGCAATGCCCAGTCCGGCGGGGGCAATCAGGCTGAGGGAGCGGACAAGTTCCGGATGGCGGGCGGCAAAGATGGTCGCGATGGCCCCGCCCATGGAATAGCCCACCAGATCAACACGGCGGTCGATCCCGAGCGCGCTCAGGAGGTCCGCCAACTGGCGATCCATCAGGGCGGCATCGTACCGCGTCTCCGGACGGTCGGAAAAACCCCGGCCAAAATTGTCATAGGCAAGCACGCGATAACCGGCTTCGTTCAGCGGTTTCACATAGTCGTTCCAGACAAAGGATGGCACGGAGAAACCGTGAATCAGCACGATGACCGGCCCGCTCTCAGGGCCTGTCATCTGGTAATGAACGGTGCCATCGGGAAGGTCGATAAAGGCATGGGCGATATCATCCCGGATCAGCTTCTCGCGTGCCGCAGCGTCAAGCATGGGCTTGGCCCGACCGGCAGCCCAATAGCTCATGAACATGATCAGGCCCGCCGCGACGGCAATAACCGCAACGCCCTTCGTTAGTCCCGTCAAGAAGCGCCAGGCTGAAAACATGATCACGCGATATACGCCCGAAGCGATGATTGCTCCAGAATGGTGCGAGCCTAGAGCTTTGTTCTGTCAGCCACAATTGGGGATCATCGTCAGTCTTGCGGCCTGAGCCAAATATGGGCTTTATGGCTTGTGAAAAGGACAGGCTGCCACACAGAAGGGCGGTGCCGAGTGGGAGAAGAACATGCAGAACGCCTTTAAAGATCAGGTCCTGGCTGGCAAGGTCGCCTTTGTGGCGGGGGCGTCCAGTGGCATCAATCTGGGCATTGCCCAGCATTTTGCGCGTCAGGGGGCCAAGGTCGTCATCATCAGCCGCAGCTATGAAAAGATCATCGCCGCTGCCCAAACCATCACGGATGAGGGGTTTCCGGCCATGGGCATTGCGGCTGATGTGCGTGACTTTGCCTCGGTCGAAAATGCCCTGCGTCAGACACATGATACTTTTGGCAAGATCGACATCGTGATTTCGGGTGCGGCAGGCAATTTCGTCGCGCCAGCGCTCGGCATGTCGTCGAACGGGTTCAAGACGGTTGTGGATATTGATCTCATCGGCACGTTCAATGTGCTGCGCGCCTCGTTCCCGTTTCTCAATCGACCGGGCGCCTCGCTGATCTCGATCACCGCGCCACAGGCTGTCAATCCGATGATGTTTCAGGCTCATGTCTGCGCGGCCAAGGCGGGCATCAACATGCTGACCAAATGTCTGGCCATGGAGTGGGGCCCGGCAGGTGTGCGCGTCAACGCGATTTCGCCCGGTCCCATCAATGACACGGAAGGCATGGCGCGTCTGGCGCCGACGGCCGAGATGGAAGCGGCCACCAAGGCACGCATCGCGCTGCGTGACTATGGCGACAAGCGCGATATTGCCGATACGGCAATGTTCCTGGCCACGGACAATGCCCGTTACATCACGGGCAGCATCATTGATTGCGATGGCGGCTCCAAACTTGGCGATGCAGGCGCCAATGCGCTTGCCGATTTCAAGTGAATTGAGCGATGGCGCTGTTTTTTGATCAAAGCTGGTTTGATGGCAAGCTCGCCGAAAAGCATCTCGCGCGTGACGATGTTGCCTCTGTGTTGCGCGTCACGCGCGAGGCGGTTGATGAGATCTTCAAGGACCAGCGCGAACTCTCCACCAATCAGGTGACGATGCTGGCGCGCCTTCTGGGGGAACCGCTCACTGAGGTCGTGTCGCGGGCGGGCATCGCCACGCCCATGCCCTCAATGGCTGTCGGCCCCGCGCCTGCGGCGGGCGACCCGGCCCTGATGGCCAAACTTGAAGAACTCGAACAGCGCTTGATGCGCATTGAGCATGCGATTGCCGGTTTGCAATCGCTCATTCTGGCGACGCGGACAGAGTGATTTTTCAGAGTTCGATATCGCCCTGCCGTGGCGCGCGCGCATAGCGCTGGCGCTCGGCGAGATTATCCGCCTGATGATAGGCGCTGGTCGCCTTGTCCAGCCGACCTATGCGGCGCATGGTGTCGCGGGGAAAATTGCCATGCTGGTCGATGAACTGGGTCAGGAAGGCGGCAACGGGTCTTGCATGCGTATGGGCCGCCTCATTCGTGGCGGCCTTTGCCTGTGATGTCTGTGCCTGCGAGGACACCAAGGCTCGCGAAGCGGGTGCCTCAGCTTGTGGCGCATTTTCCTCCCTTGCGGATGGCTTTCCGGACATGCGCGCTATCGGCTCGATTTCGATCATGACGACACGATTTCCCCTCTTGGTGGGAGGATCGTAGCAAGAAGAGCGCCAGATTTTTACCCTTCCTTAACCGCAACTTGTCTCACAACGGGACGAGAGCAATTTACCTTATACAATATGGGGTTAGTTGTTCAAATGCTTTCGGATTTTTTAAGACCTTACGCAGCAAGATGGCACCTGGTTCACGAAACGGAACCAGACTCTGTGCGTAAGGGAACCGGACTCAGAAGAGACCGGACTAGCAAGTGGTGACGGGGATGACGCAGGACGCGGCACATACGGATCGATCCGAAGAACCGCTGATGACAGTCGGCTTTCATGACCTGACACGTCATGTCATCGGTGCGGTTGGCGACGTTGCCTATCACTGGAATATCAAGACCGATCAGATGAGCTGGGGGCAGGGAGCGGCGTCCCTGCTTGGCGTCTCTGATGAAACCAAACTCCCGACCCAACATGCATTGATGTCTCGCATTGCTGCCTTTCACGGCATGACGCATCAGGAAGCCTTTTTTTCGACAGCCAATTCAGACAAGACCGGTGTTGCCTATCAGCTTGAATATCAGGTCAAGGATGATTTTGGCGGTATGCGCTGGGTGGAAGATCGCGGCCGCTGGTATGGCGATGCCGAAGGCCGCCCGGCCTTTGCCATTGGCGTGTTGCGCTCCATTGATGCGCGGTTTCATCGCGAGCAACAGCTTGTCCGCCTTTCAACCTATGATGAGTTGACGGGTCTGCTCAATCGCATTCGCCTGAAGGAATCGCTTGGTGAAATACTGGTGAGCGCCACGCTCAACAAGATGCAGTCGGCGTTTCTGTTGCTGGCAATAGACAATCTTGCTCATATCAATGATGCCTTTGGCTTTGATGTGGCTGATGAGGTCATCATCGGTGTGGGCAATCGCCTGCGCGAAGTGGCGCGCCGTGGCGATGGATTGGGCCGCTATGCCGGCAACAAGTTCGGTCTGGTGCTGCGCAATTGCAGCGAGGAGCAATTGCCTGCGGTCAGCCGCCGGTTGCTCGATTTCATTCGCGGCGAAGTCATCACGACAACGCGCGGTCCGGTTGCCGCCACCATATCGGCTGGCGCCATTGCCTTGCCACAGCACGCCGTAACGGTTGAGCAGGCCTTGTCGCGCGCGGAAGAATCACTGCTGCATGCCAAGGCGATGCGCCGCGACAGTTTCGTCATTTATGCCCCTTGCCGGGAACGCGAAAAGACCCGGGTTCGTAATATCAATGTGGCTGATGAGTTGATCGCCGCATTGAATGAGCGACGCATACGTCTTGCCTATCAGCCGGTCGTGAGCGCGGTGAATGGCGAAACATCCATGTATGAATGCCTGATCCGTATGGAGCAGCCCGACGGCACGATATTGCCGGCATTCAGCTTTGTGCCACTGGCCGAAAAGCTCGGTCTTATCAGTCTGCTTGATTATCGCGCGATGGAGCTCGCGGTTGAGACGCTCAAGGCCTATCCGGGTGTCCATCTCTCACTCAATGTGTCTGGTCGTACGACAAGCGATCGCATGTGGCGGGATGCGCTGATGGCTTATCTGCAGACAGATCGAGATCTGGCCGAGCGGCTTGTCATCGAAATCACCGAGACGGTGGCGATGGAGGAAATTGCGGAACTGGCAGAG
Source organism: uncultured Alphaproteobacteria bacterium (assembly GCA_963696585.1). Lineage (GTDB taxonomy): Bacteria > Pseudomonadota > Alphaproteobacteria > Parvibaculales > Parvibaculaceae > Parvibaculum. Next base: position 70,320 of record CAVOKW010000025.1, read on the forward strand.
TTCTTTGCCAGCTTCCGGGCCATGGGCTGCAAGATTGCGATTGATGATTTTGGGGCAGGTTATACCTCGTTCCGCAATCTCAAGACCATGGATGTTGATCTCGTGAAAATCGACGGGTCATATGTCGAGGGTCTCGTGACAAATCCCGACAATCAGCTTTTTGTGCGCACGTTTGTGGAGTTGGCGCGTAACTTCAATTTGCCGACGATTGCCGAATGGGTCGATAGCCCGGAAGAGGTCGCCATGCTGCGTGAGCTTGGCGTGGACTATTTCCAGGGGTTTTATCTCGGCAAGCCTGAATTGTCCCTGCCGCTCAATGCAGGACAGGGACAGAACCGGAGCCTCTCAATCAGGGCTTGACGTCTTATTTCCTGGTGAGCGTTTCGATCTGCGATTGCATCATGGCGATCTGGCGCTTGAGTTCGTCGAGTTCCTTGTCGTTTGACTCACGCGAGGCCGGTTCGTTGGCCTTGTCGCCGGCAGACGCGGCGGTGCCGGCGCGCGGCACGAAGGGCGCAAACATGCGCATGGCGCTGTCAAAGACCGAGAGATTACGCTTGATCTGATCTTCAAGGAGGGCAAGGCGTTCTGTGCCGCCAAAAGCGGAACTCATGCGCTGGCGCATCTTTTCCTGTTCCTGCGCAAAAGTATCCATGCTCAGTTCCAGATAGGACGGCACGAAGCCTTGCAGGCTGTTGCCATAAAAACCGATGAGCTGTCGCAAAAACTTGATGGGCATGAGGCTCTGGCCCTTCTTGTTTTCCTCTTCGAATATGATCTGCGCCAGCACCGAACGGGTGATGTCTTCTCCCGTCTTGGCATCATGGACCGTGAATTCCTTGCCGTCTTTCACCATGTCACAGAGGTGATCGAGGGTCACGTAACTGGATGTTGCGGTGTTGTAGAGGCGCCGGTTGGCGTATTTTTTGATTACAATCACATCATCGTCACTGGAAGCGGTCTTTTTGGCCACGCCTATTCTCACTTGTTTCTGATGGCCGTGGCGCTCGCGCTCCAGGCCGTGCGATAAAATGGTCATGGACACGACTGCTGCCCGGGAGGGGGCCTCGTCGCATAGCGACGCTTGGCCGCGACCCTTTGCAGTAGCCGTGCAATATCCAAGCTGTATTCTGTGTCCGATCTGCTGCATCGTGCAAGCCCCGGTTTGCACTGCACAGAAAGACGTTTACCAATTCGCTACCCTCAGGCAAGGTTCTGTCAGCCCAGAACGACGGCCTGATCCAACGCGCCCCCAGTGAGGATTTATCAACATGAGCAAGTCAGCTAGTGAAGTCGTGATTGTCGGCGCCGCCCGGACGCCGGTCGGCTCTTTTAATGGCGCATTTGCTTCGCTTCCCGCCCATGAGCTGGGGCGCGCGGCGATCACGGCAGCGCTGGAACGCGCGGGCATTGACAAGGCGGATGTCACCGAGGTGATCCTCGGACAGGTCTTGCAGGCGGCTCAGGGTCAAAATCCGGCCCGTCAGGCGTCCATCAATGCCGGCTTGCCCAGTGAGGTGCCTGCCTGGGGCGTCAATCAGCTCTGCGGCTCCGGCCTGCGCACGGTGGCGCTTGGCGCTCAGGCCATTCTGAATGGCGATAGCGACATTGTGGTTGCCGGTGGTCAGGAAAGCATGAGCATGGCGCCGCATGCGGCCTATCTGCGGGCTGGCCAGAAAATGGGCGACATGCAATTCATTGATACGATGATCCGCGATGGGCTGTGGGACGCTTTCCATGGCTATCACATGGGTCAGACGGCTGAAAATGTGGCGGCGCGCTGGCAGATCACGCGTGCCGAGCAGGACACATTCGCTGTCGCCTCGCAGAACAAGGCGGAAGCTGCCCAGAAATCAGGGCGTTTCAAGGATGAGATTGTTCCGGTCACGATCAAGGGCCGCAAGGGCGATACGGTTATTTCCGAAGACGAGTTCATCAAGCATGGCGTCACGCTTGAGGGCATCAGCGGGCTGAAGCCTGCCTTCCAGCGCGACGGCGGCACGGTGACGGCGGCCAATGCCAGTGGCATCAATGATGGCGCGGCGGCTGTCGTGCTGATGAGCGCCGAGCGTGCGGCCAAGGAAGGCAAGAAGGTGCTGGCGCGCATCGTTTCATGGGCGCAGGCCGGTGTTGATCCAGCCATCATGGGTACCGGTCCCATTCCCGCTTCGCGCGCGGCGCTCGCCAAGGCGGGCTGGACCGTTGATGATCTGGACCTGGTGGAAGCCAATGAGGCCTTTGCCGCGCAGGCGCTCGCCGTCAACAAGGATCTCGGCTGGGATGTCAGCCGGGTCAATGTCAATGGCGGGGCCATTGCGATCGGTCATCCGATCGGCGCCTCGGGCGCGCGTGTTCTGGTGACGCTGCTGCATGAGATGGAAAAGCGCGACGCCAAGAAGGGGCTTGCGACACTTTGCATTGGCGGCGGCATGGGTATTGCCATGTGCATCCAGCGGGATTGAAGTAGACTGGCTGCATTGCGATGTGATGGGCCAAACTAATCAGGCGGATAAACGTCTGAATTCGGCGGGAACGAGAACAGGGATTTTTTGATGAAACGGGTTGCTCTTGTAACGGGCGGAACGCGCGGTATTGGCCATGCGATCTCGCTGAAGCTGAAAGCCAGCGGATTTGACGTTGCCGCGACTTATGCGGGTAATTCTGACGCGGCAGCTGCTTTCACCAAGGAAACAGGCATTCACAGCTATAAGTGGGATGTGGGTGATTATGAGGCTTGTGTGAAAGGCATTGCGCAGGTTGAAGCGGATCTCGGTCCCATCGACACATTGGTCAATAATGCCGGCATCACGCGTGATGCCATGCTTCACAAGCTGACGCCGCAAGCCTGGCGCGAGGTCCTCTCGACCAATCTCGATTCCATGTACAACATGTGCCAGCCCCTTATCACCGGCATGCGGGATCGCGGCTTTGGCCGCATCATCAACATTTCCTCGATCAATGGTCAGAAAGGCCAGATGGGCCAGACCAATTATTCCGCTGCCAAGGCGGGCATCATCGGGTTCAGCAAGGCACTGGCGCTGGAAGTGGCCAAGAAGGGCGTCACGGTCAATTGCATCGCGCCGGGCTATATCAATACCGAGATGGTCGCAGCCGTCCCGGAAAAGGTGCTTGAAGGCATCATTGGCGGTATTCCGGTTGGCCGTTTGGGCACGGCTGAAGAAATTGCGAGCTGCGTGGCATTTCTGGCCGATGAACATTCCGGTTTCATCACCGGCGCCACGATCACAGCCAATGGCGGCCAGTATCTGACCTGAAAAGAGGCGAACGACCTTAGCCCTTCTTTTCTTCCGCCTTTGCGGCGTCATATTCGGCGGCGCGATTGGGGCGGCCAAGCTGCGGCGCGACCCATGTATCCACCGGGCCGACATCGACATGCACGAAGGGGTGCTTGATCGGATAATAGCCCGCGCCGCCCTTGCCGAGTTTCCCGGCGATTTTGTAGAGCATGCCGGGATCGCTGAAATCCTGTGTCAGGTCCATCGCCATGCCGCGCATGTGAAAGCTGTTGCCATCAACGCCCTCACTCGTGGAGGCAAGCAGCGCGTTGGTCCTGGGCGTGCGATAGCCCGACATGGTGTAGAGCGGCCGCGATGAGGGCGAGAGCTGATCGATTTCCCAGAGCAGGTCCAGCAGGTCGGGGCTCATGGCCGTCTGGTCGTTGCTGCGCAGATCACGCATGAACCAGTTGATCGATTTCAAGGCGTCAGGAATATAGTCGCCATCCGCCCAGTAAGTGATGCTGAGCTTCTCGCCGGAATTGAGGCTCTGCATGTTGAGCTTGCGCTTGTAGGGCGCTTCTGCGCGCAGGATGGCTGGCGCGGCGACGAGACCGGCAAGGCTCCCCGCACCCATCACAAGGGCCTGACGGCGCGACCAGGTTTTTGTCAGCAGGCTCATCGGCTTCTCTTTGTTCTTTGTCATGTTTATGCGTGACAAATTACCTGAGCGGATGGGCTGGCTCAAGGGACGCGGCATCAAGTGGAGTGGGGGTTACTTCTTTGGCGACCTTTGACACAGCAGGCAGCAGGGCGCCGGGCACTTCGGCGGCGCGCAGACGGGCATCAGGCGTTGGCTGAAGCTGGACGAATGTATAGCCGCGTGCGCGCAAGGTGACGATGAGGCGCGCGAGCATGTCGGCTGTATGGCGCTTGGTATCATGCAGGATCAGGATGCCGCGTCCGAGCCGGTCGATGTTTTGCAGCGCCCGCGCATAGACCTGATCGGCATTAACCTGTTTCCAGTCATCCGCGCCAAAATCGCAGGAGACAGTGGCGATGTTTCGCGCCCCCAGCCATCGGCGCAGCGACTTGTCGTCATTGAGGCCCGGAAAGCGAAAGAAGGGCGCGAGCCTGGCCTGATCGCTTGGCGGGGCGCTGGCGAGTGCCGCTTCGGCAGCGGCAAATCCGCGCGTGATTTCGCGCTGTGCCGAGGCCTGGGAGAGATTGCGAAGATTGGGATGGGTGTCGCTGTGGGTGCCGATGGTATGGCCATGGGCGGCAATCAGGCGCACAAGATCGGGGTGCATATCGGCATAGATGCCGACAAGAAAGAATGTCGCCTTGATGCAGTGGCGATCAAGGATGGCAAGAACACGGGGTGTGGTTTCGGGATCTGGACCATCGTCAAAGGTCAGCGCGATCTGCCTGGCGGCAAGGCCGATGCTGCCGTCGCGATATTGCATCGTGCCATATGAAGGGCCTTGCACGCTCGGCAAGATCAGGCCGGGCGTGATTGCAGGGCCGCGCGGGTCGGTCGGGCATGTCATCTCGCCCGCGCGCGCCGTCAGGCTGACGCAAACCAGGGCGAGTGTCAGGCCCAGCTGCTGCCAGTAACGTCGTCCCATGCCAAATGCCCCCGCCAACCTCTCTTACATGGGGGGTGAGTTTACCCATCTGATGCTGGGGCACTAGGGCCCTCAGGGCACATTCTGGTGAAATCCGTGCCCTGGCGGGCGGGTCCATTGCCGGGTTGCCATGTCGGCGGCGCCATTTCAAAGCCGTCAAAATGAAAGGCCGGGGCGACGGTGCAGCCCACAAGCACCCAGTGGCCCTGCGGTTTGGCGCTTTGCCAGTGATGCGCCGGAACGATGAGTTGCGGGCGCTCTCCTGCGGCAAGGTCGCCGCCAAGCCGATGGGATCGGGTTGTCAGACCATCCGGTGATGTGGATAGCACCAGCGAACCACCCCCATACCAGTGCCAGATTTCGGCGGCATCGGCCTTGTGCCAGCGGGATTCTTCGTCAGCCTTCAACAGGAAATAAATCGCCGTCGAAAGCGCGCGTCCGCCTTGCGGGTTTTCATCGCGAAAGGTCTCGCGATACCAGCCGCCTTCGGGATGTGGCGTCAGGTCAAGCCGGGCAATAATTTCGTCAGCGTCCTGCATTGTCAGAAATTATCCTTGCGGCGGCGTGTTTCGGCAAAGACCTCGACATCGCTCGCATTCATCATGCCGAGTGTGGCGCGAAGATCAGGACTTGATGCCCGCAGAAACGGATTTGTCGCTTTTTCCATCGCGATGGTTGTCGGCACCGTCCATTCACCACGGGCGCGCTTTTCCTCAATCAGCCTGGCGCGTGCCTGCAAGGCCTTGTTTTGCGGTTCGACACTCAGCGCGAAGCGGGCATTGGACTGGGTATATTCATGGGCGCAATAGACGGTCGTGTCGTCGGGCAGCGCCATGAGCTTTGAAAGCGAGGACCACATCTGGGCAGGCGTGCCTTCAAAGAGGCGCCCGCATCCCAGCGCAAACATCGTGTCGCCGACAAAGACGACATGCTCGGCATCAAAGCTATAGGCGATGTGGCCGCGTGTGTGGCCGGGCACGTCGATGATGCGGGCGCGCTTCGAGCCGAGTTCGACAATGTCGCCTTCGCCAACGGCGCGGTCGATGCCGGGGATGGCTTCCTGCTCGCCGCGCGGGCCAATGATCGTGCAGCCCGTCAGTTTCTTCAGCTCCTCATTGCCGCCGGCATGGTCGTAATGGTGATGCGTATTGAGGATATGGGTGAGCTGCCAGCCGCGCTCTTTCAGCGCTTCCATGATCGGGCCGACTTCGGGCGTGTCGATGGTCGCAGTCTGGCCTGTCACGGGATCATGCACGAGATAGCCGTAATTATCAGCCAGACAGGCGATCTGCTGGATTTCGAGTTTGGACATCTGGCTCTCCGCTTTTCATGACACTTCTCTTGTTTCCCTGATGCAAGGTAGTGCGTCGGGCGGCATATTTGAACCTGCTCGTGCGCATTTAATGGAATCTGCTAGGCTTTTCTCATGCATATGGATGTGATTGATCTGCGCGACTTTTACGGACGGCCTTTGGGCCGCGTCGCGCGGCGGCTGATTCAGCGCCGTATTCATGACATGTGGACGAATGTCAAAGGCCTCAACGTCCTGGGTCTCGGCTTTGCCACGCCCTATCTCAGCGGTTTTCATGGCGAAGCCGAACGCGTCATCGGGCTGATGCCGGCCCAGCAGGGCGTGTTGCATTGGCCAGCCGAGGGACGCTGTCTGACCGGGCTTGTTGATGAGCGTGAATTGCCGCTGCCCGATGAGAGCATGGATCGCGTCCTGCTGGTGCATGGGCTTGAAGGATCCGAAGCGATGCGCGCCATGCTGCGGCAAATCTGGCGGGTGCTGGCGCCGGGGGGGCGCCTGCTCATTGTCGTACCCAATCGGCGCGGGCTGTGGGCGCGGCGCGAGGCAACGCCTTTCGGGCAGGGTCAGCCTTTCTCCCGCAGCCAGATCACCCAGCTTTTGCGCGAGTCGATGCTCAGCCCGTCGCAATGGGAAGCCGCGCTGTTCGTGCCGCCCTTTGACTGGCGGCCCCTGTTGCGCTCGACATCGGCCTGGGAGCGGGTGGGCCATATGCTGTGGCCGCGCTTTTCCGGTGTCATTCTCGTTGAAGCGACAAAGCAGATATACGCGGCAACGCCCATTCCCACCCCGTCACGTCGGCAACGTGTGCTGGCGCCGCTCACATCGCGATTGCCGGGGGTCAATATGGAAGAGCCAGACAAGACGCCGCTTGCCTGAGGGCTGGGCTTAGCGCTTGTCCGAAAGCAGGAAGACGGCTTCATCGGCAATCAGATTGACGATGTGACCGGGGCGGCCGATCTTCCAGGCGCGATCACCCGTTACATTCACCGCTTCATCAATTTGCAGGGCGAGTTCATCGCAAAGGTAAACGAAATCGCGCACCGTGCAGAGGTGAATATTGGGTGTGTCATACCATGAATAGCCGAGCGAGCGTGTTTCCGGCATACGGCCGAGCACCAGCAATTGCAGGCGCACTTTCCAGTTGCCGAAATTCGGGAAGGAGATGACGGCGCGTTTGCCGATGCGCTTCATCTGGCGCAGCACTTCTCTGGGATTTCGCGTCGCCTGAATGGTCTGGCTCAGGATCACATAGTCAAAGCCGTTATCGGGATAATCGCGCAGATCCGCGTCGGCATCGCCCTGAATGACGGAAAGGCCGCGTGCGACGCAGGCATTGACGCCTTCCTGGCTGAGCTCGACGCCACGCCCATCGACATTCTTGGTATGCGCAAGCAGCGCGAGCAATTCGCCATCGCCGCAGCCGACATCGAGCACACGTGAACCCGGCTCGATCATCGTGGCGATGAGTTCAAGATCAACACGGCTCGTGGTGAAAGCAGGCGGGCTCATTTTGGCAGCCCGCGCTTCTGGGCGGCGCTGTCAATAAAGCCGCGCAAGGTTGAAAACATTTCCGGCTCGTCGAGCAGAAAGGCGTCGTGTCCCTTGTCGGTATTGATCTCGACAAAACTGACATTGGCGGCTGCCGCATTCAGTGCATGCACGATCTGACGGTTGTCCGATGTCGGGAAGAGCCAGTCGCTGGTGAAGGAGACAACGCAAAAGCGCGTCCTGGTGCCGGCGAATGCCTTGGCCAGCACGCCATCATGCTCGGCGGCGATGTCAAAATAATCCATCGCGCGGGTGATGAAGAGATAGGAATTGGCGTCGAAACGCTCGACAAAAGCCGACCCCTGATAGCGCAGATAGGATTCGATCTGGAAGTCGGCGTCGAAGCCATACCCCACCGCCTCGCGATCCTGAAGATTGCGGCCAAATTTGCGGTGGAGGGCGGCTTCCGAGAGATAGGTGATATGCGCGGCCATGCGGGCGACGGCAAGCCCTTTGGAGGGGCTTGTCTTTTCAGCAATATAATTGCCGCTGCGCCACTCGGGATCGGCCATGATTGCCTGACGGCCGACCTCATGAAAGGCGATGTTTTGTGCCGAGTGACGTGCTGCCGTCGCAATCGGAATGGCCGAATGGACGCGCCCGGGATAAGCGGTTGCCCATTGCAGCGTCTGCATGCCGCCCATGGAGCCGCCAATGACGCAAAAGAGATCGTCAATGCCGAGCCGGTCCACCAGCATGGCCTGGGCGCGGACCATGTCGCCAATGGTGATGACGGGAAAGCTCAGGCCATAGGGCTGCCCTGTCGCGGGGTTGATGTCCATCGGCCCGGTCGTGCCCATGCAGCCGCCAATGACGTTCTGGCAGATGACAAAAAAACGGCCGGTGTCGATCGGTTTGCCGGGACCGACCATCATCGGCCACCAGCCGGGCTTGCCGGTTGCCGGATTGGTGCTGGCGACGAACTGGTCGCCGGTCAGCGCGTGGCAGACCAGAACCGCATTGGAGCGGTCGGCATTGAGCCGGCCATAGGTCTCATAAGCGATGGTGAAGGGACTGAGCGCTTTGCCGCTATCCAGACGCAAGGGCGCTTCCGGGCCAAAGGTCATGGTCTGGCGTCCTGCCCCGGCGGGGATGGTGGCGCCGTCATGGCCCTCAGGGCGCGCGTTCTGGTCCGTCTCGCTCATGGGTCATCCACTTCCGAAGCCCTTTGGGGCCCGGTCTGATATCCTTGCGACCCGGGGCTTGCGCCTCAGGCCTCTACAAAGGGGGAACCGGTCTGCCGCCGCTTCCCTGGAAAAGCTGGCAAAACAGGCTGCGTAGTTAGGGACGAGGCCCCTGAATTGTCAATGTTTTCTTTGATTTTAATGGGTTGGCCCCGTATGAATACCGCTCTTGCGGGGCGGCGCCAGCGCTGGCCATGACACGTTATCCCCGTCTTAGTGAGACCGAAATGACCGCCAAAGCGACCTCATCCGAAACCTCTCTCGCGCAAGTCCGCAAGGAACTCGATGCGATTGATGACGCCCTGCATGATCTGTTGATGCAGCGGGCGGCTGTGGTCATGAAAGTGGCGGCGGCCAAGGCGCTGGCAGCGCGTGCGGCGGGCGAAGGCAGCTTTGTCGCGTTTCGGCCGGAGCGTGAGGCGCAGATCCTGCGGCGTCTGGCCGTGCGTCATGGCGGCTCCTTGCCCCTGCCGGTGATATTCCGTGTCTGGCGCGAGATCATCTCGGCCATGATCCAGCTTCAGACACCGTTTCGCGTTGAAGTCTTTGGTGGCGAGGGTGACGGCGCCCTGGCGCTCTGGGATCTGGCGCGCAGCTATTACGGGTCCTCGACCCCGATGGAGCTGCATGACAGTCCTCGTGATGTGCTGCGCCGCATCTCGCAGGATCGCTGGGCGATCGGCATTCTGCCTGCCGCGGGCAATTATCCCGGCGGCGACTGGTGGTCGTCGCTGGCGGGCGCGGGCGCCAATGGCCCGCGTGTCGTGGCGCGTTTGCCGTTCATCAGCGATGGCGCGGCGGAGCCTGTCAGTGCCTATGTGATTGCCCAGGCTGATTTTGAACCGACGGGCGAAGATACGAGCCTGCTTTCTGTTTCAGCCCGGTCCGACATGTCGGAAGCCCGCATGGTGGCAACCGTGCGGGAAGCGGGTTTTGAGCCGGTCCGGCTTGGCCTTGTGACGCTGCAAAACGGCGCGGCGCGGCATATGAGCCTTTTTGCCATTTCAGGCCATGTTGCATCAGATGATGCGCGTCTTGCGGCCTTGAACGGCATGTCGCCAGAGCTCGATGCCCGCCTTATTGGCGGCTATGCCGATCCGGTGCGGCTGGCGCAGGTCGGGGGCTGATCCCATGACGCTTGATCCCGGGAAACCCCAGCCTGTCAAAGGTGTGCTCGATATTTCGCCCTATGTGCCGGGACGCGCCACGGTGGAAGGGGCAAATCGCGTCTTCAAGCTCTCGGCCAATGAGACCCCCTGGGGACCCAGCCCGGCCGCTATCGAGGCCTATCAGGCGGCAGCGGCGAGCCTGTCGCTTTATCCCGAAGGGTCGGTGCGGGCGCTTCGTGAGGCGATTGCCGGGCGCTATGGCCTCAGCCCGGAGCGCATCTTGTGCGGCAACGGGTCGGATGAGCTGTTGCATATGCTGGCGCAGGTTTATCTCAGCGAAGGTGATGAAACGATCGCGACCGAGCATGGCTTTACGGTTTATCCCATCGTCACCAAGGCGGCGGGCGCAACCTGCATTCAGGTGCGCGAGAAAAATCTCTGTGCCGATGTGGATGCCATCCTTGCCGCGGTGACACCGCGCACCCGAATCGTCTTCATCGCCAATCCGAATAATCCGACAGGCAGTTATCTGCCGGTCGGGGAGATGAAGCGTCTGCATGGCGGGCTTCGCCCGGACATCCTTTTTGTCATTGATGCGGCCTATTGCGAATATGTGTCGCGTCACGATTATGAAGCGGGTATTGAGCTTGTTGCGACAAGCGAGAATGTCGTGATGACGCGCACCTTCTCCAAGATCCATGGCCTGGCGGCACTGCGTCTGGGCTGGCTCTATGCGCCTGCCGCGATCATCGACGCGCTGAATCGTGTGCGCTCGCCTTTCAATGTTTCGATCCCGGCGATGGCAGCAGGCATCGCCGCGATCAGGGATACCGCACATGTTGAAAAGTCACGCGCGCATAACGAAGAATGGCTTGGATGGTTGAGCCGCGAGATCGCCGCGCTTGGCCTCACTGTCCATCCGAGTGTCGCCAATTTCCTGCTGATCCGCTTTCCGGTCGAAAAGGGTTTCACGGCGCAGGATGCCGATGCTTTCCTGATCAAGCGCGGGCTCATCCTGCGGCAGGTCGGATCCTATGGATTGCCGGATTGCCTGCGGCTGACGGTAGGTCTTGAAGAACCCAATCGCATGGTCGTCGAGGCGTTGCGCGACTTCATGTCGGCATACAAACCGGACGCAAAAGGAACGGGCGCATGAGCGATGTTGAAAAAGGTCATTTTGACCGCATTGCCATTATTGGCCTTGGCCTGATTGGTGGATCGCTTGGCTATGCGGTGAAGCGGGCGGGTCTTGCGGGTCACATTGTCGGCTATGCCCGTTCGGAAGCAACACGCGCCCGGGCGCTGGCGCTTGGCTTTATCGACAGTGCCTGCGACAGTGCGGCAGAGGCGGCGAAGGGGGCAGACCTCATCGTGCTCTGCACGCCGGTTGGTTCGCTGGGCGCCGTTGCCGCCGAAATCGAGCCCGTGCTGAAAAAGGGCGCGACGGTCACGGATGTCGGCTCGGTCAAGAACGCGGTGGTGCGCGATGTCAGCCCCCATGTCCCCGATGGGGTGCATTTCATTCCCGGCCATCCGATTGCCGGTACGGAACAGTCGGGCCCGGATGCGGGTTTTGCCGAACTTTTTGACGGGCGCTGGTGCATTCTGACGCCGCTGCCCGGTTCAGATCACGACGCGGTTGAAAAGCTCGCCGCCTTCTGGCGGGCCTGCGGTTCGCAGGTTGATACGATGGAACCCAGGCATCACGATCTGGTGCTCGCCATTGTCAGCCATTTGCCGCATCTCATCGCCTATAACATCGTTGGCACGGCGGACGATCTGGAAGCGGTGACAAAATCGGAAGTCATCAAATATTCGGCCTCGGGCTTTCGCGATTTCACCCGTCTTGCCTCTTCCGATCCGACGATGTGGCGCGATATTTTTCTCAACAACAAGGATGCCGTGCTCGAAATGCTCGGCCGTTTCATCGAGGATCTGACCGCCTTGCAGCGTTCAATCCGCTGGGGCGATGGGGACGCGCTGTTCAATCTCTTCACGCGCACACGCGCGGTGCGCAAGTCGATCATTGAGGCGGGTCAGGATAGTGCCGCGCCCAATTTCGGGCGCACGCCAGCCGCCAAACCCGAGCAGAAATAATCAGAAAAGCGGTTCGAGGCGGGCGACAACCATCGGCCCGAGATAGAGCCGGCCCTCGGCAAAGATCACCGGCACGTTGAGGCGGCCATCGTCATTGCCCTGAAATTGCGAGACAAGGCCAAGACCCGCCAAAGCGAGCGAGGCATCGCGCTTCGAGATGCGGCCGGCGTCAACCAGCGCATTCACGAGATCGCCGTAATTGGCAATCTCCGCATCAAGCCTGCCTTGCGGGCGGCGATGGGCGTCAAGCGTCAGCTCGCCGCTTGCCGACATATCGAGCGGTCCCCATTTGACCAGCAGATCAGATATGGCGAGCGAGCCGTTATTCATCGCCCAGGATTTCATCCAGCGCGTCGGGCTGGGTTCGCCATCGCCCGGCACATGGCGCAGCCGCGCCTGCACCACAAATTGTGTGAGGCGCGGCCCGAGAAAAGGCAGGGCGCCAAATGTATCGGTGCTGACATCGTCACCCTGCAAGGCGAAATCCAGGCTGTCGCGGGATGCTTCCTTGTCACCGCCGGTGCTTTGCGCGGGGCGCGTGTGCAATTGCAGGCGCCCGGCCCTGAAGCTGTCTGCCGGGGTGGGGCCGGATTTGGTGTCGCGTGTGGCGCGAAGCTCGTCGATGTCGAGGGCGAGACGACCCACAGAGCTTCCCTCCACGGCGACATGGCTTGCCCAGCTGCCATTGGTTTCGATGTGCCAGTGCTGTGGGGCGGGCGGAAAGCGTGTCACGTCGGTATAGGTAATATCCTGAGCACCTTCGATTTTCAGCACCACATGGCGCGGATCATAGGGCAGCAACTCCGCAATGAGCTTGCCGGCATCCCAGGACCATTTTTCCGGGCTTTGCGGGGCGCTGGCACGCGGTGCGGTGAGGCGCGCTTCGATGCGATAGGGAAAGCCGCCCATGCGCAACTGATCCCAGCCAATGGTGACCTCACCGATCCGGCCAAGCGTCTGCTGCGTTTCGAGCGCCTTGCGCAGGCTATGCGACACATAAAGCCAGTAGGCCGAATAGAGCACGAGCGCGATGACGATAACGCCGCCCATCAACAGGCTATGGCCGGAGCCGCCGGTTTTGATCGCTTCGCGTGGGGTTGGTGTGATCGTCATGCTGCCTTTAGACTGGACGGGAAGAGGTGGCCAGAATGCAGGATTTATGGGTCTTTGGATATGGCTCGCTGATGTGGCGACCGGGCTTTGATCATGTTGAACGCCAGCATGCGCTGCTGCATGGCTATCATCGCGGCTTTTGCGTTTACAGCCATGTTCACAGGGGCACGCCGTCCCGGCCCGGACTGGTGTTCGGGCTGGATGCAGGGGGCTCGTGTCGCGGTATCGCCTTTCGTGTTCAGGCGCATCTTGCACGCGAAGTGCGGCAATATCTTGTCGAGCGCGAACAAGTCACCTCGGTTTATGCCGAGGCGGTGAAGCCGGTCAAACTGGTGGCAACAGGCGCGCGGGTCGAGGCGCTGTGTTTTCTCGTCGATCGCGCGCATCATCAATATGCAGGGCGGCTGCCGTTTGAGACACAGGTCGACATGATCGCCGGGGCGGCAGGGCAGTCAGGGAATAATCCCGATTACCTGCAAAGCACGGTCGAGCATCTGCATAGCGAAGGCATTCCCGATACGGGACTCGACCGGCTCTGGCAGGCGGTCAGCGCCCGTCAGCGCGGCTCGTAAACGCATTCGAGCTTGAGGCCGTCGGGATCGGCAAACATGACGGCGTAATAGCCTTGGCCATATTGCGGATAGTCGGTCGGCGGATCGAGAACGGTCGCGCCGATTTCGACGAGCAGGGCATACAGGCGGTCCACCTCGTCGCGGCTTTCGGCATTGAACGCCACATGATGCAGGCCCGGCGAATAGCGATCATGGCGACGGCTGGCATTTTCGCCGCGCGCATTGAAGATGCCGATGGTGGGCAGGAGATCGGGCGTCCCCATATGTTCCCAGTCGATGCCGTCATTGTCTTCCGCCCAGCGGCGATAGCCCATGAAGCTCAATACGGCGTCATAAAAGGGTGCCGAACGCGCGACATCGGAAACGGTCAGGTCGAGATGATGGATCAGGCCGCGCATGAGCGAGACCTCAGCCGCATTTCGAATAGCCGCAGGCGGTGCAGGTTTCGCAGCCTTCCTGTCGCACCATGCCGCGTTCGCCGCAGCGCGGGCAGCCTTTGAGGTTGGTGGCGGGTGCATCGCCTACCGCCATTTTCAGGGCTTGCGGCGCGGGCTTGCCTTCCTTGGCGACGATAAAGCCCGTGTCGATCATGTGCTGTTCGATGATTTCGCCAATCGCCGCCAGAAGGCTCGGCACATAGCGGCCTTTCATCCAGTTGCCGCCGCGCGGATCAAAGACCGCCTTGAGTTCCTCGACGACGAAGGTGACATCGCCCCCGCGCCGGAAGACGGCTGAAATCATGCGCGTCAATGCGACCGTCCAGGCGTAGTGCTCCATGTTCTTCGAATTGATGAAGACTTCGAAGGGGCGGCGGCGGCCATCATGGATGATGTCATTCACGGTGATGTAAATGGCGTGATCGCTTTCGGGCCATTGCAGCTTGTAGGTGAAGCCTGGCAGCACGGTTTCGCGCTCCAATGGCTTCGACATATAGACAATGCCGTCTTTCTCGAAGGGCGCTGCGCGAACGGCGACAGCTTCTTGTCCCCTTTCCTGCAACATATCATCTGTCCGGGGCTTGGGCGCATCCTCCGATGTCAGCACCGAGCCGCGCACATCGCTCGGGCGATAGGTGGTGCAGCCCTTGAGGCCGAGCTCATAGGCCCTGGTGTAAATATCCTTGAAGGCATCAAAGGAAATGTCTTCGGGCACGTTGATGGTTTTTGAAATCGACGAGTCGATGTGGTGCTGCACCACGGCCTGCACGGCGAGATGTTCGCTCGGCGACAAGGTCTGCGCATTGACGAAATAATCCGGCAGCGCGGCATTGTCGCCAAACTTCTCGTAGAAGGCGGCAACCGCATAATCGACAACGCGCTCTTCGCGGCGCGTGCCATCGGGCATCAGCACCTTGCGCGTATAGCCATAGGCAAAGACCGGTTCAATGCCCGACGAGACATTGCCGGCAAAAAGCGAGATCGTGCCGGTTGGCGCAATCGAGGTGACAAGCGCATTGCGGATGCCATGGGTGGCAATCGCCTCGCGCACATCCTCGTCGAGCGCGGCAATGGTTTCGCCCTGCATATAGGCATCGCGATCAAACAGCGGAAAAGCACCCTTTTCCTTCGCGATCCCGACCGAGGCGAGATAGGCGGCGCGTGAAAAAGCCTTCATCCATGTGTTGATGAGGGTGAGCGATTCCGCCGAGCCATAGCGCCTGCGGCACATGAGCAGCGCGTCGGCCAGTCCCGTCACGCCAAGACCGATGCGGCGCTTGGCATGGGCTTCATGTTCCTGCTGGGGCAAGGGAAAGCGCGACACATCAACGACATTGTCCATGGCGCGCACAGCCACCGCGACAAGTTCTGAAAGTTCGCGCTCGTCAATATGGGCATCGCTCTCGAAGGGCGCGCGGACAAGCGCGGCCAGATTGATCGAACCGAGCAGGCAGGCACCATAGGGCGGCAGGGGCTGTTCGCCGCAAGGATTGGTTGCGTGGATCGTCTCGACATAGGCCAGATTGTTGCGTGCATTGATGCGATCAATGAAGATCACGCCCGGTTCGGCATAAGCGTAAGTCGCGGCGATGATCTTGTCCCAGAGCGCCCGCGCCTTGATGGTGCGATAGGTCTTGCCCTGAAACATGAGTGGCCAGTCGGCATCGGCTTTGACGGCGGCCATCAGCGCGTCGCTTACCAGCACCGAGAGATTGAACATGGTCAAACGACCGGGTTCGCGTTTGGCATCAATAAAGTCTTCAATATCGGGATGGTCGCAGGCCATGGTCGCCATCATCGCGCCGCGGCGCGAGCCTGCCGACATGATCGTCTTGCACATGGCGTCCCAGACATCCATGAAGGACAGGGGGCCGGAGGCATCGGCACCGACGCCAACGACGCGCGCGCCTTTGGGGCGTAGCGTCGAGAAGTCATAACCAATGCCGCCCCCCTGCTGCATGGTGAGGGCGGCTTCTTTCAGATTGTCGAAAATGCCTGCCATGGTGTCGGGGATTTCGCCCATGACGAAGCAGTTGAAAAGCGTCACATCGCGGCCTGTGCCCGCGCCTGCGAGGATGCGCCCGGCCGGCAGGAAGCGGAAACCGGCCATGGCGTCATAGAACTTCGCCTGCCATTGCGCGCGGCTTTCGGGTGCCTCGGCCTTTGCCAGAGCCGTTGAAACACGCGTCCAGGTGTCCTCGACGGTCACGTCAACAGGGGCTCCGTCGGGGGCGCGGAGGCGGTATTTCATATCCCATATCTGTTCGGCGATGCTGTTCATGACGGCAGAGTATGACTGTCTGGTCCGGGGGTAAAGTTCTTGTTTTGTGCACAGGTTCCGGATCTGATGTTCTCATTTTTATGAGACTTATATCACTGTAATACAAAGGGAAAACAAGTTTTCCCCAGAATTCAGGGTTAACTTCCAGAATTATCCACAGCGACTATTCCGGCGACTCGCGAAAGCCGCCCTGCGCCAGCAGCCGGGCCGTTGCCGGTTCAATCGCGCCTTCAAGCTGCGCCATGAAGCCCGCCCGGTCGAGACCGGCGGGAATGGGATCAAGAAACTCGATGATGATCGTGCCGGGGCGGCGCAAAAAGCCGTGTCTTGCCCAGTAAAGCCCTGAATTGACGGCGACGGGCACACAGGCGACGCCGAGCTGGCGATAAAGCGCGGCGACGCCCGGCTTATAGTCCGGCGCTTCGCCGGGCGACATGCGATGGCCTTCAGGGAAAATCACGATCGGTCGTTTGTCGGCAATGGCGGCCTTGCCCTGCGCGATCAGGCGGCGAATGGCGCTGGCGCCTGCGCCGCGATCAATCGCGATCATGCGGGTCTTCATCGAATACCAGCCGTAATAGGGCACCCAGAGCAATTCGCGCTTCAGCACCATGGCGGGGTCGTTGAGGATCGCCGTCATGACAATCGTGTCCCACATGGACTGGTGCTTGGCGGCGATAAGGACGCCTCCCTTCGGGACTTGCCCCCGGATTTCGTAATGCGTGCCTGCGATCACGCGCAAGAGCCAGAGCGTCAGGCGTGACCATTGGCGCATGGCCCAGACGGTCCACAGACGCGGCGCCAGAAAGAGCGGTGTGGCGGCGATATTGATGAGCGCCGACATCAGATAGAAGGCGAGATTGAAGGCGAATGATCTGAGCCAGAGCAAGGGGCGCCTGTCCTTATTGCGGGGCCGCGATCAGCTGTCGATCAGCGGTCTGGCATGGGCCAGCGTCAGAAGATACTTCGTGTATTCCGCCACGAGAAGCCTTGTTGTGCCGGGATAGGCCCACCAGCCATCCAGATGCAGGCTCGCCTGAAACACGGGATAGGGGTAAATCTCGACATCGGGCATGGCGCGGGCAAGCTCCAGCCGGGCGCGTGGCAGGTGGTAGGTCGAGGTCACGAGGATGATCGAGCGATAGCCATGGGCGCGAACCCATTGCGCGGTTTCAGTGGCGTTGCCGATCGTATCCTCGGCCTGATGACCGATATCGACGCAGCATTCAAACTTGCCGCTCTGGTCGTGCAGGATGCGCTTGAGCGAGGCTTCCTTGACCTTGGGGTCAACACCGGTGATGAGCAGGCGCGCGCCCTGCTTGTCATGCTGTAGCAGTTTGAAGGCTTCCGTGATGCGATCTGGCCCCCCCGTCAGCGCGACAATGCCGTCGGCACTTGGCAGGGTTTGGGGGGGTGTGCGATCCAGCAGTGCCGTGAAGAGGAAGAACCCGAAGAAATAGGCGGCCAGCAGCAGCGTCGCCAGGCCGGAGGCGAGGCGGGCCAGATAATGTCCGAAGCGTGTCGTCAGACGCTCTGAAGACGCCATGAGAGATACTCTTTCGTCAGGCCGGGAGGGCGGCCTGATCCTGTTCCAAGACTAGCGGATTATATGGCCAACCGAGGGCATGAAGATGGTCGAATGGCGATCTGTCGCGGATTTTGTGGCTTCAGAGCATCTGCTCAAGCGTTCTGAATACTGTAATGCGGGCCGTCAGCACGGCAACCAGCGAGGCGGCAATCGGCACGCTCAGCAACCATGGGTAGATTTCGACACGCAGCCCCCAGACCGGCACGAGGAACAGGCTGTCAGTCTCGCCTGAATAACCCGCTCCCATAAAGGCAAGGACGGAGAGCGCAAGACCGATGAGACCGCCACGCAATCCCAGATGCAGGAAATGACGCTGCACTTCGGCGGCGATGAAACGGTCGCGGGCGCCAATCAGATGCAGCACTTCGACAACCTCGTGATTTGCCGAAAGACCTGCCCTTGTGGCAAAGGTCACGATGGCGATTGTCGTGGCTGCAACAATGGCGAGCACGCCATAGCCGAACCCTTCAGCGGTTCGTGCCGAACGCAGCAATTGTGCCTGCCACTGGCGATGGGTGTCGAGCAGGGCGCCGGGCGCGGCCGCCGCGATTTCGAGCGACAGTCCGGCAATGTCGGGCGGATTGGCCATGTCCACGCTGATCGCGACGAGCGTCGGCAGGGGCAGGTCGTCGCTCACCTTGCCTTGACCGAGCCATGGTTCGAGCAGGGCGCGAATGTCTTCCCGATCAAGCGGGCGGGCTGTGATGATGCCGGGGGTCTTGCTCAAGACCGTCATGACGGCATCAAGCTGGGTTTCGCTGTCCATGTCCCTGGACGGCTTGATCTCGACCGTCAGAGCGCCGGCCAGTTCGCTCGTCCAGCTGCGGGCGGCATGGCCCACGGAGAGTGCTGCACCGAGCGTCAGGCTCGCCAGAAAACACATGGCGGCTATGACCAGCACCAGCGACAGGCCGGTGGCACCTGCGGCTGGCATGACGCTGCGGGTTTCGACCAGCAGTGAGGCCAGAAGGGCACCAAGGCCGCGCTTTTCGGGCGGCGGGGCCAGATCGGGCCTGGCGGGCTTTACCGGTTTTTGTTTAGCCACGGACGATCAAGCCCCCATTTTGCAGGACCAGCTCTGGCAGGCCCGCCGAGCTCACCAGGGCATGGTCATGGGTTGCAATCAGGATCGAGGTGCCGAGCCGGTTGAGCTCGACAAAGAGGCGCAGCAGGCGCTGGCCCATTTCCGGATCGACATTGCCGGTTGGCTCGTCGGCGAGCAGCAGATCGGGCTGGGCGACAACGGCGCGCGCGATGGCCGCGCGCTGCTTTTCGCCACCCGAAAGCGTTGGCGGCCGCGCCTTCATGCGCTCGCCAAGCCCCACCCAATGCAACAATTCATGGACATCGGCGCGATAGCTGTCTTCGTTGCGGCCCTGGATTTTCAGCGGCAAGGCGACGTTTTCATAGGTTGTCAGGTGGTCGAGCAGGCGAAACTCCTGAAACACGACGCCAATGCGGCGGCGCATTGTCGGCAATTCGTCACGCGGCAGGGTCGCAATATCACGGCCAAACATGGTTATGAGGCCGCGCGAGGGGCGCTGGGCCAGAAACATGAGCTTCAGCAGGGAGGTTTTGCCTGCCCCGGAGGGGCCGGTCAGAAAGTGAAATGAGCCCGGCGCGAGGTGAAAGCTCACATCGCGCAGGACCTCCGGCCCCATGCCATAACGCATTCCGACATTTTCAAAGCGAATCATGATCGTCACGCTATCATGGAAAAATCCAAGCCTCTCCCCGTCTAATCGTCATCTTTTACCGCTTTGATGGATTTGCTTAACCGGGCTTTAACCATAGAACGGCATTCAATAGGCTTGAGAATAAATCGGGTCTTGAGGGGTGGGGATAAGGCATCCTGTCCGTCAGGCCACCGGGGGGGGTTCCCGGCTTCACATCGTGTCAGATTGCAGCTGATGATTATCACTTGTCCGTCATGCTCGACGCGCTATCCGGTAGATGAGGCGTCATTTTCGCCCTCTGGCCGCAAGGTGCGTTGTGCCAAATGCGGCACGAGCTGGCATCAGGACCGCATCGTGGAGCCACCGCCCGAGCCGTTCCGCATCGATCCCAGCAAGCCCCCCATGTTTGCCAAGCCCGTTGCCAAACCGGCCCCCAAGTCGGCTCCCAAGCCGGTCCTGAGCGAGCCGGTCCTGAGCGAGCCGCAGGCCGAGCCAGCGCCAGCCGTCGAGGCCGGGACAGTCGATGAGGCGACGGATCATGTCATGGCCGATGCCTTGCCAGTTGCGCCTGTCGAGGCCCCGGTCGCAGACGCTCCTTATGAAGATCCCCATGCAAGGCGGCCGCGTGTCGTTCCGACCGTCATCGTGCCCTTGCCGTCCGGCTCGGGTGGCCGTTTGCGCGCCTTTGTCAATGAGGCGGCCACAAGCCGACGTGACCGTGTGCTCGCCATTCTTGCCTGGAGCCTGCTCGGTCTTTTCGTGCTCGGCACGATCACGGCTGCGGTCACTTATCGCAAACAGATCGTCGCGCTTTGGCCTGCCACCGCCAAGGTCTATGCGGCTGCCGGGGCCCCGGTCAATTTGCAGGGCATCGAGTTCCGCAATGTTTCCTATGAGCGCCAGAGCGAGAATGATCTGCCTGTGCTCGCCGTGATGGGAGAGGTTCACAATATCAGCGGCGCGGCGCGGGCCTTGCCGCGTTTGCGTGTCGGCTTGCGCGACAAGGACCAGCGCGAGCTCTATCACTGGACCTTCGCGCTTTCCGCGCATGAAATTGCCGCGAATGAAGCCATGCCCTTTGTTACGCGTCTCTCAAGTCCGCCTGTCGAGGCGCGCGACATCGAAGTGCGCTTCGTGCAGCCAAGCGAGAATGAAGCTTCATTGCCATTGCCGGGCGGGTCGGCGTTGAATGAAGGGGCAGCGACTGCGCCATCAGCGGAGTCCGCGCCAGTTGATGCTGCCCCAGCCGACGTCCCGGCAGAATCGGCCGCAGGCGACACACCGGCCGAAGACCACGCGGCCTCCGCCGAAGCGGGTCCAGCATCTGCGGATGCGCCGCTGGTCGAAGGCGGCCACTAGGCCATGGGCAAACTTGCGCCCCATGGCACACGGCTTTCCGTGCTCTATTCAGCCGATCAGATTGCGGCGCGTGTGCGTGAGCTTGCCCAGGATATTCATGCCAGCATGGGGCCGGATCTTTTGGTCATTCCCGTGCTCAAGGGCAGCTTCATCTTCGCCGCCGATCTCCTGCGGGCGCTCCATGGTGTTGGTGCGGAACCCGACATGGATTTCATTTCGCTCTCAAGCTATGGCGGTCACACAGAGTCGAGTGGACAGGTGCGGATCGTGCGCGATACCGAAGCGGCGATTGCGGGACGCGATGTTCTCCTTGTTGACGATATTCTGGAATCTGGCCGCACACTTGCGTTTGCCCAGGACCTGATGATGGCGCGCCGCGCGCATAGCGTTCGCACCTGTGTGCTGCTTGATAAGCCCGGCAAGCTGGCCGTCGGAATCAAACCTGATTTTGTCGGCTTCACCTGTCCGGATCGTTTTGTTGTCGGTTATGGCATGGATGTCGCGCATGCCTTCCGGCAATTACCCTTTGTCGGTTTTGTCGAGGGCTGAGGGATGGCACGCATTCTCATCGCCGAAGACGAGCCCTCGGTGCGGGCCTTTTTGTTGCGCGCCTTGCAGGGTGTGGGCCATCAGGTCGAGGCAGCGGGCGACGGCAGCGAGGCGATGACGGTGCTGGCGAGTGCGCGGTCACGTGGCCTTGGCTATGATCTGCTGCTCACGGATATCCTGATGCCGGTGATGGATGGCATTTCGCTGGCGCTCTCTGCCTCGCGCGATGCGCCCGGGATGCGGATCATGCTGATGACAGGCTATTCCGATCAGCGCGAACGGGCGCATGGGCTCGATGCCATCATTGATGATATCCTGCTCAAGCCCTTCACGCTGGATGAATTGACACAGCGTGTGACGCAGGCGCTTGCCGCTGAAAAGCCGCATTAAAACCGCTTCAGCAATCGGTCAATATAATCGAGTTCGATTTTGGGCCGTCCGAGTTTCGTCGCGCGGGCGCGCAGCTCTTCCAGAATGTCCCGCGCACGCTGGGCATCGATCTTGTCGGGCACGGCCACATCCTCTCCCAGCCCCGCAGCGCCATTGGGCAGGGGGCGTCCCAGGGGATCGGTACGCGTCATGCCCTTGCCGTTGGCGTTGCCCATGCGCCCGGCCATGCTTTGCATCAGCTTGTCGGCCAGACCTTGTGCGCCCGCCCGCATCTGGTCAATCGCTTGACCCTGCGCCGCCGTGGCGCGATCCGCGCGGCCATCCTCGATGCGTTGTTCGGCACTTTTCATGGATTGCGCCGCCTTTGCCAAAGCGTCTGGCGCCTCGGCACCCTTGTCGCCGAGTTGTTGCAGCAGCGCTTCGAGTTCTGCACGCAAGGCTTTCTGGTCTGCCTTGAGATGCGACATATCACCGGATTTGCCGCCGCCCTGAGCGCCTTGTGGTCCGGTTGACGCCGTGCCGTCATTCTCCTTGGCATCGCCCTGCTGCATACGGAATGTTTCATCCATCAGACGCTTTTGCTGTTCGATCAGGTCACCCATTTTCTCGACAGCCTCGGACATGGCCGCCTCGCCCTCACTCATCATTCCGGCCTGTTGCGGGGTCTGCATGTTTTCCATGATCGATTGCATTTGCCTGAGCATGGCTTCGGCTTGCGCACGGGCCCCGGAGCGGGCGAGCATTTCAATCTGCGTCATCATCTCTTCAAGCTGTGATCGTTCAATGGTTTGCATGTTTTGCGGCGAGAAGGGCGTTTGCAGCATATTCTCGCCGAGCTTCGCCGCCTGCTCGGCGAGTGCTTCCATGTAGCGGTTGAAGGCATTCTTCAAATCAGCCATCAGGCGATCAATTTCTTCTGCGTCCGCTCCATCCTTCAAGGCCCTGGCGAGATCATCACGCGCCTTGCGAAGATCGCTTTCCGCGAGCGAAATATCGCCATCCTCAATATGGAGGGCGATGGACCAGAGAAGGTCGTAGATTCCTGTCAGGTCTTCGTCACGCTTGGCCGTTGTCAGGCGCCAATAGGCAGCCCGCAACGTCAGATAGACCGTCTTGTCCTTGATGTAGCGATCGCCATCGCGCGAGAAATCATCGAGGAACCGGGTGACTGAGCCGACGCTTTGGGGATCAAGCGCCAGACGCTGACGCTGCTCGATGATGGCGCGGGCCAGCGGTTTGGTAAATTTGCGGGCGGGCAGAACCATGCGCTCCGGCGTGGACAGGCCTTGCTGACCGGCATCGTCCCTGACTGAAAGCGTCATCATGACCGGCAGGCCAGCCCATGGATGGGCCGAGAGATCAACAAAGGTTTCGGCACTGCCTCGGGTTGGGCGCCGTTCGGGCAGGGCGAGCGCGACACGGGGTGGCGTCACCTTGGGCATGACCATGGCGCGGAGCGAACCGGTCTGGAGTGCTGCCGGAAGCCGGGCGCTCTTGTCGAGCGCGATCAGGGTTTCAGCGCTGGCAATGCCATAGTCATCCGAGAGGCTATAGGCGAAATGAACCGCACCACGGGCGGATTCTTCAAGCGGCCGCGTCAGGGCTATTTTGGGTTTTTCGTCCGGTATCACCGTGATCGGCCAGGTACGGATCAATCGTCCGCTTTGGGTGAGCGCGTAGTCGGCGCTTTCGACCAGCTTTGAGTCTGTCGCGAAGTTGTTCTCGGCAATTTCATTCAGCAATGCCGGGTGTTCGCGCGAGGGGCCGCTACGGCCAAGCGCTGGCGGGTTTTTCAGCCCATGCACGCGGATTGACAAAACGGCGCCTGCGGGCACGCTCACAGGTGATGTCATTTGCGCCTTGTCAGCGGCATCGCCCGGCTTGTCGAGATAGAGGGGCGCGAGACCGGTATAGGCAGGCGGCGTGATCCATGCTTCGATTGTGAGCGTCTTGAACGCACCAAGTCCGGGCACCAGCGCTTCGTTCAGGCGTTCGATGCGGCCGGGACCAGCGCCATAAAACGCGATGACAATGAGAAGCATGACGGCCGCGCGCAATGCCAGGGGGTCCCTGGCGCTGACGCCGGGCTCGGGCAAGCCGAGCCGTAATTTTTTCAGGCGCTGGCTGATCCATGCGCGATGGGCCGCCCACATTTCTCCGTCACTTGACCCGGTGGCGATGGAGTCCTCAAAGGCCGAAAGGGGCTGATGCTTGAGGCCGGACGCCTTTTCGATATGACGCAGGGCATCGGCGCGTGAGGGGCGGCGGAACTCAAGCAGCCCCTGCCAGAGCGAGGCGGTCATGGCGAGGGCGAAAGCGGCCAGAATCGCCCAATGCAGGCTGGGTGACATGCCGGCAAACACACCGAAGAGAGCCAGCGCCAGAAACACGCCAGCCATATTGGTGGCGGGCCAGATGGCGGGCCATAGGCGTTCCCAATAAAGCAGGATAAGGGCCGCCCTGACGCGCCATTCAATATGGCGGGGGAGTTTGGGAGCGCCGGTCATCGGGTCGTTCGGGGGGGTCAACGCCTCTGCTGCCTCTCGCGCCACTTTCATTCAAGCCAGGAGGGTATCTTATCCTGTTTGAGAATTGCGTCATAACTGGGGCGTGGACGCACTTCGGCATAGTCGCCACCGCGCACCAGAACCTCGGGGATGAGGGGGCGGGTGTTATATTCGGAGGCTTGCACGGCACCATAAGCGCCTGCCGACATGATGGCGACGAGATCGCCCGCCTTGAGGCGCGGCATTTCGCGATCCTTGGCCATATAGTCGCCGGTTTCGCAGACAGGACCCACCACGTCATAGATGACGCGTTCGGCGCTGTCAGCGGCTTGCATCACGGGCCTGATTTCGTGGAATGCATCATAGAGCGTCGGGCGGATCAAGTCGTTCATCGCCGCATCAATGATGAGGAAGGAGCGGCCCTCGCCGGTTTTTTCGTAGATCACGCGCGAGACGAGAATGCCGGCATTGCCCGCAATCAGACGGCCCGGCTCGAAGGTCAGTTCACAGCCCAGATGACCGACGCTGCGCCTGACCATGGCGGCATATTCATCCGGGTGGGGCGGCACGTCATTGTCGCCGCGATAGGGAATGCCGAGGCCACCGCCCAGATCGATGCGGGAAATGGCGTGGCCCTGGGCGCGCAGGTTTTCGACCATGTCAGCGACGCGCCGGAAGGCCGCTTCAAATGGTTCAAGCGTTATGAGCTGAGACCCGATATGCACATCAATGCCGGTCGCGGCGATACCCTTGAGTTCAGCGGCACGGGCATAAACGGCGGGCGCGCGCTTCCAGGATATGCCGAATTTGTTTTCGGCTTTCCCGGTCGAAATTTTTTCATGCGTCTTGGCGTCAACATCCGGGTTCACGCGAATGGCGATGCGGGCGATGAGGCCGCGGGCGCTGGCAAGCTCGGCCAGTCGCTCCAGTTCCGGCTCGGATTCGACATTGAACTGATCGATGCCGCTCTCAAGCGCAAAGGCGATTTCGTGGTCGCTCTTGCCGACACCTGAAAAGACGATTTTTTCAGGGGGTATGCCGGCGGCGATGGCGCGGCGCAATTCGCCTTCAGAGACGACATCGGCGCCAGCGCCAAGGCGGGCGAGGGTCGCGATCACGGCGAGATTGGAGTTGGCCTTGACAGCGTAGCAGACACGGGCGCGCTGGCCGCGAAAGGCTTGCGAAAAGACTGTGTAATGCCGTTCCAGCGTGGCGCTCGAATAGCAATAAAAAGGCGTGCCGATCGCAGCGGCGATCTGCGGGATCGCCACATCCTCGGCATGGAGGATGCCGCTGCGATAGTCAAAATGATGCATGTGTCAGGCTCGGGTTATGTCGCGCGGGTTCAAGGTGCGCGCGTTTTGCTGGCGGCATCCTGACCCGCTGTGATCGGGCGCATGTCGATCGGGTCTTTGCTGTCGGGGCCTTCAGGCGAGGTTGAGTCGCGGTTTGGCGGCGCGGTATCGACGGCCCCGGAGGGCAATTCCGGGTCGCCCTTCTTGCCGCAGGCAGCGAGCGTCAAAGAGAGCGCGGCGCCCATGAGCAAAATCGTCAGAAACCGTTTCATCATTGCCTGTCTTCCCGCTGCCATTGGTTATCAGCCTGCATTGCCGATGCGTTCGCGCCACCATGCCACAGAAGCAAGCACATTGTCTGGCGCTGTGCCGCCAAAACTTGTCCGTGAGCGCACGGAATTATCCACGCCCAGCACGGTAAAGATCTCGCCCGTGATGCCGGGTTCAACCGATTGCATGTCGGCAAGGCTCAAACCGTCGAGATCAACGCCCTTCCCCTCCGCCATGGCGACCAGCGCGCCGGTCACATGATGGGCCTGACGGAAGGGCATGTTGAGGCGCTGCACAAGCCAGTCAGCCAGGTCGGTGGCCGTGGCATAGCCGCGCGAGGCGGCGGCCCGCATGGCGGTTTCATTGACGCTGAGCGAGGACACCATGCCGGTCATGGCGGCGATCGAAAGCGAGAGCGCGTCCAGCGCATCAAAGGCGGCTTCCTTGTCTTCCTGCATGTCCTTGGAATAGGCCAGCGGCAGGCCCTTCATGACAATGAGCAGGGTCGTCAATCCGCCAACGATGCGACCGGTCTTGGCGCGCACGAGCTCGGCCGCGTCCGGATTGCGCTTTTGCGGCATGATCGAGGAGCCGGTCGAGAAACTGTCTGTCAGGCGCACAAAATTGAAATGCGGGGTGGACCAGATGACGATTTCTTCGGCAAGGCGCGAAAGATGCGTTGCGGTGATGGCGGCTGCGGCGAGGGTTTCGAGCACGAAGTCACGATCCGAGACGCTGTCGAGTGAATTGCGTGTCGGTCCCTCAAAGCCGAGCGCCCTGGCGGTCATGTGCCGGTCAATCGGGAAGGAGGTGCCAGCCAGTGCGGCAGCACCGAGCGGGCATTCATTCAGCCGCTTGCGCGCATCCTGAAAGCGGCCACGATCACGGCCAATCATTTCGACATAGGCGAGGCAATGATGGCCAAAGGTCACGGGCTGGGCACTTTGCAGATGGGTAAAGCCCGGCATGATGGTGCTGGCATGGGCTTCGGCGCGCGTGAGCAGGGTCAACTGGAACGCAGCCAATTGTTCGTCGAGATGGTCGAGCACATCGCGGACATAGAGCTTGAAATCGAGCGCCACCTGGTCGTTGCGCGAGCGGGCCGTGTGCAGACGGCCTGCGGCGGGCCCGATCATGTCGGCGAGGCGCGACTCGACATTCATGTGAATGTCCTCCAGCGCCCGGCTGAACTGAAAAGTGCCTTGCCGGATTTCGCCAAGGATCCTTGTCAGGCCCCGACTGATCTGATCGGCATCGGTTTTCGAAATGATGCCGGTTGCGGCCAGCATGGCGCAATGGGCCTTGGAACCGTCAATATCCTGTGCAAAAAGGCGTTGATCGAAGCCAATGGAGGCGTTGATTTCCTCCATGATCGCATCGGGGCCTTCGCCAAACCGGCCGCCCCACATCTTGTTGCTCATTGACCTACTCCGGGCCGGTGGTTCATCTGGTGCCGGCAAATTGCTGCAAACCTAAAGCCCAAGGCGCGGCTTGTCGCCTGTCGGGCCCGCAGAATTGAGAAATCCGATGTCGAAAATCCCAAACCGTCAATCTTTACCGCAGCTTGCCATTGTAGTGCTGGCTGTCATGCTGGTTACTGCAGGCGCGGTATATCTGATCGAGCGGCCCTTAGGCAATGCCACGGGGGACGCAAATCAGTCCCCGCAGACGGTCGATGGGGCCCTGGCCGCGCGGCTTGCGGATTATGCAACCGGTTCCATGGCCAATTTCCGGCCCACACCCGGCACGCCCAAACTCCCCGATCTCGTCTTTCAGGATGGCGTTGGCAAATCGGTCAGGCTGACTGATTTTGCGGGCAAACTCGTGCTTTTGAACGTCTGGGCGACATGGTGTGCGCCGTGCCGGGAGGAAATGCCGGCGCTTGACGGGCTGGAAGGCGCGTTGGGCGATGCCGCTTTTCAGGTCGTGGCGCTCAATGTCGATGCCAAGGGTCTGGAACTCGCGCGCAGCTTTTTGAGCGAGGTTGGCATTGAGCATCTGTCGCTTTTTAACGAGCCCACGCTCAAGGCGAGTTTTGCGCTCAAGACGGTCGGTTTGCCGACCACGATTCTGATTTCAGCTGACGGGCACGAGCTCGGGCGGCTTGTGGGACCTGCTGCCTGGAACACAGCTGAAGCGCAAGCGCTCATCAAGGCGGCGAAAGCGCCCTGAGATCAGCGATGCGCCCATCTTTCCCGGGTGACGTGGCTCACCGCATACATGGCCCCGATCATCTGGGCGACTTCGCTCGCACCATTGCGAAGCGGTGCGACGAAAGCGTGTGCAGTCAGGAACTGGCTGCGATCGGCCTGCATCTGGGCCTTGAGCATGACGGGCTCGCGCATTTCAAAGGCGCGTTGAGTCATCACGAGCCAGCGCCCGCGAATCCTGGCGCGATCCTCTGGTGAGGCTGCCGCGCCGCCAAACTCCGAGAGCCATTTTCCGGTGCGGTTTTCGCCGATCAATTGCGTCAGCGCGGTCCCGAATAGCCGAATGCGGAAATCAGCGCCGCCTTCGAAAACATCCGCAATGATGAGATAGGGCATGTGGCGGACAATATCGCGCGGGTTGATGGCACTGCGGTCAGGAATGACACCCTCAACACATTTTGAATGCCAATAGCGATTGAGATCGGCGATCTCGTCAAGCTCCGGCTCGATCGTGAGGCCGATGCCGAGTGCAGTCATCTGATGCAGTCGAATATCCTGCTTGCTTGCCGCGGCCTGCATGGTCACCTCCCTCGATGAATTCCTGGGGAAAGTGTGGCCTCGCAAATGTTAAATATTTGTGGTCAGCGTGTCGGGAAGGGTTTGTCGCCCCGATAATCGTAGAAGCCGCGCTGGGTCTTGCGACCAAGCCACCCTGCTTCAACGTATTTTACCAGGAGCGGGCAAGGGCGATATTTCGAGTCCGACAAGCCCTCATGCAGCACCTGCATGATCGAAAGGCAGGTATCGAGGCCGATGAAATCGGCAAGCTGCAACGGACCCATGGGATGATTGGCGCCCAGGCGCATGGCCTTGTCGATGCTTTCCACCGAGCCGACGCCTTCATAAAGCACATAGACGGCTTCATTGATCATGGGCAGCAAAATGCGATTGACGATGAAGGCCGGGAAGTCCTCGGCATTGGCAATGTTTTTGCCGAGGGTTTTGACGAATTCATTGACGGTATCGAATGTCTGGTCGTCCGTCGCGATGCCGCGCACCAGCTCGACAAGTTCCATCACCGGCACGGGGTTCATGAAATGAACGCCGATGAAATGCTCCGGCCTGTCGGTCGAGGCGGCCAGGCGTGTGATGGAAATGGAGGAGGTGTTTGTTGCGATCAGGGCATCGGCGCGCAGATGTGGGCAGAGGTCCGTGAAAATCTTGCGTTTGACGGTTTCGTTTTCCGTGGCCGATTCAATGACGAGATCGGCGCTCTCAAAGGCCGAGAGTTCATGGGCAGGGTTGATCCGGTCGAGGGCGGCCTCGCGATCTTCACGGGTGATTTTCTTGCCAGCCACCTGACGGCTCATATTGCCATTGATGGTGGCGAGGCCCGCCTCAATGCGTTCGCGCGAGGTGTCGTGCAGCAGGACGTCATAGCCAGCCAGCGCACAGACATGGGCAATGCCGCTGCCCATCTGACCGGCACCAATGACGCCGACCTTCCGAATATTCATGAGACAACACACCTTCGTTGCAGGCCCGGACAGGGGCGGAATGCCGTTCCATGCCGTGCCCAAACATTAATCCCGAATGCTTGCGCCGAACATTAGCAAAGAAACCGGGTAAAAGCGGGGGGAAATGCGGCCGGGCATGAAAATGGCGCCAACCGTTGCCGGTTGGCGCCATTCCGATGCGCAGGGCGAAGGCTTAGATGCCCACTTTGGTCAATTCGGCTTCGAGCGCCGGAACGGCAACGAAGAGGTCTGCCACAAGGCCGTAATCCGCGACCTGGAAGATCGGGGCTTCTTCGTCCTTGTTGATGGCAACGATGACCTTTGAGTCCTTCATGCCAGCCAGATGCTGGATGGCGCCGGAAATGCCGACAGCGATATAGAGATCGGGCGCGACGACCTTGCCGGTCTGGCCGACCTGGTAATCGTTGGGCACGAAGCCCGCATCGACGGCAGCACGCGAAGCGCCCACCGCCGCATTGAGCTTGTCGGCGATCTTTTCGAGCATGGCGAAGTTTTCGCCATTCTGCATGCCACGGCCACCCGAGATGATGATCTTGGCGGAGGTCAGCTCGGGACGATCCGATTTGGTGAGCTTTTCATCGACCCATTCCGACAGGCCCGGATTGCCAGCGGCGGCGGCGGCTTCAACGGAAGCCGAACCGGTTGTTGCGGCGGCCGGGAAGGCCGTGGTGCGAACCGTGATGACCTTTTTCGCATCCAGCGACTTCACGGTCTGGATCGCATTGCCGGCATAGATCGGACGCTCGAATGTGTCCGCGCTGAGAACGGCGGTGATTTCCGAGATCTGGCCGACATCGAGCAACGCAGCGACGCGGGGCATGAAGTTTTTGCCAACCGTGCCTGCGGGCGAGAGGATGGCGTCATAGCTGCCAGCCAGGCTGACAACGAGGGCGGCCAGCGGTTCTGCAACCTGATGGGCATAAAGCGCATCGTCAGCCGCCAGCACCTTGGTGACGCCAGCGAGTTTGGCTGCGGCAGCGGCGATGTCGCCAATGCCCGAGCCTGCCACGAGAACGTGAATGTCGCCGCCAATTTTGGCTGCGGCAGAAACGGTCTTGCCCGTCGCGTCGTTGAGGGACTTATTGTTGTGTTCTGCAATAACCAGAATGGTCATCCGATCACTCCTGCTTCTTTGAGCTTCGACACGAGCTGTTCAACAGACTCGACCTTGATACCTGCCTGGCGTTGAGCCGGCTCCGTCACCTTGACGATCTGGAGATGCGGCTTCACATCCACGCCATAGTCAGCCGTCGTCTTTTCGTCGATCGGTTTCTTCTTGGCCTTCATGATGTTGGGCAGCGAGGCGTAACGCGGCTCGTTGAGGCGAAGGTCGGTTGTGACGACCACCGGCATCTTGAGCTTCAGCGTCTGCAAGCCGCCATCGACTTCACGCGTCAGATTGAGCGTCGTGCCGTCGATTTCGAGCCTGGACGCGAAAGTGCCCTGCGCCCAGCCCAGCAGGGCTGCGAGCATCTGGCCCGTCTGGTTGCAATCGTCGTCAATCGCCTGCTTGCCAAGGATGCAGAGGTCAGGCTTTTCCGCTTCGGCGACGGCCTTGAGGAGCTTGGCGACATTGATCGGCTCAAGCTGCTCATCGGTCTTGATGTGGATACCACGATCAGCGCCCATGGCGAGTGCGGTACGAATGGTTTCCGTTGTCTGCGCAGCGCCAATCGACACGACGACAACTTCGGTTGCCTTGCCGGCCTCCTTCAGGCGAACCGCTTCTTCAATGGCGATTTCGTCGAAGGGATTCATCGACATTTTGACATTGGCAAGATCGACACCGGTCTGGTCCGACTTCACGCGGATCTTCACGTTGTAGTCGACCACCCGTTTGATCGGAACGAGGACTTTCATAGAGGTGAACTCCCTGAGCGTAACCGGGGCATGAACCCAGGCGCTGGTCTTTGTGAGCGTCGTACACGGGGCTTGCCCGCACTTGGTTGCCCGAAACAGGCTTGATATGCATGGCCAAAAGCCCCTCTGGCGACCTGCCACGCCGATCTACCCGCGTCAATCGTAAGGGGAAGCCCGGTGACCGACATGCAACTGCACTCTGACCGCGCCCGCACCAGGTGGAGCGGCTTGCCGGTCGTATTCATCACGCCGAACGCCACTATGTGCCTGCTCCCCATCGTCACATAGCCAAGGTCCACATCCAATGGCGAACGGCCGGCGCCGTGCGGCCGCGCAGTCGGCTGTTGGGGATCGGTGTAACGTGCGCGTACCGTATGTGACGTCGGTCTGAAGACCGATCACGGCGATACCGATGACGCCGACGGTCAGCCCCCCAATCGCGACACCACGCCCAACCATCCCCGTTCGCGTTGTGGCGCAATGTCGTAGCGTCGCGGCCAGGCTCCCACCCACCGCCACATCCAACGCAAATGTCGCCCAAGGGTGCATCCGCATCGCACCGAAGCAGCCGCAGTCGGTTGCTCCGTGGACCGCCCGCCAGAAGGACACCCCGGCGAACACTGCAAACACGGCCGCGGCGAGCGCGCGCGATGTCCGGGGCCACAGGCCGCTGATCAGCCACACGCCCAGCATCCACTCGCCAGCCGTCTGCCCGAGTTCCCACCGGGGATTGACCACAAGCTGTGTCCCCAACTTGTAGGCCTTCAGCGCCGCCGCAGACAATAGTAGCAGTCCAACACCAATGCGAAGAGCCATCAATACACTGCGTTTGGCAGACGTATCCATTGCAGCTACTTCCACACGGTCCGCGAAGGGCGCCGCTGCAGCGACAGAGCCGCACACCGACGCAATGATGCCGTGTCGGCTGGCGAAACCAGCGACC
>CAVOKW010000026.1:0-6719 GCA_963696585.1 uncultured Alphaproteobacteria bacterium
ACGGAACACGGTGAGGGGACCAAAGTTCACCGCCAGCGATATGTCGATGGCGACATGCAGTCCATCGGCTTTTTCGTGAAAGCGCAGAACATGCGTTCCCATCGGATCGCCGCCGCGATCCACGCGAAAGGCGATGGTGGGGTCGGCCGGAGCGACGTCGGGTCGTGCGGCAATGGCGGCCAGGGGGATTGAAACGGCCATTGCCGCAACCGTGACGAACACGGCAAGCATCGAAGGGAAGGGGGGGCGCCAGGACATGAGACCGGGGTTCCTTGATCATGTTCAGCCGGCTTTCCCGCCGACACTCTCAAGGATGGATACGCCGTCTCCGCCTTGGCGGATCACCCTTTTGCGCTCAGCGCTGCAATCGCGCCTGAAAATGCAGGAAAAGCGCCAGACTCGCGGCAACGGTGGCATTGAGCGATTCCACCGCGCCGGTCGTTGGAATGGCCAGCCGCGCCACGTCGAGCGCTTCCGGCAGCCCCTTGCCTTCCTCGCCGAGAATGAGCCGCATATGGGCGGGAAAGGCAAAGCCTGCCAGATTTTTGCCCGCGCCATCCAGCGCGAAAATCGGCCCGGCGACGTTGGCAAGCCCGTCCCAGCCGGGGCCGCGCGCCAGCTTGAGCCGGAACTGCGCATTCGCCCCGGCGCGCATCGCCTTGGGGTGAAAGGGATGCGCCGCATCCGTCATCAGGACGACGCGCGTGACGCCAAAGGCCGCAGCACTGCGCATCAGCGCGCCGAGATTGGCCGGATCGCCCAGCGCGCAAAGGAGCTCCAGTCCCTCAGGCGGGCGGGTGAGATCAGCCTTCGGCATGTCGGGCACGCGGCAGACAAGCAGCGGAAAGCCCGTCCCGGCATGGTCGAGCGACTGGAACAGCGGCGTCGACAGACGAAAGACATCAAGCCCCGCCGGCAGCGCCCATCCGGCAATATCCTCAGGCCGTGTCACCAAGAGCGCCTCGATCATGCCGGGCGAAGCGGCGAGCGCCTCCGGCACGGTCTTGCGCCCGGCGAGAATGAAACGGCCATGTTTTTTGATGCCGCGCCCGTCATCCAGCGCCAGCCACACCCGCGCATGCGGGTTCTGCGGACTTTCAATCACGCGCAGGAAAGGGGCCGGGCTGGTCATGCGGGCTCGTCAGGCAAAAGGGGCGTCCAGCGCGCATTGTCGCAGAAAATGGTGCTGTTGGAGAGGATTGAACTCTCGGCCTCTCCCTTGCCAAGGGAAAGCGTCTTCGGAGTCATGAAGTCTTTGTACGTGCAGGTCGGCCCCGTATGGCTTTCATCGGGCGCAAAACATGTGCTGTGCCTGAGCCGGATTTGGCCGATCGCAGCATTCGACGATTGGGGCCGGTATCGACCAGAGTCATGGTGATACTGAGGCCGACATGCTTGAGGGCTTCGGAGATGCTCGAGAGCGTTGAACTGTGAGTGGGATCAAGAAGTCTCTGCACGTTTCTTGTGTCGATATCCAAACTGCGAGCAAGATCGCTCTGATTCATGCCTCTTGAACGCAAGGCATCGGATAAAAAAGCCTTCGCGGCAACATTCGGATCAACAGGTACGAGATATTCGCCCCGCTTTGAAACACTGGGCTCTGGAATGGGTGTACCGTCTTTGATGTAGCCGGCAATTGTCACATTGAGGGCGTCGCAAGCCATCTCAAAAGCTTCGTCTTCGGTGTTTCCCGATGTAAGCGCTTCGGGAAAATCCACGAAACCAACGAGGTACTCCCCCTCCACATTCGTGATGCGTGCAGGATAGGCAAGAGTGAGACCGATTGAGCGTTCGCTCATGTTTGTGACTCCAATCTAAAGATCGCCAGGGTCAATGCCGATCTGTTTGCACATGGCGTTCAAGAGCGCAGGACCAATTTCGCTATGCTTTACGGTCGTCCACCGGGAGCCATAAGTCAGGCGTCGATGCGAACCTTTTCCTCGCGAGGAATCCACCGATACAATCACATCGCGCTTAGCGCCGAGGCGTTTGACCTTGCGTATGAATTCCCTGCCATTCATGATAGATATATAGGACAAAATTGTCCCATTTGCAATAGCTTGAATTGCTGACAGCAAGCACGCGCGTGGATGTCACATTATGTGTGCGATAAGCGCCATTAGCTTGAAAATCTCGGAAAAAATGGTGCTGTTGGAGAGGATTGAACTCTCGGCCTCTCCCTTACCAAGGGAGTGCTCTACCACTGAGCTACAACAGCATCGGGGCGTTCGGCCCGGCTCGGGTCAAATCGGACGGCAAGGCGGCCGCTGATGGATCGGCAGGCGCCTTCGCGAGCGGGCGGAAAGTGCCACAGCCCTCCCCATGGCGCAAGCCGCCAATGCCCGCCAAGCCCGGTTAATTCCGATCGCTTCCCGAGAGCGCCCCATTCCCTTGTTGACGGGTGGGCGACACGCGCCTAAATCTCGCCGGACCACCCCCCATTTGAAAGCCTGCGCGTCATGAAAAGCCCCAAAACCACCGGCATGGACTTCAAAAAGCACGCCCAGGGTCCGGCCCGCGCCGCCCAGACACAGGAAGCCCGCGAAAAGGCCGCCCGTCTGGCCGAAGCCCTGCGCGAAAACCTGAAAAAGCGCAAGGCCCAGAGCCGCGGTCGCCAGGAAGAGGGTCGTCAAGAGGAGGGTCGCGATTCGGCCACGGCCACGCCTGAAAAAGACCCCAAAGGGGCCTGATGCTTCGGGCCTGCGCGGCGCCGGGTTTCCCGTGGCGGCCCCATCCTCTATAACTCGCGCTTCAGGCAGGCCGCTTCGGGCCTGCGCGGCAGGGAAAGCCCGGACATTCCATGGATACGATTCACATTCGCGGCGGCAATCGCCTCAACGGCACGATCGGGATCAGCGGCGCGAAAAACGCCGCCCTGCCGCTCCTGACGGCGGCGCTCCTGACCGCCGAGCCGCTGCGTCTGGGCAATGTGCCCCGCCTCACCGACATCCGCACACTGACAAAACTGCTCGGTGTCCTCGGCACCATCATCACGCGTGAAACGAGCGATCACGCCGACACGCTGACCCTGCGCACGCCCGAAATCCTCTCGACCACCGCGCCCTATGAAATCGTCTCGCAGATCCGTGCGAGCTTCTGGGTGCTCGGGCCGCTGCTGGCGCGTTGCCATTATGCCCGCGTGTCGCTGCCCGGCGGCTGCGCCATTGGCGCGCGGCCCGTCGATCTCTACATCAAGGGCCTCCAGAAAATGGGCACCGAGATCGATCTCGTCGATGGCTATGTCGTCGCCAGGGCCGAAGGCGGCTTGAAGGGCGCGGTCATCCGCTCGCCCATCGTCTCGGTCGGCGCGACGCATACGCTGATGATGGCGGCAACGCTGGCCGACGGCGAAACCGTGCTCGAAAATGCCGCTCGTGAACCCGAAGTCAGCGACCTTGCCAATTGTCTCGTCGCCATGGGCGCGAAGATTTCAGGCATTGGCACATCGACACTGCGCATCGAAGGCGTCGAAAAGCTGCATGGCGCAACTTATAACGTGATTGCCGACCGCATCGAGGCTGGCACCTATGCCATTGCCGCCGCCATGACGGGGGGCGATGTGACGCTTGCGGGCGTTGAGGGCGAAACCTTTGAAGCCGCATTGTCGGTGCTGCGCGCCGCCGGGGCCGAAGTTGAAACCCGGCAGGGTGCCGTCCGCATCATGCGGAATGGCCATCGCTTGCAGGCAACCGATGTTGTGACGCAGGTTTTCCCGGGCTTCCCGACCGACCTTCAGGCCCAGTTCATGGCGCTGATGACGGTTGCCGAGGGTGAATCCGAAATCACCGAAACGATTTTTGAAAACCGCTTCATGCATGTGCAGGAGCTTGCGCGTTTTGGCGCCAATATCTCGCTTCATGGCGACAAGGCGTTGGTGCATGGCGTGGACAGGCTCAAGGGCGCGCCGGTCATGGCCAGCGATCTTCGCGCGTCGGCCGCTCTCATCATTGCCGGCCTTGCCGCCGAGGGCGAGACAGTGATCAATCGCGTCTACCATCTTGATCGCGGCTTTGAGCGCATCGAGGCCAAGCTCTCGGCCTGCGGGGCCGAGATATGGCGTGAAAAAGCCTGAGACAGAGAACGGACAATGAGCGCATGAGCGGCCTTCGCCTCCTCGCCGAAGACAGTGACGATCTCGACATCATCTCCGCTGCCTTGCAGGATGCGGTAACGCTGGTGCGCGACATCGCCTGGCTGCCCTCGTCGCGACGCTTTGCCATGGTCGTCAATCGCTTCCAATGGGAAGGCGAGGGCAAGGCACGACATCATGGCCACGCCCGTGTCCGCGCCGGTCTGCATTTCGACAATGTGCTGAAGGTCCAGACGCGCCATATCGCGCAGGATCGGCCCCATGGTGTCGTCAATCTGCTGGCAATCCGCTTTGCCCTGCTGGAGGCGCCGTCGGGCATTGTGACGCTGACTTTTTCGGGCGGCGCCGAAATCCGGCTTGAGGTTGAGGCGCTCGACGCCCGTTTGAGCGATATGGGCCTCACATGGGAAACGAAGAACCTTCCCGATCACGGGATAGATGAGTAAAGCAAATGGCTCTCCGCCTCGACGCCAGAGACAAAAATTTCGCTGCTGATTTTGCGCGCCTTCTGACCGGCAAGCGCGAAGCCTCGGTCGATGTGAACGACACGGTGAGCGCGATCATTGCCGATATGCGCAAGCGTGGCGACGAGGCATTGGTGGAACTGACGCGCAAGTTTGATCGCCTGCCGGAATTGACCGTGGCGACGCTGCGCATTTCCGACGCCGATCTGGATGCGGCGACCGCTGCCTGCGACGCTGAAACGCT
This sequence comes from uncultured Alphaproteobacteria bacterium, assembly GCA_963696585.1. Taxonomy (GTDB): domain Bacteria; phylum Pseudomonadota; class Alphaproteobacteria; order Parvibaculales; family Parvibaculaceae; genus Parvibaculum. The sequence goes on from CAVOKW010000026.1 coordinate 4,799, forward strand.
CGATGCGCTGCGTCTTGCCGCCGCGCGCATCCGCGCCTATCACGAAAAGCAGAAGCCGGTCGATGCCCGCTACACGGATGAAGCAGGCGTCGAGCTCGGCCATCGCTGGACGGCGGTCGCCGCAGCGGGGCTCTATGTGCCCGGCGGCACGGCGAATTATCCAAGTTCCGTGTTGATGAACGCCATTCCGGCCAAGGTCGCAGGCGTCAAGCGTCTCGTCATGGTCGTGCCGACGCCCGATGGCATAATCAATCCGCTGGTGCTTGCCGCCGCAAGGCTTGCAGGGGTTGACGAGGTTTATCGGGTCGGTGGCGCACAGGCCGTGGCGGCGCTGGCTTACGGCACGGCAACGATTGCGCCAGTGGACAAGATCGTCGGCCCGGGCAATGCCTGGGTCGCGGCGGCCAAGCGTCAGGTCTTTGGCATCGTCGGCATCGACATGATCGCCGGCCCCTCTGAAATCCTCGTCGTTGCTGACCGCGACAATGACCCGGACTGGATTGCCGCTGATCTCCTCTCTCAGGCCGAGCATGATGTCTCCTCGCAGTCGATCCTGATCACCGATGATGCGGATTTCGCCGATGCGGTCGAAGCCGCTGTCGCGCGCCAGTTGAAGCGCCTGCCGCGCGAAACCACGGCGAGCCAGAGCTGGGCGGACTTTGGCGCCGTCATCACGGTCGCCGCCCTTTCTGACTGTGTGCCGCTGGTCGATGCGCTGGCACCCGAGCATCTCGAAATCGCGCTCGAAGACCCCGAACCGCTTGCCGCGCGCATCTCCAATGCCGGGGCGATTTTTCTGGGCCGTTACACGCCGGAAGCGATTGGCGACTATGTGGCGGGCACCAATCACGTGCTGCCAACCGCCCGCTCGGCGCGCTTCTCCTCGGGTCTCTCGGTTCTTGATTTCATGAAACGCACCTCGCTGGTGCGCTGCGATGCGGCATCGCTTGCCGCCATCGGCCCGGCCGCACTGGCGCTGGCGCGTGCCGAAGGGCTTGACGCCCATGGTCGCTCGGTCGCCATCCGGCTCAACAAACAGATTTAAGCGGGCAAATCAGACTAGGTGACATGCCCATAAAGGGGATTCCCAAATTTGGCGAACAGTGATTCAGACTTCCAACGACGGAAGTTTGCGATGGCGCGGTTCAGGCAGATTGGGGGAAAGCGGCCTGCGCGCGCCGGTCAGGTCGATGTCCCTCACGCATAAATTGACAATCTTTGTCAATTTATGCCATGACACAGCTAACAGGAGGCTTTTCATGGCGACGATGAATGTATCTCTTCCCGACCCGATGAAGGATTGGGTTGAAGCGCAGGCTGAGACCGGACGCTACAGCAATGCGAGCGACTATGTTCGCGATCTCATCCGCCGCGATCAGGAGCGGCAGGACAAGATTGCTCATATGCAGGGTCTGGTGACGCGAGCGCTGGAAAGCGGTGTCAGCGACAAATCGATGGACGAGATTCTGAACGAGGCGCGGAAACGTACGCCGCGTTCATAGTGGCGGGCGATGGCATACAAGCTCGCCCGCAAGGCAGAAGAAGACCTTATCGCAATCTACCTGCAGGGCGTGGCGGTCTTCGGCAGCGCTCAGGCCGAGAGCTACCATGCGCAACTCGATCAGGTTTTCCGCTTTCTGTCCGATAATCCAAGAGCCGCAAGAGAACGCTTCGAGATTTCTCCGCCCGTTCGCTGCCATCCGCACGCATCGCATATTGTCGTCTACATGATCGACGAAAACGGCGATGTTCTGATATTGCGGGTGCGCCACTCTCGCGAAGACTGGGACGGCGATCCCGTTTAGGTGACATACCCATAAGGGGGATTCTGAACCGCCCCGGGTTTGCCGGAGGCTATCTGGTTTAAGTTAAGCGGCCAGATTTCTAACGCGACGCTAAAAAGCTCCTTGCCACGCTTTAG
>CAVOKW010000027.1:0-29634 GCA_963696585.1 uncultured Alphaproteobacteria bacterium
TCGCCGATGTCTATGCCGATCGCCGCCTGCCCGCGCAGGTCAAGGAAGACCCGGTGCTGATGGGCGAATGCCTTGGCGGCGCGCTCTACTGGAATGACTTTCTCGCGCTTGCCAAAGCCTCCGGCTTTGCCGATCCGCGCCTTGTCACCGACCGCCCGATTGAAATCGGCGAACCGATGATCGCGCAAGCGCTCGGCGAAGCGCGTTTCTTCTCCGCCACCTATCGGCTTTTCAAGCTCGACGGGCTTGAACCGGCATGCGAGGACTACGGTCAGGCCGTGATCTACAAGGGCGGCATCCAACATGCCGAGAACATGTTTCAACTCGACAGCCACCACGCCATTGAAAAAGACCGTGTGTTTCCGGTCTGCGGCAATACATGGATGATGCTGCATGACACGCGCTTTGCGCCCTTTTTCGACTTCATCGGCGACTTCAAGACCCATTACGGCATCTTCAAGGGCTGTGGCACCAACATGCCGTTCAGCGAAACCGCCACTTCCGCAACCGGTGGCGCCTGCTGCTAATGAATTGTCATGGCCGGGCCCTCCATGAGTATCAGGTGACCGACAATCCAGAAAACGTCATGGCCCGCTTCATGCGGGCCATCCACGTCTTCTTTCCTGTCATCCCGGCCCCTGTCCGCAATCCAGAGCCGCACCCGTTGAATGCGACGCCCTGGATGCCCGGATCAAGTCCGGGCATGACACCGAAAATATAAACAGGATCGATAAAACGTCATGGCCCGCTTCATGCGGGCCATCCACGCCTTCTTTCCTGTCATCCCGGCCCCTGTCCGCAATCCAGAGCCGCACCCGTTGAATGCGACGCCCTGGATGCCCGGATCAAGTCCGGGCCTGACACCGAAAATATAAACAGGATCGATAAAACGTCATGGCCCGCTTCATGCGGGCTATCCACGTCTTCTTTCCTGTCATCCCGGCCCCTGTCCGCAATCCAGAGCCGCCCCCGTTGAATGCGACGCCCTGGATGCCCGGATCAAGTCCGGGCATGACACCGAAAATATAAACAGGATCGATAAAACGTCATGGCCCGCTTCATGCGGGCCATCCACGCCTTCTTTCCTGTCATCCCGGCCCCTGTCCGCAATCCAGAGCCGCACCCGTTGAATGCGACGCCCTGGATGCCCGGAGCAAGTCCGGGCATGACAGCGAGAATTGTATGGGAAACCAGCCCTTTTTGCTTATTTGCGAGATGGGCCTTGTATTGGCGCCCCAAAGCGCCCATCTATGACGCACAGACATCATCGTGCCTGCGCGCATAACGCTTCCCCCCAAGCGATGCGCGCGGCTAACCGGCAAGTCCGGGCGGTGGTCATCCCGTAACAGCGACCACGGATGTAATGGCGCGTGGCGGGATGCCAAATGGATGCATGGGAAAGGCCGGCGACCCCGGCCTTTTTTCATGCCCGCAGCCAAAAGGAACCACCACATGGTCGATCGCACGAAAAATCTGTTCAAGCAGCCTGCGCCCGTGCCCCAGCGCAATGCCAAGGCCGATCAGATCACCGAAACGGTGCAGCGCATTCTGGCGGAAGAAGCCAAGGCCAGCACCGCCAAGACAACGCGACTTCGCACGCTGCGCCTTGAACGTGACGCCCAGCTCGCCGCCGAGAAAGCCGCCCAGCCCGTGGTCGTCAAAAAGACCCGCAAGAAAAAGGTCGAGGCGGAAGAAGCCGCCTGATCTGAGGTGTTGATATGGCTGTCATCCCGGCACTTGTTGCCGGGATCCATGGGCCTTGCGCCGCGTGATAAGTCCGTCTGGATCCCGGGAATAAATCCCGGGAGGACAATCTCAAAATCGCATCCTGTCGTCCCCTCACCCGCGCGCGCCATGCGCGCTTGCCCTCTCCCCTCTGAGGGGAGAGGGAGAGACGGACCGCAAGGTTCGGCAATGACCGTTGAATGATGGATAAAGACGTGGATGGCCCGACGAAATCGGGCCATGACGGCACTATTGGCTAAGACATCAGCCCGACCTCCACGTCATGCCCCGCTTCAGGCGGGGCATCCCCGACAACTCTCCGTGTCATTGCCGGGCTTGACCCGGCAATCCAGGGCCGCCATCCCAGAATCAATGGCTCTGGATGCCCGGATCAAGTCCGGGCATGACACGGGGAATAAATCCCGGGAGGACAATCTCAAAATCGCATCCTGTCGTCCCCTCACCCGCGCGCGCCATGCGCGCTTGCCCTCTCCCCTCTGAGGGGAGAGGGAGAGACGGACCGCAAGGTTCGGCAATGACCGTTGAATGATGGATAAAGACGTGGATGGCCCGACGAAATCGGGCCATGACGGCACTATTGGCCAAGACATCAGCCCGACCTCCACGTCATGCCCCGCTTCAGGCGGGGCATCCCCGACAACTCTCCGTGTCATTGCCGGGCTTGACCCGGCAATCCAGGGCCGCCATCCCAGAATCAATGGCTCTGGATGCCCGGATCAAGTCCGGGCATGACACGGGGAATAAATCCCGGGAGGACAATCTCAAAATCGCATCCTGTCGTCCCCTCACCCGCGCGCGCCATGCGCGCTTGCCCTCTCCCCTCAGGGGAGAGGGAGAGACGGACCGCAAGGTCCGGCGAGGGTGAGGGGTTTGAGGAAATGACGTCAGTTATCCAGGAACGAGCGCAGCTTGCGGCTCCGCGACGGATGCTTGAGTTTGCGCAGCGCCTTGGCTTCGATCTGGCGGATACGTTCGCGCGTCACCGAGAACTGCTGGCCGACTTCTTCGAGCGTATGATCTGTATTCATGCCGATGCCGAAGCGCATACGCAGCACGCGCTCTTCGCGCGGGGTGAGCGAGGCGAGCACGCGCGTTGTCGTTTCGCGCAGGTTCGACTGGATCGCCGCATCAATCGGCAGGATCGCATTCTTGTCCTCGATGAAGTCGCCGAGGTGGCTGTCTTCCTCGTCGCCGATCGGCGTTTCGAGCGAGATCGGCTCCTTGGCGATTTTCAGGACCTTGCGCACTTTTTCAAGCGGCATACCGAGCTTCTCGGCCAGTTCTTCCGGCGTCGGCTCGCGGCCGATTTCATGCAGCATCTGGCGCGAGGTACGCACGAGCTTGTTGATCGTTTCGATCATATGCACGGGAATGCGGATCGTGCGCGCCTGATCGGCAATCGAGCGGGTGATCGCCTGACGGATCCACCATGTCGCATAGGTCGAGAACTTGTAGCCGCGGCGATACTCGAACTTGTCGACCGCCTTCATCAGGCCGATATTGCCTTCCTGAATGAGATCGAGGAACTGCAAACCGCGATTGGTATATTTCTTGGCAATCGAAATCACCAGACGAAGGTTGGCTTCCACCATTTCCTTCTTGGCGATGCGCGCCTCGCGCTCACCCTTCTGCACCATCTGCACGATGCGGCGATATTCGCCAATGTCGAGACCGGTTTCGGCAGCGAGCGTCTGGATGTCGATGCGCAGGTTCTTCACCTGATCGCGCTCATCCTTCGTGAAGCTGATCCAGCCCTTGCCCTTGAGGCGGCTGACACGGCGCACCCAGTTCGGATCAAGCTCGTTGCCGTAATACTGCTTGAGGAACTCGTCACGCGGAATGCCATGGCTTTCGGCCAGACGCAGCATCCGGCCTTCAAGGCCCATCAGGCGCTTGTTGATCGCGTAAAGCTGTTCGACAAGGCTTTCGATGCGGTTGTTGTTGAGCGCGAGGCTTTTGACCTCTTCGATGAGGTCGCCTGTCAGCTTCTGATATTTCTTGTCCGACGCCGTGGCAAAATCTTCGCCCTTGAGCGCCAGTTCCATCTTCTGGTCTTGCAGCTTGCGCAACTTCTTGTAGTCCGCCGCAATGCGGTCGAAGATTTCAAGAACCTTGGGCTTGAGTTCGGCTTCCATGGCGGCCAGCGACATTGAATTGTCGCTGTCTTCGTCGTCATCAAGCTCTTCTTCTTCCGGCTCGATGCGCGGCGGGGCTTCGCCATTCAGCGCCGCCTGGCTGTGGTCGATCTTCTTGGCGTCAGGACCGGCATAGGTCGCATCCAGATCGATGATATCGCGAAGGAGGATCTTCCCCTCATTCAGTTCATCGCGCCAGATGATGATCGCCTGAAAGGTCAGCGGGCTTTCGCAAAGCCCGGCAATCATCGTCTCGCGGCCCGCCTCGATGCGCTTGGCAATGGCGATTTCGCCTTCGCGCGACAAAAGCTCCACCGAGCCCATTTCGCGCAGATACATGCGCACCGGATCATCGGTGCGGTCAAGCGCGGTCGAGGTGGTTGTGGTGGTGGCCAGCGCCTTGCCGGTGGAGGGTTCCTCCTCGTCGCCATCGGCTTCCGCCTCGCCCTCTTCGGCGCTGTCTTCGGCTTCGTCATTCTCGACAACGGTGATGCCCATTTCCGAGAGCATCGACAGCGTGTCTTCAATCTGCTCGGAGGAAAACTCTTCCGAAGGCAGCACCTTGTTCAGCTCGTCATAGGTCACAAAACCGCGCACCTTCGCCGCCTTGATCATTTTCTTGACCGCGGCATCCGACATGTCGAGAAGCGGACCGTCCTGCACAACTTCTGGCGCTGCTTCGGGTGCTTCTGCCTGTTCCGCCGTCTTGCTCGCCATTCAGACCTTCTCCAACTGCTGGGGGCTCATGCGCGACCGGCGCGCTCTTGTCCTGATGCCGTATATATGTTCGGAGCCCTGAAGGCTCCATGAATGAATTGCGCCATCGCCGCCCCTTCGGCCAGCCAGGCGCATGAAATCGTTTCGTCTAGGCCATCCCGTCTTCGATCTGGTCGGGATGCTCAAGCTGAGCATGGATGTCCCGCAGTCGCGCCAGGTTCTCTTCCGTCATATCGTCAGCCAAAGCCCGCGTGGCGGCCTTCAATTCCACTTCCAAAGTCATCTGGCGGCGATGACGCGCCATGACATGCAGAAAACCCGACCGCGCCTTCTCAGGCGAAGCATCAGGCCATGCAAACCGGTCGTTTCGATAGGCTGGAACGCCTTCCAGACGACGCGCTGTTTCCGCCAAACCCCTGTCAGTCAAGTGGGCCTGCAGCGCCTCCCTGTCAAGGGGCGCATTCAGGGCGGCTATATCTATGATTTCATTACGCAATCTGTCAAGGCCGGTGTTCTTGATCTCGACCTGGGCCAATTCCTCGCCATGGAAGTCGAGCAGTTCGGGGTGGTTAAGGACGATAAGCAGCATCAGCCCCTCGCGCATCCGGTCGCTGCCTGTGGTGTCTGCCGCCAGAACGGTCCGTTTCAGTTCAGCCGAGACCGGCGGCACAAAGGCCGCATCTCGGCCCCGAGCCCTGGTCATGCTCCCGCTTGTCCAGCGCCCGCCCGCGCCCTGCGGCCGGAAGCCCCCGCCCCCGCGCCGGAAGGGAGCTTGTGCCGCGCGGCCCGTGCCAAAGAGCTTTTGCAGCCGCCCGCGCAGATCCTGTTGGTAATAGCCCCGCACCCTGGGGTCGGCAATCAGGCCGACAACCGTCTCGATCCGGGATTCAAGCGCCGCTCGCCGCTCCGGCGTGTCCCATTGACCTGACTGATACTTCCTTTTCCCACAGCATGTCGGAAAGCGGCCTGGCGGCGTCCAGAATGGCTCTGACAGCCTCGGCCCCTTCCTCCCGCACCATATCATCCGGGTCCTTGCCCTCTGGCAGCATGGCAAAGCGAAGCGAGTGACCCGGCTTCAAAAGCGGCAGCACGCGCTCCACCGCCCGGAAGGCCGCGCGCAGCCCCGCCTTGTCGCCGTCAAAGCACAGGATCGGCTCTGGCGCCATGCGCCACATCAGGGCAATCTGCTCTTCGGTGAGCGCCGTGCCAAGCGGAGCAACGGCATTCTCGATGCCACCCTGCGCCAGACCGATCACATCCATATAGCCTTCAACGGCAATGACCGTGCCCTTGTCGAAAGCCGGTTTGCGTGCCCGGTGCAGGTTGTAGAGCCCGCGCCCCTTGTGAAAAAGCGGCGTATCGGGCGAATTGAGATATTTCGCCTTCGCTGCCGGATCAAGCGCCCGCCCGCCAAAGGCAATGACGCGGCCCCGCGCATCTGCAATCGGATAGATGATGCGATTGCGGAACCGGTCATAAGGTTCTGGAATATCGGGCCCGGAAATGATCAGCCCGGCTTCCGCCATCTGGTCGATCGAGACATTCCTGGTTTTGAGAAAGCCCATCAGCGCATGGCGATCTTCCGGCGCATAGCCGATCTGAAAGGTTTCAAGCGTTGCCGCCTTCATGCCGCGCCGTTCCAGATAGGCGCGTGCCTCCGCGCCGACACCCTCTGCGAGCTTGCGGCGGAAAAACCCGGCAGCCAGTTCCATCACATCAATGAGCGTAGCAGATTGTTTTTCGCGTTCGATGCTGTGTTCGTCGCGCTCCGGCATGGCAAGCCCGGCCTCGCCTGCCAGCCGCTCAACGGCTTCGAGGAAGGAAAGGTTCTCGACCTTTTCGAGAAACCTGATGACATCGCCATGCTCGCCGGTCGAGAAGCAGTGATAAAACTGTTTTTCGTCGTTCACGGTGAAAGAGGGGGTCTTTTCATTGGTGAAAGGCGACAAGCCGACAAACTCCCGCCCCCGCCGAACGAGCTTGACCCGCCGACCCACAACATCGGAGACGCGGATACGCGCCTTCAACTCGTCGAGAAAGGACTTCGGAAAGCTCATGGGGTTATGTGCCCGGGATTCTTCAAAGGGGGATTATACGCGCTTTATGGCGGTCTCAAATTCCGCTTGCAAATAAATACAACTGTATATACATATTGGACATCGCCGTGGGGACCGAACTGAAATTACAATTTCGGTAAATCACGAGGCGATTCCAATGACGACCGACACGTCACCATTCGATGCGTTTTTTGCTGCTTTCGAGCATTTCGAATGGGACAAAACCAAGCGAGCGACCAATATCGAGAAGCACGGCATCGACTTCATTGACATCCTGTCCGCTCTTGACAGGCCCATGCTTCGTAAACGCTCGGACCGTAACGACGGGATGAGATACCTCATCATAGGTGATGCTCATGGCCACGAAATTGCCGTCGCATACAAAGAAATCGGCACAAGCTGCCGGATCATCTCCGCGCGTCGCGCCAGCAAAGCCGAACGCGCCACATATCACGCGCATTTCGCGCAATCAGATGAATGACCTGCCACGTGGCAAAACGGATTGGGAACGTCTTCGCAATCTGAGTGACGAGGATATCGCCAAATCGATAGCGAACGATCCTGACACCGTACCTCTCGATCTTGACTGGTCCGATGCTGAACTGGTGCTGCCTTCTCGCAAGAAGGCCGTCAGCATACGTCTTGATGAAGATGTCCTGAACTTCTTCAAGGAGACAGGCAGCCGCTACCAGACCCGTATCAACGAGGTACTGCGCAGTTACATGAAAGCCCAGCGCCGTAAATCGGAAAAAGTCTAGATCGTCATGTCCCGCATCAGACGGGGTATCCACACTTTCCCTGCCTGTCATGTCCCGCATCAGACGGGGTATCCACACTTTCCTGCCTGTCATGCCCGGACTTGATCCGGGCATCCAGGGACGCAAATACAGAAACTGTTGCCCTGGATTGCCGGGTCAAGCCCGGCAATGACAAGGGGGGGCAAACTTTTTCCAGCAATTATCCAGCAATTATCGCCAGCAATTATCGAGTGTCGGGATGACAGTCGGAGAGGCTTTTCAAGCGGACTAACTCAACAAGCCCTTCACGACCGCGCCAGCCTTGCCAAAGTCCATTTGCCCGGCATGACGGCTTTTCAGTTCCGCCATCACCTTGCCCATGTCTTTGAGGCCCGTTGCGCCAAGCGCGGCCACAACCGCACTCACCGCCGCCTTGACCGCCTCCTCGCTCATCTGCGCCGGCATGAAGCCTTCGATCACGGCGATCTCGTCGAGCTCCTTCTGCGCCAGCTCCAGCCGCCCGCCCTGCTCGTAAAGCGCGACGGAATCCCGCCGCTGCTTGATCATCTTGGTCAGCACTTCGAGCACCTGATCATCACTGACGCCTGCATCCGGGCCATCCGTGCGCGAGGCAATGTCGCGATCCTTGATGGCAGCCTGAATGAGACGCAATGTCGAAAGACGGTTCTTGTCCTGGGCTTTCAGCGCGGCCTTGAGAGCCTCGCCAATCTCGACCCTGAGGGTTTGGGCCATGACCACCTCCGGAAATTTCGAGGGCGAACTCGAACGCCATGCGCGTCGAGCCTTGGAAGGGGCACAAGCTAAACCAGAAACCAAACCGCCGCAATTGTTAGCGGGGTCAGCGCCGCCTTCATAAGCCATTGAAATACATGAAAAAAATTGTCGCGCGCTTGGCTTGACGCAAAATGCCTATTCCCTTAGTGTCCGCGAAATTCGACGGGAACATGAGTCTGTCGCGAGGGCACCTTGCCCCGACCGGCCTTCCTCCCCAGGAGATCCGAGATGAGAGTGTCGACGCAAGCCGCCACGGAACGACGCGCGCCTCAGGCAGCGCCAAGTTCCGGGGAGCAATCGGCATGACCATGAGTGTGAGCGATGGCATGAGTGACAGCGAAAAACCGACCGCCCTTCTCGTCCTGAAAGACGGCACCGTGCTGCGCGGCCGCGGCATTGGCGCCGTGGGCGAAGCGGTTGGCGAAGTCTGCTTCAACACCTCGATCACCGGCTATCAGGAAATCCTGACCGATCCCTCCTATGTCGGCCAGATCATCACCTTCACCTTCCCCCATATCGGCAATGTCGGCGTCAATAACGAAGACATCGAAACGTCGAACCTTGCCGCCGCCTCCGGCGTGCGCGGCATGGTCATTCGCGCCGACATCACGCATCCCTCAAACTATCGCTCAGCCCAGCATCTTGACGCCTGGCTCAAAGCCCGCGGCATCATCGGCCTTTCCGGTCTCGACACGCGCGCGCTCACGCGCCGCATCCGCGAACATGGCATGCCCGACGGCATCATCGCGCATGATCCCGAGGGCGCGTTCGACATCCCGGCGCTTGTCGCCAGGGCCAATACCTTCCCCGGTCTCGTCGGGCTGGATCTGGCGAAAGAAGTCACCTGCGGCCAGACCTACACATGGGACGAAACCGCCTGGGTCTGGGGCGAAGGCTTCGGCCAGCAAACAACACCCCGCCACCATGTCGTCGCCATCGACTATGGCGTGAAGCGCAACATCCTGCGTTGCCTCGCTTCCACCGGCTGCAAGGTGACGGTCGTTCCCGCCACGACAAAAGCGCAAGACATTCTCGCCATGAACCCGGACGGGATTTTCCTCTCCAATGGCCCGGGCGACCCCGCCGCCACAGGCGTTTACGCCGTGCCGGAAATCAGGAAGCTCGTCGCCAGCGGCAAGCCGATCTTTGGCATTTGCCTCGGCCACCAGATGCTCGCCATCGCGCTCGGCGCGAAAACCGAAAAGATGCATCAGGGCCATCACGGCGCCAATCATCCGGTGAAGGACTATACGACGAACAAGGTCGAGATCACTTCGATGAACCATGGCTTCACCGTGTCGCGCGAAACCCTGCCCGGCGATGTCGAAGAAACCCATGTCTCGCTGTTCGACGGCACCAATGCCGGCCTGCGCCTCAAGGGCAAGCCCGTGTTCTCGGTGCAGTACCACCCCGAAGCCTCACCCGGCCCGCAGGATAGTCATTACCTCTTCACCCGCTTCGTGAAGCTGATCGAGGAGGGGAAGAAATGAGCGCTGGAAATATATCCCTCGCCCCTCCGGGGAGAGGGAGGGGCCCATTGGCGTCAGACAATGGAAGGGTGAGGGGCCGCGTCAAGCGCCAGCCTGATTGCTTCCAGAACGCCATCCATATTGCTCAGGATGTCGTTGTTCCAGAAACGCAGCACCCTGTAGCCTTCGCTTTCAAGAAATCTCGTGCGCGCCATATCCTTTGCGCTGTCGGCATGTTGCCCGCCATCCGCCTCGATAATCAGCCTGCATTCGGCACAGAGAAAATCGGCGACATAAGGACCAACAGGCACCTGACGGCGAAACTTGAAACCACCAAGGCCGCGATTGCGCAAGCGCAGCCACAGCGCCGTTTCCGCGTCGGTCTGATGACGGCGCAGATGCCGCGCCCGCGAAACATTCAGGCGCTTCACATGCTGCCCCCCTCACCCAACCCTCTCCCCGAGGGGGAGAGGGCTAAATCTTGCCATACCCATCCTACGCATTCCCTCGCCCCTTTGGGGAGAGGGAGGGGCCCATTGGCGTCAGACAATGGAAGGGTGAGGAGCTCATCTCCACAAACACTCACGCATCCTTTCTTCACCCGCTTCGTGAAGCTGATTGAGGAGAGAAAGAAGAAGTGAGTAACGTGACTCAATCATCCCCTCCCCCTCGGAGGGCTACAGGATGCTGAACTCAATCATTCAGTCCCCTCCCCCCTTGAGGGGGAGGGTTAGGGAGGGGGGATCCCTTTCATGGCCAATGAACGGGCACGACACCTCCGCCGCCATCAGACGGACGCTGAACAAAAACTTTGGGCTCACCTTCGGCGCAATGCATTGGGTGTCAGCTTCCGTCGCCAGCACCCCATCGGCAAATATATTGTCGATTTCATCTGCCTTGATCGCGAACTCATCATCGAAGCCGACGGCGGCCAGCATGACGAGGAACGTGCGGCGCATGATGCCGCTCGCACCGCATGGCTCGAAGCGCAGGGCTATCGCGTGCTGCGCTTCTGGAACAACGACATTCTCACCAACATCGAAGGTGTTGTCGAAGTCATCCGCGCGCACCTCCCCCCTTGAGGGGGAGGCCGGAACGCGCAGCGTTCCGGGTGGGGGGGCTTCTTCGAAAAAATCCTGTTCCTCATTGCGCCGCTTACCCCCCTCCCAACCCTCCCCCTCAAGGGGGGAGGGCTTTTGCGCCCCATCTCTTTCAAGCGCCGAGATCATCTGACCCATGCCCAAACGCACAGACATCAAAAGCAATCGCACCATCGGCGCGGGGCCGACCATTACCCTTCCCTCCACCTCCCCCCGTGAGGGGGAGGTCGGAACGCGCAGCGTTCCGGGTGGGGGGGCTTCTTCGAAAAAATCCTGTTCCTCATTGCGCCGCTTACCCCCCTCCCAACCCTCCCCCTCAAGGGGGGAGGGCTTTTGCGCCCCATCTCTTTCAAGCGCCGAGATCATCTGACCCATGCCCAAACGTACAGACATCAAAAGCAATCGCACCATCGGCGCGGGGCCGACCATTACCCTTCCCTCCACCTCCCCCCGTGAGGGGGAGGTCGGAACGCGCAGCGTTCCGGGTGGGGGGGCTTCTTCGAAAAAATCCTGTTCCTCATTGCGCCGCTTACCCCCCTCCCAACCCTCCCCCTCAAGGGGGGAGGGCTTTTGCGCCCCATCTCTTTCAAGCGCCGAGATCATCTGACCCATGCCCAAACGCACAGACATCAAAAGCATTCTCATCATCGGCTCGGGCCCCATCATCGCCCTTCCCTTCACCTCCCCCCGTGAGGGGGAGGTCGGAACGCGCAGCGTTTCGGGTGGGGGGGCTTCTTCGAAAAAATCCTGTTCCTCATTGCGCCGCTTACCCCCCTCCCAACCCTCCCCCTCAAGGGGGGAGGGCTTTTGCGCCCCATCTCTTTCAAGCGCCGAGATCATCTGACCCATGCCCAAACGTACAGACATCAAAAGCATTCTCATCATCGGCGCGGGGCCCATCATCATCGGGCAGGCCTGCGAGTTCGATTATTCCGGCACACAGGCCTGCAAGGCGCTGAAGGCGGAAGGCTATCGCATCATTCTGGTGAACTCGAACCCCGCCACGATCATGACCGATCCCGATCTGGCCGATGCGACCTATATCGAGCCGATCACGCCGGAAATCGTCGCCAAGATCATCGAGAAGGAGCGCCCCGACGCGCTCCTGCCGACCATGGGCGGACAGACCGCACTCAACACCGCCCTCGCACTCGACGACATGGGCGTGCTCGAAAAGTTTGGCGTTGAAATGATCGGCGCCAATCGCGACGCCATCGAAAAAGCTGAAGACCGCCAGCTCTTCCGCAATGCCATGGACAAGATCGGTCTCGAAAGCCCGCGCTCACTTGCCGCGCATAACATGGAAGAGGCGATGTCGGGCCTCGAACTCGTCGGCCTGCCTGCGATCATCCGTCCGAGCTTCACCATGGGCGGCACCGGCGGCGGCATTGCTTACAACCGCCAGGAATTTGCCGAGATCGTTGAACGCGGACTCGACGCCAGCCCGACCTCCGAAGTGCTGATCGAAGAGTCCGTGCTCGGCTGGAAAGAATATGAAATGGAAGTCGTCCGCGACAAGGCGGACAATTGCATCATCATCTGCTCGATTGAAAACATTGACCCGATGGGCGTCCATACCGGTGACTCGATCACCGTTGCCCCGGCGCTCACGCTCACCGACAAAGAGTTTCAGATCATGCGCAACGCCTCGATTGCGGTGCTGCGCGAGATCGGCGTCGAAACCGGCGGCTCGAATGTGCAGTTCGCCGTCAATCCGAAAGATGGCCGCCTCGTCGTCATCGAAATGAACCCGCGCGTGTCGCGCTCGTCCGCGCTCGCCTCGAAAGCCACGGGCTTCCCGATTGCCAAGGTTGCCGCGCGCCTCGCTGTCGGCTACACGCTTGATGAATTGCAAAACGATATCACGCAGGTGACGCCGGCAAGCTTCGAACCGACAATTGATTATGTCGTGACGAAGATCCCGCGCTTTGCCTTTGAAAAATTCCCCGGTTCTGCCCCCATTCTTGGCACCGCCATGAAATCGGTCGGCGAAGCCATGGCCATCGGCCGCACCTTTCAGGAAAGCCTGCAAAAGGCGCTGCGCTCCATGGAAACCGGCCTCACCGGCCTCAATGAAGTGATCGTACCGGGCATGGGCGAAGGCGACGACAAAAACGCCATTCGCGCCGCCCTTGGCCGCCCGACGCCTGACCGTCTGCTCGTCATCGCGCAGGCGCTGCGCCACGGCATGTCGCATGACCAGATCCAGCAGGCCTGCTCTTACGATCCCTGGTTCCTCGAACAATTGCAGGGCATCGTCGATGCCGAAGCTGTTGTGCGCGCAAAAGGTCTGCCCACGGATAAAGCGGGCCTGCGCCGCCTCAAAGCCATGGGCTTTTCTGATGCGCGCCTTGCCGAACTCTCCGGTCAGGATGATGAAACCGTGCGCAAGACACGCCGCGCCATGGGCGTGCGCCCGGTCTATAAGCGCATCGACACCTGCGCCGCCGAGTTTGCCAGCCTCACGCCCTATATGTATTCGACCTATGAAACGGATTTCGACGGCAAGGCCGATTGCGAATCCGAGCCATCGGACAAAAGGAAGGCGATCATTCTGGGTGGGGGTCCCAACCGCATCGGTCAGGGCATCGAGTTTGACTATTGCTGCTGCCATGCTGCTTTCGCGCTCGCCGAAATCGGCATCGAAAGCATCATGGTCAATTGCAACCCGGAAACGGTTTCAACCGATTATGACACCTCCGACCGCCTCTATTTTGAACCGCTGACGGCCGAAGATGTGCTCGAACTGATCGACATCGAGCAGTCCAATGGCACACTTGCCGGTGTCATCGTGCAGTTTGGTGGCCAGACGCCGCTCAAACTCGCCAACGATCTCGAACGCGCCGGTATTCCGATCCTCGGCACCTCACCCGACATGATCGACCTTGCCGAAGACCGCGACCGCTTCAAGGCGCTGCTGGAACGCCTTGAATTACGCCAGCCGCCCAATGGCATCGCGCGCTCGGGTCCTGAAGCCGTCGCCATTGCCGAACGCATCGGCTATCCCGTCGTCATCCGCCCGTCCTATGTGCTGGGGGGCCGCGCCATGGAAATCGTGCGCGATACCGCCCACCTTGAACGCTACATCAAGGAAGCTGTCGTCGTGTCGGGCAAGAGCCCGGTGCTGATCGACCTCTATCTGCGCGATGCGATTGAAGTCGATGTCGATGCGCTGTGCGATGGCAAGGATGTTTTCGTCTGCGGCATCATGGAACATATCGAAGAGGCGGGCGTCCATTCCGGTGACTCAGCCTGCTCGCTGCCGCCCTATTCGCTGCCTGCCGAAACCATCCGCGAAATCGAAGACCAGACGCGCAAGATGGCGCTGGCGCTCAATGTCGGCGGCTTGATGAATGTGCAATATGCCGTGCAGGACGGCACGATCTATGTGCTCGAAGTCAATCCGCGCGCCTCGCGCACCGTGCCCTTCGTCGCCAAGGTGATCGGCGAGCCGATTGCCAAGATCGCCGCCAAGGTGATGAGCGGCATGAGCCTTGAAAGTTTTCACCTCACCAACAGGAAGCTCGATCATGTCGCCGTGAAGGAAGCTGTCTTCCCCTTCGCGCGCTTCCCCGGTGTCGACACGATCCTCGGGCCGGAAATGCGCTCGACAGGCGAAGTCATGGGCCTCGACAAGAGCTTCGCAATTGCCTTTGCCAAGAGCCAGCTCGGCGGCGGCACGAAAGTGCCAACCGAAGGCGGCGTCTTCATCTCGGTGAAGGATAGCGACAAGCCCAAGATCCTGCCTGCCGCCAAAAAACTGATCGGCATGGGATTCAAGCTCATCGCCACGGGGGGCACAGCGCGCTACCTCAGCGGTGAGGGTCTTGAGGTCAGCGTCATCAACAAGGTCCTCGAAGGTCGCCCGCATATTGTGGACGCGATCAAGAACGGCGAAGTGCAGCTCGTCTTCAACACCACCGAAGGCGCCCAGGCGCTCACAGACTCCATGTCGCTGCGCCGCGCCGCCCTGATGATGAAGGTACCCTATTATACGACCGTTGCCGGTTCGCGCGCCTCGGTCGAGGGCATCGAGGCCATTCGCAAGGGCCGCCTTGATGTCACCTCCCTGCAATCCTACAATGGGAACCGCGGCGGAGCCCCAAAAGCCGCCGAATAGGTGTCGATCGTCGGGGAAAGGGGCCTTGAGGTACAATTCCGAATTGACCTTTGCCCCGTCCCTAACCCACAATCGGCTCCTGAACCCGCCGGCAGCGTCCAAAACGCCCGGCGGGAAAGTCATTGAATAAGGCCGCCCTCCCCCCCGTGAGAGGCGCCTCAAACTGGAAAGATCGGCACGATAATGGAGAGGATTCCCATGACTTCCGCGGGCCACAAGGCTCTGGAAGAGGAAATCAGATTTCTGAAGTCCGTAGAGCGCCCGCGCATCATCAAGGCGATTGCCGAAGCGCGCGCCCATGGCGACCTCTCGGAAAATGCCGAATATCATGCCGCCAAGGAACAGCAGGGCCTCAATGAAAGCCGCGTGCTGGAACTTGAGGACAAAGTCTCACGCGCCGAAATCATCGATGTCTCGAAGCTCTCCGGCTCGACCGTGAAGTTTGGCGCGACCGTGTCGCTCGCCGACGAAGACACTGACGAAGAAGTGAAATACCAGATCGTCGGCGAACTCGAAGCCGATGTGAAGCAGGGCCGCGTTTCCGTCACCTCGCCCATCGCGCGTGCGCTCATCGGCAAGTCCGTTGGCGATAGCGTTGAAGTCACGACACCGGGCGGCGGCAAGTCTTATGAGATTTTGAAGATCGAGTTTGTTTGAGGCCTGGCTGTTTCCCCACTCTTGTCATGCCCGGCTCGCCCGGCAATGACATCTTTTATTCTTGTCATGCCCGGACTTGATCCGGGCATCCAGAGCGGCGCGCTCCGTGCATGAAGCAATACTTCGTCTACATGCTGGCAAGCGACCGAAACGGCACGATCTATATCGGTGTGACCAGCGACATTCTGCGTCGAGTCCATCAGCACCGTGAAGAAACCACCAAAGGTTTCACAACGCGCTATGGCGTGAAGCATCTGGTGTGGTTTGAAATACATTCCAGCATTACCCATGCCATTCAGCGCGAGAAGACACTCAAGCACTGGTCGCGGGCCTGGAAAATCGCCCTGATCGAGAAAGACAATCCGACGTGGCGTGACCTATACGACGACCTTGCTTCGTAACCCTGGATTGCCGGGTCAAGCCCGGCAATGACATTTTTCATTCTCGTCATGCCCGGCTCGCCCGGCAATGACATCTTTTATTCTTGTCATGCCCGGACTTGATCCGGGCATCCAGAGCGACAAGCTCCGCCTCTCGGGCCGCGCATGATGCCCTACTCCGTCTCCAGCGCTTCCAGCGGCACGCCGGGCTGATGCTTGGAGCGGCGAATGGTGAGCGAGGTCCGCACGCTCGCCACATTGGGGGCTGAGGTCAGATGCTCGGTCAGGAATGACTGAAAGGTCGAGAGGTCCGGCGCGACACATTTCAGAATGAAATCGATGTCGCCATTGAGCATGTGACACTCGCGCACCAGCGGCCAGGTGCCGACCATGGCTTCAAAGGCCTTGAGATCGGCCTCTGCCTGCGAATGCAAGCCGACCATGGCAAAAACCGTCACCTCAAAGCCCAGCGCCCGGCCATCCAGATCGGCATGATAGCCCAGAATATAGCCCGCCTTTTCCAGCGCCCGGACCCGGCGCAGACAGGGCGGCGCCGAAATGCCGACCCGTGCCGCCAGCTCGACATTGGTGATTCGCCCATCCGCCTGCAGCTCTTTCAGGATTTGGAGGTCGAGATCGTCGATTTTGGCGCGCTTCATCGGAGATTTCCGGCGTGACTTGGAAGATGTGAGGCTTTACTTACTCTCAACAGGATGAAGTTTCAGCAATAAAATTGCCAGGTTCCGCACGATTATGACCGAAATTAGCTCCCCCGAGCGCAAGGCGCAAAAGCCCTCCCCCCTTGAGGGGGAGGGTTGGGTGGGGGGTCAGCCATGAGTCCGTCAATCATTTCCCCCCCACCCGGATCACGAGCGCAATCCGACCTCCCCCTCCAGAGGGGAGGTGATGAGAGCAGCACATGCTGGATTGTGACCAACGGCATGGCGGGCTTTGAAACCCAGGCTCTCGGCATTTGCGAGGCGCTGGGCGTGACACCCGTCGTGAAACGCGTGAGCCCCGGCAAGCCCTGGTCCTGGCTCGCGCCATGGGGTCCGGCCGCACCCCATCCCGGGATCCATGCCCCCTGGCCCGATCTCCTGATCGCGGCGGGTCGCCAGTCGATCCCCTATGCCCGCATGATCGCCCGCAAGTCCAAGGGCCGCACCTTCGTCGCCATCCTGCAAGACCCCAAGGTCTCACCCGCAAAATTCAATTTCGTCTGGACGCCAAAGCATGACCGGCTCGAAGGCGCAAATGTTCTCGCCACGCTTGTCTCGCCACATCGTCTGACCACGGAGCGTTTGCACGAGGAAGCCGCGCGCATCGCACCCGAGGTCGCGCATCTGCCCCATCCCCGCATCGCCGTGTTGCTCGGCGGCACCAATGCCGTTTACCAGCTCAGCGATGAAACCGCGACGCGCATCGCCGCGCAGCTCGTCGGCCTTGTCGATCATCATGGCGCAGGCCTGATGGTCACGCCCTCGCGCCGCACGGGACCGTCGCAGACAAAAATCATTGCCGACAGACTGAAAGACAAGTCGGCCATCGTCTGGGACGGAACCGGCGATAATCCCTATTTCGGCTTTCTCGGCAGCGCCGACGCCGTCATCGTCACCTGTGATTCTGTGAACATGGTAGGCGAAGCCACTTTTACGGGAAAACCCGTCTATGTGATCGAACTGGAAGGTGGTTCAGCAAAGTTCCGCCGATTCCTTAATGCGATTTATGCCTATGGCGCCGCCCGTCCTTTCGTCGGACAGCTTGAAACATGGGACTATGAACCATTAAATGCTACGCAGGAGATTGCGCAGACACTTCGTCAAGCCCTGCACAAACACAAGACACACAAAAAGAAGGGTTAATGGGAGCGACAAAACAACGCCGCGACATCGCGGACAGTTTTGATTGCAACACCCCTTCGGCACTATCATCGCCAAACGCCTTCAACGGCACGAGCGGAGCCTGCCATGAGCCTGATCGACATTGATGCCTTGCGCGCTACGCCTCTGAAGACGGAGCCTTACGAATATATCGTCGTGCCTGCCTTTGTGACGGGCCAGGCTCTCACCGATGTCATCGCTGATTTTCCCCATATGGAAACGACGGGTTCCATCCCGCCAAGCGAACTCGACATTCATGGCGCCTTCGCGCAATTGCTCAAGGATATGGAGGGCGACGATTTCCGCAAGGCGATCGAAGAGAAGTTCTCGGTTGATCTGTCCACGCGCCCGACCATGTTCACCATTCGCGGCTTTTGCAGCCGCTCGAACGGCAAGATTCACACCGACACGGAATCGAAAATCATCACCGTGCTGCTTTATCTCAATCAGGCATGGGAAGCCGAAGGTGGTCGTCTGCGCATTCTGCGATCCGCCACTGATCTCGATGATGCCGCCGATGAAGTCTCCCCCAATGGCGGCACGCTTCTGATTTTCAAGCGCTCGGACAACTCATGGCATGGCCATGAACCCTTTGAGGGCCAGCGCCGCGCCATTCAGATGAATTGGGTGCGCGACGAAGCTGTCGTCAATCACGAACAGCGCCGTCACCGTTTCACGGCTTTCCTCAAGAGCCTCAATCCCTTCGGGAGTCGCGCCACACAGGACGCGTATTGAGCGCCGGGCCTTTGCGGCCATGTCATTGAGCGCTGGGGAAATACAGGGGTAAGTGAATGACGTTGCAGATCGAAACTTTCAAGAATGCCGACCTGTCGTTTGGCTGGCGTCCGGGCAACAATGCTGGCGGTGCGACCCTTTTCAAGGCGCTGGGTCATCCGCTGACCGCTCCCGATGGGACATGCGCTGATCGATGATCTCGCCAAGGCTGGCCCCGTCGCGATTTACGATCCGACCGGCACGATTGCCAACTTTCATGCCTATTACGATCTCGCCCGCCTTGATGTGGCAGGCTACTACGTGCAGCGCATTGAAGACCTTGACGGCTCCTTCCTCGGCCATGAGGCCAAGCCCGTCAACCAGATGGCCGCCTCCAATGCCGGGGTCGTGCTGGTCCTGCTGTTTGATGCCGCCCGCGTGCTGCCCTCCATCGCGCATGTTTTTCCCAAAGGCGCACGCATCGTCACGCTGGACGACATCCGCCTGCCCGACGACATGCTGACGAACAAGGCGAACTATCTCGACCCGATGAACTTTGCGACGAACTTCGCGCTCTTGCGCGAGATCAAGGGCGCCAATGGCGTTGACGGTATCCACACCCGTGTCGCCAGCGCAAACTATTGGGCGCTGCATGGCGCGACCGATCCCGAGCTGTGGCTGTGCCTCTTTGACGAAGCGGGCGTGCAGCTTGCCGAATGGCGCGAACCCCTGCCCGCGCCCGGCGCCCCTTTCGTCATTGACAGCGCCGAAGTGCGCGAGCGTTTCGCGCTCGGCAATTTCACCGGCTCGCTCTTCATTCATGCGATCCGCATCAAGGGCCATGACGTCGTCAAATACGCCCTCGACATGTATGGCGAAAACGGGCTGGCGCTTTCCTGCAGCCATGACGCCAATGCCTGGCCGGCCGATTTTTATGCCGGGATGCCTGCGGGCGAAGCGGATGAAGAAGTCACGCTCTTCATTCAGAACTCGCATCCCATGCCCATTCCGCCGCGCACCATCGGCCTCAACATCATGGGCTCGCAGGACATCGCCTGGTTTGAGGAGGAAATTCCGCCCTTCGCGACGCGCGGTCTGTGTGTGGATGCCATGCTGCCCGCCGCCCGCTGGCCCGATCAGATCGAAGTTGTCGCCGGACGCTATTTCGTGCGCCCGCGCTATGAAGTCATTCGCAAGGGCGGCCAGCGCCGCATCGCCCATGCCAATGTCGAGCGCACCGATCTCAAACCCGATCCGATGATCCGCGACCTCGAAAAGACCATGGGCAAGGGCTACATCATGCCGCTGCCCATTCTGCCGCGCGATGCGTTTTCAACCACCATGATCCCGACGCCCATGGCGACCTGGCAGCATGAACTGCCGCTGCGCGCCGAAATGATCGACGCCAATGGCACATTGATCGCCTCGAAATATCTCGGTCGCATTCCGCGCCGCGACAGCGTCGAGGTTGATATCGAAGCCTGGATCAAGGAAGCCGCGCTCGCCCTGCCCTCGGGCTATGGTCATGTCGAGTTTCTTTATGACTTCCGCGAAGGTGGCGAAGCCGATGGCTGGGTCCATGCGCTCGGCCGCTTCGAGCAGAAGAAAAGCGGCCACCGCGCCGAGACGATTTTCGGGGCGCATATCTACAACACGGCGCTGATCTACAAGGACGAGCCGCAATCCTACACCAACAAGCCGCCGGGGCTGTCGACACGCCTGTTCCTGCGTCTGGGGTCTGCGGCGCTGGAAGACGGCGCACTCGACACGATGTGCCATCTCATCTATCCGGCCTCAACGCCATGGCATGCCAAAAGCGCAACCATGCTCATCCTGCATGATGCCGAAGGCAAACCCGTCGCTGAAAAGCCGGTCGAGATTGCCTGTGGCGGCTCGCTGCATTGGCGCCTCTCGGAAATGTTCACGCGCGAGGAGCGCGAGCGCATGGGCGGCGTCGGCTATGTCATCATCCGCGACACGACCTGCCGCCTCTTCGGCTTCCATGGCCTCGTCAATGGCGACAAGAGCTTCTGCCTCGATCACATGTTCGGGTTCTGAGCCTCTCGAAACCTGTCATCCCGGGATTTAGTCCCGGGACGACATTCAACTTTTGTCCGTCATGCCCCGCTTCAGGCGGGGCATCCACGCCTTCCCTGTCATTGCCGGGCTTGACCCGGCAATCCAGAGCCACACCCGCAGAACCCAACGCCCTGGATGCCCGGATCAAGTCCGGGCATGACAACCCGGGGTTCATTCCCGGGACGACATTCAATTTTTGTCCGTCATGCCCCGCTTCAGGCGGGGCATCCACGCCTTCCCTGTCATTGCCGGGCTTGACCCGGCAATCCAGAGCCACACCCGCAGAACCCAACGCCCTGGATGCCCGGATCAAGTCCGGGCATGACAACCCGGGAACTGTCATCCCGGGGCGGTTTGTCAGGCCCCCTCACCCGCGCTCGCACGGCTCGCTTGCCCTCTCCCCTCAGGGGAGAGGGAGAGACGGACCGCAAGGTCCGGCAATGACCGTTGAATGATGGATAAAGACGTGGATGGCCCAACTCAATCGGGCCATGACGGCACTATTGGCCAAGACATCAGCCCGACCTCCACGTCATGCCCCGCTTCAGGCGGGGCATCCACGCCTTCCCTGTCATTGCCGGGCTTGACAGGCCCCGTAAGGGAACCCCCCGGAAGATGTCCGTGGGGATTGAAGCCAACCGAATCCTCCCCTGCGTCAATTCACCTCTTGAAATCATACTGGAATAACTCTAATTAGCAGGAGTCGGTCAATTCCCTCTCGACCGCCCGTGTCCCGTTGACAGGAGTTCCTCATGGCCGTTCTGGTTGGCAAAGCCGCCCCCGATTTCACTGCCCCTGCCGTTCTTGCCGATGGCGAGATGGTCGATAGCTTCAATCTGAAGGCCCATCTCAAGGGCAGCTATGGTCTCGTATTCTTCTATCCGCTCGACTTCACCTTCGTCTGCCCCTCCGAGATCCTCGCTTATTCCAATCGCGTGCCGCAGTTTGAACAACGCAATGTGAAGGTCGTCGCGGTGAGCGTGGACAGCCATTTCACCCATACCGCCTGGCGCAACACGGCCCCCAAGGAGGGCGGCCTCGGCCCGGTCAGGTTCCCCATGGTCGCTGACCTCACCAAATCCATTGCCCGCGACTATGACGTGCTGATCGAAGCGGAAGGCATTGCGCTTCGCGGCACCTTCCTCATCGACAAGGAAGGCATTGTCCGTCACCAGCTCGTCAACGATCTGCCGCTCGGCCGCAATGCCGACGAAGCGCTGCGCATGGTCGATGCATTGCAGTTCCATGAGGAAAATGGCGAAGTCTGCCCCGCAGGCTGGAACAAGGGCGATGAAGGCATGAAGGCTGACGCCAAGGGCGTGGCGCAATATCTCGGCGCTCATGCCGAAGCGCTCTAACGTTTATCGCCAACCCTTTTGGCAAGCCCGTCCCCGCCTTATATAAGGGACGGGCTGATGCCACTGCGGCGATGAGCGCCCGATATGCAAGCCTGATGATGGTGAAACAAATGTCCGAAACAAAACATTCCAAAGTCGTGATCATCGGCGGCGGTGCTGCCGGTTATACAGCCGCCATCTATGCCGCCCGCGCCATGCTCGCGCCGACGCTCATTCAGGGCATCCAGCCCGGCGGACAGCTCACCATCACCACCGATGTTGAAAACTATCCGGGCTTTGCCGAGGCCATTCAGGGCCCCTGGCTCATGGAGCAGATGGAAGCGCAAGCCCGCCACATGGGCACGAACATTGTCGGCGACACCATCGTCCATGCCGATCTTTCTGTGCGACCCTTCCAGCTCGTCGGCGACAGCGGCACGGTCTATACAAGCGATGCCGTCATCATCGCCACGGGCGCACAAGCCAAATGGCTCGGCCTGCCTTCCGAACAGCACTTTCAGGGCTTTGGCGTTTCAGCCTGCGCGACTTGCGACGGCTTCTTCTACCGCGGCAAGGAAGTGCTGCTGGTCGGCGGCGGCAACACGGCCGTTGAAGAAGCGCTCTTCCTCACGAACTTCGCCTCCAAGGTCACCGTCATTCATCGCCGCGATCATTTCCGCGCCGAGAAGATCATGCAGGAACGCCTGTTCAAAAACCCGAAGATCGAAGTTGTCTGGGACTCGGTTGTCGATGAAGTCGTCGGCACGTCCGATCCCGTCAGCGTGACGGGCGCGAAAGTCACCAACATCAAAACCGGTGAAACACGCATCCTGCCCGCCCATGGCATTTTCGTGGCCATCGGCCATAAGCCGGCAACAGAACTCTTTGATGGCCAGCTTGAAATGAAACCCGGTGGCTATCTGAAAACGGTGCCCGGCTCCACCGTGACCAACATCCCGGGCGTCTTCGCCGCAGGCGACGTCACGGATGATGTCTATCGTCAGGCCGTGACGGCTGCTGGCATGGGTTGCATGGCGGCACTCGAAACAGAGCGCTACCTCGCCGCCCGGGAAAACCACGCCCAAGCGGCCGAATAGAAACGCACACCTTTTGTACCCGTTCTGACAAAAGCGTCTCACTCTTTGACAAGTTGGGTTTGCCTGCGCCTGTGATGGCACCAAGAACCAATGTCACCATCACAGCCTCGCACGAACCGATTTGACCGCAGATTCGAGGCTATCAGCGACGCTGACTGCAAATCCCGAAAATAAGGCGCTCCGAAGGGAGCGCCTTATCCTTTGATCCTGCAGAAAGATCAGCCCAGCATGGAGCGCAACATCCAGGCGGTTTTTTCGCTCGCCTCCATGCGCTGCGTCAGAAGATCAGCCGTCGGTTCATCATGCGCCGCCTCAGCCGCCTCGAAAATGCTGCGGGCCGTGCGCGTGACCGTTTCATGGCCCTTCACGAGATTGCGCAGCATGTCCTCGGCCGAGGGCACGCCATCATCTTCTTCAATCTTGGTGAGCTTGGCATAGGCCTTGTAGCCACCAGGTGCAAAATGACCGAGTGAGCGAATACGCTCCGCAATCAGATCAATCGCGAGCCAGAGTTCGTTATACTGCGTCTCGAACATGAGATGCAGCGTGTTGAACATCGGGCCGGTGACGTTCCAGTGATAGTAATGTGTCTTGTGATAAAGCGTATAGGTGTCAGCGAGAAGGCGCGACAATCCATCCGCAATCTTGGCTCTGTCCTTGTCGGGAATGCCAATGTCGATCTGCATTCTGATACCTCCATCTATTGAATATGCCTGACCATATAAGCACATCATGTGGCGAAACAATGTCCCGCCACATGATGCGTTTTGACACAGGCACGGCGATGTTTACTTGAGCGAGGCGCAGAAGCGCTGGATCCGCTCACATGCCTTTGTGAGATTTTCCGTGGACGTTGCATAGGAGATGCGGAAATGCGGGGCCAGGCCAAAAGCCTCGCCATGCACGACAGCAACGCCCTCTGCCTCAAGCAGGGCTTCCACAAAATCCTTGTCATTCGCGATCAGCTTGCCATCCGGCGTTGTCTTGCCGATGCATCCGGCGCAGGAAGGATAGACATAGAAGGCCCCTTCCGGCGTCGGGCATTTGAGACCCCTGGCCTGATTGAGCATCGAGACGACGAGATCGCGACGCGCCTTGAAGGCGGCGGCGCGCGTCGGAATGAAATCCTGCGTGCCATTAAGCGCTTCGACAGCGGCCCACTGGCTGATGGATGTCGGGTTCGATGTTGACTGGCTCTGAATGGTCGTCATCGCCTTGATGAGCTCGACAGGGCCCGCGCAATAGCCGATGCGCCAACCGGTCATGGCATAAGCTTTCGACACGCCATTCATCGTCAGTGTACGGTCATAAAGTTTCGGCTCCACCTGAGCCGGTGTGGCAAACTTGAAGCCATCATAAGAAAGATGCTCATACATGTCATCGCTCAGGATCCAGACATGGGGATGCCTGACAAGCACATCGGTGAGTTTCTTCAGCTCATCCCATGTATAGGCCGCACCGGTCGGGTTCGACGGCGAGTTGAAGATGAACCACTTCGTCTTCGGCGTGATCGCCTTTTCCAGCACATCGGGCTGCAACTTGAAATGGGTGTCCATGCCCGCTTCAACAATGACAGGCGTGCCACCGGCAAGCTCAACGATGTCGGGATAGGACACCCAATAGGGCGCCGGAATGATGACCTCATCCCCCGGATTGATGGTGGCCATCATCGCGTTATAGATGATCGGCTTGCCGCCCGGCGCAACAAAAGCCTGAGCCGGCTTGTAGTCGAGCCCGTTCTCGCGCTTGAACTTGGCGCAGATCGCCGCCTTGAGCTCGGGAATGCCATCGACGGCCGTATATTTAGTCTCGCCGCGTTCGATGGCGGCAATCGCCGCCGCCTTGATGTTGTCAGGTGTGTCGAAATCCGGCTCGCCTGCCCCAAGGCTGATGACATCGACGCCCTGGGCTTTCAGGTCGCGCGCTTTCTGGGTCGCGGCAATGGTTGCCGACGGCTTGATGCGCGAGAGCGAGTCTGAAAGGAAGCCCATGATCTGTCTCCAGTGAATGGGGCCACACCATGATCGGCATGGCCGGGGACGGCGCCAGTCCGAGCCAGCCCCCGTCCCAACGGTTTAAGCGGCGCAAACCTATGCCTGACTGGGCCCGCGCGCAACCACCAGATCAGCCTTCGGCGCTCCCTTTCGGGTTTCGAGCGGAATGGCAAAAACCCCGGTTGCCGTCATCTCCTGCGCCGTGGCCGGACACGCCTTTGAGTTATCCCCGCCAGCCTTAATCTTGCCGCGAAATGATCCCGCTTCCGTCGGCTTTTGAAAATCAAACCGCCCCAATGGCCTGCGACAATCTGGCATCACCTGACATGAGCCAGATCGCGGGACCGCCATCATGACAATCAACGCAACAGTGACGACGCTTCGAGTACCTGCCCGCCCGGCAGGTTTTTTTGTCTCCCTCTTCGCCTTTGTTGCCTTGCTTCTCACAGCGTCCGGTTTTACCGGCACGGCGCGGGCCGATACGGGCACCGGCCTCATCCAGCTCAAGGATGTGGATAGCGGGTCACTGCTGTTGAACTCGAAAGAGCCCGGCAAATATGTGCCCGCCCCGCTGCTCGCCACCGAGGTCAAAATCGATGTCACCGGCCCCATATCACGCACCCGTGTGACGCAGCGCTTCATCAATCCGGGTGAGGGCTGGGTCGAGGGCAAATATGTGTTCCCGCTGCCGGAAAACTCAGCCGTCGATACGCTGAAAATGCTGATCGGCGACAAGGTGATCGAAGGCCAGATCAAGGAAAAGCAGCAGGCCCGCCAGATCTACGAAGAAGCCAGGGCCAATGGCCAGAAGGCGAGCCTGATCGAGGAGCAGCGCCCCAATGTCTTCATCAATTCGCTCGCCAATATCGGCCCGAAGGAAACCATTGTCGTCCAGATCGAATATCAGCAGACCGTGAAGCAGGACAAGGACAGCTTCTCGCTCCGCTTCCCCATGGTTGTCGCGCCACGTTACACGCCGAAAACGGCAGAGCCGCAAATGGTCGACTTCGCGCCCGGTTCCGGCTGGGGCAATCTGCGCGCGCCGGACGAAAAACCCGCTACGGGCGATGAGCTGCAACAGCCGCCCGTGCTCAACCCCGACATGGGCAAGGTCAATCCCGTCGCGCTCAGCGTGACGCTGGACGCCGGCTTTGTGCTCGGCGATATTGAAAGCCCGCACCACAAGATCAATCTGACGCGCGAGGGCAAGGATAAGGCGCGCCTGACACTCGCCGATGACGTCGTGCCCGCCGACAAGGATTTTGAACTTGTCTGGAAGGCGGCAAAATCCGCTGCGCCAACAGCGGCCTTGTTCCGCGAGCATGTCGGCAATGAGGATTATCTTCTCGTCATGCTGACGCCACCTGCCGCCACCGTGTCGGAGCCCGCCAAGCCGCGTGAAGCCATTTTCGTCATCGACAATTCCGGCTCCATGTCCGGCCCTTCGATGGATCAGGCCAAGGAAAGCCTGCTCCACGCGCTCAAGGACCTGAAACCCGGCGACACGTTCAATGTCATCCGCTTTGACGACACATTGACCGTGCTCTTCCCCAAGGCCGTGCCGGCGGATGGCGAGAACCTCGCCACCGCGCGCAAATTTGTCAGTGGACTGACAGCCAATGGCGGCACGGAAATGCTGCCCGCCCTTCAGGCGGCGCTGAAAGACGCCCGTCCCGATGATGCAAGCCATGTGCGGCAGGTGATATTCCTGACGGATGGCGCCATCTCCAATGAACGCGAGCTCTTCACCGAGATCACGCAGCATCTCGGCCGCTCACGTCTCTTCACCGTCGGCATTGGCTCGGCCCCCAACAGCTATTTCATGACCCGCGCCGCCGAAGCCGGTCGCGGCACCTTCACCCATATCGGTGAGGAAAATCAGGTTGTCGCCCGCATGACCGAACTGCTCGCCAAGCTCAGCCATCCCGTCATGACCAATATCACGGCCCAGTGGCCAGACAGTGCTCAAAGCGAAAGCTGGCCGAACCCCGTGCCTGATCTCTATGCCGGTGAACCCATCGTGATGTCAGCCCGAATGCCCAAAGCCAATGGCACGCTCATTCTCAAGGGCGAACAGGCGGGCGAACCATGGGAAGTGCATATGGCAATTGATGCAGGCGCGTCGCGCCCCGGCATCGGCAAGCTCTGGGCGCGCCGCAAGATTGAATCGCTCGAAGCCGAGGCCCTGCTCAATGACGACCAGAGCGGCATCGACAGGCAAATCCTGCAAACCGCGCTTGAGCATCATCTCGTCAGCCGCCTCTCAAGCCTTGTCGCGGTTGACGTGACGCCGAGCCGCCCTGACGGCAAGCCGCTGGTTGAAAGGGACATGCCAGTGAACCTGCCATCGGGCTGGGATTTCGAGAAAGTCTTTGGTGAAGTCGGCGCCGCGCCCGGCACTGCCAAACGTGCCATGCTGGCAGCCCCCGCCCCCATGCTCGCCCCCATGCTCGCCCCCATGCTCGCCATGGCCGCAGCGCCCGCGCAAACCGCTGACGCCGCCGAAAGCATGTCCCTGCCGCAAACGGCGAGTGACGCCCCCATGCTGATCCTGCAAGGCCTGGTGGCCCTCCTTGCCGCGCTGGGTCTTGCCGGGCTGTGGTGGCTTGGCTGCAGATGGACACCGCCCGCGCGTCGCGATGGCGAATGAGACCATGACGCGCCAGACCATCCACCGCATCGCAACACGCATGGCAGCCCTGACCGGGGCTGCCATTCTGGCGCTGCTGGCGGTCTTCGGGTCCTGGCAATTGGGCCAAGGCCTTTACATGACAGCCAAGGCCCAGCTTGCCTTTCTGTTGATCGACAAGGCATGGGCCGAAACGCTCGAAGATGGAAAGCCGCATAAGGCATGGCGTTGGGCTGATGCCTGGCCTGTGGCTGAAATTGAAGTGGCACGGCTCGGCAAACGCGAAGTCGCGCTCTCAAATGCCAGCGGCGAAGCACTTGCCTTCGCGCCCGGTCTGGTGGCGGGATCTGCCAAGCCTGGCGCCAGGGGCCTGAGCGTCTTCGCCGCCCATCGCGATTCACATTTCGCCTTTCTGCAATTCATCCGGATTGGTGACGAAATCCGTGTCACCGACATGGCGGCCAGGCAGTATCGCTATATTGTAAGTAAAACAGAGATTGTAGACGTCAGGACATCAGGACTGGATCCGCGCCAGGATCAGGGAATAGCCCTTGTGACATGCTATCCCTTCGAGGCCTTGACACATGGTCCGCTGCGATTTGTTGTGCGGGCGGATCGGATTATTGAGGCTTATTCCTCCACATCCGACCTGACCGCCTTTTCCGTGAACGTCCGACAAGTTATTGAATAAATTGTCATATTAATATTTTGTAGTTTTTATGAAACCACTTGACCCAAATCGTTTTAGCCTTCGTACAAGCAATGTCTAATTGAAAAACCGCGTCAGGAGAATGATGTTTTGGGATTGGAAATTTATCGCCGTACCGTGAGCAAGGCCAAACGCAGCTCGATACTGGCAGCGGCACGCAAGAACTTTCTGAAACATGGATTGAGCCATGCGGCCATGGCCGAGATCGCGCATGACGCGGATGTCTCGACGGCAACGCTCTACAAGCATTTTGAATCCAAAGAGGTCCTGTTCAAGGAAGTCGTGCAAGAGGCCTATGCGCCGCTGAGTGATGATTTCACGATCTATCTGGACAAGCGCACGGCCGAAGAAATTCTCCTTGATCTGGCCGACCAGTATCTGACCTCGCAATTTGATCGCGAAGTAAATGCGCTCTTGCGCATCGTCATTGCGGAAGTGCCGGGCGAGCCTGTGCTGGCGCGTGAAATGTATGAGCAGGCTGTCGAGCAGCGTTACATTCGTCTCGCGACAGTCTTCGACAAGATGATCGAAGCAAAACTGCTCAAGCCGCATGACACCAAATTGTCAGCGCGCCTTATTGGCGGGATGATCAAGGAACTTTTCATCTGGCCGGCGATGTTTGACCAGTCTTATCGACTGCCGGCTGATGCCAGGGTAAAAATCAAAACAGTCATTGATGTTTTTCTGACCTATTACCGCCCCTGAGCAAAAAGCGCGGCGATATCGGCCGGGCGGTCGAGATCATTGATCACGACACGCTTGCCCGAGATCAGCGTGACCACGATGGCGCCGCCCCCCAACAGGCGCTGCACGGGCCCACGCCGCAGGCGAACGCTTCGGATCTGATCCATCGCCACGCGCATTGCCTGCTTCAGCGGAAAGCCTGACTGCAACAGCAGGTCGCCGCTTGACGGCATGACAAGCAAATTGCGCGCCCGTCCCCAGGCGAGCAACAGAAGCATTGGCACAGCCGCCGCCTCCACCACAAGACAGAGCGTGGCGATGGCCGGCATTTCCGGTTCGCCAAATCGCGCGCGCAGATAGAACGCCGCCCATAACAGCGCCACCAGAATGGTCGGCAAATAAATCGTCCAATGGGCGCGCGCCACCGGACGCCCGGCATCCGGCTGTTGCTGATCTTGCTCGTTGCTCATGGATCCTGGCGCCCCTGCTTTCCCTGACCGGTGATGGTCGCAGAAGCCGTGCAGCCGTGCAAAGCCGCATATTCAAATCTGATGTCATCCCGGGATTTAGTCCCGGGACGACATTCAACTTTTGTCCG
>CAVOKW010000028.1:0-146963 GCA_963696585.1 uncultured Alphaproteobacteria bacterium
CTGGCCGACCAGAAGGGCATTGCCGATGGTCTGGTGGCCGATCGCGAAGCGGCCAGGCATTCGGATGAAGTGCTGCGTGGCGGCACGGAAGCACCGGCCCCGGCCCCTGTCGTCGCCAAGCCGACGCCGATGCCCGAATTGAAGGATGTGGCGCCAGCGACCAAGGAAAAGCAGTCCATGTATGAGAAAGCCCCGGTTTTGAACCTGCCGCAACGCGGTGGTCATGCAACGCTTGAAGGCGCCAAGCGCATGGCGGCGGCTGACGCGACCAAGGACGACAAGGACGGTGCCGTGACCGAGGCCGACGATCCGGCCGTGCGCGGCGCCCCGACCACCAAGGTCGAAGTTCAGCCCGCCGAGACAGCCAAACCCTGAGGCAGACCAAAGCGGATTCAGGCTGGAGCCTGCGAATCCGGCATATTCTTCCCCAGAGTTGTCAACTGACCGGCCGTCCTGTCACCTTTCAGGACGTTTTGTGCCTGACTTCTTGTCCTTTGTGCCCTTTTGCCTTGGATGATTCCGGGGATTTTGGTCTATAAGGACGGCCTGCCGGGCGCATCAGCAACCGGACAATTTATTCATGTGGCGCCTTCAGGAAAAAGCCATGAGCGAAGAATTTCATCGCATTAAACGTCTGCCGCCCTATGTTTTCGAGGTCGTGAACCGGCTCAAGGCCAAGGCACGCGCCGAAGGGCGCGACATCATCGATTTCGGCATGGGCAATCCCGATATGCCGACGCCGCCGCATATTGTTGAAAAGCTGGTGGAGACGATCCGCGATCCACGCACGCATCGCTATTCAACCTCGCGCGGCATTCCCGGCCTGCGCCGGGCGCAAGCGGCTTATTACGAGCGCCGCTTTGGTGTGAAGCTCGATCCTGAAACGGAAATCATTGCCACACTCGGCTCGAAAGAGGGCCTGGCCAATCTGGCGCAGGCGATCACGGCGCCGGGCGATGTCATTCTGGTGCCAAACCCGACTTATCCGATCCATGCTTTCGGTTTCATCATTGCGGGCGCGGTTGTGCGCAATATTCCGCTGGATGTGGGTTCAGGCTTTTTTGATATGGCGGAGCGCGCCGTCAAGCACTCGGTGCCAAAGCCCATCGCACTGGTCATCAACTATCCATCCAATCCGACAGCGCAGATTGCCGATCTTGAATTCTACAAGGATGTGGTCGCGTTTTGCGCGCGTCACGACATGTATCTGATTTCGGATCTGGCCTATTCGGAAATCTATTTCGACGGCATCACGCCGCCGCCTTCCGTGTTGCAGGTGCCGGGCGCGAAGGAGCGCACGGTGGAGTTCACCACACTCTCCAAGACCTATGCGATGCCCGGTTGGCGCATGGGCTTTGCGGTCGGCAATGAAAAGCTCGTCGGCGCTCTGGGTCGTGTGAAGTCCTATCTCGACTATGGCGCGTTCACGCCGATTCAAGTGGCGGCCGCCGCGGCGCTTAACGGTCCACAGGATTGTGTGGAAGAAATCCGCATGATCTATCAGAACCGCCGCGACGTGCTGATCGAGAGCATGAAGGCGGCTGGCTGGGATATTCCAAGCCCGCCTGCGACGATGTTTGCCTGGGCGCCGATCCCGGAAAAATTCGCGCATATCGGTTCGCTCGGCTTTGCCACATTGTTGCTTGAACATGCCGATGTGGCTGTCGCGCCCGGCATTGGCTTTGGCGAATATGGCGACGCCTTTGTGCGTATCGGTCTTGTCGAGAATGAGCAGCGCGTGCGTCAGGCCGCGCGCAGCGTGAAGAAGTTCATGCAGAATGCCGACAGGATTCTGGCCGATTATGAAGCGAAGAATGGCACGGTCGTGCCACATCCCAGCGCGGGAAGAGCAGGCCGGACGTGAGCGCGCCTCTTCGTATAGCGGTTGCCGGCCTTGGCACTGTGGGCGTCGGCGTTGTCAAGATACTCGCCGCACGCGGCGCCGTTTTGTCGTCGGCTTCCGGTCGCGATCTGAAGATCGTGGCTGTGTCCGCGCGTGATGCCCATAAGGATCGCGGCATTGATCTCACCGGCATTCGCTTTGAGAGCGACGCCGTGGCTCTCGCTCGCGCCGATGACGTTGATGTTGTCATCGAGTTGATCGGCGGGGCTGAAGGCACGGCGCGTGATCTCGTGGAAACCGCGCTCGCCACGGGCAAGCATGTCGTGACCGCCAACAAGGCGCTGATTGCGCGGCATGGTGTGGCGCTGGCCGCCATGGCCGAGGCCAGGGGCGTGGCGCTCAATTTTGAGGCGGCTGTTGCTGGTGGCATCCCGATCGTCAAGGCGCTGCGCGAAGGGCTCATCGCCAATGAGATTGAAAGCGTGTCGGGCATTCTCAATGGCACGTGCAATTATATTCTCACCGAGATGGAAGAAACTGGCCGTGATTTTGCCGATGTGCTGAAAGATGCGCAGGCACTGGGCTATGCCGAAGCTGATCCGAGCTTTGATGTGGGCGGCATTGATGCGGCTCATAAGCTCGCCATTCTCGCCAGCCTCGCTTTCGGGACCAGGGTTGATTTCTCGCAGGTCAAGATCGAAGGCATTGAGAAGATCAGCACGACGGATATTCACTATGCCGCCGAGTTTGGCTATCGCATCAAGCTGCTCGGCAAGGCAGAACGCGTGGATGGCGGGATTGTGCAGAGCGTACATCCGGCACTTGTGCCGCTTGGTTCGCCGTTGGCGGCGGTGTCCGGGGTATTCAATGCTGTTGCGGTAACGGGCGACCGGGTTGGTCTGGTTGTGCTGGAAGGGCGGGGCGCAGGCGAAGGGCCGACAGCGTCAGCCGTCGTTTCGGATTTGATTGATATTGCGCGCGGCTTTGTTTTTGCGCCCTTTATCGTGCCGACAAAAGACCTTCGCACGGCTGTTGCACCTTCGCATGATGATCACAAGGGCGCGTTCTATCTGCGGCTCTTTGCTGTGGATCGCGCAGGCAGCATGGCCGAAATCACGCGTGCCCTGGCGCTGGCCTCGGTGTCTATTGAGCGTATCGTGCAAAGTGGCGAGCGCAAGGTGGCGGGATCGGGGCGGTTGCCAGTGGTTTTCGTGACGCATGAAACCGATGAAGACACGATGCGAAAAGCCATGACGCTTTTGGCGGAACATGCTGATGTGGCGGGTGAGCCGCTGATGATACGTATCGAGAATGATCCGGCGCATTCGCCGGGCTGAAAATACTCGCGCGAGCGAGACAACAGATGTGATGAATGTTCCTGGCAAACGGAACGATCCGACGGGAGTTACAAATGGCGGCGAAGAATTCGGCCCTGCATCGTATGCTGGCATTGGAAATGACACGTGTGACCGAGCGCGCTGCTGTTTGCGCCTCGCTGCTGGTTGGGCGCGGCGATGAAGAACTGGCGGATCAGGCTGCCGTCGATGCCATGCGCCAGGAACTCAACGTGCTCGATATTGACGGCACGGTGGTGATTGGCGAAGGCGAACGCGACGAAGCGCCGATGCTTTACATCGGCGAGAAGGTTGGCACCGGCAAAGGCCCCAAGGTTGATATCGCACTTGACCCGCTGGAAGGCACGACACTGACCGCCAAGGCCATGCCCAATGCCATGGCCGTGCTCGCGGCGGCAGAAGGCGGCACGCTGCTCAATGCGCCTGACACCTATATGGACAAGATCGCAATTGGCGGCGGTTATCCCGCTGGCCTGGTTGATCTCGATGCGACACCTGCCGAAAACATCAAGGCGCTGGCGAAAGCCAAGAAGGTTGATGTTGCACAAATCACCGCCTGCATTCTGGATCGTCCGCGCCATGCCGACCTGATCCGTGCCGTGCGTGAAACCGGTGCGCGCGTGCAGCTCATCACGGATGGTGACGTGGCGGGTGTCATTGCGACGACTGACCCTGAAACCGGCGTTGATATTTATCTCGGCACCGGCGGCGCCCCCGAAGGTGTGCTTGCTGCTGCGGCGCTTCGTTGCATTGGCGGTCAGATGCAGTCGCGTCTCGTCACCAATAGCGAGGAGCAGAAGGCACGCGCCCTGAAAATGGGCATCAAGGACTTCAACAAGAAGTTCGAGCTGATGGAAATGGCGTCGGGCGATGTGATTTTCGCGGCAACGGGCGTGACCGATGGCTGGCTGCTTGATGGCGTTCATCATCAGCGTGGCGGTATCACGACACATTCCATCGTCATGCGCTCGCATACCGGCACAGTGCGTTGGGTGAAGTCGTTCCACCCGACAATCGAAAAGTTCAAATAGGCCGAGGCCGCCAGAGGATCATTGGGAGGCTCATTGGAGAGCGTGAAGCGCTATTTTCTGGGAGTTGACCGCTCTGTCACGGGGCGGGCCTGGATCGGGCGGCTCGACAATGATCGGCAGGCGCTGGCGATTGCCCAGCGCGAAGCCCTTCCCGAAATCGTCGCGCGCGTGCTCGCTGGGCGTGGTGTTGCGCCGGAAGAGGCGGCCGCCTATCTTGCGCCCAGTCTCAAGACATTGATGCCTGATCCTTCCGTGTTGAAGGATATGGACAAGGCGGCGGATCGCGTCGCCCGCGCCATCATGGATGGTGAAAAGGTTGCCGTGTTTGGCGACTATGACGTGGATGGCGCGACATCGAGCGCCTTGCTGCATCGCTATTTCCGTGCTGTTGGCGCGCCGTTGCGGATATATATTCCCGACCGTATCCGCGAAGGCTATGGCCCCAATGCGCCCGCGCTGATGAGCCTGCGCGACGAGGGCATTGCCCTCATCATCACGGTTGATTGCGGCACCATGGCGCACAAGCCCCTGGGACTGGCGGCGGATGCCGGGCTTGAGGTCATCGTCATCGACCATCATCAGGCGGAACCGGCGCTGCCGCCCGTTTATGCGCTGGTCAACCCGAACCGGCTGGATGACGAGAGCGGGCTTGGCACACTCGCCGCTGTCGGCGTGGCGTTCCTTTTCATTGTCGCCATCAATCGTGCCTTGCGCGGCGCCAACCATTTCGACGGTCGCGACGAGCCGGACCTGATGGGTCTGCTCGATCTCGTGGCGCTGGGCACGGTGTGCGATGTCGTGCCGCTTGTCGGGCTCAATCGCGGTTTTGTGACACAAGGCTTGCGCGTCATGGGCAAGCGCGCCAATCGCGGGCTGGCGGCGCTCGCCGATGTGTCGCGTTTTGACGGCACGCCAGGTACCTATCATCTCGGATTTCTGCTTGGGCCGCGTGTCAATGCCGGCGGTCGTGTCGGGCGCTCTGATCTGGGGGCGCGGCTCCTGACGACCGAGAATATCGACGAGGCGCTGGCGATTTCGCAAGAGCTTGATGTGCTCAACAAGGAGCGTCAGGCGATTGAAGCGCAGGTGCTGGAAGCGGCCCTGGCGCAGGTCGAGGAGGGGCTGGGCGCGAGTCGTCGCAACGCCTTGCCGCCGGTCATCATGGCGGTGGGCAAGGGCTGGCATCCCGGTGTCATCGGCATTGTCGCGAGCCGCCTGAAGGATCGCTATGAGCGTCCGGCGATTGTCATTGCCATTGATGCCAGGGGGGAGGGCAAGGGCTCGGGCCGCTCGATTTCGGGTGTTGATCTTGGCCGCGCTGTCACGGCCGCGCTCGAAGCCGGATTGCTCGTCAATGGCGGGGGCCATGCCATGGCGGCGGGGCTGACGCTGCGCGAGGACAAGATTGAGGCCTTGCGGGACTTTTTGTCCGTCCGGTTGGCGGAGGGCGTGGCGGCGGCCTCCGAATCACGCGATTTGCGGCTGGATGGCGTTGTCTCGCTGCGCGGGGCGACGCGCGCGCTTCTGGCGCTGCTGGACCGGGCCGGACCCTATGGCGCGGGCAATCCCGAGCCGCGTTTTGCCATTCCGGCGGTCAAAATTGTCAGGGCCGATCTTGTGGGCGGGGCACATGTGCGCTGCATCCTGTCGAGCGACGATGGCGGGCGGCTCAAGGCCATTGCTTTTCGCGCTGCGCAGGGGCCTTTGGGCAAGGCCTTGCTTGATCCGGGCAGCGGGCCGATGCATCTGGCGGGGCGCCTGAAGCCCGATGACTGGCAGGGACGGCGCGAGGTTCAGCTGCATATCGAGGATGGCGTGGCCACACGCGACGCCCAGCCGTAAAATCGCGCCATATGCTTGAAATCAGTTGCGAAACGGGGCTTGTCAGAGCTGCTTTCGGGCCGTATAAGGCGCGTCTCGGTGGTGCTTCGCACTGCCCGCGCGTCGCGCCAGATGCGCCCTTCGTCTATCGGTTAGGACGCCAGATTTTCATTCTGGAAAGAGGGGTTCGACTCCCCTAGGGCGTACCATTTTGCACTCAATGATTGACAACGGTTGAGACACTTAGGCAGCGCGGGCTTTTTCCAGCGCTGCCTGAATGAGAAAGCCTGAGCGCGTATAGCCATGCGCCTCGGCAAAGCGATCTATCTCGTTCAATACATCTTCCGGCGCCGTGATGTTGACCCTGACGGATTTAACGGTCCGGGGCACGTCAATCAACACAGCAACACCATCAGCAAAGTCTGGGTCTTTCATCACGGTTTCGAGCGTAGAGGGTTCGGGGATGGTCTCGCCATACTCTTCCATCACCGAGATATGCCCGCTCAAGGCTTCGAGCGCCATAAGACGTGCTTCGTCCAGGGTTTCGCCCGCACTGATGCAGCCGGGGAAATCCGGAAAAGAAACGCCATAGTCGCTTGTGGGATCCTTATGGATGATGGCGATGTATGCGGTCATTTGTCTGCCTTCTGAAGTTTGATACCGGCCTGTTTTTCGACGCTTCGCAGTGTGCCAATGGGCAAATCCCGTTTGGGATGAGGAACAGTGACGCGGCCTTTCTTGACGGGATGCCTGAACTGCTTATGGCTGCCAGCTTGAGCCACTTCGACCCAGCCATCTGCCTCAAGCGCTTTGATAACGTCCCGACTTTTCATGTGTATTTATATGTATTTCCTGAGGGTGCATCAAGTGGTGATATGCATTAATACACATAAAATATCTATTTTTCACGCTGATCGCTAGCCATAACGAGATGACAATCAGCTATCCGTCCAGATTTGCAGAGATGATTGATGGATGGTGGCAGGCCCTTGGCGATAGGCCATGTTCTGCCAGGATGCTAAAAAGGAACCCAGAACAATAAACCGGCCTCAGGCCGAGCATCAGGGCAGGGACATGAAAACACGCATCACGGAACTTTTCGGCATTGCGCATCCGATCATTCAGGGCGGTATGCATTTCGTCGGTCTGGCGGAAATGGCGGCGGCTGTTTCCAATGCCGGTGGCCTCGGCATCATCACCGGTCTGACGCAGCCGACACCGGAAAAGCTCGCCGACGAAATTGCCAAATGCAGCAAGATGACCAGCAAGCCTTTCGGCGTGAACCTGACCTTTCTGCCGGGCTTTGCCAATCCGCCTTACCCGGAATATATCGACGCGATCATTGCCGGTGGCGTCAAGGCGATTGAAACGGCAGGCCGCAGCCCGGAAGCCTATATGGACAAGATCAAGGGCGCGGGCATCAAGGTCATCCACAAATGCACGTCAGTTCGCCATTCGCTGAAGGCCGAAAAGATCGGCTGCGACGCGGTGAGTGTTGACGGTTTTGAGTGCGGCGGTCATCCGGGTGAAGACGATATTCCCAACATGATCCTGTTGCCACGCGCGGCGGAAGAATTGAAAATCCCGTTTGTTGCATCAGGCGGCATGGCCGATGGCCGCTCGCTTGTCGCCGCCATGGCGCTGGGCGCTGAAGGCATGAATATGGGCACGCGCTTTATCGCGACAAAAGAAGCGCCGGTGCATATCAACGTCAAGAATGCGATTGTGGCGGCGAGTGAACTCGACACACGTCTCATCATGCGCAATCTGCGCAACACCGAGCGCGTGCTGACCAATGCCGCCGTCGAAAAGATTGTCGAGATTGAAAAATCCAAAGGCGAGGGTCTTGGCATTGACGACATTCGCGAGCTTGTCGGCGGCGTCTATCCGCGCGTCATGCAGGAAGGCCTGATGGATGCCGGCGCCTGGAGCTGCGGCATGGTGGCGGGCCTCATTCATGACATTCCGACCTGCAAGGAACTCATTGACCGGATCATGAATGAAGCCGAGACGATCATCCGCAAACGGCTTGAAGGCTTCCTCGCCGCCTAAACTGAAACGGCCCGCCTGATCAGGCGGGCCGTTTTTCTTGGGGGTGGTTTTACCAGTGGCCGGTATTGGGCATGGAGGCCCAGGGCTCCTGCGGCGGCAGGGCCGGACCCTTTTGCAGCAGTTCAATCGAGATATTGTCGGGCGAGCGCACGAAAGCCATGTGGCCATCGCGCGGCGGGCGGTTGATGGTGACACCTGCCGCCATGAGCTTCTGGCACAGTGCATAAATGTCATCGACCTGATAGGCGAGGTGACCGAAATTGCGGCCTTCGCCGAGTTCCTCCGGGTCCCAATTATGTGTCAGCTCGACTTGTGCTTCCTTCTGGCCGGGCGCGGCGAGGAAAACCAGCGAAAAGCGCCCGCCTTCATTATCGTAGCGGCCAAGCTGTTCCAGACCCAGCTTGTTGCAATAAAAGTCGAGCGACTTGTCGAGATCGCCGACGCGGACCATGGTGTGGAGATATTTCATGCGTGCCTCGCGCTTAACGGATGGATGCCTTGGGGCTAATATGGGCATCAAAATGAAAAAGTCACGAGGCAAGCGTGAGAGAGCTCAGACGCGCCATTGATGAAGCGGCCCGGATTGTGGTTTTCACCGGGGCGGGAATCAGCACGGAATCCGGCGTACCGGATTTTCGCAGCCCCGGCGGCTTGTGGACCAGGATGGCGCCGATTGATTTCAAGGATTTTCTGCGCTCGCCCGAATTGCGCGTCGAAGCCTGGCGGCGCAAGTTTGAAATCGATCAGACGATGATCGGGGCGGCGCCGAACAAGGGCCATATGGCGATTGCCAAACTTGTGGATGAGGGGCGGGTGAGCCATGTCATCACGCAGAATATCGACAATCTGCATCAGCATTCCGGCGTGCCACCCGGGAAAATCATCGAGCTGCATGGCAATGGCACATATGCCAGATGTCTTGACTGCGGCGCACGGCACGAGCTTGACGATGTGAAAGCCATGCTTGAGCTGACGGGCGAGCCGCCCGCCTGCATTTCGTGTGGCGGCATCGTGAAGTCGGCAACCATTTCCTTCGGGCAGGCGATGCCGGAAGCTGAAATGGACCGGGCGCGGGACGCGACGCTTGGCTGCGATCTCTTCATTGCCATCGGTTCGTCGTTACAGGTCTATCCGGCAGCAGGGTTTCCGATCCTCGCCAGGAAAAACGGTGCCTCACTCGTTATCCTCAATCGCGAAGCAACGCCGCTTGATGAGATTGCCGATCTCGTGATCCATGACGAAATCGGCCCGGTGCTCTCGTCCGTGACGCAGCTTAACTAGCTCTCATTCGGGTTTGAGCCTGGCGACGGGATTGAGAAACGCGCTCATCTCACTCCAGCGGCGAGCGATCATGTCGGATACGGTCAGATAGATATGATCGAGGCCGACAACTTCGATGCGTGTTTCTTCCATGCGGCGTCCTAACGCGCTGTGGCCCAGCCGCCCGCAACGGGGATGAGCTGACCTGTAATAAAGTCTGCCTTGTTGCTGGCGATGAAGGCGACAAGGGCGGCGGCTTCTTCCGGTTTGCCGAGACGGCGCATGGGAATATTGCCGAGGATTTTTTCGCGCGATCTTGCGTCTTCCATCAGCGAGGCCGGGAAATAATCCGGGCTTTCAATGAAATTGAAGGCCAGCGCATTGACCTGGATATTGTCGGCGGCAAGCTCCTTGGCGAGTGTCAAGGCAAGCGAATTGGCAGCGCCGCGTGCGGCGGCATAGATGCTGTAATTCGGGATGCCATTGAGTGGCGCGGCGGACGAGAGAAACAGGATCTTGCCTTGCTTGCGGGCTTTCATGTGCGGGGCGGCAGCGCGTGTGATGGCGAAGGATTTGAAGACCAGCGCTTCAAATGTTTCATGCAGGTCCTTGTCGGTCGCCTCGCCAATCGGGCCACGCATGGCGGGCCAAGCGTCATTATTGACAAGAATATCGAGCTGGCCGGTGCACGCGAGAATATCGGCAATGATCGCTTCCGGTTTGGCGGGCGCAAGCGCGACCATGCCCGGCAATTCGGCCTCATACTTGCTGCGCGTGGCAGCGTCGGCAAAACCGGCGTCCAGACCGAAAATCGTGACGCCTTCCGCCATCATGGCGCGGGCGGCGGGGGCGCCGAGAAAATGGGTAAAATCGGTGATCAGTGCAACGCGCTTCTGGCTCATTCAGGAATCCCGCGAACAATCCGGCTGTCAAGCCAGCTTCTTTTGCGATGTGTGGTTTCGATTGTCAGCACAACG
The DNA here is from genome assembly GCA_963696585.1 of uncultured Alphaproteobacteria bacterium. Taxonomy (GTDB): domain Bacteria; phylum Pseudomonadota; class Alphaproteobacteria; order Parvibaculales; family Parvibaculaceae; genus Parvibaculum. The sequence goes on from CAVOKW010000028.1 coordinate 10,340, forward strand.
CATTAGAGTTGTCGGGTCAAGGGCGCTTAGGGGCAGGATCGGCTCACATAAAAATGAACAACAAAAAGCAGAAGGCGGCCTGGTGGCAAGGCGCTGTAGTCTATCAGATTTATCCGCGCAGCTACCGCGACACGAATGGCGACGGGATTGGCGACCTTAAAGGCATTGAGGAAAAACTCGACTACATCGCCGGTCTCGGTGTGGATGCGATCTGGCTGTCACCTTTCTATCCCTCGCCCAATCGCGACTTTGGCTATGACATTTCAGATTATTGCGATGTCGCCACTGACATGGGGACGCTGGCGGATTTTGACCGGCTTGTGGAAGGCGCGCATGAGCGTGGCCTCAAACTGATGATCGATCAGGTCTTGGCGCATACATCTGACGAGCATCCATGGTTTCAGCAAAGTCAGTTGTCTGACAATAATCCCAAGGCGGATTGGTATGTCTGGGCAGAGGCCAAGGAAGATGGCACACCGCCCAATAACTGGATGAGCGCCTTTGGCGGTCCGGCCTGGTCGTGGCATCCGCTGCGGCGCAAATATTATTTCCACAAGTTCTTGAAAAGCCAACCCAAGCTCAATTTCCACAATCCTGAAGTTGTGGAAGCCTGCATGAATGTGCTGCGCTTCTGGCTGGATCGCGGCGTGGATGGGTTCCGGCTGGATGTCGCCAATTCCTATGTCCATGACGCCGCGCTGCGCGACAATCCGCCTCTGCCGCTTGCCGAGCGCAGCTTTTTTGACTGGGCCCATGCGCCACGTCTGCAAAAGCATATTCGTGACGCCAATACGCCGGAAAACGAATGGTCGATGAAGCTCGTGCGCAAGGTGATGAAGGAATATGATGATCGCCTGGCCTTTGGCGAATTTTCCGAAGAACCCTCCATGTTGCCGCTTTATGCCGGTGGACCGGAGCGGCTGCATACCGGATACACGTTTCATTTTCTCGAAGCGTGGGATTTCACGCCAGGCATGGTGGAAGCCTATTACAAGAATACGGTCGGCCATATTGAGGGCCTCTTTCCCTGCGTGACGTTTTCAAACCACGATACTGTCAGGCCGGTCACGCGCTGGGGTGGCGGGCAGGGCGATGATGAATTGGCAAAGCTCGCGCTGACATTGCTGATGTGCCTGCGCGGTACGGTGCTGATGTATCAGGGTGAGGAGCTGGGCCTGCCGGAAGTCGATCTGGCGCGGCATGAGATACGCGATCCGGTGGGTGATCTCTATTTTCCCTGGGCCAAGGGACGCGATGGGTGCCGCACACCCATGCCATGGCAATCGGAAATGCTGCATGCAGGCTTCAGCAAGGTGCAGCCATGGTTGCCCGTGCCGGAATATCATCGCATTCGGGCGCGGGATGTTCAGGAACAGGATTCCGGATCGGTGCTCGCCCATGCACGACGCATCGTGAAGCTGCGCAAGGATCATCCGGCCTTGATGCGGGGTGAGATCGCATTCCGCAAGATGGCTGATCCGATCCTTGCCTTTGAGCGTCAGGGCGAAGGCGAGCATATTCTCTGCCTGTTCAATCTCGGTCGGGAAGAACAACACGTGAAATTGCCGGTGGCGTCTGATCGTATTGCCCGCGAATTGCCTGCGGGTACGGGGTCGGTACGGCGCGAAGGCGATGACCTTGTCATGGGGCCGCGATCGGCATTTCTGGCAAGGCTCTGAAGCGCCTGCAAGGGCGCTGAACAAAGAAGGAGGATGGGATGAACAGCGAACTGATACTGAAAAGCCTCGATCTGGTTTCCGAGCGATGCGATGACCCGACACCGCTTGTCTATCAGCGATTGTTTGAGCGGTATCCTGAAATGGAACCCCTCTTCATATTGGATAAATCTGGCACGGCGCGCGGCCATATGTTGAGTGAAGCGATTGAGAGCCTGATTGATTTTGTCGGCCCCCGGCAATATTCCGTCAGTCTGCTGCACAGCGAGCATATCAATCACGGCAATATGGGCGTGCCTTCCAGCATTTTTACCACGTTTTTTGAAAACATGATGGAGAGCTTCAAATCCATTCTGGGCGAAGCATGGACCGCTGAAACGGATAAAGCCTGGCGCGAAGTGCTGGCCTCCATTGAGGCGGCGATGCAGCAGCCCCGACCGCATTAATGCCTGAATGAGAGGTTGCCTTGTCTTATCGCGCGCGATGGTCGGCAAGCGCCTGGGCGGTGTCGATATCGAGGAGCGTGGCGGCGTCCGGCATGGCCACTTCACAGACCTCGCTCTCATGCGCGCCAATCAGATGTTTGGCGCCGACATCGCCCTTGAGCGCCAGCATTTCCGGCACATGGCTCGTGCTCCACAAGACGGGATTGCCGCGCTTGCCCTCCACTATGGGCACGCAGATGCCGCGGCCTTCATCGGGATCGAAGGCTGCAATCAGGCGATTGATGTGAGCCGATGTGATGTCCGGCATATCCGCCAGACAGATGACGACGCCATCGCATTCCCCGGGCAGGGCTTTGAGACCGGCGATGAGTGACGTGCTCAGCCCTTCGGCATAGTCAGGATTATGCGTGAATGTGATGTTGCGGCCCGAAAGGGCGTTGGCGATCTCATCAGCCTGATGACCGGTGACAACAATCACATGCTCGACGGCGCTGGCAAGGGCTGCGTCCGCCATGCGTGCGACCATGGCTTTGCCGTCGATTTCGGCGAGGAGCTTGTTTGGCCCCTGCATGCGGCTGGAGCGCCCGGCAGCCAGAATGAGCGCGGCAATGCACGGTGCGGAAATGGTGAGGGGTTTGCCACCCTCGCGTGGTTGCGGGCGGGTGCGGATTTCTTTCAACAAACCGCCGACGCCCATATGCATGATGTCACCCGGGGTGACAGGCAGGCCTGCGAGAAGTCGCGCCAGAACGAAGTCAAAGCCATTGACGGCTGGCGAGCGGGCGCAGCCGGGCAGGCCGATGACGGGTACTTGCCCCAGATTGGCGAGCAGCAGGAGATTGCCGGGATCGACCGGCATGCCGAAATGGCGGACATCGCCGCCAGCGCGCGCGATACCAGCCGGGATCACATCTTCACGGTCGGTCGTGGCCGATGCGCCCAGAATGAGCACGGGGCTCGCGCCTTCGTCCACCAGTTCGCGCAGTGCCGCCGTGACATCTGCTTCATTATGACCGCAGCGGATTTCGCGTGTAATGGTGCTGCCCATGGCGGTGAGGCGGGCGTCAAGTACTTTGCGTGACTTGTCAAATATACCGGACTTCATGCCGGGCAGCGTCGTGGCGATCAGGCCGAGCCCGTGGGGCTTGAAGGGCCGTGTTGCAATGAGCGGACCGGCCTCATGGGCAATTTCGAGCGCATTGTCGAGCTGGCTGCGCGGTACGGAAAAGGGAATGACCTTGATGGTGGCGAGCATTTGACGGCTCTCCACCCGGTCAAAGGGCTGAAGCGTGGCGATGGTCAGGGCTTCGCCCAATAGATTGAGACGGGTGATGCGCTGGCGATCTATCGTCACGACGCCAGCGCTTGTGGCGAAAAGATTTGCCCGGCCCGTGAAAGCCTCGCTCACCGTGACATGTGGCCCGGCGATGGCACATGCCAGGGCAAGGGCGGCGTCATCTTCGGGCACGTCATCGGTTTCGAGGCGAATGGCCGTGATCTTGAGAATATCGGCCGCGATGAGGGTTTGAATATCGGCGGCGCTCAGTTGCCGCCCTTTGCGAAAATGGACATCACCGGCATGGATCGAATGCGCGAGGATCGCGCCTTCGGCCTCGGCTGCCAGCATGTTGCCGAAGATCATGTGCGCAAACTTTCGGTCATCTGCGCCATGATGGACAGGGCGATTTCGGCTGGACTGCGGGCGCCAATGGCAAGGCCTGCGGGACCATGAATGCGGGTGAGCTCGTCCGCGCTGAAACCGGCGGCGGTCAGACGCGCCAGTCGTGCGGCATGGGTTTTGCGACTGCCCAGCGCACCGATATAGAAGCATGGCGAGCGCAGCGCCGCGATGAGCGCCGGATCATCGAGCTTGGGGTCATGAGTCAGGGTGACAATCGCCGTGCGTGTGTCGGGTTGCAGCGCCGCCATGGCTTCGTCCGGCCAATCGGTGAGCAGCCGAATATCGGGGAAGCGGTCTGGCGTCGCAAAGGCGGTGCGCGGATCAATGACGCTCACATCATAGCCAGCCAGCGTGCCGAACCGGGCGAGCGGCTGGGCGATGTGAACCGCACCGACAATGATGAGGCGCAAGGGCGGGTTGAAGCCATTGAGGAACCATTCGCCATCCCCGGCCTGAAAGAGACGCGCTTTGTCCGTGGACAGAACTTCAGATGCCGCTTGAAGAAGGGCGTCTTTGTCAGATGTTTCATCGGGGTAGAGGCATTTTTCAATGCCATCACTGAGCCTTGTGGCCAACACCACGGCGCGTTTGGCAGCGCGATCCCTGACCAGTTGTTCGAGGATTTCGCGCTTCATGTCAGATCATGACCGGTTCGACGAGAACGCGGATACGGCCACCACAGGCCAGTCCCACTTCCCAGGCGCGGGCATCGGCCACGCCATATTCCAGAAGTTCCGGCTTGCCTGTGTCGATCGCGTCAAGCGCGCGGGTCACGACATCGCCTTCGATACAGCCGCCTGAGACGGAGCCGACAAAGGCGGCATCGTCGCGAATGGCGAGTTGCGAACCGACGGGGCGCGGTGCCGAACCCCAGGTTTCAATGACAGTGGCGAGGGCCACGCCATGACCGGCCCGGACCCAGGCGGCGGCCTGTTCGAGCACGTGATCGTGGCGCGTGTCGGGCGTTGACATCAGGCAAGCGTCGCTGTGACGGCGCGTTTTGCCATCACGGTGATGAGATGCGCACGATACGCCGCCGTTCCATGAAGATCGCTGTTGATGCCCTCGGGCGATATCCTGATGGCGGCGACAAACTCCGGCGACCAGTTTCTGGCGAGCGCCGCCTCCAGCTCTTCGCAGCGGAAAACGCCGTTCTGTCCGGCGCCCGTCACGGCGACGCGGATGCCCCATGGCCCCTTGGCGACAAAGACGCCGACCATGGCATAGCGCGAGGCAGGATTGGGAAACTTGGCATAGGCGGCTTTTTCAGGATGGGGGAATGTCACCTCCCTGATGATCTCGCCCGGCTGAAGCGCGGTTTCAAACATGCCGGTGAAAAACTTGTCCGCCTCGATCAGGCGACCGGTTGTGTGAATTTTGGCATCGAGCGCCAGACAGGCGGCGGGATAATCGGCGGCCGGGTCGTTATTGGCGATGGAGCCGCCCAGCGTGCCGCGATGGCGCACGGCAGGATCGCCGATATGGCTGGCAAGGTCGGCAAGCGCCGGGATGGATTGGCGCAAGACCGCCGAGGTTGCGACATCGGCATGGGGTGTGGCCGCGCCAATCGTCACGGCATCGCCTTCGGCGCGAATAAAGCTCAGTTCGTGCAATGCGCTGATGTCGATCAGGTCGCTCGGCATGGCGAGACGCTGCTTGAGCGTCGGGATGAGTGTCTGTCCGCCTGCGATCAGCTTGGGATCATCCAGGCTGGCGAGCTGGCTTGCAGCCTCGGCAAGCGATTGGGGGCGGAGATAATTGAACTGATACATGACCGCTCCCTCACTGGTTTTCTTTTGACATATCGCTGGCAGCGGCAAGCACGGCCTTGACGATATTGTGATAGCCGGTGCAGCGGCAGAGATTACCTTCAAGTTCTGCGCGCACGGTTGCCTCATCAAGCACGGGCTTGCGGCGGATCATATCCACAGCCGTCATCATCATGCCCGGTGTGCAGAAACCGCATTGCAGGCCATGATGCTCGCGAAAGGCTTTTTGAACGGGATGAAGCTCGCCATTGCGGGCGAGACCCTCCACCGTCGTGACCTCCGATCCGTCAGCCTGCACGGCAAGCACGGCGCAGGATTTGACCGCCTTGCCATCGAGGTGAACAACGCAGGCGCCACATTGGCTGGTGTCGCAACCGACATGTGTGCCTGTCAGGCCCAATTGCCCGCGCAGGAAATCGGCCAGCAAGGTTCTTGCCTCAACCTCTCCGCTTGTCGTGTTTCCGTTTACTTTCAGCGAGATGGCGGGCATGCGGGGGTTCCCATCAATAAGGGGCAGCTTGATGTGCTGCACTGTCATTGGATGACTGGATTGTCGATCTTAGTCAGTCGCGCGTCAAGTCAGCCGCGCAGCAGAAGCAGGCCAACGACCAGGGCGACGATCAGCAATGTGCCCCAGACCCAGGGGGAGAGACTGAAGCCCACATCCTCGTCGGGGACCATCGGAATGCCGGTTGGCGCCATGGCGTCATAATCGGGAGATTTCGGCGCGATGCCTTCGGCCAATTCTTCGACGAGCTCGGGGATTTTGTCGTCTGCCACTTTGCTACCGCCTGTCAGAGCCGAGAAATTGCTGAAGAATTCTTCGGCCATTTTCGCAGCTGTTGAATCAATGAAGCGCTGGCCGATCTGGGCGAGTTTGCCGCCGACCTGCGCATTGACAGTATAGGCCAGCAATGTGCCGCCGTCGCCCGTCTCGGTGAGGCTGACTTTGGCCGCACCCTTGGCAAAGCCGGCTGCGCCGCCATTGCCTTCCCCCGAAATCGTATAGCCATTTGGCGGGTCGATATCGGTCAGTTTGACCTTGCCCTTGAAACGCGCACTGACGGGACCGATCTTGGTCTTGGCGACAGCTTCAAACTCGTCATCCGCCGTTTTCACAACGGATTCCGCGCCGGGAATGGACTGGCGCAGCATGTCGGCGTCGTTCAGGGCCGCCCAGACCGTTTCGCGTGGGGCCGGTATCTTGTATTCGCCGGACATATCCATGGCGGTTTCCTTCTGAACGGGAATGGGCTTTGCGCCCCTATAGATAGGTGAGGATGAGTGTCATGCCAAGGAGCACGGCAATCCAGAGCACCATGGAGCCTGTGGGCCAGGTGCGGGCAAGCGGCCCTTGTGGCCCATGGGCGCGATAGATGAGCACCAGAAAACGGTCGAGGCGATAAAGCGCCAGCCGGGTCACACCATGCCATGTGCGTTCAACAAGGTCTGCCACACGTCGCGTCAGGCTTGGCAGGGCACGGCGATAAACCCAGTCGAAGTCGAGATTGGTTGAGCGGAACTCCGGCGGATAGAGGCCGAAGCGCATGAGCAGTGCGAAAGCGAAAAGCGCGAAGAAGAGCAACTGCAACTGCGTCACGACATGCGAGGTCGTGTAGGGCACATAGCTCGCATCATAGGGCAGCATGGCGTAGAGCGCTTGCGGATAGACGCCAATGCCGATGCAGAAAAAGGCGGCGATGCCCATGGCGACGAGCATGTGGGCGGGGGCTTCCTGCACGCGCTTGCCGCTGTCATGGGCAAAGAAGGTGAAGAAGGGGATCTTGATGCCGGAATGCTCAAGCACACCGACCGAGGCGATGACGAGCACAAGCCAGATCCAGAACTGGCCCTGACCGGCGGCGGCCGAGAGGATCAGGCTTTTGGAGACGAAGCCCGAAAAAAGCGGGAAGGCGGAAATCGACAGGGCCCCGATGACACAGAAAATCATGGTGAGCGGCATCGACTTGTAGAGCCCACCCAGTTCGGATGCCTTGCTCGTGCCGGTGCGATACATGACCGCGCCGACGCTCATGAACAACAGCGACTTGTAGAGAATGTGGCAGAAGGCATGCGCCACCGTTCCGTTGAGCGCCAGCGGCGTGCCGATGCCGATGCCGACGACCATGAAGCCAAGCTGGTTGTTGATGCTATAGGCGAGCACGCGGCGGAGATTGTTTTCGATGGCGGCAAAGAAGATCGGAAAGAGCGTCATCACCGCGCCGATGTAAATCAGCAATTCGGTGCCGGGAAAGCCACGGGCGAGCGCATAGATGGCGAGCTTGGTGGTGAAGGATGACAGCGTGACCGCGCCTGTGACCGTGGCGGCGGGGTAGCTGTCCTGCAACCAGTTATGCAGCAACGGAAAGGCACATTTGATGCCAAAGGCGATGAAGATGGCCCAGGTGCCAGAGCTTTCAAGTTTCATGGCATTGAAGGCGAGCGAGCCCGTGGCCTGATATTGCAGGACAACGCCTGTCAGCAGGATGACGCCCGAACCGATCTGGATGATGAGGTAGCGCATGCCGGTGTGATAGGCGCCGGGCGTGCGCCGCGCCCAGATGAGGAAGACGGAAGCAAGCGCCGTGCCCTCCCAGAAAACAAAAAGCGTTACGAGGTCGGCGGCGAAAACCGCGCCGATCGCCGCACCGGCATAAAGCAGCGTCGTGATTTGTTGCAGCTTGTCCTTCACATGCCAGGCGTAAAGGATCGAAATGAAGGCCGCGAGGGAGAAGATCAACCCGAAAATGCGCGAGAGTTTATCGACGCGCAGCAGGCCGAAATGCATGTTCATATAGTTGAAGGCGGCATAGGTGCCTTCCGGCAGATTCCAGAACACGGTGAGCGCGAGCACCGGGATTGTCAGCATGAATATCTGACGCAGTCTTTCGCTGACAATGAAGGGCGCGAAAACGGCGCCGCCAATATAGGCCAGTGCCGGGGTCAAAAACTCAGGCATGGTCGGTCTCCTGAGCTTGCTCTGTCCCGGCGGCGAATTCGGATTCGCTATCGGTGGCGTGCGGGCCGTAATAATCTTCCGGGCGCGAAATCAGGCGGCGCAGGCCCTTGGCGAGAAAGACGATGACGGCATAGACCACAAAGCCGAAGAGGCCATAGATGAAGGGCGTTTCCTCGACATCGAAATTGACATGCCGGTGATGCAACAGGTCGGTGCCCGCCAGCGCGGCGCAGATCAGGCCAATGACGACAATGATGCCGAGAATGGCGCGTGGCCCATCCGTCCAGAGCAGGAGACGCGCGAGCAGCGGCATCGTGGCCTGATCCTTCTTGCGGGTCTCTGTCATGGCGTCACCCCTTCCGGCGCGAGCAGCGGGATGGTGAGAAGGAAATCATAAACAGCGCCTGAGGCGAAAAAGAGCACGATGCAGCCAAGTGCCGTGACGCAGAGTGGCGCAACACAGAGCAGGGGCGCTTCCCTGATGGCGGCAAAGCCGGTGGGCAAGGATTCAGTATCGTAAGCGCGCTGGCGCTGTGGCGCGAAAAAGAAGCCGCGCGCGGCAAGCGGCAGCAGATAGGCGACATTGAGGAGCGAGGAAGCCATGAGCACGATCATCATGCTTTGGTGGCCTGCATCCGCACTTGCCATCAGCAGATACCATTTGCTCCAGGCGCCACCCATGGGCGGCAGGCCGATGATGCTGCAAGCCGCAATCGCATAGGCCGCGAAGGTGAAAGGCATGGTGCGGCCCAATCCATCCATTTCACTGACGCGGGTCTTGTGGGTTGCGACATAGATTGCGCCTGCGCACATGAAGAGCGTGACCTTGCCGAGCGCATGGGTGGCGATTTGCAAGGCGCCGCCGATGACGCCGAGTTGATTGGCAAGCGCCAGCCCCAGTGTCACATAGGCAAGCTGGCTGATGGTTGAATAAGCAAGCCGTGCCTTGAGATTGTCCTGCGTCATGGCAACAACGGAAGCGATGAGAATGGTGGCGGCGGCAAGCCACATCAGCCATTGCGATGCGCCGGTGCGTGACAAAAGCCCGATGCCGAAAATATAGATACCGACCTTGAGCAGTGTGAAGACACCTGCCTTGACGACGGCAACAGCATGAAGGAGGGCGCTGACCGGTGTGGGCGCGACCATGGCGGCGGGCAGCCAGCGATGGAACGGCATGAGCGCCGCCTTGCCGATGCCGAAGGCGAAGAACGCGAGCAGTATGGCTGTGAAGACCGGGCTGATATGGCCGGCGAGAATGCCGCCGGGGGTGAACTCCAGTGTGCCCGTCAGGCTCCATGTCCAGATGATGGCGGTCAGGAAAAACGCGATCGAGGTGCCAAGCAGGATCGAAATATAGGTGCGGGCCCCGGCGCGGGCCTCAGGCGTTTCCTTGTGGGCGACCAGCGGATAAGTCACGACGGTCAGCATTTCATAGAAGATGAAAAGCGTGAACAGGTTGCCCGCAAAGGCAATGCCGAGAGCGGCGGCGATGGCGAGAGCAAAGCAGGTGTAGAAGCGCGTCTGATGCTTTTCTTCCGCGGCAGGCATGTAGCCCATGGAGTATGCCGCGGTGACGATCCACAGGCCCGAGGCCACCGTGGCAAACAGCATGCCGAGCGGTTCGAGCGCGAAGCTCATGGTCAGGCCGGGCATGATTTCAAAGGCGGTGAAGGTGAGGGCCGCGCCGCCAATGACGGCAAAGAGCAGCGTCAGCACCAGACCAAAGGTGACGAGGCTGCCCAGGATGCTGATGCCGTCGCGAACATCGGTAAACGCATCAGCGCGCGAGACGACAAAGGCCGTGATCAGCGGAGCAAGGATGGCGAGGAGGATTACATATGCGGGGGTCATGCCATGCTCACTGCCAGAAAATATTTGAGGCGCCGATCAGCGCATTGGCCGCACGGCTGGCCGAGGAGATGGTGAGGTCCGCATCAATGCCGAAGAAGACGGAAAGGCCCAGCATGATCCACATGGGCGCCAGCATGGCGAGGGGAACCGGTTTGCGATCCGGGATTTCCCGCGTGTCGCGCAGATAAAGCACTTCCACGACGCGCCAGACATAGACCACAGCCAGAAGCGATGACAGCACGACCAGTATGGCAACTGGCCACCATCCCAGCGCGAAGGCGGCCTGCATCAGATACCACTTGCTGATGAAGCCCGCTGTCAGCGGTACGCCGATCAGACCGAGGCCACCCGTGACAAAGGCCGCCGATGTCCAGGGCATGATGCGGCCAAGACCGCGCAGATCATCGATGCGCGCGGAACCGATGGCATAGATGAAGCAGCCAGCCGCCATGAACAGGCCACCCTTGGTGAGGGCATGATTGAAGAGATGCATGATGGTGGCGGTCAGACCCGTTTGGGTCAGGAAGGACATGCCGAGCAGCATGTAGCCAACCTGCGCGATGCTCGAATAGGCCAGCATGCGTTTGAGGTCTTCCTGAAAGATCGCGACGATCGAGGCGGCAAACATGGCGATGAGCGCCAGCGGCAGGAGGACAAACTGCAATGTCGCGGCCTGAAAGGCGTAGTCGAAGCCGAAGATCGAGAACATGAAGCGCAGCAGCACATAGATCGCGACCTTGGTGGCTGTGGAAGCCAGAAAGGCCGTCACGGCTGAGGGGGCGTAGCTATAGGCGTTTGGCAACCAGAGATGCAGGGGGAACATCGCAAGTTTCAGGCCGATGCCCACGAGAATGAAGGAGAAGCCCATGCGCAGGGTGCGGCTGTCGCCATTGGCGGCGATCTTCGCGGCCAGATCAGCCATGTTGAGCGTGCCGGTGATCATGTAGATCAGGCCGAGGCCGATGACGAAGAAGGTCGCGCCGACCGTGCCCATGACGAGGTAATTGAAGGCGGCTGTCAGGGCGCGTTTGTCCCGCGCCGCGCCGGTGGCAACGAGGGCATAGGTTGAGAGCGATGAGATTTCGAGGAAGACAAAGACATTGAAAGCGTCGCCCGTGATGGTCACGCCGAGAAGGCCCGTCAGGCAGAGCAGCAAGGCCGTGTAGAAAAACGCATGCTGGCTTTGCGGGATTTCAGCTTCAACGCTATGGCGTGCGTAAGGCAGCACCAATGCGGCGATGCCTGAAATGATCATCAGGACAAAGGCATTGAGAATATCGATGCGATATTCAATGCCGATGGGCGGCGCCCAGCCGCCCATCTCATATGAAATCACGCTGCCATCGCGCACCTGCCAGAACAGGGCGACCGACATGGCAAAGGCAATGAAGGATATGGCTGTCGCCCAGGCCCAGGCAAAGCGCGGACGCGCAACCATGGCGCAGATCGGCGCCGCCATGAGCGGCACGACGATTTGCAGCGCGGGCAGGTTCGACAACAGGGCAGCGATCATGGGTTCGGTCCCCCAAGGCGGGAGAACAGCGCGGCGGCCGGATTGGTCGGGGCGGGTTTGGCCGCTTCCATTTCATGATCAATCTTGAGGAGTTCATCTTCCTCGATCGTGCCGAAGCTCTCGCGAATGCGGACAATCAGGGCGAGCGCGAGGGCTGTTGTGGCGATGCCGACGACAATGGCCGTCAGGATCAGCACATGCGGCAAGGGATTGGAATAAACCGTTTGCGGGTCGCCGGTCAGGATCGGTGCCGTGCCGCCTTTCACTTTGCCCATGGAGATGTAGAGCATGAAAACCGAGGTCTGGAACAGATTGAGACCGACGATTTTCTTGATGAGGTTGCCGCGGCTCACGGTGATGTAAAGCCCGGTCATCATCAGCACGATGACAAGCCAGTAATTGTAATGCCCGGATACGAGGTCGGAAAAACCCATCTACCAGTCCTCGTCACGGGTGGAGGGAATGCGCGAGGCAAAGGCGATGTAAATTGCGATCATGACGGTGGCAACGGTGAGGCCGACACCGATTTCGACAAACATGATGCCCCATTCCTGGGCATGCACCGGGTCGTGGCCGAGATAGGAATAATCGAGAAATGTCTTGCCGAAAAAGAGGGCCAGAAAGCCTGTGCCCGCATAGATCAGCACACCGAGACTGAACAGGATGCGAATGACGGTGGTCGGCAAAACGCGCACCAGGGCCTCAAGTCCGAAGACGAGACCGTAAAGAATGAAAGCGACGGCGAAAATGACACCGGCCTGAAAGCCGCCGCCGGGGCCAAAGTCACCATGCCATTGCACATAAAAGGCATAGAGGATGATGGGCGGGATCAAAAACTTGGCGACAACGCGCAGCACGATATGGCGGGTCATGCCTCGTCCTCCGTTGCATCGTCGTTCTTTTTGCGGGCCGCGCTGCGAGCCTTGATGTCCCAGCCAAGCAGCAAAAGAACGGCGATGACGGCGGTGAAAATGACGGTGGTTTCGCCGAGCGTATCATAGCCGCGATAGGAGGCGAGAACAGCGGTGACAATATTGGGCATGCCGGTTTCAGGCATGGTCCGGCTGATATAATCCGGGGCCACATGCCGGTGGATTGGCGCATCGGCCGCCCCGAAGGATGGCATGTCCAGCGTGCCGTAAATCAGCGCGGCGCCAGTCACGACGCAGACAAGCAGCGGCAGAAAGGCCGAATGTGTCGTGCGTTTTTCCTCGCTTGTGGTCAAGGCCATGGTGCCGAGCATGAGCACAGTCGATATGCCCGCGCCGACAGCCGCTTCTGTGAAGGCGACGTCAACGGCATCCAGCGTCACGAAGAGACCGGCCGAGAGCAGGCTGAAGACGCCCGCCAGCATGACCACGGCAAAGAGATGGCGCAGATTGAGAATGGCAATGGCCGTTGCCACCATCAGCGTGAAGAGCAGGGCGTCGATGATGATGGCGGAAGTGGCGCCGGAGATCATGATGCCTGCTCCTCATGGACGATCTTGTCGCTTTCATTCTTCTTCATGCCTTGAGGCATGAGGCCCGCGACCCATGCCGCATTGGCAAGCGCATGGGTGGAGGTCGGGCTGGTGACGAAGAGAAACAGGCCGATCAGGATGAGCTTGACGGTCACTTGTGTGAAGCCGGCCTGAAACATCATGCCGATCAGGATGAACTCGGCCCCCATCGTGTCGATGACGCCGGCGGCGTGAAGTCGCGCCCAGAAGTCGGGCAGGCGTATGAGGCCGATGGCGCCGATCAGAAGAAAACCACCACCCATAATAAAGCAGAACCAGCTTGCCAGATCGGCGCCAATCAGAAGGATCTCATGCATGGGGCTGATCCTCCTCCGGAGCGGCGGCGCGTATCAGACCGAGAGACAGGTCGCGATAACGGAAGAATTTGAGGATGGCGATGGTGCTGACGAAATTGATCAGCGCATAGAGAATGGCGATGTCAAGAAACTCGGGCCGCGCCGTCAGAAAACCGAGCAAGCCGATCAGCAACACCGTCAATGTGCCAAAGCTGTTGGTGGCGAGGATGCGGTCGTAGAGTGTCGGTCCGGCAAAGAGGCGCGCAATGACCAGCATCATCGCAATCATCAGGGCCATGAGGATGGTGATGAACATGGGTTAGCCGCCCACTTTGGCCGCGCGTGCATCCATATCCGCAAAGGCCGAGAGATCGGCGGCGGCGTCGGTCAGCGCGTGGATGAGATAGGTGTCGGGCGAGGTCTCGACGGTGACCGTGCCGGGCGTCAGCGTGATGGAGTTGGCGAAAATCACATGGCCCATGGCCGTCTGCTGCCTGGTCGGCACGGCAATCAATTGCTGGGCGAGGGGCATCTCCCGGGCAAGAATGACGCGGGAAACGGCGATGCTGGAACGATAGACCTCGCGTCCGAGCCAGGCCCAATAAGCCAGAAGGCTGACAGGCAGTTCCAAAGGCACGGTTTCGCCATCCAGGAGGCCCATACGCCAGGCGATCAATGCTGTTGCAATGCAAGATAGAAGGCCAAGGCTGAGCAGGAATGGCTCAAAATAGCCCGACAAGGCGAGCCAGAGACCGAATAACCCCACCCCCAGACCGATCGCCCTTGTCATTGTTTGTCAGCTCCGGATACGTCTCTGGCGGGCAATCGATTGATGTGGCGTTGGTCTCGTCCGGTCTGCCAACCGGCTGATCCTTCATAATTGCTTCGCCATTGAGGGGCAAGCACAACTGGTCGGCGGATCAATCAAGACAAGAGAGGGATGACTTTCATGATGACTTTCTTTGTTTTCATGCGATTGTTATAGTTACTGACTGTTAGGGGGTCCTGGGGAGGAACCACGGGCCGATTGAGTACACCGGCGATGCGCGATTGCAGCCTGTTTGCTGACCGTGTCGTATGGAGTGAGATCGTGGTGGGGATGCAAGAGCGTTTAGAAAGTGCGGAAGAATCCGCCGATGCGAGTTTTGAGATCACAGGCGCCGTCAAATGGTTTGATGCCGTGAAGGGGTATGGCTTTATCATCCCCGATGATGGTCGCGAAGATGTCCTTGTTCATTTGACTTGTTTGAAGCAGGCAGGTGTGACCGCGCTTGGCGAAGGTGCAACTGTCACCTGCGAAGCCGTGCGTCGCCAGCGCGGCTTTCAGGCATTGCGGATCATCCACATTGATGATTCGACGTCGGTGACCCAGTCGGCGTCTTCCATTCGGCCACAACAGCGATCACCTGTGTCGGGTGTCGTGCCGATCGGGGATTTTGAGAAGGTGCTGGTCAAGTGGTTCAACCGCGCGCGCGGCTATGGCTTTGTCACGCGCGGGGAGGGCACGCCGGATATTTTTGTGCATATGGAAACGCTGCGGCGATTTGATGTGCATGATCTGGTGCCGGGACAGGAAATTCTCGTCCGGTTTGGTGAAGGGCCCAAGGGCTTGATGGTCGCCGAGATTGCGACATCAGCGCCGCCTTCGGGCAATTGAGCCGCTGGCGATGACGGATCAGGGGACGGGCAGGGCGCCGGGCTGCGACGGGATGCCCATTCCGGAGGGCTATGTGCTGTCGAGCACGCGCGGGCCCTACACGACTCATAATGGACCCTTTTATCACAAGGTCACAGCCGGGGGGTTTTGGCACGGCACGCGCCTGTTGCGCCGCCACTGCAATAGCGGCGGCATTGCCCATGGCGGCATGTTGATGGCCTTTGCGGATGGCCTGCTCGGCACCGCCGTATTCCGGGCCAGCGGCAAGGCGGGCGTGACGGTGCGCATGAACACGGACTTCCTGTCCTCGGCGCGCGAGGGCGACTGGCTGGAAGGCACAGGCCGGATCACCCAGAATGACGGGGCGTTTCTTTTTTGCGAGGCCGAGATGTTTGTCGGCAGCACGGCCGTTTTACGCGCCAGCGGGATCTTCAAGCTGGTGAAATGGCGTGGCGGCGATGTCTAGCCATGCCTGGCGGCGCCATGCACGGGGAAAAGCGCGTATGGCTTGTTGCAGTCCTGCCTGGGGCAGTGTATTGCAAGGCCGTTCGTCGGGGCGTAGCGCAGTCTGGTAGCGCATCTGGTTTGGGACCAGAGGGTCGGGAGTTCGAATCTCTCCGCCCCGACCACTCATTTTCCAAATTTCTGTCGAAATGCCTCAGGCTGCCGCTGGCAGGCGCTGGGGAAGTTCGTTTTCGCCGAGCCAGTAGGCGCGGGCGGCGAGGCGTTCGATCAGCCCCATCGGCCAGACGTCATCATCGGCGACGCGTTTGGGGCCGGAAAGATCGAGAATGCATTCGATATCAAGGCTGTTGAAACCCTGACGTGCCAGAAGCGTGGTGGCAGCGTCGCGATCAAGCAAAACATGGTTGGGCATGGCGAATCTCCATCCATCGGGGGGGCGTTGCTGTTTAGGACCCGGGCATGTCAGGGACATGACCGGACCAAGACTCTCGCATGACACTCAGGCCCGCTTGCGCCCGTTTGGCGACGCTTTGGTTCAGAGCCTGACGGAGGTTCATTGTGGCTTGCAAATCAGGCTGTTTTGGGGCGATAAGATAATGTTTTCGTGACTGGTCCCGTAAGCACGGGGATTATGGTTCAGGAGTTACCTTTGGCGCGCGCACGCATTTTCAAACCAGCCAAGACCGCCATGCAGTCTGGCCGGGCCAAGACCAGAAAATGGGTCCTTGAATATGAGGCTTCCACGGCGCGGTCGATTGATCCGCTGATGGGCTGGACCTCGTCGCGCGACACCCGGACGCAGCTTCAGCTTTGCTTCGACACGCAGGAAGAAGCTGTGGCTTATGCGCACAGACATGGTATCGAGTTCCAGCTTTCCGAACCCAAGGTGCAAAAGCGGTCGATCCGCGCCTATGCCGATAATTTCAAATATGGGCGGCAGGGTCTCTGGACGCATTAAGGTCCCGTAGCTCAACTGGATAGAGCATCAGCCTTCTAAGCTGGCGGTTGCAGGTTCGATTCCTGCCGGGATCGCCATTTTCGTGCGCCTCATGCAGATGAGCGCCGCCTTATATTTTCGTAACCTGTTCACAAAGCGCCCATAAGGCCCCATCATTCTTGGGGGGGCGACAAGTCGTTCGTTCGAAACGACGCCAGGGTTCCGCCAGGGAGCCGGACAGGGAGAAAAGATATGCAAGGCCTGTTTTTGTCGGCTCGCACGCGCCGCCCCATGCGTGGATTGATGATGGCGCTGGCTTTTACACTCGTGACGATTTCCGGTTTCCTCCCGTTTGCCGATCGGGCGATGGCCGGGACGGGCGACAAGCCGCTTGTGGCGGGGCCGAGCGAGGCAAGCGGCGAGGACCTCTATCATCGGGGGTTTTATCCCGAGGCCATGGAAGAGTGGAAAAAAGCGGTGCGCGAGAAGCATGATTTTGGCGCTGCTTTTCGCCTTGGCGAGGAATATCTCGACGGCAAGTTTGTGCCGCGCGATATTGATCAGGCGCTGATGTTTTATCGCATCGGGGCCGAGGGCGGCGACAGGCGCGCCCAGATGGACTACGGCATGATGTATGACAAGGGCTATGGCGTGAAGCCTGACGTGGCCGTTGCCGCCAGATGGTATGAGCTTTCGGCGCAACAGGATTTTGTGTCGGCGCAGTTCAACATCGGCACCATGTATGCAGATGGTGTCGGCGTGCCGCGCGATCACGTCAAGGCCTATATGTATCTGCTGCTGGCCTCGCAAAACGGGTTTGACCAGTTTGCCGGACCGGAACTGGACAAGCTGACGCCGAAGATGAGTTCCGCCGAGATTAAAAAAGCAAGCCAGATGGCGCGGGCGTTCAGAGCCGCCCATCCCCAGCAGAAGGAAGGCCTGTGACAGCTTCATGGACAAACTGGTCGGGCTGGGTGAAATCCTGGCCCCGTGCCATTCTGGCGCCTGACAGCGAAGAAACACTTGCAGCCACCATCGCCTCGGCCGTCGCGCCGGTGCGTGTTGCGGGGCGGGGCCATAGTTTCACGCCGCTGGTGGCGAGCGAAGGCACGATCCTGACGCTGCAAAACATTGCAGGCGTCATTGATCACAATCCCGATGAGATGACCGCCCGCCTCAAGGCCGGGACGAACCTCCGTGATATTGGCCCGGAACTGTATGAGCGCGGGCTGGCGCTGCTCAATCAGGGCGATATTGACAGGCAGACGATTGCGGGTGCAATCGGCACCGGCACACATGGTACGGGCGGCGCGCTCGGCTCGCTCTCGGCGGGTGTCAAAGGGTTTCGACTGGTGAGCGCCAGCGGCGACGTGCTGACCTGCGCGCCTGATGAAAACAAGGATGTGTTTGAAGCGGGGCGCGTCTCCATTGGCGCGCTCGGTGTCATGTCCGAAATCACCATGCAGTGCCGGGAACCTTATGCGCTGGCGGAGTCTGGGGGCCGCGTCCCGATTGAGGAAGCGTTGTCGCAGGCTCCAGGCCTGCGCGACAAGCACAGGCATTTCGAGTTTTTCTGGTTTCCTTATGCCAGGGAAGCGCTCATCAAGATTCTGGATGAAGTGCCGGGCACGGCAGAGCCACGTCGTCGTCGACCGGATGGCGAGGATTCGCGCGACGATCAAATCTTCAGGATGGCCTGCAATATCGCCATGGTGGCGCCTTTCCTGCGCGGGCCATTGCAGAAGTTTCTGACATCGGGCAGCGGCTCGCGCTATTCGTCCGGTTCGCTCATGGCGCCGGGCCGCAAGCATTGGTCGCATGATGCGTTTCCCAGTGACCGCAATGTGCGTTTCAATGAAATGGAATATGCGGTGCCAGCCGAACGCGGTCCTGATTGCGTGCGCGAGGTGGGGGCCTATTTCCGGTCCTGCGGGATGAACTGCCTGTTCCCCATCGAGTTCCGCTATGTCGCGGGCGATGACGCGTGGATCAGTCCTTTTTATCAGCGCGACAGTGTCACGATCTCGGTGCACCAGTATCATCGACAGCCCTATGCCGAGCTGTTTGCAGGACTGGAGAAAATCTTCCGACGCCATGAGGGCCGGCCGCATTGGGGCAAGCTGCACACGCTCACACATGCCGATTTTGCGACGATCTATCCGCGCTGGGAGGATTTCCGGGCTTTGCGGCGTCGGCTTGATCCGCAGGGCAAGTTCCTCAACAAACATTTGCGCGGTATTTTCGGCGAGGCATGAGGCTCAAAATTCGTTTGCAAGCGCAACCGACTTGATGAGCGCCCAAATGGGCCAGCCCTTGGTGAGATTGAGTTTGCGCGCCGCGCGTGCCGTGATGGTGGCCTGAACCTGTGTGCCGGGTTTGCCGACCTTGCCGAGTTGCAGGGTCAGCGTGATCTGGCCGGGGCCGGATTCGTGCATGTCCTCAATGAAGCCTTGCAAGACATTCTGGATGCTATGGCCGACAGGTGGCTGCGTGGCGATGGCGATGTCGCGCGCCATGAGGCGCAGGCGGACTGGCGTGCCGACGGGCAGGTTGAGGCGCGACATGCAGAGCAGGCCGCCATCAAATGCCAGGGTGGTCATGGTGTCGAAATCATCGTGATCGATGATCGTTGTGTCGATGATGGTGCCGAGTTCGGGCTTTTCCTGTTCGCCGAGGATGAGGCGCTGCACATCCAGGCGGTTGAGAATGTCGGCAACATCGCCCTGGGCGAAGACACGTCCCCGGTCAAAAACAATGACGCGGCGGGCGAGCCGGGCCACTTCGTCGATGTTGTGACTGACAAGCAGGATTGGCATTCGCAGTTGCAACGTCATGGCCTCGATGTAAGGCATGATTTCGCGGCGGCGCGCCGGATCGAGGCTCGCCATGGGTTCGTCAAGCAGCAGGAGACGCGGGTCTGACAATAGCGCCCGGCCAATGGCGACACGCTGGGCTTCACCGCCGGAGAGATGGCGTGGATAGCGTTTCAGCAAATCCGTCAGACCGAGCAGGTCGATGAGTTCGCCCCGCCGCATGGCGCCATCGCCGCCGCGACGCCGGAAGCCGTAGTCGAGATTTTGCGCCACCGTCAGATGGGGAAAGAGCCGGGCTTCCTGAAAGACATAACCGATGTGACGGCGTTCTGGCGCGACATTGAGATGCGTGGCGGCGTCAAAATAGACTTCATTGCCGAGTGTGACACGCCCCGCCTGTGGTTTTGCGAGACCGGCTATGGCCTGCAAGGCCGAGGACTTGCCCGCGCCTGAGGTGCCGATGATGGCGGTCACGCCTTCGCCAGCTTCAATGCCGACATCCAGTGTGAAGTCGCCGATCTGGTAAAACAGGCTGGCGTTGAGCAGGTCGGTCAGCGTCTGCGTCATGCGATCACCGAACGCGACGCGCGCCGATGCCTTGCCTGCCGGCGTGTAAAAACCTCTGACAATGCCAGGGCGCCAATTGCCAGCATCACGCTCAGGAGCATCAGCCGCAGGGCTGCGGTTTCGCCATCAGGCGATTGCAGGGCGCTATAAAGGGCAATGGGGAGCGTCTGGGTTTCGCCGGGAATATTGGCGACGAAGGTGATTGTCGCACCAAACTCGCCAAGCGCCCGGGCAAAGGCAAGCAGCGATCCCGTGATGAGACCGGGCATGATCAGGGGCAGGGTGATCGAGAAAAACACGTCGCGCGGCGTTGCGCCCAATGTGCGCGCGGCTGCCTCAAGCCGTTCATCCAGAGCTTCCCATGACAGGCGCAAGGCGCGTACCAGCAGGGGAAAACCCATGATGGCGGAAGCGAGCGCTGCCCCCTTCCAGTTGAAGGCGAGCGGCAGGCCTATGTCATCGAGAAACCCGCCCAGCAGCCCGCGTCGGCCAAAGGTCAAGAGCAGAAGATAGCCGGTCACGACAGGTGGCAGGACGAGCGGCAGATGGACAATGAGATCAAGCAGGAACTTGCCGGCAAAATCGCGCCGGGCCAAGGCCCAGGCCGTTACCAGACCAAGCGGCACTGACAGTGCCGTGCCGATCAGCCCGGTCTTGAGCGACAGCCAGAGCGCCTGTGTTTCGGCGGAAGTCAGTGGCCCAATGAGATCTGCCATGAAGTTCAATTCGTCGGCATGGCCAGCGGCTTGAAGCCAAAGCCGGCAAAGACTTCCGACGACTTCGTGCTGCTCAGATAGCTGAGGAATTGTTTGGCCGTCTGTGTGGGTACAGTTTTCCCGTCCATGACGAGCGCGACGGGATAATTGACAGCCTCATGGCTGTCTTCTGGAAGGGCCGCCACAATGGTCACGTTTCTGGCAATGCGCGCATCCGTGCGATAGACAATGCCCGCACGGGCTTCGCCGCGTTCCACCCAGGCAAGGGCGGCGCGCACATCTTCGGCAGCGACGATCTGCCTTGAGACGCCATCCCACATGCCGAGAGCGGTGAGCGACTGCTTGGCATAGATACCGGCAGGAACTGCATCAGGATCGGCCAGCGCCAGTTTGCCATCGCCCAGCTTGGCCTGAAGGTCGGCCCCTTTGGTGAAGGCGAAGGTGAGGGGCTCCCCGGCTGGCGCGATCAGCACCAGTTCATTGCCAAGCAGATCCTTGCGGCTCTTGGTGTCGATCAGTTGTTGCGCGGCGAGCTTGTCCATCCAGCTTTCATTGGCAGAGAGAAAAAGCTGTGCGGGTGCGCCTGCGCCAATCTGTTTGGCAAGGGTTGAGGAACTGGCAAAGACCATGTCGATCTTGCAGCCGGTATCGCTTTCAAAATCCGCCGCGATTTTTGTCAGGGCGTCCTTGGTGCTGGCAGCGGCGTAAATGGAGGTTGGCTCGCAGGCGAAGGCGCCGAGCGGCAGCGCAAACAGCGTTAACGCCAACAGACCGAGCTTGATACGCATGCGGCACCTTTCCGGTTACGCGGTCACAGACGCCATTTCGGCAAAGGCGTTTTCAATATCAGAGATCAAATCAGTGACATCTTCAAGACCTGCGTGAAAACGGATGAGCTGTCCGGCTTCATGCCATGTCGTGGCGCTACGGGAGTCAGCCGGACTTTGCGGCATGACAAGGCTCTCAAAGCCACCCCAGGAATAACCAATGCCGAAAAGGTTCAGCGCATCGATAAAGGCATTAACCGCTTTGGCCGGAGCGGGTTTGAGAACAATGCTGAAAAGGCCGCTGGCGCCCGTGAAATCTCTTTTCCAGATGGAATGACCCGCATCGCCGGGCAAGGCCGGATGGATGACCCTTGCAACTTCGGGGCGTTGCGCAAACCATTTGGCGAGTGTCACGCCCGTTGCCATATGACGCTCCAGACGCACGGCGAGTGTGCGCAGTCCGCGCAAGGCCAGATAGACATCATCGGGGGCGGCACAAAGGCCAAGCGCCCCATGCATGTCGAGCGTTGCCTCATAGGCCGCCTTGGTGGTGGTGATCGAACCCATCATCACATCTGAATGACCGCATATATATTTGGTGACTGCCTGAATCGAGACATCGACGCCATGGGTGAACGGGTTGAAATAAAGTGGCGAAGCCCAGGTATTGTCCATCAGCACGAGCGCACCCGCCGCATGGGCGATATCGGCCATGGCGGGAATATCCTGCATCTCGAAGGTCATGGAGCCGGGGGATTCGACAAAGAGGACTTTGGTGTTGGGGCGCAGCTTGGCGGCAATGCCCGCGCCGATCAGCGGGTCGTAATAGTCGACGCTGATACCCATGCGGGTGAGGGCCGTGTCGGCAAAATGACGTGTCGGGCCATAAACACTGTCGGTAATAAGCACATGATCGCCCGCCTGAAGATGGGCGAGCAGGGCGGTTGTGCAGGCGCTGAGGCCGGAAGGCGTCAGCAGCGTCTTGTAACCGCCTTCAAGTTCGGCAATTGCCTCCTGCAGGGCAAAAGTGGTTGGCGTGCCCCTGCGTCCATAGGTGACGGCTGGCTTGGGGCCCTTGAGCGCGGCCATGTCTGGATAAAGCACAGTTGAGGCATGATAAACCGGCGGGTTGACAATGCCGTGATTGGCCTCCGGGTGGCGCCCCGATGAAACGATGATGGTGTCGGGCTTGTTCTTGTTCATGGGGCGGGCCTCAATGGACTGACGATGGGCCGTGCGGGGTGGCCTCGCAGGCGCTATTGGGGTAAAAACATTGTTCTTCGTGTCGCAGCATAGCACCCAGGTCAAGGGTTGCGCCAAGCCACCCCATAAAAGGAAGCAGCATGAACAACCGCTATATCGCCCTGATCGTCGGCATTTTTCTTGGCGCTATCGCAACCTATCTGCTGGTTCCCAATGCACCCGAGACGGTGGCAACACCGCCAGCCGCCTCAAGCGGTGCCAGCCAGACCGCGCCGGATGCCGCCGGTCTGACCCTCAAGGCGATCAAGGCGCGCGGTTATCTGCAATGCGGCGTCAGTCAGGGCTTGCCCGGTTTTTCAAATCCCGACGACAAAGGCAACTGGACCGGGATCGATGTGGATCTGTGCCGTGCGGTGGCAGCAGCCATTTTCGGCGATGACAGCAAGGTCAAATATCGTCCGCTCTCGGCCAAGGATCGTTTCACGGCGCTGCAATCGGGCGAGATTGACATTCTCTCGCGCAACACGACATGGACCATGTCGCGCGATACCTCTCTCGGATTCAATTTTGCCGGTGTCATCTATTACGACGGTCAGGGTTTCATGGTGCCCAAGGCGAGTAACATCACCAGCGCCATGCAGCTTGATGGCGCGACGATCTGCACCCAGACCGGCACAACGACTGAACTCAATCTGGCTGACTTTTTTCGTTCCATCGGACACGCCTACAAGGTTCTCGCCTTTGAAAAGAATGATGAGGTCGGCGCCGCCTATGACTCGGGGCGTTGCGACGCCTATACGACTGATGCGTCTGGTCTTCACGCCGAGCGCCTGAAACTCAAAGCGCCGGGGGATCACATCATCCTGCCGGAAATCATCTCCAAGGAACCGCTTGGTCCGGTCGTGCGTCAGGGCGATGCGCAATGGGAAGACATTGTCCGCTGGACGCTGAATGCGCTTGTCAATGCCGAAGAACTTGGCGTCACCAAGGCCAATATCGAAGCGATGAAGGCGAGCGATACGCCGGAGATCAAGCGTCTGCTTGGCATGGAGGGCGCCTATGGCGAAGCCATGGGCCTCGACAAGGACTGGGCCGCCAAAGCCATTGCGGCGACGGGCAATTACGGCGAGATTTTTGAACGCAATATCGGCGAAAAGACGCCGCTTGCCATTTCGCGCGGTCTCAATGCCTTGTGGAAAAATGGTGGCCTGCTTTACGCGCCGCCCGTCCGTTGATCGATCCCTCGGGTAGAGAGAGGGCATCAGGCATGTGGCCATTCGACCGCGCCTTGCTCAATTGGTCCAACCCTGCCTTGCGTGCCGTGATTTATCAGGCGCTGGCGCTGATCGCCGTCATCACACTCTTTGCCTATTTCATCTCGACGGCGCATCAAAATCTGCAACGCCTGCATATTACGACGGGTTTTGATTTTCTGGGCAACACGGCGGGTTTTGGCATCATCCAGACGCTTGTTCCCTATACGGAAGAATCGAGCTATGGCCGGGCCTTTCTCGTCGGTCTGGTGAACACGCTGGTGGTTGCCGGTGTCGGCATATTCTTTGCCACGCTGCTCGGTTTCATCATCGGCATTGCCCGGCTCTCGACCAATTGGCTGATTGCCACGCTCGCCACGATTTATGTCGAAACGCTGCGCAATACGCCCGTGCTGCTGCAACTGTTCTTCTGGTACTTCGCCATTCTGCGGCCCCTGCCGACACCGGCGCAAAGCCTTGAACCCTTGCCGGGCGTCTTTCTCAACAATCGCGGCATCGTCATGCCGCTGCCGATCCTGCAACCCTCAGCGCTGGTCTTCTTCGGCGCCCTCGCCCTGGCGCTTGTCTTTGCCTATGGCTTGCATCGCTGGGCGCTTGCCCGACGATTGGCAACCGGTCAGGATTTTCCTTCCTGGGCCGTCGGGGTCGCCGCGATCCTTCTGCTGCCTGGGCTTGTCTGGATCATTTGGGGAGCGCCGCTGCATCTTGCCTTTGCCGAACAGGGCAATTTTGATCTCAAGGGCGGCTTGCGTCTGTTACCGGAGTTTGTCGCGCTGACACTCGGCCTGTCGCTCTACACCGCTGCCTTTATTGCCGAAATCGTGCGGGCCGGTATTCTCTCCGTCAGCAAGGGCCAGAGCGAAGCCGCCTATGCGCTGGGCCTGAAACCCGGACAGACCTTGCGCTTTGTCGTCATCCCGCAATCCATGCGTCTCATCATTCCGCCGCTTACGAGCCAGCTCCTCAATCTCACCAAAAACTCATCGCTCGCTGTCGCCATCGGTTATCCCGATCTTGTCGCCGTCTTTGCCGGTACGGTGCTCAATCAGACGGGACAGGCGATCGAGGTCATTACCATCACCATGGCGGTTTACCTCGTCCTCAGCCTCGTCACTTCGGCGCTGATGAACATTTACAATGCGCGCGCCGCGCTCCGGGAGCGTTGAGCGATGACCTGGCTCAGGCAGAATCTGTTTTCGGGTTGGGGTAATACGGCGCTCACCTTTATCGCCCTTTGGCTTATCTGGGTCATTGTCGTGCCGGTGCTGGATTGGGCGATTTTCAGCGCGGTTTTTTCCGGCAGCAATCGTGACGCCTGTCTCGGGGCCGACAAGGGGGCCTGCTGGCCTTTCATCTATGCCAATTGGGATCAGTTCATTTATGGCCGCTATCCGGAGGCGGAGCGCTGGCGCGTCAATCTGGTTTTCTTTCTGGGCGCGGCAGGGCTTGTCCCATTGCTGACGCCGCGCGTGCCGGCCAAGCTGTGGAACGTGATTTTCCTGCTCGTTGCCTATCCGGTTATCGCTGTCATCCTGCTGGTCGGTGGCCGACCCGGCCTGCCGCAGGTTGATACGAGCTATTGGGGTGGACTGCTTGTTACGCTGGTTGTCGCCGTGACGGGAATCGTCGTGTCGCTGCCACTTGGCGTGCTGCTGGCTTTGGGGCGTCGCTCGGCCATGCCGGTCATCCGTATGCTGTGCATCATCTTCATTGAGGTGTGGCGCGGTGTGCCGCTCGTCACGGTGCTTTTCATGGCCAGCGTCATGCTGCCCATGTTTCTGCCGGAAGGTGTCAATTTCGACAATCTGTTGCGCTGCCTGATCGGCGTGGCGCTGTTCTCCTCAGCCTATATGGCGGAGGTGGTGCGTGGCGGTTTGCAGTCCATGCCCAAGGGGCAGGAGGAGGCGGCACGCGCGCTTGGCCTCAGCTATCCCCATACCATGCTGTTCATCATTCTGCCGCAGGCGCTGCGCCATGTGATCCCCGGCATCGTCAACACCTTCATCGGTCTTTTCAAGGATACGACGCTGGTGCTGATCGTCGGCATATTCGATCTGCTGGGACAGGTGCGCTCGCAGCTCAGCGATCCCAACTGGTCGGCGCCGCAAACAGCGGTGACGGGTTACGTCTTTGCCGCCGCCATGTTCTGGATTTTCTGCTTCGGCATGTCGCGCTACTCGACTTTCATGGAACGTCGGCTCAATGCCGGACAACAACACTAGGAGTGCCGCGATGAGCAGCACAACCCCACTCGCCGCCACAGAACCGGGCCGCCCCGTCATCGAAATGGTGCATGTCCATAAATGGTTTGGGTCGTTTGAAGTGCTGCGCGATGTCGATCTCACCGTGCGGCAGGGCGAGCGTATTGTCATTGCCGGGCCCTCGGGCTCGGGCAAGTCAACGCTGATCCGCTGTATCAACCGCCTCGAAAAACATGATTCAGGCACGATCAAGGTTGATGGCATTGAGCTGACCGACAATCTCAAGCGCATAGATGAAGTGCGCCGCGAAGTCGGCATGGTGTTTCAGCAGTTCAATCTCTTTCCGCATATGACCATTCTTGAAAACTGCATGCTGGCGCCGATCTGGGTGCGGAAAATGTCCGAAGCTGACGCCAGGGCCACGGCGATGAATTATCTCGAACGTGTGCGCATTCCCGAGCAGGCGATGAAATATCCCGGTCAGCTTTCCGGTGGTCAGCAGCAGCGTGTCGCCATTGCGCGCGCGCTATGCATGAACCCGAAGATCATGCTGTTTGATGAACCGACCTCGGCGCTTGATCCCGAAATGATCAAGGAAGTGCTTGATGTGATGGTTGGTCTGGCTGATGACGGCATGACCATGATTGTCGTCACGCATGAAATGGGTTTTGCGCGGCAGGTTGCTGATCGCGTTGTTTTCATGGATCGGGGCGACATTGTGGAAAGCGCCGACCCGGAAACCTTCTTCAACAATCCGCAGAATGAGCGCACCCGGACATTTCTGGCGCAGATCCTTCAGCATTGAGTCAAACCACCACACCACCTGTCATGCCCGGGATCCATCTGCTTCCCCATCAGACCCCGGCATAAATCCGGGGTGACAATGTGAGCGGAAATGAAATCGCTCAAATATCTTCCAGCTCGACGACTTCCTGACCGCAGGGGCTGAAGCCGAATTTCTGATAGAGTGGCAGGGCGCTCGGGTGATCAAGCGTGCAGGTCTGCACGATCAGGCGCCGGATAGGACGGGACCAGGCAATGGCGATGGTTTCTGCCAGCAGGAACTTGCCGAGGCCCTGACCGATAAACTCCGGCATGACGCCAAGAAAATTGAGGTCGCCACGCTGGGCATGGCGAAAATCCAGTTCGGCAAAGCCGGCGGGCGATCCATTGAGATAGAGCACATAAATCTCGACGCGATCATCATGGATGATCGAGGCCAGCGCCGCGTCGCTCATGCGGCGGCGATTGACCCAGACATAGCGTTTTCCAATCGTTTCGTAGAGATAACGATAGAAATGCACCGGCGGGGTTTCGAGGCGGAGCAGGGCGCATTTGCCGCGCGGCTTTGGTACTGGTGGCAGGCGCGGCTCGCTCAGCATTTCAAGATGCGTCACGATGGTGCGATGGCTTTGCCCCATTTTGCCCCTAGACCTCGACTGGCAGTTCTTTCACCGAGCCCCATTCAGCCCATGATCCGTCATATATCGCCACTTGTTCATTGCCAAGCATGGCAAGGGCAAGCGCCAGCACCGCTGCCGTCACGCCGGAACCGCAGGTGGTGATGGAGGGCCTGGCGATGTCAATGCCGGCCTCGGCAAAGAGGCGGGCCAGCTCGTCCCTGGGCTTCATGGTGCCGTCAGGATTGAGCAGCTTGTCGAAAGGCAGGTTGGTGCTGCCGGGAATATGTCCCCCCGTCAGCCCCGCGCGCGGTTCAGGATCGACGCCACGGAAGCGACCGGCGCTGCGGGCATCAATGACCTGCTCGGCGCAGGTATCGATATTGCGCAGCATCGCTTCCCGGTCACGCAGCAGAACCGAGTTTTTACGCGGCGTGAAATGGCGTGACGCCTTGGGCGGAAGATCAGTGCTCAGGGGGCGATTTTCCGCCTTCCATTTCGGCAGGCCACCATCAAGCACCACAACATCGTCATGGCCCATGACGCGGAACATCCACCAGACACGCGCCGCGCTGAAAATGCCGGAGCCATCATAGACGACGACACGAATGCCATCGCCGAGGCCCAAGGCGCGAACGCGGGAAGAAAACTTTTCCTGCGGCGGCAGCATGTGGGGATAGGGCGAGGTGAGGTCGGCGATTTCATCGATATCGAAAAAAACCGCGCCGGGAATGTGACCTGCGGCATATTCGGCCTTCGCATCGCGCTGCTGCTGCGGCAGATACCAGGACGCATCCACCACGCGCACGTCGGGCGCATCGATATGGCGGGCAAGCCAGTCGGTTGTGACCAGCGGATTGGAACTCGATAAAGTCATCACGAAGTCTTCCTGGTATCCTGGGGTCGAGAGGCGCGGTTATGTGTCGAGCCATCCGGGCACCGGCAGTCCCTTTTCCCTCAGGAAGGCCGGATTGAACATCTTGCTCTGGTAGCGCGTACCGTAATCGCAAAGGATCGTGACAATGGTGTGGCCGGGGCCGAGGTCGCGCGCCAGACACATGGCGCCTGCGATGTTGATGCCGCTTGATCCGCCCAGGCACAGGCCTTCCTCCTTCAACAGATCAAACACGATCGGCAGGGCTTCGGCATCGCTGATCTGATAGGCCTCGTCAATGGGCGCATCAACGAGATTGGCCGTGATGCGGCCTTGCCCGATTCCTTCCGTGATGGAGGAGCCTTCGGCCTTCAATTCGCCATGGGTGTAATAATTATAGAGCGCAGCGCCCATCGGATCGGCCAGACCGATGACGACATCCCCATGACGTTCTTTCAGTGCCATGCCGATGCCGGCGAGCGTGCCCCCCGTGCCAACGGCACAGATGAAACCATCGACCTTGCCGTCGGTTTGCGCCCAGATTTCGGGCCCGGTGGTTTCAATATGGGCCTGCCGGTTGGCGACATTGTCGAACTGATTGGCCCAGATCGCGCCATTGGGTTCGCTGGCATTCAATTCAGCGGCGAGACGGCCGGAATATTTGACGTAATTGTTCTCGTCATTATAGGGCACAGCGGGCACTTCAATAAGTTCAGCGCCGCATAGCCGCAGCATGTCCTTTTTTTCCTGAGACTGGGTTTCAGGGATGACGATGACGGAGCGAAAGCCGAGCGCATTGCCGACCAGCGCCAGACCGATGCCGGTATTGCCCGCCGTGCCTTCCACGATGACGCCACCGGGCCGCAGGGTGCCGCGCTTCATCGCATCCTGAATGATGTAGAGGGCCGCGCGGTCCTTCACCGACTGTCCGGGATTGAGAAACTCCGCCTTGCCGAGGATCTCGCAGCCGGTTTCTTCCGAGGCGCGTTTCAGGCGGATCAACGGCGTGTTGCCGATCGCGTCCACCAGTCCGTTTTTGATGTTCATGTTGTCCGGTCTTGTCAGGCATCTTGTGAAGTCGGGGAGCCGATATGCCCCTGCAACATACGGAGGCCTGCCAGCGCATTCAAGGTTTTGGGGTGTTTTACAGTTCCATCACGCTATATGGGCGCGATTGAGCATCAGCCACTGGATCATGAGCATGGTTTTGGCATCGCGTATGCGCCCATCTCGCGTGGCGGCATAGGCTTCATCAAGCGGCACGACCACCGCCCGGATGTCCTCATGCTCATGGGCAAGGCCATGAATGCCACCCAGACCCGCCAGCGCTGTTTTGGCGGTGAACATATGAGTGCGCTCGCCATAGCCGCCCGGGGAGGAAAAGACCGAGGCAATGAGGATCGGCTCGCCAATCTCGCAGCCCGCTTCCTCGACAGCTTCACGGGCGGCAACGCCCGCAGGCGTTTCACCCGGATCAATGATGCCGGCCACGGCTTCAAAGAGCCAGGTCGGCTCATTATGGATCAGGCCGCAGCTACGGAACTGCTCAATCAGGATCACAGCGTCGAGTGCCGGGTCATAGGGCAGCACCATGGCGACTTCACCGATGTAATAAATGTCGCGGGTGACAATGTCGGACCAGCCGCCATCAAATCGACGGTGACGAAAGCGGAAGCGTTCGAGCTTGCCCCAGCCCTGGCCGAGTTCCTCACGCGAGAGAACCTCCACATCCTCAAGACTGCGGGGTGTCGGTATCAGTCGCTGTTCCATCGGGGGCTCCGGTCAGTCTGGCGCGAGACATAATGTTCGCGCGCAGTCTAACAGGCCCTCAGGGTCGTGCCAGAGTGACTTGCGTCACATCGACATTGCCGCTGCGAAATCCCGCTTCGCAATAGCAGAGATAATATTCCCACATGCGGCGGAAGCGTTCGTCGAAACCCTGTTTGCGGATTTCAGGCCAGGCGGCGCGGAAACGGTCATGCCACTGTTTCAGCGTTTCGGCATAGTCGAGGCCGAAATCGAGATTGCCGACCCAGGTGAGACCCGCCTTTGCCACCTGATTTTTCAGGATCGAAGGCGATGGCAACATGCCGCCGGGGAAAATATAGCGCTGGATGAAGTCGGCACTGCGGCGATAGGTCGGGAAGGTGCGGTCATCAATTGTAATGATCTGCAAGCCCGCGACGCCACCGGGCTTCAGGCAATCATGCACCTTGCCGAAATAGGTCGGCCAATATTGCTCGCCGACCGCTTCAAACATCTCAATCGATGCAATGCGGTCATAGGTCTCGCTGACATCGCGATAGTCCTGATAGCGGATTTCCACGCGGTCGCTGAGCCCCTTGTTTTTCATGCGCTCACGGGCAAAGGCGAGCTGTTCCTTGCTGATCGTAATGCCCGTGACGCGGCATCCGATTTCACCTGCCGCATATTCGGCAAAGCCACCCCAGCCCGATCCGATTTCGAGGAGATGATGCTCGGGTTTGAGGCCGATGCGTTCAGCAAGGGAGCGATATTTGTTGATCTGGGCGTCTTGCAGCGACTGGCCGGGATGGGCAAAGCGGGCTGATGAATAGGTCATCGAGCTGTCAAGCCAGCGCGTATAGAAGCTGTTGCCGAGATCGTAGTGATATTCGATGTTGCGCTTCGAACCTGATTTTGAATTGGCATTGAGCAGATGGCCGAGGCGCTCGATGATGCGGGCGAGCGGCATGCCCTTGAGCCTGTTTTGCAGCGCGTCGCGGTTGCGCTCAAAAAAAGAAAGAAAGCCGGTCAGGCTCGGCGTGTCCCACATGCCATCGAGAAAGGCTTCCGCCGCGCCGAGATCGCCCTTCAGGAAAAACCGCCAGGCCATGGCATAATCGCGAATGACCATGGTCACTTCCTCGCCGGGTTGCGGTCCGGTGAAGCGCAATCTGCGGCCATCGGGCAATTCGGCGATGAAGCTGCCGCTCCTGATTTTCAGCAGGATGGAAAAGGCAAAACGCACCAGCCTTGGAATGCCCGGCAAGGCACGCAATCTGGCGGACGTCATGTCGATCATGGACGACGCTGTTGCGGCTTCTGACGCGGGTGTCCCTTTTTCAGGGACTGGAACTCTACCGGTATCGAGCTGTGTGTAAGTCACGGCCAGATCTCCCTCTGCTTCCCTGTACGAAGCATAATCCAAAATGACGCGGAGACCAGCAGGTTGCGTCTCGTCATGAAGGCATACGTGGGGAAAGGCGGGCTGGTTCATCGGCGGGGTCGTTTTGGGGCGGTCGCGGCCCAAAAAAAGGGCCCGGCGCTTGAAGCGTCCAGGCCCTTTGAAATGGCTCCCCGGGCCGGATTCGAACCAGCGACCGATCGGTTAACAGCCGATTGCTCTACCACTGAGCTACCGAGGAATAGCGCAGACGCTCTTGCATCTGCCGTTGGAGGCTGCATATATCAAAGACATCCGGGCGATGCCAACCTTAATTGTTCATGAACCGGAAACTTGCCCCAAGGTCGCCATATTGCCGGACTAGGGATGGGCCGATCAAGGCGGCGTTTAACGGCTACTGGAGTGCGAATTCATGGCGACTGTGCGGCTA
Organism: uncultured Alphaproteobacteria bacterium; assembly: GCA_963696585.1. Taxonomy (GTDB): domain Bacteria; phylum Pseudomonadota; class Alphaproteobacteria; order Parvibaculales; family Parvibaculaceae; genus Parvibaculum. The sequence continues at coordinate 42,484 of CAVOKW010000028.1, forward strand.
GGAAGCCGGAAAATACGGGTTCCCGGTTCCCGTATCCAGCGTGTTGCCATAGGGATCCTGCTTGTCTGTGTGGGTTTTCTGGGCTTTCTGCCAGTGCTCGGTTTCTGGATGATTCCATTGGGTATCGTGGTCCTGTCGATTGATTTTCATCCCGTGAGGCGGCTGCGGCGTCGATTCGAAGTGCGTTTCGGGCGCTGGCGTCAGAGCCGCGATGTTCATCGTTTCGGGACAAAAAGGTCTGACGGCACTCACCGTCGCCACGTCTGAGGCTCCGCTTCAGTCCACGCCCATCAGGCCAAAGGGTTTGGCCATGGCGAAGGGCAGGCCCGAGAGCAGCACCTCCAGCATACGGCGATCCTGGTAGAGCCCGTTCAGCGACAGGCGCGGCAGATGCATCATGGCCTGAGCATGGTGGCGCTGGATCAGGCCCTTGCGGGTCGTCGTCGCCGAGACGAAGCCACATTCCCGCGCCAGTTCAAAGTCACGGGCACCCGCTGATTCGGGATCGCCATAGGGATAGGAAAAATGCGTCGGGCGTTTGCCCAGCTCGGCCTCGTGGCGGGCCAGGCCACGGGCAATGTCCTGCCGGGCGGCCTCGGCTGATTGACCGGCGAGGGCGAAATGGGCGGCCGTATGCGCTTCGATGCTGGCGAGCGGCTGGGCGGTGAGGCTGCGCAGTTCGTCCCAGCTCATCGCCAGTTCGCGCGTCAGGTGACCCATGTCGATGCCTTGCTCTTTCGCAAGGCGTTTTACCTCGGTGCGCAGAACGGCTTCCGGTTGGCGGCGCAGATGCCAATAGACGCGATTATAGGCTGTCTGCTTTTCGCCGGGCGTGCGCGTTGGCAGGATATGGTCGATGCCGGACAAATGCGCGCAGATCTGGTTTGTCGCGGCGATGGCGCGCTCAAGCGCGACCCACCAGATTTCGGCCGTGCCGTCGGGCATGTCGGTTGCGAGATAGACCGTGAAAGGTGTCTGGTGGCGGGCAAAGACGGGCAGGGCGTGGGTGAAATTATCCCGGTAGCCATCATCAAGTGTAAAGACGGCAAAGCGCTCACGGCTTTCACCTGCCTGCAGACGGTGCGTGGCTTCGGTCAGTGAAATCGTGTGATAGCCAAGTTCGCGAACCAGCGTGATTGTTTCATCGAGAAATTGCGGCGTCACTTCCAGCAGTCGATTGGGCGCGAAAGCGGCCCCTGCATCTGGCGCCACGCGATGCAGCATGAAGATCACGCCAATGCCGCCGAGATAGGATGTTGCCACGCGATGCGCGCCCGCGCCATGCAGCGCCAGCAGCGCTTTGCCAAGGCGGTTTGGCTCTCGGTTCATGGGGACAGGCTGAGGCAGCAATTCGGGGATCCTTATCCGGCTCGTTAACGATTGGGTAACGCTGCCAGCCGCCTAGCACGCGCTTTGCAGTCATTTCCATGCGAACAGTGTGCCTGTGCGGAATTGAGAAATCATTGCGGTGAAAGCCGATCCGGACCGGTTGACTGTCTCAGGGTGACGCAATCTTGACGAGGCCAACGGTGAACACGCTCAACAAGTCATATTCCGGGACGGAAATCGTATCGCCACTGGAGGATGCGATCCTCTACGAATATGTCGGCGCAAGACCCAAAGCGAAATCGGCCGAGCCGATCGTCGGCCCGTGGTCCCGCTCGCGCGTGATTGAAGTCTCGGTGCATGACACAATCGGGGAGCTTGAGCAGGTCTGGCTGGAATTGCAGGAAGAGGGCGATGCCACCGCTTTCCAGAGTTTCGCCTGGATAGCTGCCTGGCAGCGCCATATTGGCGGGCGCGAGGGTATCCGCCCCTGCGTTGCCGTCGGCTGGGGTCAGGATGGCAAGGCGCAATTCATCCTGCCGCTTGGCATTCAAAAGAGCCTGTTCCTGCGTCGTCTCGTCTGGCTGGGCGGGTCGCTCAGCGATTATCAGGGCCCCTTGCTCGCCCGCACATTCACGCGTCTTGTCGGCGGCCAGTTTCCGCGCCTGTGGCGTGATATTCGCGCCATGCTGCCCCGGCATCATGTGGTGTCGCTTGGCCGCATGCCGGACATGGTCGGGGCACAGGCCAATCCCTTTTTGATGCTCGATGGTCTGGCCCCGCATGCCAGCAATGCGCATTTCACAAGGCTCAAGCCTGAATGGCAGGGCTATTATGATGCCAAGCGCTCCTCGGGCAGCAAGAAGCGCGACAGGCAGAAGCGCCGCAAGATGGAGGAGCTTGGCGCCGTCAAATGGGTCGTGCCGCAGACAGCCAGCGACAGGCTTGCCAGTTTTGACGCGCTCGTGACCCAGAAATCGCGCGCCTTTGAGCGCATGGGTGTCGGCAATTTTCTGGGCAAGCCCGGTTATCTCGATTTTTACCGTGATCTGCTTTCCGACCCGGCGGCCGCAGATCTTGTCCATGTGTCGCATCTTCAGGTGGGTGACGATATTGTCGCGGCCAATTGGGGCCTGAGCTTTCAGAAGCGCTACAGCTATGTGCTGGCAAGCTATGACGAGACGCATGACGCGTCGCGCCTTGGGCCGGGCATGATTCAGCTCATGGAATTGATGAGCCATGTCACCCAGACGGGTCATGACATCTTTGACTTCACCATTGGTGATGAGGGCTACAAGGATCAGTGGTGCGAGGTCGAGGTGCCGCTTTATGACCATCTCGCTGCGGAAGGGCTGCTGGGCCGGGCTGCGCTCATGCCGCAACTTGGCTTTATGCGCCTGAAACGGTTCATCAAGCAGACGCCCTTATTGTGGAACTGGTTCACCAGGACGCGGGCCGCACTTGCGTCCTTTCCAGGTCCTCGTGGTGCGGGCATCTGAGGGCAACGGGACAAATGACACCGGCAGTGACACAGGCGATCGGCGAGGCGGTCCTCAAACTCAAGGCGAAGTTTGCCGATGGGCATCTGCATGGCGTCGTGCGCGGTGCTGCCTTTGTCATGGGCATTCGCATTGCCGGTGCCGCCATCACGCTGCTGAGTCAGGTCATGCTGGCGCGCTGGATGGGCGCCTTTGAATACGGCATTTTTGCCTATGTCTGGGTCTGGGTCATCATGCTCGGCATCATTGTGCCGATGGGGTTTGGCACATCCGTTCTGCGCTTTGTGCCGGAATATAAGACGAAGGCGAATTGGGGGCAGCTGCATGGCATGTTGCGCGCGTCCTTCGGCATCGTGTTCCTGCTGACGCTTGGCTGTCTGGTGCTGGGGGCGCTGCTGCTCTGGTTCATCAAGGACATGCTGCCGCCCTATTACGTCCTGCCGCTCGCCATTGGTCTGGCCTGCGTGCCGGGCTTTGCCTTGACGGACTGGCAGGAAGGAGCGGCACGGGCTTTCGGCTGGGTCAATCTTGCTTATGTGCCATCCTATATTCTGCGTCCCGTCGGCATTGTCCTGTTTACCGGGATCATGCTTTTCTTCATACAGCAGCCAGATGCGATTGATGTCTGTCTGGCGGCGCTCATCGCGACACTGGTCACATTTCTCGCCCAGCATGTCGTGTTGCGTCAGCGCGTAACCGCGCAAGTGCCTGCCGCCAAGCCTGTCTATCGGGTCGGACACTGGTTTGCCGTGTCGGCACCTCTGGTGCTGGTCGAGGGGCTTTATCTTCTGCTCGCCAATACCGACATTGTGCTGCTTGGCCACTTCGTCTCGCCCGATGACATCGCGGTTTATTTCGCCGCCACGCGCATCGCCAATCTTGTCGCCTTCATCTATTTCGCCGTGGCGGCGCTTGCCGTGCCGAAGTTTGCGGAATTGCATGCGGCAGGCGATATCGACGGGTTGCAGCGATTTGTCTTCAACATCATTCACGCGATTTTCTGGCCGACACTTGCTGCCGTGCTGTTTCTGGCGGGCTTTGGGCAATATGTCCTGATGCTCTTCGGAACGAACTTTGATTCCGGATCGTCGCTGTTGATCTGGCTGATGATCGGCTTTCTCGTGCGGGCGGCGACTGGCCCGGTCGAATATCTCCTCAACATGACCGGTCACCAGAACATGACCGCCATCGCCTATGGCGGCGCGGCTGTTCTCAACATCGTTCTCAATCTCATTCTCGTGCCGCATTTCGGCATCAATGGCGCCGCCGCCGCCACATCGATATCCGTCACTCTCGCCACGCTGCTGCTTGCCTGGTTTGTCCGGCGTCGCCTGGGTATCACGGCCTTCATTGTCGCGGGATTTTTTCCGCCCCGTCCATCGCTTGCCAGAGCCTGAGAGGAAAAGATGACCGATCTTCGTCGTCACAATTACACGTCTCTGTTCCAACGCGATATTGGCGCGTCAGCAGTACGCCCTGTTTCGGTCGAAACCGTCAGCCATGCGGCCCGCCGTCTGCTGGGGCAGCGCGTGATGAGCGATATTCTGGTGCTGGAAAGTGCCGATGCGGTCTCGGCCTTTCTGGAAGATATACAGGGCCTCGTGTCCCATGTCCGCGATACCAATCCGCAATATGAAGGTGATGCGCTTCAGGCAGCGATGACTTATCTGAATGCGCGACAGTCGGCGCGTGTGGCGCTGCTATGGAGCCATGCGGATCGAGAGGGGCAGCGCCAGCTCATTGGGCTTGTTCCCTATGAAGAGGCCCGTTTCCGGTTCGGCCTGCCGGTGCGCAGCCTGTCGCTCTGGACCCATATTCACAGCTTCATTGCGACACCTCTATTGCGCGAAGGACATGAAAAGCAGGCATTGGGTCTGTTCATGGCCTATGCCGACAAACGCGGGGCAGGCTTCGTAAGGTTGCCGCTTTTCGAGGCTGAAGGCGCTGTCGATGCAGCGCTCATCAAACTCGTTGAAGATGAGGGTCGCATCCTTGTTGAAAGTGAGCGACATGAGCGCGCTTTCCTGAAATCGACGGCGGCATCGGGCGAGGCCTATCTCGCAGCGTCGATGCGTAAAAAGAAACGCAAAGAGTTCAACCGTTTGTGGAACCGGCTTTCGGAATTGGGTGATGTGCAATTCACGATCACCAATGGGGGCGACGATATAAGCGAAACGATTGATCGTTTTCTTCGCCTTGAGGCCAAGGGCTGGAAAGGCAAGCGCGGTACGGCCTTGCGTGTCAGACCGGATGAAAAACGTTACTTTGAAACGATCTGCAAGGCGGCCTATCGCGATGGCAAGTTTCATTGCACCGAACTGACGCTGGACGGTGAGCCGGTTGCCATGCTGGCAAGTTTTATCGCCGGGCGCGGCCTCTACACCTTCAAGATCGGCTTTGACGAGAGCTATGGCCGCTATTCGCCGGGTGCCTTGCTGATGATGAAAATGATTGATGGCTGTCTCAAGGATGAGCGCATCGATTGGGTCGATTCATGCGCCATCCCCAATCATCCGATGATCGACCACATCTGGGCGGAACGTCGCGCCATGCGCAGTGTGCTTGTCGGCACGAGCCACAAGGCCAGTCCGCTTTTTGTTCAATATGCGTGTCTGATGATGCGGCTGGGTGACAGGCTCCGCCATATGGCGCGCAATCTTTATAACCGCATGCGCAAGGAGATTGAGCATGGATAGGATTATTCACATCGAACCGGGCGCCGTCGGCAAGGACATGCCCGAGGCAACATTCCGTTTGCGTCATGATCTGGCCGATCATCCGCTCTTTTCGCTGGATCGTCTGGCGCGGCTGGCGGCCTCTCTGCCTGCCGATCAGGTCGAGTTCAATGGTCCCGTCGAGCCCCATCAGGATCCGAACCTGACGCCAAGCAATGGCATGACAGCCGAGGAAACAGTGCGCCGCATCGAGGAAGCACGATCCTGGATGGTCATCAAGAACCCGGAAGTTGATCCCGAATATAAGGAGCTGCTTGATGCCTGTCTCGATCAGGTGGCCGAACAGACGGGCGGCGTCATGGGTGGCGCGCACCGCCGCTCGGCCTTCATTTTCGTGACCTCGCCCGGCAATGTCACGCCCATGCACATGGATCCGGAATATGCTTTCCTGCTTCAGATCCGCGGTTCAAAGCGCATGTCGCTTTTCAACTACAAGGATCGTCAGGTCGTGAGCGCTGAAAATCTGGAACTGTTCCCGGGCAAGCACCGCAACCTGCCTTATGAAGAGAGCTTTGAGGCGCGCGCGACGCAACAGCATCTTGAGCCGGGCGATGCCATTTTCGTTCCGCTCTTCGATCCGCACTGGGTCAGGAATGGCGATGCTGTATCGGTGTCATTCTCGATCACATGGCATACCGATGAGTCCGAACGCCAGGTCAAGCTCTCCTACATGAATGCGGGTCTGCGCCGGCTTGGTTTTCCGCAGGCAGAGGAAGCGGTTCACCCCTTGTGGGATGGTGTCAAGGTTGCGGCCTATGACATCATGCGTCCGCTCTATGATGGTGTGAAAAAGTTTGTCGGGGATCGTCAGAAGGCCGTGCGCATTTTCTTCGGCCGTCAGGCAAATGCCATCTGATAATCAGGCAGCCTGATTATCAGGCAGCAGGGGCGCTGCGCGGGGTATAGGCCTCAAGCGTGGCGTCCGTGTAGCGTTTATAGCGCTTGAGATCGACCCGCGTCATCAGAATGCCGACGCGGCGACCGCCTGTCGCAGCGAGAATGCGCAACACACGATTGACGACATGGCGGCTTGTCTTGCGCCAGCGCACATTGAGCACGGTCACATCTGCCAGACGCACCAGCACTTGAGCATCAGCGGCTGAGAGTGCGGCGGGTGAATCGATAATCACAAAATCATAAGTCTGTTGCAGCGCGTTCATGACAGAGGCCATTTGCGCCGAAGCGAGCGCCGCTGTCGGATTGGGCAAGCGGCCACCTGCCTGCAAGACATGGGCATAGCTCAGCGTGTCACGCGAGATCACATGATGGAAATTCGCCCGACCTGTCAGCAATTCGGCAAGCCCGGCCTGCATCGGTAGACCCAGCGCCACGGGCGTCGTGGGCCGGTGCATATCTGCATCAATCAGAATGGTGCGATAGCCCGCCATGGCGAGGAGACGGGCAAGGCTTGCGGCTGTTGTGGTTTTGCCTTCGCCTGCCTGTGCCGAAGCGATCAGAACGGTGCGGGCGCGACGGTTGCCGATGCGGGCTGTCAGGACATTGGCCTGCAACATGCGAATGGCTTCGGCGTAACCGCCATAGGGATCGCGCACGACTTCATCGGCGGGACGGGCATTTGCCATGCGGCCGAGTTCAGGCACAAGACCGAGAAACGGCATTCCGGTTGCACGCTCGATCTGTTCACCGGTACGAAATCCCTGGGCAAAGACTTCGAGCAGGAAGGCGACGGTCAAGGACAGGATCAAAGAGGCAATGGCTGCGAAAACGGTAGCCGATGATTTTTTCGGAAAGCTCGGGTTGCTTGGCACTTCGGCGCGCGAAACGATCCGGGCGCTTGCCGTGCGTGTATCAATATCCGCTTTGGCATTGGCTTCCTCATAGCGTTTGAGGAATGATTCAAGCAAGGCGCGGTTGGTGTCGGCATCGCGTTGCAGGGCACGCAGCTGAACCTCGTCCTGATTGAGCGTGCCCATGCGCGTTTTCAGTGAGGCGAGACTGGCGCGCAGCGAGCTGACACGTGCGGCGGCAACATTGGCCTGATTTTCAAGCGCCGAAATGACCTTGCGCACCTCCTTCTCGATTTGCTCTTCGAGGTCGCGCAGATTTGCCTGGGCTTCCATCATGCGCGGATGCGTCGGCAGCAGGGTTTCGGAATTCTGGGCAATCTGGGCCCGAAGGGCGACTTCCTGCTGGCGCAGATTCTGGATCAGGGGCGACTGAAGCACTTCAGCGGCGGAATTGACGGCGTTGCCGGAGGCGAGCAGGGCACGGGCATTTTCGAGCTTGGCCTGTGCTTCGGCACGATCGGCTTCGGCGATGCTGAGCTGCGAATTCAGGTCTGTGAGTTGCTGTTGGGGCAGGGTCGAGCCATTGGTCAGGAACAGGCCCGAGGCCGCGCGAAAGGCTTCAACCTTGGCTTCGCTGTCATGCACCTTGTCGCGCAATTCCTCGATCTGCTTGCCAAGCCACTTCGTTGCTTCGCTGTTCAGGCCGGAGCGCTGCTCGATAAGCTGCATGATGTAAAGCTCGGCCAGACGATTGGCGATGCTGGCGGCTGTTTCGGGACGTGACGCAGTGAAATCAATGGCGATGACGCGTGATGCTGTCTTTTGATAGACAGAGAGGCGGCCCAGAATCTGACCGGCCACGACATCCATATCCGTTGGCCGGTTTGAATAGCCGCCAAAAAAACCACGCCGCAATGCCGGGTTGAACTCGGGATCGCCGTCGAGATTGAGGTCCGTGACGAGCCGCAAAATGAGCGGCCGCGAGGTTATGACCTGAATTTCGCTTTGCAGCGTCTCGGCATCCGGCATGGAAGGCGAGGACAATGTGTCGAAGTTCGATATTTCGTTGTTGCGAGGTTCGAGCAAAACGCGGGTTTCGACGGTGTAGCTTGGCGTCACGGTGAAGAGCCAGGCCATGGCCAGCGCCATCGACACCACGAAGACAGCCGCCACCAATTCCTTGCGAGCCCATATGCCGCGCAGGATTTCCCATGGCGAAATGTCGCTAATGGCCTGATCGTCGGGCGCAGTGCGGCGACGATCGGCAAAGGCGATATCGTTCTGGACAGGCAGATAGGTCATTCGATGCGTGAACTTTCACACCTTGGGCGCCGCTTCACGCCTGTGAAGAAACACCTATGGATCCAACGTCAGTAGACTGCCTTTCAGTAACTTAAGTGCTAACAGGCGGGGATAAACTAAACGTATGCCCCACGGTTTCTGCCCTCTTTTGGGTGGGTTGACGCCTCGGGCGTGTCGTCTGGTTGCTAAAAATTAACCAATCCGCTGCTAATTTGGCCGATGTATTGGCCCCTTCCACAGGCAAGAACCATCATGTTTCGTCATGCCATCCTGGCTTTGTTGATGCTGACAGGCGTGATCCTCACAGGCTGCGTGTCGACGGGTGTTGTCGCCGAACGGCCCGTGACCGAACCGGTCGAGAGCTACCGCCTCGATTCCGGCGACAAACTCACCATCACTGTTTTTGGTCAGCCGGATCTCAGCGGTGCCTTTACCGTCAACAGTGCCGGTGCCGTTGCTTTGCCGCTGATCGAGCCGGTGCAAGCGCGTGGCCTCACCGTACCGGAACTCGGTCAGGCGATCACGGTCGAGCTTGGCCGTACCTTGCTGCGTAGTCCAAATGTCAGTGTACAGATCACCGAGTTCAGGCCGTTCTTCATTCTGGGCGAAGTCATGCGCGCCGGTCAGTACCCCTATGTTGCGGGCATGACGGTGCAAAGCGCCGTTGCCATAGCGGGCGGCTTTTCCTATCGCGCCAATGAGGATGTTGTCCGCATCACGCGCCACCAGGGCGACAAGATCATCGAGATCAATGTCGATCCGACGGAGCCTGTCATGCCGGGCGATACAATTCTCGTCAAGGAACGATATTTCTGATGGCTGACGATCAGCAGTCCCTGTCCCCAAAAAGCCAGCCACGGCTTCGCATCGTGCATGTGTTGCGCCAGCCGCTTGGCGGATTGTTTCGTCATGTCTGCGATCTGGCCGAGGGACAGCGTGCGCTCGGTCATGAGGTTGGCGTGATCTGCTGCGAGGCTGAGGGCGCCGTCGCCAGCCAGATGATGAAGGTTCTGGAAGGCAATGCCTCGCTCGGCATCCATTTCATTCGCATAAGTCGCCTGCCGGGTATCAGCGATATCTGGACGCTGACATATATCTCAAAACTCATGTCCCGTCTCGCACCGGACATCGTGCATGGTCATGGGGCCAAGGGCGGGGCATATGCCCGGCTTCTCTCGTCGTCGCGCGGCTTGCGCCGCATCTATACCCCGCATGGCGGTTCGCTGCATTTTTCGCCAGACACGTTTCAAGGCTGGGCCTATCTGTCGCTTGAACGCTTCCTCATGCGTCGCAGCCACGGCATTCTTTTTGAGTCGCGTTTTGGTCAAGCCACCTTCGAGACCAAGGTGGCGAAACTCAATGTGCCCCACGCCGTGGTTCACAATGGTGTGGCGCAGAGCGAATTTGATCTCGTCTCCCCCTTTGCCGATGCGTCCGATCTTGTCTTCATCGGCGAGCTGCGTGAACTCAAAGGCATTGGCACCCTGCTGGAAGCGCTGCGATTTATCGGTCGCCACATCAGTTTGCGCATCGTGGGGTCGGGTCCTGATCGCGACGCTTTTGAAGCTCTGGCCCTGGAAATGCCGCATCATGTGCGCGTCGCGTTTCTCGGTGCCATGCCGGCACGCAAGGCCTTTGCCTTGGGGCGCATTGTTGTCATGCCCTCACATGCGGAATCCTTGCCCTATATTGCTCTGGAAGCCATTGCAGCCGGACGACCCTTGATCGCGACGCGTGTTGGCGGTGTCGCTGAAATCTATGGCAACCATGCAGAGGGCCTGATACCGGCAGGTGATCCCGTGGCGTTGCGAACGGCTATCAAGGCCGTACTGGATGACCCCGTTGCGACAGAGGCCAGGGCCAAGGCACTGCGCGAACATGTGCGACGTCATTTCTCGACATTGCAGATGGTGCAACGTGTTGACGCCTTTTATGCGCAAGTCTTGTCGAGTTGGCCCGCGCCGCAATCGAACAAGCATCGGCGTTCAAAAGCCCCGCTCGTCTCTTCGCAGGGGGAGTGAACCTCATGCAGGGATGGCAAATCGATACGCGGGTTGATCATGAGAAGAGAGCCAGGCTCGGCCTTGGTCTCGATTTTCACGAATGGCTGGTCTTTCTGGTCATGCTGTCGAGCTTTTATGTGAAATCGGTTCAGGGCAAAGATCAGGCGACACCATTCGATCTCTTCATGGCAGGCATCATGGTCCTGCTGTTTGCGCTGGGTTTGCGTTTTCCGCGCGGCATGGGCTGGCCCCTCCTGTTCTGGGGCGCGCTGCTGATCGGCTACGGCATCGGCAATATGGGCGCGATTTATCTTGATCGCGCGACACCGGCCTTCATGGCGACGATCTATCTGGTCGGTGTCTTCCTGTTTTTTGCCGCCTTTGTGTTTCAGGATCCGGGTCGTCGGTTGAACATCATCTTCAATGCCTATTCGGCCGCCGCCGTCTGTGCGGCGCTGGCCGGTATTGGCGGCTATTTCGGATTTCTGCCACCCGAAATCTTCACGGATTTTGGCCGCGCCTCCGGTACGTTCAACGATCCCAATGTATTTGGGCCCTATCTCGTCGCGCCTGCGATCTATCTGGGATTGCGCGTTTCAAAGGCGCATGCGGGCATGGCCTTATTGCTGATGATACCCTTGGGTATTCTTTTATTGGGCTTGCTGCTCAGCTTCTCGCGCGGCGCCTGGGGGGCTTTCATTTTGTCCTCGGCGATATTCATGTGGCTGACGCTTGCAACCTCAACATCCGCGCGCCAGACCATGCGTCTCATCATGTTTGCCAGCGGCATGATGATTTTTGTGGCTCTGGTGCTGGTGATCGCACTGTCGACACCACAAATCGCGGCCCTCTTTGCCGAGCGTGCGACGCTAATGCAGGATTATGACGTGAGCCAGCAGGGTGGCCGATTTGCCAGTCAGGCCGATGCCTTTTTACAGGCCCTGCATGTTCCCTGGGGCATTGGCCAGAACCAGTGGGCCATAATCAACAAGCTCGATACGCATAATGTCTATCTGCATGTGCTGGTTGCCGGGGGCTGGCTCTCGGGGCTTTCTTTCGTCGGTCTGTTGCTGACCACCATCTGGCGCGGCTGGCGGGCTGCACATGTGCCGGGACCGGGACAGGCTGTGCTGATCGTCGCGCTTGCCGCCATCATCGGCCATTGCGCCGAAGCCGTGATTATCGACATCGATAACTGGCGGCACTTTTTTGTGCTGCTGGGGTCACTCTGGGGCGGCATCCTGTGGGCTGAAAACAGCCTCAAGGAGCAGGGCCGATCTGCGCCTGACGCGTCGATTCGCACCTGTCAGCCGAGCTGGGGTGCGGATATGGGGTCTGGCGCAATCTCTGGATTTCAGGGGCAGGGGCTCCCCCGATAGCCGCTAAAGGCCTGAGACAAAAGGTCGTCGAGACAAAAGGCGTGAGGGCTGTTGGAGGCCTCGCCCGGAATCGAACCGGGGTAAACGGATTTGCAGTCCGGCGCGTAACCACTCCGCCACGAGGCCACCGTCACAACAGGGCCGGGGTATAGCAAACCCCCCGGCAGGGTACAATCATCATATTCTTGACGGGTTGGCATTACTTTCAACCTATCAGACGAATTGAGTTTCGCCTGCCGTGCCATTATAAACGCGCAAAGGATCAATTTTTCGTTTCCCTCCGCCCATCGGCCAGGATTTCCCCATGCATGATTTCAATGTCAGCCGTCTCAACATGGTTGAGAGTCAGGTTCGCTGTAACGGGGTGACGGATAGCCGTGTGATCGATGCCATGGGGTCCGTGCCGCGGGAGCGCTTCGTCGCACCTGCCATGGCGAGCCTGGCTTATATGGATAGCTGCGTCGCGATCGGTGATGGCTCCAGCCACCGTCACATCATGGAACCGCGTGTCTTTGCCAAGCTGTTGCAGCTTGCGGCGGTCGAGAGCGACGACATGGTGCTTGATGTGGGCTGCGGCAGCGGCTATTCGACTGCCGTTCTGGCCCATCTGGCCCAGGCCGTGGTTGGCCTTGAAAGCCAGTCCGCCTTGGCTGATGCGGCCAATGCCACGCTTTCAGCCCTGAATCTGCATAATGCGGCCGTGGTGACGGGGGCCCTGAATGAGGGTGTCGCCAAACAGGGCCCATATGATGTCATTCTCATCAACGGTCAGGTCGAGCAGATTCCCGAGGCTCTTTTTGACCAGCTCAAGGAAGGGGGCCGACTGGTTGCGGTGGTCGGCAGCCGGACGTCGGCGCGGGCCAAACTCTATGTCCGCAGTGATGGCCGGATCAGCGCCCGTGACGATTTTGACGCGCAGATCGCCGCATTGCCGGGATTTGAACAGAAGACCGGGTTTGTTTTCTGATTTACTGGCAGATTGATGGTTTATCTTTGCGATCCTCAGACAAAATGACACCCGAAGGCACAACAAACCGAATTAATTTTGCGTGATGGTTCGAATCCGTTTCGAATCCATTATATAAGAGCGAGAAATCGCACGATAACCGCGGAAACGTTGAGGGGCGCAACCGCCTATTGCGGAGAGTACCAAGAATGAAGCGATCCTTTGGCACGTCCCTTAGACGGATGACGGCTGTTGCGCTGGCGACAACGGCGCTGACGACACTGGCGTTTGGCATGATCAGTCAGGCTCAGGCCGAGACACTGACCGATGCCCTGTCAGCGGCATATGGAAGCAATCCGACGCTTCAGGGCCAGCGGGCTGCGTTGCGCGCCACCGACGAAGGTGTGGCGCAGGCTGTCTCGGGTTGGCGTCCGTCCCTGACGGCGCAGGGCACCTATGGCTATACGAGCCAGAATGTGACCCCGGCGGGCGGCGGTCCCTCGGATACGGATCACCTTCGCCCCAAGACGGGTTCCGTGACGCTGAGCCAGAATATTTTTCAGGGCGGGCAGACGGTCAACAATACGCGCTCGGCGAAGTACTCAGTGGCAGCCGGTCGCGACAATCTGACGAGCACTGAGCAGAACACGCTGCTGAGCGCCGTGTCGGCCTATATGGATGTGATCCGCGATCAACAGACCCTCGAACTGCGCAAGAACAACGTGATGGTTTTGACCAGGCAGTTGGAGCAGACCAGGGATCGTTTTAATGTGGGCGAACTGACGCGCACCGACGTGGCCCAGTCTGAATCGCGCCTGAGTTCGGCAAAGGCAGGGCAGATTGCTGCTGAAGCCCAGCTCACCGCCAGCCGCGCCGCTTATGAGCGCATTGTTGGCCATGCGCCGGGTACGCTCGAAAAGCCGACAGGGCTGCAAGGTCTTCCGGCCAGCGAGGATGAAGCCCTCGACATTGCCATGAAGAACAATCCCGATTTTCTGGCGGCCCAGAATGCCGAAGCCGCGAGCGCTGCGGCCGTTTCAGCCGCCAAAGGCAAGCTCCTGCCGAGCTTCGATGTGCAGGCGTCCTACAATTATTATCGCGACCCATCGAGCGCCATCCGTGACGATGAAGAATCCTCGATCCTCGGCGTGCTGACCATTCCGCTATACCAGAGCGGTTTTGAATATTCGCAGGTGCGTCAGGCCAAAGAGAATAACAACCAGCTCCGCATGAACATCATCGCCGCCCAGCGTGGTGTTGGGGAAGGTGTTCGCAATGCCTGGGAAAGCCTGCGGGCGTCACAGGCGTCGATCACCTCGAACAAGGAAGCCGTCAAGGCCAGCGAGATTGCGCTTGAAGGTGTGAGGCAGGAAGCCGAGGTCGGTTCGCGCACGACGCTGGATGTGCTCAATGCCGAGCAGGAACTGCTCAATGCACGTGTTTCGCTGGTTTCAGCCGAGCGTGATCTTTCTGTCGCGGAATATGGGCTATTGTCCGCCACAGGCAATCTGACAGCCCGTAAGCTCGCCTTGCCGGTCAAATATTATGATCCGCAGGTTAATTACGACGAGGTCAGCGGCAAATGGATCGGCTTTGGCACTGCAGGTGACGAATAAGGGGCGCGATTTCTCGCAAAATAAGTCCTTAGGTGGCAAATCCGTTCAACTTCTCATAAGGTTCTGCTGGTATCAGTGGAAGTCCAGAGTAAGCAGGACGTAGCGATGAGCACTCAGAACACGGCACAGGAACCGACGATGGAGGAAATTCTCGCCTCTATCCGCCGGATTATCTCCGAAGACACCGACGCAGAGGAACATGTGGCGCCTGTGCAGGCAGTTGCGCCAGCGGCTTATGCGCCGCCGCCTCCGCCTCCGCCGGTGGCAGAACTGGAAGACGATATCGGCTTTGAGGAAGAGGCTGAAATCCTCGAACTCACCGACGCGCTGCCGGATGAGCCGATGGCTGAACCGGAGCCGGAATATCTGGCTGACCCGGAACCGGCGCCAATGCCTGCGCCCATGCCCGAACCTGCCTATGCGCCGGAACCGCAGCCTGAACCTTATCGGGCTGCCAATGATCTGCATGATCTGCCAGATGATGCTGAGGAATATCTTCCCGAAGATGAGCCCGAAAACGAGCCCGAAAACGAGCCCGAAAACGAGTATGACGACGTAGCTTTTGAGGAGCCTTCCATGACCGGCATTCTTTCACCCCAGACTGAATCTGCCGCTGCGGCTGCTTTCGGCGCCCTGTCGAGCAGCATCCAGACCGCTTCCGGCGGCGCACGCACGCTTGAGGATCTGGTCGCCGACATGCTGCGGCCCATGCTCAAGGATTATCTCGACGACAAGCTGCCTGAGCTGGTCGAGCGCCTCGTCAAGGAAGAAATCGAACGCGTCGCGCGTCGCGCCCGCTGATTTGGGGCCTTCGGGCCTGCATCCTTGCGCTTGATAGGCCCCCAAGCCTGTGCTGTAACACGGCACAGGTTTTGGGGGCTTTTCTTTGCGCTCATGACCCGATTTCCCCCGGCCCTTTTCGCGCCTGATGATGAACCGGACGACTTTCAATGCTCGACAAGAATTTCCAGCCTCAAGATGTCGAAAAGCGCCTTTATGAGGCCTGGGAAGAAAGTGGTGCCTTCAAGGGCGGCCAGCGTGATCGCGTGGCAGCAGGGGCCAAGCCCTATTGCATCGTCATTCCGCCGCCCAATGTCACCGGCAGCCTGCATATGGGCCATGCGCTCAACAACACGTTGCAGGACATCGTGATCCGTTTCGAGCGGATGCGCGGCAAGGATGTGTTGTGGCAGCCGGGCCTCGACCATGCCGGCATTGCGACGCAGATGATTGTCGAGCGCCAGCTTGAAGCGGAGGGCAGTATCCGCCGCCGCGACATGGGGCGCGAGGCATTCATCGAACGTGTCTGGAAGTGGAAGGGCGAGAGCGGCGGCGCCATCATCGACCAGCTTCGTCGTCTCGGCGCGTCGTGTGACTGGAGCCGCGAACGCTTCACGCTGGATGAGGGGCTTTCAAAAGCCGTGCTCAAGGTTTTCGTCGAGCTGCATCGTGAAGGCTTGATCTATCGCGACAAGCGGCTGGTGAACTGGGACCCCAAGCTGCAAACGGCGGTCTCCGATCTTGAAGTTGAAAACATCGAGATCAAGGGCCACTTCTGGCATTTCCGTTATCCGCTGGCTGACGGCAAAACATTTGAATGGCCGCTTGTTGACGAAGAGGGCAATCCGGCTGGAACCGAGACGCGCGACTATATCGTTGTTGCGACGACGCGGCCCGAGACCATGCTGGGCGATACCGGCGTTGCCGTGAACCCGGATGATCCGCGTTACGCTTCGCTCAAGGGTTGCTTTGTCGAGCTGCCGCTGGTCGGTCGCCGCATCCCCATCGTGTTCGATGAACATGCCGATCCCGAACAGGGCTCGGGCGCGGTCAAGATCACACCGGCGCATGACTTCAACGATTTTGAGGTCGGCAAGCGTCAGGGTCTGCCACAGATCAATATTCTGACGGCTGACGCCAGGATCAACGACGAAGCGCCAGAAGCCTATCGCGGGATGGACCGCTTCAAGGCGCGCAAGCAGATTGTCGAAGATATTGAAGCGCTCGGCCTGCTTGACCGGATTGAGGACAAGATCGTCATGGTGCCGCATGACGAAAAAACCAAGACGACGGTCATCGAGCCTTATCTCACCGACCAGTGGTATGTCGATGCGGCGACGCTTGCAAAGCCCGCGATTGAAGCGGTTGAGCGCGGCGAAACCAATTTCGTGCCGAAGAATTGGGAGAAGACTTACTTTGAATGGATGCGCAATATCCAGCCCTGGTGCATTTCACGCCAGCTCTGGTGGGGCCATCAAATACCCGCGTGGTATGGACCGGATGGAAACGGTATTCGTTGCCTATGATGATAATGAAGCTATTGCACAGGCTGAAGACCACTTTGGTAAACCGGCCGAAGTTGTCGATGATAGTCAATATTTGATTATGTGTGCTTCCGGAACGGGGTGGGACGCAGAAGGAAAAATGCGTTTTCATGGGGCCGATTGTTCCGCTCAAGCGCGATGAAGACGTGCTCGACACATGGTTCTCGTCGGCACTGTGGCCGTTCTCGACGCTGGGCTGGCCGGAAGAAACGCCGGAACTCCATCGCTATTACAAGACCGATCTGCTTGTCACCGGTTTTGACATCATCTTCTTCTGGGTTGCCCGCATGATGATGATGGGGCTGCACTTCAAACAGGAAGTGCCGTTCCGCGATGTTTATATCCATGCGCTGGTCCGCGACGAGAAGGGCCAGAAAATGTCGAAGACCAAGGGCAATGTCATCGACCCCTTGAAGCTCATCGACGAATATGGCGCGGACGCCTTGCGCTTCACGCTCGCCGCCATGGCGGCGCAGGGCCGCGACCTGAAGCTCGCCACCAATCGCGTTGAAGGCTATCGCAATTTCGGCACCAAGCTGTGGAATGCGGCGCGGTTCTGCGAAATGAATGAATGCGGGCGGGTTGAGGGTTTCGATCCCGCCGCCGTGCAGCAGACGGTCAATCAGTGGATTGTCGGCGAAGCAGCGCGAACAGCGGCAAAGGTCACTGAAGAAATCGAGGCCTATCGCTTCAACGAGGCGGCGGGCGCGGCCTACAAGTTCGTGTGGAATGTGTTCTGCGACTGGTATGTCGAGTTCATCAAACCCTTGCTGATGGGCGAGGATGCTGCTGCCAAGGCCGAAACGCGGGCAACAGCGGCCTGGGTTCTCGACCAGATTTTGCTGGTGCTGCATCCCTTCATGCCGTTCATGACGGAAGAGCTGTGGCGCGTCACAGGCGAGCAGGGTCCGGCGCGCACGTCGCAGCTCATCATGGCGCAATGGCCGGTGCTGAGCGGGCCTTGGTTCGCCTGACGCTGACACGGAAATGGACTGGGTTGTCCGCTTCATTTCCGAAGTGCGTTCGGTGCGCGCCGAGATGAATGTGCCAGCCGGCGCCAGGGTCAAGCTCAACATCAAGGGGGCCAATGGCGAGAGTTTGGCGCGTTTTGAGCGTCACCGCGATCTCGTCATGCGGTTGGCGCGGCTTGAAACGGCGGATGTGTCCGATGTCGTGCCGCAGGGCGCGGTGCAGATCGTGCTTGATGAAGCAACGCTTGTTCTGCCGCTCTCGGGTCTGATTGACGTGGCGGCGGAGACGGCGCGTCTCACCAAGGAAATCGGCAAGCTCGAAGGCGAGGTCGCCAAGATCGATGCCAAGCTCGGCAATGCCAGGTTTGTCGCGGGGGCGCCCGAAGAAGTGGTGGAGGAACAGCGCGAGCGTCGCGCCGAGGCTGAAGCCGCGCTCGTCAAGCTGCGCGAAGCCCTCAAGCGCGTTGAAGCCGTGGTGTGAAGTCGCGGATGCCCCGCATGAAGCGGGGCATGACGATTTCCAACTCAGATGTCATGGCCCGGCTTGGCCGGGCCATACCGCGATCCCGTCATGCGGTTGGCGCGGCTTGAAACGGCGGATGTGTCCGATGTCGTGCCGCAGGGCGCGGTGCAGATCGTGCTTGATGAAGCAACGCTCGTTCTGCCGCTCTCGGGTCTGATTGACGTGGCGGCGGAGACGGCGCGTCTCACCAAGGAAATCGGCAAGCTCGAAGGCGAGGTCGCCAAGATCGACGCCAAGCTCGGCAATGCCAGGTTTGTCGCGGATGCCCCGCATGAAGCGGGGCATGACGATTTCCAACTCAGATGTCATGGCCCGGCTTGGCCGGGCCATACCGCGATCCCGTCATGCGGTTGGCGCGGCTTGAAACGGCGGATGTGTCCGATGTCGTGCCGCAGGGCGCGGTGCAGATCGTGCTTGATGAAGCCACGCTCGTTCTGCCGCTCTCGGGTCTGATTGACGTGGCGGCGGAGACGGCGCGTCTCACCAAGGAAATCGGCAAGCTCGAAGGCGAGGTCGCCAAGATCGATGCCAAGCTCGGCAATGCCAGGTTTGTCGCAGATGCCCCGCATGAAGCGGGGCATGACGATTTCCAACTCAGATGTCATGGCCCGGCTTGGCCGGGCCATCCACGTCTTTACGCGTCAAACATGATGATTGAACGGGCGAGTTCGCCGCGTTTCAATTCATCAAAGGCATCATTGACCTGTTCGAGCTTGATGCGGCGCGAGATCATGTCATCGAGCTTGAGTTTGCCCGCCATGTAAAAATCCACCAGACGTGGCATGTCGACGGGGAAACGGTTTGACCCCATCAATGAGCCCTGGATTTTCTTTTCCTGCAAAAACTGAAAACCCGGCAATTCAAGTGTCTGGCCAATCGGGATCATGCCGATGATGGTTGCGGTGCCGCCACGCGCCAGCATGGCGAAGGCCTGTTCGGACGTGACCTTGAGGCCAATCGCCTCGAAGGCGTGGTGCACGCCGCCATTTGTCAGCTCCATGACCTGCGCGACGGGATCGCCATCCTTGGCATTCACGACATCGGTTGCGCCGAAATGCTTGGCGAGGTTCAGCTTGGAGCCTTGCGTATCAATGGCGATGATGCGGCCAGCGCCCGCAATCGCTGCACCATTGATGGCGGCGAGGCCGACGCCACCACAACCGATGACGGCGACGGTTTCGCCGGGCCGGACATTGGACGTGTGCATGACCGCGCCTACGCCCGTCATGACCGAACAGCCGATGAGTGCGGCGCGATCAAGTGGCATGTCCTTGCGAATGGCGACACAGGCATGTTCGTGGATGAGCATCATTTCGGCAAAGGAGGAGAGGTTGAGGAACTGGTTCATCGGTCCCTTCATGTCCTCCAGCCGCTGGCTCTCGCCGGCTTCGCGTTTTGTTTCCGGGCTCACACAGCGCGACATGTGACCTGTCAGGCAGTGTTCGCAATGGCCGCAAAAGGCGGACAGGCAGGTGATGACATGGTCGCCCGGTTTGCAGGTTCGGACTTCCGATCCGACGGCTTCCACGACGCCCGCCGATTCATGGCCGAGGACAGCGGGCAAAGGGTAGGGATATGAGCCCTCGACGAAATGCAGATCGGAGTGGCAGACACCGGCGGCGACCGTGCGGATCAGCACTTCATGGGGGCCGGGCTTGCTGATTTTCACGTCTTCAATGACAAGCGGTTTACGGACTTCGCGCAGAACGGCAGCTTTCATGGGTTTATCCCTTTTTGTTGTCCGGTCGTTGACCACACCGGTTTGCGGGAATCTTCCTCCCTATGGCGGGGCAAGGTCAACTGTTCTTTGGTGTTGTTGACCGCCATGGCCAATTCGGGCTGCTAAAGGGTTTGATTTGCTGCATCTTCTGTCACAATGGCGCCCTTATCGCTGGAGAGAATGTGCCCATGACAAAACCCCATCGCCTTGCCGTGCTTGCCGCCGCCTTCGGACTGACGCTGACCTTGAGCGGCACTGTCATTGCGGACCCTTTGCCGGAGGCTGAAGCGGCGTTTCGGGCCGGGACGAGCGCCTATTCGGCGGGCGACGTCAAAACCGCGATTGAGGATTGGACGCAGGCTGCCAAGGACGGACATATTGGCGCGGCCTGGGTGCTTGGCAATCTCTATGACAGCGGCAAGGGCGTGCCGCAATCCGATGCCAAGGCCCATAACTATTATTTGCAGGCAGCGAAAGGGGGCCAGCCCGATGCAGCCACGAAAATGGGTCTCATCTATCTCAATGGCAAAAAGTCGATCGATGTGAAGCCGGATTATGCTGTGGCTGTGCGCATGTTCGAGATTGGTGCGCTCGCCGCCAAACCGGACGCGCAGTATTATCTCGCCATGATGTATTACAAGGGCCGTGGCGTGGCGGTGGACCGCACCGAGGGGCTGCGCTGGCTTCTGCTTTCCGCCAAAAAACGCTACGCGCCGACCCTGGCCGAACTCGGCAAGGTTTATATGGAAGGGCTGGGCGTTGCCAGTAACCGCGCGACGGGCTGGAGCTATCTGATGCTGGGGGATCGGTTTTCAACGAATGATGCCGAACGGGGCACGGCTCAGGCGGCCATGGAAAAATACAAGGGCTGGATGAAGCAGTCCGAAAAGGACGAAGCCGCCCGTTTGGCGGATGAATGGGTCGCAAGCCATAGCGGCACCTGAGTATGCACGCGTCGCAGGAGCCGGATTGAATGCGCTTGGCAGTGGGTGGCTTTCAGCACGAGACGAACACATTCGCGCCAACCAAGGCGGATTTTGACGCCTTCATGCAGCCCGATAGCTGGCCTGGCCTGCAACGCGGCCAGGAATTGCTCACAGCCTTTGACGGCATGAATATTCCCATTGCAGGTTTTCTCGATGCGGCCAAGGCATCGGGCCATGACATCCTGCCGCTTGTCTGGTGTTCGGCGACCCCTTCAGCGCCTGTTACAACGGATGCGTTTGAGCGCATCATGGCGATGATGATAGATGATCTGCGCCGCGCCATCAGTGTCGGGATCGAGGGTGTTTATCTTGATCTGCATGGCGCCATGGTGACGGAAGCCCATGATGACGGCGAGGGCGAGATATTGGCGCGGGTGCGCGCTGTTATCGGGCCCGATATGCCGCTCGTCGCCAGTCTTGATCTGCATGCCAATGTGTCCGGGCGCATGGTGGAGGAAGCCGACGCGTTGATCGCCTATCGCACTTATCCGCATGTCGATATGCGCGAAACGGGGGCCAGAGCCGAGGCGCATATGACGGCGATCCTGTCTGGCTTGCCGCGTCAGGCAAAAGCCTTTCGCAAGCTCAACTACATCATTCCGCTCACGGCGCAATGCACGCTCATCGAACCGACCGCACATATCTATGCCAGGGTTGCCCATTTTGATGGCCGTATTCTTGGCAATGGTGAAGTGAGTGTTGCCTCCTTCGCCACGGGGTTTCCGCCGGCTGATATTGCGATGAATGGTCCGTCCGTCTTTGCCTATGCCGATACGGACGCTGCGGCGCAGGATGCGGTGGGGCAGCTTGCCGATCTCATTGAAAAGAACGAAGCGCGCTTTGCCGAGAAACTCTGGAGCGCCCGTGAAGCTGTCACCCATGCGATTGAGAGTTCAAGTGATGCTGGCGGCCCGGTTGTGCTTGCCGATACGCAGGACAATCCCGGCGCGGGCGGCAATGGCGATACGGTCGGCATTCTGCGTGAGCTGATTTTGCAGGATGCCCGAAATGCCGCGCTGGGCGTTCTCTATGATCCCGAAAGCGCGGCGGCTGCGGCCGAGGCAGGCGAGGGCGCCCGCATTGTTTTGCAGCTTGGGGCCAAGACGGGAGGTGCCGACGAACCGCCCGTTCATGCGACCTTCGATGTGGTGCGTGTCGGCTCTGGCAATTTCCTGGCCACGGGCCCCTTTTATGGCGGCTCGCATATGTCGCTGGGCACAACGGTCTTGCTGCGTCGGGGTGGCGTGCATGTGGTCGTCGCCTCGCGCAAGGCACAATGCGCCGATCAGGAAATGTTTCGGCATGTCGGCATTGAGCCGAAGGCCATGCGCGTGCTGGTTGTCAAAAGCTCGGTGCATTTCCGTGCCGACTTCGGCCCGATAGCGCGTGAGGTGCTGGTTGTGGAAAGCCCCGGCCCCAATATCGCGGACATGACAAAGCTGCCCTTCAGGCATTTGCGCAAGGGGTTACGACTGACACCCATGGGGCCCGCCTTTCAGGGGTAAAGCGATGTTTATTGATCGTCATTGCCGGGCTTGACCCGGCAATCCAGAGCGATTTTCCCTGAGGTCTTGTTTCTGGATGCCCCGATCAAGTCCGGGCATGACAGACGAACCATGGCGCAGGTAGGGAATGCTGAACCCTCACCCGCGCTCACTCACGTTCGCTTGCCCTCTCCCCTTGAGGATTTCAGGTCATTTTGGGTTGTGCAGGGGGTGTGCAGGGGGGTGCAGAATGGGTGGCGTTCTTTGCAAAAGAATCGCCCCTGAGCCTCGCGAAGAACCACGCCTTTATGGACGGCAACAAGCGCGCCGCCTTCCTTTCGATTGGTGTGTCCCTCAGCATCAACGGCCACAAGCTCGTGGCCGGTCAGGTCGATGCCATTCAAACCATGCTGGCGGTTGCTGCGGGCGCGCTCGACGAAAAGGGCCTCGCCGACTGGATTCAGAAGAACAGCGCCGCCAGATAGTTTCGCGTTTTAGGTGTTCAGTCCCGGCATCTGGTGGTTGGGTTTGGTGATCATTTCTCAAACTGGGGATGGGACCGAAAAGGAACTGATTTATACAAAATCCAACTGAGACAATACCAAAGCTGTGCCTCGCAATGACAGGATGTGTGTCTGAAAAACCTAAGCCTCAAACGTTGCCCAGACGGGAACATGGTCTGACGGCTTCTCGCGGCCACGAACGACCTTGTCGATGTCGCAGGCCAGCAAGCGGTCGGCGGCTTGCGGCGAGAGCAGCAAATGGTCGATGCGAATGCCGTGATCCTTCTGCCAGGCACCGGCCTGATAGTCCCAGAATGTATAGCGATGGCTTTCGGTGTGGCAGGCGCGGAAGGCATCGGTAAGACCGATATTCATCAGCTTGTGAAACCTGGCGCGTGTCTCGGGCCGGAAGAGCGCATCCCCGGCCCAGGCGGCGGGATCATGCACATCATCCGCAGTCGGAATAACGTTGTAATCGCCCGCCAGAACAAGCCGTTCTTCGTAAGCCAGAAGCGTCTTCGCATGTGCAACAAGTCGATCCATCCAGGCCAGTTTGTAGGCAAACTTGTCCGAGTCCACCGGATTGCCATTGGGCAGATAAATTGTTGCGATGCGAAATAATGTTCCGTTCACGGTCAAAACGGCTTCGAGATATCGCGACTGTTCGTCCGAATCGTCGCCGGGCAGACCCTTCGTGACATCATCCAGACGATATTTCGAGAGAATGGCGACGCCGTTATAAGTTTTTTGTCCGTGCACAGCGATGTTGTAGCCAAGGTCCTCGATCGGACCAAAAGGGAAGGCATCCTCTAGGCATTTCAGTTCCTGCAGGCACACGACATCCGGTGCGGCTTCCTTCAGCCATTCAATTAAATTGGGGGTGCGCACTTTAATTGAGTTGACGTTCCACGTCGCAATCTTCAGCATTCTTCGACATTACCGTTTGTTTGCTCGGGGAGGAGTGATCGGATGGCGAGTAAGGTCTCGTTGAGGGGAAGCCGGAAGGCGCGCCTTGTCGTTAATCGGACAAGGGCAGGTACTTCCGAGCAGTGTACGCTGAGTCTGGTTGGAATTCTTGTCGGGCTTGTCGCCATTATCTATGGCGTCATGGCGACGCGGCAGGTGTCGGCCACGGCGACGCTGGAAGATGCAACAAATTACTGGATGGTTGCTGTCTGGGGCATCTGGGTGCCAGGCATTGCCATCATGGGATCGATCGTCGGAGTGATTGGCGGATTGCGCTTTGCTCTGCCCGTCCTTTGGGCGTCACCCATCCTGTCGATCGGCGGATATGTGTTTTATAACTTCCCGCAGGTTCAGCAATATTTTGAAGCGCTGAGCGACAAATCATTCTGATCCGCTCAGTTTGATCCGGAGCGTCTGATCGGTCTGATGTGCGTCATCAGACCGAAAAGGATGTGCCGCAGCCGCAGGCGGCTGTCGCATTCGGATTGATGATCTTGAAGGCCGATCCAATCAGGTCATTGGCAAAATCAATCTCCGAGCCGCCGAGATAGGCAACGGAGACGGGGTCAATCACGACGGTGGCGCCAAGTTTCTCGATGACGAGATCATCATCCTGACGCGTGTCGTCCAGCGTGAAGCCATATTGGAAACCGGAACAGCCCCCGCCATTGACGGCCACGCGCAGCATGACACCATCGCTCTCCTTGGCGACGATCTCGGCGATGCGTTTGGCAGCCCGATCGGTCAGCGTGATGGGCAGACCGGTGCCGGGCAGGGTTTGTGTGATCGTGTCACTCATATTGCGCCTCCTGACCCCTCAAACGGGAATCGGGCTTTTTCTTTTGAACGATACTAAATATAGCTTAGGCAAGATGTAGTCGTCCCCTGCCCGGATTTCAAACGGGAACTCAGTCCAGCCGGAAAGTTCGTCCCTTGGCCCTGTCAAACCCCGCCGCCACAGCCCCCTTTGCGACAAAAGCCGAGCTTTCACGCGGTCGACTGGTGCATGAACCTGAAAGTGCCATGCGCACATCTTTTCAGCGTGACAGGGACCGTATCATCCATTCCGTTGCTTTCCGGCGGATGAAATATAAAACGCAGGTTTTCGTCTATCACGAGGGCGATAATTACCGGACGCGCCTGTCGCATTCGCTGGAAGTGGCCCAGATTGCCCGCTCGATAGCGCGCGTCATGGGGCTGGATGAGGATCTGGCCGAGACGCTGGCGCTGGCTCATGACCTTGGCCATACGCCGTTTGGTCATGCCGGGGAAACGGCGCTTGATGCCCGCATGACCGGTTTTGGCGGTTTTGACCATAATGCCCAGACTTTGCGCATCGTTACCAAACTCGAACATCGTTATGCCGAGTTTGACGGGTTGAACCTGACCTGGGAAACGCTTGAGGGGCTGGTGAAACATAATGGCCCGGTGATCACCCCCGGCCGCAGTCTGGATGATTTGCCTCGCGCCACAGCCGAATATGCCGAGACCCAGGATCTGGAACTTGACACCTATGCCGGGCCGGAAGCGCAGGTGGCGGCGCTCGCCGACGACATTGCCTATAACAATCACGACATTGATGATGGTTTGCGGGCGGGCCTTTTCTCCATCGAGGACCTGATGTCGGTGCCATTTGTCGGCAAGGTCTTCAATGAGGTGATCGATCTTTATCCGGGCCTTGATCGTTCCCGGATCATCCATGAAGCCGTGCGTCGGCTCATCGGGGCCATGGTTGAGGATGTGATTGACGAGATGAACCGGCGGCTGGCGCTCGCCCGGCCCCAAACGGCGGAAGATATTCGCCATGCGAACCGGGCCATGGTCGCCTTCTCGGCGGAGATGAATGAGCATAATGCCGCGCTCAAGGCTTTTCTGTTCGAGCGCATGTATCGCCACTACCGGGTCAATCGCTCGATGAGCAAGGCCAAGCGCATTGTCCGCGATCTCTTTGGCCTTCTGCATGGCGAACCCGATTTGCTGCCACCCGAATGGCTGTCGGGCTGTGATGGCGCGGGCGGCATGAAAACGGCACGGCGTGTCTGCGATTTCATCGCCGGAATGACCGATCGCTTTGCCATCGAGGAGCATCGGCGGCTGTTCGATCTGCATGATGAGCGGTCGTGAGAGCCCTCCGTCTGGCGAATTGGGTGCTGGAAAGAGGCGACGGGCGCGGCTAGAGTGCGCGCCAAATCAATGCTTTGCCGTTGATACACCCCTGATTGGACGACGCCTTGCTCATGAATATTTTTCGGCATTTCGAGTCTCGCGTGGCTGCCGCTGTCAGCGCCCTTGAAGCGGAGGGCGTACTGCCTGCCGGGCTGGATATCTCCCGCATCACGGTTGAACCACCGCGCGACCCAAGTCATGGCGATCTTTCAACCAATGCGGCCATGGTGCTGGGCAAGCCCGCGGGCAAGGCGCCGCGTGCGATTGCCGAAGCGCTTGCAGCGCATCTGGCGGCTGAGGAAACCGTGACGGGGGTGGAAATCGCCGGGCCGGGCTTCATCAACCTGCGCCTCAAACCTGCTTTCTGGCAGCTCCGCATTGCCGACATTCTGCGCGCCGCGGAAAGCTACGGCTCAAGCGATCTGGGGCAGGGTGAGCGGGTCAATGTCGAATATGTCTCGGCAAATCCGACGGGGCCGATGCATGTTGGCCATGTGCGCGGCGCTGTTTTTGGGGATGCGCTCGCCAATCTGCTGGAAAAGGTCGGTTATCAGGTTTGTCGCGAATATTACATCAATGATGCTGGCGGCCAGATCGAAGTGCTCGCTCGCAGCGTGATGCTGCGCTATCGCGAGGCGTTGGGGGAAAATATCGGCGCCATCCCGGAGGGGCTCTATCCCGGCGACTATCTGAAGCCGCTCGCGGCCGAACTGGCCGCTGAATATGGCAATCGTTTGCTGGAAATGGACGAGGCGGAGGCACTGGCGATTGCCCGCGACCGGGCCATCGACGCCATGATGACCATGATTCGGGGCGATCTCGCCGTGCTCGGCATCACGCATGAACGCTTCTTCTCCGAGCGGTCGCTGCATCAATCCGGCGCGATTGAGGAAACGCTCAAGCTGCTGGAGGATAAGGGCCTCATCTATACTGGCACGCTGGAGCCGCCCAAGGGCGAAGTGCCGGATGACTGGGAATCCCGGCCACAGACGCTTTTCCGTTCCACCGAGTTTGGCGATGATGTCGACCGGGCGCTGAAGAAATCTGACGGGTCATGGACCTATTTCGCGCCGGACATTGCCTATCACCTCGACAAATATAATCGCGGCTTTACCAGGATGATCGATGTCTGGGGTGCCGATCATGCCGGCTATATCAAGCGGATGCGCGCCGCGATTGAAGGGGTGACGGGGGGCAAGGCCGAGTTCGACGTGAAGGTCTGCCAGCTTGTGAAACTC
The DNA here is from genome assembly GCA_963696585.1 of uncultured Alphaproteobacteria bacterium. Classification (GTDB taxonomy): domain Bacteria; phylum Pseudomonadota; class Alphaproteobacteria; order Parvibaculales; family Parvibaculaceae; genus Parvibaculum. Next base: position 69,919 of record CAVOKW010000028.1, read on the forward strand.
TATCGCAATGGCGAGCCGTTCAAAATGTCGAAGCGTGCTGGTGACTTCGTGACATTGCGTGATGTTGTGGATGAGGTCGGCAAGGATGTCGTGCGCTTCATGATGCTGACGCGCAAAAATGAAGCGCCGCTGGATTTCGACTTCGCCAAGGTGATGGAGCAGTCACGCGATAACCCGGTATTCTATGTCCAATATGCCCATGCGCGGATCAAGTCGGTGCTGCGCAATGCGGCGGAGGCGGGTTTTGGCGCTTTGTCTGATGAAGCCCTGAGCGAGGCTGAACTGACCCTGCTGGCCGATGCCGATGAACTGGGCGTCACACGATTGCTCGCCTCCTTCCCGCGCCAGGTGGAGCAGGCCGCCTTGGCGCATGAGCCGCATCGCATTGCCTTTGCGTTGCATGACATTGCCTCGGCCTTTCATGGCTTATGGAACAAAGGCAAGGACGATGCGTCACTTCGTTTCATACTTCCCGAAAACCAATCCCTGACTCTTGCTAAACTCGCCCTGATTCGAGCCGTTGCCTATGTGCTCGAGTCCGGGCTCGCCATTCTGGGCGTCGCCCCCGCCGAGGAGATGCGCTGATGTCGAACAATAATGATTGGGACGACGATCAGGATTTCGGTTACGAGCCGGATGATGACGATGATGATTTCGCGGGTTATGACGCAACCGATGAGAAAGGCGGGCGTCGCCGTCCGCTGATGATTCTCAGCATCATCGTGCTGCTCGGTGTGTTCGCCGGGGTCATCTATCTCGCTTATAGTCAGGGTTTCAAGCAAGGCGTCGGCAGTGGCGAGCCGCCAATCATTCGCGCCGATACCAGCCCGATCAAGGTCGCGCCTGAAAATCCGGGCGGGGCCGAGTTTCCGCATCAGGATAAATCGGTCTATGAGCGCATCGCGGGGGGTGAATCATCGCCTGCCGATGAGGTGGAGCAGCTTTTGCCACGGGCCGAGGAGCCAATGGCCATGGCCCCCACCAAATCGGCCCCCGACCAGCCAGTGACGGAGCCGCTGGTGGACGCCGTGCCAACAGCGCCGGTGGAATCTGCCCCGGTTGAGGATGCCGCGCCGGTGATGACGCCTGATGATGCCTCTCAAATCGTGCCGGCTGCTCCCGCGACAGTCGCGCCTGCGACACCCACACCAGGCATCGCTGCGGGCGCGGGTGGCTATGTCATTCAATTGGCCGCCTTCCGTGACGAACCATCGGCCCGGGCGGCTTTTACCAAGCTGCAAAAGAAGTATCCGGGCGAATTGGGCGGCACAAGCAGCGATATTCAACGGGCTGATCTCGGTGACAAGGGCATCTATTACCGTTTGCGGGCTGGCTATATGGACAAGGCAGCGGCAAACAGCCTTTGCGAGAAACTGAGCACGCAGGGTCAATCCTGCTTTGTCAGGGCAAAATGAATGGCGGCTTCAGCGGCGATTTATGGCTGTTCCGGGCTGACGCTCACCGATGATGAGAAGCGTTTCTTTTCAGAGGCTTCGCCTTGGGGCTTCATCCTTTTTGCGCGCAATTGCCAGTCGCCCGGCCAGATCAGGGCCCTGATTGCGGCGCTGCGCGAGAGCGTTGGTCGTGAAGCGCCGATCCTGATTGATCAGGAAGGGGGGCGGGTTGCGCGGCTGAGGCCACCCCAGTGGCGGGCCTATCCGCCTGGCCGCAATTATGGCGCGTTTTATGCCGCCCATCCCGACAAGGGCCTGGAGGCCGTGAAACGCGGGGCGCGGCTCATTGCCAGTGAGCTTCTCGATCTCGGTATCAATGTTGATTGTCTGCCGGTGCTTGATGTGCCCGTGCCCGGCGCTCATGACGTCATCGGCGACAGGGCTTATGGGATCACGCCTGCGCCTGTGGCGACGCTTGGTCGGGCGGCGGCGCTCGGCCTGCTCGAAGGCGGCGTGCTGCCGGTCATCAAGCATATTCCGGGACATGGCCGGGCTGGCGTGGACAGCCATTTGAGCCTGCCTGTGGTGGAGACACCGCTCGACCAGCTCCGGGTGAGCGACTTTGCCCCGTTCAAGGCCTTGAACGACTTGCCGCTCGCCATGACGGCGCACGTGGTCTACACCGCGCTTGATCCAGCCCAACCTGCAACGACCTCCGCCATAGTCATCAAGGAGATCATCCGGGGAGAGATCGGCTTTGGCGGCTTGCTGATGTCGGATGATGTGTCGATGCAGGCGCTGGCGGGTGATATTGCCTTGCGGACCCGGGCAAGCCTCAAGGCGGGATGCGATGTGGCCCTTCATTGCAATGGCAAGATGGACGAGATGCGGGCTGTAGCGGGCGAGGCGGGAACGCTGAACGGCGAAAGCGCCAGACGGGCCGATGCGGCGCTGGCGACACTGACGACACCCGACCCGATTGATGCAGCGGCAGAATATCAGCGCTTGCAATCCCTTATGGGCGATTTCTTTGATCGCACATCACTGGGGATAAGCTGAGATAAATTATACCGTCGCCACGGGCCGCGCTGTATAAGAAGCTTTCAAGTCATCGCTTGGATTCGAATCGGGCCTTGCCAGGGTCCCTCGGGGAAATCGGATCCGCGATGTTTCGTCGGCAGTCATTCTTGCCGGACATCTGCTGGCAGGCGGGGGTCCATGGTGAGCCAGGGGGCGGGTATGTCCGAAGCGCCCAGTCAGGAAGTGACTGAACCCAACGCGACCTTTGTTGAAGGCGTCGCGCGGGACGTTGTGCCTGAAGCCCCGGCTGTTGGCGGCTGGGTTGTTGATCTGGATGGCTATGAGGGCCCGCTGGATGTGTTGCTCGCTTTGGCACGCTCGCAGAAGGTCGACCTCACCCATATCTCGATCCTGAAACTTGCCGAGCAGTATCTCGAATTTGTCAATCAGGCCAAGCGTCTGGAGCTTGATCTTGCGGCTGACTATCTGGTTATGGCGGCCTGGCTCGCCTTCCTCAAGTCGAAGTTGCTCCTGCCACCGCCAGAAACGGAGGAAGGCCCGAGTGGCGCTGAAATGGCGGCGCGCCTTGCTTTCCAGTTGCAGCGCCTGGAGGCGATGCGGCTTGCCAGTCAGCAGATTTTCGCCCGCAAGCGCCTTGGTATGCAGGTCTTTTCGCGCGGCGCGCCGGAAGGCATTCGCATCATCAAAACAAGCGCCTATCATGGGACGCTGTTTGAACTTCTGAAGTCCTATTCGACCCAGCGCCTGAAGCAGGACACGCCGGGCTGGGAGCCCGTTCGATTGCCGATCATGTCGATCGAGATGGCGCGGCACCGGCTCGAATCGATGCTCGGCATGATGTTTGATTGGGGCCGCATCGAATCCCTGATGCCGACCGATATGGGCGGGGCGACCAAACGCTCAACGCTTGCCAGCACGCTCAGTGCGGCGCTGGTTCTGGCCAAGGATGGTCATCTTGAAATCCGTCAGTCTGGCGCCTTTGGGCCGCTCTACATGCGGCGTCGCGAAGCGCCTCTGGCGCCGATTGTCGACGCGCCCGAGCCTCGACGAGACGACGCGGCGCCAGACATGACTGACGATACAGCCGAGACAGACGAAGCAGGCGACGAATGACCCAGGACGACGTTATGGAAGAAAGCGGGACCGACATCACTGCCGATGACGAGGTTTTGCCCGAAGGTGAGGCCGCGGAGGCTGACAATGTCGTGCCGTTTCCGGCGGCAGCCGAAGATCACGCCCAGCATATCCGCATGGCTGAAGCGCTGCTCTTTGCCGCCGCCGAGCCGCTCGACATTGACAGCATTGCCAGCCGCCTGCCCAAGGGGGCCGATATCGGCGCCGTGATTGAGGATATCCAGAAGCTCTATGAAGGGCGGGGTGTCAATCTTGTGCGGATTGCCAGCAAATGGATGTTCCGTACCGCTGATGATCTGGCGTTCTTGATGGAGCGGGAGGCGGTTGAGCAGAAAAAGCTCTCGCGCGCCGGGATGGAGACGCTGGCGATCATTGCCTATCACCAGCCGGTGACGCGTGCCGAAATTGAAGAAATTCGTGGTGTCACGGTTTCCAAGGGTACGATTGATGTGCTGATGGAAACCGGCTGGGTTCGGCTTCGTGGCCGTCGACGCACGCCGGGACGGCCTGTCACCTATGGCACCACGGAAGACTTTCTCTCACATTTCGGGCTGGAAGCGATTGGCGATTTGCCGGGACTTGATGATCTGCGCGCCTCGGGACTGCTTGAAGGCCGGCTGCCGCCGGGCTTTGACATTCCGACACCAAGCGAAAGCGGTGGTGAGGGGGATGGCGAGTTTGAGGACGAGGATGGCGAGTTCGGGGCCGATCTCGACGCGCATCTGGCTGACACGCCCGAAGAAGAGTGAGTTCAAGTCAATCCTTAAAAGTGAGCCGAATTGGTTTTGGTTAACTGCATTTAAGTGGAATGGTTCAGCCAGGATCTTATTCGATATCTTCGGAAAAATGGGCGACCGGTCGATTTTTTTGATTCGATCACCATATGTGACGGACTTCTGGTGCTAGGCTGGAACGGACATCTGTTGGCTGACGACTGGCGCTTGTGGCCTGTAACGTGGCCCCGTCGCGTTGGCAAAAGTGGAGAGCAAGATGCTGAGTTGGACTCATATTCTGGTTGTGGTGGCGCTGGTGGTGCTGCTGTTTGGCACTGGTCGCGTTTCAACGCTGATGGGCGATGTCGCCAAAGGCATCAAGAGCTTCAAGAAGGGTCTTGCCGAGGATGACGATGAAGCCAGCGCCAAACCCGAACCCAAGACCATCAATGCCACGGCTGAGACGACGAACGACAAGACCAGCAGCTAAACTGGTTTCATGACCTGTCTGACGGGCCGCAGTCACATGCGGTCCTCCCCCATGGCGTGCAGGACGATAAATGTTCGATATTGGCTGGACTGAGCTGCTGCTGGTTGCGGTGCTGGCGATCATATTCGTCGGCCCCAAAGACCTGCCCAGGGTCATGCGCACAATCGGACAATATACGGCCCGGATGCGCAAAATGGCGCGCGAGTTTCAGCAGAATTTCGAGGATCTGGCACGCGAGACCGAGCTGGAGGACTTGCGCAAGGAAATGGCGGAATTGCGTGGCCAGGCCATGGCCCCCGTTGCCATGGGAGTTGATACCGCCATGGCCAAAGCCTCTGGTCACAAATCGGTCGAAACGCCAGCTCTGACCCCTGAGGAAACCGGGAAGCTCGCCGATCTGCCTGCGCCGATGCAGGAAGCCATGGCCGAAGCGCATGCCGCCGCCCAGGAAAACAGGGTTGAGCCTGATGCCGCGCCAAACGACAAGGGATCAGTATGAGTCAGAATGATCCTGCCGAGGACCATATCGAGGCCTCGCGGGCGCCGCTGATCGATCATCTGATAGAGCTGCGCACCCGGCTGATTTACGCGATGATCGCCATAGCTGTCGCCTTTGGTGTCTGCTTCACCTTTGCCAAGCAGATATTCAACATTCTGGTTCGGCCTTATGAAATTGCGACAGGCAGTTCAACTGCTGCACGGCTGATTTACACGGCGCCGCAGGAGTTTTTCATCACACAGATGAAGTTGGCGATGTTTGGCGCTTTTTTCATCGCCTTTCCGGTGATTGCGACCCAGCTCTATATGTTTGCCGCACCGGGTCTCTACAAGAATGAACGGCGCGCCTTTCTGCCCTATCTCATTGCCACACCGATCCTGTTCCTGATCGGATCGGCACTGGTCTATTTCGTGGTCATGCCGCTTGCCCTGCATTTTTTCCTGAGCATGCAGCAAGCGGGCGGTGCGGGCGAAGCCAGCATCGAGCTTCTGCCCCGTGTCAGTGAATATCTCGGCCTGATCATGGGACTGATTTTCGCCTTTGGGGTTTGTTTTCAGCTCCCCGTCATTCTGACCTTGCTGGCCCGCATTGGTATTGTGAATGCTGCCATGCTGCGCAAGGGACGCCGCTATGCGATCGTCATCGGCTTTGCCATTGCCGCCGTGCTGACACCGCCTGACATTCTCAGCCAGATCATGCTGGGGGTGCCGATCCTTGTGCTTTACGAGATTTCGATCTTTTCGGTCGCCATGGTTGAGCGCAAACGCGATGATGTGGAAGCCGAGGATTTGGCAGAAGACAAGGCCGAGGAGGCGGGCTGAGGGTTGTGCGTGTTTCATCCCCCCTTCATTGTCATCCCGGGATTTATTCCCGGGATCCATTGAGCCGCCTCATGCGATAAAACGGCCCACTGGGCCCGGCAACACGTCCGGGACGACAGGAATTGCTGATTGATCGCGCCATCCATCACTTTGATGCATACCCGATGGCCACCCCGCTTCTGGACGATTCAAGCCCTTGCGCGTATACAGATCGCCCTATGCTCAGGGGGATGATCCCTTGCGATTCGGCCCTTTTCTGTGACTTTCATCGGGCGGTTGGCATGCGCTGGCGCTCCAACGCGACAAAACGAGTTTTCCATGCACGACATCAAAGCGATACGCGACGACGCCGCCGGGTTTGATGCGGGTCTGGCGCGGCGCGGTCTGTCGGCCCAATCGGCGCGGCTGCTGGAGATTGACGAGCGCCGTCGCCGGATCATTGCCGAATTGCAGGCGCTTCAGGCGGCGTCCAATGCCGCAGCCAAGGTGATCGGCGGCTTGATGAAGGATGGCAAGAAGGACGAGGCTGAAGTCGCCAAGGCTGAAGTTGCCGCCTCCAAGGCCAAGATGCAGGAACTGGAAGCGCTGGAACGCGAGGTCATTGCCGAACTCGACCGCGAACTCGCCGCCATTCCGAACATTCCGTTTGACGATGTGCCGCTCGGGCAGGATGAGCATGGCAATGTCGAACGCAGCCGTCATGGCACACCGCGTCAGCTCAATTTTGCGGCGAAAGAGCATTTCGATCTCGGCGAAGCGCTGGGTCTGATGGATTTCGAACTGGCGGCCAAGCTCTCCGGCTCGCGTTTTGTCGTGCTCAAGGGGGCGCTTGCCCGGCTGGAGCGGGCGATTGCGAGCTTCATGCTCGACCTCCATACCGGTACCTATGGCTATACGGAAGTCGCGCCGCCTTTGCTCGTCAAAGACCATGTGATGTTCGGCACGGCGCAATTGCCGAAGTTTGCCGACGACCAGTTCACGGTCTTCAAGGGCGACGCGCGGGATGATGCCGAGCGCTTCTGGCTCATTCCCACGGCGGAAGTCTCGCTGACCAATCTGGTGCGCGAGGCGATCCTGTCGGAAGACGAACTGCCCTTGCGCATGACGGCCTATACGCCTTGCTTCCGCGCCGAGGCCGGGTCGGCGGGGCGCGACACGCGCGGCATGATCCGGATGCATCAATTCGCCAAGGTCGAGCTTGTGTCGGTGACAACGCCCGAACAGGCCCAAGCCGAGCATGAGCGGATGCTCGCCTGCGCCGAAGACGTGCTCAAGCGCCTTGATCTGCATTATCGTGTGATGACGCTGTGCACCGGCGACATGGGCTTTTCGGCGCGGCGCACCTTTGACATTGAAGTCTGGCTGCCGGGTCAGAATGCCTTTCGCGAGATTTCGTCCTGCTCGGTCTGTGGCGACTTCCAGGCGCGGCGGATGCAGGCGCGCTATCGCCCGGTCGGTGAAAAAACGACACGTTATGTCCATACGCTGAACGGGTCGGGGCTTGCCGTGGGTCGTACCATGGTGGCGATCCTCGAAACCTATCAGCAGGAAGATGGCTCGATTGTCGTGCCGGATGTTTTGCGGCCCTATATGGGCGGCCTGGAGGTTATTGCGGCACATGGCTAAGAAACCGGCGACCCGATCAAACCCGAAAAAACTGCGCATCCTCATCACCAATGATGACGGCATCCATGCGCCGGGCCTCAAGGCGCTGGAAAACATTGCGCGCGCATTGAGCGACGATGTGTGGATTTGCGCACCGGAAGAAGAGCAGAGCGGGTCGTCGCACTCGCTGTCGCTCGCCAATCCCATTCGACTGCGCAAACTTTCCGCCCGCAAATATGCTGTCAAGGGCACACCGTCTGACTGCGTGATGATGGCGGTGCGCCATATCATGAAAGACGAGATGCCGGATCTCGTCTTGTCCGGCGTCAATCGCGGCCAGAATATCGCCGATGACGTGACCTATTCGGGCACGATTGCCGCCGCCATGGAAGGCACGCAGCTTGGCATTCCCTCGATTGCCCTGTCGCAGGCCTTTGGCTTTACGCCAAGCACGCATGTCAAATGGTCAACGGCGGAGCATCATGCCCCGGCCATCATCGCCAAGCTCGTCGCGGCGGGCTGGCCCGAAGATGTGCTCATCAATATCAACTTTCCTGATCTGCCGCATGACAATGTGAAAGCGATTGAAGTAACGGCGCAGGGCAAGCGCGACCAATCGCTGGTGCGGGTTGAGGAACGCATTGATGCCCGCAACACACCCTATTACTGGCTTGGGTTTGAGCGCATTCTCAGCAATCCACCCCAAGGCACTGATCTGCGGGCGATTTATGAAGGCCGCATCTCCGTGACGCCGTTGCATATGAATCTCACACATGCCCGGACACGCGCCGCGCTTGATGCCGCGCTTGATCTTAAACCGCGCAAGGCTTAGGGCCGCATGGCAGGGGGCAATGCGTGAGTGATCAGGGGCCGATGAGCGAAGAAGGCGGCGATGGCGGGATCGATCAGGAAAAGATCGAACTTGTGATGTCACTGCGGCGTCAAGGCATTCGCGACAAGAAAATCCTCTCGGCACTTGAACGCATTCCGCGCGAAGTCTTTGTGGCGGGCACCTTCCGAAAGCAGGCCTATGAAGACCATGCACTGCCGATCGAATGCGGCCAGACGATCAGCCAGCCCTTTATCGTTGCCTATATGACGGAGCAGTTGCAGGTCGGCGAACGCATGAAGGTGCTCGAAATCGGTACAGGTTCCGGCTATCAGGCGGCGGTCCTGTCGCGGCTGTGTCGGCGCGTTTACACGGTTGAGCGGTATCGCACCTTGCTGCGCGACGCCGTCAGACGATTTGAAGCGCTGCATCTCCACAACATCACGTCGAAAGTGGCGGACGGATATGCAGGCTGGCCGGAGCAGGCACCTTTTGACCGGATCATCGTGACGGCGGCGGCCCCCTCCGTACCGCTCAAACTTGTCGAGCAACTCAAGATTGGCGGCATCATGGTGCTGCCCGTGGCAGCGCCGGGCGGACGCGGCGAGCAGCATCTTGTACGCATTGAGCGAACGGAGGATGGTGTTAAACGGGAAGAACTGATGCCGGTGCGCTTTGTGCCGCTGGTTGAGGGCGTGGCCCGCGAGAGCTGATTTTCCGTCGCGCTGTCTCAAGAGATGGCATGAGGGGCAAGACGCCGCAATCCGGCGACCCGCATGAAGGCAGGATGACTAGAGTGGCGAGGGCAGGGGCCAGATATCTACGCATTTTCAGCAGCTTGTTGCTGATGATGCTGGTTGCCGCCTGTGCATCCAGTTCGCCGCCCTGGTGGGAAACGCAAGGCGGAGGGACGTCAGGTTCCGCCCGTTACGACCAGCGCTATAGTGACCGTTCGGGCAGCTACGTGGTGCGCTCGGGCGACACGGTTTATCGAATCGCCCGCGAGCATGATGTGCCGATCCGCTCGCTGATCGACGCCAATCATTTGCAGCCGCCTTATTCCATCGTAACGGGGCAGCGCCTTGTCATTCCGACAGGGCGCTATCACACGGTTGGCCGCGGCGAGACCGTTTACAGCATTTCACGTCGCTATGGCGTGGATATGGCAAGCCTGACCAGCGCCAACCGCATCCCGCCGCCTTATACCATTCAGGTCGGGCAGCGATTGCAGCTTCCTTCGCGGGGCAGCCGGGAAATCCAGTCGGCGGATATGTCTGGCGGGTATGGCGTGCCGCTGGCGCGACCGGGGACGCCACCGATTGCACAGCCCAATGTCGTGCCGCAATCCGTGCATGAGCCCAAACCGCCATTGCCATCGGCGCCCGCGCCCAAGGGCCAGTTCATCTGGCCGGTGCAGGGCAGGATTGTCTCGTCCTTCGGTGGCAAGGGCGGCGGGCTGAACAATGACGGCATCAATATTGCCGTGCCGGAGGGCGCATCGGTTCATGCGGCGCAGAGTGGCGTCGTCGCCTATGCGGGGAATGAACTCAAAGGCTACGGCAATCTTTTGCTGATACGTCATGCCGATGGCTGGATGACCGCCTATGCCCATAACAGCAAGCTGCTGGTCAAGCGCGGCGATACGGTGAGCAAGGGGCAGGTGATATCCTATGCCGGACGCACAGGCAGCGTGACCTCACCCCAGGTCCACTTTGAAGTGCGTAAAGGCTCCAAGGCGGTCGATCCGCAAACCGTGATCGGCGGCTAGCCGTCAATTTGCTGGCCGAGGCGTCCGGCCAGATCCTGAATGAATTGCCAGGCGACACGGCCTGATCGCGCGCCGCGCGTGGCCGACCATTCAATCGCCCCGGCGCGCAGATCATCTTCGGAAATGCGCAAGCCGAAATGGTCGGCATAGCCCTCAACCATGGCGAAATAATCTTCCTGGCTGCAATTATGAAAGCCGAGCCAAAGCCCGAAACGATCTGAGAGCGAAACCTTCTCTTCGACGGCTTCGCTCGGATTGATCGCTGTGGAGCGCTCATTCTCGATCATGTCGCGCGGCATCAGGTGACGCCGGTTGGAGGTCGCATAAAAGATGACATTGGCCGGGCGGCCTTCGATGCCGCCATCGAGCACGGCCTTGAGCGCCTTGTAGCTCGTGTCGTCATGATCGAAGGAAAGGTCATCGCAGAAGATGACGGCCCGCCGCCTGGCATCCCGCAGCAAGGTCATGAGGGCGGGCAGGCTTTCGATGTCTTCGCGGTGGATTTCAATGAGCAGGAGCGCGCCGGGCGCGGCGAGATTGACCGAGGCATGGGCGGCCTTGACCAGAGAACTTTTGCCCATGCCGCGCGCCCCCCAGAGGAGGGCATTGTTGGCGGGAAGGCCTTGGGCAAATCGGCGCGTGTTTTCGAGCAGGATGTCGCGCACATGATCGACACCCTTGAGCAGTCTCATATCGACGCGTGAAACCGAGGGCACCGGCTCCAGATGCATTCCCTGAGGTTGCCAAACAAAAGCGTCGGCGATTGTCAGGTCTGACGCGGCAGGGCGAGGCGGGGCGAGACGCTCCAATGCCTGCGCAATGCGGCCGAGCAGGGCAGTGATTTCCGGGCTGTTAAGGTTTTTCTCGGTCATTTCAGGCTTTCAATCCGTGGCCGCAGTCTGTGGGGGCGGGTCGTATTTGGCCCTGATCATGGACAAAACAGCCCCGCCGCGTCGCGCCATTCAGGGTAAAAAACGATGTTCTTTCCAAGGTTTGCAAATCAATACCCTATCGCTATAGTCCCGCCCAACCTGACCTGCAATCGTTGCGGTTGCCGGTCGACCGGTCCCGCGACAGGAGATGAATTATGTTTGGCGAAGCTGGTGGCAGTTCTACCGAATTTCTGATCTCGATGGTGCCTTTTATCGCGCTGTTCGCAATCATGTACTTCCTTGTTCTGCGACCGCAGCAGCAACGGCTGAAAGCGCATCAGGCGCTGGTGGCCGGGGTGCGTCGCGGCGATGTGGTGGTTACATCAGGCGGCATTATTGGCAAGGTCACCAAGGTTGAAGATGCCGAAGTGCTGGTTGAGGTGGCTGAGAATGTGCGTATTCGGGTCATTAAATCGACGTTGAGCGATGTCCGCTCCAAAACCGATCCGGTTCCGGCCAACAACCCATAACCCTTTGAGGGAGTTCCGACCTCGCCGGGCCTGATCCAGGGGATCAGGCGGGTGCGGTTGAAAGCAAGACATGCTCCATTTCGACCGCTGGAAGATTTTCCTCATCGTCTTCGTTTCGCTGGCAGGCTTTGCCTTTTCGGCGCCCAATTTCTTTTCGAAGGCGTCGCTTGAATCGGTGCCGGGCTGGCTGCCCAACAAACAGGTCAATCTGGGCCTGGATCTTCGCGGCGGTTCTTATCTGCTGCTCGAGGTCGATATCGACTCCGTCATGAAGGATCGTTTGCAGATTCTCATGAATGATGTGCGCAAGGCCCTGCGCGACGAGCGCGTGCAATATACCGGGCTTGCGGTCAAGGATGATGCGCTCACTGTCCGCGTGACGAATGCGGAAGATCTCGACAAGTCGATGAAGGCCATTCAGGCGCTTTCGACCATTGTCAATGGCAATGTCTTCAGCAGCCTGCCGCAGCGCGATATTCAGGCGACCAATGAAGCCAATCTGATCACCGTCAAGCTGTCCGATGCCGCCCGCATCGCGCGGACGCAATCTGCCATGCAGCAATCCATTGAAATTGTGCGTCGTCGCATCGACCAGCTTGGCACAACCGAACCGGTTATCCAGCAGCAGGGCGCGGATCGCATTCTGGTGCAGGTACCGGGTCTGGGCGACCCCAAGCGCCTCAAGGATTTGCTCGGCCAGACCGCCAAGCTCAATTTCCGTCTTGTGGATACGTCCATGTCCGCCCAGCAGGCCTTGGCGACGCATCGTGTGCCGGCGGGATCGGAGCTTCTTTACGATGTGGAGCCAACGCCCAACCCGGTACTCGTTCAGCGCCGGGTGATGGTGGGGGGTGATGCGCTGGTTGACGCGCAAGCCGGGTTTGACCAGCGCAATGGGACGCCCGTTGTCAATTTCCGCTTTGACAGCGCAGGCGCCAAGCTCTTTGGTGAAGTCACACGCGACAATGTCGGTCGACCTTTCGCCATCGTGCTCGATAACAAGGTCATCAGTGCGCCGCGCATCAATGAACCGATCCTCGGGGGATCCGGTCAGATCAGCGGCAATTTCACCGTTCAGTCGGCCAATGATCTTGCCATTCTGTTGCGGGCGGGTGCCTTGCCCGCGCCCCTCAAGGTGCTTGAAGAACGCACCGTCGGTCCGGGCCTTGGTGCGGACTCGGTGCGCGCCGGCACCATTGCCTCGATCATTGGCTCGGTGGCCGTCGTTGTCTTCATGATGTGGGCTTATGGCCTGTTCGGCGTTTTCGCCAATATCGCACTCATCATCAATATCGGGCTCATCCTTGGCGCGCTTTCAATGTTGCAGGCGACGCTGACATTGCCCGGCATCGCCGGCATCGTGCTGACCGTCGGCACCGCGGTGGATGCCAACGTGCTGATTTACGAGCGTATTCGCGAAGAATTGCGAAGCGGCAAGTCACCGATCACGGCGATTGAAGCTGGCTATAATCGCGCGCTGGCCACCATTCTCGATGCCAATATCACGCATTTCATCTCGGCGGCTGTGCTGTTCCAGCTTGGTTCGGGTCCGGTGCGCGGTTTTGCGGTGACACTTGCCATTGGCGTTGTCACGTCGGTTTTCACGGCGTTTACGGCAAACCGCCTCATTGTTGCGACCTGGGTGCGTTATGCGCGTCCCAAGACGCTCACCCTTTGAAAGCTGCGGGGTCGTCATGAATTTTCGTCTCAAGCTCGTTCCCGATCATACGGACTTCAAGTTCGTCAAATACCGCCATATCGCTGTTGGTATCTCCGTCGTCATCATGGTCCTTTCGGTGATCTTGATGTTCACCAAGGGTCTCAATTTCGGTATCGACTTCCGTGGCGGCACTGTCATGGAAGTTGCGTCGCAGCAACCCATCGACATTGCCGACATGCGTTCGCGCCTCAACGGTCTCGGACTTGGCGAGGTGCAACTGCAAAAGTTCGGGGGTGACAATAATGTGCTCATCCGTGTGGGGGCGCATGCGACCGAAACGGCCCAGCAAAGCCAGGCCGGCATTGACAAGATCAAGGCTGAACTTGGTTCAGGCATTGAATATCGCCGCATCGAAACGGTTGGACCGCAGGTCAGTGGCGAGTTGGTCTGGTCGGCGACAATGGCTGTCGTTGTCTCGATTGCCCTGATGTTTGCCTATATCTGGTTCCGGTTTGAGTGGCAGTTCGGTCTGGGTGCGGTGCTGGCGCTGGCCCATGACGTGCTCGCCACGATTGGCGTTTTCTCGCTGATGCAGTTCGAGTTCAATCTCACAACCATCGCCGCGCTGCTGACCATCGTTGGGTATTCGATGAACGATACGGTCGTGGTGTTCGACCGCATTCGTGAAAGCCTGCGGAAATACAAGAAGATGGATTTGGGGGAGCTTATTGATCTCTCCATCAATGACACGCTGTCGCGCACCATCATGACCTCGGTGACAACGCTGTTGGCGCTTTTGGCGCTCTTCATCTTCGGCGGCGAAGTCATCAGCAGCTTCACCTTTGCCATGATCTTCGGCATCCTGATCGGCACTTATTCGTCGATCTTCGTCGCCGCGCCGGTTCTGATCTGGATTGGCGTCAAACGCGACTGGGGTTCGATTGCGCCCAAAGGTGCCGCGGCCAAAAGCACTTCTTAAGTGACGCATGAAACCGCAATTTGACGCCCAGCCCCCCATCGACGCCTATGGCGACAATGGGTTCCGGCTGGGTGGTCAGCGGTTTCTGAGCAGCCTCATCGTGACACCTCTGGGGCTCTATCCATGGCATGTGCGTAATCTGGCAGAAGCGACCGCCTCGGACTTTGAGCCATTGATCGCCGCGGCGGAGAGTTTCGATATTTTCGTGCTGGGATGCGGCGCGTCCTATCAACAACTCCCTAAGGAAGTTGTGGACTTTCTCGCGACGCATCGAATCGCACCCGATCTGATGCCCACTTCTGCTGCCTGCCGGACATATAATTTCCTGCTTTCCGAGGGACGGCGTGTTTCCGCTGCCCTTATTCCTGTGGAATGAGAGGTTTTACGATCAGCAGCCTTCACGGGTCTTGGCATTCGCGCCTGAAAATCCTAGTTTGAGGTCCTTGATCGCATGCCAGAAGCGAGGCGATCCGCGCTCGGCATGACATGAAATTACTCAGGGGGAGTTTCCTATGGCTGCCATTCTCACATCGCTGCGCAACACGGTGATAGCCGGTTTCGTTCTCGCTGCGGTTCTGCTGCTCATGTATCTGAACTGGGGCGGCGCAATTGATCACAATTTCGGTGCATTTGTTTTCCGCTGGCTGCATGTCATCAGCGGCATCATGTGGATCGGCCTGCTCTGGTATTTCAACTTCGTGCAAATCCCGAACATGCCGAAGATTCCTGATGAGCAGAAGCCTGCCATCAGCAAGGTCATCGCACCGGAAGCCCTGTTCTGGTTCCGCTGGGGCGCCATGTCCACCATCATTACGGGTCTGATCCTGGCCACGATGAACGGCTATTTCATGGACGCGCTGACGCTTGGCTGGTGGGAAGATTTTGATGTGCCCAAAGACACGGCCATCGGTATTGGCATGTGGCTCGGCACGATCATGTGGTTCAATGTCTGGTTTGTGATTTGGCCGAACCAGAAGATCGCACTCGGTATCGTTTCGGCTCCTGCCGAAGCCAAGCCGGCGGCCGCTCGCACTGCCATGCTGTTCTCGCGCACCAATACGCTGCTTTCGATCCCGATGCTCTTCGCCATGGTTTCGGCGCAGAACATTTATTGATCCTTGAGGATCGATGATCATGACGGGGTCGCCCATGTGGCGGCCCCGTTTTCTTTGAAAGACAAAGCAAGATGACGCGTGAGGGACAAGTCGCGATTGAGGGCTGTTATGGGCTGGTCAGACGCGCTGACCATGACCGCTATCTCTCGACCTTGCTGGCGCCTGCGGCCAGACGCGACAGTCTCATGGTGCTTTATGCGTTCAATGTCGAAATAGCCCGCGTCAGCGAGGTCGTGAGCGAGCCGATGCTCGGCGAGATCCGGTTGCAATGGTGGCGCGAAGCACTGGAGGCAATTGCGAATGGTCAGGCCAGTGGTCATGAAGTGGCGCTGGCAATCGATACGCTGCACCGCGTCTCACCATTTCCCCTGGCCCTATGCCGGCAACTGATTGATGCACGGGCGCGTGATCTGAGCGACGAACCCTTCGCTGATATGGAGGCGCTTCAGGACTATGCCGCGGGCACGTCAGGCTCGTTGATGCGGATGGCGGGACAACTTCTCAAGGTGCAGGCGCTCGATACCGTCGAAGATCAAATCATCGCTCATGCCGGACTGGCCTATGCCTATACGGGCCTGATGCGCGCCCTGCCATTTCACGCCTCGCAGGGGCGGATCGATTTGCCGCTCGATCTCATGGGGCGCTGCGATGTTGATCCGCATGATATTTTATCGGGCCGCATGACTCCCGGCTTGCGACTGGCGCTTGATGAATTGATTGAACGCGCGCATGAGGAACTGGCCCAGGCGCGCGCCAAGACTTTAAGCGGGACGATACTTCCGGCTGTGTTGCCCGCTTCGCTTTGCGATGCCTATCTCAACATCATCGCCGCGCCAGACTTCGACCCCTTCACCATGCCATGCGAGGTGGCGGGGTTTCGTCGTCAATTGCGATTGCTGGGGCGGCTCTGGCGCAAGAAAATCTGACTATTCGGCGGCCTGACGCGCGGGGTCGAGCCATTGCGCCAGATCAGCAAGGGCGCGGGCGCTATGGGCTTTTTTACGCGATGGCGTTTTCAGCTTGCCGCGCGGCGTGCGGCCATTTTCATCACGTGGCAGGTCCACCGGCGGGAAGAGTCCGAAGTTTACATTCATCGGCTGGAATGTTTCGGCGTTTGCGTCGCCCGTGATATGCGCCAGCAACGCGCCAAGCGCCGTTGTGCGCGGTGGTGGCACAGCGACTTGACCCTTGCGTTCGGCAGCCGCGAAACGACCGGCGAGCAAACCCATTGATGCGCTTTCAACATAGCCTTCAACCCCGGTGACCTGCCCGGCAAAGCGCAGACGCGTATCGGCCTTGAGGCGCATCAGCGGATCAAGCAGGCGCGGACTGTTGAGAAAGGTGTTGCGATGCAGGCCGCCGAGGCGGGCAAACTCGGCATTCTCCAGACCGGGGATCATGCGGAAAATGCGGGTCTGCTCGCCATGCTTCAGTTTGGTCTGGAACCCGACCATGTTGTAGAGCGTGCCAAGCGCATTGTCCTGGCGTAGCTGGATGATGGCATAGGGCTTTACATCCGGCGCATGGGCATTGGTGAGGCCGACAGGCTTCATCGGCCCGAAGCGCAAGGTCTCCAGACCACGATCCGCCATGACTTCGATGGGCAGGCAGCCTTCAAAATATGGCGTGTTCTTTTCCCATTCCCTGAAGTCTGTTTTTTCACCATCAATCAGTGCACGAACAAATGATTCATACTGATCGCGGGTCATCGGGCAATTGATATAATCCTTGCCGCTGCCCCCTTCGCCTTCGCCGCCTGTGCCAACCTTGTCGTAACGCGACTGGTACCAGCAGATCGACATGTCGATGCTGTCACGATGAACAATGGGCGCAATCGCATCAAAGAAGGCAAGTTCCTCGCCGCCGGTAAAATCGGCAATCGCCTTGCCGAGCGCTTCCGATGTGAGCGGTCCCGTGGCGATGATGACGTTGTCCCAATCGGCAGGCGGGAGGTCCGCCACTTCGCCGCGCTCGACGGTGACGAGCGGATGCCCGCTGAGCGCCTTGGTCACATATTGCGAAAAGATGTCGCGATCAACGGCGAGCGCACTGCCTGCCGGAACCTTGGCGACATTGGCGGCCGCCATGATCAGCGACCCGGCACGGCGCATCTCCTCATGCAGCAAGCCGACGGCGTTCGTCTCATGATCATCGGAGCGGAAGGAATTGGAGCAGACGAGTTCGGCAAAGCCGTCTGTCTGATGCGCGTCGGTTTTCACGACGGGCCGCATCTCGTGGAGAATGACGGGCACGCCGGTTTGCGCCAATTGCCAGGCAGCTTCCGACCCTGCCATGCCGGCGCCCACGATATGGACTGGTTTCATGTCTTTGGTCATGGGGCCGGAGATAGCATTTTGTGGCGGTCAGTTCCACAGCTTCGGTTTGCGTCCCGCCCATGACCGTTCCTGTCCAAGCGGCCCGGTCTCGCTTTGCCACTCGTCAGAAAAGTCCAGGCTGGGGGCACGGGAAGGCAAGTCACTCTGTCGGATCTGTGTAAGGAAAAGGCGGTGTGCCAACGAAGATTGGCCCCTGAATAACGGGGTCTTCGCCACCTTTCCAGCCGGGAACCCGGAAACGGGCACGTCGCAGGACGGCTGCCCCTTGCGGGCCGGCATCATGACTGACATCCCCGACATTGACCTGTTCCACGAACATGGCGTCCGCCTGAAGCGTGACGATGGAAAAGCCATTGGCCTTTGAGTCCATATAGGCAAGGCCGGGACTGGTGGCATCATTGCGGAACATGGCTGCAATCGAGGGCGAGCCGGTATAGGAACGCATCAGGCCCTCGCGCAGACCATGCACGAGTGTGGCATTGAAGTTTTCAAGTTTGACGCCGTTTTCCTCAAGCGCGACGGCGCGATGGAAAAAGGCACTCTTGCGGGCGCTGCGCGCCGCGCCTGCATACATGCTGGAGGATGATATGCCTGCGGTCATGAACTCGACGCCGGCAAAGACGGGCTTTTCTGCCGCCGGTGCAACGGGCAGGCGTCCGGCGGCGAAGGCATGATAATCGCCACTCAGGCTCACCACATTGCCAATGGATTTTCCACGGATATGTGCCATGAGTTCGGCAAGTTCGCCGGGATATCCCTGCCAGGAATCGGTGCCGACATAGCCATCCTCAAGCCCGGCAAAGGGCAGACGGGAGAAATCCAGACGCATGGATACAGCCGGAACGCTTGATGCCCAGATGCGCCATTTCGCTGTCGAGGTTTCGAGCGCCTGCTTGAACCATGCTTTCTGTTTTGCCCCCATATGCGTACCCGCAGGCATGGCGGCACGCGGATTGGGTATTTCCTTCCCGGCATGGCTGATGATGGCGGGCGGGTTGCCGCCATTGGCGGTCTTGCCTGCGTCAAGCAGATTGACGATGCGCACGGGTGGCACGGGAGCGCCCTCTATGAGCTTGCGGACCTCATCGGTGATAACCGGCGGGCTGCGATAGGAGCGCAGATCGGTGATGACGAGATCCATCATCGCGCCCCAGGGGAAGGCACGATAGATGGTGAGGCTGTCGAGCGCCTTGATATTGTCCGTCCCCTGATAAAGATAATGGTCGTCAGGAACGCCAAGCGGCGCCGTTTCGACTTTCGTGTCGAGATAGTCGCGCGCTTCATTGGGCAGCGAACCAAAGGCCGAAGCTGTCGAGAGCAAGGCCGGGATGAACTCGAACCACGCCCGGTTGGCGGCGAGCTTGCGGGGTTGCGCAGGCGCGCCATCGCCAAAATAGGTGTCGCTTGATTGCCAGCAATCGTTTGTGAACTCGTGATCGTCCCATGTGTGGATGAAGGGGAAGCGGGCGCGGGCCGCCTGAAGGTCCGGGTCTTTCAGATAGGTCTTATAAAGCATGCGGTAATCTGCGAGCGTGACCGCCGCCTGACTGCCTTTTTGCCACCAGGGATGCGTGCCGTCAGGTTCCCATGGCGTTGAACCATCGGGGAGCTTTGGCAGCGTGCGGACAGGTTTCAGATCAAGGGGCACATCACCCGTGCGCTCATAGATGAAATCGCCCAGATGCAGCACAAACTCGATCTGGTCTTCGGGCTTGGCCATCATGTCGTCATGCACGAGACGACGATAAGCACCGTAATAGCCGTTTTCATAATTCTGGCAGGAAACGACGGCAAAGCGTGTTTGGCGCAAGGTGCCGGGGCGGGGCGCTGTGCGTGTGCGACCGGCATAGCTTGATGTGTCGGCGCCCGCAAAGAAGCGATAATAATACCAGGTGTCGGGCTTCAGGCCGTGAATATAGACCTTCACCGTGTGATCGCTTTGCGGCATGGCGCGCATGGCGCGTTCGATCACCAATTGCCTGAAGTCCGGATCCTCAGCGAGCTGAACATAGACATCAATCGCGCCCCCGTGCGGTTGCGCGGCAAGGCCCGTCGCCCCTTCGATTTTTTCAACGCGGGTCCAGAGCAGGATGGCATCGGGCTGCGGATCGCCCGAGGCTAGCCCTTGCGGGAACTGATAGAGGCCCGGCTGGGCACGGGCCTGCGACAGGCCGGACGCAAAGGGCAGTGGCGCGGCCATCAGCGCATAGCAACCGGTTCCTGCGGCAAAGAGTTTCAGGAACTCGCGGCGGTCAAGGCGACTGGCAGACATGAAGGTTCCCCAAGCATTTTCATTAGCGACCATACAGGCCCCCCTGCGAAGGGAAAATGTCGGTTTGTGCTTAACGCGCCTTTTTTGCGAGCCCGGATTTGGCCGGTGCTTTGGCCGTGGTCTTGGTCGTTGCCGTTTCCAGGGTCTTGGGGGCCGGGCCTGGGCGCCGCTTGAAGAGTTCAGCGAGATAATGGCCGGTATAGGAACGCGGTTCGCGGGCGACATCTTCAGGCGTTCCCGTCGCCACGACCTCGCCGCCGCCATCGCCGCCTTCCGGTCCCATATCAATGATCCAGTCGGCGGTTTTGATGACTTCGAGATTATGCTCAATGACAACGACGCTGTTGCCCTGCGTCACCAGCTCGTGCAGCACTTCGAGCAACTTGGCGACATCGTGGAAATGCAGACCCGTGGTCGGCTCGTCGAGAATGTAGATGGTGCGACCTGTCGAGCGGCGGGCGAGTTCCTTGGCGAGCTTGATGCGCTGGGCTTCGCCGCCTGAAAGCGTGGTCGCCTGCTGACCGACCTTGATATAGCCGAGGCCGACACGCTGGAGAACTTCCATTTTTTCGCGCACGGCGGGCACTGCCTTGAAGAAATCCGCCGCCTCATCGACGGTCATTTCCAGCACATCGGCAATCGACTTGTTCTTGAACTTCACTTCCAGCGTTTCGCGGTTGTAGCGATGGCCGTGGCAGGTGTCGCATTCGACATAGACATCAGGCAGGAAATGCATTTCGATCTTGATGACGCCATCGCCCTGACAGGCTTCGCAGCGTCCGCCTTTCACGTTGAAGGAAAAGCGCCCGGCCTTGTAGCCACGCGCTTTCGACTCCGGCAATTCGGCAAACCAGTCGCGGATGAAAGTGAAAGCGCCGGTATAGGTTGCCGGATTGGAACGTGGCGTGCGGCCAATCGGCGACTGGTCGATGTCGATGATCTTGTCGAGAAACTCCAATCCTGTGATCTCGTCGAACGCGCCGGGATGTTCGCGCGTGTTGTTGAGTTTGCGTGAGATGGCTTTGTAAATCGTTTCGATGAGCAAGGTTGATTTGCCGCCACCCGAAACGCCTGTGACACAGGTGAAGGTGCCAAGCGGGATTTCCGCCGTCACATTTTTCAGGTTGTTCTCGCTTGCACCCGTGATGCGCACTTTCTTGCCATTGCCCGCGCGGCGAATGCGTGGCAATTCAATCTGCTGAAAGCCGGTGAGATATTGGCCTGTCAGGCTTTCGGGATTGGCCATGATTTCGTCTGGCGTGCCTTCGGCGACGATGTGGCCACCATGGACACCGGCACCCGGACCAATATCGACAACGTGATCGGCGGTGCGGATCGCATCTTCGTCATGCTCGACAACGATCACGGTGTTGCCGAGATCGCGCAGGCGTTTCAAGGTTTCAAGCAGGCGGTCATTGTCGCGCTGATGCAGGCCGATGGAGGGTTCGTCGAGCACATAGAGAACGCCGGTCAGGCCCGAGCCGATTTGCGAGGCAAGACGGATGCGCTGGCTTTCGCCACCCGACAAGGTGCCGGAGTTGCGCGACAGCGTCAGATATTCCAATCCGACATTGTTGAGAAAGTGCAGACGCTCGCGGATTTCCTTCAGAACGCGACCGGCGATTTCATTCTGCTTTGCAGTCAGATGCTGATCGAGATCGCGGAACCAGGCATCGGCCACGCGGATCGACATCTGGCTGACTTCGCCGATATGCAGCCTGGCGATTTTGACAGCAAGCGCTTCCGGCTTCAGGCGGAAGCCGTGGCATTCGGTGCAATCGGTGATGCCCTGAAAGCGTTCGATTTCTTCGCGGGCCCAGGCGCTGTCGGTTTCGCGCCAGCGGCGTTCGAGATTGGGAATGACGCCTTCAAAAGGTTTGTTGGTTTTGTAGGAACGCAGGCCGTCATCATAGGCAAAGGTGACGGGTACTTCGCCGCTGCCATTGAGGATGATGTCTCGCGCGTTTTCCGGCAGGTCGCTCCATGGCACAGTCACAGAAAACCTGAACTGCCTGGCAAGACTGTCGAGCGTCTGGGTGTAATAGGGCGAGGTTGATTTCGACCATGGCGCAATCGCGCCTTTGCGCAGCGAGAGCGAGTGGTCGGGGACGATCATGTCCGGGTCGATGAAATGCTGCGTGCCAAGGCCGCTGCAAACCGGACAGGCGCCAAACGGGTTGTTGAAGGAAAAAAGGCGGGGTTCGATTTCATCAATCGTGAAGCCGGAAACGGGGCAGGCAAAGCGCGATGAGAAGATGATGCGTTCCGGTTCAGCGCCTTTTTTCGCATCGGCCATTTCGACAACGGCAATGCCGTCGGCCAATCCGAGCGCCAGTTCAAAACTGTCGGCCAGCCGGTTGCCGAGATCGTCGCGCACAACGATGCGGTCGATCACCACATCAATATCGTGTTTGAGTTTCTTGTTGAGCGCGGGTACATCGGCGATTTCGTAAAACGTGCCATCGACCTTGACGCGCTGGAAGCCCTTTTTCTGAAGCTCGGCAAACTCCTTGCGATATTCGCCCTTGCGGCCGCGGATCATCGGCGCGAGGAGATAAAGCCGCGTGCCCTCGGGCAGCGCCATGACGCGATCGACCATTTGCGACACGGTCTGGCTTTCAATCGGCAGGCCGGTGGCGGGCGAATAGGGCACGCCGATGCGCGCCCAAAGGAGGCGCATGTAGTCGTAGATTTCGGTGACGGTGCCGACCGTCGAGCGCGGATTGCGCGAGGTGGTTTTCTGTTCGATTGAAATGGCGGGCGAGAGACCGTCGATCTGATCGACATCCGGCTTCTGCATCATTTCCAGGAACTGGCGCGCATAGGCCGACAGGCTTTCGACATAGCGGCGCTGGCCTTCGGCATAGATCGTGTCGAAAGCGAGGGAGGACTTGCCCGAGCCGGAAAGGCCGGTGATGACGATGAGCTTGTCGCGCGGCAATTCGAGCGAGATGTTTTTGAGATTGTGCTCTCGCGCGCCAATGACGCGAATGACGCGATGGGCGTGATCCAGGGGCGGCAGGATGACAGGTTTGCGCGGCGTGGGAGATTTCTTGGCGGGGGTGCTCATACGAGTCGTGCTTTCAGGGGGCAAATCGTGCTTTCGGGGGGTGTAACAGGCTGATGCCCGCCATCGACAGACTATCTATTTAAGCCAATTAGGCCAGCTTCAAGGGTGGCGCAGGGCTGAATTGAAAAATACGGGGCTGCCGGACAAAAAGTCTTGTTTTCAGCGACTCGTTATGAGAACATTACAAGAACAATAATGACTGTAACAAGGATGAAACATGGAGCCCCGGATCAGTCTGGTGACGCTTGGCGTGAGCGATGTTGCTGTGAGCCGTCGCTTTTATGAGGCGTTGGGGTTTCGCGCGTCGGGTGCCAGTCAGGCGACCATCGCCTTCTTTCAGATGGGCGGCATGGCGCTGGCGCTGTTTGGGCATGATGCGCTGCGCGAGGATGCCGGATTGGCGCCGGCCAATCTGCGGCCGGGTGGGGTGACGCTGGCGCAGAATGTTGGCTCGCCTGAGCTTGTGGATAAGTTTCTGGTGGAAGCGGAAAGGGCGGGCGCAACCATTCTCAAAGCCGGGCACAAGGCGTTCTGGGGCGGCTATACCGGCTATTTTGCCGATCCCGATGGTCATCCTTGGGAGATTGCCTGGAATCCCCACTTCGCGCTGCTGGAAGATGGCTCCATTCGCTTGCCAGACTAGCAGGGGGCGGAAAGCTGGGTTAGGGTCGCCTCCTTCACCACATGCAGATTCGAGCGAGGACAAGATGGCAGGCAGCGTCAACAAGGTCATTCTGATTGGTAATCTGGGCGCCGATCCCGAGATCCGCCGCACACAGGATGGTCGTCCGATTGCCAATCTGCGCATCGCGACCTCTGAATCCTGGCGCGACAAGAACTCCGGCGAGCGCAAGGAAAAGACCGAGTGGCACCGCGTGGTGATCTTCTCGGAAGGTCTCTGCAAGATTGCCGAGCAGTATCTCAAAAAAGGCTCGAAGGTTTATATCGAAGGCGCCTTGCAGACCCGCAAATGGACCGACCAGTCGGGTGTCGAGAAATATTCGACCGAAATCGTGTTGCAGGGCTTCAATGCCGTTTTGACCATGCTTGATGGCAAGGCCGGTGGCGGGGCTGGCGGTGGTGGCGACTATGGCGCGTCGGATATGGGCGGCAGTGGTGGCGGCTCGCGCGGCAGCTTCTCGCAGGACCTCGACGACGAAATCCCGTTCTAGGCGCATCGACCGCCTTGCCGGCATGGGGAAGCCGCCTCCTTCGGGGCGGCTTTTCGGTTAACTGAAGCCCGTCTTTCGTGCCATGGCCTGCGGCGCTTCAGACGCCTCATTTCAGACGCCAATTTATCAATTACTACAATAGGTTATGGGGACGCTTTTGGCGCGTTTGAAGTTGCCGTGACAGGGCGGACCTGCTAAACTCGGCGCCAGTCAATAAAGGGGATTCGGTGGTGCCGAATGAGCCCTTCGTTCCGCAGAAATCCGGCCCGCTGACGGCTCGTCCGCCGCATGGCCCTTGAGATCAGAAACGCATTTGTCCGACAGTTCCGAGAGCGACATTCCGGGTGACGAACCTGCCCCGGAGCAGGAGGCCGGTGTTGGCGGTGGCATGAACGGTTTGCCCGGTTTGCCGCCCTCAGGGCTTCCGCCTGAGCGCGATGTTTCGCCCATCGCCATCGAAGAAGAGATGCGCCGCTCCTATCTCGATTACGCGATGAGCGTGATCGTGAGCCGGGCGCTGCCGGATGCGCGGGACGGCCTGAAGCCCGTGCATCGGCGCATCCTGTTTTCGATGAACGAAAACGGCTATGACTGGAACAAGGCCTATCGCAAATCGGCGCGTGTGGTTGGCGACGTTATCGGTAAATATCATCCGCATGGTGACCAGTCGATTTATGACGCGCTGGTGCGCATGGCGCAGCCCTTCTCGATGCGGGTGCCGCTGATTGACGGCCAGGGCAATTTCGGCTCGGTGGACGGCGATCCGCCCGCCGCGATGCGTTACACCGAAGTTCGCATGGCGAAGGTGGCGCATGCGCTGCTGAACGACATCGACAAGGACACGGTCGATTTTCAGGCGAATTACGACGGCACGGAGCGCGAGCCTGTCGTGCTGCCTGCCGAATTGCCAAATCTTCTGGTCAATGGCGCCAATGGCATTGCTGTCGGCATGGCGACCAACGTGCCGCCACATAATCTTGGCGAAATCATTGATGCCTGTATTGCCGTCATCAACAACCCCGGCGTCACGATTGAAGAGCTGATCGAGATTGTACCGGGGCCGGATTTTCCGACCGGCGGCATCATGCTGGGGCGTGCCGGGGCGCGGTCGGCCTATCACACGGGTCGCGGGTCGATCATCGTGCGTGGCCGTGTCGAGCTTGAAGAAACCAAGCGTGATCGTACCGCCATCATCATCACCGAATTGCCCTATCAGGTGAACAAGGCGACGATGATCGAGAAGATTGCCGAGCTTGTGCGTGACAAGCGCATCGAAGGCATTTCAGATCTGCGCGACGAATCTGACCGCAGCGGCATGCGCGTGGTTATCGAGCTGCGCCGTGATGCGGTGCCCGATGTTGTGCTGAACCAGCTTTATCGCTTCTCGACGCTGCAATCGACGATTGGCGCCAATATGCTGGCGCTGGATTATGGCCGACCGGAACTGATGAACCTGAAGCAGTTGCTGAAGGCCTTCACATCGTTCCGCGAAGTTGTTGTCACAAGGCGCACGAAGTTTGAACTCGGCAAGGCGCGCGACCGCGCGCATGTGTTGGTCGGGTTGGCAATTGCCGTTGCCAATATTGACGAAGTTATCCGCCTGATCCGCACGGCGCCCGATCCGGCGACGGCGCGCGAACAATTGATGACGCGGCATTGGCCGGCGTCCGACATTGCGCCGCTTGTCGAGTTGATTGCCGATCCGCGCCACAAGCTCGCGGCGGATGGCACCTATCAGCTTTCCGAGACGCAGGCGCGCGCCATTCTCGATCTGCGCCTGCAACGCCTGACCGCGCTCGGTCGCGATGAAATTGGCGACGAGCTGAAGGTGCTGGGTGAGAAGATTGCCGAATATCTCGATATTCTGCGCTCGCGCGATCGCGTGCTGACAATCATCCGCGATGAACTGGTCGCCATCCGGAACGAGTTTGCCACACCACGCCGCACCGAAATAGCCGAAGCGGAAGGCGAGTTTGAGGATGAAGACCTCATCCAGCGCGAAGACATGGTCGTGACGGTGAGCCATCAGGGCTATATCAAGCGTGTGCCGCTGTCGACCTATCGCGCGCAACGTCGCGGCGGCAAGGGCCGTACCGGCATGGCGACCAAGGACGAGGATTTTGTCACGCGTCTCTTTGTGGCGAATACACATACGCCGATGCTGTTCTTCTCCTCGACCGGCATGGCCTACAAGCTCAAGGTATGGCGTCTGCCTGCGGCGACACCGCAGAGCCGCGGCAAGGCGATGATCAATCTTCTGCCACTCAAGCAGGGCGAGACCATCACCACCGTCATGCCCCTGCCGGAGGATGAAGAAAGCTGGGCGCGTCTGCATGTCATGTTTGCAACGCGCACTGGCGATGTGCGCCGCAATGATCTCTCCGATTTCATCCAGATCAATCGTAACGGCAAGATTGCGATGAAGCTGGAAGCCGAGGGCGACAGCATCGTCGATGTGCAAATCTGTACCGAAGATGATGACGTGTTGCTGACCACGCATAATGGCCGGGC
Source organism: uncultured Alphaproteobacteria bacterium (assembly GCA_963696585.1). Lineage (GTDB taxonomy): Bacteria > Pseudomonadota > Alphaproteobacteria > Parvibaculales > Parvibaculaceae > Parvibaculum. The sequence goes on from CAVOKW010000028.1 coordinate 96,730, forward strand.
CATTCGTTTCCCGGTCACGGATGTCCGCGTTTTTGCCGGACGCAATTCGACCGGCGTGCGCGGTATCAAACTTGATGAGGGCGACAAGCTCATTGCCATGACCATGCTGCGCCATGTCGACAATACGAGTGCCGAGGCGCGGGCCTATCTCAAGCAGGCTGCCGCCATGCGCCGTGCAGCCAGCGAGAGCGATGACGCTGATCTCGACACACCGATCATGGAAGATGGCGATGAAGAGGGCGATGACGAACTGACGCTGACGCCGGAACGCTATGCCGAGCTTGGTGCACGTGAGCAGTTCGTGCTGACCGTGAGTGAAAACGGTTTCGGCAAGCGCTCTTCATCCTATGAGTATCGTGTCTCCGGTCGTGGCGGCAAGGGCATCATTGCCATGGCGATGACCGGGAAGGTTGGCAAACTTGTCGCCTCCTTCCCGGTTGAAAATCAGGATCAGATCATGCTGGTAACGGATGGCGGTCAGCTTATTCGCTGCCCGGTTGATGATGTGCGTGTTGCCGGTCGCGCAACGCAAGGCGTCACGATTTTCCGCACGGCTGATGACGAACATGTCGTTTCCGTGGAACATATTGGCGAAGCCGGTGGCGACGATCAGGAGGCTGACGATGCATGAACGTATCGGCATTTATCCAGGCAGCTTCGATCCGCTGACCAATGGCCATATCGACATTATCCGGCGCGCCTTGACCCTGGTCGATCACCTTGTGGTCGCCATCGGCGTCAGTGCGAGCAAGACGCCATTCCTCTCGCTTGAGGACCGCTGTGCAATCATTGAAGCCGAGATGGGGCCTATCGCCCGGAAGATCGGTGCCAGGCTCTCCACAACGTCGTTTTCGGGGCTTGTTGTGGATGTGGCCGACAAGCATAAGGCGACTGTCATCATTCGCGGATTGCGCGGCGCGGTCGATTATGAATATGAAGACTCCATGGTCGGCATGAACCGCATCATGAATCCGAAAGTTGAAACCGTATTCCTGTCGGCCTCTCCGGAAACCGGCTTCATCTCATCGACGCTGGTTCGACAGATTGCCGGCATGGGGGGCGATATCACGCCCTTCGTCTCCAAACGCGTTGCCCGCAAGGTGATGTCGCGCGTCGCACAACTCGACAAGGCCAGGAAGGCCTGATCAACAGACGTTCAAAACCCGGAGCCTCAGATGCGTAAATTATTGCTCATCGCCTGCGCACTCCTTGCCATGGCAAGTTTTTCACGCAGCGCCTATGCGCTTGATCCTGAAAACACGATCTATCTCGATCTGAAAGATGGCCGCGTGGTGATCGAGCTTTTGCCGGATGTCGCTCCCAAGCATGCCGAACGGATCAAAACGCTGGCGCGACAGGGCTTTTACAATGGCCTGATTTTTCATCGCGTGATTGACGGCTTCATGGCGCAGACCGGTGACCCGACGGGTACCGGCATGGGTGGTTCGCCGCTTCCCAATCTGCCGGCCGAATTCAGCAACACCGAAACATTTTCACGCGGCACACTTGGCATGGCGCGCTCGCAGAGCCCCAACAGCGCCAACAGCCAGTTCTTCATCTGCTTTGAAGATTCTGATTTCCTTGACGGGCAATACACGATATTTGGCCGCGTCGTTGAAGGCATGGAGTTTGTCGACAACATCACGCGTGGCGAGCCGCCCGCCAATCCCGACAAGATCGTCAAGATGCAGGTTGCGGCGGATGTCGCGCCGACCAAGCCATAATCATTCGCGCAATTCATATCTGGTGCCGCGACGCGGCCAGCAAGGAGTGTCATGACCGACATTAAAGACCCGGAAAACACGCTGTTGATGGACCTTGTCCATGGGCAGGTCGTGATCGAACTTCGTCCCGATCTCGCGCCCAAGCATGTGGCGCGGATCAAGGAACTGACGCGGGAAGGCTATTACAATGGCGTAGCGTTTCACCGCGTGATTGATGGCTTCATGGCGCAGGGTGGCGACCCGACGGGCACGGGCTCCGGGGGATCGGGCAAGAAAATCCCGGCCGAATTTTCCGCCGAACCGCATATTCGCGGCATCTGCTCGATGGCCCGTACTTCTGATCCGCATAGCGCCGACAGCCAGTTTTTCATCGTGTTTGATGATGCCACATTCCTCGACCGTCAGTACACGGTGTGGGGCAAGGTGATTGCGGGCATGGATGCCGTTGACAAGCTCAAGCGGGGCGAACCGCCGCGCGAACCGGACCGCATTCAGTTGATGCGGGTGGCGGCGGATGTCGCCTGAAGAAACCAGGCTGTCTCCATGATGATGCCATGCCCCGCACTGCGGGGCATGCGCTTTTGTACGGATCGCAGATTTATGCGCGTTGATGACTTCGACTTCGAATTGCCGGACAGCCTGATCGCGCTGCGCCCTGCACGGCCGCGCGACAGCGCCCGGATGCTTGTTGTCGGGCCGCAAGAAAACGCGCTGGAAGATCGACATGTGCGGGATTTTCCGGATTTTCTGCGCGCTGGCGATGTGCTGGTCTTCAATGATACGCGCGTGATCCCGGCGCGGCTCTATGGCCAGCGGCAGCGCGGTGCAGCTTCTGCACGGGTGGAGACGATGCTGCATAAGCGCGAAGGCGATGCGCGTTGGCGGGCTTTCCTTCGTCCGGCCAAAAAGATCGGGATTGGCGAAATGCTTGTCTATTCCGAGGAATTGACGGCGACGCTGATCGATAAAGGCGAGGGCGGGGAGAGCGTGCTCGAGTTTTCTCTGAGCGGGGCCTTGCTTGATGCGGCGATTGCGCAAGCCGGAGAAATGCCACTGCCACCTTATATCGGACGCAAGCGCGCGCTCGATGAAGCTGACCTCAGTGATTATCAGACACTTTATGCACGCGAGACGGGTGCCGTCGCCGCGCCGACTGCGGGATTGCATTTTACGCCTGAGCTCATTGCTGCGATTGAAGCGCGCGGCGTCAAAACAGTCTGGCTGACGCTGCATGTGGGGGCGGGCACGTTTTTACCGGTGACGGCTGGCGACACACAAGACCACAAGATGCATGCTGAACTGGGCGAGATCACGCCCGGGGAAGCCGAAGCGATCAATGCGGCGCGGGCAGCAGGTGGCCGGATTGTGGCTGTCGGCACGACATCGGCGCGACTGCTGGAGACGGCCAGCGACCCGACAGGCCACCTCCATGCCTGGCGCGGTGAGACGGATATTTTCATCACGCCTGGCTATCGCTTCAAGGCGCTTGATATTCTGATGACGAATTTTCATCTGCCCAAATCAACGCTTTTCATGCTGATTTCAGCCTTGCGTGACCTCGATGAGATGAAAAAGGCCTATGCCCATGCGATTTCGGCCGGTTATCGCTTCTATTCCTATGGCGATGCCTGCCTGATTTATAATAAGGATGCCGCATGAGCGAGTTTGTGTTTGAGCATCTGGCAAGCGATGGCGCGGCGCGGCGCGGGGTGATCCACACGCCACGCGGCGACATTCAGACACCTGCCTTCATGCCGGTGGGTACGGCGGCGACTGTCAAGGCGCTCTATCCCGAACAGGTCCGCGCAACCGGCGCCGATATCGTGCTTGGCAACACCTATCATTTGATGTTGCGGCCCGGTGCTGAAGAAATTGCAGCGCTTGGCGGCCTGCACAGGTTCATGAATTGGCCGCATCCGATCCTCACGGATTCGGGCGGCTTTCAGGTCATGTCGCTCTCGAAGCTGCGCAAGATGACGGAGGAAGGCGTGACCTTCCAGTCACATATTGACGGCGCACGGCATCTGCTCTCGCCTGAACGATCCATCGAGATTCAATGTCTGCTTGGCTCCGACATTCAGATGATCCTCGATGAATGTACGCCCTTTCCGGCAACACATGCGGAAGCCGAGAAGTCGATGCAGCTTTCGCTGCGCTGGGGTTTGCGATCTAAGCGCGCCTTTGAAACGCAGCCGCATCGCAAGCCTGGCAATGCGCTTTTCGGCATCGTGCAGGGTGGCGTCTATCCCGATCTGCGGGCGATCTCCGCAGCCGGTCTGATTGATATCGGTTTTGACGGCTATGCCATTGGCGGTCTGGCCGTGGGCGAAGGTCAGGCCGAGATGCTGCGCATCCTCGAGTTGACGACGCCACGGCTGCCTGTTGATCGGCCACGCTATCTGATGGGCGTTGGCACGCCAGATGATTTGGTGGAGGCCGTGGCGCGCGGCGTTGACATGTTTGACTGCGTCATGCCGACACGGAACGGACGACATGGCCTGGCGTTCACACGACGGGGCAAGGTCAATCTCAAGAATGCCCGTCATGCAGCCGATCCGCGCCCGCTGGACGAGACGAGCCTGTGCCCCGCGGCGCGCGATTATTCGCGGGCCTATTTGCATCATCTCGTGAAATCGGAAGAAATGCTTGGTTCCATGCTGGTGAGCTGGATCAATGTGCATTACTACCAGTGCCTGATGGCTGGTATGCGTGGTGCCATTGCCGAAGGTCGCTTTGAGGCATTTGTACAGGACTTCAAGGCCTCACAGGCTGCTGGCGACATGGAGCCTGTCTGAAGGATGTTGAAATAGGGCTGTTTGGACGCGCATCTCGTGTTGACCGACCGGGATGACGCCCTTAAGTTCCCGCCACCTCACCCGCCCCGATTTGGGCGGCGCGGGGGTCCGTAGCTCAGTTGGTAGAGCACTCGACTTTTAATCGAGTTGTCCCGGGTTCGAGCCCCGGCGGACCCACCATTTCAGCCATGGTCATTTCAGCTTCAGCCCTTGTCAATTGCTCTGCCTCGGCTAGTCTCCCCCGATAAAACCAGGGGGGACTGAAATGCCATCACATGTGAAATACTTTCTGTTGCTGAGCGCGGTGCTTGAACTGCTTGTCGGCATCTACTTCTTTGCCCAGCCTGTGGCTGCGCTTGCAGGCGCCTTTGCCGGTATCGAATCGTCACCCGCCGCCGAAATGGCCATTCGCCTTGCCGGGGCTGCGCTCACCTCGCTGGGTCTGATGGCCTTGATGGCGCGCAATCTGACCAGCGTTGCCAGCCTGCGGCCCGTTCTGGCGGCGCTGCTTTGCTACAATGTGCTGGCGGTCGTGCATCTGGGGTCGCTCGGGTTTCTATCCGGCATTCCGACGGCCGTTCCGCCCGCGATCCTGCATCTGGTGCTGAGCATCGCGTCGGTGTTTTACATCACGCGCAAGGATTGAGTGAGACGCCGGAGGGAGACCGCTCCATCCGGCGCTCATTTGTTGCTCAGTCATTATCCGCGACTGCCTCGAATGCGCCGGTCTTGTCGTTATAGATCGAGAGCAGACCGGTGCCGATGCCATAGAACCAGCCATGCAGACGCAGGCGGCCATCAGCAAGGCGTTCGTTGATGAAGGGGAAAGTCCTGAGCATCTCGATGGAACGCAGCACGGCCTGTTGTTCCATGAGACGCAGTGTCTCCTCGCGGCCGAGATCGGGATTGCCCTTTCGCACATCGCTCACGACATTCTGCGCAATCGACATCCAGTTGGAGATGAATTCGCCCTGGGGCGGATGACCGCAGTCACTTTCATAAAGCGCCTGAATGCCGCCGCAACGGGCATGGCCCATGACAATCAGGTCGGCGATTTCAAGACCTGTGATGCCAAACTCCAGCGCGGCGCTGGTGCCGTGGTAATGCGTGTCAGGTTCGTAAGGCGGCACGAGATTGGCGACATTACGCACGACAAAGAGTTCGCCCGGATCGGTGGCCAACACCATGGCAGGGTCGGCGCGGCTATCACAGCAGCAGATGATCATGGCCTTTGGCTTTTGCGTGCGCTCGGCCAGTTTACGGAAACGCTCTGCCTGCGGACGATAAGTCGAGGTGCGGAAGCTGCGATAACCTTCGATCAGGGATTCGATGGGAGTCATGCTGGAACCAACCTTTGAAAATTGCAGAACCCGGAGCGAAGATTTACGCCATTGCAAAGTTTTTCAATACCCAGGGGTAAAAAGTTTTCATCGGGTCCGGCATATACAGGCTGATGTCAAAGGGCTTCCAGTCGGATTTGTCGACAGCAAGGCGGTCAGCCACTGCCAGCATGACCAGCGGATTGAGTCCCATGCCACAATGGGAGCAGGCAAGTTCAAGATTTTCGCGCGGGGGATATCCGGTGACATCCATATGGCGGGTAGGGATAACAGCCGTGGCGACAGGCGTGACACCATCGGCACGGCTGAAGATGGAAACCAGAGGCACACCGGGTGGAGGTGTTTCGAGCAAGGGCCCGAGGGACGCCAGTTCAGCCATATGGATATCGGGGTCGAGGCCTGTGTAAAGCGCCATCATGCCGGCCACCGATTTGAGCGCGTCAGGTTTGGCATCGGAAAAATGCACCGGTGTGCCAAGCGTGATGACGCGATCAATCTCCTCAGGCATTTTACGGGCAATCTCGCGCGCAATCAGGCCGCCAAGACTTTGGCCGATCAACGCGACAGGTCTGCCATATTTATCGTTGGACTCACGAATTCGATCGCCAAGCGTGTCGAGCACCGCATCAAGATGGGCGCGGTCGCGCAGGCCCTTATTGGTGCCCATACCCCAGGAACGCGCCTTGTAGCCATTGGCACGGAGAAACTTGTTGAGCGGTGCGAGGGAGTATTCTGGCCCTGCAAAGCCGGGCAGGGTCATGACTGGTGTTGCGCCATCGCCCTTTGTGACCATGCCATTGAGTGTATTTTCAGCGAGCAGCATGACGCCATATTCGGCGCTTGCCCACATGAGGTCGACCTGGAGGCGCAGGAAATCAAGGCCAGTCTGTAAGGGCATGGGTTCTTTCAGCCGGAGGCTGTCCTGTAATGTCGATGAAACTGTCGTGGAAGGGTCGTTAGGTCGCGCAAGGCTCCGCCTTATCGCGTGGCCACTGAAGGAGTGGCCGTGCTGAGCGGCAGAACCTCACACCATGTAGCGCGTTTCCCGAAAGCAGCGCAAAGTTTTCCTGCACTGGCCTTGTCGGCATAGGGTCCAGCCAGGACCCGCTGAAACTGACCTTTGGCACCCCCGTCAAAGGGACGGGTGATGAGATGCTGTCCTGCCAGAAGATCAGGGAAACGCAACTGCAGTTCCTGCCATCCTTTTTCCGCTGCGGCCAGGGTGTGATAGGAGGCGAGATGCACGCCCCATCCTGTCGGCGATATCGCTTGCGCTTGAGCATGGCTCACGCCGCGCAGATCCGACAGATCGGCAATGGGCTTCATATGTTCCTGTGGCGGCATGACGGTTGTTGTTGCAGGTGCCTGCATTGCCGGAAGCGGGTCTGTCGCGCGAATGGATGCGGTCATGGGGCCGAACGCCTGTTCAACGGCGGCAAGACGCTGCTCTTGCGCCTGATTGCGTGTAGCGAGTTCCTTCACGGCGGGTTCGATGGACGAATAATTGATCCGCAGATCAGCGATGTTCTTTTCCAACCGGTCAAGACGCGCCTCAACCGTTTCCTGCGATGTGCCGAGCCGGGTGTAATCGACGGGCTTTTCAGGAATCGCGGCAGGGAAAACAGCTGTGGATGAGGACGTGCCTGTCGGCGACGCGTGAGAAGCGCAACCCGCCAGGCTGACAACGACAAGCGCGGCCAGGGTGAGGAGAAGACATATGCCAGAGCCCGCCTTATGCATGCGCCGCGCAATCTCCAGATTGGTGCGAATTTGCCTCGTTCCAGTTAGTGCGAGTCGGGGCCGGGGGTCAAACGCCTGTCATTTCGCACTGATAAGTGATTTGGCAGTTCCGGGTATAGGCATGGCGGAAACGGGAAGGATGCTGCTGATTCCGAAGGCCAATTGCTTAATATCTAAGCAGTTGTGTCTGAAAAGATTTAGCTAAGCCCTTGATCTGCCTTCTTGATACTCAAGGCCCGAAATCTGCATAATGGGTCATCAGATTTGGGTGCGGCACTGTGCCGTTTTGAGACGGGGAATGAGATGTCGTTTGCAGAGTGGTTCAATAATGTAGTGGACAAGATCCCGGCTGAGCTCATCATTCCCGGCTCGCTTGGTGCGTTGATTGTCCTGCTCATCATTCTTTTTGCGATCAATAATCGCGCCTTGAAGCAGATCAACGGTGCGCAATCAGCGACTTCTCATCAAAAGGCAGATTCACTGATCAAGCGGATCGAGATTTCTTCCAAAATGGGCGCCTCACCCGCCGCAACCAGCTTCAAGCCGGTTCGCCGCAGCAAGCGCAAACAGGTCCCTGCGTCCCGCTCCGCTCAGGCCACGGCCAAAAAGCGCGCCTGATACGAGTCGATCCATGATTTGAATTGGACCGGGACCGGATATCACCGCGATCTGGCGCCAGGATCGATATTTTCGGGCTTGCAAATCGCTGTGTCCGGTTCTAAATCACATTTATCAATCGGGTATGCCTGTAAACAACTTTTATTTTATGTATTAATTGCGGGCGCCATCAGGCGCGGCAATCGACGTGAGGACTACCATGGACCGGCTCGACCATCTCGAAAGCCAGAGCGTCTATATCTTCCGGGAGGCTTTCAACCGGATCGAAAATATCGCCATGCTCTGGTCGCTGGGCAAAGACTCCAATGTGATGATCTGGCTCGCACGCAAGGCGTTTTTTGGTCATGTCCCTTTTCCGGTCATGCATGTCGATACGGGCAGGAAGTTCCCTGAGATGTATGAATTCCGTGATCGCTATGCTGATGCGTGGCGGCTGAACTTCATTCGTGAAGAATGCCCGCCTCTCGAAACCACCGATGAAACGCTGCCGCCTGCCGCTCGTTCCGCCGCGCGTAAAACGGAAGGCCTGAAGCTTGCGATCAAGAAGCACGGCTTCAATGGCCTGTTTGCCGGCATTCGCCGCGACGAAGAGGCAACGCGCGCAAAAGAGCGCGTGTTCAGCCCGCGCGGTCTTGCCGGTCAGTGGGATTTCAAGGATCAGCCGCCAGAATTCTGGGACCAGTACAAAACCGACTTCCCGCCGGGAACGCATATCCGCATTCATCCGCTGCTGCATTGGACCGAGATCGACATCTGGCTCTATACACAGCGCGAGCAGATCCCGACGATCCCGCTTTACTTCACCAGGGATGGCAAGCGTTACCGTTCATTGGGCGACAAGGACATCACGTTCCCTGTCAACAGTCATGCCTCAACGATTGAAGAAATCATTGAAGAGCTGCGCACAACCAAAGTTTCGGAGCGGTCTGGCCGCGCCATGGATCACGAATCCGAAGACGCCTTCGAGCGTCTGCGCGCTGACGGCTATCTCTGAGGATTACTGACCATGACCGAAGCCAAGGCGAATGTCATTCCGCTCTCGACACTGAACGACCCCTTCGTGCCCGCATCAGCGCGTGACCTGTTGCGCATCGTGATTGTGGGTCATGTGGATCACGGCAAATCGACGCTCGTCGGTCGTCTGTTCCATGACACAGGCTCGCTGCCGGATGGCAAGTTCGAGCAGATCAAGGCGACTTGCGAACGGCGCGGCGTGCCCTTTGAATGGGCCTTCCTGATGGATGCGCTGCAAGCCGAGCGCGACCAGGGCATCACCATCGATACGAGCCAGATCTGGTTCAAGACCGATGCGCGTGATTACACCATCATCGACGCGCCGGGACATAAAGAATTCCTGAAGAACATGATCACTGGCGCGGCACAATCCGACGCCGCGTTGCTCATCATTGATGCGGCTGAGGGTGTTCGCGAGCAGTCGCGCCGCCATGGCTATCTTCTGCATCTCTTGGGCATCAAGCAGATTGCCGTTGCCGTCAACAAGATGGACCTCGTCAATTATGACGAGGATCAGTTCAACCTGATCGAGCAGGAATATCGCGATTATCTGACTTCGATCGGCGTGACGCCAACATTCGTCATTCCGGTGTCGGCGCGCGAAGGTGACAACATCGTCACCGTTTCCAGGGCGATGAGCTGGTACAAAGGCCCGACTGTCGTGAAGGCGCTCGACAGCTTCAAGCCCAGTGTTTCGCCAACTGAAGCGGCGCTGCGTTTTCCCGTGCAGGATGTCTACAAATTCGATTCCCGCCGCATTCTGGCAGGCCGCATCGAGGCCGGTCGCCTGCGTGTAGGCGACGAGCTCCTGTTCTCGCCGTCCAACAAGAAGGCGCGCGTCAAAAGCATCGAGTATTGGACATCGGTACCGGATCGCGCGGGCCCCACGGAAGCGGAAGCGGGCGAGTCTGTCGGCATCACCCTCGATGAACAGATTTTTGTCGAGCGCGGCGAACTCATCAGCCATGTCGATCATGCGCCGATTGAGACGGATGTGTTCCGTGCCCGGATTTTCTGGCTTGGCAATGAGCCGATGGAAAAGGGCAAGAGCTACAAGGTAAAGCTCGGCACACTGGAAGCGCCTGTCACCGTTCAGTCGATCGAACGCATCATCGACACGAGCGATCTGTCGAACGCTTCGGCCAATCAGGTGGAGAAAAACCAGGTGGCTGAAGTGGTGCTGCGTTCGCGCCGCATGCTGGCCCTTGATGAATTCATCAACCATCCCAAGAGCGGCCGCTTTGTGCTTGTCGAAAAATATGACATTGCAGGCGGTGGCATCATCTCGATGGAAGGCTATGCCGACCAGCGCGATCTGATCACCTCGCGTTCAAGCAACCTGACACGTGTGGAACAGGGCATTTCGGACGAAGCGCGCGCCTTCCGCAATGGTCACAAGGGCGGCGTTCTCTGGTTCACGGGCCTTTCGGGTGCGGGCAAATCCACCCTCGCCGTGGCGCTGGAGAAGCGTCTCTTTGAAAAGGGCTACAACGTTTATGTGCTCGACGGCGACAATGTACGCCATGGCCTCAATGCCAATCTGAGCTTTTCGCCGGAAGATCGTGCCGAGAACATCCGTCGCGTCGGTGAAGTGGCCGCGCTTTTTGAACGCGCCGGCATGATCGCCATCACGTCCTTCATCTCGCCCTATCGCTCGGATCGCGATCGCGCCCGCGAGGCGGCTGGTTCCGGCTTCCACGAAATCCATGTGAAGGCCGATGTGGCGACGTGCGAAGCGCGTGACCCGAAGGGCCTCTACAAAAAGGCCCGTACTGGCGAGATCAAGGAGTTCACAGGCATCTCGGCGCCTTATGAAGCGCCCGATACGCCGGAACTCGTTATCGACACGGCTGCCAGTAGCGTTGAGGAATGTGTTGAGCGGCTCGTCAATTACGTCGAGAGCAAATTCAGGGTATAAGAAGGCTCCATTGCGACTCGGGGAGCCTCTGGATGAGCGTGCTTGTGACTGGCGGTGCGGGCTATATTGGCAGCCATACCGTCATTGATCTGATGAATGCGGGAGAGGATGTCAGCGTTATTGACGACCTCTCGACCGGTTTCGACTGGGCCGTTCAGGTTCCAGACGCGCTTTATATCGGTGACATTGCCGATGAAGCGCTGGTTGCCCGGATTGTTGCCGAGCGCAAAATTACGGCCGTCATCCATTTCGCCGGGTCCATCGTGGTGCCGGAGTCGGTTGAAAACCCGCTCAAGTATTATCTCAACAACACCGCCAAGACCCGCAGTCTGATTGAGGCTTGCGTCAAGGGTGGCGTCGAGCACTTCATCTTTTCGTCGACCGCTGCCGTCTATGGCATGATCGAGACGATGCCGGTGCGCGAGGATACGCCGCTCAATCCGATCTCGCCTTATGGCCGCTCCAAGCTGATGACCGAATGGATGCTGCGTGATGTATCCATTGCACATCCGATGAGCTTTGCGGCGCTGCGCTATTTCAACGTGGCGGGCAGCGACCCCAAGGGCCGCACCGGTCAGTCCACGGCGAATGCCACGCATCTCATCAAGGTTGCCTGCCAGACGGCACTCGGCCAGCGCGACCATATTGATGTTTTCGGTACGGATTATGCGACGCCGGATGGCACCTGCGTCCGCGACTATATCCATGTGAGCGATCTGGCGGCGGCGCATACAGCCGCGCTGAATTATCTGCGCGCCAACAACAAGAGCATCATCGCCAATGCCGGTTATGGCCATGGCTTTTCGGTGCGCGAGGTGCTGGCCGCTGTGGAGCGCGTTGCCGGTCATGGCTTTGAGATTCGCGAGGCACCGCGCCGTCCGGGCGACCCGGCTGCCATTGTTTCAGACCCGACGCTCATCAAGACGAGCTTTGGCTGGAAACCGGCCTATGACGACCTGGATCTCATCGTCACCCATGCGCTGGCCTGGGAAGAAAAGCTGGCCCTGCGTAACCGGCGTTAATAGGCATCCGGCGTTAACGGTTTTGCAGTGCAAGATAGTGAAATAATTATTCATTTCACGGCAAAATCAGACCTGTGCGACCCTCCGCGCCATAACGAGAAGGCCGGAACGACCGGAATCACAAGAGCATGACTCAAGGCGCCATCACAGCTGTTGTCCTTGCCGCTGGAAAAGGCACGCGCATGAAATCGCGTCTGCCCAAAGGGCTGCATGCCATCGCCGGTCGTCCCATGATCGGCCATATCCTCGACCGGGTGGCCGGGATGGGTGCGCGGCCTGTGCTGGTTGTTGGTCCGGACATGGCGGCTGTCAGCCAGTATGCACGCAGCATCGCGCCCGACACCGGCATTGCCATTCAGCGCGAACAGCTGGGGACAGGCGATGCTGTCAAGGCGGCGGAAGCGGCCGTTGGCGACAAGAGCGATATTGTCATCGTGATTTTTGGCGACACGCCGCTCGTGCGCAGCGAAACGCTTCGTGAGATGGCGGCCGCCTGCACCGGCGACACGGCCGTTGTCGTGCTCGGCTTTGAGGCAACTGATCCTGCCGCCTATGGCCGGTTGGTCGTTGATGGCTCAGGTGCTTTGCAGGCCATTGTCGAACGCAAGGATGCAACGCCCGCCGAATTGGCCATCACGCTTTGCAATGGCGGGGCCATGGCTGTTCGGCGCGCGGATCTTTTCCGGCTGCTCGCAAAACTCGGTAACAACAATGCCGCGGGCGAATATTATCTGACCGACGTCGTGCAACTGGCGCGCGCCGAAGGTCTTGGCTGTGCTGTCGTGCGCGCGCCGGAAGAAGATGTGCAGGGCGTCAACAGCCGGGCTGAACTTGCCGTTGTTGAAGCCGTGATGCAGCGACGTCTGCGCCGCAAGGCGATGGAAGAGGGCGCAACGCTTTCTGATCCTGATACGGTTTATTTTTGCGCCGACACGAAGATCGGACGTGACGTCACCATCGGCCAGCATGTCGTTTTCGGGCCGGGCGTCAGCGTCGCTGACAATGTCACCATCAAACCCTTTTGCCATATTGAAGGCACGCAGATTGAAGAAGGGGCGCAGATTGGCCCCTATGCGCGGTTGCGTCCCGGCTCGGTCATTGGCAAGGACGCGCATATCGGCAATTTCGTTGAAACGAAAAAAGCCATGATCGAAGAAGGCGCGAAGGTCAATCACCTGACCTATATCGGCGATGCGCGCGTGGGCGCCAAAGCCAATATCGGCGCGGGCACCATCACCTGCAATTATGATGGCTATAACAAGTTTTTCACCGATATCGGCAAGGGGGCCTTTATTGGTTCCAATTCCTCGCTCATCGCGCCAGTCAAGATTGGCGACGGGGCCTATATCGGGTCCGGTAGCGTCGTGACCAAGGATGTGAGCGGCGATGCGCTTGCTGTCACACGTCCGCAGCAGACAGAAAAGCCCGGCTGGGCCGCGCGGTTCCGCGCCGTCAATGAAGCGCGCAAGAAGACAGGTTCGGAAAGCTGATATGTGTGGAATCGTCGGTGTTGTTGGCAACAGGCAGGCTGCGCCCATCATTGTGGAAGCGCTGAAGCGTCTTGAATATCGTGGCTATGACAGCGCGGGAGTCGCCACCATTCATGATGGCGTGATTGATCGACGCCGCGCCCCGGGCAAACTCTTTCATCTTGAATCCCTGCTCGACAGGCAACCGCTGGATGGCTTGATCGGCATTGGCCACACGCGCTGGGCAACCCATGGTGCGCCGAGCGAGCGAAATGCCCATCCGCATGCGACGGATCGCGTCGCCATTGTGCATAATGGCATCATTGAAAATTATCGCGAGCTTCGCGACCGGCTCGCCGCCGGGGGCGCCGTCTTTGTGACGGATACTGACTCCGAAATCGTTGCCCATCTTGTGACGCATTATCTGGACGAGGGTATGGCGCCGGAAGACGCGACCTTCGCCGCCCTGAAAGAGCTTGAAGGCGCCTTTGCGCTCGGCATCATTTTCAAGGGTCAGGAAGATCTCATCATCGGGGCGCGGCGCGGCAGTCCGCTTGCCATCGGCTATGGGGACGGAGCGATGTATCTGGGCTCGGATGCCTTTGCGCTCGCGCCGATGACCAATCGCGTGGCTTTTCTGGAAGAGGGTGACTGGGCCGTGCTGACGCGACGCGGCGCTGTCATTCATGACAGCGAGGGCCGGGTTGTCGAGCGCAAGGTCAAGATCACCGATGTCTCGGCAGCGCTTGTCGACAAGGGCAATCACCGTCACTTCATGGCGAAGGAAATCTTCGAGCAGCCGGAAGTCATCGCACATACGCTGTCGGAATATCTCAATCCGGTCGATGAAAAATTGCGCCTGCCGGACTTGCCGGTCGATCTCGCCACCGTTCAGCGCATCACGATTGTGGCCTGCGGCACGGCCTTTTATGCGGCCATGGTGGCGAAATACTGGTTTGAACGCTTTGCGCGGATTTCGGTCGAAGTCGATATTGCGTCGGAATTCCGCTATCGCAATGCCGCGCTGCTGCCCGGCGGGCTGGCGATTTTCATTTCGCAATCGGGCGAAACAGCCGACACGCTGGCCGCGCTTCGTTATTGTGCCGAGCGTGAGCAGAAAACGCTGGCTGTCGTCAATGTTGTGGAAAGTTCGATTGCGCGGGCCGCTGACGCGATCCTGCCGACCTATGCCGGTCCTGAAATCGGTGTGGCCTCAACCAAGGCCTTTACCTGTCAGTTGACCACGCTTGCGGTTCTGGCCATTCGTGCCGGGCTTGCCCGTGGCGTGATTGCGCCGGAAGACGAAGCGGGGTTTGTCCGTACCCTGCTTGAAATACCCCGTCATATGGCTGAGGCGCTGCAATCGGATCGCTCCATACAGACATTAAGCGCCGAGATCTCGCGGGCACGTGACGTGCTTTATCTCGCGCGGGGACATAATTATCCGATCGCCCTGGAAGGGGCTTTGAAGCTCAAGGAAATTTCCTATATCCATGCCGAAGGCTATGCGGCCGGTGAATTGAAGCACGGCCCGATTGCGCTGATCGATGAGGACGTACCCGTCGTCGTGATTGCACCTGTCGATGATTTTTTCGACAAAACCATATCCAACATGCAGGAAGTGATCGCGCGCGGTGGCAAGGTGTTGCTCATCACCGACAAACCCGGTGTTGAGCGTGTCGGCGACAGTGTCTGGTCACATATCACCGTGCCGACGGTTCATCCGCTTATTGCGCCGATCATCAATGCAGTTCCCGTTCAGTTGCTGGCTTATCATACGGCCGTCTCGAAAGGCACGGATGTCGATCAGCCGCGCAATCTGGCAAAGTCCGTGACTGTCGAGTGAGCCTTCCAGAAACGACTCCACGACGTGTTTTCCCTGTTCTGTTGGCTATGCGTAACATGCAGCAAGCCACGAGGGTGAATGCTGGACCATTGGGCTCAACTCGAACTGCGTGTGCCCTCAAATCACATTGCCGTGCGGCGCGCCGCACTTGGTGCGAAGTCCGCCTGAAATGGCGCCTCATCCGTCAACGACGAGACTGGCTGCATCATGAAACGCATCATCATCAGTGCAGCCGACGAAACGTTCCGGGACCCTTTGATTGAGCTCTTATCATCGCTGCATCAATGGGACGAGCCTCTGGCGGATGCCATTGGCGTTCTTGATGTCGGGCTCGCCGCGCAATCACTGGCGCAAATTGAACCCCTGGTGTCTCTTCGATCTGGTGTGCGATTCGCCCTTTTTTCTGCATCAGCCAATTTCGCAAATGCAGCAAATATGCGCTGGCCCTGCAATAATCGCACCCATTCGGACGTAGAACCAGAACGTGCTAGATTTATGACATTATAAACTCTGCGCAAGGGGAGCGCGGGATATGCATCAATTGCTGAAATCTGGTCTGATCTGTCTGGCCTTATCGGGCGCGGCGAGCCTCGTTGTTTTCACGTCACCGGCAATGGCTGAAACGGCCCTGCCAAGTGGCGCAATGAGCGAACTTGAGACCGGCGCCAAGGCGATCGATGACAAGCGATATGAAGATGCGATAGCAGCCTTTTCAAGGGCGCTGGACAGCGAACAACTTGACGGCGAGGGGCAGGCGCTTGCTCATCACCATCGCGGGATCGCGCAACAGCGTTCGGGAAAGTATGCGCTTGCCATTGCTGACTATAGCTATGCGATCAATTCCAGACGATTGCCGGACAACGTCCTGGCCCGGACCTACTACAATCGCGCGATCGCTTATGGCGAGATGAATGATCCGACCGCGGCTGAAGCCGACTATGACAGGTGCATTGAGGTGGCTCCGACATTCGCTGCCGCCTATCACAATCGCGCCAATCTGGAGCGTCGTCGTGGCGCTTATGCCGATGCCATCAGTGACTATAGTTCCGCCGTGATGCGGCTGGCACCGGCAGACCAGAAGCTCTCACTTTATGGTCGCTCTCTGGCGCGCGAACAATCAGCCGATCTGGAAGGCGCCAAGGCTGATCTGGAAATGGCATTGCGGCTGGACCCATCGTATAAGCTGGCGCGCGACAAGCTGGCTGAGCTGAACAGGCTCCAGACTGAAAAAACAGCCTCGATCACGCCACCCAAGGTTCTCAGCACAAAAACGGCGCCGACCAAAAGCGATGTCATCCGGGTGGCATCTGCCGGAGGGTGGGAGACAACCGCAGTGCGCTTTGAAAACGGGACGCCCATACTCAGGCCGCAAGCAACTGCTGAAGGAAGCGCCCCCGATGTGGGCAACAGGGTCGCGAGCCTGCCGCAGCCGGTTGCAACGCCAAAGATTCCTCTCACGCCGGTGAGTGCTGAACTTAAACCCTCACAAGAGGCGATGAACGAGCCTTCTTCCCGTTCATCCGACAAGTATCGGATTCAGCTCGGTGCCTTTCGGAGTGAGGATGGCGCCATGGGGCAATGGCAAAGCCTGATTGGCAAGGCGCATGACAGTCTGGCGGGGCATGAACCGCAGGTCGAGCGCGCGGATCTGGGAGAGAAGGGCATTTATTATCGCCTCCAGACAAACGGCTTCAAAACGGCATCAGAAGCAAAATCGCTCTGCTCCTCGCTTAAAGCGCAAAATCTGGATTGCATTGTCGTTATCCGCTGACCCGTTCTACGGCTGCTTGACCCAGCGACAGTGGGGGCTGTGCCATGACAGACGATCATTTCCGCACCACTCCCCTTTTCGACGCGCCCGTGCCGTCGCCCCTTCAATATGCTTGGCTGAACGGCATCGTCGCGATTGGCGAGGAACGTTTGACGGGAGAAGGCGTCAGCCACCGCATCTTGGTATCGACTGACATGACGGCAAATCGGGAACCTGCGTGACAGGCTTGTTGTGCCTGGGGCGGGTTCTCCTTTAGAATATACCAAAAGGTAGAAAAAACTGAAGATGAGGAACGAATGAGCAAGCAGGGGCAAGCAGTCGGTTTGACCGCATTCGGTGGCTATGTGCCGCGGTTGCGACTTCAGCGTAAGGCGATCGTGCAGGCGAATGCCTGGGTCGCGCCCAATTTCCTGGGCAAGGGCAAGGGCGAACGCGCCATGGCCAATTGGGACGAAGACAGCGTGACCATGGCTGTGGAAGCCGCGCGCGATCTTCTGGGAACGGCTGATGATCGCAGTCATGTTGATGCGCTCTATTTCGCCTCCACCACCATGCCCTTCAAGGATCGTCTGAACAGCGGCATCGTCGCCGCCGCTTTGACGCTCGAACACACCATCACGGCTGTCGATATTGCCTCGACCCAGCGGGCAGGCACATCGGCCCTCATGCAAGCGCTGAATGCCGCCCAGGCTGGCGCGGCAAAGAACGCGCTGGTCGTTGCTTCCGATCATCGCCGGACGCGGGCGGTGAGCGCACAGGAACTTGATTTCGGCGATGGTGCCGCCGCGCTCATGGTCGGCACGGAAAATATCATTGCAACTTATCTGGGTGGCGCGAGTGTCACGACGGATTTTGTCGATCATTTCCGTGGTGATACGGCAGAGTTCGACTATCAGTGGGAAGAACGCTGGATCCGCGACGAAGGCTTTTCCAAAATCGTGCCGCAGGCGATTGCTGCGGGACTGGCCAAAGCCAATGTGGCGGCGGGCGACATTGCCCATATCGTTCTGCCCTGCACCTTCGGCGAAAAATTTGCGAGCCAGATCGCCAAGAAGGCCGGCCTCAATCCAGAAGCTGTTTGCGACACGCTGGCGGCCAATTGCGGCGAAACAGGCTCGGCCCACGCACTCGTCATGCTCGTCAATATGCTGCAAACCAAAGCCAGGGCAGGCGACAAGGTGCTCGTGCTGCATTTTGGTGGCGGCTGCGATGCACTGGTCTTTGAAGTGACCGACAAGCTCGCCGCTCAGCCCACGCGTCGCGGCATTGTCGGCTCGCTCGCCGAACGGGTCGAAGAAAACAATTATCTCAAGTTCCTGACCTTCAATGGTCTGATCGAGTGGGAAAAAGGCATGCGGTCGGAAAACGACAAGAAGACCGCGCTGACAACGCTCTATCGCAATGAAGACATGCTGATGGGACTGGTCGGTGGCCGTTGCACCGAAACAGGCGTCGTACAGTTTCCGCGCTCACGCATTTCGGTCAATCCGAACAACCACACGGTTGATACGCAGGAGCCCTACAAGTTTGCCGAACGCAAGGCGAGCATCCTGTCCTGGTCAGCCGACTATCTGACTTTCAGCATGAACCCGCCCAGCCATTACGGCATGGTCACTTTTGCGGAAGGTGGCCGCATGATGCTCGATTTCACCGATGTGGAAGTCGGCAGCGTCGATAGCGGCATGGATGTGCGTCTGGTCTTCCGCATCAAGGATTTCGATGAGGTGCGTGGCTTCCGCCGTTATTTCTGGAAAGCCGTGCCCATCGCCACGAGCAATTCATCATCCAAAACCAATCAGGCCGCTGAATAAGCGCGCAGGGAGAAAGCAAATGGCTGCAGGTATCAGAGACAAGGTTGCCATTCTGGGCATGGGCTGCTCGAAGTTTGGCGAACGCTGGGACGCTGGTCCCGATGAATTGATGGTCGAGGCCTATCTCGAAGCGATGGCTGATGCAGGTATCGAGCCGACGCAGCTTGATGCGGCATGGTTCTCGACCCATGCCGATGAAGTCGGTACGGGCAAGGGCGGCACGCCGGCTTCGCTTGCTTTGCGTTTGCCCAACATCGCGGTGACGCGCGTTGAAAACTTCTGCGCCTCCGGCTCGGAAGCGCTGCGCGGCGCGGCTTATGCGGTTGCTTCAGGCGCTTGCGACATTGCGCTCGCGATTGGCGTCGAAAAGCTCAAGGACACGGGCTATGGCGGGTTGCCGGTCGGCAATATGGGCACGCTGTCGCCACAATGGTCGCCGAACAGTTCGGCGCCGGGTCTCTTCGCGCAGCTCGCCTCCGCCTATCGCGCCAAGCATGGCGTGTCGCGTCAGGATCTCAAGCGCGCCATCGCGCATGTCTCGGTCAAGAGCCATGCCAATGGGGCCAAGAACCCCAAGGCGCATTTGCGAAATGCGGTGAGCGAAGACATCGTGCTCAATGCGCCGATGATTGCCGAACCGCTCGGTCTTTTCGACTGCTGTGGTGTATCGGACGGATCGGCTTGCGCCATTCTGACAACGCCGGAAATCGCCAGGGCGATGGGCAAGAAAGACATTGTCGCCATCAAGGCGTTGCAGCTTTCGGTCTCGAATGGTCTGGAGGCGCAGCATAATTCATGGGATGGCAGCTATTTCCACACCACGCGCATCGCCGCCCAGAAGGCTTACAAGGAAGCAGGCATTCAGCGGCCACGCGATGAAGTCAGCATGTTTGAAGTGCATGACTGCTTTTCGATCACGGAACTCGTGACCATGGAAGACCTGTTCATTTCGCCCGAAGGCGGCGCGGTGAAGGACATCATGGACGGGTTTTATGACGCTGACGGCAAAATCCCGTGCCAGATTGATGGTGGCTTGAAGTGTTTTGGCCATCCCATCGGTGCCTCGGGCCTGCGCATGGCTTATGAGATGTATCTCCAGCTTCAGGGCCGGGCCGGGGAGCGCCAGTTGGCCAATCCGCGTATTGGCCTGACGCATAATCTCGGTGGCACGCCCAGCACCAATGTGTGCTCGGTATCGATCATTGGCGCGCTTGGCGCCTGAACCGATCATGACAATTTGACGAGGGGGCCCGGACACAAAGTCTCGGGCCCTTTTTTCATTTACCGGGAATCGCCGGGATAGGGTAGTTTCGGGCCAGTCTTTCAGGCGCTTCTGGCAGGTTTCGACCGGGGCCCATCACACGAGCGCAGGCTTCATGCTCTTCAATTCGCCGGTCTTCCTGTTCGGTTTTCTGCCGCTCACCGCGCTGCTTTGCTTTTCCATCCGGGCTCTCATGGGGCGGGAGGCAAGCCTTGCCTTTCTCGTGCTGGCGTCGCTGTTTTTTTATGGCTGGTGGAACCCGGTCTATCTGCCACTGCTGATCGGCCTTGCCGTTTTCAATTTCCTGCTGGCGCGGCCGATCATGTCAGAGCGTCTCAAGCCCGGCGGGGGCTGGTCCAGGGCGCTGCTCATTCTGGGCGTCAGTGTCGATCTCGGGGCGCTCGGCTATTTCAAATATACCGACTTCATGATCGGCACAGTCAATGCGCTGGCGCATACCGACTACAATCTCCAGCATATTGTGCTGCCGCTGGCGATTTCGTTTTTCACGTTTCAGAAAATTGCCTATCTCGTCGATGCAAGCCGGGGCAAGGTCGAGCCACACAGCTTCCTCGAATATTGTTTTTTCGTGATGTTCTTCCCGCAGCTCATTGCCGGGCCGATCGTACATCACCACGAAATCTTCACGCAGACCAAGACGGCGCGCAGCTTTGCCTTTGACCGCATGAATGTGGCCATTGGCCTGACCATCTTTTTTCTCGGCCTGTTCAAGAAAGTGGTGCTGGCTGACAATGTGGCGCCGACGGCCAATTGGGTTTTCGGCATGGCACATCAGGGGCAGGAAATCGGCTTCCTGAATGCATGGGAAGGCATGCTTGCCTATACGTTCCAGCTCTATTTCGATTTTTCCGGCTATTCGGATATGGCGATTGGCGCGGCGCGTATTTTCGGCATCAAGCTGCCGCTCAATTTTCATTCACCCTATCAGGCCGTGAACATCATCGACTTCTGGCGGCGCTGGCACATGACGCTGTCGCGCTTTCTGCGGGACTATCTCTACATTTCGCTGGGTGGCAACCGGAAGGGATTTTTCCGTCGCTATATCAATCTGTTTCTCACCATGGCGCTGGGCGGCCTGTGGCATGGCCCGGCATGGACCTTCATGCTCTGGGGTGCGGCGCATGGCTCCTTTCTCATCATCAATCACACGTGGCGCGCCATCAAAAAGAAGCCGATCAACACCTGGTGGTCAAACGGCATTGCGCGTCTCATCACGTTTCTCGCCGTGGCGCTCGCCTGGGTCTTGTTCCGTGCCGAAAGCCTTGAGGCAGCTGGCGCCATTTATCTGGGCCTGATTGCCATACCTGCCGAGCTGCCGCCAGAGGTTCTGGTTCGCGATCTCGCATGGCTTGCCTTCTGGATGGGTCTTGTCTGGTTCTGGCCGAACACGCAACAGATCATGGCACTCGTCAAACCCGCCTTTGATTATGATCGCCATGACCGCAACAAGGATCCGCTGCTCCTGCCGATTGAAGGCACCCGTTTTACGCGGCTTGTGACATGGCGTCCGGCGATGATGAGCGCGATTGTCGTGGGTGTGGCGGCGTCGGCAGCTCTGCTCAGCCTGCAACGCGTCAGTGAATTCCTCTATTTCCAGTTCTAGGCATCATGAACAAGCTCGCCAGCCGTTATCTTCTGATCCTGATGACAACCATTGCAGTTTGCATGGCGGGGGCATTCAGCTTCAATGTGCTTGTTGATCCGCTCTGGTATTTCAAGGGCAATCAGCTCGGGCAGGTGAATTATGCCTTCAATGAACGGCTCACCAAGATCAACCGGCTAGAGCCACACCTCTCCCGTTATGACTGCGTGATATTCGGCGACTCACGCATCACGCTATTGCCGGAACAGAAGATTGAAGGTCATCGCTGTTTCAATCTCGCTTTCTCTGCCGGCAAGGGCGAAGAGTTTCTGGCCTATGCGCAATATCTGCAGGCCAGGGGCTTTGCGCCGAAGCTCGTGATTGTCGGCTTGAGCATCAGCGAATATCGCGCCCATGTCGGTGGTCCGAATATTCCCGACTTCATCAGCACCAGGACGCCGCCGCCTGGCGCCCTGCCGCAATATCTCTCCATCGACACGCTGGATTATTCCTGGCGCACGCTCTTTGGCAAGTCACCCATTGACCGCGTCTATGACCGCGATTTTCATTGTCATGTCGCGGCAGGTGCGACGCATTACGATCCGGCGGTTCCCATTCGCGATTTGAAATCGGGTCCGTTCACGGGACTTGAGCGGATTGAATTGATGCGCCAGCTCCGCGCGACATTCCCGCAGGCTCGGTGGGTGGGCTACACGCCACCTATTTCCGCCTGGGCGATTGCCGCCTATCGCGACATGAATTGGCTCGGCGACTATACGCATGCGATCCACGCCGTAAGCGATGTGTTTGATGCCTATTATGATTTCAGCGTGCCATCCGACATGACGGTAGAGCCCGCCAACACCTATGACGGCACACATTATTCAGAATCAGCCAACGCAGCCATTGCCGCGAGCATCTCATCTGGCGCGCCCGGGCAGGCGCTTGATCTGAAGGCGATGGATGAGAGGCAGATGATGGCGATCTATCTTTCGCGCCTCGCACGATATGGTGCGGCACTGAAGCAGGCTGAATGATCTTCAACCTTTTTGACTGGCCTGCCATTCCTCAAGGCCACGACGATAGCCCGAATAAGTGGGCTGATCGATGGCGAGTTTTGTCAGTGTCGTCAGCCAGAGATGCTCTTTGAGCCCAGGTGTCGCAAGCGTTATGACGCCTGATTCAATGGCTGAACAGAGTTCCTGATTGAGATCTGCAAGCGACCCATCCTTGCCCGTCAGTTTTTTCAACCGCTCTGTTTCGGCGAGGTTCTCGACCGGGGCGATTTCGATTTCGCGTTTGACGATTTCGAGCGCATTGGAAGCGACGCGGGCATGAAAGGCGAGATGGCCTTCCAGATTCGGCATGACCTGATCGCGCAGAAAATCAGCGACGGCCTGTATGAGTTCAGCACTGCTGGGCTGGTCTTGCATGATCTATTTCCTGTCCAGGGGCGCGAGGAGGCGCAGCAGATCAATTTCATTCTCGGAGGAACGTCGGCCAATTGTTGCGCGTTCGACGCTGCGATCAGCGCCGGATTTGAACGCTTCCACCATCAGTGTGCACATGATGCCCCATTTCAATGTGCCAAAGACTTCCCAGTATTTGACGCGTGCGGGATCGACCTTCTGACCCGATGTCGATTCATAACCGGCGAACATGTCTTCGCGCGGCCCAAAGCCGCCAACAGGCGCATCGATATTGCCAAAGCGCCAGGCATTGACGCATATCCAGCCAAGGTCTTCCATCGGGTCGCCGATATGGGCAAGCTCCCAGTCCAGCACGGCGCGGACACCTTCAGGCCCGATCATGAGATTGCCATTGCGGAAATCACCATGCACCAGCGTTTGTGAAACATCCGTGGGCGGTGCATTGTCTGCCAGCCAGCGAAAGGCAAGCTCAAAAACGGGATGGGGATGTTTGTGCGCAAGATAGAGGGCGCGGTAATGCTCAAGTTCGACGCGGGCCGGAGCATGGCGCAAGGGCGGCAGGACATTGACCGGCAGTTTATGCAGGCGGCCAAGGATTTCGCCACATTGGCGTGCAAGCATCAGGCGTGCCCTGGCAAATTCATTGTCGCGCAGGATTTTGCGCGCAATGGTTTCCCCCTCGATACGGCCCATCAGAAAGCCTTCGCCTAAACCATCTGATGGGGCCAGAACATAGGTGACGCGGGGGGCAGGCACGCCAGCCTGACCGGCGATATCTATAAGACGCGCTTCCGTTTCAAGCGGCACGGCGGAGGCGCTGCGTTTACCCATGCCGGGGGGGTGGCGACGCAGGATCATCGGGGAGGCGCTGCCGGGCAGGACGACATCGAACGACCAGGTTTCCTGACTGGCGCCGCCGGAAAGACGCTTTAATCCGCTTATCCCGCTGGCGCCCGGAAACTGGCGCTGCGCCACTTGCGTCAGATCATCCAGCAATTGATTCTCGCTGCCGGACATCAGGCCTTGCATCTTTCGCAGTTGGCGGTCGATCGGGTCATGTGGTCCTCCGGCGGGATCGTGCGGCTTTTGCGCCTGTTCTTTGTGGTTTGCCGTTCTCTGGGCTTAAACCTGACACAAATAGCTGCGAATGGTAAAATGAAGTGGCTTTTCGGCCTGGACCAAAGCCGGAAGCAAAACGAGCCGCAACGTCAACCGGCGTTGCGTTCATAGAGGCGGCAGCATGAGCGATGAACAGGCACCGGACTCGACCCCCGATGAATCGGGATCCGGGCACCATATCGAGACGACCCTGATTCTGCCCGGCAAGAAACCGGGCTTTGCCAGCCGGTTGCGCAACTACTTCCTGACGGGTGTTGTTGTGGCTTCGCCCATAGGTCTGACGATCTGGATCACAAGGTCCTTTATCGATCTTGTCGATACCTGGTTCACGCCGCTGATCCCGGAGCAGTATCGGCCCGACAATTATCTGCCATTCGACATACCCGGTCTGGGTCTGATCATCGCACTGGTCTTGCTGACGCTGCTTGGCGCCCTCACTGCCAATATTTTCGGGCGCAGCATCATCAGCTTTGCCGAAAATCTCGTGAACCGCATGCCGGTGGTGCGCAGCATCTATAATGCCCTCAAGCAGATTTTCGAGACCGTGATTTCCCAGTCTGGTTCGTCCTTCCAGAAGGTCGGTTTGATCGAATATCCGCGCGTGGGGCTTTATTCGCTCGTCTTCATTTCCACGACCTCGGAAAATGAAATTGCCGCACGGGTTGGCGAAGAGCTTGTCAGCGTGTTTCTGCCAACAACGCCCAACCCGACTTCAGGCTTTCTGCTGTTTGTGCCGCGCCGTCAGGTGATCGTTCTCGACATGACAATTGAAGACGGCGCGAAAATGATCATATCGGCGGGTCTGGTGGAGCCAAAATATATTCCCAAAGCTGGTGAAGCTGGGGAACCCTTCAGCCCGACCTGAGATAGCGGATCGCCTCATCGCGTTCAAAAAGATAGAGCAGGTGACGCAAGGCCTTGCCGCGCGCCGTTTCCAGTTCAGGATCACGCGCGAGGATGAGCCTTGCATCATCATAGGCAGCGGTGAGCAGCTCGCCCTGCACATCAAGATGGGCCAGACGGAAAACGGGCAATCCGCTTTGCCGGATGCCGAGCAATTCACCGGCGCCGCGCAGGCGCAAATCTTCTTCGGCGATGCGAAAGCCATCTTCCGTTTCGCGCATGATGCGGATGCGGGCCTGCGCCGTTTCACCAAGCGGGCCCTGATAGAGCAGCAGACAGGTCGATTTGTCGCCACCGCGCCCGACACGGCCGCGCAGCTGGTGGAGCTGCGCCAGGCCGAACCGCTCGGCATGTTCGATGACCATGATGGTCGCCGATGGCACGTTGACACCGACTTCTATGACCGTCGTGGCGACGAGAATGCGAATGTCGCCCGCCTCAAATCGGGCCATGACATGGTCCTTGTCTGCGGCTTTCATACGGCCATGAACCAGACCGACGACATCGCCGAAAATGCCCCTGAGATGCGCATAACGTTCCTCGGCTGCGGCAGCGTCGATTTCATCGGACTCTTCCACAAGCGGGCAAACCCAATAGATCCGCGCATCCTGATCCAAGGCGCGGCGCATCGCCTCAACCACGTCGCTCAGGCGTTCGACCGGCATGGCGCGTGTGTCCACGGGTTTTCGTCCCGGCGGCTTTTCATCGAGCTTTGACACATCCATATCGCCATAGGCGGTCAGTGTCAGTGTGCGCGGAATGGGCGTTGCCGTCATGACGAGAACATCGGTGCCGACGCCCCCCTTGGCGGAAAGTGCCAAACGCTGATGGACGCCGAAGCGATGCTGCTCATCGACAACGGCGAGCGCCAGTCGGGCAAAGGCGACATCCTCCTGAAACAGGGCATGGGTGCCGATCAATATGTCGATCCTGCCTGCCGCCACCTCCGCCAGTATCTCGGCGCGTTTTGCGCCCTTGTCGCGGCCTGTGAGCAGCACAAGCCGGACGCCAGTTGCCTCACAGATCGGAGCAAGTGTTGCCGCATGTTGGCGGGCGAGGATTTCGGTCGGCACCATCAAGGCGGCCTGAAACCCGGCTTCGACGGCGTTCAGCATGGCGAGCAAGGCGACAATGGTTTTGCCGCTGCCAACGTCACCTTGCAGCAGACGCAACATGCGCCGGTCCGACATGGCGTCGGCATCGATTTCGGCGAGCGAGCGCTTCTGAGCCCCTGTCAATTCATAAGGCAGGGCAGCGAGCACTTTGGCCCGCAAATGCCCGTCGCCCTTGACCACGCGGCCGGGCAAGCGGCGCATACGCAACCGGACAAGACCCAATGCCAATTGGTTGGCGAGCAGTTCATCATAGGCGAGACGCGCCCGGGCGGGCGCTGCTGGCAGCAGATCATCCAGCGTTTCCGGTTGATGCGCGGCGAGAAGCGCTGCGTGCCAGGAGTACCAGCCGCGCGCCTTTATCCAGGCGGCATCCTGCCATTCCGGCAGATCCGGCGCGCGGGTGAGCGCGGCGCGGATTGCCTTTTGCAGCGGCTTCAAGGTGAGGCCCGCTGTCAACGGATAGACCGGCTCGATCAACGGCAGGCTGGCGAGTTCGCCCGGTTCCAGAATGTGGTCTGGATGGGTCATTTGCGGCTCGCCCTGATAAAACTCGATGCGACCGCTGATGATGCGCGTTGCGCCTTCCGGCAATTGCTTTTGCAGGTAGTCGGCCTTGGCGCGGAAAAAGACGAGCTGCATTTCGCCCGTCGCGTCATGCACATGCACGCGATAGGGCAAGCGCGAGCTGCGCGGCGGCACATGGTGACCGACAGTGACTTCCATGGTCACCATCTCGCCATCGCGGGCTTCGGCGATGGCGGGGCGTTTGCGTCGATCTATCAACCCGGATGGCAAATGCCAACAGAGGTCGATCGCCTTGGGTTCGCCGCTTGCCCCGACCAGCCGCGCGACAAGCTTTTCCAGCCGCGGGCCGATGCCGGGCAGGCCACGGGCAGGCGAAAAAAGTGGAAACAGGACTTCAGGCCGCATCGCTTGCCGGGCGGGTGGAGCGCCGCCATCCTTGGAAAAAGGGGTGCCGATTCATGCGCCCATCCTATGCCTGACCGGGCCGGGGCGAAATCCTCAAGTCATGTCAGGGGCTTGGGCTTATGCATTGAGAGGGTGGCTATCCTCGAGCCCAGAGGCTATATCCTGCTCATCCACCCCGACCCTGACGGAATGGCCCCATGCCGGATGCGCTGACAGATCATGAAATTCGCCTGAGGCGGCTCAGATTCCGCTCCTGGCATCGCGGAATCAAGGAAATGGACCTCATTCTGGGTCATTTTGCCGATACGGTGCTGGGCGACTTGCCACTCGCGCAGATTGACGAATATGAAGCGCTCATCGAAAGGGGCGACACGGTGCTTTACAACTGGGTCACGGGCCGCGAAAAACCTGACCCCGCTTATGACACGGCTGTGTTCAGGCGCATTTGCGAACTTCATCACATGAAAGGAACGCTCTGGAATCGCTGATCCTGAGCGTCAGACGGAATTGCAGGATCTCAAACGCATGCTTGCGACGCTTTCGGGCCGTCCGGGTCATCTGACACTTGGTGAAGTGCCGGAAGGTTTTGATGCGCTGGTGCTTGCCGATCTCACACGGGCGCGTGTCGAGAACGGCAATGGCCTTGTGCTGCATATTGCGCGCGATGATGCCCGTCTTGCCGCGATGCGCGAGGCGCTTGGTTTTTTCGCGCCTGATCTTGCCGTCGAAGTTTTCCCGGCCTGGGACTGCCTTCCCTATGACCGCGTGTCGCCGCATCCCGACATCACCAGCCGCCGCATGGCGACCTTGTCGCGTCTGGCCGCACGCAAGGCCGATGCCGGACCCTTGATCGTCCTTGCCTCGATCAATGCCGTGATGCAGCGCGTGCCCGCGCGCGACGGTGTGAAGGGGGCGGCCTGGTCGGCGCGTGTCGGCCAGCGCCTATCGCTTGACGATCTGACAACTTATCTTGCCGCCAATGGCTATTCGCGCAGCGGCACCGTGCGCGAGCGCGGCGAGTTTGCCGTGCGTGGTGGCATTGTCGATATTTTCCCGCCGGGATTTGACGAACCACTGCGTCTCGACATGTTTGGTGACACGCTTGATGCCGTGCGCAGTTTTGACCCGGAAAGCCAGCTTACCACCGGCACGCTCAAAGGCGTTGATCTCGTGCCGGCTGGCGAGATCCACCTTGATAGCGATGTCGTTGCGCGCTTCCGGCGCCGTTATGTCGCAACATTCGGGGCCGTCAATTCAAGCGATCCGCTTTATGAGGCGGTCAGCGATGGCCGCAAGCATCAGGGCATGGAACATTGGCTGCCGCTTTTCCATGAAAAGCTCGAAACGCTGTTTGACTATCTGCCGGATAGTCTCGTCACGCTCGACGCGCAGGTTGAAGAAGCAATGCAGTCGCGCCTCGCGCTGATCGAGGATTATTATCAGGCGCGTGTCACAGCCCGTGACATCAAAACGCTGGATGTGACGGCTTACAAGCCGCTGAAGCCCGGCGCTCTTTATCTCGACGGCGAGGAATGGGCCAATCTGACGCGTGATCTTCAACTGCGCATTTTCACGCCTTTTGCCACGCCCGAAGGGTCACGCGGGATAAACCTGGGTGCAAAACAGGGCCGGAATTTCGCCGTCGAACGCAATCAGGATGGCGTCAATATCTTCGAGGTGCTGGGCGGCCATATTGCCGGTTTGCGCAAGACGGGTAAACGCATTGTCATTGCGAGCTGGAGCGAAGGGGCGCGCGATCGGCTCGTTCATGTGCTGAATGATCATCATATTCCGAATGTTCTGCCTACGGACCAATGGTCTGATGTAAACGGTGTTAACAAAGCGACAGTTTCACTTATTGTTCTCGGTCTGGAAGCCGGTTTTGAGACCGACGATCTGGCGCTTATCAGCGAGCAGGACGTGCTGGGCGACCGCCTGTTGCGACAGCGTCGCTCCAAGCGGGCAGCAAACTTCCTGTCTGAGGCGTCCAGCCTGTCGCCGGGCGATCTCGTCGTGCATGTCGATCACGGCATCGGCCGGTTTGAGCGTTTGCAGACGATTGATGTCATGGGGGCGCCACATGACTGTTTGCTGCTGACCTATCAGGGCGGCGACAAGCTCTATCTGCCGGTCGAGAATATCGAGCTTCTCTCGCGCTACGGGTCGGATGATTCAAATGCGCAGCTTGATCGGTTGGGCGGCACGGGCTGGCAGGCCCGCAAGGCGAAGCTCAAAAAACGTATCCGTGAAATGGCGGGTGAACTGATCAAGATCGCGGCGGCGCGGGCCCTGAAGTCTGCGCCCGTGTTTGAGCCGCAGCCCGGCGCCTATGACGAGTTCTGCGCCAGATTCCCGTTTACCGAGACCGAGGATCAGGAACAGGCCATCAATTCGGTTCTGGAAGACCTGGCCCTTGGGCGTCCGATGGATCGCCTGATCTGCGGAGACGTTGGCTTTGGCAAAACAGAAGTCGCGTTGCGCACAGCCTTTGTGGCTGCCATGGCCGGCCAGCAGGTTGCCGTTGTGGTGCCAACCACACTGCTCGCACGCCAGCACTACAAGACCTTCACGCAGCGCTTCCATGGATTGCCGATCCAGATCCGGCACATGTCTCGTCTCGTTGGCACGAAGGATCTGGCTGAAGCGCGCGAGGGACTGGCGAGCGGGCATGTCGATATCGTGATCGGCACCCATGCGCTGCTCGGCAAGACCATCAAGTTCCACAATCTCGGCCTCATGATCGTGGATGAAGAGCAGCATTTTGGCGTGGTCCATAAAGAACGCTTGAAGCAGATGCGCGCCGAAGTGCATGTGTTGACGCTCACCGCCACGCCCATTCCGCGCACCTTGCAGCTTGCCTTGTCGGGCGTGCGCGAATTGTCGATCATCGCGACGCCACCCGTTGATCGTCTCGCCGTGCGGACCTATGTGTCGCCTTTCGACCCCGTGGTCATTCGCGAGGCGCTGCTGCGCGAGCATTATCGTGGCGGGCAGAGTTTTTATGTCGTGCCGCGCATTGCCGATTTGGCAGATGCCGAAGAGTTCCTGCGCGAGCATGTGCCGGAGGTGAAGTTCATTTCGGCGCATGGCCAGATGGCGGCGGGCGAAATCGAAGATCGCATGAACGCCTTTTATGACGGCAAGTATGATGTGCTGCTGGCAACGACCATTATTGAATCGGGTCTGGACATTCCCACCGCCAATACGCTTGTCGTCCATCGCGCTGACATGTTCGGCCTGTCGCAGCTCTATCAGATCCGGGGACGGGTCGGACGCTCCAAGGCGCGGGCTTATGCCTATCTGACAACGCCGCCCAATCGCACCATGACACCGGGTGCTGAAAAACGGCTGCGCGTGCTGCAATCGCTCGATTCGCTCGGCGCGGGCTTTACGCTCGCCAGCCACGATCTCGATATTCGCGGGGCCGGTAATCTGCTCGGCGACGAGCAGTCCGGCCATATCCGCGAAGTTGGATACGAGCTCTATCAGGACATGCTGGAAGAAGCCGTGGCGGCGATGCGTGGCGGCGGTACGGATACGGATGAGCAGGGGCACTGGTCGCCGACCATCAATGTCGGCACGCCGGTTCTCATCCCGGAAAACTACGTGCCCGATCTTGCCGCGCGTATGGCGCTTTATCGTCGCTTGTCGGATGTCGAAACACGCCAGCAGGTAGATGCCTTTGGCGCTGAACTCATTGACCGCTTCGGTCCGCTGCCGGACGAGGTTGAGTTTCTGCTCAAGATTGTCGAGATCAAGGGCATGTGCCGCGCTGCCAATGTCGAGAAGATCGAGGCAGGGCCGAAAGGCGTTGTGCTTGCCTTCCGCGACAACAGCTTTTCAAATCCCGGCGCGCTCGTCGAAATCATCAATCGCGAACGTGGCAATGCGAAGCTCAGGCCCGACCACAAGCTCGTCCTCAAGCGCGATTGGGAAACGCCGGAAGAGCGTCTCACCGGCACTTATCGCCTGATGAAGACGCTGGCCGAACTTGCAGGCGAAGGCGCGGCGGCGGCCTGATCATTGCTGCTGCTGGGCTTCAGCCTGAATTTGCGCTTCCCTGGCCATCATCTTGTCGAGCATCAGCGAGATGGTTTCAGGCGCCTGTGCGCCGACGATCATCCATTTGGAATAGACGATGGTGGTGGGCACGCCCGTCACGCCCATTTCACGCGCGAACTCGATTTCGCGTTGCACGAGTTCGCGGTCAGCACCGCTGGCCAGAAGATCGCCGACAATGCCCGTATCCATGCCCGCTTCGGCAGCGGCACTCAACAGCACGGCATGATTGCCAATATCTTCGGCATCGACGAAATAGCGACGGAAGAGGATTTCGGCCATGTCATTCTGGCATCCCGCCGTATCTGCCCAGCGCAACAGGCGATGACTGTCGAGCGTATTGGGCGCGCGCGCGATCTTGTCGAAGTTGAAAGTCAGGCCCACGCTCGCGGCTTCTTCGCGGATGCGCTGGCCCGCCCCACGGGCGCGATCAGGACCAAACTTGCGTTCGAGATATTCGCCGCGATCCATGCCCCCTTCAGGGATGGAGGGATCAAGCTGATAGGGGCGCCACCGGATCTGGAAGTCTACAGGCTTGTCGGCAATGGCGAGTTCCAGCCGCCTCTTGCCGATATAGCACCAGGGGCAAACCGTATCCGAAACCACATCAAGCTGCATGAGACCGGCTCCTGCCATTTTGTCTTTTCCGGATTATGCGCCATGACAGGTCTGAGGTGAAGCGCGGCTTGACCCCCCCGTCGCGAATACTAGGATGCGCGCGAGATTCCGGCGCCAAAAGCGTCTTCATACGGTCCCATTGCTCCGTTTTCCACCAAGGATTTGCCATGAGCCAGAGCAGCGTCACACTCCCGTCTTTCGACCTCAGCGGCCGGACGGCCATTGTGACCGGGGCGACAAGCGGGCTTGGCCATCGCTTCGCGCTGATCCTCGCCAAGGCGGGTGCCAG
Source organism: uncultured Alphaproteobacteria bacterium (assembly GCA_963696585.1). Classification (GTDB taxonomy): domain Bacteria; phylum Pseudomonadota; class Alphaproteobacteria; order Parvibaculales; family Parvibaculaceae; genus Parvibaculum. Next base: position 129,125 of record CAVOKW010000028.1, read on the forward strand.
GGTGATGATCACGGGACGTCGTGTTGCGCGTCTGAAGAAACTCGAAGACGAGATACTGGCAATGGGCGGCAAGGTCGCGCTCTTCGCACTCGACATCAATGACACGGCCAGCATTTTTGAATGCGTGGAAGAAACCGAACGCCAGCTCGGGCCCGTCGATATTCTGGTCAACAATGCCGGCATGAACATCCAGCGCGCGGCGGTTGATATGTCGCCTGAAAACTATGATGCGATTTTCAATACAAATGCCAGGGGGGCGTTTTTCATGATTCAGGCGGTGGCGAAAAAGATGATCCCGCGTGGGGCAGGGGGACGCATCATCAACATCGCCTCGATTGGTGCCCACACGGTCCTGCCGGGACAGACTGTCTATTGCATGACCAAGGCCGCTGTCGCCATGATGACACAATCGCTGGCGCGCGACTGGGCGCGTCATAATATCAACGTGAACGCCATTTGCCCCGGCTATATCGTTACCGAAATGAATTCAGGGTGGTTCAAATCACCCGGAGGGGAGAAACAGAAAAACAGCTTCCCGCGTTGTCGCGTCGGTGAACCATCCGATCTTGACGGCACGCTGTTATTGCTCGCGTCTGATCACGCGCGTTTCATCACGGGTTCAGTCATTACAGTTGATGACGGGCAATCACTCTGATTTTAAGTTGATGATTATTGTCGGCGTCACAGGTCTGACTTGAAGTTGACTGAATTGGCTTCTAGCCTCCTGACAAAATGGGAGGCGTGAATGGTTCGATTTGGTGCGGGCTTGATTGTTGGCTTTCTGCTTTGTTCCTGGGCGCTCGACACCTTGCCGCAAGAGGCGTTGCTCAACGCTTGGCATATGCTCAATGAAAACTGGAGTCATTAAGTGGTCAAGGCGCGACGCATGACCTTGCCATTGGCAGTGCGCGGCAGTCGCTCAATGAAAAATATTTCGCGCGGCGCCTTGTAAGCGGCGAGATTTTCCTTGGCGAAGTCAATCAGCTCATTGGCGTCGCATGATTGATCCTCTTTCAGCACCACATAAGCGGCGATGACAGAGACGTCGTCCCTGACGTGATCTTCGCGCACGGCAACCTCGGCAATGGCGGGATGCTGCATCAGCGCGGCTTCCACTTCCTGCGGCGAGACGCGATAGCCCATGGCATTCATCACATCATCCGCGCGGCCATGGTACCAGAGATAGCCATCCGCATCGAAAGAGGCGAGGTCACCGCCGATGAACCATTCACCGCGATAGACTTCTGCTTCCTCTTCCGGGCGACGCCAATAGCCAAGCATGAGACCGGGGTCTGAGCGATGCACGGCGAGCAATCCTGTTTCGCCGGCAGGAAGCGGATCATGACCCGCGTCAAGGGGCAGCACGGCAATGCAGCGGCCGGGCTGCGCCTTGCCGGGCGAGCCGGGGCGTATCTCCATGCCGGGCGCGGTCGAGATATAGGTTGAGCATTCGCTCATGCCGAGCGCTTCATGGAGGTTCTTGCCGGTTGCTTCGCGCCAATGCGCGAGCAGGGCAGGTGACAGGGATTCGCCTGCCGTCAGGCCATGACGCAGGGCGGAGAGATCATGCGCGCTCAGGTCGCAATATTTCAGGATCTGGCGATATAGCGTTGGCACGGCGGCAAAGAGAGTGGCGCGCGAGGCGGCAAGAAGCTGCGGCCAGACCTGCACATCCTTTTCGCCGACATAAACAATGGCGGTTGCGCCATTCGCCCAGGGGTCGGTGAGGCCGACGCCCAATGTGTAAGTCCAGTTGAAGGCGCCTGCATGGAGGATGCGATCCTCTGACGTGATGCCATACCAGCCCTGATACATGGGGCGGCGTCCCCAGGCGGAACGATGCGCATGCAGCACACCCTTGGGCTTGCCGCTGGTGCCGGATGTGTAGACCAGAAAAGCCGGATCATCCGCGAGTGTGTCGGCATAATCCGGCAATGGCAGATGAAACAGGAGTTCTGCCGCCAGCGCTTCATCGACAATCAATGAAACGCCTGCATCCTTTTCCAGAAACGCCGCTTCATTCGGTGTGAGTTGACTGGAACTCGGCAAGGGCACCAGGCCGGCGGCCATGGCGGCAAAGAAAACCACGGCATAGGCGCTGGTATTACGCATACGGATCATCAGACGGTCGCCGGGTTTGAGGCCATGTGCGAGCAGGCCTGCCGCTGTCGCACGCACGGCATGATCAAGCTGGCGATATGTCCAGTGTTCGGCCTCATCCAGCGGACGGCTCGCATCCGTGACAACGATCAGCGCGGTCTTGTCAGGAGTTTTGACAGTGCTCTCGGCCAGGCAATAGCGCGCCAGATTGAACTGCCTTGGGGGCAATTTGCCGGTAAATCCGCGCGAGATTCTGGGAGCGAGCATGGCCATGACAAGTTTGTAAGGCGCTGATTGGCATGACGCAAGTTGTTGATGCCTTATTGCCGCTAGGTCAATCCGATCCGCTTGCAATGCAGCGTTTACGAGACGCAAGGCACAGGCTAATACTTTGCGCCAACGCTAAACACCCGGGGAGAAAATCATGGCCAGCGGTCCGCTGAAAGGCATCAAAGTCGTCGAATTCGCAGGTATCGGGCCTGGGCCCTTTTCCGCCATGCTGCTTTCTGACATGGGTGCCGATGTGGTTCGTATCGACCGCAAGGGGGCGCGGGGCGGATCGAAGTTCGACGTTACCAGCCGTGGCCGCCGCTCCGTCGCGCTTGATCTGAAAAATCCCGCTGCGGTTGAGACCTGCCTCAAGCTCCTCGAAAAAGCCGATGTGCTTATCGAAGGCTTCCGTCCCGGCGTGATGGAGCGTCTGGGTCTGGGTCCCGATGTTGTTATGAAGCGCAACAAGAAGCTCGTTTATGGCCGCATGACGGGCTGGGGTCAGTACGGCATGATGGCAAATGCTGCGGGTCACGACATCAATTACATCTCGCTCACCGGTCCGCTGCACGCCATTGGCAATCGCGGGCAAAAGCCCGTGCCGCCACTCAATCTCGTCGGTGATTTCGGTGGTGGCTCGCTTTATCTCACCATGGGCATTTGTGCGGCCCTTGTTGAAGCGGGCAAGTCTGGCGAAGGTCAGGTGATTGACGCGGCCATGACGGATGGTTCGGCCTCCCTCATGGCGATGGTGTATGGCTTTGTGGCGGCGGGTGTCATGACTACGGAACGTGGCACGAACATGCTCGACAGTGGCGCGCATTTTTACGATGTCTATGAGACCAGCGACCACCAGTATATCTCGATTGGGTCGATCGAAGATCAGTTCTACGCCATCCTGCGCGAGAAGCTCGGTCTGACGGATCCGATCTGGGACAAGCATATGAGCGCCAAGGAAAACTGGCCGGTTCTGAAGGAAAAGCTGACGGCCATTTTCAAAACCAGGACGCGCGAGGAATGGTGCCAGATCATGGAAGGCACTGATATCTGCTTTGCGCCGGTCTTGTCGGTAACGGAAGCCAAGGACCATCCGCATAACAAGGAACGCCAGACCATCATCGAAATTGAAGGTGTGGCGCAGCCCAATGTCGCGCCGCGTTTCTCCCGCACACCCTCGAAGATCCAGGGACCCGCACCCGTCATCGGTGCACATACGGAGAGTGCCCTCAAGGATTGGGGGTTCAGCGACGCTGACATTGAAGCGCTGCGAACCGCCCAAGCCATCTGAACTGTGAAGGGGTGCTCTTGCAGCACCCCTTTTAACTGCCCGGTTCGATCCACCAGGCTGAACTGCGATAGCCATAGAGCGAGGTTTTGTCCGGCACGCGCACGCGGTTCCACAAGGCGACCCATTGCGTTGGCTGATGGAACAGCGGGATCACATAGTCCCCTGACAGGAGAACGCGATCAAGCGCGCGAACGGCGGATATGAAATCCGGCCTCTCCCTTGCCGCGAGAAGAGCGGCGATCAGTGCATCAATGGCGGGGCTTTTGACGCCCATGTAATTGCGCGTGCCGGGCGCATCGGCTGAGTCCGATCCCCAATAGAAGGCCTGTTCATTGCCAGGCGAGAGCGAAGCAAACCAGTCATTGAAAATCATGTCATAGTCATAATTGTCGCGACGCTTCTGATACTGGCTGGGATCGACATTTCGCACTTTCAACTCGATGCCGACGCGTCGAACCATGCTGGCATAGACCAGGGCGAGGCGCTCATCATCGCGCGTTGCGACGAGTATTTCGAGTGTCAGCGGGTGATCATTGTGACGCGCCAGCATGACGCCCTCTTTCCAGACATAACCGGCCTGTTTCAAAAGCTGAACCGCTCGCAGCCGATTGGCGCGATTTTGACCGCTGGCATCACCCCGTGGAGCTGTGTAGCCCGCTGCCATGATTTCCGGCGACACGGCGCCGGGAAAGGGCGCCAGCAGGTGGCGTTCCTGTGCATCTGCCGCGCGACCATGCGAGGCGAGTTCCGAATTGTCGAAATAGCTCTGTGTACGGACATAGACACCGTGATAGAGCGTCTTGTTGACCCATTCAAAATCAAACAGAAGAATCAGCGCCTTGCGCAAGGCCTGATCGGAAAGTGGCGCCTGGCGTGTGTTGAATACCAGCGCATGCATGCCTGAAGGCATGCCGGAGGCAAAGGTCATCTGGCGTAGCTTGCCGCCGCGAACGGCCGGGATGTTATAGCCCGTCGTCCAACGGCCGGGGTCGTCTTCAGGGCGGGCGTCATAAAGCCCGGCCTTGAAAGCTTCAAAAGAGCTATTGGCGTCACGGTAATAATCATAAATCAACCGGTCGGGATTGTTCTGGCCGCGATTGACGGGGAGGTCAGCTCCCCAATAATCAGGATTGCGGCGATAGGTGATGCGGCTGCCGGGGTCGATTTTTTCGATCACATAGGGACCGCTGCCAATTGCCATTTGCAGGTTGGACTGGCCAAAGCTTCGCTTGCTGTAGATATGTTTGGGGAGGATGGGCATCAGCCCGAGGATGAGCGGGATTTCGCGGTCATGGTCGGGGCTGAAAATGAACTTCACGGTTCCGGGAGCCGGGCGCTCAATGCGCACCACCTTGGCGTAATAGGTTTTGTAGAGGGGCCGCCCCTGATCGCGCAGCGTTTCCAGTGAGAAAATGACATCATCCACAGTCACGGGAACGCCATCAGAGAAACGTGCCCCGGGATTAATGTGAAAGCTCACCCAGGCGCGGTCGGGCGGGGTTTCGACAGAATCGGCGATCAACCCATAAAGCGTGAAGGGTTCGTCATAGCTGCGCGCCATCAGGCTTTCAAAAACCTGTTCGCGCAGGCCAATGGCCGAGGTGCCATTGACGATGAAAGGATTGAGGCTGTCGAAGGAACCGGTTGCGCCAAAGCGCATGTCGCCCCCTTTGGGCGCGTCCGGATTGGCATAGGCAAAATGAGTAAAATCAGGGGGATAGAGCGGGGCGCCATGCATGGCGAGCGCATAGTCGGCGCGCGCTGACGAGCCAAAGGCAAGGATTGCGACCGCCAGTATTAAGTTTAAAAGCAGAAACTGACGCACTTATGCCTTCCTCATATCGATATCTTCATTACGAATTGGCAAGATCAGCAATCGAGCTTGACCCGGGGGCGGGCTCTGGCGCAATGCTTTCTCGTTTTGGAGCATATCAGACCCGCCCTTGATGATCCGGGCGAACGAGCAGGCTCTGGTTTTACACTGTTTTGCCTTGGCTGGGGGCTACCGCCAGGGTTGTGAGGAAGGGAAGACATCATGTCGTCATGGCGCAGCATAGCACGCGCAGGCACTGCACTTATTTGCGCGCTCGGCTTTGCCGGGGCTGCGTTGGCCGCTGATCCGGCACCGGCAAAGACTGATGCACCCAAGCCGGTCATCAAGACTTTCGGTTCGTGGCGCACAAGTTGCGTCAAGACTGAAAAAAATGGCGATGAATGCCATGCTTTTGTTCAGGTCGTGACCAAGGAAAAACAGAGCGTCCTTTATCTTGGCATCGGCTATGCCCGCGCCAAGGAAGTGGCCGGAAAGCTCTCGATGTTCACCAATGTGCCGCTTGGCACCCTGCTGCCCGCCGGGATCAAGATTGCGATTGACGGCAAGAACGAGATCGCCCGCCCGTTCCTGTTTTGCGCTCCAGGCGGCTGCCGTGCCGACATGCTGATTGACGATGCCGAACTCAAGGCGATGAAAAGCGGCAAGGAAATGGAAGTGACTTTCACATTGCTGGGCAGTGGCGAGGTCAAGATTCCGCTGAAGCTCGATGGCATTTCGGCAGCGATCAAATCCCTGCCAGTTCCCAAAAAGTCCTGATCAGTCTTTTCGCGTCGGTGACCACACGCTTCTCAGCCAGCTCAGGAGCGTGTTGTCGCGCGCCATGAAGCGCTTGAGATTGTCCATGTCGCGCGCCGTTTTATCTGGCGCCGAAAACAGTGTTTCGCGCAAACGGAACGGGCCATCAGGATCAAGTTGACGCACCACCGTTGCCGGATTGCCCGCCGCAATACAATTGGCGGGCAAGCTGCGCGTGACAACGGCGCCCGCGCCGACAATCGTGTTCTTGCCGATGGTCACGCCTTTGCCGATGATGACTTTCACACCAAGCCAGACATTATCTTCGATGATGATGGGCGCATGTTTGCCATGTTCGGCGGTGCGATCATAGGTGTCGTGCCAATCGCTATCAGAAATATAGCAGCCGCTGGCGATCATCGTGTTGCTGCCGATGGTGATCGATTCCGACGCCACGATATGCGTCCCGGGACTGATGAGCACATAGTCCCCGATCGTGATGCGGCCCTCGCGCGTGCCATTGTTCCATGTGGCCAGACGCACCATGTTGGCGCGCGCGGCATTGAGATGGAGATGCGCGCCAATTCTTATGCCGCCGCCCCAAACTTCGACATTGCGCGGGCTGGAGACCGACAGGCCGGGGCCAACGGCGTCAAAGGCCGGCTCCAGATAGTGACGCGTATAAAAATCGATATAGAAATCTATCAGCCGACGGATGAAATAGGGCCTTGCGTCACGTCTCACTTGAAATTCCCCTTCCCGGCAATCGTCAGTGCGCATTACGGGGACGAAGCGCATAGGTTCCGTTTTCAAAATCGCCAAAAATCTCGTTGACCTGCGGATGACGAATTGGTTCGCCTGAGTCATCCGGCATCAGGTTCTGCTCAGAGACATAGGCAACATATTCGGTGTCCGTATTTTCGGCGAGAAGATGATAATAGGGCTGATCCTTGATCGGGCGCACTTCGGCAGGAATCGATTGCCACCACTCTTCCGTATTGTTGAATGTGGGGTCAACATCATAGATGACGCCGCGGAACGAATAGAATCGATGCCGCACGATCTGGCCGATCCTGTATTTCGCTTTCCGATTGATGGTCATCCCGCGCCCGCTTCACTGATCCGATACCTGAATATGACATATAGCAGGCCACAACGACCCGATGAAAGCCCCGTCTGGGTGCACCGCTTGAGGCATCAGTCATCGGGCAGGCTGCATTCGCGGCTGTTCCCTCGCTGCTCCCTTGCCTTTCGGCACTGAAGACCCAATATGGGCGGTATCGAAACCCACTGTAAAATCAGCATTCAGGAAATCACATGAGCCGATCCGTCGATCCTCTTTTCAAGCCATTTACCTTCAATGGCCTGACACTCCCCAATCGTGTCGTCATGGCGCCCATGACGCGCTCCAAGTCTCCCGGTGCCGTGCCGGGCGCCGATGTCGCGGCCTATTATCGCCGTCGAGCCGAAAACGAAACCGGCCTCATCATTACGGAAGGTACGACCGTCAACACACCGGTTGCGACCGGTGATCCCAATGTGCCGCAATTCTGGGGCGAAGAGGCGCTCAAGGGCTGGAAGCGTGTCGTTGAAGAAGTGCATGGCGTTGGTGGCAAGATCATGCCCCAGATCTGGCATGTCGGCATGATGCGTAATCCCGAAAAAACGACAAATACGCATTTGCAAAGTCACGGGCCATCCGGTTTGGTCAAACCGGGCTCCAAGAAATCCGATCCCATGACGCCGCAGGAAATCAGGGACACGATCCGCGCTTTTGGCGAAGCCGCGCGCGATGCGCGTGAACTGGGTTTTGACGGCGTCGAGGTGCATGGCGCACATGGCTACCTCATCGATCAGTTCTTCTGGGCTGGCACCAATGAACGCTCTGACTCTTATGGCGGCGACATGGTGGCGCGCACGCGCTTTGCCGTCGAGATTATCGAAGAAATCCGCAAGCAGGTCGGCAAGGACTTCCCGCTGATTCTCCGTTTCTCGCAGTGGAAACAACAGGATTATACCGCCAAACTCGCGCCGACACCTGACGCCCTGGCGGCCTTTTTGAAGCCGCTCTCGGATGCAGGCGTCGATATGTTTCATTGCTCGCAGCGTCGCTTCTGGGAGGCGGAGTTTGATGGCTCGCCACTCAACCTGGCGGGCTGGACCAAGAAGCTCACCGGTAAGCCGACCATTACGGTTGGCAGCGTCGGCCTGTCTGGCGAGTTCATTGGTTCCTACATGGGTGAATCGTCAGAAACCACCGGCATTGATGATCTGCTTGATCGGTTGGAGGCTGAAGAGTTTGATCTCGTCGGCGTCGGCCGCGCGCTGCTTGTTGATCCGGCCTGGGCGCGCAAGGTGCATCAGGGCAAGTTCAGCGATCTGATGCCGTTCTCGCCCACGGCTCTGGCAACACTTTCCTGACCGCGAGACATTCCGGAACGACAAAGCCCTCTCCGGATGGAGAGGGCTTTTTTCCTGGCCGTTTATCGTTGACGGTTCGCGAGTTTTACAGGCCGTAAGCGGCAGCGAGTTCCGGATCACGCGCCGCCACTTTTCGGGCGAGATCGAAAATCACCCTGGCCTGTTTCCATGTTGCATCATCCTGCATCTTGCCGTCGATCATGGCGACGCCTGTGCCATCCGGCATGGCATCAAGGATCTTCTTGGCGAAAATGACTTCGCTCGGTTCCGGGCTGAAGACGCGTTTGGCAATGGCGATCTGGTTTGGATGCAGCGACCAGGCGCCAACACATCCCATGAGATAGGCATTGCGGAATTGCTGCTCGCAGGCATCGCCATCTGCGATGTCGCCAAAGGGGCCATAGAAGGGGCGAATGTCATTGGCAACACAGGCATCGACCATCTTGGCAAACGTATAGTGCCAGAGATCCTGCTGGGCGGAGGCGCGCGGGCTGCCATCTTCATGTGGATCTTCAAGCACACGATAGAAGGGATGCCCCCCGCCAACGCGGGTGGTCTTCATGCGGCGCGAGGCCGCAAGATCGGCAGGCCCCAGACTCATGCCATGCATACGCGGACTGGCACTGGCAATCGCCTCAACATTTTTCACGCCTTGCGCGGTTTCGAGAATGGCGTGGATGAGGATCGGCTTGCGGATCGAATGTTTTGATTCAAGCTGGGCGAGAAGCTGATCGAGATAATGAATGTCCCAGGCGCCCTCAACCTTGGGCAGCATGATGACATCGACCTTGTTGCCGACCTCGGCAACAATTTCCATCACGTCATCAAGCATCCACGGGCTGTTGAGCGGATTGATGCGCGTCCAAAGTCCGGTCGTACCGAAGTCATGCGCCTTGGCGGTTTCAATGAAACCCGCGCGCGCGGCTTCTTTCGCATCAGCCGGAATGGCGTCTTCAAGATTGCCGAGCAGCACATCCACTTTGGGGATCATCTCGCCAATGCGGGCGCGGACCTTTTCGTTATGGCCGGGAAAGAAATGGATCATGCGCTCGAGCGCCACCGGCAGCTCGCGATAGGGCTCGGGCGCGCCGATGGAAAGCGGTTTGTAGAAATTGGTGGGAAGTTTCATCGCTGATCCGATCATGGAAGATTTTCGGTATTGTCAGTTTAGCCAGTGGCGGGTCGGGAATCCATGCGCGATCACGTTCAAGCCTGAGCGTCCTTGTGCTGCTGATCGAGCAGGGCATGGGGCGAACCTGCGGCAAAGAGGGTACCCAGACCAATGACCGAGGCCACGGCGATGGCGAGATAGGCCAATTCATAGCCGCCGCCATATTGGTAGAGAAAGCCGAGCAGGGCGGGGCCTGTGGCATTGGCGCAGGTCACGATCATCTGGGCGAACGAGAGGATGCGGGCATAGGCCTTGAGGCCAAAGGCTTCGGCCACGATGAGGGGCTGCATCATCTGGATATTGCCGACCGTCGCACCGAACATGGCAGAGACAACGAACAGCGCGACGCGACCTTCGGCAAAGGCAAAGCAGAATAAGGCAAGGCCCTGAAGCACAAGGACGCCAATCAGATAGTTTTTCGATGGAATGCGCGACAGGACGGAACCGCCAAAGAGGCGTCCGACGATGCTGGAGGCAGCCATGATGGAAATGGCGAGCGCGGCCGTGTGATCGTCGCCCGTGCGGGTTGCGACGAGCCGGAATTGATGGGCGAGGCTGCCGACCTGCGCCATCATCGAGAAGACATAGGCCGTCGTGAACAAGATGAAGAAGCGGCTGCGAATGGCGTCAGCAAATGCAATGCCGTCAGGCGGCATCACCGATCCATCAGCGGCAAGTCGCGGCGCATCGCCATCAGGCGCAAGCCCCATGGCGGCAGGGCTTGGCCGCAAGAGGAGCCATGCAATGGGGATCGTGCCCAGGACAAGGACCAAGGCGAGCCACCAGGCTGCTGGTTCCAGGCCCAGACCTTCGATCATATAGACCGAGATCGGCGTGAAAATGATGCCGCCGAGCGAGAGGCCGGTCGATGAATAGGCGATGGCACGGGAGCGCTGTCGGCTGAACCAGCGCGCGACCAGCGTGGTGCCGGGAACAACGGCGACGGCAGCATTGCCGATACCAAAGAGGATATAGAAGGCATAGAGCTGCCACATGTCATGGACATAGCCCGCCGTGGCGAGCGCTGTAGCCGAGAGCAGGGCACCCGCCGTGATGATATAGCGCGGGTCATAACGATCAAGCAGCCAGCCAACACCCAGACCCGCCATGCCGCCCGCCAGAAAGAAGCAGGCCGTTGCGTTGGAGGCTGCGCTGACGGAAAAGCCGTTATGGCTGACGAAGGCCTTGAGGAAGATCGACAGGTTGTAAAAGATCAGACCGCAGGAAACGGTCTGTATGACGAATACCCCTGCGACGATGTACCAGCCGTAAAACAGCTTGCCGCCGGGGGCTTTCAGTGACCCGTCATAGGGCATTTGGTCAACTCCGCACAGGGCGGGTGAAGCCCGCGCTGATCGCGCTTACATAGACGCAGAAGCGCCATTTCCCAAACCAAAATTGACACGCCCGTCATATTTATAAATCACAGGTGCGACATGTGGTTCCTTGACTTTATATGAGCATCTCCTAATTTAAATGCTCATTGAGTCCCTTGCCAAATCCATGCGGATTTATCCTGATCGACAAGCGTCAGGCCAAGATCGCCTTCGAAAAATACTTCCTGCACAAGGTGCGCAGCGGTGCCGGCGAGCCGGGCTATGAACGCGTGGTCATGAAAATGCTGGGCATCAATCGCCTCAAATCCGACTGATGCCGTTGAACAGCTCCCTCGCCCGATAAAGCTGGCATTGCCGTTGCCTGTCGGCACGGCTAGGCTGGCTGCAAATCAGTGACCATGGCAAGCATGGCGTCAGGGAGAGTGAGATGAAGTTTTACAATTCGATTGGCCCCAATCCGCGCGTCGTCAAGATGTTCATGGCAGAGAAAGGCATCTCCATGCCCTTCGTGGAAGTGGACTTGATGAAGGGCGACAATCGACGTGAGCCCTATATCAGCAAGAATGCTGCCGGTCAGATGCCCTGTCTGGAGCTGGATGACGGCTCCACCATCTCTGAGATCACGGCAATCTGCGAATATCTCGACGAAAAATTTCCGGCGAACTCGCTCATCGGCAAAACGGCTGAAGAGCGGGCTGAAACGCGCATGTGGACGCGTCGCGTTGATCTCAACATTTGCGAGCCGCTGGCTTATGGCTTCCGCTATGCGGAAGGCTTGGCGCTGTTCAAGGATCGCTTTCGTTGCCTGCCTGAAGCGGCTGACGGGTTCAAGGCGCTGGCACAAGACAATATCGCCTGGCTCGACAAGCAACTGGCGGGGCGCACCTTTCTTGCTGGTGAGCGCCTGACGCTGGCCGATATTCTGCTCTTCTGTTTTCTTGATTTCGGCGCTGCTGTGGGACAACCCCTCAAGCCTGAAAACGGCAATATTGCAGCATGGTTTGAACGCATGAAAGCACGACCGAGTGCCGCCGCGTCCGCTTGAGACCACGCCAACAACGTGAGTGAGTGAGTGAGCGCGTGAGTGATCTCAAGTCCCAAGGCATGGATGCGCTCTCTCTGGAAGAAGAGTCGCCCGCCGCATTGACACTCGGCAAGAAGGTTCTCGATCTTGATCGCGAGCGCGGCTATATCCGTGCGTCCTATCATGCGGGCGAGAACTTCATCAATCGTGGCGGGCGGATTTATGGTGGTTTTCTCGCCGCCATGCTGGATGGCCTTTGCGGTCATGCGACACGGCTTACGCATCGCGAACCCGGCATTCCGCAAGTGACGCTCGAACTCAAGACGAGCTTTGTGGGGCGGGCGGATGTTGGCACATTGATCGGCGAGGGGTGGGTGCGCCATCGTGGGCGTTCCATCGTCTTTGCCGAGGCCGAGCTCCGCAATGAAGCGGGCGATCTTGTTGCCAAGGCCAGCGCCACCTTCAAGATCGGAAAATAAGACACCCCTGTTTGAGATGTTTCGGCAACCGGGCCGCCTCGCAAAGGTTACGCAAAAAACTCGTTTTGCTGCCAGCTTATGTTTAGTCTATTTACGAACTGATTGCCCGGGGCTGCTGGAAACATATGGCATCGCGTTTCATCATCAATCGAATAATCGGAAATGCGCTGCCCCCGCGCCATGGTCCGGCTGACAGCATAAACCATCTGCAACATATTCTGGAAGTTGAGCCGGAGTTTGCCGATTGCGAGAAACGATGGGTGCTCAATCGCTTTGTCGATCAGGACATAGAGGCGCGCTGCATCGAACTGATCAAGGCCAAAGGCGACATCTATCACGTCATTCCGTTTGACCGGGAAGCCTATAAAACCTGCTTTCTCGATGGGAGCGGCATGCCGCACAAGTTCAATCCGATGTTGTCTGACATCCCGAACGACTCGATCATATTGTCATACGCGCTTGAATGGGTGACGCGTCATAAGTCGCAACTGCTCATTCATATCAATCATGCGCGCAATGTGGCCATCGAGCTTGGCCGTCGTGACGCCGAATGGACCTTGCCGCTTGATGGGTCGTGTTATTTTACATCTGAGAATTGGGACCAGTTTGTAACGGCCATCGATTCTGCATCCGATGCACTTTACGCCATTCTGCCACTGAGGCGCCTGTCAAAAGACGAAAGACCTCAACTGCAATATGGCGAAAATCATGAGCCGCAGATCGTTTTTCATCGCGATGCCCCGGACCGGTTTGACGAACGGCTCCGATATGGCAATCGCAACAAGGCCGAGTTGCTGGTGCGTCTTGGCGTGCCGGGTGATTGGCAGAAATGGAAGGGGGCGAGCTGGGATAGAGTCAGACCGCTTACGCCGCTAGCGCCCAATCGATTTGTTACCTGTTCAATGGTGTTTCGGGCAGCACCAGGATCGAAATCGCATATCGAAATCAGCAATCAAAACAGGTTTATTTCGCGTTTCATGGGGGTGCGTGCTTTAAGCATGCGTGTAAATGCTGCGCTTCTGGCAGAAAAGATGAAGCAGACCGGGATTGGCTGGGCGCAACCCATCAACCCACCGGTCTTGCCGAAGTCCGTTCTTGAACAGGCCGAGATCGTCAGTCAGTTGCCTATTCCACTCATCACCGACAAGTCTGTCGTGCCACCAGGCGGCAGTAAGAATGATTACATCAGCGTGCCGCGCTACATGCATCTGGCGAATGGCAAAATGTACTGGCGCGACGGCATCGCGAACGAGGATGCCATCATCGGCGCTCCCGGACCCCGCAAGTATGATCGAAGCGCACTTCATGACTGCCTGAATTATGTGAGCACACTGACGGTTTCGGGCTGTGTTGGATCAAACCGCGCTCATCTTGAACGCGCCGTACAAATTCTTGAATGCTGGTTTATTTCCCCTGAAACCGCCATGACGCCTGATGCGCGCTATGCCCAAATGCGGCCGGACACGCCTGAACAAGCCAATCCGTCTGGCGTGATTGATTTTCGCGATCTCTGGATTCTGCCACGACTTGCGCAGTTGTTATTGGCACAGGGTGCGCTCTCTCAGCCTCAATATGCCGGTCTTCGGAAATGGGCGTGGGATTTTGTGAAACATCAGGAGCCATCAACTGACGCCACTTCGCGCCCCCTGGTGCTCAACAATATTGCGACATGGTCAAACCTGCTGACGATCTCGCTTGGCCTGTTTGCCGGCATGAGTGTGATTTCAAATATCAAGCTGTGTAAGTTGAGTCTGCGCATAGCGGTGCAATGCGGTCCGGGCGGTGTCCAGTCGCTGGAGATGTCACGCAGCAGGCCACTGCATTATTCGCTCTTCAATGCGACGGCATGGACCCTGCTGGCGGGCCTGTCGCGCAAGCTCGGTCATGACCTGTGGCTTTATCGTGGCGATGAAGGCCAATCGATCGGTGCCATGCTGCGCTTTATCGCGCGCAACATGGACAGCTTTCCCGAATTTGCCAATAACGAAGCATATTTTTCAAACTGGTTTGGAGCCCTCGCCATGCAGGTGCCGTCGGATGCCGCTGATTTTGGTCAATGGGCGGCGATACGCGGCGCGGCGGGACTGGACTTCAATGACCCGAATACCGGCCTTCCGCCGCAATGGGGCTATTTGATTGGAGCGGCGTGATTTACAGGCATGACAAGGGAGCTATCCAGCCGTCATTGTGAGGTGCGGCGCTATTCACGCCCATTGATTATGCAGCGCGTCCAGACGGCGCGCGACAAGACACATCGCAAGAGCTTGAAAAACATGGGATTAATTTTGAGTCAGACTCTTATTTCGCTTTTTATTCGCATTTGAGGGCATCACAATTCCCGAAAACGAGGAACCTTGTGTCCGGGAGGGAGCCCCATGAAGATTTCACGCAGGAACATGCTCATTGGCGCCGGTGGTCTGGCGACGCTGGGCGCGGTCGGCTTTGCCCATGAGAGAGCCAATGCGAGGCCGCGCGCGAATTTCGCCAAACGCAAGTCGCGTCAGCCCAATATTCTTTTGATTGTTACCGATCAGGAACGGCATCACGATTATCTGCCGACCGCGCTGCCATTCCCCAATCGTCAGCGCATCTTTGAGCGTGCCACGCAAATGCGGATGCAGGGCATCTCCGGCCTCTGCTCCATGGCGCGGGCCAATATCTATACCGGCCAGCATTATCAGCATAATGGCGTCTATGAGAATGTGCCGATCCCTTTTGCGCATGATCTCTATCCGTCCGTACCGACGCTTGGCACCATGATGCAGGACGCAGGCTATGAGACCGCCTATTTCGGCAAATGGCATCTGACGCATCTGCCTGCGACCGAGGATGTCGGCACGGGGAAAATCCGCAAGCTCTTCCAGAGCTATGGTTTCGAGATCAACGATCAGCCGGGCGAAATAGAAGGGCCGCAAGGCGGCCACAAAAAAGACCCGCGCACGGCGAAGACGGCCGCCGCCTATATTCGCGAAAGGGGCAGGGCGACGACATCGGACAGGCCGTGGTTTGCCGCCGTCAATCTGCTCAATCCGCATGACATCATGTTTTATCTGGCGACGAAGCGGCAGATGGATACGTTCCTGCATATCAGTATCGGCGGCACCGACCTCGTTCCCGCGCCCGACGATCCCGTTTATGCCGAAGACCTCGGCTTGCCGCTCCTGCCGAACTTCGGCGTCGAGGGCGATGTGGACAAGCCTTTTGCGCATACGCTTTTCAGGCGGGTGAACGATCTGGCGCTCGGTGAAATCCCTGATGATGACATTGCAGGCTGGCGGGCTTACGAGAATTATTATTTCAACTGCCTGCGCGACGTCGACCGCAGTCTCGGCACGGTGCTCGATGCGGTCGACGAGACCAACGCCTGGGCCGACACGGTGGTCATCTTTACCGCCGATCATGGCGAGCTTTCCGGCGCGCACGGGTTGCGCGCCAAGGGCAATGTCGTCTATCGCGAAAATTGCGAAGTGCCGCTGGCGATCTGCCATCCCGACATCAAGTCGCCGTCCGAGACGGGGGTGCTGACAAGCCAGGTCGATATCGCGCCGGCGATCCTGAGCTTCGCCGGCATCGCGGAAGCAGAACGAAAGGAACAGTTTCCGGCATTGAGGGGCCGCGACCTGTCGCTGGCATTGGGCGCGGGCGCCGACCGCGGGCTCAAGGGCCTCGGGCGCGAGGGCGTCCTCTATCAGTGGGACAGCCGCCTCTACGGTTCGCCCGAGGGCGTACGCGAAATCGCCAGGGCCTTCAAGGACAGCGGCCTGAACAAGCTTTGGGGTTTCTACGAAGGTTTTATTGCCGAAGGCGTAAAATACCGCCACGGCATGCGCGGATCTTATGACGGACGTTACAGGTTCGCGCGCTACTTCCGCCCGACGGAGCACAATACGCCGAGCTCGCTCGAGGAGCTGAAACGGCTGAACGATCTGGAGCTCTATGATACGCAAAGCGATCCGCTGGAGCGCATCAACATCGCCAACCGACCGGAGAATGCCGATCTGGTCTGGAAGATGGCGCAACTGACGAACCGGCTCGTCGCCGAGGAAGTCGGCGAGGACGACGGACAGATGCTGCCGGGGCCAAGCATGATCTGGAATGTTTGAGGGGGACGGAATTTTAGAACCCGACCGAAAATTAGAGCTTGATGACATTAGATTGACGCATAGCCGGAGTTTTTGAGGTAATTTGCGCATTCTGCTGGCGGGAAGGCGTCGAGCAATGATCCGATGCGTCGCCAAGTTGCTTCTTGTGTCCGCTCAGCGCTTTTGCGCAGCAGGTGTTTGAGCTTGGCGAAGACTTGCTCTATCGGATTGAGGTCGGGACTGTAGGGTGGCAGGAACAACAGCCGCGCGCCTCTGGCCCGGATTGCGGCCCTGACAGCAGGTTTCTTGTGGCTGGAGAGGTTGTCGAGGATGACGATATCACCCGGCCCCAGCGTCGGGCAAAGCTGCTGCTCGACCCACCGGGTGAAGCTCGCCCCATTGATCGGCTGGTCGAACACGAAGGGCGCATCGATCCGGTCGCAGCGCAGGGCGGCGATGAAGGTCATCGTCTTCCAGTGCCCGTAAGGCACCTTGGCGTGGAGCCGCTGGCCGACCGGTGCCCAACCCCGCAGCGGAGCCATGTTCGTCTTGGCCCAGGTCTCGTCAACGAAGACCAGGCGAGCGGGATCAGGCCGACCCTGAAACTTCTTCCACTGCTCGCGCCGACGGGCCACCTTGGGCCGCAACTGCTCGGCGGGGAGCACGCTTTTTTTTGAAGCTCAGTCCCTCGGCATGGGCGAAGCGCCAGACCTGCACGTAATCAACCTTCACGCCCCGCTCCGTCAGTTCACAGACGAGACCCCGAAGGGTGAAGTCCTTCCTGGTCCGATCCAGAAGCCAACGGCGCAAATCGCCCGTCAGCAGACGAGGCTTGTAACCCCCCATCCGATCCGGAGCGACGCTACCCGTCTCCCGATGGCGGCGAACCCACTTGATCGCACTACTCACCGAAACGCCAAATCGCGCCGCCGCCGCACGCGCCGATATGCCGTCACGCTCAACCGCTGCAACCAGCCGTTCGCGCAAATCCGTCGAAATGGGTCTGACCATGCCATGCTGGCCTCCTGCCCAGCCAGCATCTTGAATCACAAATCTCCTTCAAAGGGAATCCCCTTTGAATGGGTCGTATGTCATCCC